>NZ_JALNMJ010000012.1 GCF_023156505.1 Roseibium sediminicola | reverse complement strand
CGCAGATACAGTGTGTTGGCATCGGACCCCGCATCAGAACCTGATAACTCTCTGTTGCAAAAGAATGTTCTCAGATTCTTGGGGCCGATGCACCTAATGCTTTGAGAAATGCGGGCTAGGGCGCCTTTCGCCCATCCTCACACCACCCACTGCGTCATCCTGAGGAGGACCACAAGGTCCGTCTCGAAGGATCGGCAACACACTAGGGAACAAGCGGCCGCTCCTTCGAGACGCCGCTGCGCGGCTCCTCAGGATGACGCTCGAATGTAAGATAAGCCTATGAATTTGAACCCGGATTTCATCCGAGCTCACTCGATCGAGTCGACGATCGATTCAATTGCCTTGGTGAAGATATGCTCCGGCTGCAGCGTGCGGATCAGGCCGGTGCTGCCGATCTGGATCAGATCCGTCGACAGCGGCAGAACAGCGGCGACCGGGGTGCGGTAATTGGAGAAGATCCGCTGCGCCAGTTCGTTGAAGTCGAAGGTCTCCAATGCCTTGTTGACCACCAGGAACAGCTGCGGCACTTCCAGCTTGCGCGCCAGTTCCAGGGTCACAGCCGTTCCCTGGTAATCCTGGATGTCGGGCCTGAGGATCAGAAGCAGCGTGTCGGAGATGGCGATAGACAGCAGGGTTTCCTCGTTGACGCCCGGATGAGTGTCAATCAGCAGGTAGTCCAGTTCCAGTTCCTGGCAGAGATCGACAAAGCCGCGGTTGAGATCCTCGACGTCGTATTTCTCCTTCAGAATCCGGGCGATCTCGCCCGTCTTGATGGAGGACGGCACCAGAAAAACCTTGCCCCCCTCGGGCACCATCGACCGGCCCTGGCCGTCGACAACATTGGCGGTCACGTCAAGCGCGGAGTCCGTAACCTTGCAATGGCCCCAAAGATAGTTGTTGAGCGTGTGGCTGACCCCGTTCAGATCAACCTTGAACAGCGTGTGGATGCCGGGAGACTGGATGTCGGTATCGACGATGCCGACCCGGTGGCCGCGCAGGGCCAGCGCCGAGGCCAGGTTCGCGGTGACATTGGATTTGCCGGTGCCGCCGCGATAGGAATGGGTGGAAATGATTTTTGTCACAGAGTGTCTCGGCTCGTCAGGTCGTCGGGTCAGGATTTGTAGCGGGATCTGAGGTCCTTGGCGCGGGACTGCAGCGACCGGAAATAATCGCTGTCGCTGACCTCCTCGATTTCCATCTTGGCCTGCTCCTTGTCATAGGTGACTTCAAACTTGTCCAGCCGGGTTTTCAATTCGGCGTTCTCCTTGCGCAGCCTGGCTTCGGCCGCCTCGAGCTTGCGCTTGGTTTCCGTCAGTTCGGCGATCAGCTGGCTGGAGTGGAACTCACGGGCTTCCACCTGCACCACCATGCCGGAAAACGTTTCCGCCAATGCCCGGATATCGTCTTCGACGGACATGTCGGTGATTACCTGAAACAGGTCGTCGACCTCGTCGAACCGGCCATTGGCAATGGCTTCACACGTCCTGGCCAGACTGGCCAGCGCGGGTTTCATGCTGTCATGTGAACTCATTTCCGGCCTCCCTGTGCTTTTAATCACGCCTTTTCCGGCGACCCAAGCGGTTTGTAGCCGCCATGGCGGAAAACCGCCATCGGACGCCGGACCGATGGCCTCAATTCGAGGCGGTTGTCTGCAGGGGATTGGTCTGTGTCAGGTACTTGTCGGATATCCAGCCCATGCGCCCGGTGTCGACATCGCGGGCATGCACCCAGATTCCCTGAAGTTCGGTCTGACGCACCGTCCTGCCCTTGTCGAAGCGATCGATCACCTTTTGTGACAGGCCGGGGCCCGTGCGGAAGGCCACCCGGTTGCCACTGACATAAAGCAGCGGTCCCTGAGCCTCCTGCGGCGGCGGCAGGATGACACGTGGCGCGGCCGGCGGCGGGAAATTCGCGCGCGCAATGTCCTCCAGATAGGACCGGTCGCGAAATTGCAGATAGGCCAGGGCCAGCACAAACACACCGGTTATGATCACATAGGGAACGAATTTTGGCATTATGAGCGTTCCGGTTCCGAAGCCACTTTATCTCCCACGGCCAGGCGTTTCTCGTCGAAACACTCCCGTCCAGTTCGGCGTTGCGGACTGACGGTGGGCGGCCCCCGGGATGCAAGGACCGGTTGATCCGGCCCGCTCCCGCACCTCTTCCATCATGCGCGATACCCTCACGTTATCACATGATTATTGATGGTCCGATAAGACCGGCGTGAGCGGTTCGGGAATTTTTTGAGACCGATTTCCAGGCGTCGCCGACTCAAACCGTGGCGAGACCGGCCAATTCCGAGGTCTTTTCGCTTAAGCGCTGCGCAAAGCGGTCCATTGGCTCGTCCCAGGGCCGCTCCAGCACATGGACGGAAGGATACCAATGCGACCGGCCCTCGGGTGCATACCAGTACCATTGCCTGTCGGGTGTCACCAGAACGATGGCAGGAACGCCCATGGCCCCGGCAATATGCGTCGCGGGACCATCCGGGCCGATGACAAGGTCCAGCTTGCCGATCAGGTCTATCAGCATCTCGATCGATTTGAGATGCGCGCCGGCATCGATGATCTTCCTGTTGCCTTCCAGTTCCGCCCGCTGGTCGTCCCACATCAGGCTCAAGACAGAGCCCGGCCACTCTTGGAGCCCGGCTTCAACATCCCGCAGCAGCGGCGCCGGCGCATGTTTTGCCCAGGTGATGCCGCACAAAGGTTTGCGAAGCGGCGCCAGCGACCCGCGCCAGAAATCATCCGCACGGGAATCCGATCTCAGATAGGGCTCGAAGCCGGCGGGATCGTAGCGGTTTATGTCCGGCCGCGCCGCATAGCTTGCCAGGAAGCAGGACTTGCCGCTTTCCGCCAGTGTGAACAGGTTCTCGCCCCGCAGCGAGCGGATCTCCTGGCCGTGGCTCATGCGGTTGAGCAGCGGGATCAGCGGTTCATGGGCAAAAATGGTCTGACCTGCCGGGGCCGCCTCCGCGGGGCGCCGGTCTCCAAGGAAGCGGGCGAACAGGATCGCCTCCAGGGGTTTGGTTTCGAGTGGAATGATCACCTTGTCCGGATCCTCGGCCGCAACACCATCCAGCCCACCAGTCTGCGCGCCCAATCGCGCCATGATTTCGGCAGCCTCCGCGAATTTTCCCTGCTGAAACAGGCCCTGACGCACAAGGGTCGCGGCCACTGCACAGGTCGCCGGCTCCTGCAGCGCGACCTCAGCAAGCGTCACGCTTTCCGCGTGCTTGCCGACCCGGGCAAGTCCCGTTGCCATCAGCAGGCAAAAGTGAGGATTGTCCTTCTGCGTCTTCAAAAGCCCAGCGAGTTTGGCAATGCCGCTGTCCGGATCGCCGCGATAGGCCGAAATCAGGGCATGTTCCTCGAGCGCATTCACCGTATCAGGCGAGATCTTGAACGCCTTGCCAACCAGTTCCGCAGCGCGTTCGAGGTCTCCGACCATTGCCAGGGAATGCGCGAAAGCCGCCAGGACAACCGGATCCCGCGGCCGCTTCAGATAGAGCTCTTCCGTCAGGCGGAGCCCCCGGTCGTGATCGCCGAGATCATGCAGGATCTGGGCAAGCTGCATGGTCACCGGACCGTTTTCCGGCTGCTTCTCAAGAGCCCGCTCGTAATGCGACACAGCGTCATAGAGCGCGCCGATCTGCGACAGAACCGATCCGATATTGGCCAGAATGCTCGGATCTTCGGGTCTCAGCTCGAGCGCCATCAGCAAATGACGCATGGCATCTTCAATCTGCCCCCTGAGGGCCAGAATGCCGGCGACGGCCTCGTGAAAGGTGGCGTTCTCGGGATCGAGGCTGAGCGCGCGCTCGAAATTCAGCTCCGCAAGATCAAAAAGGCCCTGCGCGTGCTGGGCGAGCGCAAGATTGTAGCAGGCCGTGGCATCTTCCGGATCCAGCTGCAGGACCAGTTCGAAGCTTTTCATCGCCGCTTTCAGGTCGCCGGCCCCGATCTGGCAGAGGCCATGGGTCTTCAGCGCGCGCACATTGCGCGGCGCCCGGCTCAGCGCCTGGCGGCACAGATCCTCGGCGTCGTCGATGGCGCCTTTTTCAATATGCTTGGTGGCGGCATCCAGGAGGGCATTCAGGTTCGACATGGTGTCCAGACAAGATTTTCAGCATCCTCCCGCCCCGTTCCGGCCAGAAGGACGCACGTTTATGCGTTTCACAAAGGTGTGCGGGTCGCCCTAGTGTGGTGAATTTGAAATTCGCCTCATTGTTGCAGCGACCATCGAAGCGAATTTCAAATTCGAAAACCACACTAGAAACATATGCTTGCTAGTCACCCTTTTGAATCTGAATCTCGTTCCGAGTGTGCAGGGAAATAAGACGAACTTCAGATTCGGGTGACTAGCCGACATTGATCCGTTCCGCGTTGAGCCGGATGTCGGTCTTGGCGGTGACGACGGCGGTATGGGCGCTCTGGGCCATGGCGCTTTCGATGGTCTGGCTGAACACACCCGCCTTGTGCACATCCGAACCTGCGATGATGGAGACGCGCTCATGGGCGCTCACCGTAGTCGACTGGGCGATCGTCTCGTCCGTGCCGGCAACGCGTTTGGAGGTTCGAAACAGGCTGTTGAAGACATGGCCGACCAGAGTGGCGGCTTCTGCAACGAGATCGAACACGCCGGCCTTGATGGAAATGCGCCGGGCCGAGAGAACAAGATCGCCCAGAGTTTCGATGCTGACGGGCGCATCGGCCTGCGGCCGGTCAAGAACAGCCAGCACATAATGGTGACCGTCGGCGAAGGTCGTCAGGACGCGGTCGCCGGCGACGGGCGTGACCAGGCAGCTGACCGCCTGCCGGGCAGCCATCGTCTCGCCCTTTCCGGAGCAGACCTCCAGGCAACCGCCATCGCACGTCTCGACGGTTAACACCCGGGACTGGGGCAGGGCCTCGGCGGTAACAACCGGCGCCGCGTGCGCGGCGGGATCCCACGCTTCGGTCGCTGACATGTCTTCGTTCATGCTCTTTGTCCCTTCCCGGAGATCCTTGCCAAGCGCGTCAGCATTGCAGTTCCGTGCCGATATCGGCGGAAACGGCCTTGTTGCGAACGCCGAGAACCGCGCCTTCGGAATTCACGATCTCGGATTTGAAGTCGACGGTCTTGGTGATGCGGTCGTAGACCTTCAGCTCGTTCTTGTAATACTCGTATTCCTCGTGCAGCCAGACGATCTGGGTGGCGAAGATGGTGAAGCCGAACTTGATGCCCAGCACGGCCTTGTAGGTGTTGCCGTTGAGCGAAAGCGACGCCCCGGTCGCCCCGATCGAGACTTCCTTGATGCCGAAGGTCGCCGTCTTGTAGCTCAGGCCGATATTGGAATAGTTGGACAGGTTACAGAGCAGGTAGAACTTGAAGACGATGCCTATATTGGTCTTGTGAGTGAAGCCCTTTACCGTCGTTTCCTTGTAGGTGTCGACGAATTTGGCGTAACCGGCCTGCTGGAAATAGAGATCGTGGTCCTTGGCCTTGATCAGGATGGAATCCGAGTCCGTGCCGACATGCGACGATTTCAGCCGGATCTTGCCCTCGGCCTTGATGAGCACATCACCGTCATTCTGCGTGATCGTCGTGTTGCCCGTCGTGTTGGTATAGCTGTAGCCACCCGACTTGACGGTCCGCGAGACATCCTTGCCGGTCTCGATATAGGCATCGCCCGGGGTCGCCGACTTCAGCGTATAGTCGCCATTTGTGTAGAAATAGATGCCCTCGGCATGACCGGCGGCATCCGTGATGTTCGCGCTGCCGGGTTCCCATTGGCTTTCATAGGTTCCAAGGCGCAGGTAATGCCCGTCGTTGAAGTAGTTGGTACCGCTGGCAGGGCTCCAGTAATAGAAATACGCCATGCGATTCTCCGTTATGCCCCGGGCATCTTGGATTCAATGCCGAGATGCGCCTCGACACTGCTGGTGTAGCTCGACTCGGCCAGAGCCGTTTTCATCGACGCGACGTTGAACAGGTTCTTCCAGCCGGAGAGGTCGTTTTTCGCGGCCGCATATTCGAGCTGGATGCCGCGCATTTTGAAATAGATGACCGAGTAGCCCATGTCGTGGGTGATCACGTTGACGCTCATGAAGACAAATCCGAGCTTGGCGCCGCCGGAAGAGATCTTTAGATCCGTCGCGCTGGCATCGGCGACTTTCAGGGATACGGAACTGATTTTCGCGCTGATCGCGGCGGTGAGATAGAGCGGGATCACCCAGGAAACGCTGACATTGGTGCTTTCCTTCTCGACGATCTTTTTTGTCGAGCCGACCACCTGTTTCAGATACGCCCCAAAAGTGTGGTTGTAGATGGCATTGCCCTTGCTCGACACCTTGCCGTCGGGCGCTTCGAAATAGATCCCGTCGACATGGTTGGACTGCACCAGGAACGACTTGTTGTTCTTGGCGGTCAGGGAAAAGCCCTTTGAATCGGTCGTGAGGGTGACATCGCCGCCCTGGACGTCGGTATTGTAATTGCCGTCGATGACCTTCTGGGTGAAGGCGCCGCCGATCTCGATCGTGCCGCTGCCCGATGCCTGGGTGATGTAGGAGCCGGCGGTGGTGATGAAGATACCGTCACTGGACGCAAGCCCGCCGGAATAGATCGACGGGAAACGGCTTGCTTCATCGACAACCGCCGGGTCGCTGACATAGGTGCCCATGCGCAGATAGACGCCGTTTTCAATACCAAGCGTGTCATCGCTCGCCGGGGAAACCCCCATGTAGAGAGTTGTCATGTCCTGTCTCCGCGCATCAGAGCTTGACCCGGGTGAAGACGCCGCAGCCGATCATCTTCTTCCGCATGGCAGCGGCGTAATTTTCGGTTACGCCGCCCTTGATCTCGCCCTTGACGATGTCGTTCTGCTTCTTGAGCATTTCGACGTAGATCTGCAGGACCGTCATCTTGTTGTAGAGAACCATCGTCTTGCGGTAGTTCGCCGCCAGCTTGAACGACAGCACCTGGAGCAGGTTGAAGCTGACGTAATAGCCGGAATACTTGGTGAAGATGACCTTCACCGCCGTGGCCGTCGCCTTGATCTCAACCGCCTTGAAATAGGTGTCGCCAAGGGCGTTGAAGGAGAAGGAAAAGGCCGTTCTCTCGCTGGTCGAGACGCCAATGACGGACGAATATTCGAACAGCTGGACATAGGTGATCTTCTTGGAGCTGCTGTCCTTGATATCGCGGCTGTCGGATGTGGTCACCTTGCCCCACCAGGCATGGACATAGAGATCCGAACCCTCGGATTGCAGCGTGATGTTGGCGTCAGGCGTGGTGTCCCTGGCCTCGATTGTGATCGAACCGTCGGCGGCCTTGAGCTTCCAGTCGCCCTTGTCGATGGTCAGCGTGTGATCGCCACCCAGGATCTTTTCCGTCAGCGCATTGCCGAAACTCTCTTCCAGCTTCATGCCGGCGTCGACCAGATAAAGGCCATTGGTCGACAGGGTGATACCGGTCAGGCCTGACGTGGACACTCCCGAAGGCAGGTGGCTGTCCTCGTCGGCGCTGACATATTCCTCCAGCCGCAGGTACTGCCCGCTGAATTCATCGGCGTTGCCTGTCAGCGGAACCGCGAAATAGATGTGTTTGGACGTGACCTCGTCGGCGGACGCTCTGTCGGTGACCATTGGAAGCCCTTTCGCTAGCCGACCGGATTGATCAGCGTGCACTGACCGGGAGACGAGATCCCGACCGAGTTGACGGTCAGGCCGTTTTCAAGCGGCGGATCCATCAGGGCCCGGCTCGCAGGCTGACCCTGAATGAGCAACCGAGCCGACCCCTTGCCGGACTTGCTGGCGCTCATCGGCATGCCGGAGATCACACCCGGGCCCGGACCGGCAATGCAGGCCGGGATCATCGACAGCATCGTGTGGAACCAGAAGGCAATCGAATAGAAGGTGAATTGGGTCGGGATGGTCGTCATCCGAAACCCGACCGCCGGCATGACGGCCGGGACGGGCGGCACCGACGGCATGATGAACGGATCGACCGGGGAAACGTCGAAGCTGGGGATCGGTCCGGAAGCATTCACTGTCGGCATGTCTTGTTCCTTTGGCTGCCGTTTTCAGGCCGTGTCGGGTGCACAAGGTGCGATGGCAATTGTCTCAAGCAACGGGAAACGGAAACTACAAGTCTGTGTCGAGATTCACGTTTTTCGGGTTGTAGGCCTGAGCAACGAGGCGTTTTTCATCGGTCGGGACCGTCGACCCGCTGGAACCGTCCAGCAGTGCGCTGCCAAGCCGCGTGGCATGAAACTTGGTAATGTTGAAGCTGGCATTGGCGAAACTCGCCGCGCGGCAATCCGCGTTGGTAAAGTCGCCATATTGCAGGTCGCAATTGTCGAATCGCGCCGCCGCGCAGGTGGCGTTGTCGAACACGGCCATCGGCATGCGCGATCCCCTGAAGGAAACCGCCGACACATCCGCATTTGCAAACACGCCGTTGCTCAGGTTGGCCTGTTCGAATTTTGCACCGGCCAGGTTGGACCCCGCCAGCATGGCAAAGGGCATGTTGACGTCACAAAAGTCACTCTGGCGTAGGTTGCAGTTGACGAAGGAGGTCTGGGTCAATTCCGACCCGCGGAAGATCACCTTGTGCAACTCGGCATCGACCATCGTGCATTCCTTGAAGGTCTGGCCGGACAGGTCCCGGTTGCTCAGATTGCCATCGACGAGAAGCACCTGATGGAAGGTGGCCCCGGCCAGTTCCGCCGCTCGCAGATCGGCTTTCGAGATCATGGTCCGGTAGATATGGGCGCCGGTGAAATCGACCCGCTCAAGATCATTCTCGAGCATGCCGATCTTTTCGAAATCCGTGTCCCGGAAACACGCCTCGACCAGGTCGCAGCACAGGAAGCTGGAATCGAGGTGGGACGTGTTCGACAGATCCGCCTTTTGCAGACCAGCTTTCAGAAAGCCAACCGTGTTGAAACTGCAGCCCGGAAAGGCGGCCCCGTCCAGCCTGCCCATCATCACCTGGCTCTCTGAGAACCGGCAGTTTTCAAACCGTGCGCCGCGCAGGTCGCAGCGGATGAAGGCGCTTTTTTCAAATTGGCAGCCCCTGAACCGGGCGCCGGAAAAATTGCAGCCGACAAAATCGGCTTCGGCAAAGACCGCATCCTCGAAGGTCCGGCGCGAGAAATCCTCGTCGGAGATCGCCCGGCTGTACTTGATCGCGTGAAAGATTTCCTCAAGTGTCATTGGCCGACGGGAGCTCCAGGATGGTTTGTCCGAGATTGGCCTGGCTGAAATCCGCGCATTGCACGATCGCGTCCATCAGATTCGCCGAGTAGAGATTGGCCCCGCGGAAACTGGTGTATCTGGCATCGCACTGGCTCAGATGCGCCTCCATCAGATCCGCGGCGAAAAAGTCCGAAAAGACCAGGACGGAGTCGTTGAACACCGCCTTGCGGGCACGCGCTGCCCGGAAGTCGACACCGGACATCTCGCATTTCAGGAACAGGCAATCGCGCATGTCCGCCCTGAGGAAACAGGTCTCGTCCAGATTGGCCTCCAGGAAACTCGAATAATGTCCCTTCAGTCCGTTGAAATAGCTGCCCTTCAGATCGGACGCGCCGACAAAGGTCGACTTCGAGAAGCTGGCATTGCTCCAGCGGCTGCCCCGTGCGGTCACCTTTGTCATCAGCTGCCGGTCGAAGCGGGTGCCTGACCAGTCCGTGCCCGCCAGCTCGCATTCGACGATCATGGTCTTCTCGAAAGCGGCGTTGCGCAGCCTTGCCCCTGAAAAATCACAGTGCAGGAACAGGCAGTCGACGAAATGCGCGCCTTCGAAATCCGCCCCCGCCAGACTGCTTTCCAGGAAGACGATCTGGTTGAAGACAGCACCCCGGAACGTAGCGCCCTGGAAATTCACCGAGGACCAGGTCCGGTTCTCGAAGCGGGTCTGGTCCATGCAGGCCCGTTCCGCTGTGACACCCGACAGGGAGGATCGCGAAAAGTCGGCACCAGTGGCATTGGCCTCGGTCAGGGTGGCTTCGGTGAGGGCCGCGCCGGTGACGAGGGACCGCTCCAGATTGGCGCCGCTCAGGTCAGCCTTTTCCAGGAACACGCCGTTCAGGTCCAGACCGGAAAGGTCCGCTCCGGCTAGGTGTGCATTCGCGATGTCGCGGCGGGCAAAGCTCTCGCCTTTGGCGAGATGTTCGACCACCAGATCCCCGAGCTGTTTGCGGATCGCGGGCGTGTAGGCCTCGATCGGATGCACCGCCTCCAGCATAGCGGAGCGGGCATGTTCCTGATTGAGCAGGAAATCCTTTGCTTCCTCATCGAGGTCTTCAAAAAAGGAGGCCGCATCCATCGAGGTTGCCGCCTCGGCCTTGGCGATGATGTCGTCGACCGATGTCACGTCCGGCTTGGGGACCGGCATGCTTTCAATCTGCCGCGCCAGCGCCAGCGACGGCGGCAGGTCGTGTCCGGCGGTCTTGGGCAGTTTCTCCGCCAGAATGGCTTCCAGCTTGTCCTGGTTGGCCTTGTTCTTGGCGGGCATGGTGGCAAGTTCCTCCAGGACCTTGTCGAAATCGGTCGGTTTCGGCTCCAGGAACTCCGGTGCGTTCAGCGCCTCGTCGATGGTGACCATTTCACCCGATTTCGGCCGCTCACTGACCGCTTTCATGTCCGCCGACATGGCTTCCAGGCTCTGCTTCAGCTCATAAAACGGATCGGCTTCAGGCAAGGCCAGCGCCCGGGCCCGGACCAGCTGCCACAGCTGCTCCTCGCCTTCGCCGCCTGCCACACCCTGGTCGATCTTGCCGAGGACGGCGTCGATCTTGGCCAGGGCCTCCTCCACGGCACCCGGCATGACCTCCTCGAAGGGCGGTGTCGCGACGGGTGGGTTGGCCGTGGACATGTCGACCGCGGCACTGGCGTATTTGGCAACATCCCTGGCAACCGACTGCCCCTTCGCGGCCTCCTTCAGCACCTTGGCGGCGTTGGCGTCGCCGGACTGCAGGGCCGCCTTCATGGTTCTGCCGACGTCGAGCATGTCGTCCGGCAGCGGCAGCCCGGCCGCTCTGTGTTTGGCGATCGTTGCGGCGGGCCCCTTCATGAGATCGGCTTCCATCTGCCCCGCAGCCGAGCCGAGCTTCCTGAACATGCCGGCCAGATCGACATTGCCGGCCAGCACATCCTCGGGCGCCGGCAGCGGCAGCCGCGGGACAGGCGGCAGGCTCACATCCGGCGTCAGCATTGCCGGCATGTTCGCCTTTTTCAGCATGTCGGCATGTTCGAACTGGATTTTCTTTTCGAATTTCCGGGCGATTTCCTCGCTGAAGGCGGTGGAGCGGGCGTCCATGGCCTCGCGGTCCGCGTCCTTCAGCTCGGGCATGAGCTGGCTGTCATTGAGCGTATGCAGCGCCCCTTCGGTCGAGTCGGTCCGCAGCCGGTAGATCCCGGCGTAATAGGACGGATCCCGGGGCGCGTCTGTCATCCTTTCAGCGCCGAAAATCAGAGCCACCACGTCGGATGCCTTTTCATCGGCGATCCTCAGAACGCCGCGATGATACAGCCCACCGATCTCAGAGCTGCCGAACAACCACAGCGTTTCAATGCGCGTGCCGATTTCGGTCAGGTGGTTCGCCTTTGTGTCGTGAACGGCAAAGAGACGCACGCGCAGGCCGGGCAGGCGCGACCGGATCACGGGATGCTGCGCGGACATGCCCCAGACGGCAAAGTCTTCGTTTCCTACCAGGGCCGTGCCGAGGCGCTGGTCGCCCGGCGCCACATTGTAATAGGCCCTGTCGAAACCGGGCGGCGGTTCGGGAAAGGACGTCCTGATCCAGTCCCAGCTCGGCTGGCCAACTTTCGACCTGCGCAAGGGATGCTCATGACCAAGCGGGCCGAACAGAACCGGCTCCGGCAGATCCGTCAATGTCTTGATCAGCCTGTCCGGGTTTTCGATGTTGGGCAACGGCGCATAGCCGAATTGCTCCAGGATGTAGTGCGGATTTGCCCCCTTTCCCGCCGGATTGACAGGGTGGGTCTCGTTGCCGAAAGCCCGGTCCGCGGTCAGCGGCATTGCGGCGTAGGGCTCCGCAGAAGTCAGCTTGACATCGCCATTGTCCCGAACCCAGTGACGGTCGCCGAACACCATGGCCCGTTTCTTCACCGTGCCGACGGCAAAGCCGATCTCCTGCGCCTGCACCGTCGATCCTTCCGGCGCACGGGCTTCGCCCGCGATCAGGACCTCCGGCCGGCCCTTCGGAAACCCCATGTCGAGAAAGCCGCCCATCGGCAGGTTCGACATGGCCGTTTCCGTATAGACCGCCTCGCTCAGGACGGATTCGGGGTCGGTCAGATCGAATCCGAAAAAGACGGTGGCGTAGAGATAGTGCTGACCGCCGATGGCCTGAATATTCTGAATACACGAGAGTTTGTGCGGCTTATAAAGGTCAGGCATGTCGGTCCCCGAAGTTCCGACAATATAGAAGTCTCTTTTGTTTCAGCAGGATGACATTTTCACCCGGCGCGCCGTGTTGGATGCTCCAGAGGTTTTATTTTTCAATTCTGATTGTTTCTGGGACCGCGGGGTTTTTCGAGCTTGCCAATCACGGTGCCGTCTAGGTCAGTTCAGGGAAAAAGACTGCCAATCGGGTCGAAAATCGCAGCAATCTCGGGGGCTTACAGATCCACAGGCCAAACAGGCGAACGACGCCACCGTCTCCATGAGAGTCACGTCTTCGAACCTGCGGGGAAGAGATCAGTCCCGAAAAGACTGACAGGACGGCCTTTTCAGGCCGGCCGGTCGCGTTGCAATAAATTTCGCCGTCTTATCGCTTCGGAATGATGTTGTGTTCCGGGCCGAAGGGGAATCCGGTGATGTTGTCGGCGCCGGTTTCCGTCACGATCAGGATGTCGTGCTCGCGGTAGCCGCCGGCCCCCGCCTCTCCTTGCGGGATCATGATCATCGGCTCCATTGACACCACCATGCCCGGCTCCAGGACTGTCTCGACATCCTCGCGCAGTTCGACCGAGGCTTCGCGGCCGTAATAATGGCTGAGCACCCCGAAGGAATGACCGTAACCGAAGCTGCGGTATTTCAGGAGATCGTGGCTGCGGTAGATGTCATTGAGCTCCGTTGCGATGTCGCAGCAACGCGCGCCCGGCTTGATCAGCTTCAGGCCCTCCCGGTGGACAAGGCAGTTGATTTCCCAGAGCCGCAGGTGCTCGTCCGAGGCGTGTTCGCAGAAGAGCGTGCGTTCCAGTGCGGTGTAATAGCCGAAGATCATCGGAAAGCAGTTGAGGCTCAGGATATCGCCGGCCTCGACCTTCTTGTTGGTCACCGGATTGTGTGCCCCGTCCGTGTTGATGCCGGACTGGAACCAGGTCCAGGTGTCCATCAGCTCCACGAAGGGGAAAGACTTGGCGATCTCGCGGATCATGGCGTTGGTCGAGGCGATCGCCACTTCGTGTTCCGGAACGCCGGCCTGAACCGCCTCCACCAGCGCCGCGCCGCCGACGTCGCAGACACGGGCACCTTCCCGGATCAGGACATGCTCTTCCGCGCTCTTGATCGTGCGCTGTGCCATTGCATCGGCCGCGATATCGACCAGCTCAACCCCCGGAAGCGCATCTTCCAGCTGCTTTTTCAGATCCAGTGAGACGTGGTCGAACTCGATGCCAACGCGCTTGATGGCGGGGTTCGGCAGTCCGAGCAGCGACTGAATCGCATGGAAATAATTGTCCCGGCGCCAGTCGGTGTAGATGACCGTATCGCCATGGGTGCGGCGCCAGGGCTGGCCGCCGTCAATGCCGGCCGCGATGGTGGTTGCCTTGTCCTGGGTCACCAGGAAGCCGTATTTGCGGCCGAAGTAGCAATAGAGGAAGCCGGAGTAGTAGCAGATGTTGTGATAGGAGGTGAACAGCGCCGCGTCGACGCCGCGGTCCGCCATCAGCTTGCGCAGCTTTTTCTGCCGGTTGTTCATTTCACCCGGCGAGAAAGGCGAAAAGGCTTTCTCGCCGTTGTTCATTTCATAGATGCGGATCATGTCGTTGCTCATGGGAGGCTCCTTTCGATTTCGATCCTCAAGTGTCTTTTCATTTCCGGGTCCCAAACAGAAAACGGGCCGGCTTCTGGAAAGAAGCCGGCCCGCCAGGCCCAATATCTGATTGTCTTGCTACCGGGAGATCCTGATCTCCACCCGGCGACTGGCGTTCCGCCACCGGTTCATGATGAAAGCAGCTGTGGCCGGTCGCCCGGCCCGTGCCGGATCAGCCCGGCGACAAACCTCTCAGTCGTTCCGACCGCCGGCGCAGCAGCTCCAGGACCGTCAGGAGGCAGATCGAGATCGCCACCATCAGCGAAGCCACCGCCAGAATGGTCGGTGAAATCTGTTCGCGCAGGCCGGTGAACATCTGCCACGGCAATGTCTTCTGACCCGCAGAGCCCAGAAATAGCACCACCACGACCTCGTCGAAAGACGTGATAAAGGCGAACAATGCTCCGGATACGACGCCCGGCACGATCAGAGGCATCTGCACCTTGAAGAAGGTGGTCACCGGGTTGGCACCGAGATTGGCGGCAGCCCGCACCAGCGACCGGTCGAAGCCGACCAGGGTCGCCGTCACCGTGATGATGACGAAAGGCGTGCCAAGGGCGGCATGGGCCAGAACGACGCCCCAATAGGTGCCCTGCAGACCGATGCGGGAATAGAAGAAATACATGCCCGCGGCGGAAATGATCAGCGGCACGATCATCGGCGAGATCAGCACCGCCATGATCGCCGGCTTGTACGGCACGTGGGACTGGGACAGGCCGATGGCCGCCAGCGTGCCGAAGCTGGTCGCCAAGACGGTCGCGACCGGCGCGATCATCACGGAATTGGTCAGCGCCTGCTGCCAGTCCGGGTTGGTGAAGAAGTCTTGATAGTGCTTGAAGGAATAGCCGGCCGGGTCGAGGGCCAGCATTTCCTTGGTGAAGGTGAAGAAGTCCTGTGCGTTGAAGCTGAGCGGCAGGATTACCAGGATCGGAAAGATCAGGAAAAAGAAGATCAGTCCGCAGATGATCCGGAAGGAATAGTACCAGGTCCGCTGCAAGGGGGACGCATATGGGGGAAGTGCGCTCATATCGTCCTCCTATCCGAGCTTCACGTTGTCGATGCCGACAATCTTGTCATAGACCACGAACAGCACCATCACGGCGACCAGAAGCAGGGTTCCGAGCGCAGCCGCGAGGCCCCAGTTGAGCGACGACGAGATGTGATAGGCAATCCGGTTGGAGATGAAGATGCCCGATGTGCCGCCGACCAGCTCCGGAGTGATGTAGTAGCCGATCGACAGGATGAAGACGAGCACCGCGCCCGCGCCGATTCCCGGCACGGATTGCGGAAAATAGACCCGCCAGAAGGAGATCCAGTCATTGGCGCCAAGGCTCTTGGCCGCACGGACGTAAGTCGGCGAAATGGTCTTCATCACCGAATAGAGCGGCAGGATCATGAACGGCAGCAGAATATGCGTCATGGCGATGATCGTGCCGGTCTGGTTGTTGATCATCACAAGGCGTCCTGCCTCACTGATAAGACCCGTCCAGACAAGGAAGTCGTTGATCACCCCCTGTTGCTGCAACAGCACCTTCCAGGCGGAAGTCCGCACCAGCAGCGATGTCCAGAAGGGCAGCAGCACCAGGATCATCAGAAGGTTCGACGTGCGCAGCGGCAGAGCGGCCAACAGGAATGCGATCGGATAACCGAGCAGCAGACAGGAAATCGTGATCACGATTGACAGAAACAGGGTCCGGCCGAACAGGAACATGTAGATCCGTTCGTCTTCGGGTTTCATCTCGACGCCGTCGGCTGTCAGTTGGGCATCGAAAGAATTCAAGAAATAGCCAGACGTGATCCGCGGAGAATACCGCTTGAGCACCTGCCAGGTCTCGACTGTGCCCCAGTCCTTGTCCGCGTCGAGGAACTGTTCCTTGAAAGGTCCGGCCTCGTCCATGCGCTTGATGCGCCGGCCGGTCTTGCGGAACAGGCTGGAAATGCCGCTTTCCTCGTAGTTGAGGCGCGAGCCGAGACGGGTGTGGGTCTTTTCGTCGACCGCGATCACCATATCCTCGTAAAGCGCGGCAAAGACCGTCTCATCCGGCGCTTCACCCGAGGTGGAATCCCAGGCTTCCAGAGCGACAACGGTCTTGGGAAGCGTGTCGGCGACAATTCCGTTCTCCACCGAACGGAACAGCATGTCCGCGATCGGGGCGACGAAGGTGATCAGCACGAAAATCAGTAGGGGCGCGATCAGCATGAGGGCGCGCAGTTTTTCCCGGCGCAGCGCCTTGGCAAGGGAAGCCTTCAGCGGCTTGCCGTCGGCCGTCGTCAATAACTGACCGTCTTGGGTGGTGTCGCTCATTAAGCAATCTTCCGCAAATCTTGGAGAAGGACCGGGAGGGGCGTGCCCCACCCGGTCCGAAGCATGCCTTTACGGCTTACTGTGCGAGCCACGCCTGGAATTTGGCGTCGATGTCGTCACGGTAATCCGCCCACCACTCATAGTTATAGAGGAAGGTGTTCTTGGCGTTTTCCGGATCCGTCGGCATGTGCGGAGCCATGTCGATGCCGAGGGAGGCGTGCTTGCCGACCAGCGGAGCGGACGACTTGCGGGCCGGGCCGTAGGAAATGTATTTCGCCTGATCCGCCAGACGCTGTGTGTCGGTGGCGTATTTGACGAATTTCTTCACTTCGGCGAGGCGGTCTTCCGGAAGACCGGCCGGGATGATCCAGCCGTCAAGGTCGAACACCTGGGCGTCCCAGAGCATCTTCACCGGCTGCTTCTGCTCTTCGATCAGAGCGAACAGGCGACCGTTATAGGTGGACCCGATCACGACTTCGCTGTCGGCGAGAAGCTGCGGGGTTTCCGCACCGGCCGACCACCAGACAACGTTGTCCTTGATGGTGTCGAGCTTGGCAAACGCACGGTCCTGGCCTTCTTCGGTTTCCAGAACGTCATAGACCTCTTCTTTTGCGACGCCGTCACACAGAAGAGCCCATTCCATGTTGTTGATCGGGCGTTTTTCCAGCGAGCGCTTGCCCGGGAAAGCTTCCAGATCGAACACGTCACAGATGTCGTCCGGCTCCTTGCCGCCCCAGTCGGCAACGTCGGAACGGTAGCCGAAGGTGGTGGAGTAGACGATCTGCGGAATGAAGCACTCGGAGACCAGAAGGTCACCGAAATCTTCGGAAGCCGGGGTGCCGTCCGGCGCAGCGGCCAGGTCGGTGTCCGGATCGATTTCCAAGGCCAGGCCTTCGTCGCACAGGCGGATGGCGTCAGACGCAACCACGTCGACGAGGTCCCAGGTGATGTTGCCGGCTTCGTTCATGGCGCGCAGCTTGGCCACGGCTTCAGCGGAGGACTCGTCCCAAATCACTGTGATGTCCGGGTTGTCGGCCGTATACGGATCAGCGTAAGCAGCCTTCTGGGACGCCTGGTAGGCGCCGCCCCAGGAGACAAGCGTCAGGTCTGTGGCAAGTGCCGAGCTGCCGGCGAAGGCCAGAGCGGTACCTGCAAGGATTACAGTCTTGAGCTTCATTTGAGTTAGCTCCCTCTTTTAGGATTGAACGGATTGCTTCCGTCGTTATCGCTGGCGGCCGCGAACCAGCCGCCGCGCGAATTCAGCCAGCCGCGTCGAGCGCTTTGCAGTCGTTCAGCGCCCAGCCCACACGGACTGTTTCGCCGACATCCAGCTTGCGCTTCTCTCCGCGGTTGCGAACCTTGATGATGAACTCGTCATTGCCGGCGACATTCATGCGAACGCGAATGTGGTCGCCGAGATAGATGAGTTCCTCAATCCGGCCATTGACCAGATTGTCCATGTCGTCAGTCGTGTCGAACTCGACCCGCTCCGGCCGCAGCGACAGGGTTGTCCTGTCACCGACGGCGTTGACGTTGACCTTGTCGGCCTTCAGCTTGGTGCCGTCATCCAGTTCAACGAGGCATTCCTCACCCTGGATGTCGACCACCTTGCCGTCCAGCTTGTTGTTCTCGCCGATGAACTGGGCAACGAAGGAATTCTGCGGGTCCTCGTAGAGATCGTCCGGCGTCGACAGCTGCTGGATGACGCCGTCATTGAAGACGGCCACCCGGTCCGACATGGTCAGAGCCTCGGTCTGGTCGTGGGTGACATAGACCACTGTCACGCCCAGATTCTCGTGAATGTGCTTGATTTCATACTGCATCTGCTCGCGCAGCTGCTTGTCGAGCGCGCCGAGCGGCTCATCCATCAGAACCAGTTCCGGATCGAACACCAGGGCGCGGGCGACCGCGACACGCTGCTGCTGACCGCCGGACAATTGTGCCGGACGGCGGTTGCCGAAGGCACCCAGCTCGACCATTTCCAGTGCACGCTTGACCTTGGCTTCCTGATCCGCCTTGCCGACATTGCGGACCTGCAGCGGAAACGCCAGGTTTTCCGCGACAGTCATGTGCGGGAACAGCGCGTAGTTCTGGAATACCATGCCGATGCCGCGCTTGTGCGGCGGCACGTTGTTGATCGGACGATCGTTGAGATAGATCTCGCCGTGCGTGGCCGGTTCGAAACCCGCCAGCATCATCAGGCAGGTTGTCTTTCCGGATCCGGACGGCCCGAGCATGGTCAGGAATTCGCCCGGCGGGATATCGAGGTTGAGGTTCTTTACGACCAGGCTTTCGCCGTCATAGCTCTTTTGAACGCTGTCATACTTAACAGCAGCGCCCCGTGTATTCGCCATATTGTCCCCAAGTCTGGTTCATTATTATTGAGCACACACCCGTAAACCGCTCGGGAAGCTTTCGCCTCGCCGAGCAGCCGGCCAGCGCGGTTGCGCATAGAAAAACAAAATTGCTTCATCATGGAAAGGGGGCAATGCAAAAAAATGTATATTTTTTAGTCAGCTACCGGCTGAATATTTTGCAACGCGATATAGGCGGGAATTTTTTACTCAACACGAACACCCCAGGGAAAAGATTATCTTCCCCGGGGCGCGGTAGTTTTCGTGCACAGTGTCGTTGGCTTTAAACCTGTCTCAAATAGAATGATCCCTGTTTACTGACCGCTACTGCGCAAGTGCGTCACGAAATGGTGTCGTTGCGTCACCGGTAATTCGGGCAGCCTTTTCCGGACCGCAGCAGTCCTCCGCAAAAAAGTTCCGCTTCCGGCGCTTGGTCGCGATGATCTTGTGCAGCCCCCGCAACCTCCGCTAAGTTCCTGACCAAAGATGGAATCCGGGTCTGCGGGCGTGACTCGCCGGATTCCAAAGAGAGACGATTGCCAACATGTTGAAACACCCGGACGCCGGCCAGCCGCAATTTCTGACCACAAAGGAAGTCGCCGACCTGCTCAGGGTCAAGGAGCGCAAGGTCTACGACCTGGCGGCCGCCGACGAGATCCCGCACCGGCGTATCACCGGAAAACTGCTGTTTCCCGCTCAGGAGCTGAAAGCCTGGATCGAAGGTACGGACGGCGTTTCCGGTACCGAGCGTCCTAATGTGCTCGCCGGATCGCACGACCCGCTGCTCGACTGGGCAATCCACGCCTCCGGTTGCGGGCTGGCAACGCTTTGCAACGGCAGCGCGGACGGCCTGCACCAGTTCGAGACCGGGGCCGCGGCCCTGGCCGGTCTGCACCTGCCCGAGGAAACCGGCTGGAACATCGGCACCGTCAACCAAAACGGACTGCGGAACGCCGTACTGATCGCCTTTGCGACGCGCAAGCGCGGCTTGCTGATCTCGCAAGAAGCCTCGGCAAGCATCCGGTCCGTGGCCGATCTCAAAGGCAAACGGATCGCCTTGCGCCAGTCCGGTGCGGGCACCGCCCTTCTGTTTGCCCGCCTGCTCGAGGAGGCCGGCCTCAGCGAAGCCGATCTGGCCTGCGCCAAGAGCCCGGCCCATACCGAAAACGATGCCGCCGCCGCGGTCGCCGGCGGCGAGGCCGACGCCGCGCTCGGGCTGGAGACCATGGCCAAACCCTTCCGGCTGACCTTTCTGCCGCTGGTCGAGGAACAGTTCGACCTGCTGGTGGACCGCAAGGCCTATTTCACCGAACCGCTTCAACGGCTATTTGCCTTCATGCGCAGCCAGGACTTTGCCGACAAGGCGGCAGCCCTTGGCGGCTATGACCTTAACCATCACGGCGCCGTCCGCTGGCTGTCGCCCTGAGGTACTGATTTGGAACAAACGATATGACCGATATCCGACCGCATGAGATCAGGGTTCCGGTGCCGAACCCGGACGATGCCCGTCTCTATTTCATCGGCCGGATCCACACGCCGTGGACAGACCGCAAGGACTGCCCGCGCCAGGGCAAGCCGGACGGCCCGGAGTGCCGTGTCGAAATCTTCGAGCCCTGGGTGCCGGCACTCAAAGGCATCGAGGATTACGAGCGGATCGAACTGCTTTACTGGCTGGACCGGGCACGGCGCGACCTGGTGGTTCAAAACCCGGGCCACAGCGACAGCACCTTCGGCACCTTCGCCCTGCGCTCGCCGGTCCGGCCAAATCCGATCGGCACCTCGCTGGTAACGCTTGTTGCGGTCGACGGTCCGATCCTCACCGTGCGCGGCCTCGACTGCCTGGACGGCACAGCTCTCGTAGATGTGAAACCGGATCGCTGCGCGTTCACGCCCAAAGCGCCGCCAAAACCCTGATCGCCAATCCTGAACATCGCCGGTTGGCCTTTTCGGACAGCTTGACAAGCCTTCCTTAGAATTGACAATCCGGCCACGAATCCGCTCATCCGAAGCGGCCCTGGGAGGACTTCATGCCATCTGACACCCTTGCCGGCGCCAACGCCGTCAATGACGTTGTTTCCATTGAAATCATCGGCAAGATCGGCCTGATTGCGCTGGACAATCCGCCGGTCAACGCTGCTTCCCATGCCGTGCGCTCCGGCCTGTGGCAGGCCGTCGAAACCTTGCAGCAGCGCGTGGATGTCGAGGTGATCGCGCTTTACGGAAAGGGCCGCACCTTCATCGCCGGCGCCGATATCCGCGAATTCGGCAAGCCGCCGCAGGATCCGTGGCTGCCGGAGCTGTGCAATTTCATCGAAGACAGCGAAAAGCCGATTGTCTGCGTCCTGCACGGCACCACGCTCGGCGGAGGGCTGGAAGTCGCCCTGTCCTGCCACGCACGCGTCGCGCTCAAGGGCACCAAGGTCGGTCTGCCGGAAGTCACGCTCGGCATTCTGCCCGGCGCCGGCGGCACCCAGCGGGCGCCCCGGCTTGCCGGCGTTGCCTTCGCGCTTGAGATGATCACGTCCGGCAAACCGGTCTCGACGCAGGATGCGCTGGAGAACGGCCTGATCGACCGCATAGCCGAAGGCGATCCGCGTGAAGTCGCCCTCAGCGCCGCGGAGGATCTGGTGTCCGGAACCCTGCCCCGCCGCAAGACCGGGGAAATCGAAGCCGCACCGGACCAAGCCGCCCTCGAAGCGATGCGCGCCAAGCTCGCCAAAACGCAGGCGCAACTGTTCTCGCCGCATAAATGCGTCGACGCGGTCGCTGCCTGCCATCTGCCTATCAAGGAGGGCATGGCGGAGGAGCGCCGGCTCTACAACGCCTGCATGGACAGCCCCCAGCGCGCCGGCCTGATCCATGCGTTTTTCTCCGAACGGGCGGTTGCCAAGGTTCCCGAGGCCTCGGCCGAACCGCGCGATATTCAGGCCATCGGCGTCATCGGCGGCGGCACCATGGGATCGGGTATCGCCACGGCGGCGCTGCTGGCCGGTCTGCCCGTCACCCTGACCGAACGCGATCAAGCCGGCCTCGACCGGGGCACGGACACGATTGCCAAAAACCTCGACGGGGCCGTCAAGCGCGGCAAGCTGAGCACGGACGGGCGCGAGGAAATTCTGTCCTCGAAACTGAGCACGTCCACGGATCTTACCGCCCTCAGCGACGTTGATCTGGTGATTGAGGCCGTGTTCGAGGAAATGAGCGTCAAGCGCGAGATTTTCGGAACCCTGGACAAGGTCTGCAAACAGGGCGCGGTGCTGGCCTCCAACACCTCCTATCTCGACATCAACGACATCGCCGCCACCACCTCCCGGCCAGCGGACGTGATCGGCCTGCATTTCTTTTCGCCCGCCCATGTGATGCGCCTTCTGGAAGTGGTGGTTGCCGACAAGACCGCCCCGGAAGTGGTCGCAACCGGCTTCGCGCTTGCCAAGAAGCTCAAGAAGATCGCGGTGCGTTCCGGCGTCTGCGACGGCTTCATCGGCAACCGCATCATGACCTTCTACAAGAAGGCCGCCGACTACATGATGATGGACGGCGCCTCGCCGGAAGAGATCGACACGGCCATGCGCGGTTTCGGCTTTGCCATGGGCCCTTACCAGGTCGCCGATCTCGCCGGCCTCGATATCAGCTGGGCCGCCAACAAGCGGCGCGCGGCAACCCGCCCGGCCGAGGAGCGCTATATCCCGATCGCCGACCGGATCTGCGAAAACGGCTGGTTCGGCCGCAAGACCGGTCAAGGTTTTTATATCTATGACGACGAGGGCCCCAGGCCCAATCCAGACGCGCTCGCGATCATCGACGCTGAGCGGGAGAAGGCCGGCGTGCGCCCGCGCAGCTTCACCCCGGAAGAGATCGTCAGCCGTTTCATGACCGCGATGATCGCCGAAGGCACCCGTGTCCTGGAAGAAGGCATCGCGCTCCGGCCGATCGACATCGACGCGGTCTTCCTGAATGGTTACGGCTTCCCCCGTTTCCGCGGTGGGCCGATGCACACGGCGGACGTCATCGGAGCGGCGGACCTGGTGCGGCGCATCGAGGACTACGCCAAGGAAGACGGCTATTACTGGAAGGTGCCGGAGCTGCTGCGGAAGATGGCCGCGAGCGGGGAAACGTTTGCGGAGATGAATGCGCGGGGATAACCCTTCGCCTTATGTTTCCGGCACCTCACTCCCGGCTTGTCATCCCGGTTTGGCGCAGCCAAGACCGGGACCCAATACGCCGCAGCGTCCGGGGTTTTTTCCCAAGCTTGCGTTTACCGGGTCCCGGGTCTTCGCTTTGCTCCGCCCGAGATGACAACGGTTAGGTTTTTCGGTTTTTTATACCTACAACTGTAACATCAATGGTTCCCGACTAAACCGACTTCGCCGCTTCCAGCCCCCCGGCGGCATACTCCGGCACGCTTGCCCCCAGCCTCAGGCCCAGATCCGGATTGGAGGCATTGCCGTCCAGCGCGCGTTTTTTCACGCCCTGCAGGATCGCTCCCATGCGGAAGAAGGCAAATGCGAGGTAGAAGCCGAACTCCGCGATGCCCGGGAGCCCCATGCGGGCACAGTAGGCGTCGAGGAAGACCTGGTCGTCCGGAATGCCGAGTGTCTTGCGGTCAACTCCGGCAAGCCCGCGGCCCTCGGTGCCCGGCGGCCGCTGCCACTGCATGATCAGCGCGGCGAGATCGGCGAAAGGATGACCGATGGTGGAGAGTTCCCAGTCGAGCACAGCAACACAGGCCGGACTTTCTTCGGCAAAGAGCAGATTGTCGATGCGGTAGTCGCCGTGAACCAAAGTGCGCCGGCCGTCGTCTTGCGGAACGTTTTGATCGAGCCAGTCGATCAGCTCGTCCATTGCCGGAATGGTGCCGGTTTCGCTGGCCCGGTACTGTTTGGTCCAGCGGTCGATCTGGCGACGATAGTAGTTTCCGGAGGGTCCAAAGTCGGCAAGGCCACGCGCCTCAAGGTCAATGCCGTGAATGGCGGCGAGCACCCGGTTCATCTCGTCATAGAGGCCGCGCCGTGTCACCGCATCGACGTCCGGCACACGTGGGTCGTCGAAATTGCGGCCCCGGACCAGGTCCATGATGTAGAAGGCCGAGCCGATGACGCTGTCGTCCTCGCAGAGCACATGCATCTTCGCGACGGGAACATCGGAACCAGCCAGCGCCTTTTGCACCCGAAATTCCCGGTCGACAGCATGGGCTGATTTCAGAAGCACGCCAGGCGGCTTGCGGCGCAGGACATAGTCGCCCGAGGCGGCTTTCAGCCGGAAGGTCGGGTTGGACTGGCCGCGGTTGAATTTTTCGGCAATGAGCGGCCCTTTGAAGCCCGGCAGGTTTTGCTCCAGCCAGGAGGTGAGGGAGGAAAGATCGAGGTCTTGTCCGGAGGCGGTCATGGGTGGCGGCCTCCGGCCACGACGTTACCCTGCTCAGTGCCTCTCCTCCCCCCTCCGTCATCCTGAGGAAGCGCGCAGCGCTGTCTCGAAGGATCGGCGGCAAATTCCAGGACAAGCGGCAGATCCTTCGAGACGCCGCTATCGCGGCTCCTCAGGATGACGATGTTGAGTGAGGCGAGGCTGCAGGTGGGCGGTGCAGGTCCAGAAGAAGAAGGAGCAACCACCATCACAGCTTCCCGTTGGAATACTTCCGAAGCTCCGTGCGGGCGACCTGGCGGCGGTGGACCGCGTCCGGGCCGTCGGCGAAGCGAAGCGTGCGCAGATGGGTCCACATGGCGGCGAGTGGAAAGTCCTGGCTGATGCCGGCGGCGCCATGAACCTGCATGGCCTCGTCGACCACCTTCAGCGCCGTCAGCGGCGCGACCACCTTGATCTGGCTGATCCAGGGCTGGGCGGCGCGCGTGCCCTGCGTGTCCATGACCCAGGCGGCCTTCAGGCACAGCAGGCGGGCCATTTCGATCTCCATGCGCGCATTGGCGATGATGTCGTAATTGGCGCCGAGATCCATCAGCTTCTTGCCGAAGGCCTCCCGCGACATGGCCCGCTGGCACAACATCTCCAGCGCCTTTTCCGCCTGGCCAATGGCACGCATGCAGTGATGGATGCGGCCCGGGCCGAGCCGACCCTGGGCGACTTCGAAACCACGGCCCTCGCCGAGCACCAGATCTTCCTGCGGCACGCGGACATTGGTGAAGCGGATATGCATATGGCCGTGCGGCGCATCATCGGCGCCAAAGACATGCATCGGCCTCAGAACCTCGATGCCGGGCGCGTCGGCCGGTACCAGGAACATGGAATGGCGGCTGTGCTTGTGCGCCTCCGGGTCCGTCGCAGCCATGACGATATAAAGCGCACAGCGCGGATCGCCGGCGCCTGTCGCCCACCATTTGTCACCGTCGAGCACCCAGCTTTCGCCATCCTTCCTCCCGGTAAGCGCAATATTGGTAGCGTCTGAGGAAGCCACGTCCGGCTCGGTCATCAGATAGGCGGAACGGATGTCACCGTTCAGCAGCGGTTTCAGCCAGCGGTCCTTGTGGGCCTCGGTGCCGTAGCGCTCCAGCACCTCCATGTTGCCGGTGTCCGGCGCGTTGCAATTGAAGACTTCCGCGGCAATGCCGACTTTGCCCATTTCCTCGGCGAGATAGGCGTATTCGACGGTCGAAAGCCCGAAGCCCTTGTCGCTGTCCGTCAGCCAAAAATTCCAGAGACCGCGCTCCTTGGCTTTGGCCTTGAGGCTGTCGAGGATCTCCCGCTGCCGGTCGGTCATCTGGAAACGGTCGCCGGACGGGTGCTTGCCGACTTCCTCATGATATTCCTGATCGAGCGGCGCGATCTCGGTCTCGACCATCCGGCGGACCTGATCGATCAGCGGCGCAACCTTGTCGGATATTCCAAGATCCATCAGATCCCCCTAGCAGATTTCGTCGCGCAGGCGCTGGCACGCGGCGCGGTATTCGGTTTCGAGGCGGTCGACCACTGCGGCGGCAGGGCCAACGGATTTGATCGCGCCAATGCCCTGCCCAGCACCCCAGATCTCGCGCCATGCTTTCGGCTTCGGGCTGTCGTCGGGCATCACGCTGACCTCCCAGCTGTCCGGCAGATTGTCCGGGTCGAGGCCGACGTTCCGGATTGAGCCCTTGAGATAGTTCGCCGGATGGCCGGTGAAGAGCGAGGATGTGAGCACGTCCTCGGCGCCGGCCACCACCATCATCTCCTTGTAGGTCTTGTCCGCGTTGGCCTCGTCGGTCGCCACGAAGGGCGAGCCGACATAGCCGAAATCGGCACCGAGCACCCGGGCCGCCAAGAGCGCCTCGCCGGTGGAAACGGCGCCACCCAGCAGCAGCGGGCCGTCAAACCATTCCCGGATCTCGCGCACTAGGGCAAAGGGCGATTGCGGGCCGCCATGGCCGCCGGCGCCCGCCGCGACCGCGATCAGCCCGTCGGCGCCTTTTTCGACCGCCTTTCGGGCATAGGTGTTGTTGATGACGTCATGGAGCGCAATGCCGCCGCAGGCGTGCGCCGCCTCGTTGACATCGACCCGCGCACCCATTGAAGTGATCCAGATGGGCACCTTCCAGCGGGCGCAAATCTCGATATCGCGTTCCAGGCGCTCGTTGGAGCGGTGCACGATCTGGTTGACCGCAAAGGGCGCGGCCGGAGTGTCCGGATGGGCCTGATTGTGTTTGTCGAGTGCCTCGGTGATCTCTCGCAGCCAGACTTCCAGCATCACCGGACCGTCCGGTTCGTCGCGGGCATTCAGCGCCGGAAAGCTGCCGATGATGCCCGCCTTGCACTGGGCAATGACCAGATCGGGACAGGAGACGATGAACAGCGGTGCGGCCACGGCCGGCAGTCTCAGGCCTTGCAGCGCCTTCGGCAGGGATCGTGCCTTCAGCATCAGCTCTTGTCCTCTTTTTTCAGGTAAAACCGGTTCAGCCAGTCGGCTGCGAGCGCGGGCCGCCTTTCGCCCTCAATTTCGACGGTCGAGGCCCAGGTGATGTCGAGCTCGGTCGGTTTCGGCTGGCTCAGCGCGGCCAGTTTGAACCGGCCGCGCAGCCGGGTGCCTGCCTTGACCGGCGCAAGAAAGCGCACCTTGTCGAAGCCGTAATTGATGCCCATTTCCGCTCCCGTGATCTTCGGCTGAGCCTCCAGCGCCATTGCCGACAGCAGCGACAGGGTCAGGAACCCGTGGGCAATCGTGCCGCCGAAGGGCGTATCGGCGGCCCGCTCAGGGTCGACATGGATGTACTGGTGATCGCCGGTGACGTCGGCAAAGGCGTCGATCTTCGCCTGATCAATCCGGACCCAGGACGAAACGCCAACTTCCGCGCCGATCCGCGCTTTCAACGCGTCGACGGAGAGCGGTGCGGACGAAACCTCAACCGACACTCAATAGGCCTCCTGGAAGAGATCCGGACCGGTTTCGACATTGATGCCGCCGCTGATTGGCAGGATTGCGCCGGTAACGTAAGCCCCGCCATAGCCGCAGAGATACTGCATGGCGGCGGCAATGTCGCCGGGCCGGCCGACCCGGCCGAGCGGCACCTGGGCGCCGACCTTGGACCGCACGTCCTCGTCCGCAGTGGCAAAGGCGGTCATGTTGCTCACGAACGGTCCGGGCGCCAGGGCATTTACCGTGATGCGTTTTGCCGCCAGTTCCTTGGCAAGGATCCGGGTCAGGTGATGCACCGCGGCCTTGGAGGCGGCGTAGCTGTAGGCCCGGTCGCCATGGGCGGTTTCGCCCATCACGGAGCCAACATTGACCACACGCGCCGGATCATCGTCGCTGGCCGCCGCTTCCAGACGCGGCAGCAGAGCCTGGGTCAGTTGAAACAGGCCCGTGACATTGACCCGCATCACCCGCTCCCAGGCATGATACGGGAACTCCCCGAGCGGCATGCCCCAGCTGGTGCCGGCATTGTTCATGAGAATGGCCAGACTGTCCGTGCGCTGGCCAACCTCCTCCGCCAGAGACGCAATGCCTTCTTCCGTCGAAACATCCCCGGCAAAGCCCTCCGCCTTACCGGAATATCCAAGTTCGTTGAGGTCGGCGGCGGCCGCCTTACAGGCGTCTTCCTTGCGGCTGGCGACCAGGACGCGCGCGCCCGCCGCGATCAGGCCTTCGGCGGCCATGCGGCCGACCCCGGTCGCACCACCGGTCACGAGAGCGGTCTTGCCGGCCAGGCCGAACAGGGTTTCGGGCGTCATTCGGCACCTTCCGCGAAATTTTTTCTCAAGGTCAGTTTGGAGACCTTACCGGTCGCTGTCATTGGCAGTTCGTCGACATAGACAACGTCATCCGGGACCTGCCACTTGGCGACCCGTTCCGCCAGAAGACCGAGGATCTCCTCCTTTTGCGGCTGGGCATCTTCGCGGGCCTGCACGATCAGGAGCGGGCGCTCGTCCCACTTGTCGTCCGGTACGGCGATCACCGCGCAATTGGCAACGCCCGGATGGGACATGACGATGTTTTCCAGATCGAGCGAACTGATCCATTCGCCGCCCGACTTGATCAGGTCCTTGGACCGGTCGGTGATGGTCAGGAAGCCATCCGCACTGATCTTGGCAATGTCGCCGGTGCAGAACCAGCCCTCGGCGTCAAAGACCGGTTTGGACGCTTCCGGGTCCTCGAAATAGCCCGAGGTGATCGTGTTGCCGCGTACATACAAATGGCCCGGCGTCCTGCCGTCCTGAGGCAACCTTTTGCCTTCATCATCGACAATCTTCATCTCGACGCCGAAGACCCGGCGCCCCTGGCTCTGCTTGCGGTCGATGCGTTTTTCGAAAGGAAGATCCGCCATGTCCGGCGGCAGGTTGCACTGGGTGCCGAGCGGGCTCATTTCCGTCATGCCCCAGGCATGGCAGACATTCACACCTTCCTTCTCGAACCCCTCGATCAGCGAGCGCGAGGCCGCGGAGCCGCCGACGACGATATCGCCGAAGCCCTCGGGCAGGCGGCCACGCTGCTTGATCTCGTTCATCAGGCCGATCCAGACCGTGGGCACACCCCAGGCTGAGAAGACCTTTTCCCGGTCCATCAGGTCGAACAGGCTCTTGCCGTCCAGTGCCCCGCCCGGAAAGATCAGGCTCGATCCGGAGAGCGGCGCGCCATAGGGCAGGCCCCAGGCGTTGACGTGAAACAGCGGCACGACGGGCAGGATGCGCGAGCCTTCAAACAGCACCTTGGGGATGGTCACGCACATTGAGAAGGCATGCAGCACCGTGGAACGGTGCGAATAGATCGTGCCTTTGGGATTTCCGGTAGTGCCGGAAGTGTAACAGAGCCCGGCGGCCTGATCTTCGGGCAGGTCCGGCCAGTCGATCTCTGCGGCCTGGCCGTCCAGAATTTCCTCGTAGCAGAGAACGTCCTCCAGGGACGTTTCGGGCATATGCGTCCGGTCGGTCATGATGACCACCTGAAGATCGTCCGGGAAATGCGGCCGCAGCTTCTCGATAATCGGCACGAAGGTCAGATCGACGAACAGGACCCGGTCCTGCGCGTGATTGACGATATAGATCATCTGTTCGGCGGACAGGCGCGGGTTGATCGTGTGGCAGACGGCGCCGATGCCGGAGATGGCATAATAAAGCTCGAAATGCCGGTAGCCGTTCCAGGCAAGGGTGGCAACCCGGTCGCCCTCGTTGATGCCGAGACCCTTCAGCCCATGGGCCAGCTGGGCGATGCGTCCGGCGGTTTCCTTGTAGGTTGTCCGGTGAATGTCGCCTTCCGTGCGCACGGAAACGATTTCGCTAGAGGGATAGGTGTCGCGCGCAAATGTGATGAGGTCCGCTATTTTCAGCGGACGGTGCATCATCATTCCCTTCATGTGCTTCCTCCCAGAACACGCCCGCTTTTGCGGAATTTTTAGTGTCTGATGTAGAGCCTAGCGCGGGCCTCCGGGAGTGGAAAGGTCAATTTCCCTGAAACTCTTTGACAGCGGCCCGCTCATGCGCCAAACCCTGCCCCCAAGCCGAATGGAAGGAATGAGTTTCCCGCATGACCCAGAAACTGGTCATTGCCGTTTGCACCGCGCAGCGGCCGAAAATGCTGCAGGCCTGCCTGGAAAGCCTCGACAATCTGATCGAACCCGAGAACACGGAGATGTCGATCGTCGTTGTGGAAAACGATCCGGAGCCGCATTTCACCGGAGCGGCCGCCGCTGAAGTGAAGGACCGCCTGTCCGTGCCGGTCTTTTTCCATCATGAAAAGCGCAAGGGCATTCCCTTTGCCCGCAACACGGCGCTCGAAGCGGCCCTCGAACACAATCCGGACTGGGTCGCGCTGATCGACGACGACGAGAGGGCGGAGCCGGACTGGATCGAAAAGCTCCTGAAGGCCTGCCATGAGCACAAGGCCGAAGTCGGCAACGGCCCGGTGCGCCGGATCTACGAAACACCTGCGCCGCACTGGTGGAAATCCCAACTCCTGAAACCGCGCCCGACCGGTACGGTCATCACGGAAGCGCCGACCAACAATGTGATCCTGAGCGGGCGTATTGTCGCCAAGGACGGCCTTGGCCTGCGCTTCGACGAGCGGCTGACCTTCGGCAGCGAGGACATCGACTTCTTCCGCCGCACCCACGCCGCCGGCGCCAAGATGATCTGGGTCGATGACGCCATTGTCGAAGAGGACATCCCAGCGTCCCGCGTGACCACCGGCCGCCTGCTCTCGCGCATGCACATGGCCGCCACGTCCGGCGCCTTCAATATTGTCCTGCGCGAGGGCCGCGCGAAGGCAGCACTGCATTTCATCCCGAAAAGCCTGCGGCGCATGGTCTTCGGTGCGCTTGCGACGTTGGTCGGCTTCGTGCTCAAGCCCTTCGCCAGGAAGCGCGGCGAAAAGCTCTATTACTACGGCCTGATCCGGCTGATGAAGGGCTCGGGCAATCTGCGCGGCCTGATGGGGCGGGCGCATAACTATTACGACGTGATCGATGGCCACTGACCAGCCCATGCAGCTGAGAAAACTCGCCCATATCCATCTCGGGGTCGATGGCGGCGCGGAGAAGTTCTTCGTGCGACTGGCGGGCGCGCTTGCGCGCAAGGGCGTCGAGCAGATCGCGTTCATCCGCCCGGACCGGCCCTGGCGTGACGAATTGGCGAAACACTGCGATGTCCGGGAAATGAAATTCAGCCGGTCGCACATCAAGCGGCACCTCATCCGCTGGACGATTGCCCGCCAGATTTCAGCCTTTGGCGCCACTGCAACCCTCGGCTGGATGAGCCCGGCCAGCAAATGGCTGCCAAAGCCGAGACCCGGCATGCGCACCTTCCTGCGCCTTGGCGACTGGCCGGACGGTTTTCACACCTACGGCAACGTTCAGGACCTGATCGGTAACACGCCGGAGATCATCCGCCAGGCGATCGAGATGGGCTGGCCGGAAAGCCGCGCGCATGTGATCAGCAACTTTGTCGATCCGCTGCCCGCGAATATCGCCCCGGTCAAGCGCGCTGATTTCAACACGCCCGAGGACGCCACCATACTGATCCACCTGGGCCGGTTCGTCGGACGCAAGCGTTTCGATCTCGTCGTCAAGGCGATCGCCGGATTACCGGAATCCGTTCACGCCTGGCTGATCGGCGACGGCGAGCTCCTGGAAGAAACCAAGGCTCTGGCGGTGTCCCTTGGCGTTACCGACCGCGTGCATTTTCTCGGCTGGCAGCGCGATCCCTCGCCGTTCCTGAAATCGGCCGACATTCTGCTGTGCCCGACCGACGAGGAACCGCTCGGCAACATTGTTCTGGAAGGCTGGAACGCCGGACTGCCCGTGGTGGCAACCGCCTCGCCCGGCCCCAGCTGGCTGATCGATGACGGCATCAACGGGCTGCTCTCCCGCTGCGGCGACGTCAATGCGCTGACCGCGTCGATCCGCCGTGTGCTCAGCTCTGAAGTGCTCCGGCAGGCGCTGGTCCAGGGCGGGGACGCCAAACTGGCGGCGCAGTATTCGGAAGTCGGTGTTGTAAAGGCCTATGACCGGCTGCTCACCAGCCCCCGGCACGCCTGACAGCCACGCAAGCCGTTGGTCAAGGCCAGTCGAAACGGAACCTGTCTTCCAGGCCCAGCTTCCGGATTTTTTCAAGCGTGGCGTCGCGCTCGGCCTCGAGCCCCTCGACAACGAAGCAGTGATCCTCGACATAGACCATGCCAACCCGTGCCATGACACCGCTGTCGATGAGATCATTGACCACGCGGTATTCTAGCCCCTCGATGTCGATCTTTATCAGCTTGACATCATCTTCGAGACCTTCGATGAAACCCGGCAGGCTGAAGGTTTCGACCTCGAAACTGTTCTGATAGGTCACATCCCGTTTGGCTTCTGCGAGGGTGGAGCCTTCGGTTGGCCGGTCCGAGCCCGACGGATCGAAGTAAAGGGTCGCTGTCCCGTCCCTATCGGACACCGCCTTTTGCATGGCAACGATGTTCGGGTAGGCGGCGACCCGTTCCTTCAGCACCTTGAAGGTTTCCGGATTGGGTTCGAAGGCGTAGACCGTTTTGGCACGTTTCGCGAACATCCTGCTGATCTTGCCGACATGGGCGCCGAGATCGATGACGACGTTGTTGGAACCTACGGAGTTGACTACCTTATGAAGGTATTTTTCTTCCCCGGTCATCAAGATGTAGGGCAACTGGATGCCCCGCTTTTTGAAGATTTTTCGAAGCTTCTTCTTGATACCCATATCATCCTCGGGTTGTCGTCCTGCGCCCCGGCTACGGCACGTGCGGACTTGGCCAGTACCTACACGCATCGCCCAAAGTTTTCCAGCATCACGATGACGGAGCAAATAAACCGACAGCCAGGTCTGGCCGGAGATTTTCAGAAGGCAGCCGCCGACGCATTTCTGCTGCTTGACCATGCCGCTTCCTGAAGCATCGCCGCCTCGTCGCCCCAGATCTCGCGGATGGATGTCCTGATATCGTCCACCTTGAAGCCGCGCTTGTAGCAGAGCTTGTGGAGCGGGATGGCCTGGATGAGATCCCTGTCGTTTTGGCTGAGTTCGCCCGAAAGTAGGGTTCTTTGCAGCCGGTGAAACGGAACCGCGCTGAGTTTCGGGGCCGTTTTCCAGGCCTTGCGAAACCGGCCGGATGTCAGCCAGGAATACTCGAACATATAGTGGTGCCAGAAATAGGCCCGCGGCGGCTTTTTGCGGCCCCGCCAGAACGCCAGCGAATTGTCCAGCCAGATCCTCGGAATGTCGGCCTCCTGCTTGGACGCCAGGAACCAGTTCGAGATCACCCGGTCACGGCCGGGCCGGTGCAGGGCAAAAAAACCGGTCTGGGCGAAGATCATTGGCAGCCAATCGTCGAGCGGCCGGGTGCACAGACAGGTCGCGTCGGCCCAGACGCCGCCTTCGGTCAGCATCAGCTTGGTTCTGAGCAAATCCGCGTAATGGGCGATCGCCATGTCTGACGGAAATTCTGACCTCGGCAGGATCGCGTTGGCGGCGCTCTGGTCCAGCACCACAAGTTCCCAATCGGGGTTGAGCACTTGCCAGCTTTTCACGCAGAACCGGCAGTTCTCCGGGGCGGTATCCAGACCCGTGTTCCAGAAAACAAAGATTTTCCGCGGCAGTTTTTCATAGTCGATCGGGGTGACGTCACCCTGCAGCCAGTTGCCGATGCGGGTCTTTTTTATCTTGCCGTAGACTTTCTGCATCTCACCCTCAAGGACACCGCCGCCGGGTTCAGCGAGCGTCGCCACCGTTCCCGCAAATCATGACGTTGTTCAACCGGCCTATGGCCTCCATATCAGCCATGTAGAGATCTGTCAGGCGCTGGAGAGCATCGACAGGAAAAACATCTTCCAGACGGATTTTCTGGCCGGCCCCTTCCTGGAGGATCGAATCCACCTGCGGTTTCTTTGGCTTCCTGCCAGCCCTTCGCAGTCGCTGGATCTCAGCGAGCGCTTCGTAAGTGGCGGAGGCGTTGACGACGCTTTCTCCGGTCTCCTTGCAGACCGCCGCGTAATCAAGTCCTGTCAGCCGGGTGAATTCCTGTTCGATCCGGATCCCGCCATAAGGCCAGATCTCTATGTCGGTCTCCGGGAACACCCTGGCCATGATCTCAACGATGTCCTTCCAGCCACGCAGACGGCCCGCTGCCCAGGCGGACAGGTTGTCGAGCCCGATGCCACGGCCGAAATAGGCTTCGCGCATGATCTCGTAGGAAAGCAGGAAGTCCGGGTAAGAGCGCACCGCCAGAAAAACCCGCTTCAGATTCGCACCCGTCAACGTGCGGATCGCCAGTAGGTTTCGCTCGGCGTCCGGATAGAGAAGGCCCGGTCTTTCCGGAAAAAAGGCCTGTCCGAGTATGTTCTCCTCCGACAACACCAGGACCGGAGCACGCGGGGAAACCAGATCCACATACTCTTGGAATATCCCGTTCAACTGCCGCCGGTAAAAGGGCTTCAAAAACCAGGGTTTCCGGTTCAAGCGCGCATGGATCTTGATGTAGTCGCGGATACCATCACGATGATTGGGCATGTCCCGCTGGCCGGCAATTTGCGGCATGACGACATCCAGCCCCTTGGCCTCCGGGGCATCGCGGGTCGCCAGCAGATATTTCTGCAAGGTCGACGTTCCGGTGCGGTGGATGCCGACATGCACAAAGATCTCGCTGTAGTGGTCAGACAGGCTGTTGGACTTCTTTTCCAGGCCAGCAGGGGTCAATTGCGGGCCTCCCCTGCGGGAACACCACTGCGCAATCGACGCAAGGCTTCGCTTTCGCGCAACAGCCCGCACCGGGTCAGGGCCTCCGGGCCGGTAAACCGGACACTTCCGGTATAATGCAGCCCTTCTGCCATGAGCCCGGCCATCTGGGCTTCGTAGTCGCGGTAGTGGCCGGCATTGTCCGTGTGCTGCTGGCGGGTCAGTGCCTCGGCGACCTTGCTCTGAAAATCATCGAGATATTTGAAGTGCAGCAGTGCGCCCCAGTCGGGCGCAACCGCGATCGCCCTGTCGATGCCGTGCACGCCGCCGGAGAAACGATTGCCGCGCTGCCACTTCAACAACGGGATCTTGCTCTGCACGGCCGCCGGGCTCGGCAGCGCGTTTTTCACGAATTTGAACAACAAGTGGTCGAGTTTGCGTCCGGCTTTTGTTTCCGGCGTTCTGGCGTGCAACGAAAACACAGAGGACAACAGCAACCGGTCCAGGGCCGATTTCGGCCGTTTTGCCTCCTGGTGAAACAGCCGTTCGCGCGTTCCGCCGAAGACATGCCGGGCCGGTGTCTTGTACCGCTTGCCGTGGCTGCCCTTCAAAGGGTTATACCGGTAACCGGAACCGTCAAACCAGGGCGACGTCTTGAAAAAGCTGTCGCCGGGTTTGTAGGACAGATCCTTCAAGGGCCCTTGCGGATACATGTCCACCATCGGTGTGAACAGTGCCCGGTAGCCGCCGGCATCGAGATAGCCGGTAAGCGCACCGACCGAAAGATCCGGCCAGCCCGGATAGACGAACAGCTCGTCGACATCGGGGAATATGACCCAGCGGTCCACAAGGTAGCGGTCGCAAATCAGCTGCCGCCAGACCGATTTATAGTCCTTGTAGGGTTTTTCCGTCCGGATCACGCTGATATCCGGCTGACCGGAAAGCAACTCATCCGTGCCGTCGTTCGAGTTGTTGTCGACCACGATGAAATGGCCGATCCCCAAGGATCGGTAATGTTCCAGGAAATACGGAAAGCGCAGAGCCTCGTTATAGGCCAGGATCACGGCGACAACACCGTCCCGCGGCACGGACAGTTCGGTGGCGGAACCCGTGCCGAATGCGTCCATCAACTGGTCGTCGATCGATGTCACTGCTGTGCCGCCCTTACTCGCGATCAGTCATTTTCATAAAAGACGTTCCTGGTCGCTGGTGTATCGAAGTCAAAACCGAACAGATCGATATCCTCCGCGTACCAGTCGGCAACGATCTGAATGGTGCGATCAGTGTAGACGTCCCGGTAATGCGCTCGCGAAGAGGTGCTGGCATTGCGCTGCTTCAACTCGCTCTTGAAATCGAGATAGGTCTGCATTTCCGCGCTGAGCCGTTCCTGGCGCAGGATGTCGGCGGCGATATTACCCGCCTCGTCGATGACATAGTCCTTCTGGGGATACCAGCCGGACACCGCCCGGTGCCAGAAATAGGGTTCGCCCGCCCATTTGTGGCGCTCCTCCAGAAAGGCGTCGAACTCGGCTTCCGAAAAGTCGGGCCGGGTTCCGGAATGGGCACGCGTCTGCAGCGCGAACTTAAAACGCGACACCGTGCGCGACCAGGGGTTCCGGACAATTGCAAAGGCTTGCGTCGCCGCGCGCACGGACAGATCGACATCCCGCAGCCGGGCGTGCTCATAGCCCGGATTGCGCCCCATGCCGCCCATGTGGTCTTTCAGACCGTTCGCATAGGCCTTGCTTTTCAGTCGGCGCCTGTTGGCAATCACCAACCTGCCCTGCAGCTGCGGCGCTTCGCGAATGGCCATGCCGCCATTCTTGGGAATGTGAATGAACAGGTGCTTCTTCGGAGTCAGACCCAGCTGCGCCGGCGCAAACTTGAAGAAATTCCCGAACTGATACGCGTCCATGCTTCCTGCCTGACCAGGCTATTCCTGTCTGCCGGCCAAACTGTTGGCCTCGATCCGTGGTGCCATATCCGAAACCGCATGGACTGTCCAATCCGGCCACAGAACTCCCTACGAAAGATCTGGCCGGGAAACCGCTCCAGTCGTTGACGGCTGGTGAAACTCTGGTCTAAGTAAATTTACACGTTTCTCGCAGAGGAAGTTGAATCCGCAGTTACCTTGCAACCAGAAGGCGAATATGCCGAGTTTCAATTCCAAAGTATTGATTTTATTTCCCATATTTAATGGCGAGAGGACAATGCGAAAAAGTCTCGATTGCATCGCCAATCAGGACTTCAGGGATTTCACGGCCGTCATCGTCGACAACAAATCCACCGACAGAACTGCCGAGATCGCGCGAGACTATTGCGAAAAAGATCAACGATTCCAGCTCCTCAGCCAGGAAACGCACCTCTCCGCGGTCGAGAATTTCATCTTCTGCATGCGCTACGGGCAAGACCATGCGGACTATTTCTGTTTGCGCGCCTGCGATGACCTGTCCAGCCCGAATTTTCTGTCTGCCCTGGTCAAGGCGCTGGACGATCATCCGGACAAATTGCTGGCGGCACCAACCGTTCGGCGGGTCAAGGACGGTGAACAGCGGGTGCTCCGGCCCGACCCGGTCATTTTTGGCTATCCGAAATCGCTGGCCAAAGGGACCGTGCCGCGCAGCCTCGCCTACCCCTCGGAATGGTGCTACGGCCTGGTGCGTGCCAAGGGCGGCGCGGAAATCCTGATCCGGCGCTGGAGCGAGTATCCGCATGCCTGGTGCGTCGCGTCCTATGTTGTTGCTGAATTTGTCATGCGCGACTTGGCCGTCTGGGTGGAAGAAGCCGAATTCGTCTTCATGGAAGGCTCCGGCTCTTTCGAAAAGTACGGCGCCAAGACCTTCTTCGGCAAACTGAGCCAACGCCTCGCCTACAGCCTTGGCTGCTACCGTGTCGTCAACAAGCTGCCGCCGATTTCGCTCGGCACCAAGATCAAACTGTTCCGGCGCCTGTGGCGAGATTCCCGCATGAAGACCCGTTACGACCTGGAGGACCATCTGCTCCGGGCCATGAGACTAAGGAGCTAGGCCGCGCCCATGACCCCGTCCTCTGACAGTGAGCTCTCCGCTGCCGTGTCTCCCAGGCGAAAACCTGGCCGAGCCGGAAGCCGATCCAAGACGAGCTCGCAGCCCAAGGCTTTCGAGGCAGACAGGGCCATGAAGGCGGTCATCCTGGCGGGTGGCCTCGGCACCCGGATCAGTGAGGAATCCCACCTGAAACCCAAGCCGATGATTGAAATCGGCGGGCGGCCGATCCTTTGGCATATCATGAAGATCTATGCCGCCAACGGTATTTCCGACTTCATCATCTGCTGCGGCTACAAGGGCTATGTGATCAAGGAATATTTCGCCAATTATTTCCTGCACATGTCGGACGTTACCTTCCACATGGACCAGAACCAGATGGAGGTGCACCGCCGGCTGGCCGAACCCTGGAAGGTCACGCTGGTCGATACCGGCGAAGCGACCATGACCGGCGGCCGCATCAAGCGGGTCGCGGAGTTCATCGATGGACCTTTCTGCCTCACCTATGGCGACGGTGTCGCCAACATCGACATCCGCGCCCTTATCGCCCAGCACAAGGCCAGCGGGCTGGAAGCAACGGTCAGCGCCATTCAGCCGCCGGGCCGGTTCGGCGCGCTGGCGATCGACGAGGGTCAGGTCACCAGCTTTCTGGAAAAGCCCCAGGGCGACGGACAGTGGATCAATGGCGGCTTTTTTGTCTGTGAACCTTCCGTACTGTCCCGCATCCCCGGGGACGACACGCCCTGGGAGGCCGAGCCCCTGGAAAGCCTCGCCCGGGACGGCCAGCTCGGCGTCTACCGCCACGACGGCTATTGGGCGGCGATGGACACATTGCGGGACAAGAACCAGCTGGAAAAGCTTTGGCAATCCGGTGAAGCCCCCTGGAAGGTCTGGGACTGAGCCATGACCTACTGGAACGGCAAACGGGTTCTGATTACGGGGCATACCGGCTTCAAGGGGGCCTGGCTGAGCGAACTGCTCCTGGGCAAGGGCGCTGAGCTTCTGGGCGTTGCCCTTGCCCCGGATGACAAAGACAGCCTTCATGACCGGTTGTCCCTGGAGAGAAGAATGACCGGCGTCTTGCTGGACATCCGCGAAGCGCCCGCACTGGCCCGCGAGGTCCGCGGCTTCCGGCCGGAGATCGTTCTGCATCTTGCCGCGCAATCCCTGGTGCGCCGTTCCTATCGCGACCCTGTCGGCACCTGGGCGAGCAATGTCATGGGCACGGTCAATCTGCTTGAAGCCCTCAGAGGCCAGGACCAGCCCGCTACCGTTGTCATCGTGACCACCGACAAGGTCTATGAAAACAACGAATGGGCCTTTGCCTACCGGGAGATCGATCCCCTGGGCGGGCACGACCCCTATTCCGCCTCGAAGGCCGCCACGGAACTGGTCGCGGCAAGCTGGCGGCGGTCCTTTGGAAGCGACGGACTTAGGATCGCCACCGCACGGGCAGGCAATGTCATTGGCGGCGGCGACTGGGCAGAGGATCGGCTGGTTCCCGATATCGTCCGGGCGCTCCGGGCCGGCGGCACCATCGACATCCGCAACCCGGCATCAATCCGGCCGTGGCAACATGTGCTCGATCCGCTGAAAGGGTATCTGATGCTGGCGGAAAAGCTGCACGAAGCTTCGGATGGCGGATTTCAATCCGCCTATAATTTCGGCCCCGAACCGGCGGACATTCATTCCGTTCAAAGGCTCGTCGAAACAATGCTCAGACACTGGCCTGGTCACTGGACCGACGCCTCCGACCCGGACGCCGTTCACGAGGCTGGACGGCTCAGCCTGTCGATCGACAAGGCCAGATGCGAGCTTGGCTGGTCGCCGGTCTGGTCATTCGAGGACGCCGTTGAAAGGACGGTGCATTGGTACCGCCAGGTCGATCTTGGCGCGGATCCGGCTCAAATCACCCGCGACCAGATTGCGGCATTCGAGGAGGCTGCATGAAGTTCACGCCCCTTCATCTTGATGGCGCCTACCGGATCGATCTCGAACGCCGGAGCGACAGCCGCGGCTCCTTCGCCCGCCTGTTCTGCCGCGATGAGTTCAGGGCCTTCGGACTGAGCGAGACCTGGGCGCAGTGCAATGTCTCTCACAGCGTCCAGAAGGGCACGTTGCGCGGCCTTCATTTCCAGCGCCCGCCGAAGGCCGACGCCAAACTGGTGAAATGCATGGCCGGGGCGGTCTTTGACGTGATTGTGGATCTGCGCAAGGGGTCCGACACGTTCGGCGACTGGACCTCGTTGACGCTCACCGCTGACCTCGGCGAAATGATCTATATTCCCGCCGGTTTCGCCCACGGTTTCCAGACGCTGACCGATCACGCGGAGCTGCTCTATTTTCATTCAGACAGCTACAGTCCGGAAAATGAAGGTGGCGTCCATTACGCCGACCGCCATATCGGCATTGCCTGGCCGCTGGCGATTTCCAGTCTGTCGGAGCGCGACCAGGCCCTGCCGCCCATCGACAAAGTGGAGCCGATCGGATGAGTGGGATCTGCCGCCATTGCGGCAGCGGCCTGAGCCGCCAGTTCCTGGACCTCGGCTTTGCGCCGCCGTCGAACGCCTATCTGAGCGCCGACGACCTAACGGCTCCCGAGATCACCTATCCGCTGCGCCTGATGGTGTGCGATGCCTGTTTCCTCGTGCAGACCCAGGACTATGCCGCCGCCGACAGCCTGTTCGACAAGGACTATGCCTATTTTTCCTCGACCTCGAAGAGCTGGCTGGCGCATGCGGCCCGGTACGCGGCCGCCATCACCGACAGGCTTCAGCTGACCGGAGACAGTTTCGTTGTAGAAGTCGCCTCGAATGACGGCTATCTGCTCCGCAACTTTGTCGACGCCGGCATTCCCTGTCTGGGCATCGAGCCGACTGCCTCAACTGCGGCGGCGGCCGAAGCGCTCGGCATCCCGGTGCAACGGGCCTTCTTTGGCGAAGCACTGGCAAAAGAGCTTGAGGACGCGGGACGGTCAGCCGATCTCATCATCGGCAACAATGTTTACGCTCATGTGCCCGACATCAACGATTTCACTCGCGGGTTGGCAACGCTGCTGAAGCCGGACGGGGTGCTCACGCTGGAATTTCCGCATCTGATGCGGCTGGTCGAGTTCTGCCAGTTCGACACGGTCTATCACGAGCATTTCTCCTATCTGTCGCTCGGCACCGTCGCGCGGATATTTGACAGCTGCGGCTTGAAGGTGTTCGACGTCGAGGAACTGCCCACGCATGGCGGTAGCCTCAGGGTCTATGGCTGCCTGAAGGAATGTTCCCGTCGCGAGACGCAGGCCGTCGGCGCCCTGCTTGCCGAGGAAATTCAGCGCGGCCTGCAAAGCCCCGAGTTTTACGAGGACTTTCAGGATCGGGCGGAAGAGACCAAGAACCGGTTCCTGCGGTTTCTGCTTGATGCCAAACGAGATGGCAAAACCGTCGCCGGTTACGGTGCCGCCGCCAAAGGCAACACGCTGCTCAACTTCGCCGGCGCCGGCCCGGATCTTCTGCCTTTCGTCTGCGATGCCGCCCCGGCCAAACAGGGCAAGTACCTGCCCGGCAGCCACATCCCGGTGCTGCCACCGGTGGTGCTGACGGACCAGAGACCCGACTATCTGATCATCCTGCCCTGGAACATTGCCGAGGAAATCCGCCGTCAGAATGAGGATCTTGCCGCCCGGGGCACCCAATTTGTCACCTTCATTCCGGAAACCCGTTTCTGGACCGCGCCGGGTGCGGCGAGCGCACTGCGAATTTAGACTTGAAAGCCGGTTCACAATTCCATGACCCTTGAGATCGACCCCACGGCACACGTTTCAGCCCTTGCTGACATCGAGGACAGCGTGCGCGGCACGGTCATCCGCATCGGTGCCAGGTCCGTCATCGACAGTTTCGTCAAGATCAAGCCCGCCGGCGGATCGGGCGATGTTGTGATCGGCGAGAACGTCACGCTGAATTCCGGCTGCGTGATCTATACAGGCCATGGTCTCACCATCGGCAACAATGTGGCCATTGCCGCCAATTGCACCTTCGCGCCGGTCAACCATGCCTTTGCCGACCGGGACCGGCTGATCGTCGAGCAGGGTTTTCAGCCGAGCCGGGGCGGCATCACCATTGGCGACGATATCTGGATCGGCGCCAATTGCGTGTTTCTGGACGGTGCGGTCGTCAACACCGGCTGCGTGATTGCCGCCGGCACCGTGGTCCGGGAGGAAATCCCCGCCTATTCGATTGTCGGCGGCAACCCCATGCGCCAGATCGGAGCCCGGTCATGAAGGCGACGGTTCTGGGCGCCAGCGGTTTCATCGGCGGCAATCTCGTCCGCTACCTTCAGGACTTCGGCTATGAGGTCTCAACTCCCGGCCGGGCGTCTCTCGAGACCCTGAATGGAGATCTTGGACGTGTCTTCTACTGTATCGGCATGACCGGCAATTTCCGCGCCCAGCCGCTTGCCACCGTCGACGCGCATGCAGGCCTTCTCGGCAGGTTGCTGGAGCGCATCGACTTCGACTCCTTCGTCTTTTTTTCCAGCACTCGGATCTATGGTCTCGCGGGCGACATGGCGGAAACCTCCGAGGACCTGCCCGTCAAGGTCCTGCCGTCCGCCGACACCACCTATGACCTTTCCAAACTGCTGGGCGAAGCTCTGTGCCTGTCGCTCCGCCGGCCGTCGGTGAAAGTTGTGAGGCTCTCCAACGTCTATGGGACCGGTCAGAGCAACGCCACATTTCTGAGCTCGCTCCTGGCGGATCTTGCCGCGAGCGGAACGGCAACGATCCGGGAAAGCTCGAATTCCTCGAAGGACTATGTTTCCATCGAAGATGTTGTCGGCCTGGCGGAGAAGATCGCACGCAGCGGCCGGCACCAGATCTACAACGTCGCGAGCGGACAGCCCGTCTTCCATCTGGAGATCGCCAAGTTGGCTCAGGACGAGGGCTATCGTTGTTCGTTTGCGCCAGGCGGTGCCCAGCGGGTGTTTCCGCAAATCAATATCGGCCGGCTTCAGTCAGAATTCGGCTTCAAACCACGGTCCCTGCTTGAGGACCTGCCGTCACTGCTGCGCGCGGCCAGCAGCAACGCGTCCTAGAACGTCAGGAGGGGAAAAGTGGCAGACAACAATGATCCGATCCGGGAGTTTGAAACCGAGCGGCAAGAGAGGATTTCCGGCTTTGCCGGCGAAACCGCCTGGCATCGACAGTCGCTGGACTGGCTGAAAACGGCCTTCGACCGGAAATACATGTATAATTTCGCCTGGGCCGGGCGGCCGATCATCCAGCTGCCGACGGATATGGCGGTGTTCCAGGAAATTGTCTGGGCGACGAAGCCGGACCTGATCATCGAGACCGGCATCGCGCATGGCGGATCGTTGATGATGAGCGCCTCGCTTCTGGCCATGCTTGACTATTGCGATGCGGTGGAAAGCGGTGGCGTGGTCGATCCGAAATCCTCCAGGCGGCGTGTTCTCGGCATCGACATCGACATCCGCGCCCATAACCGGGACGCAATCCTCGCCCATCCGCTGTCCGCCAAGATCGACATGTTCGAAGGCTCCTCGATCGAGGACGAAATGATCCAGCGGGTCCATGACTATGCCAGGGACTACGACCGTGTCCTGGTCTGCCTCGACAGCAACCACACCCATGACCACGTGCTGGCTGAACTGAACGCCTATGCCGGGCTTGCCACCAGGGACAGTTATTGTCTTGTCTTCGACACCATCATCGAGGACCTGCCGGAGGGCACCTTCCCGGACCGGCCCTGGGCACCGGGCAACAACGCCAAGACGGCGGTGCATGAATTCCTGAAATCCCATCCGGAATTCGAGATCGATCAGGAGATAAACCAGAAGCTCCTGATTTCGGCGGCCCCGGACGGCTGGCTGAAACGGATCGGTTGATCCAGGGCCAGCGGCCGCGCGTCAGCGCCGCAAGTCGATCTGGTGGTGGCGCAGGCCGATCTTCCAGGAGGTCCCCGTCATCGGTTCGCCATCCAGGTTGAATTGCACGGGATCCGAGGTCTCGATGGTGAGATTGCGCACCTTGCGCTGAATGAACCCGCCGTTGGTCCCATCGACGCCGCTTTCCAGAAGCGACGAAAACAGATCGAGGACCTTGCCGGTCTCCGGAAAGGGCACGATCGTCAGGTCGAGCTGGCCGTCGTCGAGCTCGGCCTTGGGACACAGCCGAATGCCGCCGCCCGCCCTGCGGCCGTTGCCGATGGCCAGGGCGAGAAATGGACCTTCCCAGGAAAAATCCTCCGCTTCCACCCGGGCCTCGCAGGCGGCCAGTTCGGAGAACCGGTGCAGACCCGTAAACAGATAAGCCGCACCGCCCAGCACCCGCTTGAGATTGGGATCGGTCTCCGCCGTCACTTTGGTGCCGAATCCACCAGTCGCCATATTGACGAAGACGCAACCGTTGACCTCGCCGACATCCGTCGGTTTCGCGGAGGCACGGGCCGCGAAACGCAGGCAACCGGTGATGTCCGCCGGATCGAGCTTAATATGGTGGGCAAAATCATTGGCCGTACCAAGCGGCAAGACGGCAAAGGAAAAGGGAGGGCGGTTGCCCTGCGGCAAGTGATGCAGCACCGCGTCGACCACTTCATGCAGCGTGCCGTCGCCGCCACCGCTGACCAGCGTGTCGATCGGCGCCTTTTCATGGTCCCGCAAGGCTTCCGCGGCCAGCCTGGTCACATCGCCGGCTTCGTAAGTGACCCGCACGGAGACGTCATGGCCCATGGTGCGAACCGCATCGACCGCCGCACGGACATCCTTGCGAGACGCGGACTTGCCGTTCAGGATCAGGCGCAAATGTTGTCTTTTCAAAGCTTTTTCCTCGTCTCCGCTCAACCGGGCAACATGGTTTCGCGGCGTGTGCGCGCGGTCCTGGCCTCCTCCATCAGCCACTTGCGGAAGGCCGATACAACAGGCCGCATGGTCCGCCCTTCCGGGTAAACGAAGTAATAGGCCGTCTGTTGCGCCAACGACAGATCAAATAGCCTTACAAGCCGTCCTGAGGCCAGCTCCGCCTCGATGAAAAAACGCGGGATCAGCGCAGCCCCGGCATGGTGGATCGCGGCCTCGGTGATCATCACGAATTGCTCGAACCGGGCGCCCTGGAAGGCGGTGTCCGTCTCCACGCCCGCCAGATCGAACCATTGCCGCCAGGCCAGAGGTCTCGTCGCCAGTTGCAGGCGCGGCACCCGCGCCAGATCGACAGGTGTGCGGATCTGATGGCGGTCGCGAAAGGCACGCGAAGCGACGGGAACGACCTCCTCGTCGAACAGCCGTTCGGCGATCGCGCCCGCCCAGACCGGGTCGCCATGGTGAATGGCGCCGTCAAACGGCTCCTCGTCGAAGTCGAAGGGCTGAAGGCGCACGCTCAGATTCAGGCCAGCATCCGGATAGCGCCGGTCGAACTCGGCCAATCTCGGCGCCAGCCAGCGCGTCCCGAAGGTCGGCAGCACGGCCAGGTTCAGAACGTCGGCGCTGCCCGCATAGGACATCACCTGACGCGTCGCCGCGGTCATCTGCTCCAGCGCGCCGCGAATGTCATGCAGATAGAGACGGCCGGCATCGGTCAGAACGATCCGCTGGCGCACCCGGCGGAACAGCTCCACCCCGAGCCGGTCCTCCAGCTGACGGACCTGCTTGGAAACCGCGCCTTGCGTCAGATGCAGCTCCTCGGCGGCGCGCGTGAAGGAGAGATGCCGGGCAGCACATTCAAAAGCGATCAGCGTGTCCGCCGGCGGGACAAAGGCACGACGCATCGAAATCCCCTACTTCATTCCATTTCGTCATGAATGATGGATGAGGTTTCGCTTTTCCGCAAACGATTTTGCGGCAAGACTAGAGGAAACAGAATGACCCGCGGCCAAATGCGCCGCAATGCAAAGGCTTGGCCAAGAGCCAGGCCCAGAGCCTGGAACGACGAAGGCTTCGGGAGAGACCATCATGAACGCACCGGCAAATATCAAGTCCGCCCCCGCAGGCGGCGGCACTTTCGACTGGCAGGATCCGTTTCACCTGCGCGACCAGCTCGGCGAGGACGAACAGCTCATCCAGGACACCGCCCGCGCCTATGCACAGGACAAGCTGCTGCCGCGCGTGATTGAGGCTTACCGGGAAGAAAAGACCGACCGGTCGATCTTCAACGAAATGGGTGAACTCGGCCTGCTCGGCGTGACCCTGCCGGAAGAATACGGTTGTGCGGGGGCCTCCTACGTTTCCTACGGCGTCGTTGCCCGCGAAATCGAACGGATCGACAGCGGCTACCGCTCGATGATGAGCGTGCAGTCCTCGCTGGTCATGTATCCGATCTATGCGTATGGCTCTGAAGAGCAGCGTCAGAAATACTTGCCGAAACTGGCGACCGGCGAATTTGTCGGCTGTTTCGGCCTGACCGAGCCGGATGCCGGCTCCGACCCGGCGGGCATGCGCACCCGCGCTGAAAAGATCGACGGCGGCTACAAGCTGACCGGCTCGAAAATGTGGATCTCCAATTCCCCGATCGCCGACGTCTTCGTGGTCTGGGCAAAATCGGAAGCCCATGACGGTGCCATTCGCGGCTTCGTGCTCGACAAGGGCATGAAGGGTCTGAGCGCGCCGAAGATCGGCGGCAAGCTGTCCTTGCGCGCTTCGATCACCGGCGAGATCGTCATGGACGGCGTGGAAGTTGGCGAAGACGCGCTGCTGCCGAATGTCTCCGGATTGAAAGGCCCGTTCGGCTGCCTCAACCGCGCCCGCTACGGCATTGCCTGGGGCGCCATGGGCGCCGCCGAGGACTGCTGGACCCGCGCCCGCCAATACGGCCTCGACCGGGAACAGTTCGGCCGGCCGCTGGCCCAGACCCAGCTGTTCCAGAAGAAGCTCGCCGACATGCAGACCGAAATCACGCTCGGCCTGCAGGCCGCGCTTCGTGTCGGCCAGCTGTTCGATGCCGGCAGGGTGGCGCCGGAAATGATCTCCCTGATCAAGCGCAACAATTGCGGCAAGGCCCTGGATATCGCTCGTCAGTCCCGCGACATGCATGGCGGCAACGGCATCCAGGAGGAATACCACATCATGCGCCACGCCCAGAACCTGGAAACGGTCAACACCTATGAGGGCACGCATGACGTTCACGCGCTGATCCTCGGCCGCGCCCAGACCGGCCTGCAGGCGTTTTTCTAAGCCTTGCTACATCTATGGAGTGCGGGCGGCAAAGCCGCCCGCGCTTGATTCAAAGCTCCGTTTCGGCACTTGGGAGGCGTCATGTCGGACCGCACTGCGGATGTTGTCATCATCGGCGGAGCCGTCATGGGCTCGGCCGTCGCCTGCCACCTGGCGATGCGGGACGATTTTTCCGGCCGGATCGTCGTCGTCGAAGCCGACCCGGCCTACGAGATCTGCGCTTCTGCCCGCTCCGCCGCCTCGATCCGGCAGCAATTTTCCAGCGCGATCAATATCGAGATCTCGCTCTACGGCATCCGCTTTTTAAGAGAGATCGGTGCGGAACTCGCCGTCGGCGAGGACCGGCCCGCGATCGATCTGCACGAAGGCGGCTATCTGTTTCTGGCAACGCCCGACAAGCTTGACATTCTTGAAGAAAACCACCGGCTTCAGCAGCAACTCGGCGCCGATATCGGGCTTCTGGATCCGGCGGCGCTGACGGCGAAATTTCCCTGGCTGAACGTTTCGGACCTTGCCGCCGGCTGTCACGGCCTGACCGGTGAAGGCTGGTTCGACGGCTATGGTCTGATGCAGGCCTTCCGCAAGAAGGCCCGCTCCCTTGGCGTCGACTATCTGGCGGCGCGCGGCTCGGTCAACCGGGAAGGAACCGGCTGGCAGGTTTCCCTTTCGACCGGCGAAACCCTGTCGACCCCCGTTGTGGTCAATTGCGCCGGTGCGTCCGGCGGCGCGGAGATCTGCCGCCAGGCCGGACTTGACGTGCCGATCGTCACAAAAAAACGCTGCGTCTTCACCTTTGAGTGCCGCGACAAGCTGGAGCGGTTCCCGCTGCTGATCGATCCGACCGGCACCTATGCACGCCCGGAGGGCACGGGCTATATCTGCGGCTCAGCACCGCCCGAGCACATGGACCCGGACTGCACGGATTTCGATGTCGACTATGGCTTGTTCGAAGACCATATCTGGCCGGTTCTGGCGAGCCGCGTGCCGGCCTTCGAGGCAATCCGGCCGGGTGCCGCCTGGGCGGGCAGCTACGACATGAACCTCTTCGACCACAATGCCTTCCTGGGCGCCGTTCCTGGCATGGACGGGTTCTATCTGGCGCTCGGCTTTTCCGGCCACGGCCTGCAGCAGTCGCCCGCGGTCGGCCGCGGCCTTGCCGAGTTGATCGCGACGGGCGGCTACCAGACGCTGGATCTGTCGCCGCTGGCCTTCGACCGGCTCGCGGCAAATGCTCCGATTGTCGAGAAAAACGTGGTCTGAGGATCACTCGGCGACGAGAAGCGGCGTCACGGGGCCGTCCTCGACCTTGCCGGTCTGCACACTGCTGACCTTGGGCAGGGTCATCGGGTCGACCGGAATGATCTCGGCGTTCGCGGACTGGTTATCAGGCCCGGCCTGAACCGGCGCGGTGTTGTCGCCGGTCGCCTCCGGGCCGGCTTCGCCGCTTTCAGGCACGGCGCCCTCGTCGGATGGCGTTGCAACCGTTGAAGTCCCCGACATGCCCGTCCAGTCGATCAGGCGCGACATGGAATCCGTCAAAACGGCGCGCAGCCGCGTGATCCGGGTCTTGTCCGGCTCGAAAGGCGGCGATTCATGGCGCAGGTAGGCGCGCTGTGCGATCAGCAGCGTCATGGCGTGCAGGCCGCGCTCCGGCTTGCCGAAGCTTTTGGTGATGAAGCCGCCATGGGTCTGTTCGTCGACGCTGACCGTATAGCCCTGCTGTCCCTTGAAGGAGCCGACCAGCGTGTTGCGCAGATCCGGATCGCAGGAGGTGCCGTTCTGGGTGCCGATGCTGACCAAGGGCAGGCCCTTGTCCGTAACGCCCTTGATGTGCGAGCGCATCGACTGGCAGTCGACGATGATCACCTTGCGGTGTTGGCGCATCAGCCGGTCGACCTGCCGGCGCAGCGCCTTGTGAAACGGCGTATAAAACAGCAGCGACCGCTGCTCGATCTCCGTCGGGCCCGGCTCTTCGCCCTCCTGGTAGATGCGTTTGCCGTCGAGCGTCGTTGCCGGGCAAAGCGCCCTTGCAGGATCGGAAGCCTCGGCAAGTGTGGTTTTGGGATCCTTGTCGAGGTCGATCACATAGCGGGAGATCGACGAACGCAGCACCGTCGCGTCGAGCTCCTCGTGAAAATCGAACACCCGCTCCAGGCGCCAGGCCAGATCCGCCTGCAACCGCCCGGTGGCGTTCAACCGCTTTTCGACAGCGTTCGGGATCTCCGTGCCGCTGTGAGGCAGGCAGAGAATGAGCGGACTTTGACCTTCTTCAACCAGGATCATGCTGCAGCGCCTAAGCGACCAAACCGGACGGTGTCTAACTTGCGAAATTTACTTTACGGAAACAAGACATTTTCTTTGCAGGCGTGAGACAGGCCAAACCGCTCCCACCACCTGCAATGAGAAGTTTTATTGTTTCCAGAGACTTGTTTGACGTTAACGCCTTGCTCATTCGATTGGCAATCGACCCGGCGCACCGATCTCGAGAAATCACCACATTTTCGCACCTGCACAGATAATCGCACAACCGGCCGGTTGCCGCGGCCCAATCAGCGGCTTGACGGATGCTGCCCGCCGGGCAAAGGTCTCCGTTGCATTCCTTAGGTGTCGCCACCACTCCACCCCAGACGTTTCCAGGTCCAACGAGGTCCCGCCATGACGCTTCGCAATGGCAAAGAATTTCTGATGATCCCCGGTCCCACCAACGTGCCGGAGGAAGTGCTTCGGGCGATGCACCGGCCGGCCATCGACATCTATGAAGGACCGCTGGTGGAAACCACGGACTATTGCCTGAGCCGGCTGAAACATCTCTTCCGCACCGAGGGCAAGACCTATATCTACGCCGCCAACGGCCATGGCGCCTGGGACGCGGCGCTCGCCAACACCATGAGCCGCGGCGACAAGATCCTGGTGCTGGAATCCGGCCTGTTCGCCCTTGGCTGGGGCGAGGCCGCCGGTGTCATGGGGCTGGAGGCCGAAATCCTGCCCGGCGGCTACGACAAGGCCGTCGACCCGGCAGCGCTCGAAGCCCGGCTGAAGGCGGACACCGCCCACGAGATCGCCGCGATCCTGGTGGTGCAGATCGACACGGCCTCGGGCGTCTGGAACGACATTGCCGCCCTGCGCAAGGCCATCGACGCCGCCGGCCACCCGGCCCTCTTCATGGTCGACACGATCGCCTCGCTCGGTTGCGTGCCCTTCGAGATGGATGAATGGGGGGTCGATGTCGCCCTGACCGGGTCGCAGAAGGGTCTGATGTGCCCGCCGGGGCTTTGTTTCGTCGCGGCCGGTCCGAAGGCCGACAAGGCGCATGAAACCGCAAACCTCAAGACCCATTACACCGACTGGACCTTCCGCCAGGGCGAGATCCACTACCAGAAATATTGCGGCACGCCGCCGGAGCACATGCTGTTTGCCTTCCGCAAGGCGCTGGAGCTGTTGTTCGAGGAAGGCCTGGAGCGAGCCTGGCACCGCCACGCCCTGCTGGCCGAAGCCACACGGCGCGCGGTTGCCGTCTGGGCCGAGGGCGGCGCGCTCCGCTTCAACATTTCCGACCCGCATGCCCGTTCCAACAGCGTCACCGTGGTAATGTTCGAGGGCGAGGAAGCCGAGGCGCTGCGCACCTTCACCCAGGAGACCTGCGGCGTCACCATCGGCGGCACCATCGGCCCGCTCCGCGGCCAGGGCATCCGCATCGCCCATATGGGCCATGTCAACGCGGTCATGCTGCTCGGCACGCTGTCATCGATCGAGCTGGGGCTGCAGAAGCTTGGCCTTCCGCATGGGCATGGCGGGGTTCAGGCGGCAATGGACTATCTGGCGGGGGTGGTGTGAGGCGTCAGAGCGTTTCACGGGACAAGGCGTCACAACAGGCCTCATGATCGGCGGCGCCTAGATGTGGAATCCAAAGAGGATGTTCACTCGCATTGAAGATCTGAGACTGGTTGGTGACCAAACCTAATCAGCTTCAGGATCGATGGAATGAACATCCTCTTTGGATTCCACATCTTGGGTCAACGTCATAGGAATTGGTGCCGTTGTAACCGGTGAATTTTACGGGTGCCATTACATCAGCTAGAGACATGCATGGTGCCTTTTTGGTCGGTTTTATGTTTGATGTGTGGGAGTGGTTGAGCTGGCGCGCTCAAAATTCAGTTAATTGATTCTCTGCCGATTTCACGCATCAAAGTGCGAAAGGTGTCATCGCATTTGAGAGCATAAAATTTTTCAGTCGGTGGCATCTGAAGCACTGCGCAGTAGTTTGGATAGCGTGATAAAAATTGCTTATAGGCTTGCATCATTATTTTTAAATATTTTTCTTGATCAAAATGAATATGAGCCAAAAAAGATTTTGCTTCGTTCAAATAATCCTCACATTCAACATGGCTCTTTTCTTTTCCCCACAGGCCAACGCATTTCTTAAAATCTTCATCGCTGCCGTAATGCTGAATGAAATACGCGGCCACAACGTGCTTTGGCGGGATATAAGGGCCAGGGACTATTTCTGCTTGAGCAGCATCTGAAAAAAAAGCGCACGCCAAAACAAAAAGTGTAATTCTAACCATCGGAATGGTCCTCAACCCTAAATTGTTCAATGCTTGGATCAATCGCTTCAGCCAGAAAAGCACCGGCGAAGCTGCGCAAGAGCGTGCGCGGCCGCGTTACCTTGAACGTTACGATTGTACAATATCAAATTCAGGACATGGTTATTTCCCCGCCTTCCGATGGCGGCCGCGGCTCTTGGGTGGCGTTTTCTCCTTCTTCTGCTGGATTTGAGCTATTCGCGCTTGGCTGAGGCTGCAAATGCTGGGCATTCTGAATGTCAAGGGCGGGGTTCAGGCGACCACGGACTATCTGGCTGGGGTGGCGTGAGGGTGAATAACCCATTCCAGTAGAGCGCAGACTACCCTACCTGCCTTCCGGTCTTGAGCTCCCTTAGAAGTCCTGTACTTCGATATCCTGTCGCCCATGCAGGACTCTCAGGATGGTAACTGCGCTTTCATCAACACGGAAATAAATGCAGCGCTCCCGATAGGGGTACGCTCGCAAACCCGGTCGAATTCTATCGCGGGGCACACCCGTGAAACCAGTCTTGGCGATCCAATCAATTTTTGCTGTGAAGTCGGCCAAAAAGCTTTTTGGCCATGCCAACATCCTCCTGAGCGAGATAGACAAACATCTCCGTCAGGTCGTCTTGCGCCCTGGGCGCGAGAACTAGTCTTTTTGGCTCAATCTTGCCATTCCCCGCTTCACAATGTCGTCGGAAAGATCCTGCGCGGTCGCATAGTCGATCCCCTTGCCAGCGGCTATTTCCGCGTCAGCCTCGTCAACCAGAGCACGTGTTTCGGCAAGACGCGTTTCATAGTCTTCGAGCATGCGCAAACCGGCCCGGACCACTTCGCTGGCATTGTTGAAGCGGCCGGTGTCAATCTGCCTGGCGATAAAGGCTTCGTAACGGTCGCCGACCACATAGGACTTTTTCACATTCGCCATCTCACACTCCTTTTTCAGGAGACAGCATCGCACAAAGTAAGAACAATTCCTACCATCGCCGCCACGTGCAGCCCCCCACCTAAAGCACCTCCTCCAACCGGTCACAGATCGTCTTCAGTACCTTGATGCGGGCGTGGCGTTTGTCCTCCGACGACACCAGGGTCCACGGCGCGTAGTGGGTTGAGGTACGGTCGATCATGTCGCCGGCGGCAATCGCGTACTGGTCCCATTTCAGGCGGTTGCGCCAGTCCTCGTCGGTGATCTTGTGCTGCTTGTAGGCGGTTTCCTCGCGCGCCTTGAAGCGGCGGAGCTGTTCTTCCTCGGAAATCGCCAGCCAGAATTTCTGCACGATAAAACCGAAGTCCGTCAGTTCCTGCTCGAACTCGTTGATCTCGTTATAAGCGCGCAGCCAGTCGTCGTGGCCGGCGAAACCCTCGACCCGTTCCACCAGAACGCGCTCATACCAGGACCTGTCGAAAATCGCGAAATGGCCCCGGCGCGGCACCCGCCGCCAGAAACGCCAGAGATAGGGCCGCGCCTTTTCCTCGTCCGTCGGCGCCGAAATCGGATGAACCTTGTAGATGCGCGGGTCGAGCGGGCGGATCACCCGGCGGATCGCGCCGCCCTTGCCGGCCGCGTCATTACCTTGGAACACCAGCACCACGCCAGTTTTCGACAGGGATTTGCGGTCGGAGAGCTCGGAGAGCTGTTGCTGATACTTGTCACGGAGCGCGTGGTATTCTTCCTTTTCCAGGGTCTCGGTGAGGTCGATCGCGTCGACGGCGGTCTCCCGCTTCAAACCGCCGACGATGGGCGGGGCGGCGACCGAGTGCGGCTCGCCATCCTCCAGCTTGAGTTTCATGGCGCCGGCCACCGTCTGGGCGAGGGCCGAATCCCGGTATTCCGGATCCTGGGACGGGATCACGAACCAGGGGGCGTGGCCCTTGCTGGTCTCCAGGATGATCTTCTCGCCGGCCTCGCTGGCCTTCTTGTGGTGCTTGAGCGCGGCCCAGTCGGCCAGCACATGGCGCGCGGCCTGTTTTTTCTGGATGTGTTCCAGGCGCTCCTCCTGCACTTTCTTGGGCAGGTAGAACCAGAATTTCAGGATCAGGACGTCCTCGTTGGCGAGCATTTCCTCGAACCGCCGGATGCGCGTCAGCGCCTTGTCGAAGGCATCATCGTCGATTTTCTTGTAGATCCAGTCCCTCAGGACAAACTGGTACCAGCTGCCGAAAACAATGGCGGTGTCGCCCTTCGCCGGCAGGTCGCGCCAATAGCGCCACAAAGGCGGGCGCAGGCGGGCTTCGTCCATCGGCTCGCCATAGGCGTTGCAGACCAGATGGCGCGCATCCATCCAGCCATAGAGCCGGGCGACTGCCTCGCCCTTGCCGGCACCGTCCAGGCCGTCCACCAGGATCAGGGTCGAAAAGGGCTGCTTTTCAACCATGGGCAGCTGCGCCTCCAGCAAGGCCTCGCGCAGCTTGGGCTCCAGCTTCTTGAAATCCTTCTTGGTCATTTTCTGCGGCAGACGGGCGGATTCAAACACGGAGGACCTCCTGAAAAAAGACGCGCTGGGTGCATCTTGAAACAGCGAAGTTAAAAAAGCCATTGCCGAGGCGCTGCAGCGCAATGGCAGGAGAAACCGTTTTTTCGCTGTTGGATGACAGAGTGCACGCTTATATGAAGCGGAAACCGAATCGTCCGGGCGGCCTGCCGGCCGGAGACCGGGCATTGCTTAGCGCCTTTTTGAAACGACCAGACCGACGTCCGTGACTGATTTTCTTGACCCCGTTCTGACCTTTATCGCGGAAAACCCGTCGCTCGCCGGACTGATCTGCTTTCTGGCCGCCATGGGCGAAGCACTGTTCATCATCGGCCTGTTCGTGCCGACAACGGTGGTGCTGGTGGGCGCCGGCACGCTGGTCGGGCTCGGCAAGCTGGACCCGGTGCCCCTGTTCATCTGGACCACGCTCGGCGCGACGGCCGGAGACGCGGTCTCCTACTGGATCGGCTACACGTTCAAAGACAAGATCAAGACCATGTGGCCGCTCAACAAATACGCCCACATGGTGGAGAGCGGCGAAAAGTTCTTTCAGCAGCACGGCGGCAAGAGCGTCTTCATCGGCCGCTTCGTGCCGGGTGTGAAATCCGTCGTCCCGGGCATCGCCGGCATGGCCGGCATGAATTTCACCCGCTTCTCGGTGGTCAACGTCACCTCGGCCTTTGCCTGGACCGTCGTTCATATCGCGCCGGGCATCATTGCCGGCTCCGCGCTCGGCGCCATCGGCCAGATCAGCGGACGCCTTGCCCTGGTGCTCGGCGCGCTGCTGTTCGTGATCTTCCTGATCGTCATGCTCGGCCGCTGGCTGATCCTGATTATCCTGCCGCTGTTTCCAAACGCCCATGCCGCCATCGTCAGGGGCTTTGCGCGGCGCCAGGACAGGGTCTCGCAATGGATCGCGCGCAATTTCGATCCGGCCCATCCGCGCTCGGCGGGCATGCTGGCCTCGGCGCTGCTTCTGCTGATCACCATGCCGGCCTTTTTCTGGATTGTTGGCGAGATCGCGCCGGGCGAACCGATGGTGCGCGCGGATCTGGCGATCCTGAACCTCTTCGACAGCCTGCGCACGCCGGCCGGCGACAAGATCATGGTGTTCATGACCTCGCTCGGTGACGGCATTGTCGTTGCCGCAGTGACCTTCGCCGTGGCGCTTTACCTGTTCGCGCGCAAGGCCTGGCGGCGCGGCACCGGCTTCATCATCGCCATGGCGGGCACGGCGCTGTTCGTGCCGCTGTTCAAACTGCTGCTGCACCGCTCCCGGCCCATCGAGCTTTATGCCGGTGCCGACGCCTACTCCTTCCCGTCCGGTCACGCGACGCTGACCGCGGTGCTGTTCGGCATCTGCGCGGTGCTGGTCGCCCATGACCTGAACCGCTGGGCCAAGGCCAGCATTTTCACCGTGACCGCGACCTTCGTGATCACCATCGGCTTCTCGCGTGTCTATCTCGGCGCGCACTGGATGTCGGACGTGCTCGCCGGACTGCTGTTCGGCACGGCCATGGTCTCCGCCTTCGCCTTTGTCTTCGGGCCGATCCATAACGAAAAGATCGGTCGTACGACGGTTGCCGCCATCGTGGTTGCGACGCTCGCCGTCTTCGGCGGCTGGCATCTCGACAAAAGCTTCGACAAGGCGCTGCTGACCTATGAGCCGCGCTCCAACAAGGAAGTACTGACGGCGTCCGGCTGGCGCGAAGGCCGCTGGCGGACCCTGCCGGCCCGGCGGATCGAACTGAACGGCGACCAGGAAGAGCCTCTGGTGATTCAATATGCCGGCCCCCTGGAGCCGTTTGCGCAGAAGGCCGAAACCGCCGGCTGGCAGGTGCCGCCGAAATGGTCGCTGTCCTCGGCCGGCGGATTTGTCGAGGGCAAGACGCCGCCCGATTCCCTGCCGATCCTGCCGCGCAGCCAGAACGGCCGACAGCCGGCACTGGTGCTGATCCGAAAGGACCCGGACGAGGCCGGCGGCCGCTGGGTGCTCAGGCTGTGGCCGAGCCGTTACGAGATCCTGGAAGGCGGCAGCCTGGAGCCGCTCTATCTCGGCAGTGTCGTTCACGAGGATATCCTGAGGCCGATGGGCGAATTTTCCGGCCCCCGCACCGACGTGCATGTCCCCGACCCGGCGGACAACCCGGCCTTGCTGCTTTCTGGTGCCGTCACGCGCAAGCGTCCGGACGGCGACGAAGTGGTCCTTGCCTTCAGACCGGAAGCGGCACCGCTAGCTCCGGCGTCTGATCCTAGTAAGACCGGTAGACGAGGGGCCAGTCGCTAGGCAGCATCTCGATACCGTCGCATTTGCTCTTTTCCCTGTATTCCAGAAGGTCCAGCTCCAGAACCTCGCCGGGACCGTCGATCAGACGGTGAACCTGGTAGGTGCCGCAGTCGCCGATGCCCCGATTGAGGGCTGTCGTGCGGATCAGTCCCTTGGGTCCCAGAATATCGGCATTCATCGCCTGAAACTCCTCGCCGCCAACGCCCGGAGGGTTCGGCAGGGTCAGGAGATTGCCCCAGCCCTGCGGCGGGTTCTGGGTCACGGCCAGCACGGTCGCTGCCTGATAGGCGCCGGAAAAGCACGGCACTTCCCACAACAGGTAGTTTTCGTTGATGACGTAGCGCGCGCCACCCCAGGCATGAAATCCGTCAACATCGCAATCGTCGCCTGCCTGGTCGCGCACCAGCTGAAGAAGAACCGGCGGCAATTGCGACATGTCATCCAGAAGCGTCTGACGGCCGATCGGAATGCCGTTGGGCAGGCCAGGCGCGGGTCGATCCGATTGAGAAGACGGTGCCGCCGACGCTGTTTCGGCCCTGACACAGCCGCGCATACCCTTCGCGACAGCGACAAAAGGCACCTTGCCCTTCTGGATCACCGTCATGCGCGCATCTTTGATCCTGTAACTGTCGCCTGCCGGATCGCCCGCCAACAGCTCGATATGGACCCGGATTTCCCGATCGTTGCTGGCAAAGAGATAGTCGCTGCCCACGCCATCGGCGGCCCGGCCGCCGGATGCCAGTTCATAAAGCTGATGCACCGTGTCGCCGACCTTGAGCCGTGCCGGACCGGCATAGTTCCGGTCGCCGGAATTGACATGAAATAGATAGGCATAGCGGTCCGTTACGGGGTCCCGGTCGTCCTGCCAGAGCGAAAACCGGCAGGTGCCCAGCCCGTTTTCGATGTCCTGTGCCCCGAACAGCTTCAGCGCCACTCTGGTGTCGTCGTCCGCCGCCAACGCCACTTCAACGCCGCAGAAAACCAGTATGGCCGCCACAACCATGCGTAAGAATGATGCCAAGGTCTTCATGTGCTCCCCCAAGCCGTGCAGGTCCCCGATTGCCCGCCGTTTCTCTGGAAAAGGTGCCGGAAAAATTTTATCGTTGCCAGCCTGTTCTTTTTAACCAACTGGCCTCCAGAAATTCATCGTTCCCCTTGAAACTTTCGTCTTATTTTCATATATTCGAATATATCATAAATAAGGGCGCATCATGACAGAGTTCACACCCCTTCTCAGTTTCGTCGGCGGAACGCTGATTGGCCTTGCGGCGGTTGCCCTGATGGCCGTGCATGGCCGCATTGCCGGTATCAACGGTATCGCCAGCGGCTTTCTGACCACCCATCTCAATCAGGACTGGGCGTGGCGCGCCGCGTTTCTGGCCGGCATGGTCGCCAGCCCGCTGATTCTGCTTGGGCTGACCGGCCGGCTGCCGGACATCACCGTGCCGTCCTCTCCGCTGCTTCTGGTGATCGGCGGGTTCCTGACCGGGGTCGGTACGACCTTTGGCTCGGGCTGCACAAGCGGCCACGGCGTTTGCGGCATCTCGCGCCTGTCGGCGCGGTCGATTGCAGCAACCCTCACCTTCATGGCAACCGCCGTTGTCACGGTGTTCCTGACCCGCCACGTGTTCGGAGGTTAAAATCATGAGACTGATTTCTGCTTTCGCCTTCGGTCTCCTGTTTGGCTGTGGAATTCTCATTTCCGGCATGGGCAACCCGGCCAAGGTGCTGAACTTCTTCGACCTTGCCGGCACCTGGGACCCGAGCCTCGCCTTCGTGATGGGCGGAGCGCTACTTGTCACGGCGATCGGTTATCGTCTGGTCTTCCGGATGCGCGGGCCGTTGCTCGCCCAGGCCTTCAGCCTGCCGACCCGGACCGACCTCGATCTGAAACTGATCGGCGGCTCGGCCGTTTTCGGCATAGGCTGGGGCTTGAGCGGCTTCTGCCCGGGCGGCCTCATTCCGGTGATCGGCCTCGGTATCGAACCCTTGATCACAGCCCTTGCCATCGCGGCCGGTATCCTGGCCGCCCGCTGGATGATCGCTCTGGGCTATCGCGAAAAAGCGGCTAAAGCCTAAACGGCGCGCCGACAAGAATTGGGAGACTGACATGAGCAACTCGAACTATCCGGTCGACATGGGCGTCAACCCCGAGGTTACCGCGTTTTTCGACCCGGCCACCAACACCATCAGCTACGTGGTCAAGGACCCGTCGTCGAATGCCTGCGCGGTGGTCGACAGCGTCATGGACATCGACTATGCGGCCGGCCGCATCACCTATGACCATGCCGACGAGATCATTGCCCATATCCAGAAGAACGACCTGAAGCTGGAATGGCTGATCGAGACCCATGTCCATGCCGACCACCTCTCGGCAGCGCCCTATATCCAGCAGAAGCTGGGCGGCAAACTGGGGATCGGCGACCAGATCACGGTCGTCCAGGAAACCTTTGGCAAGGTCTTCAACGAAGGCACCGAGTTCCAGCGCGACGGCAGCCAGTTCGACAGGCTGTTCCAGGACGGCGACACCTACCAGATCGGTGAGCTGACCGCCTTTGCCATGTACACGCCCGGCCACACGCCGGCCTGCATGGTGCATGTGATGGGCGATGCCGCCTTTGTCGGCGACACGCTGTTCATGCCGGATGGCGGTTCTGCGCGCGCCGATTTCCCGGGCGGCGATGCAGCAACCCTTTATGACAGCATCCAGAAAGTGCTCGCCCTGCCGGACGACATGCGCCTGTTCATGTGCCACGACTACGGCCCCAACGGCCGCGACATCCAGTGGGAAACCACCGTCGGCGCGGAAAAGGAGCACAACATCCATGTCGGCGGCGGCAAGACGAAGGAAGAATTCGTCCGGTTCCGCACCACGCGCGATGCCCAGCTGGACATGCCCAAGCTGATCATTCCCTCGCTGCAGGTGAACATGCGCGCCGGAAAACTGCCGCCGGCCGACGAGAGCGGCAAGACCTTTTTGAAAGTGCCGGTCAACGGCCTTTGACAGAACAGCCGGGGACAGCAGGCCACCGGCACCTGGGCGGTGGCTGCCTCCTGACAGGCCGTCAGCACAGATGCCGAAGGAGGCGGTAAACACGATGAAAGCGATCAACACCCAGATTTCGGTGGCGCCGCAGATCCGGCCCGAAGACCTTGCGGAAATTGCCCAGCAGGGCTTCCGTTCGATCATCTGCAATCGCCCGGACGGCGAAGGCGCCGACCAGCCGGTGTTCGAGGAAATCGAGGCAGCGGCGAAAAAACTCGGCCTTGAAGCCCGTTACCTGCCGATCGTCGCCGGAAAGGTGTCCGACCAGGATGCCGATGACTTCGGCGCGTTGATGGACAGCCTGCCCAAGCCGATCCTCGCCTATTGCCGCACGGGCACACGGTCCGCGACCCTGTGGTCGCTGTCCCAGGCCGAAAAGCAGCCGCTGGCAGACATTCTGACCCAGACCAAGTCCGCGGGCTACGACATGGCCGGCGTCGTGCGCCGGATCGCCAATGGCGGCCGCACCCCGACCGAGACCGCGGAAGACGCCCGCTTCGACATCGTGATCGTCGGTGGCGGTGCCGCCGGCATTTCGGTCGCCTCGAGCCTTCTGGCGCGCAAGTCCGATCTGGAGATCGCCATCATCGATCCGGCGGACGTGCATTATTACCAGCCGGGCTGGACCATGGTCGGTGGCGGCATCTTCGAGGCCGCCGACACGGCCAAGACCATGGGCTCGCTGATCCCGAAAGGCGTGCACTGGATCAAGTCCGCCGTCGCGGCGTTCGAGCCGAAGGACAATGCGGTCATTCTCGACGGCTGCCGGGTGGTCAAATACGGCCGGCTGGTGGTCTGCCCCGGCCTGAAGCTCGACTGGCACAAGGTCGACGGCCTGGTCGACACGCTCGGCAAGAACGGAGTCACGTCCAACTACCGCTACGATCTCGCGCCCTACACCTGGCAACTGGTCCAGGAGATGGCACACGGCAAGGCGCTGTTCACCCAGCCGCCCATGCCGATCAAATGCGCCGGCGCGCCGCAAAAGGCGATGTACCTGTCAGCCGATCACTGGTTCAAGACCGCCCGGCTCGGCCATATCGATATCCAGTTCATGAATGCAGGTGGCGTGCTCTTCGGCGTCAAGGACTATGTCCCGGCCCTGATGGACTACGTGAAGCGCTACGGCGTTGATCTCAACTTCTTCCACAATCTGGTCGCCATTGACGGCCCGGCGAAAAAAGCCGTGTTCGAGGTCAAGGAACCGGAAAAGGACGCCCGGACCGTCGAAGTCGACTTCGACATGATCCATGTGACCCCGCCGCAGACCGCACCCGATTTCATCAGGGTGTCCCCGCTCGCGGATGCCGCCGGCTGGGTAGATGTCGACCAGACCACCCTGCGCCACAAGAGCTTCGACAACATCTGGTCGCTCGGCGATGTCATGAACGCACCCAACGCCAAGACAGCCGCGGCGGCGCGCAAGCAGGCGCCGGTGGTCGCCGAAAACATCGTCTCCGACATCGGCGGTCACAGCGCCACGGCGCAATATGACGGCTACGGCTCCTGCCCGCTCACTGTTGAACGCGGCAAGATCGTGCTGGCCGAATTCGGCTATGGCGGGACGCTGTTGCCGAGCTTTCCACGTTGGCTGGTGGACGGGACCAGGCCGACGCGGACCGCCTGGCTCCTGAAGGAGCGGATCCTGCCACCCGTTTACTGGCGTGCCATGCTGCGCGGCAAGGAATGGATGGCCAAGCCGGAAAAAATATCGGCAGCTTAAAACACCCCCACAGACCCCAACTGGGCGCGGGCCCCATCAGCCTTGACTCGAGCCGGCCCGCCGGCTCGAGTTTTCTCAAAAAGACCAAAGGTTCCGACATGATCCGGCTGCAGCGCTACCTGCCCATTCTCGATTGGGGCAGACGCTATGACAAGGAAACGGCAACCAGCGACCTGGTGGCCGCAGTGATCGTCACGATCATGCTGATCCCGCAATCACTTGCCTATGCGCTGCTCGCCGGTCTGCCCCCAGAAGTCGGTCTTTATGCCTCGATCCTGCCGCTGGTCGCCTATGCGCTTTTCGGCACCAGCCGGGCGCTCGCGGTTGGCCCCGTCGCCGTGGTCTCGCTGATGACCGCCTCAGCCGTCGGCGAACTGGCGCAACAGGGTACGCCGGAATATCTCGGTGCTGCCATCGTGCTGGCGTTCCTCTCCGGCCTGATGCTGATCGCCATGGGCCTCTTCCGGCTCGGCTTTTTGGCCAATCTGCTCAGCCACCCGGTGATTTCCGGCTTCATCACCGCCTCCGGCCTGCTGATCGCGTCGAGCCAGCTGAAACACATTCTCGGCGTGCCGGCCCATGGCCACACGCTTTATGACATTCTGCTGTCCATCGGCAGCCATCTCGGCGACATCAACTGGATCACCTTCGTGATCGGCGCCACCGCGACCGGCTTCCTGTTCTGGGTGCGCAAGGGGTTGAAAAAGCTTCTGCTCGACCTGGGTCTGAAACCGTTCTTCGCCGACATCCTGACCAAGGCCGGCCCGGTGGCCGCCGTTGCCGTCACCACCGTCATTTCCGCCGCGTTCAGCCTGGGCGACAAGGGCGTACGGATTGTCGGCGACATTCCCTCCGGCCTGCCGGTGCCGCATTTGCCGGCCTTTGACAGCGAGCTCTGGCTGGCGCTGGCCGGCCCGGCGCTGCTGATTTCCGTGATCGGCTTCGTGGAGTCTGTCTCCGTCGCCCAGACCCTGGCGGCAAAGAAACGACAGCGGATCTCCCCGGACCAGGAACTGATCGGCCTCGGCGCTTCCAACATCGCCTCGTCGATTTCAGGCGGCTACCCGGTGACCGGCGGCTTTGCCCGCTCGGTGGTCAATTTCGACGCCGGCGCCGCGACCCCCGCCGCCGGGGCCTTTACCGCCGTCGGCATAGCGCTCGCAACCCTGTTCCTGACACCGCTTCTGACCTACCTGCCGCAGGCAACGCTGGCCGCGACCATCATCGTCGCCGTGCTGTCGCTGGTCGATCTCGGCGCGATCAAGCGCACCTTCGTCTATTCCAGGAGCGATTTCACCGCCATGGCGGCGACCATTCTGATCACGCTGTTTTTCGGGGTCGAGCCGGGCGTCGTCACCGGCGTTGTGCTGTCGATCGCGCTCTATCTTTACCGCAGCAGCCGGCCGCATATGGCCATTGTCGGCATCGTCCCGGGCACCGAGCATTTCCGCAACATCGACCGGCACAAGGTGGCAACCGGTGACCGGGTGCTGACGCTCCGTGTCGATGAAAGCCTGTTCTTCGCTAATTCGCGGTTCCTGGAAGACCGGGTCTATGCCCTGGTCGCGGAAAAACCCAATATCGAGCACGTCGTTCTGATGTGCCCCGCCGTGAACGAGATCGATGCCAGCGCCCTGGAAAGCCTTGAGGAAATCAATCACCGCCTCAAGGATTCAGGCGTTTCGTTCCACCTGTCCGAAGTCAAGGGACCGGTGATGGACCGGTTGAAACGGACCGACTTTCTGGAGCACCTGACCGGCCAGGTGTTCCTCAGCCAGTATGAGGCCCTGTGCACGCTCGACCCGCTGACGGCCCATATTTCCGAAAGCCGCACGCCGAAAAAGGCGGCCCAGTCCAACATCTGGTCCGGGCCGGAGATTTAGGACGTTAGACCCGCCGGCCCGGCGTCAACCCGTTGACCTTTTCGATGATCGAGGCGGCGTCGATGCCGAAGTGGCGGTAGAGATCCTGAATGGTGCCGGTCTGGCCGAAATGCTCGACACCGAGCGGGATGGTCTGATGACCGGCGACACCGCCGAGCCAGGCGAGCGTTGCCGGATGGCCGTCGATCACCGTGATCAGCTTGCAATGTCCCGGCAGGTTGCCGAGCAGCTGCTCGATATGGGACCGTGCCGCGGCATTACCGCGCGAGCGGGCCCGCTGCGCGGCCGTCCAGCCGGCATTGAGCCGGTCAGCGGAGGTGACCGCGAGCACGCCGACATCGCGGCGGTTGCCGGCAAGTTCCCCGGCCGCCTTGATCGCTTCCGGTGCCACCACGCCCTGATAGGCAATGACGACCTCGCAATTGGGGCCAGGCTTCCTCAGCCAATAGGCACCGTCGATGGCGCCCTGGCGGAAATCCTCGTCGGCGCGCTTGACCGGCTGCTCGATCGGATTGGTCGACAGGCGCAGATAGACCGAGCCGCCGGTCTCGTCGCGGAGCCAGGTACGCTCGTCCGGATCACCCTCGCCGTCGCGCTGCAGATAGTCGAAGGCCCATTCCATGATGACGGCGAGCTCATCTGCAAAGGCCGGCTCGAACGCCGCGAGACCGTCCTGGCTCATGCCGATCAAGGGCGTTCCGATGGACTGGTGCGCACCGCCTTCCGGCGCCAGCGTCACGCCGGACGGCGTGCCGACGATCATTAAGCGGGCGTCCTGGTAACAGGCATAGTTGAGCGCATCGAGACCGCGGCAGACAAACGGATCGTAGACCGTGCCGATGGGGATCAGCCGCTCGCCGAACAGCGAATGGGAGAGACCCGCGACGCCCAAGAGCAGGAACAGGTTCATCTCGGCAATGCCCAGCTCAATATGCTGGCCTTCCGGCGTGAACTCCCACTTGGCGGTGGAGGGAATGCGGTGCTCGATAAAGGCATCGGCCATGGCGGTGCGGGCAAACAGCTTGCGCCGGTTGACCCACGGCCCGAGATTTGTGGTGCCGGTGACGTCCGGCGACGTGGTCAAGATGCGTTCGGCCAGCTTGCTGTCACCCTTGGACAGATCGTCGAGCACCTTGCCGAAGGCCATCTGGGTCGAGATGTCCCGGTCAGAGGCAAGCTCGATCGCCGGCACGGCCAGCTTGTCGTCCGAATAGCGGCGACGGCCTTTGGCGAAGAACGGCACCTCATCAAGGAACGCCTTCAGCCCGTCGACATCCTCAACCGTCGCAAGCGGTTCCCATTCGGCACCTTCGGCGACGCCCATATGCTTTTGCCATTCAGCCATCTGGGCCTTGTTCATCAAGCCGCCGTGATTGTCCTTGTGGCCGGCAATCGGCGTGCCCCAGCCCTTGATCGTATAGGCAAGAAAACAGGTCGGCTTGTCATGGTCGATGGCGGCGAAGGCCTCGGCCATGGTCCGGGTGCAGTTGCCACCGAGATTTTCCATGAGATCCGCCAGTTCATCGTCCGAGCGGCGATCGATCAGGGCGGTGACATCGCCCTGGTCGCCAAGATCGTCCATAAGCCGCTTGCGCCAGACCGCCCCGCCCATGAAGGTCAGCGCGGAATAGTCCTGGTTGGAACAGTCGTCGATCCACTGGCGCAGCCTCTCGCCGCCGGGCTCGGCAAAGGCGGCGCGCTGAAGCACGCCGTATTTCACCCGCACGACCTGCCAGCCGAAGGCATCGAAGATTTTTTCGACCCGGTCGAACAGGCCTTCGCGGACGATGCCGTCGAGGGACTGACGATTGTAGTCGATGATCCACCAGCAGTTCCTGAGATCGTTTTTCCAGCCCTCCTGAAGGGCTTCATAGACGTTGCCCTCATCGAGCTCTGCATCGCCGACCAGCGCGATCATGCGGCCGAGCGGCTTGTCGCCGGACCAGCTCTTGGCGGCAATGTAGTCCTGAACAATCGAGGCGAAGGACGTGATGGCAACACCGAGGCCGACCGAGCCGGTGGAGAAATCGACGTCGTCGATGTCCTTGGTGCGCGAGGGATAGGATTGGACACCGGCAAGGCCGCGGAAGTTTTCCATCTTCTCGCGGGTCTGGTTGCCCATCAGGTACTGGATCGCATGGAAGACCGGCGAGGCATGCGGCTTGACCGCGACCCGGTCCTCCGGCTTCAGCACCGAAAAATAGAGCGCCGTCATGATCGACACCATCGACGCGGAACTTGCCTGGTGCCCGCCGATCTTGATGCCGTCTTCTTTCGGACGGATGTGATTGGCGTGATGGATCATCCAGTGCGACAGCCACAGAAGCCGCTGCTCGATGGTCTTCAGATGATCGGTGCTCATGCTGCTCCTTGCTCCCGCAGATGTTTGATTGAACGCCACTCTAGTGTGTCTCCAGAACCGGATTCTTGCGATCTCCTACCCACTTCGGATAGATTTTGAAGAGATTCACCACAAAGGGGCTTTCTGTTAGTGACTTCCGATACGCTCGACACGTTCGACATCCAGATCCTGCGCGAACTTCGCAAAAACGGACGGGTATCCATGCAGGACCTGTCCGAGCGGATCGGTCTCAGCCCGACGCCGGTCGCCCGCCGCCTGCGGCACCTTGAGGATCGCGGCATCATCACCGGATATTGCGCGCTGATCGACGAGGTGAAGCTCGGCTACGAGGTTTCGGTGTTCGTCTCGGTCCAGCTCGACAAGCAGATCGACATCACGCTCGACCAGTTCGAGGCGGCGATCCAGGCCTTTCCCGAAGTGGTTGATTGCTGGCTGATGACCGGCAACCGCGACTATCTCCTGCGCGTGGCCACGACGGGGCTGGCGGCCTTCGAGACCTTCCTGACCGGCAAGCTCACCAAGGTGCCGGGTGTGGCCAATATCGAAAGTTCCATCCCGCTGCGCCGGGTCAAATCCGGTGTTGCCAGGACGCCCTGACCTGAGCTTTCCGTCCCCCACTGCGTCATCCTGAGGAGCGAGCCTGCTCGCGTCTCGAAGGATCGGCACCTTGTTGAAGAGTTTGTGGCCGCTCCTTCGAGACGGGCCTTCGGCCCTCCTCAGGATGACGTCATGGGATGGGGCGGCTCCTTTTGGATTAAGCCGCAGCGGCGACTTCCCCTGCCGGCAGGGCCTGCGCCAGGTCCGCGAGAATATCCTCGACCTCTTCCAGGCCTACCGAAAGGCGCACCAGACCGTCGCTGATGCCATGGGCGGCGCGTTCTTCCGGCGTGTAAGTGGAATGGGTCATGGAGGCCGGATGCTGGATCAGGGTCTCCGCGTCGCCGAGCGACACGGCCCGCTGGATCATCTGCAGCGCGTTCATCATGGAAATGCCGGCCTGCAGGCCGCCTTCCAGTTCGAAGGCGATCATGCCGCCCGGCTGGCTCATCTGCTTTTGCGCCAGGCCATGCTGCTCGAAGCTTTCAAGACCCGGGAAATAGACCTTGGAGACTGCGGGCTGCGCTTCCAGCCAGTCGGCGACCTTTTGAGCCGAGGCGCAGTGCCGGTCCATGCGCAGGGCAAGCGTCTTCAGGCCGCGCAGGATCAGGAGCGCGTTGAAGGGCGCCATCACTGCGCCGGTCATGTCCTTCATGCCGACCAGGCGGATTTCCTGGATCTGCTCGGCGCGGCCAGCAACCAGTCCGGCAACGACATCGCCGTGGCCGCCGAGATATTTGGTCGCCGAATGCAGAACGATGTCGGCGCCCATTTCGATCGGGCGGGTGAGATAGGGCGTTGCATAGGTGTTGTCGACAATCACAGTGGCGCCGGCTTCATGAGCGATCGATGCGACATGCTCGATGTCGACCAGACGCATGTTCGGATTGGCCGGGGTCTCGAAATAGACCACGCGGGTCTTGTCCGAGATCACGTCGCGCAGGTTTTCCGGATCGGTCATGTCCACATGGGTGATGGTGATGCCAAACTTGGTCAGGCCGTGGCGCATGAAGGCGAAGGTGCAGCCATAAAGCGTTTCGTCGACAATGATTTCATCGCCAGGGGCAACCAGGGTCCAGAGCGTCGCGGTGATCGCGCCCATGCCGGACGAAAGAGCGAGCCCCGCTTCCGCGCCTTCCAGATCGGCGATGCGCTGTTCCAGCAGATCCAGGGTCGGGTTTGAGATACGGCTGTAGATGTGGCCCGGGCGTTCGCCCGCGAACATTTCGCCGCCGGCTTCGGCGCTCTCGAACACGAAGGTCGAACTCAGATGCAGCGGCGGCGTCAGCGACGCGTCGTTGTCCATCGGCTCATAGGCGTGGTGGATGGCGCGGCTGGCAAAACCCTTGTAGGCACTCATGGCTGTCTCCCAAAAACGTAGCCAGAGCAATATGAATGAAGTTGATAGGCAGGAGATTTCAAACTCTGCCACGATCGGATATCAAATTGGCATATTCTGCCAATATCGACACATCCTTCGGCGTCATCCCGGCCAAGCGCAGCGCGAGCCGGGATCCACTCGCAAATCCGCTTGTCAAAGCGTGCGAAACGCCTTCGGAACGCGCCTCAATCTCGGCTCTCTGCGAACGAGTAGGCCCGGGTCTCACGGTGTTCGCCCGGGGTGACACCGGTGCATGCGGCTCGTTTTCAAGTGCGATTGGCCCGCTTTCCCTTGCCGAATACTGTGTCAGATCTCGTCCGGCTTCCACAGCCAGGCGGCGCCGCGCACGCCGGAGCTGTCGCCATGAACCGCCTTCAGGATCGGTGTGTCATAGGTGTCCGAAAAGATATAGGGCGCCATCGCTGCCGGCAGATCCTCATAGAGCTCGTCGACATTCGACATGCCGCCGCCCAGAACCAGGACGTCCGGATCCAGCAGGTTGGCGGAAAGGGCCAGCGCGCGACCGAGCCGGCTGACATAAGCCTGATAGAATTCGGTGGCCAGCGGATCGCCCTGCCGTTTCAACGCGATGATGTCCGGCCCCTTCAGACCGGTGCCCGTAGACTTCTGATAATCCGCCTGAAAACCGGTGCCTGAACACCAGTATTCGAGCGTGCCCCTGTGACCGATCCAGCAGTCCGGCCCCGGATATTCCTCTGCAGTCATCCAGGGCACGGTAATCGCACCCCATTCGCCGGCAATGCCATTGGCGCCGGAATGGGCCTTGCCGTTGATGGCAATGCCCGAGCCGCAGCCGGTGCCGATGATGATCGCATGGACAACCGCCTTGCCGGCGCCGGCGCCATCCGTTGCTTCGGAGACGGCAAAACAATTGGCATCGTTCTGGATTCGGACAGGCCGGCCGAGCAGGCTCTGGAGATCCCGGTCGAGAGGCTTGCCGTTCAACCATGTGGCGTTGGAATTCTTCACCAGTCCCGTTGCCGGCGACAGGGAGCCCGGAAGACCAACCCCGAGCGTGCCGGTCTTGCCGGTTGCCGCCTCCGCATCGGCGACCAGCGCGGCTACCGCTCTCAGGCAGCCGTCGTAATCGCCTTTCGGCGTAGCAACACGTTTGCGGAACCGCACCATGCCCTGTTCGGACAAGGCGATGATTTCCATCTTGGTGCCGCCCCAATCGATTCCCATTCGCATGAAATTGCCGTGCTACCTGATGCGGGCTTCCGTTTCCGGATCGAACAGCACCGCTTTTTCCATGTTGACCGCGAAGGTGTGGCTTGTCCCCGGCTGAACGGCGACATCGGCACGAAAGCGGCCGGTGATTTCCTTGCCGCCGAATTCCGTGACCACAAAGGTATCGGAACCGGCGGGTTCGGTCACTTCCACCTGCGCCTCGAGCTGGTGGATTGCCTTGGAGTTGCGGTCCGCCCCGTCCGGGTCGGTGATCGCCTCGGGACGAATGCCCAGGATAACCTTGCGGCCGGCATGTTTTACGATGGCCGGATCGGCAATGGGCAGCACTCCGGTACCGCCGTCTTTCAGCGTGAACTCGGCCTGGGCCGTGCCGCCCGCGTCAGCCAGGGTCGCCGGGAAAAGGTTCATCGACGGCGAGCCCATGAAGCCTGCCACGAACATGTTGGCCGGGTTGTCGTAGATTTCCTTGGGCGTGCCCAACTGCTGGACATAGCCGCCGAACATGACCGCGATCCGCGTCGACAGTGTCAAGGCCTCGATCTGGTCATGGGTGACATAGACGATGGTGGTGCCGAGCTTCTGGTGCAGTTTCTTGATTTCGGTGCGCATGTCGACGCGCAGCTTGGCGTCGAGGTTGGAGAGCGGCTCGTCAAACAGGAACACGTCCGGGTCGCGCACCAGGGCGCGGCCCATGGCCACGCGCTGACGCTGACCACCCGACAGCTGACCGGGCTTGCGCTTCAAAAGCTGTGTGATCTGCAGGAGTTCGGCGACTTCCTGAACCTTCTTGTCGCGCTCCGGCTTCGGCACGCCGTGCATTTCCAGGCCGAAGGCAATGTTCTGCGCGACATTCATGTTCGGATAGAGCGCGTAGGACTGGAACACCATGGCGATGTTGCGCTCCGCCGGCCGAACCTCGTTCATTCGCTGGCCGCGTATGGCGATCTCGCCCGAGCTGACGTCCTCCAGCCCCGCGATCATGTTGAGCAGCGTGGACTTGCCGCAGCCGGACGGGCCGACCAGAACCAGAAACTCGCCTTCTTCGACCGAGATGTCCGTTTCCTGCAGAACCTGGACCGCGCCATAGGACTTGGTCGCCTGTTTAATGTCGAGAAATCCCATCAATTTACCCTTTTACGGACCCGGCCATCAGACCGCGGACGAAGAAGCGTCCGGCGACGACGTAGACGAGGAGTGTCGGCAGCGCGGCCATGATCGCGCCGGCAAAGTGGACATTGTATTCCTTCACGCCGGTCGAGGACTGCACCAGGTTGTTGAGCGCGACCGTCATCGGCTGGCTGCTGAAGTCGGAGAAGGAGGCGCCGAACAAGAAGTCGTTCCAGATGTTGGTGAACTGCCAGATGATGCAGACCACCGCGATCGGACCGGACGACGGCAGCATGATGCGCTGAAAGATCCGGAAGAACCCTGCGCCGTCGATCATGGCGGCGCGCACCAGTTCGGTCGGAAACTGGGCGTAGTAATTGCGGAAATAGAGCGTCGAGAAGCCGATGCCGTAGACCAGGTGCACGAAGATCAGTCCGGGCACAGTACCCGCCAGGCCCATCAGGCCGAGCATGCGCGCCATGGGGATCAGCACCATCTGGAACGGAATGAAACAGCCGAACAGCATCAGCCCGAAAACGATGGTGTCGCCGCGGAAGCGCCACTTGGTCAGCACATAACCGTTCAGGGCGCCCAGCAGCGTCGAAATCGCCACAGCCGGCACGACCATGATGATGGAATTGAGGAAATAGGGTTTCAGGCCCGTTGCCTCGACGCCGATCTGGGCGGTCGACCAGGCGCTGCCCCAGGGCGCCAGCGTCCAGACCTCAGGCAGGGACAGCATGCCGCCGCCGCGGATTTCGTCGAGCGGTTTCAGCGAATTGACCACCATCACGTAGAGCGGCAGCAGGTAATAGAGGCAAAAGACGATCAGGACGGTGTAGATGATGAAGCGGGTGGCGGAGCCGGTGCGGACCGCGGTGTCGCTGGAAGCCTGGGCCATTATTTCTTCTCCCGCAGTTCCGACCAGAGATAGGGCACGATGATCGCGGCGATCGTCATCAGCATGATCACGGCGGAAGCCGCGCCGATGCCCATCTGGTTCCGGGTGAAGGTGTAGGAATACATGAAGGTCGCCGGCAGCTCCGTCGCCCGCCCCGGTCCGCCATTGGTCAGCGCGATGACGAGGTCGTAGGACTTGATCGCCATATGCGCCAGCACCACGAAGGCCGACATGAAGGCCGGGCGCAGCTGCGGAATGACGATGCGCCGGTAGAGCGCCCAGTTGGAGGCACCGTCGATCTGGGCGGCTTTGAGAACCTCATTGTCGATGCCGCGCAGGCCGGCGAGGAACATGGCCATGACAAAGCCGGATGTCTGCCACACCGCCGCGATGACGATGGTGTAGATCGCCATGTCGCGGTTCTTGATCCAGTCGAAGGTGAAACTTTCCCAACCCCAGCTGTGCACGACGGCTTCCAGGCCGATGCCCGGATCCAGGAACCATTTCCAGGCCGTGCCGGTGACGATGAAGCTGAGCGCCATCGGATAGAGATAGATTGTGCGGATGAAGCCTTCGGACCGGATCTTCTGGTCCAGAAGGATGGCCAGCGCCAGGCCGAGGGCGCAGCAAATGACGATATAAAGACCGCCGAAAATTATCAGGTTGTCGACCGCGATGCCCCAGGCGCGCAGCCGGAACAGCTTGTCGTAGTTTTCAAATCCCACCAATCCGTAGCTCGGTAGGATCCGGCTGTCGGTGAAGGACAGATAGAACGTGAAGAAGATGAAGCCGTAAACAAAGATCAGAACGATCGCCAGGCTCGGGCTCAGGACCAGTTTCGGCAGCGCGTCGCGCAACCAGTCGCCGGAACGTCTCCCCACAGACGCGGGCTGTGCCATTTCTTTCCTCTCCCGGATCGACCCGTCTCCCCGCGCGGACACGGGGGGCGGGTATCGTATTCTTGCCGGGAGGGAGCGCCCCCCTCCCGGTTGCCGTTTCAGTCTGGAGGATTATTGCGCGATTTCAACCGCGTTAACGAGTTCCTCGACAGCGGTTGCCGAGTCGTATTCGCCGTTGAAGTGAGCGGTGATGACGTCATACATCGCGTTCTTCACGGCTGCCGGGTTGGCGTGGCCATGGGCCATGGAGCCATAAAGGTTGCCGCTGCCGGCCGCCTTCGCCAGATCCGCCATGCCCTTCTTGCCGCAGGCGTCGAAGGCGTCGTTCGGAACGTCGGTCCGCGCAGGCACCGAGCCCTTGACCACGTTGAAGGCCGACTGGAACTTCGGCGACAGGATCGCGGTGGCAAGCGCCGCCTGTTCCTTGCCGACTTCCGGACCTTGCGCGAACATCGCGAACTGGTCGGCGTTGAAGGTCACCTGGTCCTGGGTGCCCGGGAAGCGGAAGCACAGGAAATCCTGATCCGGCGCCTTGCCGGCATTGAGGAATTCGCCCTTGGCCCAGTCGCCCATCATCTGGAAGGCGGCATCGCCGTTGATGACCATAGCGGTCGCCAAGTTCCAGTCGCGGCCGGAGAAGTTGTCATCCACATAGGAGCGGATCACCGACATGCGATCGAAGGATTCCTTCATGGTGTCGGAACCGAGGGCCTCGGGATCGAGATCGATGAACGCCTTCTTGTAGAATTCCGGGCCACCGGTCGACATCACGACCGCGTCGAAGATGGTGGCGTCCTGCCAAGCCTGGCCACCATGGGCGATCGCGGTCTTGCCGGAAGCTTTCACCTTTTCCAGGGCTGCGACGAATTCGTCCCAGGTCTGCGGCGGCGCAATGCCGAGCTCGTCGAGAACGGCCTTGTTGGCCCACACCCAGTTGGTGGAATGGACGTTCACCGGGGCGGCGACCCACTTGCCGTCATATTTGGAGAATTTCTGCAGGGCTTCGGGCACAACATCGTCCCAGCCTTCCATGCCGGCCAGGATGTTCAGGTCGGCGAGCGCGCCTTCCTGGGCCCAGTCGGTGATGTCGAAGCCGAGCATCTGCACGGCGGTCGGCGGGTTGCCGGAGGTGACGCGCGCGCGCAGCACGGTCATGGCCTGGGTACCGCCGCCACCGGCGACCGGCATGTCCTGCCAGCCGATGTCCTGGCTTTCCAGGTCTTCCTTCAGAACGTTGAGGGCAGCAGCCTCACCGCCGGACGTCCACCAGTGCAGGACTTCAACGTCTTCCGCCGTCGCAACATTCGCCGTAGCGGCCAGGATGCCTGCGGTCACCAGCAGGCTCAATTTCAAATTCTTCATCACTTTCCTCCCAAAGCAAAGCATTTCGTATTGCTTGTTCGCAATCGACCCAAATTTATAACGTTATAAATCGACCCTCTGTCAAGCTGTCTTCTCATCCAAATTTTATAGAAACAATCTAAAGAAACGACTCCCCTCTTGATTTTCTGGGCAATTATAACGTTATAATTTTTCTCACCGAGACGTCACGGGGCCTGTTTTGCGCTAAACCCCGTGGCGGATGGTGGCCAAGGAGGGGGAGTTCGGGTCCGTGGCGTATAAGAAACCCACGCTGAAAACCGTGGCGGAAAAGACAGGACTGGCGGTGACAACCGTCTCGAGAGCCCTGCTGGATTCTCCGCAGATCGCCCTGGAGACCCGCAAACGTGTGGCGGCTGCCGCCAAAGAACTCGGCTATGTCCCGGACCGGGCTGCCCAACGCCTGCGCACCGGCAAAACCCGGGTTATCAGCCTGATCCTCGAACCTCACAATGAGATCCCCGATTTCGGCCGCTCGATGATCGCCGGGCTGAGCTATGCGCTGAAAGGCACCGGATTTCACCTGACCATCACGCCGGAGTTCCAGGGCGAGCCGCCGATCGACCCGGTCCGCTACATCCTGAAGAACCATCTCGCTGACGGCCTTATCTTCTCCCGGACCGAATTGTTCGACGAGCGGGTCAAGATCCTTCAGGAAGCCGGCTTTCCCTTCGTGACCCACGGGCGCACGGAATTCACCAGCCCGCATGCCTTTGTCGACTATGACAACGACGCCTTCGCCTATCAGGCGGCCCGCCAGCTTATCGAACTCGGCTGCGTGCAGCTCGGCATCGTTCTGCCGCCCGGCAAATTCACCTTCTGCCAGTATCTGAAATACGGTTTCATGCGCGCCGTACGCGAAAGCGGCCTGCCCTTCGACATTCCGGATGATGTCTCGCTGGACAGCCCGGCCGAAGCCATCCAGGCCAGCTATCGGGCCCGCTTTGCCGGTTTTCCGCGCCCCTTCGGCGTGGTCTGCGCCGGCGAAACCTCCGCGCTCGCCATTTCGTCAACCCTGATCGAAGAGGGCCTTGAGCCGGGCCGGGACTTTCACCTCGTGGCCAAACGGACGTCAAATCTGCTGAATCTCTACCGCCCGGCTTTCAACAGCATTTATGAGGACATTTTCGAGGCCGGCGAGCTGATGGGACAGAGCATCCTGAAACTCGTCAACGGAGCGCCCGTCACCGACCACCAGATCCTGATGCAGCCGACAGCGGACAAGGCCAATCGCGCCGCGTGAGCAATCTTTTCTGAAATTGAGCCCCTATGGCTATCAAGTTCTGTCACTGGTATTTCTGTTGACAGCATCATCTGCCAATCGGAACGACCATGGACAGGAAAGACCGCCAGATCATCCGCGCGCTGCAACGCGACGGGCGCATGACCAACCAGGACCTGGCCGAGGCGGTCAACCTGTCGCCCTCGCCCTGCCTGCGCAGGCTGCGCAATCTCGAGGCCTCCGGCGCGATCAAGGGGTTTTCGGTCGATGTCGATCCGTCCGCCTATGGCCTGCCGATCACCGTTTTCGTGCGCATTCGCCTGGAAAGGCACAATGAGGAAGACGTGCGCCGGTTCGAGCGCCAGGTCCAGACCATCGAGGAAATCCTGGAATGCCACGTCCTCACCGGCGCCATGGATTACCAGCTGCGCGTGGTGGTGTCCGATCTCGACGCCTATGAGAGTTTCATCCGCACGCGCATCCACCCGATCGGCGGCATTGCCTCGATCGACACCAGCTTTGTCTATGGCACCGTCAAGAAGACGGCGGTGTTTCCGGAGCTGGACTAGGGTCAGGACGCCCCTAATCGTTGCGTGCGGATTGCAGGATCGGCTCGATCTTTTCGCAGAAGCGGAAATGGACGGGAGGCTTTTCGCCTTCCTGAACCATCAGGCCCTTGGTGCCGCGCGGACTGACGGTGACCAGCTCGATCGCCTCGCCACCATCGGTCAACAGGCAGCTGATCGCCGCGCGCTGGGTGCTCTTGCCGGCCTTCTCCGCGCCATAGACCTGGCAGATCCGGCCAGGCATCTCCAGAAGGCCGCGATAGATAGCCAGCGTCGAGCCGGGATCGCTCCGGTCGATCCGCGGTGCCGGACACTGGTCCAGATCGCGCACCCAGATGCCTTGCGCGAAATCCGCAAACCTCAAATCGAGCATCCTGCCCTGCAGCAGCGGCGCGGACTTGGGCACCTCGAACATCAGGTCGCCCTTGCCTGCCAGGGCCGCTCCGCTGGCCGTGGCGAGCAGTCCCGCCGCCAGCGCAATTCCTTTGAACCCGTTCAATCGTACCCCCTTGCCGATTGACATGACCAAGCGCGGATTATGCAATCAGAGCCGACGACAAGCAAATCGGCAATTCGGTTCAACTTTTACGATAGGTCGGCTTGCATTTTTCGAACAAAAGTGGAACAAAAAGGAAATGAATAACGATAGTCACAGCGCCGGGCGGATCCAGCTGGACGATCCACTGAAGGATGGCCGCCAGTCGGAGACCGCGCTCAAGGTCTGGCGCGGCACGGCAAGGCTGCTGCGGCAATTCGATTTTGCCTGTCTGCCGGAAGTGACGCTCGCCTCGGCCCGGCGCGCGGATCTTCTGGCTCTCGGCCCCAAACACGAGCTCTGGATTGTCGAGGTGAAATCCTCGGTGGCCGATTTCCGGGCCGACAGCAAATGGCCGGACTACCGCCAGCATTGCGACCGGCTCTATTTCGCCACCCATCCGGACGTGCCGCTGGAGATCTTCCCTGAAGAGGCCGGCCTGATCGTCTCCGACGGCTTTGGCGCCGAAATCCTGCGCAGCGCCCCAGAACACAAGCTCCCGGCGGCCACCCGCAAGGCCGTCACCCTGCGTTTTGCCCGACACGCCGCCCACCGGCTGCACAATCTCGCGGACCCGGACGGTACCCAGCTGTTCGACCGGTTCTGAGGCACCCTGTTTCCTTCCACATTTGTCATCCCGGGCACAGCGAAGCAAAGACCAGGGACCCAGGACTGCGTGTGACTGGCGAGGGAATTCCCAAGCTCTTCAAGAGGTTCCCGGGTCCACTCTTTCGCGGGGATGACAACCGAGGGAGCCAAGCCTCGTCCATATTCTCAATCCCCCTCCGTATCCGCACAACACCTGCAAAGGCAATCCAAAGCCGCCCCGAGACGTAGACTGGACCGTCGCCCTTAACACGGAAAGGAGCCCGGTGCAGGATCCCGTTCACATCGTCTGGTTCAAGAAGGATTTGCGTGTCCAGGATCACGCGCCGCTGAAACGCGCGACGCTGCGCGGCCCGGTTCTGCCGCTTTATGTGGTCGAACCGGAGCTGTGGCGGCAGCCGGACATGGCTGGCAGACAGTTTGATTTTCTCACCGAGTGCCTGGCGTCCTTGCAACAGGACCTGGCGGAACGCGGCCAGCCCCTGATCGTCAGGACCGGCCGGGTCACGGATATCCTTGCTGATATAGCCGACCGTTTTGCCATTGGCGGGCTGTGGTCGCATGAAGAAACCGGCAACGAATGGACCTTTCAGCGCGACCTCGCCGTCGCTGCCTGGTGCCGCGAAAGGGGCATTGCCTGGACCGAATGCCGTCAGACCGGTGTGATCCGCCGCCTGAAAAGCCGCGACGGCTGGGCCGGGCGATGGGACAGCTTCATGGCGGAGCCATTTATCGATCCACCGCGATTGGCCCCCTTGGGCGGCCTGGAAACTGACCCCATTCCCGCTGCGAAAGATCTCGCTCTTGCCCCTGATCCCTGCCCCGGCCGGCAGAGCGGCGGCCGGCAAGACGCCATGGACACGCTTGAGAGTTTCCTGTTCCGGCGCGGCAAGCCCTACCGTACCGCCATGTCGACACCCGTCCGGGCCTTCGATGCCTGCTCGCGGCTGTCGCCGCATCTGGCCTTCGGCACCCTGTCCCTGCGCGAAGTCGCCCATTCCACCTGGGCGCGCCAGCGCGAGCTGAAAGAGCAGGACTTTCCGGGCCGAACCACCTGGCAGGGTGCCCTGCGGTCCTTTTCCGGTCGGCTGCACTGGCACTGCCATTTCATGCAGAAACTGGAGGACGAACCCCGGCTGGAATTTGAGAACCTGCACCGGGCCTATGACGGTCTTCGGCCGAAAGAACCGGACAGGGCGCGCCTCGACGCGTGGCGGAAGGGGGAAACCGGCCTGCCCTTTGTCGACGCTTCCATGCGCGCGCTTAGGGCCACCGGCTGGATGAATTTCCGCATGCGTTCCATGCTGATGGCGGTGGCGAGTTATCATCTCTGGCTGGACTGGCGTGCGCCTGGGCTTCACCTTGCCCGAATGTTCACGGATTATGAGCCGGGAATCCACTGGCCCCAGGTGCAGATGCAGTCCGGCACCACGGGCATCAACACCATCCGGATCTACAACCCGGTCAAGCAGGGCCTCGACCAAGATCCAAGTGGTGACTTCGTGCGCCGCTGGGTGCCGGAACTGAAGGACATCGACAGCACCCATCTGCACGAACCGTGGAAAGCCGACAATGCCGGAAAGGTGCTCGGCAAAGCCTATCCGTTTCCGATTGTCGACCACCTGAGCGCGGCGAAGGAGGCGCGGGAAAAGGTCTGGGCGGTGCGCAAGGGGCAGGCCTTTCGCGGCACGGCCGCCGGTATTCAATCGAAACATGGCAGCCGGAAAAGCGGCATTCCGATGCGCGGACAGGAGAAACGCCGGCGGCGAAGCGGCAAGCCGGCCGATCCAAACCAGGCTGACCTCTTCGGAGGTCCATCATGAAAATGCGCAAGAAAGGCGATCTGCCGCGAAAGACCTGTGCGGGCTGTGCGCGGCCTTTCACATGGCGCAGGAAATGGGCGCGGGATTGGGAGCGTGTCCGGTTCTGTTCGGAGCGGTGCAGGCGGCAGCGCGACGGGGTTAAAGTCGCAGCAACCTTAGAGCCTTGCCTACACCTCTCCTTGTCATCCCGGCCGCAGCGCAGCGAAGAGCCGGGACCCAGGACTCCGTGTGGCTGGCGATGGAAAGAAGCGCTGAAGGCCGCGGCAACCCGCGGCCTTCCTGATTGGTCGGACCGAATTCGGGGTCAAACAAACAGGTTGACCAGGCTTTCCAGGTATTCCTGTTTGCCGGATTTCGGCTGCGGCTCCAGATTGGTGCCGTGGACGCGGTCGGCCAGCGCCTCCAGCGAGGAGCCTCCCTTGAGAATGTCGGCGTTTTCCGGTTTCTGCCAGCCGGCATAGCGGTCGTCGACGAAGCCCTTCAGCCGGCCGTCCTCGATCATCGCGGCGGCGGCCTTGAGGCCCCGGGCCAGGGCATCGGCGGAACCGACATGGGCCTGGATCAGGTCGACCGGATCGATCGACTGGCGGCGCAGCTTGGCGTCGAAATTGGTGCCGCCGGTGGTGAAGCCGCCATCCATCAGGATCTCGTAATAGGCGAGCGCCAGTTCCGGCACGTTCATGCCGAAATGGTCGGTGTCCCAGCCGCATTGGTAGTCGTTGCGGTTCATGTCGACAGAGCCGAGAATGCCAAAGGAGCGGGCCATGTGCAGCTCATGCTCGAACGAATGGCCGGCCAGGATGGCATGGCCCTGCTCGATGTTCATCTTGACCTCGTTCTCAAGACCATAGGCCTTCAGGAAGCCGTAGACCGTGCCGACATCGTAGTCGTATTGGTGCTTGGAGGGCTCCTGCGGCTTCGGTTCGATCAGGATCGTGCCGGTAAAGCCGATCTTGTGCTTGTATTCGACCACCATGTTGAGGAAGCGGCCGAGCTGGTCGAGTTCCTGCCGGATGTTCGTGTTGAGCAGGGTCTCGTAGCCTTCGCGGCCGCCCCACAGAACGTAGTTCTCGCCCTTGAGACGCGCGGTGACGTCCATGGCGTTTTTCACCTGGGCGGCGGCATAGGCAAAGACATCCGGATCCGGATTGGTGGCCGCTCCCGACATGAAGCGCCGGTTGGAGAACATGTTGGCCGTGCCCCAGAGCAGTTTCACACCGGTGTCGGCCATCTTTTTATCGAAGATGTCCGCAATGGCATTCACATTGGCGTTGCTCTCCGCCAGTGTCTTGCCTTCCGGCGCGATGTCGCGGTCGTGGAAGGTGAAGAAGGGCAGACCGAGGATCTGGAACATCTCGAAGGCGACGTCGGCCTTCAGCTTGGCCTGATCCATCGGATTGCCGCCCGCGGCCATCCAGGAGCGCATAAAGGTTTCGCCGCCGAACGGATCGGAGCCCGGCCAGCAGAAATTGTGCCAGTAGCAGACCGCCATGCGCAGGTGATCTTCCATGCGCTTGCCGAAAACCACCTCATCCTTGTTGTAATGACGATAGGTCAGCGGATCCTTGCTTTCCGGTCCGGCGAATTGGATCGGCTGCAGATCGCCGAAAAACCCAGTGCTCATAATCAAGTCTCCTTAGAAACCGGCCTGTTTCAGGGCCGGATAAAGTTTGCGCCAACGGCCATAGGCCTCGGCATAGGGTGCGATGAGGTGCGGAACGGGATCGATGCTGGCTTTCAGGGCCGGCTTGGCGAAGATGCCGTCCGTGGTTCCTAACGCGGCCGCCTGGCCGAGACGGGCGGCGCCGAGCGAGGCGCCGAAGTCGCCATCGACCGGCACATCCACGGTCACGTTCAGAAGGCTGGCGATGATTTCCAGCCAGAGGGTCGAACGCGAACCGCCGCCGACAGCCAGCACCCGGTCGATGCCCGTGCCGGCGACGCTGAGCGCCTCGAGACAATCCTTGAGCGCAAAGGCGACGCCGTCGAGTACGGCATGGGTCAGCATGGTGTCGTCGGTCTCGTGGGAAATGCCGGCAAAGGTCGCGCGGATCTCGACATCATTGTGCGGCGTGCGTTCGCCGCCGAGATAGGGCAGGAACGACACAGGTGCGGGGCCCTCGACAGAGGTCAGCGCGGCGGTGAGATCCCCCGGCGAAGTTTTGAGCGTCCGGCCGAGCCAGTTGAGGCAATCGGTTGCCGACAGCATCACCCCCATCTGGTGCCAGGTGTCCGGCACGGCGTGACAGAAGGCATGGACCGCGTTGTCGACATTGGGCGAGAACCGGTCATTGGTGACAAAGAGCACGCCGGAGGTGCCGAGCGAGACAAAGGCCGAACCCGGATCGACAGCACCGACACCGCAGGCGGAGGCGGCGTTGTCGCCGCCGCCGCCGGCGACGACCGGTGCGGTCTCGAAACCCCAGCGCGCGCAAAGCTCACGGGTCAGGACACCGGATGCCGCCGCGCCCTCGACCAGACGCGGCATCTGAGCACGGGTGAGGCCGGTCGCGGCCAGAAGTGCAGCGCTCCAGTCGCGTTTGGCAACGTCGAGCCAGAGCGTGCCAGCGCTGTCGGACATGTCTCCGACGTATTCGCCGGTCAATCTGAAACGCACATAGTCCTTGGGCAGCAGGACCATGGCGGTCTTTGCGAAGATGTCCGGCTCGTTCTCGCGCACCCATTGCAGCTTCGGCGCGGTAAAGCCCGGCATCACCCGGTTGCCGCCAAGTTCCAGGAATTTCGGCTCGGCCCGTTCCAGCTCTAGGCATTGTTTTCCCGAGCGGCCATCGTTCCAGAGAATGCACGGGCGCAGCGGCTTGCCGGCGGCATCCAGAAGGGTGGCGCCATGCATGTGGCCGGAAAGTCCGATGCCCCTGACAGCGGCGAGCTCTTTCGGCGCCTGCCGCTTAAACGTATCGAGGACGGTTTCGCAAGCCGTCCACCAGCTGTCCGGATCCTGCTCCGACCAGCCCGGATGCGGACGCTCGACGGTCAGGTCTGCCGTTGCCGAGGCAATCAGGGACTGGTCTTCGCCAAGCAGAATGGCTTTGACCGAACTGGTGCCGATATCGAGACCGATATACATGAGGTGCGTTCCTCAAAATGAATCAAAAAGAATGCCGAAGCCCGTTTCCGGGGGATCGGCAGGGATCTTCGCACCGTCTTGCCTCAGGAGTCAGCCCCTGACACCGGTGCAAAGACCCGCGGGTCAAAACCCGCAGGCCGCGTTGGTTTAGCCGACCACGCTGTCGTCGACAAGAGCACCCGGTCCCGGGATCGCCCCATCCGGGCATTTGCCCAGGATGATCATGCCGAGCACATCGTCGTCGGTGACATCGGTGGTCTTGGCGGTGCCGACCAGCTGGCCGTTTTTCATCACGGCAATCCGGTCGCACAGCTGGAAGACATCGTGGATGTCGTGGCTGATCAGGAAGATGCCGAGGCCCTGTTTCTTAAGCTCCTGGATCAGCTCGGCCACCATCTGGGTCTCGTGGACCCCGAGGGCCGCCGTCGGCTCATCCATGATCAGGATCTTGGCATTGAAATAGACCGCCCGGGCGATCGCCACCGACTGGCGCTGACCGCCCGACAGGGCTTTCACCGGCGCATGGAACTTTTTGAAGTTCGGGTTGAGCCGGCCCATGATCTTGCGGGTTTCCGCTTCCATGGCGTCGTCGTCGACAAAGCCGAGCGGCGAGGTCAGTTCACGGCCGAGAAACAGGTTGGACGCGGCATCGAGATTGTCCGCCAGCGCGAGCGTCTGGTAGATAGTCTCGATGTTCTGCGCCCGCGCGTCGCGCGGCGAGTGGATGTGGACTTCCTTGCCGTTGATGCGGATTTCGCCGCTGTCGGCCTTGTAGGCCCCGGAGAGGATCTTGATCAGGGTCGACTTGCCGGCGCCGTTGTGGCCGAGCAATCCGACCACTTCACCGGGATAAAGATCGACCGTGACGTGATCCACGGCGCGCACCCCACCAAAGGAGATGCACATGTCTTTCATTTCTACGAGAGGCGCGTCCATGTCTTAGTCTCCCGTGCGCTTGCGATAGATGATGTCGACCAGCACGGCGAGAACCAGCACGGTGCCGACAACGATGTTCTGAAGCGGCGCGTCAACGCCGACCATGGCCATGCCCGACTGCAAGGACTGCATGATCAGGGCCCCGAGAATGGCGCCGTAGATCGTGCCGACACCGCCGGCGAGCGCCGTGCCGCCAATCACCGCGGCCGCGATGACGCGCAGTTCGTCGAGCGTGCCGATGTCGTTGGTCGAGAAGCCGAGACGTGCCGCGGCAACGGCCGCCGCCAATCCGCTGAGCGCACCCATTATGGCGAACACCTTCACGGTCAGAAAGCGGGTGTTGATGCCCGACAGTTCGGCAGCATCCGGATTGCCGCCGGTTGCAAAGATGTAGCGGCCGAGGCGCGTGCGCTGCGCCACCACGGTCATGACCACGGCAACCACGATCAGGAGCAGAACCGAATAGGGAATGCCGTAGCCCATGGTCAAGCCGTCCGGCAGGGTGTCCCCGGAGGCCTCGAAAATACGCTTCAGACGGGCTTTCGGAATGTCATAGGAATTCAGGATCCAGACAAAGCCGAGAATGGCAATCGAGGTGGTCACACCCATAGTGACTTCGGCCCAGGCCGGTTTCACTGGAAAGCCATGCGACGACTTGCGCCGGCGTGACGCCACCTGCAGCCAGAGAGCTGCGGCAACCGCTAGGATGCCGAAGATCCAGGACCCGGTTTCGCCCATGGTGCCGCCGATGCCACCGATCATGGTGAAGGTCTCGTCGAGCGGACCGATGGTCTGGCCGGAGGTGATGAACCAGGCAACGTTCCGCCAGACAAGCAAGCCGCCGAGCGTGACGATGAAGGCCGGGATGCCGAGATAGCCGATCATCCAGCCTTGGAAGGCGCCGATGGCAATGCCGACGGCCATGCCGGCGAGAATGGCCAGGATCCAGATCGCGGGATGGCCGAGGCCGAGAATGCCCGGCAGGACATCGGTCTGGACGACAGCCATGATCGCCGCGACGGTGGCCAGTACCGAGCCGACGGAGAGGTCGATATGACGGGTGACAATGACGAAGACCATGCCGGTCGCCATGATGGCCACGGAGACGGTCTGGATCGTCAGATTGAAGATGTTGCGCGGTGTCAGGAAGCGGAAATCGGTGAAAAAGTTGAACACCAGACACAGAACAACAAACGCCCCGATCATGCCCAATAGCCGGGTATCGAGCTGCAACGCGGCAAACATGTTTCGTGCTGTCGGGCCTTTTTGGCCGGACAGAGCGGTATCGGACATAGAGGTCACTCCTGCTTGGAGACCATCATGCTTTCGCATCGGGTGGCCCATCCCGGGGAACGGCTTCTTCAGCAAGCGGTCCCTGTTTAAAGGCCCCGGTTAACAGTAACCGGGGCCGCGCTTATCGCGTATTGTTATTAGTTACAGGGTGCCGGACCGTTTTCGACGCCCTGGCAGAGGTCTGCCTGAGAGATCCAGCCCGCGTCGACGACAGCGGTCAGGTTGTCCTTGGTGACCGGCAGCGGCGCCAGGAACTTGGCGGTCAGTTCGGTACCGGACGGCGAGGTCCAGGCCGCGGAACCTTCAACGTCGGAGAGCTCGGCGCCACCGCCGAGTGCAACGGCGATTTCACCGGCAGCCTTGCCGAGTTCACGGGCGTCTTTCCAGACGGACACGGTCTGGGTGCCCTTGGCGACGCGGTTCAGAGCGGCATGGTCGCCGTCCTGGCCGGAAACCGGAATGCCGTCCATGCCCTGAGCGGTCAGAGCGGCAACAACACCGCCGGCGGTGCCGTCGTTGGACGCGACCACGGCGTCAACCTTGTTGTCGTTGGCCGTCAGGATCTGTTCCATGTTGCGCTGCGCGTTCGCCGGCAGCCAGCCATCGGTATAGGCTTCGCCCACTATCTTGATGTCACCGGCGTCGATTGCCGCCTGCAGGACTTCCTGCTGGCCGCCGCGGAGGAAGTCCGCGTTCGGGTCGGTCGGGGAGCCCTTGATCATGACGTAATTGCCCTTCGGGGCAGCTTTCAGCACTTCACGAGCCTGCATGCGGCCGACTTCGACGTTGTCGAAGGTCAGGTAGAAGGCGCGCGGGTCGTCGATCAGACGGTCGTAGCCGACAACCGGGATGCCTTCGTCAGCAGCGGCCTGTACAGCCGGACCGATGGCCTGTGCGTCCTGAGCCAGGATGATCAGAGCGGTCGCGCCCTGCGCGATCAGGGCTTCCACGTCGGAAAGCTGCTTAGCGGAAGAGCTCTGCGCATCGGCGGAAATGTATTTCGCGCCGGCGGCTTCCAGAGCGCCCTTGATGGCGGCTTCGTCGGTCTTCCAGCGTTCTTCCTGGAAGTTCGACCAGCTGACGCCGACAACGACATCTTCAGCATGAGCGAGGTTCAGAGCGGTTGCGGACAGCAGGGCGCCCGCCAGCAAAGTGGTGATTTTACGCATTGCGATGTTTCCTCCAGTTGGTGCAGTCCACGTCGAACGGCTGCACCGAAAATGCGTCTGTTTCGAAGCGCCTTGTCGAGGCGCTTTCAGATAGGACAACCTTATTGTTATTTTTTTTGGTGTCCGAAAAAAAGTTGCAGGAAAGCGCAGCTCCTGTCAACATGGTTTTGCAAAACTTCGCTCCGCGGGCTTGAAAAATCCCGAAGAAGGGCGGAAAACCGGGAAAAACCCGGGGCAGAGGAAACACCGTGGGAAGAGCTGAGCGCACATGACTCGCAAGGCGGACCGGGATCAGATCCGGCGGCAAAACAGAAGTATTGTTCTACAGGCCCTGCGCCGGAACGGTCCGATGGCTCGGATCGATCTCGGTCAGATGACACGCCTGTCCCCTGCAACCGTGACGGCGATCACCTCCGATCTGCTGGACCAGGGACTGATCCTGTCCCTGGAGAGCGAGGAGCCGAAAGCGCCGCTGGCACGCGGCCGGCCACGCACGCTCCTGAAGCTCAATCCGGAAGCGGTCTACACGATCGGCGTGCGCCTCGCCGTCAACACGATCGACCTGTCGCTGGTCGATTTCGCCGGCGAGGTCGTCAGGGAGATCCGAACGCGCTTCGACACCGCGACCGCCGACGCGGACAGCTTCCCAGATGCGCTGGTCACGGCGATCCGGCAGTTCCTGCAGGAAGCCGGCATAGGCACCAACCGGGTCCGGGAAATCGGCGTCGCCGCGCAGGGCGTGGTCGAGACCGAAACCGGGATGGTCGCCTGGAGCCCGGCCTTCGCGGGCCGCAAGATCCCGATCGTCGGGCCGCTGCACGATGCCTTCGGCGCCGAGTGCTACATCTCCAACGACACCAACATGATCACCGAAGCGCTGCACTGGTCGGATCCGAACCGCTACAGCGGCACCTTCGCGGTGATCATGCTCGATTACGGTGTCGGCATGGGGCTTTATCTCAACAACCAGCTGTTTTCCGGGGCAAGCGGCACGGCGGCCGAATTCGGTCATGCCAATCATGTGCCCGGCGGCGCGCTTTGCCGCTGCGGCAAGAAGGGCTGCCTGGAAGCCTATCTTTCCGACTATGCCCTGGTCCGCGCGGCCTCCCACCTGCCGGAGGACACCGACCCGATCACGATCCGCGCCGGGGTCAGCGGGCTCGCCCGGCTGATCGAACTGGCCGGGTCCGGCGACAGCGATGCCTGCAAGGCCTTTCACGAGGCCGGCCGGGTGCTCGGCTACGGTCTTGCCCGGGTGATCGCGATGATCGACCCGAAACGGGTCGTCCTGACCGGCGCGGCCATGCGTGCCTTTGCCTTCATGGAAAAGGGCATGTGGGAAGGCCTCGAAGAGGCTCTGGTCGCCGATCTCAGGAACAATTTCTCGCTCGACGTCATGCCCTGGAACGAGGATTTCATCCGCAGTGGCCTGATCGCCCAGTCGATGGAACGGCTGGACAAGGACTTTCTCGGAAGCGCGTCCGCCAAGGGCTCCGCCCGGCCCGACAGCAAGGAGTTGATCGCATGATCCGCCCTATCGGCCTTTCCGCCTCGGGACTGGCGTTGATGCTCCTGCTGCCCCAGGCAGTCCTTGCCGATTCTGATCTGCCGCCCTGGAGCGAACGGGCCCTGACAGAGGATGTCGACCTCGACGCCCTTGCGGCCTCCGAAGAAGATCCGATCGCGGTGCTGCAGCCGCTCGGCGAAAAACTGTTCAAGGCCAAGTTCACGACGCTGGACGGCGCAGGACGTCCGGATGCGACCGGGGCTATCGTGCCGACCAAGGTGCGCCGGAAATCCCATCTGGCGTTCCAGCGCCTTGCCGGCATGGATGCCAATGCCTGCGCCTCCTGCCACAACGAGCCGGTCACGGGCGGCGCCGGCGCCTTCACCGCCAACGTGTTCGTCTCGGAAGGTTTCGAAAGCGCAGACTTCGACACGATCGACCCGCAATTTTCCAACGAACGCAACACCAACGCCATCCAGGGTGCCGGCCTGATCGAGCTGCTCGCCCGCGAAATGACCGCCGACTTGCGGTCTCAACGGCAGGCGGTGTTGACGAAGGCGCGCGCAAGCGGTCAGCCGGAAACGGTTGCCCTTGAAACCAAGGGCGTTGCCTTCGGAACGCTGACGGCCGGGCCGGACGGCACGCTGGATGTTTCGGGGATCGAGGGCATCGACGATGACCTGACCCTGCGCCCGTTCAGCCAGAAGGGCGTCTTTACCTCGCTGCGCCAGTTCACGGTGAATGCCATGAACGACCATCACGGCATGCAGGCGAGCGAACGCTTCGGCGCGGACTGGACCGGTTCGGACGACTTCGACGGCGACGGCCATACGGACGAATTGTCTCCCGGTCAGATTTCCGCCCTGGTGGCCTGGCAGGCAACTCTGGCCGCGCCGACCCGCAAACAGGACCTTCCGGACATCTGGCAGACCGCGGCAAAGGAAGGGGAAACGCTCTTCGGCGAGATCGGCTGCGCCTCCTGTCACATCCCGGCGCTGCCGCTGGAAAGCCTGACCTTTCAGGATCCCGGCCCTTTTGATACCGCCGGTACCTTGCGCCAGAGCGATGTCGGAATGCCGCTCAGCTACGATCTCGGCACGCTGGACTGGGTCAAGGCCCTGCCGAGGGACGCGGAGGGTCGTGTTCTGGTGCCGCTGTTCGGCGACCTGAAACGCCACAAGATCGCCGACGCGAAGAATGACACTTTCGGCAATGAACTGCTGGCCCAACGGTTTGTCGCGCGGGATGTCTTCATTACAGCGGAACTCTGGGGCATCGGCAGCACGGCGCCTTACGGCCATCGCGGCGACCTCACCACCCTGGACGAGGTTATCCTGGCCCATGGCGGCGAGGCGGCCGGCAGCCGCAAGGCCTATGCCGCGCTTGGCGAAAACGAACGCCAGTCCATCATCGCCTTCCTGCGCAGCCTGGAGATCGCCGAATGACCCGTATTTCCAAGGCGTTTGCCGCATCCGGCGAGAGCACCACAAACACCGATGTCACCCCGGTCGACCGCAGGGAGAACCGGGGCCCACTCATTTCCAGAGACTCGGTTTGGTTTGCTCTGTCCGAGGTTGAAACACGATCCGCTTCAGCAAGCGGCCAGGCGAGTAGGCCCCGGATCGGCGCTACGCTTGTCCGGGGTGACACCGGGTGTGGTGCATGCCGGAGTGCCCTTATGGCACCAGTGCAGACGCATGAAGGCGGTTCCGTCACCCGGAAAACAACCTGGTCCGCGTTCTCGGCAATTGCGCTAGTTCTGTCTGCGACTGCACCAGTCGCAGCACAGGACGAGATACTCACCTCCCTCGCTCCGGTCCCGACCTATGTCGAGGAAGCGCAGGCTGCCGGTCTCGATCATACCTATGACGGGGCCTGGGAGTTTTTTGTCGGTGGCGGTGCCGCCATACTCGACTGCAATGGCGACCGGCGGCCGGATCTCTTTCTGGCCGGCGGCAAGAATCCGGCGCAGCTTTTCCGCAACGACAGTCCGACCGGCGGCGCGCTGAAATTCACCGCTGTCGCGACCGGCCTCGGCGACCGGGAGGCGGACAAGATCCTCGGGGCCTATCCGCTCGATTTCAACAATGACGACGTCATTGATCTGGCAATCCTGCGCCTCGGCGAGAACCTGCTCCTGGAAGGCAAGGGCGACTGCAGCTTCACCGTTGCCAACCGGGCTCTCGGTTTTGACGGCGGACGCGAATGGACCACTGCCTTTTCGGCGACCTTCGAGCCCGGACTTGAGTATCCGACCCTGGCCTTCGGCAATTATGTCGACCGCTCCGCGCCCGGCTCGCCCTGGGGTACCTGCCACGACAATTTCCTGTTCCGGCCGGAAAAGACCGCCGAGGGCGGCGTTTCCTATCCGGAGCCGAGCCGGCTGTCGCCCGGCTATTGCACCTTGTCTATCCTGTTCACCGACTGGAACCGGTCCGGCGAAGCCGCGCTCCGGATTTCCAACGACCGCCACTATTATCGCGGCGGCGAGGAACAGCTCTGGGCCGTGCCGCCGGGACGCCCGCCCCGGCCCTACCGCAAGTCGGACGGCTGGCAGCACCTGAAGATCTGGGGCATGGGCATTGCCTCCGTCGATCTCGATGTCGACGGGTTCCCGGAATATGCGCTCACGTCCATGGGCGACACCAAACTGCAGAAACTCGATGTGGAGGCGGACGAAACCGTCCCCGTCTATCAGGACATTGCCTTCGATCTCGGCGTGACCGCGCACCGGCCCTACAAGGGCGAGGACCTGAAGCCGTCGACCGGCTGGCATTCGGAATTCCAGGACGTCAACAATGACGGGCTATGGGATCTCTTCATTGCCAAGGGCAACGTGGAAGCCATGCCGGACTTTGCCGCCTATGACCCGGACAATCTCTTGATAGGCCAATGGGGCGGTACCTTCACCGAAGCAGGCGGTCCCGCCGGGATCGGTCTTGACCGGCGCGGCCGGGGCGCGGGCCTGGCGGATTTCAATTCCGACGGACTTCTCGACCTGGTGGTCGTCAACCGGGCGGCGCCCGTCAGCCTGTTCCGAAATGTCGGCCGGGGCACGGAAGCCGCTCCGAAACCGCTCGGCAATTTCCTGGCGATCGATGTGCGCCAGCCCGGCCAGCCCAACAGCCGCGCGGTCGGCGCCAAGATCAGCGTCAAGACCGGCAATCACACCCGGGTCAAGGACATCCAGATCGGCGCCGGCCATGCCTCCGGCCAGATGGGGTTCCTGCATTTCGGCCTTGGTGTCGCCGAGCGGGCGAATGTGCGCATCAAGTGGCCGGACGGCGACTGGAGCCACACCTACCGCGTCTTTGCCAACAGCCACGTGATCATCGAGCGCGGCGCGGAAAAAGCCAAGCTCTGGTACCCGGAATAAGCCCAAAAAACAGGCGTTCCCAGGGGGTGACATTTCAAGATGCCTGCCGGAAAATACGGCGGACAATCAATGATTTGGAACCCCTCCCATGGCTGATCGCGCGGACAAGACAAGCTTCAACCCCGCCTCGGTACGCGCGCCGTTCGGCAATTACAGCCACGGCCTGCTGGTGCCCCCCGGCGCCAGCCTGCTGGTGACCTCGGGCCAGCTCGGCATCCGGCCGGACGACACGATCCCGCCCGACGTGACCGGTCAGGCCGAACTCTGCTTCGAGGCCGTCAAGGCCATCCTGGCGGATGCCGGCATGAGCTTCGACGATGTCATCCGCATTTCCGGCTTCGTGACCCGGCGTGAAGACTTTTCTGACTACATGGCCGTGCGTGACCGCTACACAGGCCCGTTGAAGCCAGTGTCGACCCTGCTCGTAGTCGGCGGTTTCACGCGCGCGGAGTTTCTGGTCGAAGTGGAAGTGACAGCGGCGAAGGTTTTCTAGGACAAGAACCGTGGAGCGGTCTCAAAACCGCTCCATTTCCCGGCCGACCTTGTCCAGAAAAGCACCCGTCGTCTCCGGCGTGCAGTTGTTCATGTCGTAATGGGCCAGGTAGCGCACCGGGGCGCCAAGCTTGATCTGCGCGCGGATGACCCGCTTGACGATCTTGCGCGGCGGATCGCCGACCAGAAACGCCCGCCAACGGTCGCCGCCATAGGTCATCACGGCCGCCAGCTTGCGGATGTGGCGCAGGGTCGGGGTCAGCTTGCCGTCTTCCAGGTCGAAGGAGACGCCGGGCAACCAGACCCGGTCGAAATAGCCCTTCAGAATGGCCGGAAAGCCGAAATTCCAGACCGGCGTGCAGATCACCAGGCCCTCGGCGGCCTTGAGGCGCTCGCAATAGCTGTCGACCTTCTGCCGGTTGTCCGGAATGGTGTGATAGATGTCCCGGTCCCATGCCGACAGGACCGGGTCAAAGCCTTCCGCGTAGAGATTGCAGCCATCGACTTCGTGACCGGCCTTTTCCAGGCTGTCGCAGGTTTTCTGGTAGAGCGCCCGGCCGAAGCTTTGCTCCTGCGGATGCGAATGAAGGACAAGGACGCGCATTCCTCAGGCCTCTGCAAAGGCCTGGAGGCCCGGGAAAAGGTAGTTCTTGCCGGCCGAGAAATCGAAATCCGGATTGTCCCAGGCAATCATCTTGCCGGGATTGAGCAGACCTTTCGGATCGGTTTCCTTCTTGAAGGCAAGCTGGACCTGATCGGTCTGTTTCATGCCGCCCTCTTCCAGCGTGTAACGATGCGGATTGAACACCGGGCAGCCGTTTTCCTCGTGCAGGCGGATGATCTCGCCCAGCCGTTCTTCGGTGGTGTAGCGAATCAGCGGCAGGCCGGAACACTGGACCTGGCCGTCAAAACGCAGGAATTCCAGATGGCCGAAGATTTCGCCCGGGAACATTTCCGTCGTTTTCCGAACCAGCTCCACATGGTTCGGGCCGGGATACTGGGTCTGCAGATAGGTGAAGGAATTGTCGAATTTCAGCGCCCGCAAGGTGGTGTGGTTCCAGGCAAGCTCATAGGCATGGGGAATGCCCTTCATGCTCTCCACTTCGTCGGAGCGGAAGCGGATCTCGCCCTTCATGCGTTCGGCAAGCGCTTCTACGGCCGACATCGAGTTTGGTGCCACCATTAGAACCGTGACGGACTCGCCCTCCTTCAGCCATGGCTTGTGCCGGGTGAAATAGTCGAACGGGATCGGCGCGGCGATCGGCGCGACTTCCTTCAGGAGCAGACCGTTGCTGCGCGCCAGCTTGTCGGAAAAGACCACCGCGTCCATGAAGGTCTCATGGCCGACGATGACATCCACCCAGTCATGGGCGGTCGCGAGCGGCATCTCGACTTCGGTGATGATGCCATTGGTGCCATAGGCGTGACTGACTTTTTGCAGATCCCAGGTGGACAGCTCAAGCACCCGGGGCTCGGCTTCCATGGTGACAATACGCAGGCGCAGGATGTTGCCGAGATCCCGAAGGCCGCCCCAGTGGACGGAGCCGACACCGCCCGAGCCGCCGGCGATGAAGCCGCCGATGGTGGCGGTCTGCGCGGTGGACGGATGAAACCGCAGCTCCTGGCCGGAATGGTCCCTGGTGATCTTGTCGAGCTTGGCCATGACGATGCCCGGGCCGCAAACCACACGGCCCGGCGCGATTTCCTTGACCCCGTCCATTTTCGACATGTCGAGCACAATGCCTCCCGACAACGGCATGGCCTGACCGTAATTGCCGGTGCCGGCGCCGCGCGGTGTCACCGGAACGCCGTGCGCAAAGGCGGTCTTCAGCACCCGGATCACTTCCGCCTCGTCCTTCGGCGAGACCAGCAGATCGCCGGTAACGTTGTCGAGCTGGGCTTTCAGAACCGGGGAATACCAATAGAAATCGCGGCTCTTGGCCTGAACCAGGCGCGGATTGTCTTCCACGGCGATGCCGTCGAGTTCGGCCTTGATCTTTTCATAGTCGGCCATGGTCAGCCTCTCATCAGCGGGTCAAGTTCAGAATAATCCGGCAGGCGGCGGTCGATGCCCATGCCATTCCGCATCACGATGCGGTCCGCCTGCGGACGGGACAGAAATTCGCTCCAGCTCCGGGCGTGGAAAATCACCAGGTCGGCGCCAAGACCTGCGGCAATACGGCCTGCCTCAGGCACCTTCAAAATGTCGGCCGGCAGGCTGGTGACAACCTTGGCAGCATGATCGAGCGGGTGATCCAGGTGCGCGATCCGGACCGCCTCGCGAAAGACCTCGACCATGTCGAGATCGCCATAGGCGTAGAACGGATCGCGGGTGTTGTCGGAGGCAACCGCGACCGGCACGCCGGCGGCCGCAAGCTCGTGCAACAGCGTGATGCCCCGGAATCGCGGGGTCCGGTGCGCCTGCCGGTCCTGCAGGTACATGTTGCACATGGGCAGGGAGACGACGGACAGCCCGGCCTCGAAAACCTTCTCGATCGTGGTTTTTGCGGTGTCGTCGTCCTGTCGTGCCAGGGAACAGCAATGGCCGACCGTGACCGCACCTTCAAAGCCGTTGCGAAGCTTGGCTTCGGCGATTTCAAGCAGCGTCAGGACGCCGGCATCCTGGGTCTCGTCGACGTGGAGGTCGATGTCGAGCCCCTTGTCCGCCGCCGTCCGGAACAGGATGTCCAGTCTCTTGTCCAGATCCGGCATCGGGTAGGTGACCCCACCGAGCAGGGCGCCGCTTGTTGAGACCACCTCGACCAGATCGGCGAAATAAGCCTTGTCATCGATTGCATCGATTGGAAAGAGAGCCACCGCCTGCAAGTTGATCCGGTCCTGCCAGCGCGCGCGCATCTCCGTGAAAACGTCGAAGGAGATCCGGTGCTGCGGCGCCAGGCTGTCGATATGGGTGCGCAGCAGCGAGGTTCCATGGGCATAGGCGCAGCGCAGGGAGAAATCCATGCGCGTTTCGACATCCGCCGCCGTCCAGTTGGCTTCCCGATCAGCGCGGACCGCCGCAAGCGCGCCATCGAAATCACCCGTCGGGTTGGGCTGCCGGTCCCAGATATGGCCCTTGTCGATATGGGTGTGCATGTCTGCAAAGCAGGGCCAGACCATCCTGTTGTGAAGATCAGCCCCCTCAAGGTCCCCAGGCGCGGAGCCCGCGGGCAGAACGGCCTCGATCCGGCCGTCCGAAATGACTAGATCCGCGGAGCACAGGCCGTCTTTCGTGGGACCGTCAAATCCAGGCGCGACAGCGACCGGCAGGGTTGCGGTGCGCAGCACGAAACGGCTGCTTGAAGGAAGGACCAGCGACATCAGTTTTCCCGCTTCAGGCTGCTTTCGTGCCAGCGATGCAACGTCCACCAGGAGATGAAGGAGGTCAGCGCGAAAATCAGCACGCCCAGGCTCGCCAGCAGGAACAGCGCGGCGAAGAGTCGTGAAATGTTGAGCCGGAACTGGGATTCCAGCAGGCGGAAGGCAAGGCCCGAGCCCGCGCCGGCGGACCCGGCGGCAAACTCGGCAACCACCGCCGCAATCAGCGCCAGCCCGCCGCCGATCCTGAGGCCTGTCATGAAATAGGGCAGGGAAGCAGGCAGCTTCAGGTAGATCAGCGTCTGCCAGCGCGAGGCGCCATAAAGCTCGAACAGGTTGAGCAGGTTGTGATCGACGCTTTTCAGGCCCTGCACCATGTTGGAGAGGATCGGGAAAAAGGCGACCACGAACGCGCAGATCAGGAGCGCCGATTGCGTGGTCGGCGCATAGATCAGGATCAGCGGCGCAATGGCGATGATCGGTGTGACCTGCAGGATCACCGTGATCGGGTAAAGCGCGACCTCGATCCAGCGCGACTGGACCAGCAGAATGGCCATGCCGCCGCCCCCGATCAGCGCCAGGGCCAGCGAGGCGATGGTGATCTTGGTGGTGACCCAGAGCGCGGGCAGCAGTATATGCCAGTCCGAGATCAGCGATTTCACCACCAGATCCGGCCCGGGCAGGATGTAATGCGGCGTCTCATTGACGGTGACCATGATCTGCCAGAACGCGATCAGGAAGGCGATGACGCAGATTGGGACAAGGATCGTCAGGAGCCGGTCGCGGCGCTTGATTGCGGCGGCGCTTTCCCTGGTCGGCAATTGCACAGCCGCCGGTGCTTTCGACTTTGACGCGCCTGCATGATCGGTCGTCGGCGCGGGCTGCAGGTCTTCATTGGCGGATGTCATCGTCAATGCTCCTCGCCTCCCATGGCTTCGGACAGTTTGGCGGAGACGTCCGCGCAGGCCTGCCGGTATTCCTCGGACGTGCGATAGCGGACGTCCCGCTCCAGGCTGGTATGCAGGGGGAAATCGGCGTGGACCCGGCCGGGACGGGCCTTCATCACAACGATCCGGTTGGCGAGATAGGCGGATTCATAGACGGAATGGGTCACGAAGATCACCGTTATACCTGTTGCCTTCCAAAGCGCCAGCACGTCGTCATTGAGCTTCTGCCGGGTGATTTCGTCGAGCGCCGCGAAGGGCTCGTCCATCAGCAACAGCTTCGGTTCGGTCACCAGCGCGCGGGCAATCGAGACCCGCATCTTCATGCCGCCGGAAAGTTCGCGCGGATAGGCGTCGGCAAAGTCTTCTAGCCCGACGCTCTCCAGGGCTGCGTAGATCTTGTCCGCCGCCGCCTTTTTCGACAGGCCCTTCAGGCGCAGCGGCAGGTAGACGTTGCCGAAGACGGTCTGCCACGGCATCAGCGTCGGCTCCTGGAAGACAAAACTGATGTCGCCGTCCGGCAGCCCACGCGCGTTAATGCGGAAACTCGGCCAGTCGATGCTTCCTTCCGAGATCCCACCAAGACCGGCGATGATCCTGAGCGCGGTGGACTTGCCGCAGCCGGAGGGCCCAAGCAGGCTGATGAACTCGCCGGGACGCACCGTCATCGACATGCCCGAAAGGGCAAGCGTGCCGTTGGAGAAGACCTTCGAGACGGCGTCCATCGCCACGAGGGGGCGGGAAGACGGAGTACTGCGGGCTGTTGAAAGTGCCGTGCTGCCCGGTTCGGCTGTGACCATGCTCAACTCTGCGTCTGGAGACGGCCGCCCCGCGCAGGTGCGCGCGAAGCGGATCATTGCCGGACCCGGCCTTACTTCTTCAGATCGAGGCCGACGCCCTTACAGACGAATTCCGTCGTATAAGACTGCGTGTAGTCAAGCCCTGCCTCAACCACATCGATCGATGCCAGCGTGTCGAAGAACTGCTTGAAATGTGCGTCGGTCATGCAGCCGATACCCTTTTCGATGGTCTCGCCGCTGTCGACGATGCCGTATTCCTTCATCTTGGCGAGGGAATAGGCGAGCTGCCCGTCGGTCATTTCCGGGTTGTCCGCCTTGATCAGTTCGTTCGCCGCGGCATTGTCGCCGTAAAGATAGTTGTACCAGCCCTCGATGGAGGCATCGACAAAGCGCTGGACCAGGTCCGGGTTGTCCTCGACCAGGGCCTTGGAGGTGGTGATCATGGTCGAATAGGGCGTCCAGCCCTCATCAGCGAGCAGGAACACTTTCGGCGCCCAGCCGGCCTGTTTTTCGATCTCGTAGGGCTCAGACGTCAGGTAGCCCTGCTGCGCGGACTTCGGATCGACGATGAAGGGGGCTGGGTTGAAGGTGTAGGGCTTGAACTGGGCATCGGAAAAGCCCTCGAAGTTCTTCTTCATCCACTCGAAATAGGTGACGTAGCCGTCCTTGCCCATGTAGATGGTTTCGAGCTTGGCGAGGTCCGTGAACTTGTCGATGCCCTGGTCCGGATGCGCAGTCAGGATCTGCGGATCCTTCTGGAACATGCTGGCCACGTTGATGAAGGGAATGCCTTCCTTGACATGGTCGAAGCCCTTCAGCGTACCACCCATGTAGAAATCGATCTTGCCGGAAATCAGCAGGGCATCGTTGGCCGCCTGCGGCCCGCCCGGCGCGATCGTGACCTTGAGGCCGTATTTCTCATAGGTCCTGTCCGCGACCGCCTGGTAAAATCCGCCATGCTCGGCCTGTGCCAGCCAGTTGGTGCCGTAGGTCACTTCGTCCAAAGCCACAGCCTGATGCGCAGCGAGCCCGGTGAACAAAACAGTCGCTAGAACCGTCTTGGTGGATGGAAAAACTGTCATTCGAGAGCCTCCAGTATAACAAATCCGGCGCAAAACCGCGCATTTCCAAAACGATTTGAGCCCTTGAAGCGCACGTTGAAAAGCATCAAAATTCGCCTGCAGCGATGCCTTATTGTCATCGCTGGGTTTTCTGGTGATCAAATGTGCCGCATGCATAAAAAGGAGGCATTAATTGGCCCTGCTCCATTCGAGAAAGCTGCTCTATCTGGACGAGATCGCAAGGTCGGGATCGATCAGGAAGGCAGCGGACCGCCTCAATGTCTCCTCCTCGGCCATCAACCGTCAGATCCTTGCACTGGAAGAGGAATTCGGTGTGCCCCTGTTCGAGCGGCTGCCGCGCGGGCTGCGCCTGACGGCGGCGGGAGAACTCTGCATCGAGCACATCCGCGGTGTTCTGAAGGACTATGCCAGGCTGGAGACCCGGATCCGGGCGCTCAAGATGCCGCATGCGGGCCAGGTGTCGCTGGTCACCACGGTTGGGCTCGCCTCCGGCCCGCTGCCCGAGATCATCGCCAAATTCATCGAGACAAATCCGCGCGTTCACATCAAGCTGCGCAGCGACGGCGGCACCACGACCATCAATCCCGTGCTAACGGGCGAGGTCGATATCGGCCTTGGCTTCAATATTGCCGCGACACCCGGGCTGCGCACGCTCGCGACCTTCGACATTCCGATCGGCGCGGTGGTGCCTCCGGATCACCGGCTCGCGCAGGAAACCGGCCCGGTGGATCTGGTCGATGTGGTCCAGGAGCGGCTGGTTCTGGCCCAGTCAGGGACCAGTCTGCGCGATGTGATCAACCTGGTTCTGTCCTCGGTGCCAATCCCGGTCGAACCGGTGCTGGAGACCAATTCATCGGAAACCGTCCGCCAGCTGGTCCGCCGCGGCATCGGCATCAGCCTGCTCAACCCGCTCGACGTGCTGGCTGAATGCCGGCGCGGCGAACTGGTGTTCCGGCCGCTGAACGCGGCGCGCACGCATCATCAGCCAATGAAGCTGTTCACGCGGGCGCGCGCTTCCATGGACGCGGCGACCAGCCTGTTCGTTGAATTTCTTCTGCAAGAACTCGTTGCCGAAGTGGAAGAGTTGCAGCGCGCAGGCAGCCTGCCCGCCTGAAAACGGGATTGTTAAGAGGTTTCGCCCTGGCTCGGCACATAAAGATCGGCGAGCGAATAGTCCCTGAAGTCTCGCAGCATCTCGATGAATCCGGCCGCCTGGTGCACACTGATGGCAACCCCTTTTTCGGCCGTGCCTTTCGAGGCATCGCCGACGACGCCGGCCGGATTGAGGTCGTGCGCAATCCAGGCCAGGGCATGGGGCGGGGTCGGCTGGATGAATTTTGACAGCTTCTGCATTTCTTCCGCCTTCGAGGCGAAATTCTCGGCCTTGTCCATGCGCACAAGCTCGGGCCGGAAATGCAGCATCAGCGAGGTTTCGACCTCGCCGCCGTGAATGCCGAACTTTGTCTCATGAGCCGAGATCATGCCCTCCGGATGGCCGAACCGGCCCCATTGGGTCACAAGCACCGCCATGTCGAAGCGGACCCGCAACTCACGTGAGACAATGCTGATGATGTCCGTATTGCCGCCATGGGAATTGACGATCACCATCTTGCGCAGCCCGGCCTCGCAGACCTTCTGGCCAATTGCTGTCCAGACCGGAATAAGAAGCTCGGCGCTCAGGGACAGGGTTCCGGGGCCATATTTATGCTCGTTGGCCTTGCCGATCTCCTGGATCGGCAGCACCAGGATGTCGAGATCTTCCGGAAGCTGCCTGCGCGTTTCCTCCAGCATGCCCTGAGCGATGGCGACGTCCGTCGCGATCGGCAGATGTGGCCCATGCTGCTCGGTCGACGCCGTCGGCAGGATGGCGATGACCCGCTCCGGGTCCAGGGACGCAAAATCCGACGCGTTCAGTTCGTTCCAGAAGAAATGCCTGGCCATCGGCGCTGCCCAACCCTCGTTTCACAAGTCGTTCCCGAGAGTTAGGCAGGTACCCGGCACATGAAAAGCATCATTATGTCCGCAGCCCGCTGCCTTTTTGTGGACGGTCACCAATCGCCCCGGCCCGCTTTGCACGAGAGGAGAGCTTATCCCCAACCGTCCACAGTGATGAAAATTTGGGCGCGCCCGCATCTCCGCAAAGTGGTGCCGGTCACATTTACACCAAATATTTACCCTGTGATGAAGCCGGTGGATCGCTGCGGTGAGGCTCGGGCCGTGGCTTTGGGTAGGAGAAGGTGGGCAATAGCATGGTTGTTGCGTTCTTTGTAGCGGTCGTCCTCTATGGCGCCGTCACGCTTGTATTTCTGATCCTGTCGTCGGCGGAGCTGCTCGATAGCGGCTTGAGTACGCCCACCAGTCTGGCCAGCGTTCTGGTCACATCCCTTTTCTGGCCGGTCACGCTTGTGGCGATGAGCCTGCTTGTTATTTTCCAGGCCTTGTGTGAGCGCGCGTCGCGCAAGACGTATGCGCCCGCCCTGAGACTCGTGCATAGGTCCAACTGACCGCAAAACACACGCGCGAAACCCTCTCTTCCGGACAGCGGTCCGTTCTGTCTGCATGTCGGTTTTCGTTTCTGGCTGCCAATTTGGAGCCGGAAACCGCGCCATGGCGCAAATTTCATCATCCATATATTTTCGTACTAAGCTGCTGGAAAATCGGCAACTTTATTTCTGATTTTTTTCCTCAAGTTTATAATCGTTCCAAAAAAAATTTGACTAACTGTTCAAATTTTCCTCCAATGTAGTGGTGAGCCTCCTCATTCAACGAAGGCGGCCGCTTTCAAAAACGATCGCCAACCTTCCGGAGATCTCCATGACCCAGACCAAAGCCGGCCCGGATATTGCCGCCGGGCGCTTGCCTGAGGACGCATACGCAGAGAATTTTTCCGATCTGCACCCCTTGCTGGAACCGCACGAGGCGCAGGTCGAGGCCGACCGCTGCTATTTTTGCTACGACGCGCCCTGCATGCAGGCCTGCCCGACAAGCATCGACATTCCGCAATTCATCCGCCAGATCTCGACCGGCAACCCGACCGGGTCGGCGAAGACGATCTTCGAGCAGAACATCCTCGGCGGCATGTGCGCCCGCGTCTGTCCGACCGAGACCCTGTGCGAACAGGTCTGCGTGCGTGAAGTGGCCGAAGGCAAGCCGGTGAAGATCGGCCAGCTGCAGCGCTATGCCACCGACCACTACATGGCCGAGAACGACACCACGCCGTTTACCCGCGCCGCGCCGACGGGCAAAAAGGTCGCCGTGGTCGGCGCCGGCCCGGCGGGCCTTTCCTGCGCCCACCGGCTGGCTGTCCATGGCCACGACGTCACGCTGTTCGATGCCAGGGACAAGGCCGGCGGCCTGAACGAATTCGGCATCGCCTCCTACAAGTCCGTCGACAATTTCGCGGCCCGCGAAGTCGAGTTCATTCTCTCCATCGGCGGCATTGAACTGAAGACCGGCATGCGCCTTGGCGACAATCTGGATCTGGCCACGCTGCGGTCCGATTATGACGCGGTGTTCCTCGGCATTGGCCTCGGCGGCGTCAACGCGCTCGGCCTCGATGGCGAGGACAAGAGCGGCTCGCTCGACGCGGTCGACTACATTGCCGACCTGCGCCAGGCAGGCGATCTCTCCAAGCTGCCTGTCGGACGCCGGATCGTTGTCATCGGTGGCGGCATGACCGCCGTTGACATCGCCGTCCAGACCAAACTGCTCGGCGCGGACGATGTCACCATCGCCTACCGGCGTGGCCAGGACCGGATGAACGCCTCGGAATACGAGCAGCATCTGGCCCAGACCACCGGCGTCAAGATCATGACCTGGGCCCAGCCCAAGGCGCTGGTCGGAGCCAATGGTGCCATCACCGCGATTGAGCTGGAACGCACCGAAGAGCAGAATGGCTCCCTGAAAGGCACCGGCGAGACCGTGACCCTGCCGGCCGACATGGTCTTCAAGGCCGTCGGCCAAACCCTGGTCAAGGCCGATCTCGGCGACGCGCTCACCCTGGACAAGGGCCGGATCGTGGTTGGCGACGACCGCAGGACCAGCCTTTCCGATGTCTGGGCCGGTGGCGACTGCATTCTTGGCGGCGAAGACCTCACGGTCGCGGCCGTCGAAGACGGCAAGGTCGCCGCTGAAAGCATCAACGCCGCCTTGAGCGCTTGAAGGCGCCCGGTGTCACGGATTTCGAGGGAGAGCCATCATGGCTGACTTGCGTACAGACTTCATCGGCATCAAATCGCCGAACCCGTTCTGGCTGGCCTCCGCGCCGCCGACAGACAAGGAATACAACGTCGTCCGCGCCTTCAAGGCCGGCTGGGGCGGCGTTGTCTGGAAGACGCTCGGCGAGGACCCTGCGGTGGTCAACGTCAACGGCCCGCGCTACGGCGCGATCCACGGCAAGGACCGGCAGCTGATCGGCCTCAACAACATCGAGCTGATCACCGACCGGCCGCTGGAAGTGAACCTGCGCGAAATCAAGCAGGTCAAGCGCGACTGGCCCGACCGGGCTCTGGTCGTGTCGCTGATGGTGCCCTGCGAGGAGCAGAACTGGATCGACATCCTGCGCCGTGTCGAAGAGACCGAGGCAGACGGCGTCGAACTCAATTTCGGCTGCCCGCACGGCATGAGCGAGCGCGGCATGGGCTCGGCCGTCGGTCAGGTGCCGGAATATATCGAGATGGTCACGCGCTGGGTGAAGCAGCATTCGCGCATGCCCTGCATCGTCAAGCTGACCCCGAACATCACCGATGTGCGCAAGCCGGCCCAGGCCGCCAAGGCGGGCGGGGCGGACGCGGTCTCCCTGATCAACACCATCAATTCGATCATGGGCGTCGATCTCGACATCATGTCGCCGTCGCCCTCCGTCGACGGCAAGGGTGCCCATGGCGGCTATTGCGGCCCGGCGGTCAAGCCGATCGCGCTCAACATGGTCGCTGAAATCGCCCGCGACCCGGCCACCCACGGCCTGCCGATCTCGGGCATTGGCGGGGTGACCACCTGGCGGGATGCGGCCGAGTTCATGGCACTTGGCGCCGGCTCGGTGCAGGTCTGCACGGCAGCGATGACCTACGGCTTCAAGGTGGTCGAGGACATGATCGACGGCCTCAGCGACTGGATGGACAAGAAGGGCTACACCTCCGTCGACCAGTTTGTCGGCAGCGCGGTGCCCAATGTCTCCGACTGGCAGTATCTGAACCTCAACTACATCGCCAAGGCCAAGATCGACCAGGACCTCTGCATCCAGTGCGGCCGCTGCCACATCGCCTGCGAGGACACCTCTCACCAGGCGATCACCAACATGGTCAATGGCGAACGCATGTTCGAGGTGATCGACGAGGAATGCGTCGGCTGTAACCTGTGCGTTAATGTCTGCCCGGTCGAGAACTGCATCACCATGGAGCCGATGGCGCCTGGCAGCATCGATCCGCGCACCAAGAAGCCGGTCGTAAAGGATTACGCCAACTGGACGACCCATCCGAACAATCCGATGGCCGTCACCGAAGCCGCCGAATAGGCGTCTCCCTCCCGGAACGGTCACACAAGACGCGGGCAGGATCCTCCCCTGCCCGCGTTTTCTTTTTTAAAGGCCTATGGGGAGATCGGGTCTTGTCAGCATCAGCCAGATGATGGCGAGAACCGCGAAAAAGGCTGGAAAGCCGCAGGCAAACCAGATTTGGTAGAGCCGGTGATAAGCATCCGGAAGAGCAGCGCCTTGTTCAGCCGCAGCCAGCGCCAGGCGGCGCAGGCGGATCTGGATCCAGACCACCGGCAGCCAGAACGCGCCGACAAAGACATAAAGACAGAGTGATACGAACACCCAGCCCTCCAGGAGCGGCCAGCCGACTTCCTGTGCCAGCAGGTAGCCCGTGACCGGCTGGAACAGCGCCGCCGTCGCGGTGAAGACCGTGTCGGCGAGCACCACGATGCCGGCCACATGGGCGATCAGGGCCGGATTGTGCGAACGGTTGGACATCACCATGAAAAACGCGATGCCCGCGCCGGTGCCGAGCAGCACACAGGCGCCGATCACATGGGCAAAGCGCAACAGCTCGTACCACATCAGCGTTCCTCCAGCAGAAGGGCCACAAAAAGGGCGAGCATCATAGCCGGGAAGATCTTGACCAGCGGTCCGAGCGGATCCGCCCAGAGCTCCGGCGTCAGCAGGGTCCCGCTCGCCAGATAGGTGGCGGAGACCGCCAGCATGCCGAGACAGGCCGAACGGCACCAGCGCCGCCAAAGAACCGCCAGCCCGAGCGAAATATCGAGCACGGCGCCTCCCAGAACCGCCGTTCCAGCGAAGACCGCCGAATAGCCGGCACTGGTCAGAACCTCTGTCGCCGCGTTGAAGGACAAGACGCCGATCACACCGGAGAGCAGCCAGAACAGGGACAGGCAAAGGATTGAGAGCGGCAAAGCGAGGTATACCCTTGCAAAACTCCGCTCCTGGACCGTGGCGGGAAGGCGGTCCAGAGTTTGGGCCAAAGGCCCGATCCGGCGACCTCCCTGTTGCCGCCAGGTGTCCGGATCGCCGTGAATGCCCGCATTCAACGGCAACAGCGCGTTGGTGCGCAAGGGCGAGCGCCAGCCGAGCCAGCCGAGCATGTCCGCGACGCGCCCGAGCCCCCAGACAAGCGGTTCGGGAACCGGAACTGTGATCTTCCAGGGCGGGAAGCCCTGCCAGTCCCGCATTGTGCGTGTCAGCTCAAGGAAGGACTGTCCGTGGTCTTCGGTCAGGTCCGCGACAAAGCGGCTGCCACGCTGCCCGTCCGCGCACTCGGCAACCGCTTCGGCGAGGTCCTCGACATGGATTGTCTGGATTTGGGCATCGCTGAAGATCCGTGCGCCCGCCAACGGCAAGGCCGCGCTGGCCCGCAACAGCGCCGTGCCGCCATAGGCCTCGGGGCCAAGCACCAGAACCGGCCGCAGCACGATCCAGTCCAGACGTGACGCCATGACCAACGTGTCACCGCGCGCCTTGGTGCGAAAAAAACTTGAGGAAGCGTCGCTCGAGACCCCCGCGGCGGAGATCTGGACGAAGCGGGTATCGGTCCCGGCAAGAGCCTCTGACATGCGGGCGACCGCGGTTTCATGGATAGCTACCAGATTGTCTCTTGCGCCGTCCTGAAGCGCGCCGGAGGCATTGACTACGACATCCGCCCCGGAAAGTGCCTTTCGCCAGGTGCCCACATCCGCAGTTGCGAAATCGAACAGAGCCCAGTCAAGCCCGGGAAAGGCCCGCCTGGCTGCACGCTCCGACCGGCCCGCGCATCTGACCGCATAGCCCCGTGCCTGAAGCGCACGCACGCATGCCGCACCGATAAAGCCATATGCCCCGAGAACTACAGCCTGCTTCATGTAACTTGCCCTACGGCCTTCAACAGGATGCTCTTAGAGCGGCGACACTTGCATGTAAAACTAATTGGAGGCGGCAGCTTGTCCCAGCGAAGCGGCCTGGTCCGCCAACTCCTCAAGCGGCTTTGGCTTGTCGAAAAGGTAGCCTTGCAGATAGTCGCAGCCGGAGGTGACCAGAAAGGCTCGCTGGGCCTCGGTCTCGACCCCTTCGCCGACGGTCTGCATGCCCATCACCTTGGCCAGGCCGAGCAGAGAGCGCACCAGCATGTCGGCTTCCGCGTCCTGGCCGATGCGCCAGACGAAACTGCGGTCGATCTTCATCTTGTCGAAACGGAACTTGTGCAGATAGCTGAGACTGGAATAGCCCGTGCCGAAATCGTCGATCGCGAGCTCCACGCCGAGGTCCCGCAGCTTCAGGAAGGTGTCCCGGGTCAGCGGGCTTTCCTCCAGCATCAGGTCCTCGGTGATTTCCAGAATGAGCCGCTCGGGCGGAAAATCATATTTCCTCAAGAGGGCGGCGACCTCCTCGGCAAAGCCCGGCTTCTGGATCTGGCTGGTGCAGACATTGACCGACACCCCGGCCGTCTGCCAGCCGCCGGCGTCCCGCAGGGCACGCTCCAGGACCCAGGTGCCGATGACCGGCATCAGGCCGGCCTCCTGAGCGACGGGTAGAAACACTCCCGGAGACACCAGACCTTTTTCAGGATGGCGCCAGCGGATCAACGCCTCGTAATACTCCGTCTCGCTTTCAGCCGAACGCACGATCGGCTGATAGAACACTTCAAGCTGATCCTCGCGCAGCGCGGTGTCGAGCTCGACGCGCATTTCGCGCTGCTCACGCAAGCAGTCATCCATGCGCGTGTCATAGAAACGGAACGCGCTCTTCTGCTCGCTCTTGCAGCGCTGGAGCGCGATGTCCGCCGCCCGGATCACGCCGGTCAGCGTCTGGCCATGGTCGGGGAAGCGCGCAATGCCTGCGCTGACCGAGGTTTCGATCCGCTTGCCGTCACAATCGACCGGCTGACGCAGGCTCTCGAACAGCGGGCCGATTTCCGCGAGCGCGTCTTCGGTGGTTTCCCAGCGCTCCGTCAGGATCTGGAATTCGTCGCCGCCGATCCGGCCGATCAAATCATATCCGCCGAACGCCTCCCGGATCCGTCTGGCCTGTGCCAGGATCAGACTGTCTCCAACAGTATGGCCGTGAATGTCGTTCACCTGTTTGAGATTGTCGACATCGAGATAGATCACCCAGGCGCCTTTGCCGCGGGCCGTCAACAGGTTCAACCGCTTTGCCGCGGCAGCAAGAAAATAGCCGCGGGAGACAAAGCCGGTTACCGGGTCGTGGTTGGCCGCGTAACGCGCCTCCCGCTCGCGTTCAGCCAGGTCGGATTGGGCATTGGCATTCTGTCGCACCGCAATCAGCGCGACGGTCAGGATGATCCCCAGAGACAGGACCAGAACGGGAATGGAGGACAGGATGATGGCCGATGCCTGGCTCATCGGCAACCAGGCGAGATAACCCAGGACTTGCCCGTCCTCATTCTCCAGCGGAATGCCGATCATATGATCGGGTATGGATTTCGCAAAGACCAGATTGTCGAGCGACAGGCTGGCCAGGAGATTGCTGAGATGGATCGCATCGATCTCGAAGGCCGTGATCAGGATGTTGGGCGGCTTGTCGACCATTCTGATGCCGCCCGGGTCCGGGACGATCGCAAAGGCGGAAACGATGTACGGCTGGCCGTCGATATCGAGAACATCCACGCCGGAAATATCCGCCAGCCGTCCGGCGAAGCGGACGTCCCCTGTCTCGGACCTCACAAGAGCGCTGACGTAATTTTTCCGGATGCGCTCCAGCGTCTTGTCGAAACCCGGAAGGATCTCATTCTGGTAGAACGCATCCTTGTGTCTTCCGTAAAGGTCCATCGCGAGCAGCACGTCGCTGTTCCGGTCGATCAGCGCGGTGTAATCATGCACAAAGTCCAAAGCCATATCGACGCCGAAGCGCTGCTGGATCCAGTCCTGCGACCGGTCCGTTTCGATGTTGATATAGGCGGCGTTGGACGCCGCGTAGCGCTCCAGGTCCTTCAGCAGAAAGAGCTTGTGATTCTCAAAGACACGGGCAACCGATCTGAGCTCGCGTTTCGCGGCCTCGCCTTCCGCCGCCACGACCTTGAACAGAACGGCGCCGAAGGAAAGGATGACGGCGCAGAACATCAGCGCGATGACCAGTCCGGAGGGGATGCCAAGAATGGTGGATCGGGCGCGCCGCGTCCCTGCCTCGGCCGCTTGCCGGGGCCGTCTAACATCTTCGATTATGTCTGGTCGCTCAGACCGATCGCGCATCGTGCTTCCAGGTCTTACTGGTGTGCCAACAGATAATGTTCTACGGAAACATTTAATTTTTTCTGCCCGGTTGTAAAAAAGCAAGCGCCGTACAACCCGAACGCCTCTCTCCCTTGCCGAAAGCAGCTGCCCGGAGACACGGCATCCGTTTGAATCCATTCGGCGGAACGGTCCGGCTAGCCGGTTGGGAGCTCCGTCAGTCCGTGCTCCAGCCGAACGGGAGGATTGAACCCGATCCTGAGCCGTCTATGGTGCCGGTAGCCGAAGAAACCGACCGCCAGGAGACATCATGCAGGGATCCCGCACGTTACTGACCGCTTCCCTTAGCCTGTGTGCCGTCATCGGGCTCTGGGGTGTACTGGACCCGGCCAGCCTGCTCGCCATCGCCAGCGCCGTTGTCGACCGGTATTTCATCAGCCGTGGCTGGTTCGTGATGCTTTCCGTCACGGTGATGCTGCTGTTCTGCCTCGGCCTGGTCTTCACCCGGTTCGGCGACATCCGCCTGGGCGCCGACACGGACCGGCCCGACTATTCCACGACGACCTGGATCGCCATGCTGTTCGCCGCGGGCATGGGGGTCGGGCTGCTGTTTTGGGCGGTAGCGGAACCACTGACCCATTTTCATTTTGCTCAAGAAGCATTGCCCGCACCGCTCGCCGCCGAACAAGCTCTGCTGGCAGCCAATTTCAACTGGGGCATCCATGCCTGGGCAATCTATGGCACGACGGCACTCGCTATTGCCTATTTCAGCTACCGGCGCGGCACCCCCATGCTGGTCAGCGCACCGGTCAAGAACCTGTTTCCCGGTGAGGCCTGGGCCATTGCGGTCGGCTGGTTTTCCGATTTCATGGCCATTGCCGCCATCGCCATCGGTGTCGGCGGCTCCGTGGCTATGGGGGTCTTTCAGGTGGCGGACGGCCTCTCCGTGTTGTTCGGCACCCCATCGGCATCGCCACTCCTGGTCGGTACCGTGTTTTTGCTCATGATCGCCGCCTATATTCCACCCTTGCTGGTCGATCTCGGCAGCGGCATGGCGCGGCTCTCCAACCTCGCCATGGCGCTCGCAATCGGGCTGGTGATCTATACGATCGTGCTCGGCCCGTCCGAATACCTGATGAATTCCATCATCGGCGGCATCGGAAACTATGTCTCGGTGGTGATCCCGCGCGGGCTGGAAACCTTCACCTTCTTCGATGACGCGGTCAGCAAATGGTTCCAGGACTGGACCCTGACCTACATGGTCTGGTGGATAGCCTGGGGACCATTTGTCGGGGTTTTTGTAGCGCGCATTTCGAAGGGCCGCACGATCCGCGAATTCGTGCTCGGCGTGCTGATCGGTCCGACGCTGTTCTCGACCATCTGGTTCGGCGCTTTTGGCGGCATCGGCATCTATGAGGCCCTTGAGGGCCGGGGAGAGCTTCTCGCCATGACCCAGACCAATGTCGAACGCATGACCTTCGCACTGCTCGAGCGCCTGCCGCTGGCCACCCTGACGACCCTGGCCACGGTGCTCGCCGCCTTCCTGTTCATCGTCACCAGCGTGGTCAGCGCCGCCTTCGTGCTGGGCACGTTTTCAACCGGCGGCGATCCGAACCCAAGTGCCAGAGTGCGGGTGATATGGGGCGGTATCCTGGGTGTTCTTGGCGCGGCGATGATCCTGTCGGGCTCCATGCAGGCAGTCAAAACGCTGATCGCCCTCGGCGCACTGCCTTTTGTCTTCATCACCGTTCTGCTGCTTGCCTGCCTTGTGCGGGCACTGATGCTGGATGCCAGAAAGGAACCGTCCCATGCTGATCGGTGACCCGCTCGACACGCTAATGAATTTGGGCACCTTCGCCTTTATCGGCGCCATGATCTGGCTGGTCATGCGCAAGGGGCCCGGATCGGACACCTGACCCTGACCTGAAACGAAAAAGGCCGCCAGAGTGGGCGGCCTTCATCGCTATTGCGTTTTCCCTGATCGCTCAGAGCTTGTCGGTCACTGCCGTTGAGGTGGCGCCTTCCGGGAACTTGGTGATCACCGGTGCGGACCCACCGCTCAGGAGAGACTTCACCGTCCGGTCATAGGCGTCCATGTCCAGCTTGCCGTCGGAGCCATCCACCAGCTTGACGATTTCACCGATCATGCGGATCTGGTGTTTTTCGGTCTGGGCACCGGTGGCGTCATTTTCCAGAACGATTTCAGCAGCTTCTTCCGGATGTTCCGCCGTATAGGCCCAGCCCTTCATGGACGCCTTCACGAAGCGCGCCAGCTTGTCGACCATCGCCGGGTCGTCCAGGCTGGATTCCAGCACATAAAGACCGTCTTCGAGCGTGGCGACGCCCTGGTCTTCATATTTGAAGACAACCAGGTCCTCCGCAGGAATGCCGGCATCGATCACCTGCCAGTATTCGTTATAGGTCATGGTGGAGATGCAGTCGGCCTGCTTCTGCAGCAGCGGATCGACGTTGAAGCCCTGTTTCAGAACCGTCACGCCACCATCGCTGCCATCGGTCGGTATGCCGAGCTGGCTCATCCAGGACAGGAACGGGTATTCGTTGCCGAAGAACCAGACACCAAGGGTCTTGCCCTTGAGATCCGGCGGAATGGAAATGCCGGTTTCCTTGCGGCAGGTCAGCATCATGCCGGATTTCTTGAACGGCTGGGCGATGTTGACCAGCGGCACGCCCTTTTCGCGGGACGCCAGCGCGGACGGCATCCAGTCGATGATGACGTCGGCGCCGCCACCGGCGATCACCTGCGGCGGTGCAATGTCCGGGCCGCCCGGTTTGATCGTGACGTCGAGGCCTTCTTCCTCGTAAAAGCCCTTGTCCTTGGCTACGTAATAGCCGGCAAACTGGCCCTGGGTGACCCATTTCAGCTGCAGCGTCAGTTCGTCTGCAGCCTCGGCCGCGCCCGAAACCAGGCTCGCGCCCAGAATCGATGCAAGCGCCAGACTTTTCAATGCCTTCATTGCCATTCCCCTACTGGTTATGGGGTCCGCCCTTTTTAGCAAACCCGTCTCTGGAATTCGTCAAACCTTATCGCCGGGGCCGAAACAGGATGGCTCCCACACATCTCACTGCACCCCGGCAATTTGGCCAAAGCTGGACGCCGGGGCATTTTTGCCTTCCTGACGCGACGCACTGACCAAATGGTCAAGAAAATCTAGAAAGCTGCCGTGTCACTGGTCAAGGTTATTTTTTGATCAGGGCCAAATGAGCCCGTTGCGGCAGCTTATTCGACCTTCTTAAGGTTGCAAAATCCCAATTTTGCATTTTGGGTTGCCTGCCGCATGGTTAATCGAGGCATAGTTCCCGGACGAGGAGAAAACCGGTTCGTCACCAAAGTGGGGGAAATCACATGATCTCAAAATCGGCCCTGACCTATCAGCCGCTGCCGCTGCCCGACCGGCGCGATTTCAACGACGCCGACATGCTGGCGCGGGCGGAAGAGTTTTATGAGGACGTGCGCACGCGGCATACCGTGCGCCAGTTTTCCGATCAGCGGGTCGACCGGTCGGTGATCGAAACCTGTGTCAGGGCGGCGGGCACCGCGCCGAGCGGTGCCAATCAGCAGCCCTGGCATTTTGTCGCCATCTCCAATCCGGAGCTGAAGCACAAGATCCGGCTGGCCGCCGAAGACGAGGAGCGCCGGTTTTATGACGGCGGCGCGGGCGAGGAATGGATCAAGGCGCTGGAACCGATCGGCACCGATGCCTCCAAACCGCATCTCGACATCGCCCCCTGGCTGATCGTGATTTTCGCGCAGCGCTGGGGCACCTATGACGATGGCAGCCGCTACAAGCACTATTACGTGCCCGAAAGCGTCGGCATCGCCACCGGACTCCTGATCACGGCCCTCCACCATGCAGGTCTTTCGACCCTGACCCACACGCCCAACCCGATGAAGTTCCTGAACGAGATTCTGGGACGCCCGGAAGCGGAAAAACCGATCATGATCCTCGCCGTCGGCCACCCGGCCGAAGACGCCACGGTGCCGGCCATCGCCAAGAAGAAAAAGCCGCTGGAAGAGATCCTGAGCGTGTTTGAGGGGTGAGTGGGCATTTCTGGCAAACCGTTGCCACAAACAATGACGTCATCCTGAGGAGGACCGTGAGGTCCGTCTCGAAGGATCGGCCCCTTGTTACAGAGTGTGTGGCCGCTCCTTCGAGACGCGCGCAAGCGCGCTCCTCAGGATGACGTTGGTGTTTGGAGACAGGCCGTCAGGATGAGGCTTTGGTATGTAGTTTGGCCATCAAAACCGGAACGCCTCACCCCGTCACATGTGTCGGCGCGGCGCTGACATTGGACTTGATCTTCGCCAGAAGATCCTTGCGGTCCTGGCTGCCGTCGGCGGCATAATTGAGGTTCTTGAAAAGCGAGGTCTGTTCGGTGAAGAACGTGCGGACCGCGTCCTTGTCGTCGAAGGCGAAATCCGTCTTGGCGATCTTGTAGACCAGGTTGAAGGTTTCCTGCTGACGGGCCAGCGGCGCGGAGACGTCGACATCGTCGAACGCGTCCTGCTGCAGATAGACCATGTCGAGGAACAGCGCCTTTTGCTGCAGCACGAAATCTTCCGTCGAGACACCCTCTTCACCGGTCACCTGCATCATCCGGGTGATTTCGTCGCCTCTGGCCAGGAGATCGATCATTTCCTCGACCCGTGGCACCCAGTCCGGTCCGATGTTGTTCTGGTACCAATCGCCAAGCTGGGCGTGATAACGCGACCAGGACAGGAGCGGGTCGACCGCCGGGTAGAAGCGCTTGTAGGCACGTTCGGAAGAAAGGCCGAGGAAGGTCTTCACCGTGCCAAGCGTCGATTGCGTTACCGGTTCCTCGAAATTGCCGCCGGCCGGCGACACGGTGCCGATCATGGTCAGGCTGCCGGTGTCCCCCGTCGCGGTTCTGAGAACACCGGCGCGCTCGTAAATGCCCTTGATCGCCGAATCCAGATAGGCCGGGAAGGCCTCTTCGCCGGGGATTTCCTCCAGGCGGCCGGAGGTTTCGCGCATGGCCTGAGCCCAGCGCGAGGTGCTGTCGGCGATCAGCAGAACGTCATAGCCCATCTGGCGGTAATATTCGCCGAGCGTGATGCCGGTATAGATCGAGGCCTCGCGCGCGGCGACCGGCATGGACGAGGTGTTGCAGATGATCACCGTGCGGTCCATCAGCGTGCCGTCGCCGGACGGGTCCGGCTGATGTGGAAACTCGGTGATGGTCTCGACAACCTCGCCGGCGCGCTCGCCGCAGGCGACCACGATCACGATGTTGACCGCCGAAAAGCGCGAGATCAGCGATTGCAGAACTGTCTTTCCGGCGCCGAAGGGGCCCGGAATACAGCCCATGCCGCCACGGGCGATCGGGAAAAATGTGTCGATCAGGCGCAAGGTGGTGATCAGCGGCTCGCTCGGATAGAGCCGCTCGCTCTGGCCCGCCTTGACCAGGCCTTCCGGAATGGCCCGGCGGACCGGCCAGTGCTGCACCATGGTGAGGTCCCTGGTGTCGCCACGCTCGTTCCTGAGCGTTGCCACCACCTCGTTGACGGTGAACGTGCCTTCGCGAATGCGGTCGACCGTCCAGGCACCGGTCAGCGAAAACGGAACCATGATCTTGTGCTCAAACCGGCCCTCGGGAACCGTTCCAAGCGTCTCGCCCGCCTTGACGCCCGCCCCGGAGGAAACCTTGGGCTCAAACGACCATTTGCGCTTCTGGTCAAGGGCATTGGTCAGGACACCGCGCGGCAGGAAAAAGCCGTGTTCGGCCGCAATCTCGCCAAGCGGGTTCTGCAGGCCGTCGAAGACGGTGCTGAGCAGCCCCGGCCCGAGCGCGACGGAGAGCATCTCGCCGCTCTGGATCACCTTGTCGCCGACACGGACGCCATGCGTGCTTTCAAACACCTGGGCCTCGGCGGAGGCGCCGCGCACCCGCAGAACCTCGGCTTTCAGATATTCGCGCGGCTTGCCGTCCCGTTCCGGCCCGTGCGGGATGATATAGACCACCTCGTTCTTGATCAGCGGCGCGTTGCCCAGCGGGGACAGCGTCACGAGATCGTCCTGGACGGCGATGATTTCCGCGGTCGGCTCCGGAAGCTGGACATGGCTGGTCATGAGGGGGCTCCGTCAAAAGCAACAGATGGGTTTGCGAAGAGATCGCGCTCGCCGGCAGGTGCGTCTGTGCCGGTGTCGTGTCCAAGTGCGGCGGCCATGAGCTGTTTCAGCCGCTCGGCAGCATCGTCCGCGTTGTAGCGGGACCAGCGTTCGACAATGACCCAGCGCAGCACATAAATGGCGACCGCCTCGAAATCGAATTCGTGCAAGGCGTTGTAGTGGTCGAGCTGGCGAAACACCTGGGTCAGTGCCAGCCGTTCCATGGCGATCTGGTCTCCGGCCTGCATCAGCCGGTGCGCGTCGCCGATCCAGGGCATGAAATGGCCGAGCCCGAAGGCCGGATCGTTCCAGTTTTCCCTGATCCGGCTGCACCAACGGCCATAGCCCCAGGTCTTTATGTCGCCCGCACTTTCCTGCCCGTCCCGGCGCCGGCGCAAGGCGGCGATCAGGGTGCGCGTCTCCATGCGCGTGCCGACCAGATGCTGTAGATCGGGGAAGTCCTTCAGATCCGCGACCACCTGGGTCGCCCGGCGAATGACATCCCGGTCTTCCCGGTACTTTGCGACACCAGACCAGGCGGTGATTTCGACGATCTTCCTCAGGAGGCGCGCATGCTCCGGCTCCAGCATCGAAAGACGCTGTTTCAGCCGGTATTCTGAGATTGGAACTTCCTTGCGGGTAAACAGCTTGCCGAGATGAGGCAGGCTGGTCACCAGCGCGATATATTGGTGCGGCCGGCTCATGATCAGCGCAGGACCCCTTCCATCACGGCTCTGAGGCGCGGCTGCAGATGACGCTTCAGAAGGATCGCGATGGCCTCCTCGGTCAGATCGATCGAGACATTCCGGTCGGTCAGCTTTACCTTGATGCCGTCAAAGCCCGGCGCTGTGGAGAAGGTCACCCCGTCGCGCAAGGCCTGACCGGCCAGCGCGATCACAAAATGGGTCAGCGTGCCCGGCTCGACCGCTTCGGGAGACTGTTTCAGCTCCTCGAAGGTGACGACCTTTTCCGGCAGCACGATCTCCATCGGTTCGCTGTCGCTGACGGAGGCATTGTCCCTGGCATTGCCGGCCATGGCCAGGATGAGTTGCTGCAGGAACTGCTCGTCCGCCAGGGACGTTGCCACCAGGCGGCCGGCCTCCTGCTGAATGCGATCCCCCAACTCATTGCGCAGGTTCAGAACCAGATCTCGGGCGGCGACCTTGAGACCATCTTCCGTCGCCGCCTTTTCCCTGGCCGCCTCGGCACGCGCCTCGGCCAGGAGGCCGTCCGCCTTGGTTTGCGCCGCGGACACGATCTCCTCGGCCTTGGCCTTCGCCTTGGCCAGAATGTCGTCGGCTTCGGACTGGCCGGCGGCGACACCTTCCGATTTGAGGCGCTGGATCAGGGCCTGGACGCCAGCACCGGCGGCGTTTTCCAGGTCTTTTGCAGGATCATGCTTGGACATCGTCGCCTCCTAGCTCGGGATCGAGCCGGCCAGGACCAGCGCGAATACCAGCGCGAACACCGAGAAACCTTCCAGCACCGCGGCGGGTGCCAGCGAAATGCCGAAGATTTCGGGCTTGGCCTTGGAAGCATGAATGGCCGACGCCAGCACCTCGCCCTGACGAATGCCGGTGAACAGCATGGTAACGCCGGAGAGAAGACCGATGCCGAACAGCGCGGCGCCATTGGCCGCGTCGATCTGGGCCTGCTGCAGCGAGAACATGATCACGATCCCGTAAATCACCTGCGAGGACGGCATCAGCGAGACGCCGATGAACCGGCCATAGCCGCCGTCGCTGTCCAGCATGGCGCCGATCGCGGCGCTGCCGCCGAGCGCGCAGCCCCAGGCGCTGCCAATGGCGCCGAGTGCAACCGGTGCGAATAGCCCAAACCAGCCGAGAGCCACCACAAATTCGTTCACAGGCGTGTCTCCTCTTTCTTGAACGGACGGAAAGGCGTGCCTTCGTCCTTCAAACCCCAATTGAAAAATTCGATGACATTGAGCCGCAGCCCGTGGACGCAGCCGGCGATCAGCCCGAGGCCGATATTGATGGCGTGGCCGAGAGCCAGCACGGTGATCGCGATCAGGAGGCCGATGCCCGGCACCGCGTGATTGAGCTGACCGGACAGGGAATTGATGGTCTCGGCGAGCGAGGCCGCCGCCAGACCCAGCGCGAACAGGCGCATGTAGCTCAACACGTCGGAAAAGATGTTGACGATCCGGGCAAGCGCCGCGAGGCCGTCAAACACGCGCAGGCCGCCCGACTTCAGGGAAGTCACCTTGCGGTCGCTGCCGAAGAAGCCGACCAGCAACAGCCCAGCGACGACGCCGGCCGGACCGGCCGATGCCATCACGGTGCCCTGCCCCAGAAACGTGGCGAGCCCGCCAAGCGCCACAAGGCACCAGCCAAGCGGCTGCAGCCGGCCGCTTAAAGTGCGTTCGTGCCAGGCGCGCATCAAGTTGGCGAGCACGATATGGATCACACCGATGGTCAGCGTGATCTTCATCATGGTGTCGACGTCTTTCAGATGCAGCACTTTCAGGTGGGCGAGCAGACTGCCGTCCGGAGGCGTCACGCCGAAATAGCTGCCTGTGGCAACGCCGAAGGCCGTGGTCGAGACCATCAGCCAGACCGACATGCGGAACATCCGCCGGCCAAGGGCGGAGCCGGCAAATCGCTTGCGGAACAGGAACAGCAGCAAGAGCAGCAACAGGCCATAGCCCGCATCCGTCATGATCATGCCGAAAAAGATCACGAAGGAGACATAGACGACGGCCGACGGGTCCCAGTCCCGGTAACCCGGCGTCTGGTAGAATTCGACCAGGTCCTCGCCGGCCTCCATCGCGCGACTGTTGTCGAGAAGGGTCGGCGGCCTGTCCTCTTCCGAGACCGCTTCGGCAACGACCGCGACACCGAGTTCCGAAGCAAGGGCCTGAATGCCGGACATCTGGTCGGCGCGCGCCCAGGCCTGCAGTACAAAAACCCGCTCGACGTCGGCTGTTTCCAGCGAGGCCCGATGGCGGGCGGAATGATCGCGTGCCGCGGCAAGGTTCTGCGCCAGCATCAGGCGCCACTTGGTCAGCGCCTGCCGCGCCAGGTCGAGTTCTTCCAGCTCGACCGCCGTGTCTTCATATTGGCGTTGCAGGGTCGAGAGCGGCTCCGCGCCGACATGAATGCGCGGCACCGGCATGGCGCTGACAGGAGGCTCCTCCGGAGACAGCAGCACGATGTAGCTGCGGAACTTGTCGCGATGGACGGTTTCCAGGATCTTGTCCGACGGATCGATTGCCTTCAGCTTGCCGTTCGGCACGATATAGAACCACAGGCGGTATTCCCCGATTTCGGCTAGGTCGGAAAAGCTGAATTCGCCCCAGGGTTCTACGTCCTGGATCCGCTTGTCCAGCCGGGCGAGACGGTCTTCGCAGTCTTTCAGCGCCTTCTTGTTCTTGAGCGCTTCGCTCACCACCTCGTCGAGCTTGAAGCCTTCCGGATGGGTCACCGGCCGGCGTTGGGCCGGGCTGTCGACCAGCCAGCGCAGCGCCTCGGCTGCCTCGCGTCCACGCCCGGCCGGAACGGCTTCCAGCTCCTTCTGGGCGGAGGTCAATGGGATCAGATGCAGGTTGCCGAACTCCTGGGCGGCTTCCAGCACCCTGTCCTTGTCGTCGAGGACACCAATCAGGTTGACCTTGAGGAGCGGCACGATGCTCATATCTCGGCCACCCTGGTTTCTGCGCCGCGGGCGGCTGTCTTGCGCTTGGAGATCTTGGCCCGGACGACTGCATCCCGCTCGGCGTCGGCGAGCGCCATACGGATTTTCTTGATGTTGCGTTCGGCCTGGGGAATGAGAACCTTTTCAAAGAGGTTCACCCGCCTGGAAATCACCGCCTCTGCTTCGATCAGCCGCTTGATGCGCTCGTGTGCCACGTCGCGTTCCAGACTGAGGCGCAGCAGCTCCCGCATGCCGGCCACATAGGCATCGACCCAATGCGGCCGGGCAAGCAGCGAATAGGCTTCCGTTTCGACTTCGATATCCTCAAGGGTCGGCAGCTTGGTTCCCGACAGGTTCTGCTCGCCGCGCACCACTTTCTTGAGAACCACCAGACCTTCCAGCGGCACCTGCCGGTTGGCCAGCATCGGCAGGGAATTCGCCAGCTCGGCAAAGCGCGTCTCATAGTCCCGGTCCAGCCGTGCAGCGGTTTCCTTCGCCTTGGCACGCTCGGCCATGATCTGCAAGCGCTTCAGTTCGAGCGAGGGCAGAAAGCGCTTATACTCCGCAAGCTGAGCTCCCTGTTTGGCGAGCGAGGACTTGTTGAGGGCCAACCTGGCCATCAGGCAGCCTCCTCGTCATAGGCATTCGAAACGTTCTTCGGAAAATATTTGTCGATGAGCCCCTGTTTCATCAGCAATTGTTCGGGCTTGAAACACTCAGCAAGGGTCTGCCAGCACAAGTCGAGCGCCTCTTCCAGCGGCTTCGACACATCGATATCCATGAAGCGTTTGCGGAAAAGAGTGCCGAATTTCAAGAGCTGGCGGTCATAATCCGAGAGCTCGAAGGCCATCGACTGTTTCTGCTCGGCGTCGCGCGCGCCGGAATAGAACCGGATCATGGTGTTCATGATCTGGTTGTGATCCTCGCGGGTGACCTTGCCGATGACGTGCTGCTTCAGGCGCGACAGCGAGCCGAACGGGTCCAGAACACCGGAGTGCAGATAGAACTGGCCCTCGGTGATATACCCGGTGTTGTCCGGCACCGGATGGGTGACGTCATTGCCGGGCATGGTGGTCACCGTCAGGATAGTCACCGAACCCGAGCCTTTGAAATCACAGGCTTTTTCATAGCGGCGCGCCAGCTGTGAATAGAGATCGCCTGGATAGCCGCGATTGGCGGGCACCCGTTCCATGGCGATCGAGACTTCCTTCATGGCGTCGGCGAAGGCGGTCATGTCGGTCAGGAGTACCAGCACCCGCTTGCCTTCCTCGACAGCGAATTTCTCGGCGACCGCCAGCGCCATATCCGGCACCTGCAGGCGCTCGACCACCGGGTCGGAGGCCTGGTTGATGAACATCACCGTGCGCGGGAAGACACCGGCATCCTCGAACTGCTTCCGGAAGAAGGCATAATCGTCAAAGATCAGGCCAAGCCCGCCGAAGACGACGATGTCGGCATCGGCCTGGATGCCGATGCGGGCCAGGAACGGATTGTAAGGTTCGCCGGAGACCGAAAAGATCGGGATCTTCTGGCTCTCCACCAGACAGTTGAAGATGTCGATCATCGGCACGTCGGTGCGGATCATGCGCGAGGCCAGAACACGCTTCATCGGATTGGCGGAAGGACCCCCGATCGGCACCGACGGATCGCTGGAGAGGTCCGGGCCCTGGTCGATCGGGTGGCCGGCGCCGTCGAAGACACGGCCGAGGATGTTGTCGGAATAGGTCACCTTGGCCGCTTCGCCGAGAAAGCGGACCGAAGCGTTGTTGGCCAGCCCCTTGGTGCCCGAGTTCACCTGTAATGACACCATGTCGCGGTCAATATTGATCACCTGCGCCAACGATGTCGTGCCGCCACCGGCGTCGACCAGGGCGAGATCGCCGAGGCAAGGCCTCCCTTCCGACTCCGAACGGGAGGCAGATACCTGGATCCGGATGATGTCACCGACAATATCGACAATGCGTGTATGGGAGACCAGCATGAACGCCCCCTTGGCAATGGAACTTCTTCAAACAGCGCGGCAGGTCACCACCCGACGGCGGTCATTTCAAGGCGCGCGAAGCAATCATCTTAGGCGGGTTTCTCGGCACCGCACAACCGTCTCCGCAGACCTTCCGGCAACGGATGTGCTGAACCGGTTTGAAGTTAAGTGAGAAAGCATTACACGCGTATGACCTGGATCAATCGCTGCGGTCGATCGGCGCATGGCTGGACTTCCATCCGCCCAAAACGACCTCCGACGTTCCATCTGTCGAATTACCGTGGAGCATGGATTGCGACGTCGTTCAGACTGATGACGGCGGCTGCGGCTTCACCAATACCGACAGGGACAGGGTTCGGTTTCCGCCTATTGGTGATGCCCCCACTGCCGCAACTTAAAATTCAAGCGACGGACTTGACGGACAACGAGCTCCACACCACCGCGTTATGATTGACGCAATTGCTGAGGCCCACGGCGGCCAATCGATTACGCGAACTGGAATTTTTATTTGTTTTCAGCTACTTATCAGAAGAAACTGGCAAACTGCTCTGGTAGACTGCGTGCCAAGCCACGAAGCTGGAGTTTGTTTGCGAAGCTTCGCTGACATGTTGATGTCCAGATTTCAGAGACTCTCAATGAGAATCTTGTCGGATATTACCAATCCGGAAAATCAACAATCTTTAATTTTTCAGTTCAGATCCAAATATAATGTCTAAAGATATTTAAATAGTGACGCAGCGTTATGTTTTAACGCATGCATTATTACGCAAGGATAGGTTTAATTCAAGTTGCAATTGGCAATTTTGCTTCACATTTTATGAAAAATGGTATTTTTTGGCTGCGGTTGTTCGCGCGATATTAACATTCGGTTGCATTCTATTCACAAGTAACCGGGTCGCGAACCCGATGAGGAGAGGCAAAGTTGACGGACCAAGTGACTGACCACGCACTCGAACTGACTTCGCCCCCCAAACCCACCGGCGATGCGCGCGGACAGGCTCAAAAAAACGGTTCACCGGCCTCGAACGCCCGCCCCGACGACCGCTCGCCTCCCGTTCGCAGCGATATCGGCACGATCCTGCTGCACTGGACGCTGGTTGTGGCGATCGTCACGAGTTTGCTGACCGGGCTGAGACTGTCCTCGGACGCGGAGGGCGCCTGGTTCTCCAAACTGTTCGAACCCATTCTGCCGCAGGGCGAGATCTGGACCTGGCATTACCTGTCCGCGGTCTTTGTGCTGGCGCTGATCTTCGCCTATGCCGCCTATATGTCGCTAGCGCGCCTGAAGAGGCGGATTTCCTCGAAAAAGATGGTGGTCCTGACGCTGCCGGCGAGCACGAAGCTGCGCCTTTCGGCGGTCAACGTGATAGCCTACTGGATCCTGTTCGGTGCCGTCCTGACCCTGACGGCCACGGGTGTCTGGCTTTATCTCGGTCATGGCGGCATCTGGGTGACGGTGCACTACACCGCCGCCCTTGTGGTGCTGACCTACATCGTTGCGCATGTGGTCCTGCATTATGCCTATGGCGGTCTGCAGCAGCTGCTGCGCCTGTTCCGGCCCCAGAAACTGCGCCGCTTTCCAGGCATGGCCGCTCATCCGCTTGCCATTGCGCTCATGATCGGCGCCGTGGTTCTCGCCGGGGCGATAACGCTGAATTACAGCACGCTGGACGAACTGGTCGTTGCCAAGGCCGATGTGCTTCCCGAGCTGGACGGCGTCCTGGACGATGCCGCCTGGCAAAATGCCGAACCGGTGTTTGTCGAAACCCAGCAGGGCTCGAACCTGAAGGGCACCGGCGCTTCGACCGTGGAGATGCGCGCGGTCCAGGTCGGTGACAAGATTGTGTTCGCCTTCCGCTGGGAAGACGCCACGCGCTCCCTGAAACGGCACCCCCTGGTCAAGAGGGAAGACGGCTGGCACATGCTCAACAACCGGGCGGACCTCTCCGACGAAACCGCGTTTTATGAAGACAAGTTCTCCGTCGCGTTTTCGACCACCGACGCCTTTGGCGGCGGCGCATCGACGCACATGGGACCGAAACCGATCAGCGACAAGCCAAAGGCCTTTCACGGCCGCGGCTTCCACTACACCACGGATGGCAGCCTGGTGGATGTCTGGCAGTGGAAGGCCTCGCGCGGCGGCATGCTCGGCCGGGTCGATGACATGCATTTCAGCACACCGGTCGAACCGAGCGAGGCGCATGTCGCCGGCAAGGCGCGCTACAGCGCCGGCTATAACGCGGACAAGGGCACCTCGTTCTACGTCTACAATTATCACAAGAAAGACGGTTCGGATTACCTGAGCAGTGTCGATGCCATACGCCTGCCCAAGGACTACAAGGCCACCGCCGCCAAGATGGGCACGATCGACCTGTCCGTGGAAGCGATCGAGGACGAAGGCTCGCAATGGTGGATGTTCGAAGATGAAAGCGTGCCCTATTCGTCGGCAAAAGACGCCGAGATTCCGGTCGGCACCGTCATCCCCGGCGTTTTGATCCAGGGCGAATATTCCGGCAGCCGCGCGGACCTTCTTGGCGGTTCGAAATGGCAGGACGGCTATTGGACGCTTGAAGTGGTGCGTGACATGGATACCGGCCACGACCAGGACCTTGCGATGACGGACGGTCTTTTCATCTGGCTGTCGGTATTCGATCACAACCAGACCCGGCACACGCGCCACTCGCGCCCGGTGCGGCTGACCTTCAACTGATCCTTTCCAACGTTTCGAAAAACGGACCCGCCTCCATGTCGAAAAGCACCTGCACCGTCACCATCAACGGGAAGAAGATCAAGGCGAATGTCGGCGACACGCTGATCGATGCGGGTCTCGGTGGCCGTCTGGTCCTTCCGCATGACTGCTGTTCCGGGCAGTGCGAAACCTGCAAGGTGCGGGTGCTGAGCGGTCAGATCGACGACCAGGGCACACGGGAAAAGGACACCGTGCTCGGCTGCCTCGCGATGCTGGAAGGCGACGCGGAGATTGCCTACGATCCGGTGCCGATCGTGAAGACCACCAAGGGCAAGGTGGAAAGCATCCGCGCCATCAAGGACGATTACCTGGAAGTGCGCGTTCGGGTCGTGCGTCCGGTGACCTGGCTGCCCGGACAGTATCTGCGGGCCAGTTTCGCCGGCTATCCGCCCCGCGACTACAGCCCGACGACGCCGCTCAATCTCGATGCGGAAGAAGACATCATCGTCTTCCACATCAAGGTCTATCCGGACAGCATCGTTTCGTCGAAACTCGGCAAGGAGATCGGTATCGGCCACGCGGTCAAATTGCGCGGGCCGTTCGGCAACGCCTTCCTGCGCCGGCAGCCCGAGCCCCTCGTACTCACGTCAACGGGAACCGGCTTCGCACCGATCTGGTCGATTGCGGTGGCCGCTAGCATGGGCCAGCCGGGCCGGGAGATTCGCTTGATCGCCGGCGCGCGCACGCGGGACGGGCTCTATATGCGCGACGCAGTCCGCTGGCTGCAGGCACGCGGCATTCCTATCACCCTGACGGCGAGCGACGGCGACAACGACACCGTCATGACCGACCGGCCGCATCAGCTGATTGGATCGCTGACATCCGATCATGTCGTCTATTCGGCCGGCGCCCCGGCACATGTGGAAGCCATGCGGGAGCTGGCCCGCCGGGCCGGTGCCACCTTCTATGCGGATCCGTTCTATGTCGCCGAGGAAGACAAGGGTCTTGCGGCCTTTGCCGGTAATCTGCTGCGTAAAGCCTCGGCTCCCTTCAGCGGCGCGACAGCGGGCTGACCAGGCCGCGGCCTTATACCAACCGCAATAAATACAAACCCATCTGACCGAGTTTGGAGACTGTTCGGCAAGGAGCAGATTGCAGGGCGATACGGGGTATCGTCCAAAATCTGCGACGCGGCAGAACAGCCTCCAAACGCGGCCTTCGGTGGCCTGTTCCGGCCCGCCGGACGGCGTTGCGCCGCTTGAACGGCCAACCAGGCCGTCCTGCGCAACGCGCCTTGCCGGCAAACCGGAACAGCGACATCAGATCGGTTCCTATTTAGTGCGGTTGGTATTACTGGGCCGCGGCTGTCAGCGATGACTGGCTGTTGCAAATCAGCTCTTCCACCCGCTCAAGCGGCATTGGACGGCCGAGATAGTAGCCCTGTGCATCCGTGCAGCCGATTTCGGTCAGCATATCCAGAAGCTCTCGGGTCTCCACACCTTCGGCGGTGGTGGTCATGTCCAGGTTCTTGGCCAGCTCGATGACCGCTTTCACGATCGAGATCGAATCCTCCGAATAGGCCATCGACCGGACAAAGGACTGGTCGATCTTGATCTTGTCGAACGGGAAACGGCGCAGATAGCTGAGCGATGAATAGCCCGTGCCGAAGTCGTCCATCGACACTTTCACGCCCAGGGACTTGGCCTGGTGCAAGGCTTCGAGCACTTCTTCCGAGTCGGTCAGAAGCACGGTTTCCGTCACTTCGAGCTCCAGCCTGTCCGCTCGCAGGCCTGAGTCCGACAGCGCTTTGACCAAAACCGGGCCGAAGGCATGCCCGCGCAGTTGCCGGGGCGACAAATTGACCGCGACGCGCAGGTCTTCCGGCCAGCCTGCGGCGATCCGGCAGGCTTCGTTGAGGACCCATTCGCCGACCTGAAGGATCAGGCCTGTGTCCTCGGCGATCGGGATGAAATCGCCCGGCGGCACCATTCCGCGCCTCGGATGGTTCCAGCGCACCAGCGCCTCGAAGCCGGAGATCCGGAAATCGTCGAGCGCATATTGCGGCTGGAAGAACAGTTCCAGCTCGTTGTTGGCCACCGCGCTGCGCAGATCGGTGATCAATTCGCGGCGGTCATTGACGGCTGTCCCCATGTCGGCCTGGAAGAACCTGTGGGTGTTGCGGCCGTCTTCCTTGGCCCGATAGAGTGCGAGATCCGCCTGTTTGAACAATTCGTCGCCAACAATGCCGTCGGCCCGAGCGACGGAAATGCCGATACTCACCCCGATGACGATCTCATGATCGGCGATGTGGAACGGCTGCGACAGTTCCCAGGTGATGAGTTCGGCCAGGTCTTCGACCTCGTTCGTCTTGACGGGCAATTTGGTCAGGATGGCGAATTCATCGCCGCCCAGCCGCACGACAAGATCCCTTTCGCCGCACAGGTCCCGCAACCGGTCGGCCACCTGCCGCAGCAATTCGTCGCCAATCGGATGCCCGAGGGAATCGTTGACGGTCTTGAACTCATCCAGGTCGAGACACAGGATGGCGAATTCGCCGCCCTCATCTTTTTGCCGCCGTAGCAGCAGATCCAGCTGCTCCCGGAACTCGATGCGGTTCGGCAGCTGGGTGAGAAGATCGTGCCGTGCCAGGAACGCCAGCCTGTCGCGGGCTTCCTGGCGTTCGGTCACGTCTTCGGAAATCGCGACCCAGCCGCCGTCCGCCAGGGGCTGGCGCGTGGTCAGGACGATCCGGCCGGAACGGGTCTTTTCCAGCTTCGTGCTTTGCGCGCCGGAAGGGGTCCGGTGCTCGGCATTGCGCGCGTCCTTGCGTGTGGTTTCCTCCGGTTCAAGCGTTTCGGATTGCTGAGCCGCAACCACCTGAGTCGCGGTCATGCCCGGCTTGACCCTGCCGCTCCGGCACTCGAACAGTTCGGCAAACCGCTGGTTGGACACGATCAGGCGGCCCTCCCGGTCGAACATGCACAAGCCGTGAGACATGTTATTGAGTGCCGCGTCGAACAGAATGTTCTGTTCGCGCAATTGCGCTTCCTGGGAGCGCAGGATGGTGTTTTTCTCGTGCACCCGGTTTCGCAGGGCATCGCGCTCCTTCACGGAGCGCTGCAGCGACACGACGGACCGGGCGATGTCGCCAACTTCATCCATCCGTTCCGTGCCGGCGACCTGGCTTTCGAAGTCGCCCGCCGCGATCCCGGTCAGCACGCGTGTGATCTTGGTCAAGGGCCGGGTGATCTGCCGGGACAGAAGGAAGGCGACCGCGGCAAAGGCCACCAGAGCCAGCAGCCCGAACAGGAACAGCCAGCGCAACAGCTTCTGCTCTTCTTCGGTGCCGATGCGGGTCAGTTCGGCCTGTGTTGCCGTCAATTCCTCGATCGGCAGCAGGGCGCAGACGGTCATCGGTGAGACCGGAACGCCGCATTCGATGATCCTGGCGCCGTTATAGGTGATGTTCGGCGCGGTCGGCGAAGTCTCCAGATCTGCCAGGCTTCCGGAAAAATTGGCCCGCGAGATCACCATATTGTCGAAAACGACGGCGAGCTCGAAGGAATTGATCTCGGCGAGATCCGCCAGCAGCGGTTCTTCGGTCCGCAACCATCGCTGCGCCAGCAATCCGCCGATGACATAGCCGAAATCATCGAACACCGGCACGAAGATCACCTGAGAGACGGCGTTGACCGTATCACCGGGCACAAAGATGCTGGTGTCGTCCCGCGGCAGGACGGCCGAGAAAGTCAGCTTCTCACCGGGATAACTGCTCTTCAGCGACGCTGCAATTTCACCGAAGAAGCCGAATTTCTGGATCCTGTCGTTGAGCGTCACCAGATCCGCGGAATAAGCGGACGCACCGATGACCCGGCCTTTTTCGTCGAGAACAATCAGGCTGTCGACGTCGGCCAGCTTGGCGGCCGGCCCCAAGAGCTCGGACATGGCGACATTGTTGCGGGATTCGACCGCCTTGGCGGTATCGACACGCTCCGAAATGGCATTCACCCGGCGGAGCCGGTCCTGAAACAGGAACTCAAGCCGCGTACCCGCCAGTTTCACGTCCGCGCTCAGGGTTTCCAGCAAGCGCGCATGCGACAGGTTGAGGAGTTCCGTCTCCTGCCGCGCCATGCTGCCTTCCAGCTGGTAGGCCACCAGCCCTATGAGACCGGCAAAGGCGCAGACAGCGGTGAAAACCGCGCCATAGGTGTAATGCCAGAGAAGGGATGAGTGACGGATCATGACTGTTCAGACCGCTAGTTGCCGGTGGGAACGCCACCGTAATTGCGGATCAATGCGCGAGCCTGATCTGACCGGCTGAAGGCGAGAAAGGCCTCCATGTCGGCGTCCAGCGTGCCCGCCTTGTAGATGAGGGCAAGGGTAACCGCACTCGGATAACCATCGTCGGTCGGATGATGGCCGTCGATCTTTACAACGGTCAGGCCGTCCTCGAGCGGCCGGGAATACGGCCCGAATGCAATGGCGCCTTCCACTTCCCGTGCGGTCTCGATGGCATCCTGGGTCGTCAGGGCTGTTTTGGAGCGGGGCGAAAATTCCAGATCCTTCCAGCCCGGCATCGTGCTCTTCAGGACCTGCAACGTGCTGTCAGCGTCCTCGCGCCGAACCAGACGGACGCGCAGATCGGCACCGCCCAATTCCGACCAGTTGGTGATCGCACCGGAATAGAGCCCGACAAGCTGGTCGCTCGTCAGCGTTTCGACGCCTGAAGAAGGATGGGTGAAAATTGCGCTCGGGATCTTCGCGATCGGCAGATATTCCAGACCGTATTCGACTTCACTTTCGGAGAGCGGCCGGGCGACACGTCCCATCCGTTCCGCCCCGGAGCCGACGGCAGCGATGCCGCCACCCGAACCTATGCTCGGCGGGATTTCCAACGCGATATCCGGATGCTCCGCCGCAAAACCGTTTCCGATTTCGCGCAGCATTTCAAGGCCGTCTCCTGTTCCGACGACCTTCAATCCCGCCTGGGCAGAGAGGGGCCCCGTCGACAAGACGAGAGAGCAAAGTGACATTGCCAAGCCAACTGCCAAAGAACGCATATCTACCACCAATGTTTGCTTGTATGACTTAGAATGCCACATTCAAGTTAACCAAACACTAAAACCCCCAGAAAATTTACAATAAATATGTATTCAAAACGCTCCTAAGAAATAGAAGTGAACAAGTCTGCAAATTGAAATCAAAATACGCTCTCGGCATTATTTGCCTATTGGGCAATTTTTGCCCAACCCATATAGACCTCTGCCTAATATTAACGCATACAGCAGTTTAATTCATCGCCATCTAAGTTCTTCGCAGTGATACTTACGTTGAATTGGCCCTTCACCCTCATCCCTCTAAGAGAAGGTTATATTTCCCTTTAGGGAAGACCTATGCGTGCCGCCCCTAGTGTGGTGAATTTGAAATTCGCCTCATTGTTGCAGCGACCATCGAAGCGAATTTCAAATTCGAAAACCACACTAGAAACATATGCTTGCTAGTCACCCTTTTGAATCTGAAGCTCGTTCCGAGTGTGCCGGGAAATAAGACGAGCTTCAGATTCGGGTGACTAGGGCCAGGACCCTAGTTCCTGGGTGCGGCCACACTTGCCCGGACGACAAGTTCCACATCGACCATAACCGGATCCTGGTCGGCTGACGCCGGTGCGTCGCCTGCTTCGATACGCTCCAGCAACAAGGACGAGGCTTTCGCTCCAAGCTCATGCCGGTCCTGGCGGATGGTGGTCAGCGCCGGCACGTAATACTCGGACAGTTCGATGTCGTCGAAACCGATCACCGATATGTCTTCCGGCACCCGAAGCCCATTGCCCGTCAGTGTCGCCATCAGACCGAAAGCCACCTGGTCGGAGGCGCAAAAAACGGCGGTCGGACGGTCGTCCATCGCCAGGATGCGTTCCCCCGCAACACGGCCGGAAGCCAGTGAGAAGTCGCCCCGGATAATCCAGTCGTCGCGGGTGGGCAGTTGGAGCCTGGCGCGCTCTTCCAGCATGCCTTCCCGCCGCGCATGGGTCAGAACATTGTCCTCGGGCCCGGTGATATGCGCGATCTTGCGATGCCCGAGATCGTAGAGGTGCCGGACCGCGAGACGCGCGCCATGGACATTGTCGCTGCGCACGGACGGAAGGTGGACACCCTGCATCCACTCGCAGGCAAAGACGACCCGACCGGCAACGTCATTGTCCTCTAGCAGCTGCAGCTCGTCTCGCGGCAACCCGCCATCGAGGCAGATCATGCCGTCGATCTGAGAGTCCAGAAAATAGTCGACAAACCGCCGGCCCGTGCTGGCCGGATCCTTCGTGTCGGCGATCAGCACCGACGTGTCGCGATCCCCAAAGGACTCGCTGATGCCTGCCAGGATCTGGGAGAAGAACGGGTTGCCGAGATTGGGCACGAGCACCAGAACGGCGCCGGCCTGACGCGTGCGCAGGTTGCGCGCGGCCCGGTTGACGCGGTAACCAGTCGAGCGGATCGCCGCGAAGACCTGTTCCCGGGTCGCCTCCGACAGCAGATCCGGGTTGCTCAGGGCGCGGCTCACCGTTGCCGTGGAGACGCCCGCCTCCCTGGCGACGTCCCGAATGCGCGCATTTTTTGGAACCAAGCCGCTCTCCCAAGCTTTTGATTGTCATTTGTTTTCAGACCACGGCCCGTGTGCACGTGCCCGGGTCGCGACATTCCGGGTTGACACGGAAGCGTTTCCCGAGAATGATGAATGTAATCGATTACATGAAGAATACAACAAAATGTAATCGATTACAAAACATGCGGTGGAGGCCGCATCGTGAGGACAATCGGACGATCCGTTCGATGGGAGGACAGAATGAAAGCATTACGCGCAGTTTTTGCAGCAACCACCGCCCTGTGTGCAGCCAGTGCTGCCAATGCCACGGACCTGGAAGTCACCCATTGGTGGACCTCCGGAGGTGAAGCCGCCGCCGTCGCGGAATTCGCCAAGGCATTTGACGCCACCGGCAATAAATGGGTCGACGGCGCCATTGCCGGATCCGGTGGCACCGCCCGCCCGATCATGATCAGCCGCATCACCGGCGGCGACCCGATGGGCGCCACACAGTTCAACCACGGCCGCCAGGCCGAAGAGCTGGTCGAAGCCGGCCTGATGCGCGACCTGACCGACATCGCCGAAGAAGGCAACTGGAAAGAGGTGGTCCGCCCGAGCAGCCTGCTCGACAGCTGCACGCTGGACGGCCGCATCTATTGTGTGCCGGTGAACATCCACTCCCAGCAGTGGCTGTGGCTGAACAACAAGGTGTTCGAGGACAACGGCCTGGCCGTGCCGAGCAACTGGGACGAATATGTTGCCGCCGCTCCGAAGCTTGAAGAGGCCGGCATCGTGCCGCTGGCCATGGGCCAGCAGCCCTGGCAGACGACACTTGCCTTCCAGGTGCTTCTGGTCGCCCTGATCGGTCCGGACGCCTATACCCAGGTCTTTGGCGGAAAGGATGCCGATCTCGCTGCCGGCCCGGAAATGGCCAAGGTGTTCCAGGCGGCCGCAACGGCCCGTGACATGGCCAAGAATTCCAACGTCCAGAACTGGAACGACGCCACAACCATGGTGATCACCGGCAAGGCCGCCGGCCAGATCATGGGCGACTGGGCGCAGGGTGAATTCCAGGTTGCCAACCAGGTGGCGGGCGAAGACTACTCCTGTCTGCCGGGCCTCGGCGTCAACGAAGTCATCATGACAGGTGGTGACGCCTTCTATTTCCCGAAGGTTGACGACGAAGCGATCACCGCAGCCCAGGGCGAACTTGCCAAGGTCATGCTGTCTCCGGAAACGCAGGTGGCCTTCAACCTGAAGAAAGGCTCTCTGCCTGTGCGCGGCGACGTTGACCTAAATGCAGCGAACGACTGCATGAAAAAGGGTCTCGACATCCTCGCCAAGGGTAACGTCATCCAGTCTCCGGACCAGCTGATGTCCGCCGACAGCCTGACACAGGTGAACGACCTCTTCGTCGAGTTCTTCAACAGCCCGTCCATGACGGCCGAAGACGCCCAGAAGCTGTTCGCCTCGATCGTCGCCAACGCCGACTAAATCCGGCTCACGGTTCGCCAGCCGTCATCCGGGGGCTTCCGGGCGGCTGGCGTCCTCCAGCCCTGCGCGCAGCGATGCGCGCAGGGAGCTCTCGGGCTGTATCCGACTTTCTCAGCGACAAGGACAACGAGGCATGGCCGCAGCGACGAAGCCGAGCCGGTGGCATCGCAATCTGAACGCCAAACTGGCTGCGATCCCGATGATCGTCACCGCCCTGGTGGTGTTTATCGGCGGGACGGTCTGGACGGTGGTCTATTCCTTCACCAATTCCAAACTCTTGCCACGCGAAAAATTCGTCGGCCTTGCCCAGTACGACCGGCTCTGGAGCAGCAGCAAATGGCTGATCTCCATCGAGAACCTCGCCATTTATGGAGCCTTCTCGCTGGTATTCTCGCTGTTGATCGGCTTCGTGCTGGCGGCGCTTCTCGACCAGAAGATCCGATTCGAGGACACGTTCCGGACCATCCTGCTCTATCCCTTTGCTTTGAGCTTCATCGTGACCGGCCTCGCCTGGCAATGGATTCTCAATCCGGATTTCGGCGTCCAGCAGGTGGTGCGCAATCTCGGCTGGGAGAGTTTTGCCTTCGATCCTCTCTACAATCCGGAGATCGTCATTTACGGCATTCTGATCGCCGGCCTCTGGCAGGGCACCGGCCTGATCATGTGCCTGATGCTGGCCGGCCTGCGCGGCATTGACGAGGACATCTGGAAGGCCGCCAAGATCGACGGCATCCCGATGTGGAAGACCTATATCTTCATCGTCATTCCGATGATGCGCGGCATCTTCATCACCGCGATCGTGCTGATCGCCTCCGGCATCATCAAGGTCTACGACCTGGTCGTCGCACAGACCGGCGGCGGGCCGGGCATCTCGTCCGAAGTGCCCGCCAAATACGTCTATGACGCCATGTTCCTGTCGCAGAATCTCGGCCAGGGTTTCGCCGCTTCGACCATGATGCTGCTGACCGTCGTGATCATCGTCGTGCCCTGGGCCTATCTCGAATTCGGAGGAAAACGCAAATGACCAAGGCGCCTCACCTCCTCAAAGCGTCGATGACATATGACGGCGGCCCTGCCGACACCGGACCCGACATGTCCCTGCGGCCCGGCAGCGGCGCGTCCGCGGCAAACCGCATCGTGGACGGTCCGGCCGGACGCAAGCCGCGCAAGGCACTGTCCCGCCGGAACATCCTGATCTACGGCACCCTGATCGTGGTCTGCCTCTATTACCTGCTGCCCCTCTACGTGATGATCGTGACCTCACTGAAGGGCATGCCGGAAATCCGCCTTGGCAACATCTTCGCGCCGCCAGTGGAGGTCACCTTCCAGCCCTGGGTAAAGGCCTGGGCGGAGGCGTGCACCGGCCTCAATTGCGACGGTCTCTCCCGCGGTTTCTTCAACTCGGTGAAGATCCTGGTGCCGTCCGTGATCCTGTCGATCATCATTGCCTCGATCAACGGTTACGCACTCGCCAACTGGCGGTTCAAGGGCTCGGAAACCTTCTTCACCATCCTCATCGTTGGCGCGTTCATTCCCTATCAGGTGATGATCTACCCGATCGTGATCATGCTCCGGGAAGTCGGCCTTTACGGCAGCCTGACCGGGCTTGTGATCGTGCACACCATTTTCGGCATGCCGATCCTGACACTGCTGTTCCGCAACTATTTCGCGTCCGTGCCGCAGGAGCTGTTCAAGGCGGCCAGGGTCGACGGAGCCGGATTCTGGGCGATCTACTTCCAGATCATGGTGCCGATGAGCCTGCCGATCTTCGTCGTCGCCATGATCCTGCAGGTAACCGGCATCTGGAACGACTTCCTGTTCGGCGTGATCTACACAAAGCCGGATCTCTATCCGATGACGGTGCAGCTCAACAACATCGTCAACTCGACCCAAGGGGTGAAGGAATACAACGTCAACATGGCCGCGACGATCCTGACCGGCCTGGTTCCCCTCACCATCTACTTCATTTCCGGAAAACTCTTCGTCCGCGGCATCGCCGCCGGGGCAGTGAAAGGCTGACGAGACTCTCATGGAAACAAGCATCGCCATCAACAATCTGTCCTTGAGTTTCGGCAATCTCGAAGTCCTGAAGGATCTCAATCTGGACGTCGGCAAAGGGGAATTCCTGGTGCTGCTCGGCTCGTCCGGCTGCGGAAAGTCCACGCTATTGAACTGTATTGCCGGCCTTCTGGACGTCACCGGCGGCCAGATCTTCATTGGCGGGCGCAACGTCACCTGGGAAGAGCCGTCCCAACGCGGCATCGGCATGGTGTTCCAGTCCTATGCGCTTTATCCGCAAATGACGGTCGGCGGAAATCTCAGCTTCGGCCTGAAGAACGCCGGCTTGCCCAAGGCGGAAATCGAGGAGCGCGTCAACCGCGCCGCGAAGATCCTGCAGATCGAACCGCTGTTGAAGCGCAAGCCAGCGGCACTCTCCGGCGGCCAGCGCCAGCGCGCCGCCATCGGCCGGGCACTGGTGCGCGATGCCGACGTGTTCCTGTTCGACGAACCCTTGTCGAACCTCGACGCCAAGCTGCGCGCGGACCTCCGGGTCGAGATCAAGCAGCTGCACCAGAAGCTGCACAACACCATGATCTACGTCACCCATGACCAGATCGAGGCCATGACCCTGGCCGACCGGATCGCGATCATGCGCGGCGGCCGGATCCTGCAGCTGGCCTCGCCCAACGAGATCTACAACCGCCCGGCCAGCAAATATGTCGCCGAGTTCATCGGCTCGCCGACCATGAATTTCTTCGAAGGATCCCTGGAAGAAATCGGCGGCAGCTACGCCTTCAAGACCGGGGACACCGTGTTCCCGCTGGACGGCTACACCTTCCAGAACGGCCCTCCGGCCAGCGGCGATGCCTGGTTCGGCATCCGTCCGGAACACATGGTCAGTGGCGCCGAGACCGCAAACGCACCGGTCCGGCTCGACGGTAAGGTCGAGCTGGTGGAACCGCTCGGCTCGGACACGCTGGCGCGTATCACGGTCGGCGAGCGGACCCTTTGGGTGCGGCTCGACGGCCAGGCCGACATCTCCCACGGCGATGCCATCCAGGTCGGTTTCGACCCGGCGCGCGCCAATATTTTCGACAAGGCAACCGAAAACCGGAACTGATCCGGCTCTTCCCAGACATTCAGGACAATGATTATGGACGTTTCCTTCCAGCTTTATTCAGCGCGCGAATTCACCCCCTGGGAAGGCGTGCTCAAGCGGCTCGCCGAGCTTGGCTACACCCAGGTCGAGGGTTTTGGCGGCAACTACGAGGACCCGGCCGCCTTCCGTGCGCTCCTCGACGCCAACGGGCTCACCATGCCATCCGGGCATTTCTTTCCGATGGAGCAGTTCGAAACCGACTTGGCCAAGGTGATCAACACCGCGAAAACCCTCGGCATGGAGAGGTTGTTCGTGCCGGCGGTGCCGCCCGAACAGCGCGTGCCTGACGCCGCCATGTGGCAGGACATTGCCAGCCGCCTGGCTACCATCGGCGCGAAGGTCCGCGACGCCGGCCTGCGCTTCGGCTGGCACAACCACGATTTCGAATTCGCCACCTGCGCCGACGGCCGGCTGCCGATGGACATTCTGCTTGAAGCCGCACCCTCCATCGAATGGGAAGCGGACATTGCCTGGATCGTGCGCGGTGGCCAAGATCCGCTGGCCTGGATCGAAAAATACGCCAGCCGCATAACCACCGCCCATGTCAAGGACATCGCGCCGGACGGCGAATGCGCGGACGAGGATGGCTGGGCCGATGTCGGCCAGGGCACCATGGACTGGAAAGGCATCATGGCCGCGCTCAAGGGCACCGGCGCCGATCTTTTCGTCATGGAACATGACAAACCCTCCGACGTCGACCGGTTTGCAAGCCGCTCCATCGACGCCTTCCGCACGTTCTGAGGACATAAAATGAGCAAGACTCTTGGTATCGGCATCCTTGGATGCGGAAACATCTCGGCCGCCTATATGCGCCTCGCCCCGCTCTTCAGGGGCATCGAGGTTCGGGCCTGCGCCGATCTCAACGAAGCCGCCGCAAAGGCCCGCGCGGACGAGTTCGGCCTGCGCGCGGAGACCGTCGACGGTCTGCTCGGTGCCGATGACATCGACATCATCGTCAACCTGACAGTTCCGGCTGCCCATTTCGAGGTCTCGAAAAGCATTCTGAACGCCGGCAAGCATGTCTATTCGGAAAAGCCCTTTGTCCTCAGCGTCGAAGAGGGCAAGGCGCTGGCCGCCATTGCCGAGCCAAAGGGGCTTCGGATCGGATCGGCACCGGACACGTTCCTGGGCGGTGCCCATCAGCTGGCCCGGCACCTGGTCGATGAAGGCGCGGTCGGCAAGATCACGTCCGGCACCTGTTTCGTGCAGAGCCCGGGCATGGAAATGTGGCATCCGAACCCGGACTTCTTCTTTCAGCCCGGCGGCGGCCCGATCCTCGATCTCGGTCCCTATTACGTTTCCAACCTTGTGCAGTTGCTTGGTCCGGTGAAACGGGTCTGCGCCATGAGTTCCTCCGGCTCGGAATACCGCACGATCACCTCCGAGCCGCGCAACGGGGAGAAGATCAAGGTCGAAACGCCGACCACGATCCATGCGGTGCTGCAGTTCCACTCCGGCGCGCAGATCACCTATTGCGCCAGCTGGGACGTCTGGCAGCACGGCCATTCCAACATGGAGCTTTACGGCCGGGACGGCACGCTGCATGTACCCGACCCCAACTTCTTCGGCGGCGAGATCCGGATGACCGACAAGGGCAGTTTCGTGAACGTGTCGGAAGCCTGGGACCATCCGTTCTCCAAGGCAAACGACCGCGGCCACGCCAATTATCGCACGGCGGGCCTGGCGGATATGGCCCTGGCCATCCTGGAAAACCGGCCGCACCGTTGCTCTTTGGAATTTGCTCTGCATGCTGTCGATGTGATGACGGCGATTCTCGGCTCCGGCGAGAGCGGCCAGTTCATCGACATCGGAACGACCTGTGAGCGCCCGGCCGCCCTCGACCCCGAGGCCGCGCGAGCCCTCCTGAGCTAACCTGGAGCTTTCATGACCTGGACTGCCGCGGCAACGCGCTACGACAAAATGGAATACCGCCGCTGCGGCAAATCCGGGCTGAAACTGCCCCTGATCTCGCTTGGCCTGTGGCACAATTTCGGCGACGACACGCCGCATGAGCGCAAGCAGGAGATTGCCCGGACAGCCTTCGATCTCGGCATCACTCATTTCGACCTTGCCAACAATTACGGCCCGAAACCGGGCGCGGCGGAATCGGCGTTCGGTGAATTGCTCAGGACCGATTTTGCACCCTACCGGGACGAGATGATCATTTCGTCGAAGGCAGGCTATGAAATGTGGCCCGGGCCTTACGGCGAATGGGGCAGCCGCAAATACCTGATTGCATCCTGCGACCAGTCGCTGAAGCGGATGGGGCTCGACTATGTCGACATCTTCTATTCCCACCGTTTCGATCCGGAGACACCGCTGGAAGAGACCATGATGGCGCTCGACCACATCGTGCGCTCCGGACGGGCGTTCTATGTCGGCATCTCGTCGTATAATTCCAAACGCACGCGGGAAGCGGCCGCCATCCTGAAGGAGCTGGGCACACCCTGCCTCATTCACCAGCCGAGCTATTCGATGATCAACCGCTGGGTGGAAGAGGATGGCCTTCTCGACACGCTGGAAGATCTCGGCATCGGCTCCATCGCCTTTTCGCCGCTTGCCCAGGGCATGCTGACGAACAAGTACCTGAAAGGCATTCCGGAGGGCAGCCGGGCCACCCAGGGCAAGTCACTGCAGGACCAGTTCCTGAGCGAGGAAAACCTGGCAACGATCCGGGCGCTCAACGCGATTGCCGAAAGGCGCGGCCAGACGCTGGCTCAGATGGCGCTCGCCTGGGTGTTGCGCCAGGGCCGGGTGACGACAGCGCTGATCGGCGCCAGCCGGGCCAGCCAGGTCGTGGACTGTGTCGGCACCATCGCCAATCTGGAGTTTTCGGACGCGGAACTGGAAGAGATTGCCGCCAACACCCGCGAGGCGGACATCAATCTCTGGGCGGCGTCGGCCGAGCGCAAGGGCCCGTCCCGGAAGAAATAACAGCTGCTGCAACGCAGTCATTTGAAGGAGGAAGCCATGGCCGGACTGATCAAGGGACCCGCAATTTTCCTGGCGCAATTCGGAGGCGACGAGGCGCCGTTCAACTCGCTGCCCGCCATTGCCAAATGGGCGGCCGGCCTTGGCTATAAGGGGATCCAGATCCCGACCTTCGACGGCCGGCTGTTCGATCTGAACAAGGCCGCCGAAAGCCAGGCCTATTGCGACGAGGTCAAGGGCATCTGTTCCGATGCCGGCGTGGAAATCACCGAGCTGTCCACCCACCTGCAGGGCCAACTCGTGGCCGTGCATCCGGCCTATGACCTGGCCTTTGACGGCTTCGCGCCGCCGGAGGTGCACGGCAACCCGAAAGCCCGGCAGGACTGGGCCGTCGACCAGATGAAGAAAGCCGCGATTGCCAGCCGCAATCTCGGCCTGACCGCCTCCGTCAGCTTCACCGGCTCGCTCGCCTTCCCCTATCTCTATCCCTGGCCGCAACGCCCGGCGGGCCTGATCGAGGAAGCCTTCAGGGAACTGGCCGCGCGCTGGAAACCGATCCTGGACGTTTATGAGGACAATGGCGTCGATGTCGGCTATGAGATCCACCCGGGCGAAGATGTTTTCGACGGCGTGACCTTCGAGATGTTTCTGGAGGCGCTCGACGGCCACAAGCGCTGCCAGATCAACTACGACCCCTCGCATTTCCTGCTGCAGCAGCTCGATTATCTGGCCTTCATCGACATCTATCACGAGCGCATCTGCGCCTATCACGTGAAGGACGCCGAGTTCAATCCGGACGGACGCCAGGGCGTCTATTCCGGCTACCAGAGCTGGGCACACCGGGCCGGCCGGTTTCGTTCGCTCGGCGACGGCCAGGTCGATTTTTCCGGCATCTTCTCCAGGCTCGCCCATTACGGTTACGACAGCTGGGCGGTGCTGGAATGGGAATGCTGCCTGAAGTCACCGCAGCAGGGCGCCGCCGAAGGCGCGCCCTTCATCGAAAGCCACATCATCGAGGTCACCGACAAGGCTTTCGACGACTTCGCCGGCGCGGAGACGGATCAGGCGCAGATCCGGCAGATGCTGGGCCTTTCGTAAGAATTTTGCTGCGTGGCCTCATAATTCGGTGTCACCCCGGACGACCGAAGGGAGATCCGGGGCCCACTCGTTTCCAGAGATTCTTTTTGAGTTTCTGAAACCGCCAATCCACAGACTTTCTGCTTCAGCAAGCGGCACTGCGAGTGGGCCCCGGATCTGCGCTACGCTTGTCCGGGGTGACACCGAGTGTTGTTCAAATACCCGGGCAATTGCCAAATGCTGTTGGCGTCTGATTGGGTGGTCGCCTTCCAGCCTCTACAACAACAGATGCGACACCGACGGCGCATAGAGTGCGTCGACAGCGGCTGCCGTCGCGCCAAGAGCAACAGCGGTTGCCCCGGATGTACCGATATGGATGCGGCCCGCTTGCGAGGTGCCGTCGAGACGGCACGGCAGGGGCTGGGCCCGGTCCAGGATGGCCTGAAGGAAATCTGGCCGGATGATGCCGCCGAGGATGATCACTTCCGGGTCCAGCATCATGTCGACCATGTTGATCATCTGGCGCGTCAGCGGCGCGACCGCGTCGATCCAGCCGAGCACCTCGGGATCGCCAGCCTCGAACAAGGCCTCGATTCTTGAGACGGAGGCATGCGAGGTCGGGTCCAGACCCAGTGTCTCGCAGAGCGCATTGAGCGACAGGTAGCGCTCAAGACAGCCGCGGTTGCCGCAGCTGCAAGGCGGTCCGTTCGGATTGATGATCAAATGACCGATTTCACCGGCATTCTTGGACGCCCCCGGATAAAGCGCGCCGTTCAAAACCAGGCCTGCTCCAAGACCCATGCCGAACTGAATGAAGGCGAAACTGGTGTAACCGCGACCGATGCCATAAACATGTTCGCCCAGCGCGGCGGCCGAGGCATCGTTCTGCAGCACCACGGGCAGGCGCAGCGCTTCCTGCAGCTTGCCGAGATTGACCGGTGACCCGAATTCGGAAAAGGTCGTCGCGTCGGTTTTGGCTTCGGGCGCATCAACCAGATCGAAGGGGCCGGGCGCAGCCAGTCCGACGCCGAACAGGCGCTTGGCCAGATCCGGTTTTTCCATCCTGAATTCTTCCGCCAGCGCAATGATGCGGTCATTGGCGGCCTCCGGCGTCGCAGCCTCCAGACTGCCGCCGGACTGCCAGACGATTTGACCGTTGAGGTCACAGGCGGCTGCCGTGACCGACAAGCGGTCGACATGAAAGCCGAGGCTGAAGGCATGGTCGGCCTTCAGCTGGACGGTCATGCCCGGATGGCCGCGTCCCTTTGCCTTCTGGGCCTTCATCTCAACGACACCGCGGCTTTCCAGTTCACCGACGATGTTCTGAACGGTTTGCCGGGAAAGCGACGTGATTTCAGATATTTCCGTGCGGCCGATCGGACCTCTTGTGCGGATCACTTCCAGCACAACCCGGTGATTGTGGGTCTTGGCGCGGGTGAGATTGGTGCCGCTGGTGCGGAACGAGGCGGGGATCGGTGAGCTGTCATTCATTCGTCCAATACAGCAGATATTATTTTTTCTATCAATTTGACAAAATAAAAAATCCGCGCTTAGGATGCGCTGCCTACAGAAAAACCGGAGGGCGAGATGAAGACGTTTGGAAAACTAATTTTAGGGTCCGCCTTTGCGACCCTGGCCATGGCCTCGACGGCAATGGCCGACACCACCTTGAATGCACTTTTCATGAGCCAGGCGGCCTACAGCGAAGACGACATCAAGTCGATGACCGCCAAGTTCGAGGCCGCCAATCCCGGCGTCACCGTCGATCTGGAATTCGTGCCCTACGAGGCATTGCACGACAAGATCATCGCGGCGGCGGGCGCGGGCGACGATGGCTATGACGTTGTCCTGTTCGACGTGATCTGGCCGGCGGAATTCGCAACACGCGGTTTCCTGCAGGACGTTACCGACCGCATCCCCGCCGACTATACCGACAAGGTGTTCGACGGTGCCTGGACCACGGTCGAATATGCCGGCAAGCGCTACGGCATGCCCTGGATCCTCGATACCAAATACCTGTTCTACAACGCCGAGATGCTGGAAGCGGCCGGCATCTCCGAACCGCCAAAGACCTGGAATGAACTGGTCTCCCAGGCCAAGCAGATCAAGGACAAGGGCATTGTCGAATATCCGCTGGTCTGGAGCTGGTCCCAGTCGGAAGCCATGATCTGCGACTTCACCACCCTGACCGCCGCCAATGACGGTGCGTTCTTCGAGGAAGGCCAGCCGGCCTTTACCGCGGGCGGCGCCAGGGACGCGGTTGCCTTCATGAAGGCGACACTCGATGAAGGCCTCACCAACCCGTCCTCGCGCGAATATTTCGAAGAGGATGTGCGCCGGGTGTTCTCCAATGGCGAGGCGGCTTTCGCGCTCAACTGGACCTACATGAACGCGCTTGCCAACGATCCGGCGGAAAGCAAGGTTGCCGGCAAGGTCAAGGTGGCGCCGGCGCCGGGTGTCGAAGGCAAGTCGACAGCCTCCAGCGTCAACGGCTCCATGGGGCTCGGCATCCCGGCCAACAGCCCGCATGCGGACGAAGCCTGGGCCTATATCTCCTTCCTGACCCAGAAGGACATCCAGGACGATTATGCCAAGCTCAGCCTGCCGATCTGGAAGGCGTCCTATTCCGAGCCGAAGGTCATGGACGGTCAGGAAGAGCTGATTTCCGCGGCCAAACAGTCGATCGCGGTGATGTATCCGCGCCCGCTGGTGCCCTCCTATACGGAAGTCTCCGACATCCTTCAGAAGAACATCCACCAGGTTTTGCTCGGCCAGACCGGTGTGGATGAGGCGCTGGAAGCGGCCGCCGACCGCGTCAAGCGGATCCGTTGATCCGGCTTTGACCTGAAGGAAACAGACCCATGCATGGCCGACGCCAGACAAAAGAAAAATGGATTTTGCTGGCGCCGGCCATTCTCGTGCTCGCGCTGATCACCCTGATCCCGCTGGCCAACACGGTGTGGCTGAGTTTCACCGACACGAAGATCTCGGCCCTGCCGGTGCCGGTGCATTTCATCGGCCTGGAAAACTTTATCTACGCGCTGACCGACCCGGATTTTCAGGCAGCGCTCTATCGAACGCTCTATTTCACCATCGTCTCGGTGGGGCTTGAAGGCATTCTCGGCGTCGCCGTCGCGGTGCTCCTGAACCAGGAATTCCGCGGCCGGACGCTGCTTCGGGCGCTGATCATCCTGCCCTGGGCCGTGCCGACCATCGTCAACGCCGTTGCCTGGCGGCTGATCTATCATCCGGACTATGGTGCGCTGAATTCGCTGCTCTATCAGATCGGCCTGATCTCGGACTATCGCAGCTGGATCGGCGATCCGATGACGGCCATGAACATGGTGATCCTGGCCGATGTCTGGAAGAACTTTCCGCTGGTGGCCTATGTGGCGCTGGCGGCGCTGCAGACCGTGCCCGGCGACCTCAACAAGGCGGCCGCCGTCGAAGGTGCCGGTCCCTGGAAACGCTTCGTCTCCATCACGCTGCCCTGGATCGCCGGGCCGCTGATGGTGGTGATGGTGCTGAGAACCATCGAGGCCTTCCGTGTCTTCGACATCGTCTATGTCATGACCGGCGGCGGACCCGCCGACAGCACCAAGACCGCGAGCTTCTATGTCTACCAGGAGTATTTCAACTATCTCAGGAGCGGCAGCGGTGCGTCCTACGCGGTGCTGGTCGCAGGCATCAGCGCGGTTCTGATCCTGGCTTATTATTCGGCGTCGAAACGCCAGACAGCGGGAGCGGCGGCATGAGACGGTCCCTCTCCCAGACCCTTGTCCTTTACGGCTGCGCCGCGCTGCTGGCGGTCTTTACCCTGGCGCCTCTTCTCTGGCTGGTCGTGATGAGCATCAGCGCTCCGACCGACCTGACAGAGGTTCCACTGCGCTGGATCCCGTCGCAAGTCGATTTCAGCCGCTATGCCAGCCTGCTCAGCCTGGAGGGCGGCAACGGCGAACGTTTCCTGAGCGCGCTGCGCAACTCCCTTTTGACGGCAGGTGGAGCGACGGCAGCCGCGCTTCTGCTGGCGATCCCGGCGGCCTATGCCTTTTCCCGGCGGCGCGCGTCGATGGTGCTTCTGTTCGCGTTCCTGGCGACCATCATGATGCCGCCGATCACCTATATCCTGCCGCTTTATGCGACTTTCAGCACCTTCGGCATGCTCAACCACACGATCACGCTGGTGATCGTCTATACGGCGATGCTGCTGCCCTTCGCGACCTGGCTGATGAAGGCCAATATCGACGTCTTGCCGCTGGAAGTGGAACAGGCCGCCTTCATGGAAGGCGCGAGCACGCCCTATACGATCCGCGAAGTGGTTCTGCCGCTGGCGCTGCCCGCGATTGCCGCAACCGCCATGCTGTCCTTCCTGGTCGCCTGGGATGAGTTCTTCTATGCGCTGATCTTCACCAACGACCTGTCGGCCAAGACTCTGCCCGTGGCGATCGCCGATTTTTCCGCCGGCCGGGTCACCGACTACGGCGTTATCGCGTCGGTCGGGGTTCTCGCGACCCTGCCTCCGGCGATCCTCGCCATCGCCTTTCAGAAATTCATCGTCTCGGGACTGGTGGCCGGCTCCGTCAAGGGCTGAGCCATTCCTGAAGACCTAAGGAACAGTCGCGTTATGCAGCAGACCTCCATTCTCACAATCGACAGCCTGCACAAGACATACGGCGATGTCGCCGTCCTGAAAGACATCACCCTGACCATGGAACCGGGTGAGTTCCTGGTTCTGGTCGGCCCGTCAGGCTGCGGCAAGTCGACCTTGCTCAGCTGCATTTCCGGCCTGACGGAGATCACCTCCGGCGCCATCGGCATTGCCGGCAAGGACCGGACCCATGACGAACCGGCCGACCGGGACATCGCCATGGTGTTCCAGTCCTACGCGCTGTTTCCCAACATGAGCGTTGCGCGCAACATCGGCTTCGGCCTGGAGGTCCGGAAGGTCGCGGAGGCCGAGAAGAAACAAAAGGTGGCCGAGGTCGCCGAACTCCTGAAGATCGCTCAACTGCTGGAACGCAAACCGGCGGAACTTTCCGGCGGCCAGCGCCAGCGCGTCGCCATGGGGCGGGCCCTGGTGCGAGACCCGAAACTGTTCCTGTTCGACGAGCCGCTCTCCAATCTCGACGCCAAGCTGCGCGTGACCATGCGCACGGAAATCAAGCGCATCCACCAGACCACCGGTGCCTCAATCGTCTATGTCACCCATGACCAGATCGAGGCGATGACGCTCGCCAGCCGCATCGTGGTGATGAAGGACGGCGTCATCCAGCAGATCGGAACGCCGCAGGAAATCTACAACACGCCGGTGAATGCCTTTGTCGCCGATTTCATGGGCGCGCCGTCCATGAACCTGATGACGGCCCAAGTTGCCCGCGACGGAGACCGGATCCGCATCGAAATCCCGGCGGCGGACGGCGTGCCAGTCGAACTCTTCGATTACGGCACGCCTCCCGAACGACTTCCCGACGGACATGGAAATGTCCTGGTCGGCCTTCGTCCGGAAGCCATGCGGGATGCAGCCCAGATGAACGGCGCGCTCAACAACCGCCACATCCAGACCGCATCCTGCCTGCTCGATGTGGTCGAACCGGCCGGGGCCGACACCTATGCGGTGATCAATCTGGGTGGCAAGGAAGCCGTTGCGCGGCTTTCCGCCGATGCTGACGTGCAAGCGGGAGAGCGGACGGAGATTGCCTTCGATCTTTCCAAGATCTCCTATTTCGACATGGATTCCGGAGTGCGCCTATGAGCGGACGGCAGGGCCTTGCGGCCGATATCGGCGGCACCAACACCCGGCTTGCGCTGGTGGAGAACGGGCGGGTGCTCGAGGAGACGATTGCCCGGTACCGCAACCGGGATTTCGGCACGCCGGAAGAAGCCATCGACGCCTACCTGGCCGGTGCCGGCCATCCGGCCTGTAGGTCGGCCGTGATCGCGATCGCCGCGCCGATCAACGGCAAGGCCATCCGCATGACCAACCATCCCTGGACCTTCGATGCCACCTGCATCGGCAAGGTGCTGGGCGGGGCGGACGTCACCTTCCTCAACGATTTCGAGGCGCTCGCCTATTCGCTCGACCGGGTGGCGCCGGAGCGGCTCAAATCCGTTTACGGCTCCGCTCAAGCTGTTTCAATCGGTGCGACCCGGTTGGTGGTCGGCGCCGGAACCGGCTTCAACGCGGCGGCGCTTTTCCAGAACAGCGGCGGTCTCCATGTCGGCACGGGCGAATGCGGGCATGCCACGCTGGCCGTCGAAACCGAAACCGAACTGCAGCTCTGGAAATATCTCGCCCGAAACCGTGGCCGCGCCTCAATTGAACGGGCGCTGTCCGGCAGGGGCTTACGCGAGATCTATGAATGGCATTGCCTTGAAAAAGGCCTCGCGCCAGACACCCTTAGCCCCGCTGAAATTGCGGCGCTTGCCAATTCTGGCGCGGACCAGACCTGCGAAGCCGCCGCGCGCCAGTGGGTGACGTTTCTCGGCCGGGTGATCGGCGATCTCGCGCTGGTGTTCCTGTCCCTCGGCGGCATCGTCCTGACCGGAGGCGTCACCCGCAGCCTGGCGCGATTTCTGTCGGAACCTGAATTCCTCAATGCCTTCTGCGCCAAGGGCCGCCAGCAGCAGCTGGTCTCCGGCATCCCGGTGCATCTGCTGGATGATGATTTCGCGGCTCTGAGTGGGTGTGCTGCGCGGATGTAGGGTCCCTGCGCAATCAATTTCCTGATTGGATCATCCGGATAGGAGGTGCAAAAGATATCTTGTTCGGACCTTAGGGAATTCGCCGCTTTTTCACAGTCGGGAATTGGGAACCGGCATCAAAGCCAGCCCCTCAAGAAGAAGTAATCTAATTAACTGAGAAATCTTGAAGTCACCAGAACTAAAAACCCAAAAACGCACAATGAATACCCAATCCAAAAATATCGTTTTTTAAAACTATTTTCAAACTCTTCCTCAAACTCTTTTGGCGGAGCATTTTCCTTGATAAGGTAATAGAAATTTATAACATTAACTCTAGTAAGAGCTGATTTCACCCATTTGTTTTCTTCTGCTTTCCATTTTTTCAACAACCGGCGCTCCGCAATGCAGCAAACCAGCAGAAAAGCAAAGCTGAAAACCATAAGAAAATAACCGAGTAAACCAAAATATTGATTGATATCCAATGATCTAACCTCCAAGTTCGTTTATTAAAATAGCAAGGCCTAGCTCTGCAAATAGAGTTAAACTTGCCGCCTCAAATTCAATCATCCGACACCTCAAGACCTCAACCCCAGCTCCTCGATTACCGTCTGCACCGCCAGCCGGAACATCTGTTCCTCGGGCCCCGGCTGGGTGTCAGGGCGGGTCATCAGGCCGACCGGGCCCTTGGTGATGTCGGTTTCAAACGGCAGGCGCACAAGATGGCCGTCGGCGGTCTCGTTCTGGACGACGCCGGAGGAGATGATCCAGACCGCGTCGGTCTTGCGCGTGTAGACGCGGCCGAAAGCGCCGGAGACCGTCTCGATCTTGTTCGGGATCTCGCCAACCCCGTTGGCGATCATGAAGCGTTCGACCAACGGCCGGATCGCGGCCCCGTCCGGCGGATAGATCACCGGCCAGTCGACAATGCGCTTGATGTCGGGTTTCTCCAGAAGCGGATGGCCGGCACGTACGATCAGGTCGACCCGTTCCGAATAGAGCTGGGTGAAGGAAACGCCTTCCATGGACTCCGGGCGGCCGAGCCGGCCGATCACCAGGTCGAGTTCGCCCAGCTTCAGCCGCTCAATCAGGTAGCCATGTGGCCCGTCCATGATCTGCACCATGACGTTGGGCGCAAGGTCGGCGAATTCGCGGATCACCGGCGGCATGAAGCTGGCGGCAACGCTCGGCAGCACGCCGACCTTCAGCGTCGCCCGCGCCTCGCTTTCCTTTTCGACGCCATCCAGGCCCTGCTGCAGGCTGGCCAGCGAGATCTGCGCGAAATGCAGGAACACCTTGCCTTCCCGGGTCAGCTGGATGCCGGCCCGGTTGCGCGTCATCAGGCTGGCGCCGATGATTTCCTCCAGTTCCTTCAGCGTCTTGGAAATGGCGGGCTGGGTCAAATGCAGCTTGTCCGCCGCCAGTTTCAGGCTGCGCTCCTGCGCGATTTCGACGAAACACTGGATGTGGCGGAACTTGATGCGCCGGTCGATCATTTAATTATCGTTTCCAGAAAGTAAGATGCTTCATATCTCATTTTACTTCCCGATTTTGATCATTCAATATGAAATCAATCAGGGAGGAACAGATGCGAACTCAGGTTGTTATCGTCGGCGGTGGCCCGTCGGGCCTTTTGCTCGGCCAGCTTCTACACTTGAAGGGCATCGAGACGGTCATTCTGGAGCGCAAGACGCGCGATTATGTGCTTGGCCGCATCCGCGCCGGCATTCTGGAAACCGGTCTTGTCGGCATGATGCGCGAGGCCGGTGTTGCCGAGCGGATGGACAAGGAATGTTTCGTTCATCACGGCACCTGCATCTCCTATGAAAACGAGATGTTCGACATCAATTTCCAGAAGCTGATCGGCGAGAACGTCATTGTCTATGGTCAGACGGAAGTGACCCGGGATCTTTATGACGCAAGGGACAAGGTCGGCGGTCAGACTATTTTTGAAGTGGAGGAAGTCGAGATCCGCGACGCTGACAGCGACAACCCCTATGTCACCTTTACCGTCGATGGCAGCGCGCGCCGGATCGACTGCGACTTTGTCGCCGGCTGCGACGGCTTTCACGGCGTCAGCCGCAAGACCATCCCCGACACCGTGCTGAAGGAATACGAGAAGGTCTATCCGTTCGGCTGGCTCGGCGTCCTGTCCGAAACGCCGCCCGTCCATGACGAGCTGATCTATGCCAACTCGGAGCGCGGCTTCGCCCTCTGTTCCATGCGCAACGACAACCTGTCGCGCTACTATGTCCAGTGCGGTCTGGAAGACGACATCTTCGAATGGACCGACGAGAAGTTCTGGGAAGAGCTGAAGCGCCGGGTGCCGGAAGCCATTGCCGACAAGCTGGTTACCGGCCCGTCGATCGAAAAATCCATCGCACCGCTGCGCTCCTTCGTCTGCGAACCGATGCGCTGGGGCCGACTGTTCCTGTGTGGTGACGCCGCCCATATCGTGCCGCCGACCGGCGCCAAGGGCCTCAACACCGCCGCCTCCGACGTGCATTATCTCTATGAAGGCCTCATCCAGTTCTACCAGGACAAGGACAGCCACGGCATCGACACCTATTCGGAAAAGGCGCTCGCCCGGATCTGGAAAGCCGAGCGTTTCAGCTGGGCCACCACCAACATGCTGCACCGGTTCCCGGACCAGACAGGGTTCGACCTGAAGATGCAGCGCGCGGAAATCGAGTCGCTGCATTACAACGAAATTGCGCAGAGATGGTTCGCGCAGAATTACGTTGGACTGCCCTACTGATGAAGATCGCTCAGCTCAAATCCGCCGATATCCACTGGCGCGAAGACGGTGACCCGAGAGGCCAGCCGGTGGTCTTCGCCAATTCGCTCGGCACCGATCTCAGGCTCTGGGACAAGGTGGTCGAGCGGCTGTCGGGCTTCGGCCTCCGGCTGATCCGCTTCGACAAGCGCGGCCATGGCCTCTCCTCCTGCCCGGCGGGACCCTATTCCCTGGACGATCTCGTCGATGACACCGGTCAGCTGCTCGATCATCTCGAGATCAACAAATGCGTCTTTGTCGGCCTTTCCATCGGCGGCATGATCGGTCAGGTGCTGGCGAGCCGGCAGCCGGAGCGGTTCCGGGGCCTGGTGCTCGCGGACACGGCCGTGAAGATGGGCGAACCCGCGATGTGGCAGGAACGGATCGCCAGGATCCGCGCCGGCGGACTGGAAAGCATCGCGGACGCGATCATGGAGCGCTGGTTCTGCGGCGATTTCCTGAAAACGGCCGAGGCAGACGCCTGGCGGAACATGCTGACCCGGACGCCGGTGGAAGGCTATATCGGCTGCTGCGAGGCGATTGGCGCGGCCAATCTCACCGAAACAACCGCAGCCCTGCGCCTGCCCGTGCTCGGCCTGGCCGGCGCGGAGGATCGCGCCAGCGCGCCCGAAATCGTGCGGGCGACAACGGCGCTCGTGCCCGGCAGCCGCTACCATGAAATCGAACAGGCCGGGCACCTTCCCTGCGTCGAGCAGCCGGACGTTTTTACCGGCCACCTCATCAAGTTCCTGAAGGAGGACCTCCATGTCTGAGCGTTTTGAAACCGGCATGAAGGTCCGCCGCTCCGTGCTCGGCGACGATCATGTCGACCGCGCGGAAGCGGCCAAGTCGGCGCTGGACGAGCCGTTTCAGACCCTGATCACCGAGACCGCCTGGGGCAATGTCTGGGCGTCCGACGGCATCAGCAATCGCGAACGCTCCATGCTGACGCTGGCGCTGCTCGCCGCGCTCGGCAATTTCGAGGAAATTCCGATGCATATCCGGGCGACAGTGCGCACCGGTGCCAGCAAACAGGATGTGCTCGAGGCCTTTCAACATGTGGCGATTTATGCCGGTGTGCCGCGCGCCAACCAGGCGCTGAAACTGGCCAAACAGACTTACGCAGAAATGGAGGCCGATCAGGCCTGACAGCTCCTTGAGGAGGAGAGGACATGCTCAAACCGGGTGAATTCTATCAACGCGACCGCGAGCGCCAGCCGCCCGCGCTGACCCGCGACTACAAGACCAGCGTGTCGCGCTCGCCGCAATATTCGCTGATCAGCCTGCAGAATTCGGTCTCCGAGATCACCGGGCCGACCTTCGGCCACAACGACATCGACCCGCTCGACAAGGACCTGATCTACAATTACGCCAAGCCGGGCGAGAGCGCGATCGGCGAGCGCATCATCCTGCATGGACGCGTGCTGGACGAAAACGCGCGGCCGATCCCGAACACGCTGGTGGAGATCTGGCAGGCCAATGCCGGTGGCCGCTACCGGCACAAGAAGGACACATACCTGGCGCCCATCGACCCGAATTTCGGCGGCTGCGGCAGAACCCTGACCGACGAAAACGGCTACTATTATTTCCGCACGGTGAAACCGGGCGCCTATCCCTGGCGCAATTGGGTCAACAACTGGCGGCCTGCCCACATTCACATGTCGATCTTCGGCACGGCCTTCTGCCAGCGACTGATCACTCAGTGCTATTTCGAGGGCGATCCGCTGATCCCGAAATGTCCGATCGTCAACACCATTCCGGACCCGGAGGCCATCGAGCAACTGGTTGCCAAGCTGGATCTCAACGGCACCATTCCGCTGGACACCATCGCCTACAAGTTCGACATCGTGTTGCGCGGCCGCCGCTCGACCCTGTTCGAAAACCGTCTGGAGGGGAACTGAGCCATGCCCCAGAAACTCGATTACCTGCCCGAAACCGCCTCACAAACCGCCGGTCCCTACGTTCATATCGGCCTCGCGCCGGGCGCTGCCGGGTTTGACATCTACAAGCAGGAACTCGGCTGGGACATTGCCGGTCCGAATGCCAGGGGCGAACGCATCCGTGTCGAGGGCATCGTCATGGACGGCATGGGCTCGCCCATCAAGGACGTCATGCTGGAAGTCTGGCAGGCCAATGCGGATGGCAACTATGCCCATCCGGAAGGCGGCGGCGACGTCGAGGACGGTTTCCGCGGCTGGGGCCGCGTGATCACCGATTTCGAAACCGGCGAATGGGGCTTCGACACGATCAAGCCGGGAACCTGCCCGGGCCGCAATGTCGGCCCCCAGGCACCGCATCTCAACCTGTGGATCGTCGCACGCGGCATCAATATCGGCCTCAACACGCGCATGTATTTCGAGGACGAGACCGAAGCCAATGCCAAGGATCCGGTGCTCAACCTGATCGAATGGGAACGCCGCCGGGCCACCCTCATCGCCGAAAGAACCGAGCGCGACGGCAAGACGGTCTACCGCTTCGACATCAAGGTACAGGGCGAAGACGAGACGGTCTTTTTCGATGTTTGATGGAAGCCCATCCAAACTTTCAACGTCATCCTGAGGCGCCGCGATGGCGGCGTCTCGAAGGATCGGCCAAGATCCCGAGCGTGCCGCCCATCCTTCGAGACGGGCCTAACGGCCCTCCTCAGGATGACGTCGGTGGAATGGCCGGTCCCATGGCCGGTAACCCAACAACGAGAATCCCATGAGCAAACCCTGCATCATCTGTGTTGCGATCACCGGGTCGCTGCCGAAGAAGGAAAACAATCCGGCTGTGCCGATCACGGTTGCCGAGCAGGTGGAAAGCACACAGGCAGCCTTCGAGGCCGGCGCCACCATCGTGCATGCCCATGTGCGCAACGATGACGAAACGCCGTCTTCCGACCCGGAGAAGTTCGCGCGGCTGAAGGAAGGCCTGGAAAAACACTGCCCGGGCATGATCATCCAGTTCTCGACCGGTGGCCGCTCCGGTGCCGGCCAGGCGCGCGGCGGCATGCTTCCGCTGGAGCCGGACATGGCCTCGCTGTCGGTCGGGTCGAACAATTTTCCCACAAGGGTCTATGAGAACCCGCCGGATCTGGTCGACTGGCTGGCGAGCGAAATGCGCGCCCATCACGTCAAGCCGGAGATCGAGGCGTTCGATCTCAGCCATATCCACCAGGCGGTGGCCATGAACAGAGACGGGCGCATTCCGGGCAAGCTCTATGTGCAGTTCGTCATGGGCGTCAAAAACGCCATGCCGGTCGACCGGGATGTCTTCGACTATTACATCAGAACCGTCGAACGGCTTGCTCCGGGCGCGGAATGGTGCGCGGCCGGGATCGGCCAGCATCAGCTGACCCTGAACGAGTGGTGCATTTCCTCCGGCGGCCACACCCGCACCGGCCTGGAAGACAATATCCGTCTGGACCGGGACACGCTGGCACCCAGCAATGCGGCGCTGGTGAAACGGGCGACTGACCTTTGCGAAAAATATGAGCGGCCGGTCGCGACCTGGCAGCAGGCGCGGGAGATCCTGAACCTGCCCCTGAAGGCCGCTTGACCCGCCACGCCTGATGGCTCTCAATGTGGAGCACCTACCAACCTGTTGAGAGCCATGCCCGTTTCCCTGTTTTCCAGTGCCCTTTATTCCGGTCTTTTCGCGGACGAGGAGCTTGTCCGTCTCCTGAGTGACGCCAGCGACGTCGCTCACATGGTTGCCTTCGAGCGGGCGCTTGCCGTTGTGCAGGGCCGGCTTGGTGTCATCCCGGCCGAGGCCGCCGAGGCGATTGCCGCAGGGCTTTCAGACATCACAATCGATCCGGCGGCTCTCGCGGCCGGAACGGTTTCGGCAGGCGTTCCGGTGCCGGCCCTGGTCGCCGAGCTGCGCAGGAGGGTCGGCGGTGAGGCCGGCAGCTGGCTGCATTGGGGCGCGACCAGCCAGGATGTCATCGACACTGCGATGGTCCTGCAGGTGAAAGTTGCCATCGGCCTCCTGGCGGCCCAGCTCGGCAAGCTGATCGACACGCTGCAACGGCAGAGCGAGCGCCATGCGGGCCGGCTGCTGGCCGGCCGCACACGCAGCCAGATCGCCACGCCGATCACGCTCGGTTACCGGATCGCGCAATGGGCCCATCCTCTGATCGACACGGAATTGGCTTTGCCGGAGCTGCGCCGGACCGCGCTGAAGATCCAGTTCGGCGGCGCGTCGGGGATCAACAGCGCGATTGCGCCGGACGGATCGCCCGTGTCGGCCGCGCTGGCGAAAGAACTCGATCTTCAGGACAGCCCGTCCTGGCATGTCAACCGGACCCCGGTCCTGGCCCTTGGCGCCTGGCTGCAGCAGCTCGGTGCCGGACTTGCCAAGATGGCCGGAGATCTGGTGCTGCTCGGGCGCTCGGAAATCAGCGAAGTGCGCAGCGGCTCTGGCGGCGGCTCCTCGACCATGCCGCAAAAGGCCAATCCGGTTCAGGCCGAAGCCATTCTGGCGCTGCAGCAGATTTCGATTGCGGCCCAGGCCGGCCTGGCGGCGGCGGCCTCACCGTTGGAAGAACGCGACGGCGCGCGCTGGCCGCTCGAATGGCAGTTCCTGCCGCAAATGCTGATCGCCACCGGTGCCATGCTCAATCATGGACTGGCGCTGGCCGAAACGCTTGAACCGAATGACGAAAAACTCGCCGCAACGCTTTCCGACAATCCGGAGCTGATGGCCGAGGCCGCAAGTTTCCTGCTGACAAAACATGGCGTTCCGCGCGGCGACGCCAAGGACCTTGTCGCAAAGGCCGCGGCGAGCTCCGAACCCTTTGCTGAGGCGCTGGCAAAGTCCACCGATCTCGGCATCGACTGGAAAATGGATCTTGATCCGGCTTCCGTCCTCGCACCCTCCAGGGAGATGGCGGCGCGGATCTTCGCAAAGCGGACCGCTACCTGAAGTTCCGCAAAGCAACGGGTTCGGGACTGCCCGGTAGGCGCAAGACAAACGAGCTCAACTCCGGGAGCACAACATGGCGGACAAGTTTGACAGCGGCACGATCACGGCGGGCGGTGCCGTCTTCGGCAAGCTCAAGGCGCTCGGTGTCGACTATGTCTTTGCCAATTCGGGCACGGATTTTCCGCCGATCATCGAAGGCCTGATCGAGGCAACCCAGACCGGGCTGGACCTGCCGGTACCGATCACCGTGCCGCACGAACACGTCGCCGTCGGCATGGCGCACGGCTTCTACCAGATTTCCGGCAAGATCCAGGCGGTGATGCTTCACACCAATGTAGGCCTCTCCAACGGCATCACCGGCGCGATCAACGCCTGGTGCGACCAGATCCCGATGCTGATGATGTCCGGACGCACGCCGGTGATGGAAAAGGGGCGGTTCGGCGCGCGCACCGTGCCCATCGGCTGGGGCCAGGAGATGTTCGACCAGACCGCGATGCTGCGCGAGGTCACCAAGTGGGACTATGAACTGCGCTTTCCCGAACAGATCGCCGATCTCTTCGACCGGGGCTGGGCGATTGCCAATTCCACGCCGAAAGGCCCGGTCTATATGAGCCTGCCGCGGGAGGTCCTGTGTGAGCAGACCCCACCGGACGGCCTGCAAACACCCTCGAAACAGGCACCCGTAACGGCGGCGGTGTCGCCAGCGGACCTCAAGACTGCCGCAGATCTTCTGACAGGGGCGTCAAACCCGCTGATCATCAGCCAGCGCGGCGCGGGCTCAGCGGAAGCCTTTGCCGCGCTTGGCGATTTCCTGACCGAATGGGCACTGCCGCTGTCGCATTATTGGGCCAACCAGCTTTCCGTGCCGATGTCGCACCCGATGCAGGTCGGCTCGGCGCCCGAGGCAATGCTCGCCGCGGCCGATGTGGTGCTGGTAATCAATTCCCTTGCCCCCTGGTGGCCGGACAAGGTCACGCTGCGCGACGATGTGAACGTGATCCAGCTCGGGCCGGACCCGCTGTTTTCGAGAACGCCGATCCGCAACTTCCAGGCAGACGTCACGCTGGCCGGGGAAACGGCGGAGACGCTGCTGGCGTTGATCGCGGAAATGCAAAAGCGGCCGCGCGACGAGGCCGCCCTGAAGGCACGCCGAGAGAAGATCGCGGACATTTCCACGGAAAGGCGCCGGAGCGTTGTTGCCTTCGCCGAACGCGGCAAGGGCAGTCCCATGAGCAAGGAGTGGGTCGCCCATTGCCTCGGCAAGGCGGTCAAGGGCCGCAAGGCAACGGTCTTTCACGAACTCGGCTGCCCGCTGGAGCCGCTCGATCTCGACCAGCCAAACAGCTATTTCCAGGAACCCCATTCCGGCGGCCTCGGCTGGGGCCTGCCCGCGGCCCTCGGCGCGCAGCTGGCCGATCCGGACCGGTTGGTCTTCGCCACGATCGGTGACGGCAGCTACATGTTCGCCAACCCGACCGCCTGCCACATGGTCGCCGAAGCCCATGAGCTGCCGGTGATCACGCTGGTGCTCAACAACGAGGAATGGGGCGCCGTGCGCCATTCGGTGGTCGGCACATACAAGGACGGCCTGGCCACAAAAGCCAATGACGTGCCGCTGACCTCGCTTCGGCCGAGCCCGGATTTCACCCGGACGGCCGAAGCCAGCCGGGCCTATACGGAAACGGTGACCGACGGCGAGGCCTTCCCGGCCGCCCTGGAGCGCGCCATCAAGGTGGCAACGGAAGAACGGCGCCAGGTGTTGCTGAACATTGCGATTGCGCGGGCGTGATTAACAGGGAGAAACAGGAAATCAAGGTGCGATTTTCTTGTTTTTCCGAAAAGAGCTCTTCGATGGGACTCCATGGCGCTTGGCTGAAAAGAGCGGCATAGTCAGGGGAAACATAATTTCTTCAAGAAAGGTTGCCCGTGCCCCATTCCTACTATGCACCCAAAGGCGGCCATCCGGGCCAGGAAACGCTTTTGACCGACCGCGCCGTCTTCACCGAGGCCTATGCGGTGATCCCGAAAGGCACGGTGCGGGACATCGTCACCAGCTTCCTGCCCTTCTGGGAGAAGACCCGGCTCTGGGTGCTGTCGCGGCCGCTGTCCGGTTTTGCCGAAACCTTCTCGCAATACATCATGGAAGTGCAGCCGGGCGGTGGTTCTGACCGGCCAGAGACCGATCCGATGGCGGAAGGCGTTCTGTTTGTCGTCGAGGGCGAGGCGTCGCTGACCGCGAATGGCGAGAGCCATGCCCTGCGCCCGGGCAGCTACGCCTTCCTGCCGCCGCAGACCGACTGGACCTTCCAGAACACAAGCAGCGAGCCGGTGCGCTTTCACTGGGTGCGCAAGGCCTATGAGCCGGTCGAGGGCCTCGATTGGCCAGAGCTGTTTGTCACCCATGAAGACGAGATCGCGCCACGGCCGATGCCGGGCACCGAGGGCAAATGGGCGACCACCCGCTTCGTCGATCCGGAAGACTTGCGCCACGACATGCATGTCAACATCGTTACCTTCCAGCCCGGCGCGGTCATTCCCTTCGCGGAGACCCATGTGATGGAACACGGTCTTTATGTGCTGGAAGGCAAGGCGGTCTACCGGCTCAACCAGGACTGGGTCGAGGTGGAGGCCGGCGACTACATGTGGCTGCGCGCTTTCTGCCCCCAGGCCTGTTATGCCGGCGGCCCCGGCCCGTTCCGCTACCTGCTCTACAAGGACGTCAACCGTCACATGAAGCTGCAGCCCGCCGGCCGGTTCGAGGCAGGCGCGCAATCGGCTTTCAAACGCGCGGCGGAGTGAACCCGACGGGTGCGCTTTTACCATTGATTTTCGTGACTTCGCACCAAACCACAGCGTCATCCTGAGGAGCCGCGGCAGCGGCGTCTCGAAGGATCCGCCGCTTGCTCCAGAGTGTGTGGCCCCTCCTTCGAGACGGACCTGACGGTCCTCCTCAGGATGACGTCTGTGGGTAGGGCGCGCCTGCAATGAGGGGATATGGAGAGTCAGGTTGGGTGTGGGACCTGTTGAGGCCCCGTCTCGCCCCCCAGTGCCGCCGTCAGGCTCGCCGCCGCCGCCTTCACCGCTCCCGCCAGCGCCTCGACCTTGTCCGGGCTGACCCGGCTGGTCGGGCCGGAGACCGACAGGCCGGCAACCGCCTCGCCGTAATGGTTGAAAACCGGAGCCGCGATGCAGCGCATGCCGAGGTTTTTTTCCTCGCCGTCGATGGAAAAGCCACGCGCGCGGATCAGGTCCAGATTCTCCTTCAAGGGAACCACCTCGCAGAGCGTGTGTTCGGTGAACCGTTGCCGGTCGGCCTTTGCCAGAATGCGGATGCACTGGTCCGGGTCCATGAAAGCAAGCAAAGCCTTGCCGATGCCGGACGCGTGCAGCGGGGACAGCGTGCCGGGCGGAAAGAAGGCCCGGATGCTCTCATGGGTTTCCACCTGACTGACAAACAGCACCTGGTCGCCCTGGGCGACACCGAGATTGGCGGTCTCGCCGGTCTGTTCCATCAGGGCGCGCAGGATCGGCCGCGCCCGTTCCACCAGGCTGGTCCGGCGCAGGAAACGCGCGCCGATGATGAAGGCGCCCGGGCCGATGTGCCAGAGCTGCTGCGCCTGGTCGAACTCGACCAGGCCGCGCGCTTCCAGCGTGAACAGGATCCGGTAGAGCGTTGCGGTGGATTCTCCCATCTGCTCGGAAAGCGCCGACAGCGAGACACCGGACTGGGTGCTCAAATGCTCGAACACGGCCATCGCACGATCGAGCGACTTGATGGTGTTCTGCTCGCTCTTGTCGTCCCAGGCACGCGGACGCCCGCGCGCCCTGCGGGAGGTCGAAGGATCGGATTTCGGGTCTGCCATGAGGCTCTCTTTTTGCTTTTTTGAAAAACGAATTCACCATATGAAAAATACAAGCTACTGACAAGTATGGATTTTTTGTCTTTTCGCAATTCTGAAAAAATATTTTAAAAAAATTGCGAGTCTCTGACCGTCTCCGGTACCGTTTCTTCAAATCCATAAGAGGAAACGGCCATGAGCTTCCAAAACCCTGTTTTCATTCCGGGCCCCACGAACATGCCGGAGCATCTGCGCCGGGCCTGCGACATGCCGACCCTGGACCACCGGTCTCCCCTGTTCGGCCAGATCCTGCAGCCGGCACTTGCGGGCGTCAAAAAGGTTCTGAAGTCAGAGACGGCACAGGTCTTCGTCTTCCCGTCCACCGGCACCGGCGGCTGGGAGACGACGATCACCAACTGCTTGAGCCCGGGCGACAGGATCCTGGCGGCGCGCAACGGCATGTTCAGCCACCGCTGGATCGACATGTGCCAGCGCCACGGCCTCAAGGTCGAGGTTGTCGAGGCGCCCTGGGGCACCGGCCTGCCGGCAGACCGCTATGAAGAGATCCTGGCGAAGGACACCGGCCACGAAATCAAGGCCGTCCTGGCGACCCACAACGAGACGGCCACCGGCGTCAAATCCGATATCGCAGCCGTCCGCCGTGCGCTGAACACCGCCAAACATCCGGCGCTGCTGTTCGTCGATGGCGTCAGCTCGATCGCCTCGATGGATTTCCGCATGGACGAGTGGGGCGTCGATGCCGCCGTCACCGGATCGCAGAAGGGTTTCATGCTGCCGCCGGGCCTTGCCATCGTTGCCCTGTCGCCGAAGGCCCAGGCCTCTGTCGAGACCGCGAAACTGCCGCGCAACTTCTTCGATGTCCGAGACATGATGAAGGCCTATGCCAACAACGCCTATCCCTATACGCCGGCCGTCGGCCTGCTGAACGGTCTGAAGCAAAGCTGCGACATGCTGCTCGCCGAGGGGCTGGAGAATGTCTTTGCCCGTCACCACCGCATCGCCGAGGGTGTCCGTGCCGCCGTCCGTGCCTGGGGCCTGGAGCTCTGTGCTGAAACGCCGGATGTTTATTCGGACAGCGTCAGCGCGATCCGCACCCCCGAGGGTTTCAACGCCACCGACATCGTCACCCATGCAGCCGGGAAATACGGTGTCGCGTTCGGCGTTGGCCTCGGGGAGGTTGCGGGCAAGGTCTTCCGCATCGGCCATCTGGGCAGCCTGACCGATGTCATGACCCTGTCGGGTCTCGCCACCGCCGAAATGGTCATGGCAGACCTGGGCCTTCCCATCCAGCTCGGCTCCGGCGTGGCCGCCGCACAGGATTATTACCGCAGCGAAACCGCCCTCTCTGCAAAGGAAGCCGCATGAAAACCGACGCCCTGACCCAGGATATCCCGACGCTCGAGGACATGCTGGTCGCCCATGAGCGCATCAAGCCGTACATTCACCGCACGCCGGTGCTGACCTCCTCGTTTCTCAACGAACTGACCGGCGCGCAGCTGTTCTTCAAATGCGAGAATTTCCAGAAGGCAGGCGCCTTCAAGGTGCGCGGCGCGTCCAACGCGGTCTTTGGCCTGGATGAAGAAACCGCCAAGGCCGGCGTCGCGACGCACTCTTCCGGCAACCATGCGCTGAGCCTGTCCTATGCGGCCGGCCGCCGGGGCATTCCCTGCCATGTGGTCATGCCGAAGACGGCGCCGCAGGCCAAGAAAGACGCCGTGCGTGGTTACGGCGGCATCATCACCGAATGCGAACCGTCGACCTCCAGCCGCGAGGCGGTCTTTGCCGAAGTCGAAGCCCGCACCGGCGCGGAATTCGTGCATCCCTACAACGATCCGCGCGTCATTGCCGGCCAAGGCACCTGCTCGAAAGAGCTGATGGAACAGACTGACGGTCTCGATGCGGTGATTGCGCCGATCGGTGGCGGCGGCATGGTTTCCGGCACTTGCCTGACGCTTTCGAACCTGGCGCCCGAGGTCAAGATCTACGCTGCCGAGCCGGAACAGGCCGATGATGCCGCGCGCAGTTTCCGCGCCGGACATATCATCGCCGACGACGCGCCGAATACCGTGGCGGATGGTCTGAAGGTACCGCTGAAAGAGCTGACCTGGCACTTCGTCTCCAACCACGTCACCGACATCCTGACCGCCTCGGAACAGGAAATCGTCGATGCCATGCGCCTGATCTGGGCACGGCTCAAGATTGTGATGGAGCCGTCCTCGGCCGTGCCGCTCGCAACCATCCTGAAGAACAGGGACGTCTTCGCGGGCAAACGCGTCGGCGTGATCATCACCGGCGGCAATGTCGATCTCGGTAAATTGCCCTGGAGCATCCTGCGCTCGGATGAGCGCAGCTAAGATGCTCCAACATTTGAGAAATCGATCAACTTTCAGATTTCGGGCAAAGCCCGAAGTCTGGTTGATCTTGAATGTCTGAATTTCTTGGAGAACAACAAAATGAACGCACAAACCGGATTTGAAAAACTCGAAGTCGGCTATGACATTCCCGCGCTGCCGGGCATGGACGAGGCCGATATCCAGACCCCCTGCCTGGTGCTCGACCTCGACGCACTGGAGCGCAACATCAAGAAGATGGGCGACTACGCCAAGGCCCACGGCATGCGCCACCGGGTGCACGGCAAGATGCACAAGTCCGTCGATGTCGCCAAACTCCAAGAGCGTCTCGGCGGCGCCGTCGGCGTCTGCTGCCAGAAGGTCTCGGAAGCCGAGGTGTTCGCTCGCGGCGGCATCAAGGACATACTTGTCTCCAACCAGGTGCGCGACCCGAAGAAAATCGACCGGCTGGCGCAGCTGCCCAAATTCGGCGCCCGCACCATCGTCTGCGTCGACGACCTTGCCAATGTTGCCGACCTGTCGGCGGCTGCCGTCAAGCACGGCACCGAACTGGAAGTCTTCATCGAGATCGATTGCGGCGCCGGCCGCTGCGGTGTCACCACCAGCGAGGCCGTTGTCGAGATCGCCCAGGCGGTCGACAAGGCCGAAAACCTGAAATTCACCGGCATCCAGGCCTACCAGGGCGCCATGCAGCACCTGGACAGCTATGAAGCCCGTAAGGACAAGCTCGACATCGCCATTGCCATGGTCAAGGACGCGGTCGAGGCGCTGACAGCAGCCGGCCTCAAGCCGGAACTCGTCTCCGGCGGCGGCACCGGCTCCTACTATTTCGAGTCCAATTCCGGCGTCTACAACGAGCTGCAATGCGGCTCCTACGCCTTCATGGACGCCGATTACGGCCGGATCCTCGATCAGAACGGCAACCGCATCGACCAGGGCGAGTGGGAGAACGCGTTCTTCATCCTGACCCAGGTGATGAGCCACGCCAAGGCGGACAAGGCGATCTGCGACGCTGGCCTGAAAGCCCAGTCCGTCGACAGTGGCCTGCCGTTCATCTACGGCCGTGACGATGTCGAATATGTCAAATGCTCCGACGAACACGGCGTCATTGCCGACCCGAATGGCGTGCTGAAAGTCGGCGAGAAACTGAAGCTGGTTCCGGGTCACTGCGACCCGACCGCCAATGTCCACGACTGGTATGTCGGGGTTCGCAACGGCAAGGTCGAGACGGTCTGGCCGGTCTCCGCTCGCGGCAAGGCTTACTGAGACACAGCTCCCTGCTGTTCGTCATTGCCGGGCTTGACCCGGCAATCCATGCCGTGACTTCTCCACTCGGATCTCTTTCGAGCAGATGGGAAACGGCATGGATGCCATGGTCAAGCCATGGCATGACGACGGTAGGGCTGTGTCACACCGATTTACTCCCACGTCATCCTGAGGAGGGCCGAAGGCCCGTCTCGAAGGATCGGCAGCGCGCTCTGATAACGTGGCCCATCCTTCGAGACAGCGCCAAGGCGCTTCCTCAGGATGACGGCTGTGTTTGTGGCTTAATTCCCTGGAGACCCAAATGATCATCGTTCCTGAAAAGGAAATCGCCGGCCTGATCGGCCGCAAGGACGCTTTTGAGGCGGTCGAGAATGTATTTGCCGCCATGGCGAGCGGCGCGGCCTATAATTTCCCGGTCATTCGCGAGGCCATCGGCCATGCCGACGCGCTTTACGGCTTCAAGTCCGGTTTCGACCGGTCGTCCCTCTCCCTCGGGCTGAAATCCGGCGGTTACTGGCCGGGCAACATGGCAAAAGGCCTGACCAACCACCAGTCGACCGTGTTCCTGTTCGATGCCGATACCGGCCAGGCGAAGGCCGTTGTCGGCGGCAATCTGTTGACCGCCCTGCGCACCGCTGCCGCCTCCGCCGTTTCAATCAAGCACCTGGCACGTAAAGACGCCAAGGTGCTCGGCATGATCGGCGCCGGGCATCAGTCGGCCTTCCAGATGCGCGCCGCTGTGGAGCAGCGCGACTTCGACAAGGTGATTGGCTGGAACCTGCACCCGGAAATGCTGGTGCGCCTGGAAGAGACGGCGAACGAGCTCGGCCTGCCGTATGAATCCGTCGATCTCGACCGGCTCGGCGCGGAGGCCGATGTGATCATCTCGATCACGTCCAGCTTTGAGCCGATCCTGAAGGCAGCCCAGGTGACCCCGGGCACGCATGTCGCCTGCATGGGCACGGACACAAAAGGCAAACAGGAGGTCGAAACGGCGCTGGTTGGCCAGGCGAAGCTCTTCACCGACGAGATTGCCCAGTCCGCCACCATCGGTGAATGCCAGCATGCGGTCGCCGCCGGAATTGTCTCTGAGGACAATATAATTGAGATCGGCGCCGTCATTAATGCTACCCATCCTGGACGGACCTCGGACGAGGACATCACCCTCTTCGACGGAACGGGCGTCGGCCTTCAGGATCTCGCGGTGGCATCGGCCGCTGTCGAACTGGCAATTCAAAAGGGCGTCGCGATCAACGTGGATTTCTAGACGGACCGTAGAGAATGCGGATTGTGATCAACGGGTTCGGCCGGATCGGCCGGACCGTCCTGCGTCAGGTGCTCAGCCTTCCCGAAAAAGACGCCATCGAAGTGGTGCGGATCAACGACATCGCCTCGCTGGAGACCTGCGCCTATCTGTTCAAATATGACAGCGTCTTCGGCCCCTGGCCGGGCGAGGTCTCGGCCGGCAACGGCACGCTGACCATCGACGGCCGCGAAATCGTCTTTTCCGCCGAGGCCGATCTGTCGGTGCTGGATCTTGCCGGGGTCGACGTCGTCATGGAATGCACCGGCAAGGCCGACACGCGCGAGATCGCCGAACGGGGCCTGATGGGCGGCGCGACAAATGTCCTGATCTCCGGTCCGTCCGAGGGCGCCGATATCACCCTGGTGCTCGGCGCCAACGAGCACGAGATGGACGGCCACCGGATCGTCTCCAACGGCTCCTGTACCACCAATGCGCTTGCTCCCCTTCTGCGCGGTCTCGACGATGCCATCGGCGTCAAGAGCGGGCACATGACCACCATCCACTGCTACACCGGCAGCCAGCCGATGGTCGATGCGCCGCGCGGGCCGCTGGAGCGCAGCCGCGCCGGCGGCGTTTCCATGGTGCCGACCACCACCAGCGCGACCAAACTTGTCGGCGTCGTGCTGCCGCAGCTCGCCGGCAAGGTCAGCGGCGCTGCGGTGCGTGTGCCGTCGATCAGCGTCTCCGCCGTTGACCTGACGGTGACCCTGGCCCAGCCCGTCGAGGCGCCGTTCAACGATCGCCTGCTCGAGATCTTCTCCGGCAATCCGGTGATCGGCTTCATCAACGACCATGTCGTCTCCACCGACATGCGCGCCCGCCCGGAATCCCTCGTCATCCACCTGCCCGAAACCCTGGAGGCCAATGCGCATCAGGTGCGCATTTTCGGCTGGTACGACAATGAATGGGGCTTCTCGGCCCGTATGATCGACATGGCAAGGCTGATGGCGGCGCGGTAGGGCACCAAACGCTCTTCCCCCTCCGCCATCATTCCGGACAAGTGCAGCAACGCTGCGCACAGATCCGGAATCCAGCGCGTCAGCGTGAGCAAAGCGAACACCAAACAAAAATGGCCCGCGCTTGCAGCGCGAAATATATCTGGGTTCCGGATCGGCGCTCGGCTACGCCTCACTTGTCCGGAATGACGGTTGAGAGGAGGAGGAGGGAACCAACAAAAAGGGCCGCTCGCGCGGCCCTTTCGTCTGTCTGTCGGATGAAGTCCTTACGCCGTTTTTTCCTCGTGCGGCAGGGAGCCGTGACCGTGGCCGGCCATGCCGCCGGAGACTTCCTCGGTGGATTCGTCCGTCAGCTCTTCCGGCAGGATCAGATTGAGCACGATCGCAATCGCGGCGGCCGGCAACAGGCCACTGGTCAGCAGGATGCGGGCCGTGTCACCCATGTGCTGCAGCGCGCCCGGTTCCAGCTGCAGGCCGAGGCCGATGGAGAGCGAGATGGCGAAGATCACCATGTTGCGCCGGTTCCAGTTGACATCCGACAGCATGGAAATGCCGGCAGCGACCACCATGCCGAACATCACGATGACGCCGCCTCCGAGCACCTCGATCGGCACCGTGCGGATGACCGCGCCAACCTTCGGAATCAGGCCGCAGACGATCAGGAAAATCGCGCCGATGGTGACGACGTGGCGGCTCATGACGCCGGTCATGGCGATCAGGCCGACATTCTGGCTGAAGGACGTGTTCGGGAAGCCGCCGAAGAACCCGGCAACGGCCGTGCCGAGGCCGTCGGCATAGGTCGCGCCGGCGATTTCCTTGTCGGTGGCCTCGCGCCCGGCACCGCCCTTGGTGATGCCGGAGACGTCACCGACAGTTTCAACCGCCGACACGATGGCCATCAAACAGAACCCGATGACGGCGGCGAGCGAGAACTCGAAGCCATATTTGAACGGCTGCGGCAGGGCGAAAACGGCGGCCTTGTCCCAAGACCCGGCAATCGCACCGAAGGTCAGCATGCCGGTTGCGAGCGCAAAGATGTAACCGGCGATCAGGCCAAGCAGGACGGCTGAGACCGACATCATGCCACGGGCGAAGAATTTCAGCCCGAGGGTCACCACAATCACCACCAGGGCGGCGGTCCAGTTCAGGAGCGAGCCGTATTCTGGTGTACCAATGGCCGGAACGCCGCCGGCGGCATATTGAATGCCGACCTTGACCAGCGCCAGACCGATCATGGTGACCACCAGACCGGTGACAAGCGGCGGCAGGGCGAAGCGGATCTTGCCGATGAAGAGGCCCAGGCAGGCATGGAACATGCCGCCGATGATCACGCCGCCAAAGAGCGCGGCGAGGCCGTCGACACCCTTGCCGGCGACCAGCGGAATCATGATCGGCAGGAAGGCGAAGGACGTGCCCTGGACAATCGGCAGGGCGGCGCCGACCGGGCCGAGCGTCAGCGTCTGCAGCAAAGTTGCCACGCCGGCAAACACCATCGACATCTGGATGAGATACAGAAGCTCTGGAAAGTCGGGCGAATTGGAGCCGAAACCGAAGCCGGCGGCGCCGGCCACGATGATGGCCGGGGTCACGTTGGAGACGAACATCGCCAGAACGTGCTGGATGCCCAGGGGGATCGCCTTCATCAAAGGCGGTGTGTAGTTGGGATCGCGGAGCTGCTCCGGCGATCCGATCGATGCGTTAGACATGTCTGCTCCTCTGAAGGTCAAGGGACGTCTCCGCCTCGTTCCGCGGGCAGGGATCGTCCAAAATGGGAGGCTAATCCGTTGCGGGAGCCTCCACAGTCCAGGGGTCGGAAAACCAATGTTCCTCAAGATTGGGTCCGTCCCCGATGCGGTCCACGACCGCGTAGCGGCCCGCTTTGCCAAGCGGAGCCAGAACACCGTGCCAGGTGCCACGATGAAGATTGATCGACTGGCCGGGTTGGCTGATGAAGGCCTTCAGGCCCACCGGCTGGCCATTGTCGTCGTCGGCAACCACCACGATCATCGGCACGCCATCGAGCGGGATGAAGGCCTGGCTGCCGTCCGGATGCCGCTCGACCATGTCGACGACGTATGGAAAGGCGCGCGCCTTGGCGTCGAACAGGCTGATGCCGGCCCGCCCGGAACCGAAGTCGAGCTTTGCCCTGTCGTGGTGCCGGCCGCATAGGCCCTGGTTGATGATCTTGTCCGGAGCACCCTTGACCTCGAGCACGTCGCCATAAGCGGCAAAAGCCTCTGCGGTCAGCGGCGATGGGGCGATGCTCAGGCTCACGGCAACAGGTCCTTGAGCCGGAACTGGGCGATCCGTTCCACCTGGCGGCAGGCTTCGTCGAATTCGGTTGCCCGGTCATTGTCGATCCGGCGATGGAACGCCTCCATGATCGAGGCCTTGTCATGATCGCGCACCGCGATGATGAACGGGAAACCGTGCTTGTCGACATACTCCGTATTGAGCCTGGTGAAGGTCTCACGCTCTTCGTCGGTCAGATGGTCGAGACCGGCACTCGCCTGCTCATTGGTGCTTTCGGCGGTCAGGCGGCCGGCAGCGGCGAGCTTGCCGGCAAGATCCGGGTGCGCGGTCAGGACGCCGAGGCGTTCTTCCTCACTGGCGGAGCGGAACATCCGGCAGAGCGCGTTGTGCACACCGGCGGCGCAGTCATGGGCAGGGCCGAGTTCCAGGTCGAAGGCGCGTTCGGCAATCCAGGGGGAGTGCTCGAAAATACCGCCGAACTTGGCGACGAAGTCGGATTTGTCCATGCGGCTCGGCCTTGAAAATCTGTGCGGCGGATGGGTGTTCGCCCAATGCTCGGCGATCTCGATCCGGCGCGGACACCAGACACCGTCATGTTTCCGGATATGCTCTATGAACTTCTTGATCGCCGCGATCTTGCCCGGTCGGCCAACGAGGCGGCAATGGAGCCCGACCGACATCATTTTCGGCGTGTCCGTGCGGCCTTCCTCGTAGAGCATGTCGAAGGCATTCTTCAGATAATTGTAGAAATCCTCGCCGTCGGTCCAGCCGGGCGCGGTCGCGAAGCGCATGTCGTTGGCTTCAAGCGTATAGGGAATGATCAGCTGGTCGCGGTCGCCGACTTCCAACCAGTAGGGCAGGTCGTCGTCATAGGTGTCGGAGACATAGGCAAAGCCGCCTTCCTCGGCGACGAGGCGGACCGTGTTTTCCGAGCAGCGGCCGGTGTACCAGCCGCGCGGGCGTTCCCCAACCACTTCCGTGTGCAGGCGGATCGCCTCGGCGATCGCCGCGCGCTCCTCTTCTTCCGGCATGTCCTTGTGCTCGACCCATTTGAGGCCGTGACTGGCGATCTCCCAGCCGGCGTCCTTCATCGCCTGGACCTGTTCCGGGCTGCGCGCCAGCGCGGTGGCGACCCCATAGATGGTCAGCGGGATGTTGGAGCGGGTGAACAGGCGGTGCAGGCGCCAGAAGCCGGCGCGGGCGCCATATTCATAGATCGATTCCATGTTCCAGTGGCGCTGGCCCTGCCACTGGGCGGCGCCCGGGATGTCGGACAGGAACGCCTCGGAGGCGGCATCGCCGTGAAGCACGCAATTCTCGCCGCCCTCCTCGTAATTCAGCACGAACTGGACAGCGACTCTGGCCCCGTCCGGCCATTTCGGATCCGGCGGGGTCTGACCATAGCCGCGCATGTTCCGGGAATAACGATTCAAGACGGGACCTCCTCGTGATACCAGTGGTTTGCAACAAGCAAGGACTATGCCCCAATTCGACCATTGGCAGTTGTCTTCTTATAAATCAGAACAATCCGGATGACTTTCTTGTCTTTTTAGAAAGTGCTTTCGGAGAAGCACGGGTGCCCCTGGCATTCCACCCGCATCATCATGCGGCCAACGACGTTTTTGAAGGAGGCCCGAATGGCCGGATACCTGACCACCCACGTGCTCGACACCGCCCAGGGCTGCCCTGGAAAAGGCATCAAGATCGATCTTTATGCAATTTCCGGCGAAAGCCGCACTTATGTGCGCAGCCTGGTGACCAATGACGATGGCCGCACCGACAGTCCGATCCTGCCCAAGGACGAGTTCAAGACCGGCACCTACGAGCTGGTGTTCCATGTCGGCGCCTATTTCGACGCCGCCGGCCTTGAGTTGCCAGAGCCGAAATTCCTCGACACGGTGCCGCTGCGCTTCGGCCTATCGGAAGAAGCGCATTACCACGTGCCGCTTCTGGTCTCGCCATTCAGCTTTTCGACCTATCGGGGGAGTTGAGGAGCGGGTTGCCAGCTGCACTCTGCGCGAACTCACAAAGCGCCATTCACACACTCAGCGTCATCTTGAGGAGCCGCGTAAGCGGCGTCTCGAAGGATCGGCTGCAAATTCGAGAAAACAAGTGCCCGATCCTTCGAGACGGGCCCCTGGCCCTCCTCAGGATGACGTTGTGGGTGTGGAAGCCTTCTTTCGACTTTTTGCTTTTCAATCCGTTTCTTGCGACTTCCGCTCCGGTTCCCCAAAACTCACAGGCATCTCCCCCGGCTCCTTCTTCATGATGATCTCGCGATGCGGATAGGGGATGCCAATGTTGTTTTCCTTGAACGTGTCCCACAGCGCCAAAAGCACCTTGCCGCGGATGTTGGTGAGGCCCTGTTGCGGGTCGCGGATCCAGAAGCGCAGCACGAAGTCGAGGGAGGAGTCCCCGAAACCGGTCAGCCAGCAGACCGGGCGGCGGTTGTCGTCGACCCGGCCGACGGAGGTGGCCGCCGCGATGGCGAGTTTCGACACCACATGCGGGTCAGCGTCATAAGAGACGCCGAAATTGACGTCGAGGCGCACCAGATCATCCGAGAAGGACCAGTTGATCACCCGGTGGGTGATGAAATCCTCGTTCGGGATCAGATATTCGCGCCCGTCGCGCGTCACCACGGAAACGAAGCGGGCGCGGAGCTCGCGGATCCAGCCAAAGGTGCCTTCCAGCGAGATCGTGTCGCCGGGTTTGATCGACTTGTCGAGCAGGATGATGATGCCGGAGATGAAATTCGAGATCACCTTTTGCAGGCCGAAGCCGAGCCCGAGACCGACGGCGCCGGTAAAGACCGTGAAGGCGGAAAGGTCGATGCCGACGGAAGAGAGCGCGATCATGCCGGCAAGGACCACCAGGCCAAACTTGGCGACCTTGCCGATCAGCACCCGGATCGAGGGGGTGAGCTCGTCGGAGCGCTGCACCTGTTCCTCGAAATAGCGGCCCAGGATCACCGCGACCCAGACGGTGGCGATCAGGAGCAGAGCGGCCTTCAGCACCAGCAGGACCGACAGGCGCATTTCACCGAGCGGCAATGCCAGGCTGTCGAGGAACGTGCCGGCCTCGTCGTCGAAGCCTAGAATGACGAGGGCGACATAGATCCAGGCGAGCCAGCTGAGCGTTCTGGCGACCAGCCGGTTGCGGATCACACGGGACAGCACGGCAACGAACAGCCAGGCGAGCGACAGCGAAAGCGCGATTGCAATGAAATGGCTTCGGCTCGGCCAAGTCACCGAACGCATGATGGTCAGCGCCACAAACAGGAACAGGCTGAACAGGATCCACTCGATCCGCCGGAGCAGGGCGATCACCACCCGCAGCAGGCCCGGATGGCCCTTGATCTCCCGCGCCCGCTCTTCCAGCCGCGGCTCGACGCGCAAGCTCAGGACCTTGGCAAGGCCGTAGAGCACGGCGATGATCGCGATCTGATAGGCAAACCAGGGCGCGGTCAGGTAGCTGAACGCCACCTTGGTCCAGGACTGGATTGCAGCGATGATGCTTTCCGGGGTCATGGACACTTGCCATCCTCAAAAAAGGCCTGCACCGGCCAGGCCGGTGTTTTCATCCGCCAATATTCGGCAAGGCCGGCAACGGTTTCAAGCATTTACAGCAGCCTCCCCGAATAAGCTGTCTCACCAGACCATAACTAGGCGACTGCTCTAATCCGGCAAATCGCATACACCCGCCGGCAAGCGTGCGCCCGGTTTCAGAGCCTTGTCAAACCTGTTAGGGGTTGTGTCCCACCGCAAGCCGAAGGACATCCCTTGACCGACCTTTCGCTCAAAGACGCCCTCTCCCGAAGGCGCACCGTCCGGCAATATTCCGGCAAGCCAATTTCGATTGCCGCCCTGGAGGCGCTCCTTCACGCGGCGCAGGGCATTACCGGCGATGACGGCAAACGCGCCGCGCCATCCGCCCATGCGCTGTGTCCCTTGCGTCTGTTCGTGGTGGCCGGCGAGGTGGACGGGCTCAGCCCCGGTCACTACGCGGTCGGCCCCGAAACGCTCGACCTGGAACCCCAGCACGGCACGGATCTGCGAGCGGCGCTCCGGGAAGCCGCGATCGGCGATCCCGAGTGGATCACCGATGCCGCGGCCCTTATCGTGATCGCCGCCGACATTGTCGGACCAAGTATACATTTCGCCAACCAGCCCCCCTATGGCGGGCGGGGGATGCGCTATGTGCACATGGAGGCAGGCGCGGCGGTGCAGAACCTGCAGCTTCAGGCGGTCGCCGAAGGGCTCGGAACCGTTCTGGTCGGCGGCTTTCACGACGAAGCCGTCGCAAAGGTGCTGGGCCTTGACGCCCCGCTGGCACCGCTCATCCTGCAATGCGTCGGCCATCCGGCGGACTAGGCGTCTTCGAGCTGCCCGTGAAGACCGCTTACCATCCCGTGTTGCCGGAATGCCGTCAGTCGCAGGCGGCGGTGACGATGATCTCCACCTTCAGGACGTCCCGCGCCAGCTTGGCTTCGCCGCAGGCGCGGGCGGGGGCGTGGCCTGCCGGAACCCAGGCGTCCCAGACCGCGTTCATCTCGGCAAAGTCGCTCATGTCGGCCAGCCAGACGATCGCCTGCAGGATCTTTTCGCGCGAGGAACCTGCCTTTTCCAGAAGCGCGTCAATCCGCGACAGGCAATCCCGGGTTTGATCCGCAACGGTGGCGCCATCACCGACCTGGCCGCAGAGATAGGCGACACCGCCGTGCTTGACGATCTTGCTCATGCGGGGTCCGGCGTCGATGCGTTCGATCATGAAATGTCTTCCTGTTCTTTCAAGTCGGTTTCGGCCAGGACGGCCAGCTCGCCGAGCGTAACCGGTTTCAGGGGCGGGCGGATCCGGTAATAGCCGGTATCTTCCTGAGACCGCCCGGTCTCCGCCGCCAGCAGTTCGGTCACGGTCAGGCCGCAATAGCGGCCCTGGCAAGGCCCCATTCCGGGCCGGCCGAAGGCTTTGGTCTGGTTCGGACCGAGGCAGCCCAAGCCGGCATAGCGGCGGATGTCGCCGGCGGTGACTTCCTCGCAGCGGCAGATGATGGTGCTGTCGGCCGGTGCAAGCGCCTTGGCATAGGGCGGATAGGCGCGGTCGATGAAGGGACGCGCGGCCAATTCGATTGCAAGGCCCTTGCGCAGCGGTGCGGCTGCACGGTCCCGGTTAACATGCGAGATCTTTTCAAGATCGCAGGCAACTTCCAGCGCCGCAACTTCCCCCTGAAGCTTGGCGGCGACAGCCCCGCCGATGCCGCCGCCATCGCCGGCAACGAAAATGTCCGTGTTGGCTGTCCTGCCCCAGCGGTCCCGTTCCGGCGAAAAGGCCCGCTGCGCCTCGCTCCAGACATGCGGCAGGGACAGAGACCGCGTCGCCTGGGTGTTGGGAACGACGCCGTGGTGCAACAGCACGCTCGCGCAGGCGATCTGGTGCCTCCTGCCGTCGGCCTCAAAACTTATGGCTTCGGCCTTGTCCTGCCCGTGAATGGCAATGCCGGTTGCCCCGATGTAGCGCTTGACGCCCGCCCGGCGGATCTCGGCCAGAAGGCCAAGCCCCTTGGCAAGCACCCGCCAGGCTTTCAGCGCTTTCGGCAAATGCCGCAAGGCAGCCCGCCGGTCCGCCGGCGTCTGGGTCTCGACCAGCACCAGCGGCGGCGTGCCCGCCCGGCACATCTGTGCGGCGACCAGGTAAAGCAGCGGGCCGCTTCCGGCCAGAACGGCCCGTTCGCACAGGAGGCCGGACTGTTTCAGAAGGATTTGCGCGGCGCCCGCGGTCATCACGCCCGGCAGGGTCCAGCCGGACACCGGCATCGGCCGTTCCAGCGCGCCGGTGGCAATCAGCAGGCGCTTGCCCCGGGCAAGACCGGCCGCCCCGTCCCGGGTAAAGGCCACACGCGGGCCGTCCTCGATCTGCCAGACAACCGCGCCGGTCAGATGGCGGATCTTCGGATGATCAAGCGCTTCGGCAAGCGCGCGGCCTTTCAGATAGTCGTCTCCGAGAATTTTCTTCCGCTCCGCCGGAACGCGTTCAACATCCCGGTAGATCTGCCCGCCGGCCCGCTGCTGTTCATCGAGAAGAAGAACGGAAAGACCGGCGTCGGCTGCCGTGCGTGCCGCCGCCATACCTGCTGGACCGGCGCCGATGACAATGAGATCCGCATCAAGCATCGCCCTCTCCTTCCGCCCCGGGTCTGTCGATCACCAGGCCGGCACTGACCTCGCACATGCAGGCCTGGCGGGTGACGCCGTCGATCACGACAAGGCAATCGAAACAGGCGCCCATCATGCAGAACGGGCCGCGCTCGGCGCCGGAAACCGGGGTCTTGCGAAAGGACCGGATGCCCGCGGCAAGCAGTTCGGCCGCCAGATTGCCGCCTTCGCGCAGGTCAAACGTCCGGCCATCAAAGGTGACGCGCACACGGCCGCCACCCTTTTGAAGCTCACGAAAGGGCGAAGCGGGTTTCACTGAACACCTCCAGATCGGGCGCCCCGGCGGTTTTTTCCAGCCAGTCGGGCAGGAAGCGGGCATGGGCGGCGGCAAGTGTGATGCCGCTGTGGCAGGTCACGAGAAAGGCCCCGGGCATGTCCGGGCTTTCCTGGTAGATCGGCAGGCCGTCGGGCGAGAGCACGCGAAGAGCGCCCCAGCTGCGGACAAGCTGCGCCCTGGCGAGGATCGGATAGGCGGCAACCGCTTCGGCGGCGAGACCGGCCATGCCTTGCGCGGTGACCCGGTCGTCGTAGCCGACTTCCTCGTTGGTGGCGCCGATCTGGATGCCACCCTCGTCCACCTGCCGGGCAATCAGCGACGGGCGATGGATGATCCGGGGCAGTTTTTCCGTGATCAGGACCTGGCCGCGCTGGGGCCGGATCGGAGCCCTGAAGCCCAGTTTCGGACCAAGCTTGGCGGCCCCGAGGCCGGCAGAAAGAACGGTCTTGCCGGCACTCACGATGGTGCCGTCGGTGCAATGAATGCGGAAACCGTCCTTTTGCGAAACGTCTTCGACTGTCTTGCCGGTCAGTACAAGGCCGCCAAGCCGGCGTACGTCCCCGGCCAGCGCCTTCAGGAGTTTGAGCGGATTGGCATGGCCGTCCTGGTGATGCAGGATCGCGCCGGCCACCTTCGGGCCGATTTCCGGCTCTTCGCGCCGCAATTCGTTGTGGCCCAGGACTTCGTAAGGGTAATTGCCGCCGAGCTTTTCCTTAAGCTCCTCGTATTTGGCGACAGTCTCGGCAAGCGTCTCGTCGGAAAAATGCAGGTCGTAGCCACCCTTCTGCTCCAGTTCCGGGTCGAAGCCGGTGGCCTCTTTGAGCTCGGCGGCAAAGGTATTCCAGGCGGCGGCCGAGCGCTGGGACCAGCTTGCATAGGCAGGCTGCTTCATGCCCTTGGACTGCACCCAGACCAGCCCGAAATTGCCGCGGCTCGCCCGGAAGCTGCCATCGTCGCCGTCAATGACGGTGACGGTGAGCCCGCGTTTCAGAAGGCCCCAGGCAACGGAGAGCCCCACGACGCCCCCGCCGATGATGGCGTAGTCCGTATCCATGACAAGTCCCGAATGAGAGAGAGGGCCGGGCGGCCGGAACCGCCCGGTCCGACAGTGCCTAGTTGCGTGCCTGGTCGAGGATGGACTGGCCCCATTCCTCGCCGACATCCTTCAGAAGCTCCGGCCAGACGGCCGCGCGCACGGTCTCGGCCATGTCGGCCAGCTGTTCGTTGCTCAGGGAGACGACCGTGGCGCCGAGCTCGTCGGCAAGGCGCTGTTCCCATTTACCCTGATCTTCTTCTGCAACCACCCAGCGGGCCGCCTCGAAGTCCTGTGCGGCCTTCTTCATGGCCGCCTGATCGTCTTCGTCGAGGCCTGACAGGGCCTCGTTGGAGATGATCATGAACCAGACCTCGAAATGGGTGTTGGCCGGAATGTAGGACTTGGTCACGTCCCGGAACGAGGCGTAATAGCCTTCGGCACCCGACCCGATGACACCGTCAACGACACCGACCTGGATTGCGGTGAAGGCTTCGGAAAAGGGGATCGGCGCCGGGATATAGCCGAGCGCCTCGCCGGTCAGCTGGAAGCTCTTGATGCCGGGCACGCGCACCTTGATCCCCTTTGGCTCGGTGGTTCCGGGCGTGACGGCGTCGCGGTTCAGCGAAATACCGCCGAAATAGACCGGGTAGGCCGCCAGCATGGTGATGTCCTGCTTGGCGAACAGCTCGGTCATGGTCTCGTGCAGCACGCCGCCCGGACCGTAGATCTTGCGGGCTTCCTCCCAGTTGGACGCCAGGAACGGCACGGACGCAATCTGCATGCGCCGGTCGGTGCCGGTGGCTGCCGGCTGGGTCGCCATTTCGATGGCGCCGACGGAGACACGCTCCTGCACGGTGGTGTAGTCGCCGAGCGCCGAGGCGGCATAGATCTCGATGTTGACGTCGCCGCCGGTGGCTTGCCTGACTGCTTCGGCATAGGCCTTCAGCTCGGTGTCGATGGTCGCGCCCTGCGGACGGACATGGCTCATCTTGAAATCGGCGGCCTGGGCGGCGGAGCCGAGGCCGATCAGGGTTGCGACGGCGGTCGCGGTCAAAAGTCTCTTCATGGTGTTCCCCGTGGTTTGCATTTTGAATTCCTCCCGAGAAGTCGATGGTTTCAGGGTCAGTAGCCGAACAGGCGCGGCAGATAGAGCGACAGGTCCGGCCAGAAGGAGGTCAGGAAGACCACCGGCACATAACCGGTCAGGACCAGGAACATCGCCGGCGGGATCACCTTGGTGACCTTCACCTTGCCGATGCGGGCGCCGAGATAGAGGATCGAGGCATAGGGCGGGGTGACGCCGCCCATGGCGGTGTTGACGCCCATGATGGCCGCGAACTGGACCGGGCTGATGTCGAGTGCCTGCATCAGCGGCAGCAGCAGCGGCGCCACCAGGATGATGGCGGTGGCGTCGTTGACGACCATGCCGATCAGGAACAACAGGATGTTGATCAGGATCAGCAACACGACCTTGTTTTCGGTGATGCCGAAGATCGTTTTGACAAGCTGCTGCGGCACGCCCTCATAGACGAACATCTGGCCGAGGATCATGGAGAACAGGATCATCAGCATGATCGCGCCGACGGCGGTGGCTGCCTCCTTGCCGGCAAAGAGGAAATTGTCGATCCTGAGGCCCTTGTAGATCAGGAAACCGACCGGAATGGCGTAGATAACGGCGAGCGCGGCGGATTCGGTCGGCGTCATGATGCCGCCGTAGATGCCGCCAAGGATCATCACCGGCATCAGCAGCGCCGGGAAGGCATAGACGCCGCGCTTGCCGACGTCCTTTGCGAATTCCCGCGCCGTCGGCTTTTCGTCCAGCACCAGGTTGAACCGGCGCGACATCCAGAGGTTCACGGCCGAGAAGTTGAACATGATCAGGAGGCCGGGCCCGAGCGTTGCCAGGAAACAGGCGGCGATCGACGTGTCGGTGACCCAGCCGAACAGGATCATGGAGAGGGACGGCGGGATCAGCAGGCCGAGGATCGACGAGTTGGCGATCAGCGCGGTCGCGTATTCCCGCGGGTAGCCGCGCTTTTCCATTTCCGGGATCAGCAGCGGACCGATGGCGGAGATGCCGGTGAGGCCGGAGCCGGAAATCGCGCCAATGATGGCGCAGCTGACCGCAGCGACCACGCCGAGCCCGCCGCGGACATGGCCGACAAAGGAATTGACGAAGCGCAGCAGGGCGGCGGCAATGCCGCTTTCCGACATGATCGTTCCGGCAAGCACGAACAGCGGGATGGCAAGCAGCGCCGGATTGCCAAGCTGCTGGAAACCCCAGAGCACCATGCCCTTCATGGTGACATCGCCGATGAAATACATCACCATCAACGCCGCGCCGAAGCACCAGGGCAGCGGCACGCCCAGCGTCAGCGTGATGACCAGGACCAGGATGGCCAGAAGCGCGATCTCTATCATTGTGCGCTCCCTTCGGCGGCCGACAGGCTGCGGATGTGTTTGATGAGATAGGTCGTGGTGTAGAGCATCATCAGCACCAGGCCGACAACCAGCGCGACATCGGCATAGAAGGTCGGGATGTAGAGTGTCGGGCTCTCGCGCCAGACGCGCCAGGCATAGCGGGTGTAGTCCCAGGCCCAGGAGAGCAGCCACAGGCCGACCACGAGGCTGATGATCTCGCCGACAATCGCCAGGATGGTGTGCTGGCGGTCGGTCTTCAGAAAAATTTCCAGGACATTGGCACGGATATGGCTGTTTTCGCGCGAGGCGTTGACTGCACCGCAGATATAGAGCCACAGCGTCGGATACATGATCGTTTCCTCAAGCCCCATCACCGGGACCTGAAGCACGTAGCGCGTGATGACCTGAACAAACTGGCCCAGCGCGACGATCAGGATCAGAGCCGTCAAAAGGCACTGTGTGAACCGTTCCAAAACCACCCCCCGGTTTGCGGTGTCCCGCGGGATCACCTGAACCTTTCTCTGGGGGCGGAGTATTGCGCCGGCAAATCCATAAAGGCAAATTCGAAATATTGCTAGTTTGATAGAGTGACTTTATAGTTTGGCCATGAACCTTTCCTTCCGTCAGCTGCAGACCTTTGTCGAAGTGATGCGTGCGGGGTCCGTCTCCGAGGCGGGCCGGGCGCTCGGGCGCACCCAGCCTGCGGTCAGCGCCATGATCGCCGGCCTCGAGCGCGAGGTCGGCTTTCCGCTTTTCGAGCGTGAACGCGGCCGTCTCGTCGCCAAGCCGGAAGCCTATTATTTCAGGGAGGAGGCGGAGTTCCTGCTGGAGCGGCTGACCCGCTCCACCCGCACGCTCAGGGACATCGGCAACCTTGAAAAGGGCAAGCTCCGGATCGCCTGCAACCCGGCCGCCTCCAGCGTGTTCATGCCGCGTGTGCTCGCCCGGTTTCTGCGGGACAAGCCGGATGTGGAAGCATCGCTGATGATGCGGTCCTCGCCGGTGGTCACCGACTGGATCGCCTCGCAGCAATACGACATCGGCTTCGCCGAAACCCCCGCGCCGCGGCAGACCATCAATTCGGAGATTTTTGCCCTGCCCGGCGTCTGCGCCCTGCCCAAGGACGACCCGCTCGTTACCAGGGAAGTGATCACCCCCGCGGATCTTGACGGCAAACCGCTGGCCATGCTGTTCGAGGACCATGCCATCAGCCTGCAGACACGCAGGGCCTTCGACGAGGCCGGCGCCCGGCTGAACAAGCGGTTCGAGCTCAGAACCTTCCTGCCAGCCCTGCAGCTGGTTTCCGAAGGCCTCTGCTACACCATCTGCGAAGGCCTGTCGGCGGTCAGCCACCAGGAAAGCTTTGGTGAGGCCAGCAGTCTCGTCTTCCGGCCGTTCAAGCCGGATTGCCATCTGAAGATGTCCCTGCTGACCCCGGCCAACCGGCCGCTGTCCATGCTGGTGGAGAGTTTTGCCGAAACCTTGCGGGGGGAGGTGAGAACGCTGCTGGAGAAGTCTGCCGGGTTGAATCAACCTTAAACGGAAAAACCTGTCGAATTTTCGCCGTGAGCTTCTCTTATTCGATGCGCAACTCACGGGGGCACGCAAATTGAAAGCTCATTTCTACATCCATTTTTTGAGATCGAAGCCCATCCTTCTGGCGACCGCCGTTGCAATGTGCGTCTTTTCGCCGAGGCCTGCTTCGACACAGGTACAAGACGGCGTCATTCTCCACACAGCCTGCGAGGGTGACCTGTTTCATTGCGGCAAGGCCCCACTGGAACGCAAAGGCCTAGCTGCGGTTGAGATCTTTGATGCCGGAGGCCTAAAAGGCGCAAGAATGCGCGATGGCGCAGTGCTGCTCCAGCCGAATTACGACAAGATCGAAATGGACAAATACAAACCCTTGTTGCGGGCGACAAAGGACAAGCAGCACTTCTGGTTCGATGTTCAGGGCAATGCAATCGATAAACACTCCGCCTTGCAGCCGACGCCGGAAAAGCTGCGAGACTATCTTGGTTGCGATCAAGGACTGTCGATCTTTCAGGAGAACGATCTCTACGGAATGAAGTGGAACAACGGAGAGATCCAAATCGAACCGGAGTATGAGGCTCTGACATGCTACCGTCATGGGTTTGCCTGGGGTGCGATCACCGAAATCCGGCTCTGGTGTCCCATCGACCAGACGGGCGAGATGCGTGTCACGCCAGATTGCAGGGAAAGTGTAGCAACTTTTCCTCGCGGTATCGGGCACCAGTCCGGCGGCGGTTACAAAAATTCAGTATGGTGGAACCGTGCCTACCGGGAATATGGCCTAGGCAAGCGCGCTCTTCCGCCCAAGGTATCCTCTCAACCGACCTTTTAGCGGTCGACCAGATGTTCTGGTCCCGCTGACTGCTGTGCCTTATTTCCCCGGCATCTCAGCCAGCACCTTCTGGATCTGGGCGACCATGAAGTCGAGGAACAGGCGCACCTTCGGGTCCTGGCGGCGGCGATGGGTGTAGAGGCAGGCCATCTGGACCGGAACCGGCGGCTCGTCTTCCAGCACCGGCACCAGCCGTCCGTCGGCCAGATAGTCGGCAACCTCGAACACCGGTTTCAAGACGATGCCGTGGCCTTCCAGGGCCCAGCCGGTCAAGACATCGCCATGGTCGGATTCGAACGGCCCGGACACGGCAACACGCTTGACGCCGGTTGCCGTCTGCAGCGGCCACTGGAATTCGGGCGCGCCCGGATAGCGCATGTTGAGGCAGTCGTGTTTACCTGCGGCCAGCTCGTCGCTGCTCGTCGGCGTGCCCTTGCGCGTCAGATAGTCCGGTGAGGCGCACAGGATCCGGCGGCAGTCCGCGATCTTGCGGATCTTCAGGTTGCTGTCTTCCGGCGTGCCCAGGAAAAACGCGGCATCCAGCCCCTCGCCGGTCAGGTCGACCTTTCGGTCCGACAGGCGCAGGCGGATGTCGATCAGCGGGTTGGCGGCTTTGAACCTCGGGATTGCCGGCGCGATCAGCCGCTGGCCCATGCCGATGGGCGCAGCCACAAACAGCGTGCCGCGCGGCGAACGGGTCACGTTGCTGATCTCGGCCTCGGCCTCTTCCACCGCCTCGATGATTTTTGTTGCACCGCGATAGAACAAATTGCCATGCTCTGTCGGGCTGAGCGCGCGGGTGGTGCGCTGGAACAGGCGCACGTTCAGGTGCTCCTCCAGCTGCGACACGCGCGAGGACGCGACGGCCGAGGATATCCTCAGGTCGCGGGCGGCCGCGGACATGTTGCCGAGTTCGTAGACACGCAGAAAGGTGCGAATGTTTTCCAAGTAAGCCATGTGGGGTTCACCCTAGCCGAGTTCGGACGAGCTATTATTCGGGTTTTTTTGAAACTGCTCGGAATTATCCCGAGATACCAGAAAATCTAGTCCTGCGCTAGCTTGGGCAAAACGTATTTGGAGGAGCAGCAATGCTGGACATTGCCATCATTTGGGACTGGATCGCCTTTGCCGTGCGCTGGCTGCACGTGATCACGGCGATGGCCTGGATCGGGTCGTCCTTTTATTTCGTCGCGCTGGATCTCGGTCTGAAAAAGGCCCCCGACCTGCCCAAGGGCGCCCATGGCGAGGAGTGGCAGGTTCATGGCGGCGGTTTCTATCACATCCGCAAGTTCCTGGTGGCGCCTGAAAACATGCCGGAGCACCTGGTCTGGTTCAAATGGGAGAGCTATTCGACCTGGCTGTCGGGCGCGGCGCTGCTGATGATCGTCTACTGGGTCGGCGGCGAACTCTATCTGATCGACCCGGCCAAGGCCGATCTTGCCCTGTGGGAGGGCGTGCTGATCTCCGCCGCCTCGCTGACCATTGGCTGGCTGGTCTATGACCGGCTGTGCAAGTCGAAGCTCGGTGAGAGCCCGACGCTGCTGATGGTGCTCCTGTTCGCGCTGCTGGTGGCCATGGGCTACGGCTACAACGAGATCTTCACCGGCCGGGCGACCATGCTGCATCTGGGTGCCTTCACCGCCACGATCATGACCGCGAATGTGTTCTTCATCATCATCCCGAACCAGAAGATCGTGGTCGCGGATCTGAAAGCCGGGCGCACGCCGGACGCCAAATACGGCAAGATCGCCAAGCTGCGCTCGACCCACAACAACTACCTGACCCTGCCGGTCGTGTTCCTCATGCTGAGCAACCACTATCCGCTCGCCTTTGCCTCCGAATACAACTGGCTGATCGCCGCGCTGGTATTCCTGATGGGTGTCACCATCCGGCACTATTTCAACACCAAACACACCGGCGCTCCGGCACCGACCTGGACCTGGCTGGCCACCGCGATCCTCTTCGTCGCCATCATCCAGCTTTCCATGGCCCCACTGCAGCAGAGCAGCTGGGAAGCCTCGGAAGCGCGCGAGCTGACACCGACCGAACAGGTCTTTGCCAGCGCCGAAGGTTTCGAGGACGTGATGGCGATCGTGCCGGGCCGCTGCGGCATGTGCCACGCCCGCGAACCCTTCTACGAGGGCATCCACTGGGCGCCGAAAAACATGCTTCTGGAAACCGAAGCCGACGTGGTCCGCGCCGCCAAGGAGATCTATCTCCAGGCCGGCGTCACCAACGCCATGCCGCCGGCCAATGTCTCCTTCATGGAGGAGGACGAGCGCAAGGCGATCATCAGGTGGTACAAGAACGCGCAGGAGAAGCTGCCGTTTGGAGTAGCGGTGAATTAAAGCGGCGCCAAACCTCCAGTGGTCATCCCGGCCTCGCGCCGGGATCCAATCCACATCGCCACGAACGAAATGCGTTCAAGCACCACACCGACGGTTGCCGCAAGACCAAAACAAGCACAGCTCTGGAAGTGATTGGGTCCCCGATCGCGCAAGCGCGTCGGGGATGACCGCTGGAGAGCTCGTCAACCGTTTTGCGATCCCAGTATAGTATTGCAAGCAGGCCTCACTTGTCCGGAATGACGGCAAGAGACCCCTTCAATTCCCTACCCCGCTACATCCGCATGGCTGATCACGAAGTCCACGAAATGCCGGATCTTCGGGTCCTGGAGGCGGCGGTGGGGGTAAAGGCAGCCGAAGATGGTTGGCGGGGGCGGGGTATCGGCCAGGATCTCCACCAGGCGGCCACTCTCCAGATGCTGGGCGACATCAAACCTTGGCTTGTTGACGATGCCGTGGCCGGAAAGCGCCCAGTCGGTGAGAACGTCGCCATGGTCGGCGTCCATGTTTCCCGCCACCTGCAATTTGCGCGGACCTTCCGGCGTCTGCAGCACCCAGAAATATTCCGGCGAGCGCGGATAACGCAGAAGCAGGCAATTGTGGTCGTCGGAAAGAAGGTCGTCCGGTGCCTTCGGCGTGCCGTGTTTTTCAAGGTAGTCGGGCGCCGCGCACAGCACCCTCGGGCAGTCTGAAATCTTCCTGAGTTTCAGGTTGGAATCCTGCGGTGTGCCGATGAAAAAGGCGACGTCCAGCCCGTCGGACATGATATCGACCTTGCGGTCGGAGAGCCGCATATGGACTTCCGTTGCCGGAAATTTTTCGACAAACCGCGGCACCAGCGGCGCGATGATGCGGCGGCCTGCTCCTAGAGGGGCCGTAACGCGAATGACGCCGCGCGGGGTGTCGGAAAAGCTTGAAACGGCGGCTTCCGCGTCCTCGATCGATTCCAGCGCCTTGACCGCGTAGTCGTAAAAAACCTTGCCGACCTCGGTCGGGGTCAGCGAGCGGGTGGTGCGGTTGAAGAGACGCACGCCAAGATGCTTTTCCAGCTCCTTGATGCGCTTGCTGGCAACCGCCGGGGTCAGGCGCAGGTCGCGTCCGCCGGACGTGATGCTGCCCAGCTCGACCACACGCGTGAACACGCGCAGGGATTCCAGATAGGACATCGACCGCCTCCCTCGTTTGAAAAGCCATGCGTTTCCAGCGACTTGCTTTGTGCACACCGACTTTCGTCGCATTCCCAGATCAACAGTATCGCACGGCTATTTTCAATGATCTGTTGAAAGAATTTCCGGAATCACCGGATTTTTCGATGAAGTGACGAGGCGTAGCGTTCTCCCTCGAGAGAAGAAAACTTCCAGAGGACGCAATGACCCACCGCCCGGACATCCGGTTTCTGCTGAATGGCGCCGACATTTCGCTCAAGGACGTTAAAGCCGACGCAACGCTGCTGGACTATCTGCGCCTGGAGCGCCGCCTGACCGGTTCCAAGGAAGGCTGCGCGGAAGGCGATTGCGGCGCCTGCACCGTTCTGGTCGGCCGTCTGGTCAAGGGCGTGCTCCAATACGAAACCGTCAATGCCTGCATCCGGTTCCTGGCCTCGCTCGACGGTTGCCACGTGGTCACCATCGAGCATTTGCGCGGTGAAAACGGCGGCCTGCATCCGATCCAGCAGGCGATGGTCGATTTTCACGGCAGCCAGTGCGGCTTTTGCACCCCGGGCTTCGTCATGTCGCTCTATGCGCTCTGGATGGCCAATCCGGAGCCGAGCGAAACGGAAGTCGAGACCTCCATTCAGGGCAATCTCTGCCGCTGCACCGGCTACCAGCCGATCGTCGCCGCCGCCATGGCCGCCAACCGCTATGGCAGCCCGGCACGGGATTTCCTGGAACTGGAACGCGCCAACCTGACCCAACGCCTCGCCGACCTGAAGGACGCCAAGCGTGTTGTCATCGGCCCCGCCGACAACCAGGCCATCGTTCCGGCCGATGTCGACGATCTGGCTTCGGTTCTCAATGATAACCCCAACGCCACCATCGTGGCCGGTTCGACCGATGTCGGTCTCTGGGTCACCAAATTCATGCGCCCCATCGGCCCGGCCGTCTTCATCAGTCACCTGGAAGAGCTGAAATCGGTCACCCTCACGGACACCGCGCTCGAACTCGGCGCCTGCGTCACCTATTCGGAAGCGCAAGGCTCGATCTGCGAGGTCTTCCCGCATCTGAAAAGTTACTGGGACCGGATTGCCGGATGGCAGGTGCGCAACATGGGCACCATCGGCGGCAACATCGCCAACGGCTCGCCCATCGGCGACACGCCGCCCGTCTTAATCGCGCTTGGCGCGCAGATCGTGCTGCGCAAGGGCGAGACCCAGCGCAGCCTGCCGCTGGAAGACTTCTTCGTCGAATACGGCAAGCAGGACCGCGCGCCGGGCGAGTTCGTCACAAGCATCCTGATCCCGCGTCCGCGCGAGGGTCAGCTCCACGCCGCCTACAAGATCTCCAAGCGCCGCGATGAGGATATCTCATCCGTTGCCGCCGGGTTCTCGGTCACGGTCGCGGACGGCCGGATCACCGATTGCCGTCTTGCCTTTGGCGGCATGGCCGGCACACCGAAACGGGCCGAAAAGGCGGAAGCCGCCCTGCGAGGTCAGCCTTTCAACCAGGCCTCTTTCCAGGCCGCCGCCCAGGCGCTCGGTGCCGATTTCACCCCGCTCAGCGACTGGCGCGCCTCGGCCGACTACCGGCTGACCGTCGCGCGCAACCTGCTCAAGCGCTTTTACCTTTCCCATGACGAAACGACCGGTGAGCCGGTCGACCTCATGTCCGCGTGACTGGAGACAAAACAAGATGAAACACGACGTCATCCAGCATGCGAAACCGGCCATCAGCGGCGGTGTCCATAAGGACCGGCGCCATGACAGCGCCGAGAAGCACGTCACCGGCCGCGCCGATTATTGCGACGACATTGCCGAGCCGCAGGGCACACTGCACGCCTATCTCGGCGTTTCCAGTGTCGCGCACGGCCGGATCAAGGCGATGGACCTTGCCGCCGTCAAAGCCGCGCCCGGTGTGGTCGGCGTCCTGACGGTGCAAGACATTCCCGGCCACAACGACATCAGCCCGACGGGCAAACATGACGAACCGGTCTTTCCGACGGAAAAGACCGAATTTCACGGCCAGCCGCTCTTTGCCGTTGTCGCCGAAAGCCGCGACGCGGCCCGGCGCGCGGCCGAGCTTGCGAAGATTGACTATGACGTGCTGCCGCACGCGCTCGATCCGATTGCCGCCCAGGACGCCGGCTACCCGCTGATCACCGACCCGCTCAAACTGGAACGCGGCGATATCGCGCCTGCCTTCGAAACCGCGGAGAACAGGATCAAGGGCCGGATCGCCATTGGCGGCCAGGACCATATGTATCTGGAAGGCCAGATCGCCTTCGCCATTCCGGGCGAAGACGACGATGTCGCTGTCCACTGTTCCACCCAGCACCCGAGCGAAGCCCAGCACATGGTCGCCCATGTGCTCGGCGTGCCGTCCAACGCGGTCACCGTCAATGTGCGCCGCATGGGCGGCGGCTTCGGCGGTAAGGAAAGCCAGATGAACCTCTTCTGTGTGGTCGCCGCGATGGCCGCGAAGAAGTGGAACCGTCCGGTGAAGATCCGCCCGGACCGCGACCAGGACATGACCGCCACCGGCAAACGCCACGACTTCGTCGTCGACTACGACGTCGCTTTCGACAATGACGGCCGCATCCAGGCCGTCGACGGCGTCTTCGCGGCGCGTTGCGGCTATTCCTCGGACCTCTCCGGTCCGGTGACCGACCGCGCGCTGTTCCACGCGGACAATGCCTATTTCTATCCGCATGTCCGCCTGCAGAGCCGGCCGATGAAGACCAACACGGTCTCCAACACCGCCTTTCGCGGTTTCGGCGGCCCGCAGGGCGTGGTCGCCGCGGAGCGCATAATCGAAGAGATCGCCTATGCGCTCGGCAAGGATCCCTTGGCAATCCGCAAGGCCAATTTCTACGGCGACCGCGACGACGGCCGCTGCCTCACCCCCTATCACCAGGAGGTCGAGGACAACATCTTGCCGCGCTTGATCGGTGAACTTGAAAGCTCCTCCGAGTATCAGGCCCGCCGCGAGGCGATCCTTCAGTTCAATGCCCGTTCCTCAATTCTCAAACGGGGCATTGCGCTGACACCGGTCAAGTTCGGCATTTCTTTTACAGCCACCTGGTACAATCAGGCCGGGGCACTGATCCATATCTACAATGACGGGTCGATCCACCTGAACCACGGCGGCACCGAAATGGGCCAGGGCCTCAACACCAAGGTCGCCCAGGTCGTCGCCGACGCGTTCCAGGTCGATTTCGAGCGCATCAAGATCACCAAGACCACGACGGAAAAGGTGCCGAACACCTCGGCCACCGCCGCTTCCTCGGGCACCGACCTCAATGGCATGGCGGCGCTGAACGCGGCCGAGCAGCTGAAGGAGCGCCTGACCGCCTTTGCCGCGGAGACCTATGGCGTCGCCCAGGAAGACGTGACCTTCGCCAACAACATGGTCCAGGCAGGCTCGGAACTGATCCCGTTCAACGACCTGGTTCGCCAGGCCTATATGGCGCGGGTGCATCTGTCCGCCGCCGGTTTCTACAAGACCCCGAAGATCCACTGGGACAGGGCCGCCGGCAAGGGACGGCCGTTCTACTATTATTCCTATGGCGCAGCCTGCTCGGAAGTCGTCGTCGACACGCTGACCGGCGAATACCGGATCGAGCGCACGGACATCCTGCATGATGTCGGCAAGTCGCTGAACCCGATCCTGGACAAGGGTCAAGTCGAAGGTGCCTTCATTCAAGGCATGGGCTGGCTGACCACGGAAGAACTGTGGTGGGACTATGCTGGCCGGCTCCGGACCCACGCGCCGTCCACCTACAAGATCCCGCTCGCATCCGATCGCCCGCGTGTCTTCAACGTCAATCTGGCGGACTGGTCGGAAAACAAGGAACGCACCGTCAAGCGCTCCAAGGCCGTCGGCGAACCGCCCTTCATGCTCGGCATTTCCGTCTTCGAAGCGCTGTCCATGGCCGTTGCCAGCGTGGCGGACTACCGCGAATGCCCGCGTCTCGACGCCCCGGCAACACCGGAACGCGTTCTGATGGCCGTTGAGCGGCTGAAAAACCGGGAGTGATGTCATGAGTTTGCGCTCCAGCCAGGCCGAGGACTTCTTCGGCTCCGCCACAAAGATCGTCCGGATCGAACTGACAAGGGTGCGCGGCTCCTCCCCGAGAGAAGCCGGCACGGAAATGTTCGTCAGTGCCGACAGGCTGTTCGGCACCATCGGCGGCGGTCAGCTGGAGCACATCGTCATCACCAAGGCCCGCACCATGCTGGCCGACGGAACACTTGAGACCCATCTCGACCTGCCGCTCGGCCCGGAAATCGGCCAGTGCTGCGGCGGCCGGGTGGAACTGGTGCTGAAACGCATGCGCCGGTCTGATGTAGACGACGCCCTAGGCCGGCTGCGCTCTGCCGAGAACGCGCTTCCCCACGTTTATGTCATGGGCGCCGGCCATGTCGGCCGGGCAATTGCCGATCTTCTGCAGCATGCCCCGGTCCACTGCGTGCTGGTCGACATGCGCAAGGAAGAACTGGCGCAGTCAAATGCTCGCGTCGACATGCGCCTGCGCGCCATTCCGGAAGTCGAGATCTTCAACGCGCCTGAAGGCAGTGCCTTCATCGTGCTGACCCACGACCACGGCCTCGACTTTCTGCTGACCTCGGCCGCGCTGGAACTCGGCCACGCGTCCTACGTCGGCATGATCGGCTCGGCGACCAAGCGCGCCAAGCTGCGGTCCTGGTGCCTCAGCCATTGCGACGGTCTTGAGATCGACCAGCTGACCTGTCCCATCGGTGCCGCCGGCAGCCGGGACAAACGCCCTGAAATCATTGCCGCTTTCGTGGCCGCCGAAGTTCTTGCCGCCCTGACGGCGGGAGACCTTGCGGCCGGCGGCAGGGAGGAGACTGCGCTGCTTCAGGCCGCGCAGTAAACCAACGGCCGGTCCGCCTGCGGGAGAGGGCGCGACCAGGTCTTTTTACCTGAAAGGAGACCCGATATGCGGGTTGGGAGGTACGACTACAAACTGTTCTCGAGGGGGGACTTCAGCGCCTTTTGGGCCCTGTTCACCGACAATCTCGTGAACCTGATGGTGCTGGCGGGGATCTGCCAGTTCGTGTTCCAGATGCCGGCCGAAATCGTCTACGGCAAGATCGTTCCCGGCGCGGCCATCGCGATCCTCGCGGGCGTTGCCGTCTATGTGCTGCTGGCGCAGCGCGCAGCCAAACAGCATGGCCGGGATGTCACCGCCCTGCCCTACGGCATTTCGACGCCGGTGATGTTCGTCTATCTCTTCGGCGTGATTGGACCGATCTACTGGTCGACCAACGATCCGGTTCTGGCCTGGCAGGTCGGCATCGGTGCCGGTTTCATGGGCGGCATCGTTGCGGCGCTCGGTGCGCTGGTCGGACCATGGCTGAAGAAGGTCACGCCGCGCGCGGGCATGCTCGGCACGCTTTGCGGCATCGCGCTTGTGTTCATCGGCACCGTGCCGCTGGCGACCGTGTTCGAGAACCCGTTCATCGGCTTTGCCTCGATGATCATCATCCTCTGGGGCCTGGTCGGCCGGTTCCGCCTGCCGTTCAACATTCCGGCCGGCTTGCTGGCGCTTGCCGTCGGCACGGTCGTCGCGCTTGCCATCGGCCAGTCGAAGGTCAGCTTCGAAGGTGTCGGCTTCTATCCGCCGGTGCCCTATTTCGGCGATCTTGTAGCCGGCATCCAGCACCTCTTCGCCCATCCGGAACTGTTCCTGGTCCTGGTGCCGGTGCAGATCTACAACTTCATCGAAACGATGAACAATGTGGAAAGCGCGGAAGCCGCCGGCGATCACTATCCGGTCGCCACCTGCCAGATCACCGACGGGGCCGGCACCATGATCGGTGCCCTGTTCGGCTCGCCCTTCCCGACCACCGCCTATATCGGTCACCCGGCCTACAAGCGCATGGGCGCCCATGCGGGTTACGTGATCGGCGTCGGCGTGGTCATTCCGCTGGCGGCCTTCCTCGGCCTGCTGGCCTTCCTGAACAACCTGATCCCCGTGGCCGCCGCCGCGCCGGTTCTGGTGTTCGTCGCCCTCAGCCTGATCACCAACACCGCCCACGCGGTGAAGACCGAGCACATGGCCGCCGTCACCATCGCGATGATGCCGCATGTCTCCAGTTTCCTGGTGATCAAATGGGGCTCCCTGATGGGTGCGCTCGGTGCAACCGGAGCCACCGGCATGCTGGCGCTCGGAGACCCGAAACTGACCGCGGCGCTTCTGCAGCAGGGTGCGCACTATGAGGGCCATCTTGCCCTCAGCCAGGGCGCGATCCTGACCGGGCTGATCTGGGGTGCGATCGTTGCCAGCGTCATTGACGGCAAGTTCCGCAATGCCGGCGGTTTCGCTTTCGCGGCCTTCGCGATGGCCTCGGTCGGCATCATCCACTCGTCAACTCTGCACTGGCCGGACCTTTCGACCGTCAGCCTCGGCTACCTGATCGCGGCCGCCTTCCTGTTCATCTATCCGATCTTCCATCGCGAAGAGACGATTGTGCCGGAAGCCGAACCGATTGCTCAGGCACAGCCCGCTCCTGGCGAGTGATCCGACCCTTCCAAACAATCCCTCGGGGCGGATCTTCCGCCCCGATTTTCCGATGACTGGAGCATACCAATGCAATCCGACCGCCTGCTGCTTCGCGGCCGCCTGCTTACCTTCAATTCCGAGCCACAGACGCCCGATGACACCTCCGCCTTCGACTATATCGAGGACGGCGCGCTCCTGATCGAGGACGGGATGATCCTCAAGCGCGGCACCTATTGCGACGTGGTTGCCGAGGCCGGCTGCGCGGATATCGTCGACCACCGGCCGAACTTGCTTATGGCCGGTTTCATCGACACCCATATCCATTTTCCGCAGGTCCAGATCGTTGCCTCCTGGGGCGCGCAGCTGCTGGACTGGCTGAACACCTACACGTTCCCGGAAGAAACCCGCTTTGCGAGCGAAGATCACGCCGCCGCAATGGCCTGCCGGTTCTTCGATCTTCTGACCAATCACGGCACCACTACCGCCGTTGCCTATTGCTCGGTGCACAAGGCCTCCGCCGAGGCCTATTTCGAGGAAGCCGAACAGCGCAACATGCGCATGATCGGCGGCAAGGTGCTGATGGACCGCAACGCCCCGGACGGCCTGCGCGACACGCCGCAAACCGGCTATGACGACACCAAGGCGCTGATCACCAAGTGGCATGGCAAGGGCCGCGCCTCCTACGCGATCACGCCGCGTTTCGCGATCACCTCGACACCGGCCCAGATGGAAATGGCCGGCGCGCTCGTTGCCGAGCATGCCGATTGTTTCGTGCAGACGCATCTGTCAGAAAACAAAAACGAGATTGCCTATACACTGGAGCTCTACCCGGAGGCCCTGGACTATCTCGACGTCTATCAGAGCTATGGTCTCTTGTCGGAGAAGATGCTGCTCGGCCATTCGATCCACCTGGAGCCGCGCGAGATCGATGCGCTTGCCGAAACCGGTGCCCGGCCGGTCTTCTGCCCGACCTCGAACCTCTTTCTCGGCAGCGGACTCTTTGACGATGCCGGCCTGAAAGCACGCGGTATCACCAATGCGATTGCCACCGACATCGGCGCGGGCACCAGCTATTCCATGTTGCAGACCCTCAACGAGGGCTACAAGATTCTGCAACTCCAGGACCAGAAACTGCACCCGTTCCGCGCCTTCCACTGGATCACCAGGGGCAACGCGGTGGCGCTCGGGATGGAAGACAGGATCGGCACGCTGGACGAAGGCACGGAAGCCGACATCGTTGTCCTCAATGCCCGTGCGACCGAGGCGATGGCCCTGCGCATGGAACGCGCCGAAACGCTGGCGGAGGAACTGTTCGTCCTGCAAATGCTCGGCGACGACCGCTCCATCGACGAGGTCTATGTCGCCGGCAAGGCGCAGAAGGGCAAGGCGCCGGAAATTGCCGCGCAGGCCGGCGGCCGCAAGGAACCGCCGGTCCGCGACAAGGAACTTGTTCTGGGCTGAGCCAACTTTGACCTTCCCTGCCGGATTTGCACCGAAGTTTGACTGCAGACACCGCCACGCTCCCTCTCCCATTGGGAGAGGTTACTCTGGGCCGCAGTTGGCGCTGTCTTAGTCTTCTGCTTTCCCGCTCGTCAGTCGTCACCCCGGGCGAGCAACGGAGACCCGGGGCCCACTCATTTCCAGAGCGGTTTGAGTGGGCAGCCAACCTTCCTCAAAATCTCTTTCGCTTCAGCAAGCGGTCCCGCGAGCGGGCCCCGGATCTGCGCTGCGCTTGTCCGGGGTGACACGCGGGAGGGGATCAGCATCACCTTTTCGCTCAGACCATTGGCGAATGCCCCTACGTTCCTCAACATCCGACACACACCCTTGCCAATTCCCTGCCGAATAGGTGTATCTATGCTCATTGCGTGTCCGGGAGGGTTTGATGGCAAAAGACATTGTTTTTTATGATTACTGGCGCTCGTCGGCGAGCTACCGGGTGCGGATCGCGCTCAATCTTCTGGGGCTCGACGCCGACTACCGCCCGGTCAATCTCTTGACCCGCGCGCATCTGGAAGAAGACTATCTGAAACTCAACCCGCAAGGCCTGCTACCGGCGATCATCATTGACGGCAAGACGCTGACGCAATCGCTCGCGATCATCGAATATCTGAATGCCACGATACCCGGTTCCCAGCTGCTGCCCGGCGACATTGACGGCCAGTACCGGGTGCGCCAGCTCGCTTACGCGATTGCCATGGAAATCCATCCGGTCTGCAATCTCGGCGTCGTCAAACATCTCAGCGACATCACCGGCGGCGGCGACGAAGCCAAGAAAGCCTGGATGCAGCATTTCATCGGCAAGGGCCTGGCCGCCTTCGAGGATCTTCTCGATGACACCGGCCCGTTCTGTCACGGCGACCGGCCGACCATGGCCGATTGCTGCCTGATCCCCCAGCTCTACAATGCCGAACGCTGGGGCGTGGACCTCTCGAGCTTTTCAAGGATCGCCCGCGTGGCGGACGCCTGCAACGCAATCGGCGCCTTCAGAAACGCCCATCCGGACGTCATCGGCGCGCCGCCCGCCTGACCGTTTTCAGGAAACGGCGACCAGGTGCCGGTCGCCGATATCCGAATAGCGCAACCGGTCGACCGACTGGCCGAGCGGCAGGACCGGTGACGGAATTTCCCCAGTCGGCACATCAAAAACATTTCGTCGCCGTTTCGGGTCCGGGATCGGCACGGCCTTCAAAAGCCGCCTGGTATAGTCATGCTGCGGGTTCTCGAACACCTGCCGGCGCGTGCCCATTTCCACGATCTGGCCGAGATACATGACCGCGATCCGGTGCGACACCTGTTCAACCACCGCCATGTCGTGGGAAATGAACAGGTAGGAAAGGCCGAGATCCTCCTGCAGCTCCTGCAACAGGTCCAGCACCTTGGCCTGGACGGAGACATCGAGCGCCGAGACACTCTCGTCGGCGATGATCACCTTGGGCGACAGCGCCAGGGCGCGGGCAATGCAGATGCGCTGGCGCTGACCACCGGAAAATTCATGCGGATGGCGCGCCATCGCATCGGCGGGCAGGCCGACCCGCTCGAACAGGGCACGGACCCGGTCCTTCAGATCGCTTCCCGAGGCCAGTCCGTGAATGACCAGCGGCTCGCCGACAAGGTCGCCGGCCGTCATGCGCGGGTCAAGCGAGGCATAGGGATCCTGGAAGATCATCTGCATGTCACGGCGCAGGCGCTTCTGCTGTTGCGCCCCGCCGATGCCCGCCGGAGTTCCCGCGATCCGAATGTCGCCCTCCCAGGCGACGAGGTCCATCAGCGCCTTGCCGATAGTCGACTTGCCGCAGCCGCTTTCGCCGACAAGGCCGAGCGTTTCCCCCGGTTCGAGCCGAAAGGACACCCCTTCGACCGCATGCACGCGCGATGTCACCCGGTTGAGCAGGCCGCCATGCAGGTCGAAGCGCACGACGAGATCCTCGACTTCCAGAACAGGCGGCTGAGACGAGTCCGCCTCCTTCGGCGCCGTGTCGATGCCCGTCAGCGCGCCCAGCTTCGGCACGGCGTCCAGAAGACCCCGCGTATATGGATCTGACGGTCGTTCAAAGACGTCGGCAACTGTGCCGCGTTCAACGATATGGCCATGATTCATCACGATCACCCGGTCGGCCATTTCGGCGACCACGCCCATGTCATGCGTGATCATGATCACCGCCGTGCCGAAATCGCGCTGGAGATCGCGGATCAGCTGCAGGATCTGGGCCTGGATGGTGACGTCGAGCGCCGTTGTCGGCTCGTCGGCGATCAGGATCTTCGGGTTGCAGGCAAGCGCCATGGCGATCATCACCCGCTGACGCATGCCACCGGAAAGTTCATGCGGATATTGTTTCAGCCGGCGCGCCGGTTCGCTCAGGCGCACTGACGTCAGCATCTCCAGGGCGCGCGCATCCGCCTCGGACCGTGAAACATCCTGGTGCGCGCGAATGGCCTCGCGCAACTGCCGGCCGACCGTCAGCACCGGATTGAGCGAGGTCATCGGCTCCTGGAAGATCATGGCGATATCGCCGCCGCGGATGCGGCGCATGGCGTCTTCGCCGATGCGGGTCAGGTCCTGCCCCTCGAACAAGACCTCGCCGCCGGACACCCGCGCCATCGGTTCGGGCAGCAGCCCCATGATCGACAGCGCCGTGATCGACTTGCCGGACCCGGATTCGCCCGCAATGCAGAGAGTCTCGCCGCGTTTCAGGTCAAAGGAGAGGCCCTTGACCACGGTCTTGCGGCCGGAGGGTGTTGCCACATCGGTTCGCAGGTCACGGACCGACAGAACCGTCTCATCAAGGGTGCTTGGGTCGTTGGGCGATAAGGACATCCGGAGCGGCCTGGTCTGGTTTCGTTTTGATTGATGCGGGCGGCGGCACCGGCCGCCGCCCGGCTTGCTACTGAAGCACGACCTTCGGGAAATAGAAGGACACGACCCAGTTGGGGGCATCGACGATTTCCGAGATCCTGAGATCGCCGCAGACCGAACACAGCATATAGGCATCAACCGCGCTGTAGCCGTGACGGGCGCTCAGGAGGTCGATCATGCCGGAGACCGCGGCCTGGGCCCCCTCATAAAGATCGGTGCCAATGCCGGTGGTGACCTCATAGCCCATTTCGTCGAGATGACGGGTCACCGGACCCGGGGTCTCGAAACGCGGCATCTTCAGATCCGCACCCTTGATGAGATCAAGACCGATCACCGTGTTCATCGGGCTTTCGATGGCTGTGCCGCAGACCTCGCCGTCCCCCTGGGCGGCGTGGGTGTCGCCGATGGAAAACAGCGCTCCGGCGACTTCTACCGGCAGGTAGAGCGTCGTTCCGGCGGCCAGATCGCGGATGTCCAGATTGCCGCCCACCCGCCGAGGCGGCACGACGGAATGCAGGCCCGGCTCGGCCGGGGCTACGCCGATTGTGCCGGCAAAGGGTTTCAGCGGCACCTTGCCGAACGGGGCGAAGGCGGAGGTTCCCAGCTTGTCCTTGTCATAGGACCAGACATGCAGCGCCGGATCCTTGAACTGGTCGGCGAGCAGGCCGAAACCCGGAATGTTGGCCGTCCAGCCGAAGCCGGACGGCTTGAACTCATGGATCTTGACGATCAAAGCGTCCCCGGGCTCGGCCCCATCCACATAGATGGGGCCGGTGACCGGATTGACCTTGCCGAAATCCATCGACGCGACATCCTCGACGGTGCTCTCCGGGGTCAGTTGCCCGGCGGAACTGTCGAGACACTGAAATTCCAGCACCGTGCCCGGTGCCACCGTCTCGGCCGGGACATTGGAATTGTCCCAGCCGAAATGGTGCTGTGCCGCATGGATCGTGTATGCGGCCTTGCAGTTACTGCACATCTTTTGCCCAAACGTAGTCGTAGTTGACGGGGATGTGGACCGGATCGACGAAGATGGCATCGGGACCACCCAGCCGCTCCGACCGCATCGTGAAACGCTGCTCGTGGAAGACCGGCGCCCAGGCGGCGTCGTCCATGACCGAAATGAAGATCTTGCGCCAGGCTTCCTCGCGCTCGGTCTTTTTCGCCGGATCGGTCATGCTGTCGGCGGCGATTGCCTGCTTGTCCAGCTCCTCGTTGCAGTACCAGGACCAGTTCCAGCCGCCCTTGACCGCACCATCGCAACCGAGGATCGGGCCGTAGAAGTTGGACGGGTCCGGGAAGTCGGCGATCCAGGCCATGCCGCCGGACCAGATCATCGGCGCCTGATCTGGTTCCCCGCCGGCTGCAATCACGTTGGCCTGGGCCAGTGCCTTGATCTCGGCCTTGATGCCGATTGCGGCGAGATCCGCCTGGATCGACTGGGCAATGCGCGGGTTCGGATCGGTGTTGAAGACATAGAGTTCCGTCTCGAACCCGTCGGCGAGACCCGCTTCGGCGAGCAGCGCCTTGGCCGCGTCCGGATCATACGGATAGCCTTCATAGGCTGTGTCATAACCCGGCATGGTCGGCGGCAGCGGCTGGTTGGCCGGAACGGCGCGGCCGTTGATGATGCGCACGACCCGGTCCTTGTTGATGGCCATATTGACGGCCTTGCGCACATTCAGGTTTTCGAAAGGCGGCATCTTGACGTTCATGGTGACATAGCCGGTGTGCAGCTGGCCGCCCTCGATGATCAGGTCCTTGTATTGCGGGTCCTTGGTCACCTCGAGGAATTTCGCCGGCGGAATGCCGTCGCCCGGAATGTCGGCTTCGCCGCGCTGCAGGCGCAACAGGGCAACGATCGGCTCCTGGCCGACCTCGAAGGTGATTTCGTCCAGACGCGGCACGCCGGCGCGCCAGTAGTTTTCGTTGCGCTTGAACACAAGCTTCTGGCCAAGCGTCCAGTCTTCCAGCGAAAACGCCCCCGATCCGACCGGATGCTTGCCGAAATCGGCGCCCCATTTCTCCACTTCCTCTTTCGGCACGACGGAGGAGAAGTTGATCGCCATGACATGCAGGAAGGTGGCGTCCGGGCGCGACAGTTCGATCTTGACGGTCAGCGGATCGACCACGGTCACGCCTTCCAGGCTGTCCGCTTCACCGGCGGCTACGGCGTCAAAGCCCTTGATGGAGCCGAAAAAGCCGGCGCCCGGGCTCTGGGTTGCCGGATTGGTGACGCGGTCGAGGGAATATTTGACGTCCTCGGCGGTGAGCGCCCGGCCGTTGTGGAAGGTGACGCCGTCGCGCAGCTTGAAGGTGAACACCGTGCCGTCGTCGGAAATCTCATAGCTTTCCGCCAGGTCCGGCATCAGGTTGGTGGTGCCCGGCTCGTAATCCATCAGGCCGTCGAACAGGCTCTTGATCATCGACCAGTTCTGCCAGTCATAGCCGATGGCCGGATCGAGCGTGGAAACGTCGTCCTTATAGGTGACGGTCATCGATCCGCCCTGCTTGATCTCGTCCGCCAGGGCGGGTGTGAGAGCGGTGGCGGCAAGAAGGGCCGCGGCCCCTGCCCAGATTGCAGTTTTCATAGTCCTACCTCCGGTTGGTGATGTGCCGGGCCGCTCTGCTGGCGGTTTTTCCGGCGGTTTGCCGCGCGTCAGCGCAGCTTGATCCTCGGATCAATCAGGGGAGCGATCAGGTCGGCGAGGAAATTGCCGAGCACGATCGCGCAGGCGGACACCAGCGTGACGCCCATGATGATGGGGATGTCGACGCGCTGGATCGCCTGCCAGGCGAGCTGGCCGATGCCCGGCCAGCCGAACACGCTTTCAACGACGACGATGCCGCTCATGAAGAGGCCGATATCGATGCCGATCATGGCAATGACGGGCAGCAGCGCATTGGGAAGGGCGTGGCCGAACAGCACCTGCCAGCGCTTCAGGCCCTTGGCCCGCGCGGTGCGGATGAAGTCCTGGCGTAGGACGTCGATCATCGACGAGCGCATCATGCGCGAGTACCAGCCCGCGCCCAGAAATCCGAGCGTCAGCGACGGCAGCACCATATGCATGAAGGTGCCGTAGCCGCCGATCGGGAACCAGCCGAGCTGCACGGCGAAGACATAAAGCAGGAGGATGCCGATCACGAACTGGGGCGAGGACACGCCGACAAAGGACAGCACCATCAGGCTGGTGTCGGTCGCGGTGTTGCGTTTCAGGGCCGCGATCAGCCCCATGGTCAGGCCGATGACCAGTTCGCAGACGATGGCGCCGAGCATCAGCAGAAGCGTCGCCGGCAGGCGCGACCAGATCAGCGTGCCGACTTCCGTCTTCTGCAGGTAGGAGCGGCCGAGATCGCCCTGCACCAGGCCGCTCAGATAGCGAAGATACTGCTCGTAGAACGGCAGATTGAGACCGAGCTGCTCGCGGATATTCTCCACCGTCTGAGCGCTCGCGCTGCGGCCGGCGATCTGACGCGCCGGGTCGGCCGGGATCAGGTAAAGCAGGATGAAGGTCAGGAAGGAAATCCCGATCAGGATCATCAGCGACTGCAGCACGCGCCGCAGGACATAACCGGCCATGATCAGTGCCTCCCCTTCTGGGTCGGGTCGAGCACTTCGCGCAGCGCGTCGCCGATCAGGTTGAAGCCGAGCGCCAGGGCGATGATGGCGATGCCCGGGAAGAACACCAGCCAGGGCGCGGAGGTGAAATAGGTCTGGTTCTCGTAGATGATGTTGCCCCAGGACGGGGTCGGCGGCTGCACGCCGATGCCGAGATAACTGAGCGTGGCCTCCAGCAGAACCGTGGTCGAGATGCCAAGCGTGCCGAAAACCAGGATGGTCGACAGGAGATGCGGCAGGATGTGCCGGAACAGGATCCGCGGAAGGCCGGCGCCCATCGCCCGTTCGGCCAGGATGAATTCCCGTTCGGACAAAGACCTTGTCTCGGTATAGACCACGCGGGCCATCTGCACCCAATTGACCATGGCGATCACCATGGCGACGATCCAGAGCGAGGGCCGGAACAGGGCGGCCAGCGTGATCGCCAGGAGCAGGGCCGGGAAGGCCATCATCAGGTCGGTGAAGCGCATCAGCACGGTTTCGACCCAGCCGCGGAAAAACCCGGCCAGAATGCCGACCAGCGCGCCGACCGCGACCGCGATGCCATTGGCGACGATGCCGATGATCAGCGAGGTCTGCGCGCCGTAGATCAGCCGCGACAGCAGGTCCCGGCCGAGAAGATCGGTGCCGAGCCAGAAGGTTTCGTTTGGCGGCAGCGGCGCGCCTTCCAGCGTCAGACCCTCGAAGAATTGCTCCGCCGGATCGAAAGGGGCAACCAGGGGCGCGAACACCGCCGCGCCGACGATGATACCGATCAGAATGAGCGCGAAGACGGCCAGTTTCCGGCGCAGCACCCGCGCGAGCACGCCCATCGGCCTGTCCGGCGTTGTCTCTGTCATGGTCTCGGGCATGGCATCAGGCTTTGCGTCGGCCGTCATGCTGCCCTCCCGTGCGGCCCAGAAGACCGAGCGCCACGTCCTCGATGGTCTGCCGGCTCGCCATGGCCATGTCCTGCAGCAGCTTGTAGGCGGTGGCGGCATCGCCGCCCTGGTGCTGCATCAGCAAGAGGATTGCCTCAGCCACTTGCGGACGGCAGGCCAGGCGTGTCTCCAGCCGGGCGATGCGCTGCTCGGACGCCTTGCGCATGGCAAAGGTCTGGGTGGCAACAACAAGCGCGCCGTAGACGCCGCTGGAGGCGATCGGCTTGCTCAACTGGGCGATGGCGCCGCGCCGGATGGCCCATTCGACCCGCCCCGGCGCCTCGCTGCCCATCAGCGCGATCATTGGCATCGGATGCTCTTCCACCGGCCAGGGGAACTGGCCATCGTGGCCGGCATCGGCATCGAAAATGACCAGGTCCGACTGGCGCGCCGTCTCCGGCAGGTCCGGCCAGACCGTTTCAACGTCGATCCCGAGACGGCCCAGCTGACGGTAGACAGCATCCCGGTCCGCATGCGGCTTGTGCAGGATGATGGCCGACCAGCCGCGGAAACTCGGGGTCCGGAACAATGTGCTCATGACGACACCAACCTCAGTTTCGGGGTGTTGCCGTTGTCCGCAGCGGGCTTTTCGGTTGGCAGGCCGGCAACGCTGTCGAGAGGGTCGTAATGCACCAGATAGGGGTCCGGCGCGAGCGGGCCCGGTGTCTTTTCCAGGATGCGGAAACGCGACCGGCCATTTTCTGCTCCCGGAGCCTCAACCACGGCGACAAGCGGCTGCAGATAGGCATGCTGGGTCTGCGGATCGATGCGAATGTCCCGCAGGGGCGTTGCATGGGACTGCCGGCAAAGCTCGGCCAGCACGATATCCGGGTCCTCGGTGCGACAGGCGGCAATGGCGCGGGCGAGCAACCAGACAGCTTCGTAAGGAGCGACAAACATGGAAGAAATGGCCGTGTCCGGACCGCGCAATCCCTCCAGACGTTTCAGGAAGGCAGCGTTTTCAGGCGTGTCCAGGGTTTCGAAATAGGTCGATGTCGAGATCAGCCCGACGGCCGCCTCGCCGAGCTCTGGCAGTTCCGCCTCGGTCAGATTGCAGGACAGGATCGGACAGCGGTCCGGTGCATAGGCGCTGTCTTCCGCGGCAAGCTGTTTCATGGCGCGCAGGAAGGCGTAGCTGCTTTCGCCGATCAGGTTGTTGAAAATGAAATCCGGCCGCTTCTCGCGGATTTCCGCGATCAGGTGATCGATGTTTTCGTCGCCGATGGCGACATAGCGCTCGCCCAGGACTTCGCCGTCGCAACCGGCCAGCAATTCACGCGCGATCCGGTTGGTCTCCCAGCCCCAGATGTAGTTGGAGCCGAGCAGAAACGCCCGCCGTCCGGCTTCCGGAACGATATGCCGGAACAGAGGCACAACCCCCTGGTTCGGACAGGCGCCCGTATAGACCACCCGGTCGTGGCTCTCGAAACCTTCATATGGCGTTGTGTACCAGAGCAGGCCGCGGCCCCGTTCCAGAACCGGTAGAACTTCCTTGCGGCTGGAGGAGGTCTGGGTGCCTATGATATGGCGGCAGCCGGCCTCGCGCAGCATCCGATCGGCCTCGACCGCATAGTTTTCCGCCGCCCCCTTCGGATCGCCGTCGACCGGCAGAAAGCGGAAGTCGAAGAGGCCGGAGGCATTGATCTCGTCGATCGCGATCCTTGTGCCCCAATAGCCTTCCTGGCCGATCAGCGCATAGGACCCCGATTTAGAAAACAGAACACCAACCGGAATTTCCCTCAAGGCCATGCCCATTCCCCTATCCGGCGTCCCAATCCATCAGACTGTGTACGACCGGGCATAAAAAAGCCCCGACCCGCAGGTTGGTCCTGCGACAGATCGGGGCGCGATTGCCATGCGGCTGAACGATTGCCGCTATCTATCTTCAAGGATTGCCGATGCGCGTTGTCTTGTCAATTGCTTCAATGCTCAAAGAATCGGCACACTCAAATTGCCGCCACGACAGCGCTTTCTTTGGTTTTGACCGTCCAGCAGACGATCTTTTTCATGCGTGATTGTTTTCTGACCAAGGCACATTGCCTTGGCTCCCCCCCGCCAAACGTCAAAAAGCCCGCAGGTTTGTACCTTGCGGGCTTTTTTTGATTTTGTTTCGGTGTGAGGATTTGAGTTTTTGTCCTGGGCTTCGGGCTTCGCGCTTCTTGGGGCGCCTGGTCAG
>NZ_JALNMJ010000011.1 GCF_023156505.1 Roseibium sediminicola | reverse complement strand
AAACCGACCGCCGCAAAACGCGGCGGCGGCACCGCTCGGCCTGAAACCGGTAACCCGACACAATCAGAAAACTGCCCGACGGAAACCCATCAAGCGACAACACTGTGAGAAATGCGGGCTAGGTCGCAGCGGTCTTTCCTACCGCTCGGCCTATTCCAGTTTCAGCCACTCCGCCCTGGTCACCCTGGTCGAGGCGGGCCTCGCGGTCGCCGCCGTCGCCCAGATGGCCGTGCCACCGACCGTTGACCGTTTGGGCGTCGACCAGGACCTGCCGCCGATGGACCCGCTGGACATCATCCTGGTGCGCAGCAAGGCGGCAACGAGCGCGCCGTGCGAGGCTCTGGCAGAGGCACTTCTGGAGGAAGCCATCTAGAGTTTTCAAGAATAAGCGGCGGCGCGTCTCAGCCGTCGTCCTTCAGCCCGTCAAAGGCGTCCAGCGCCTCGGCGCCATAGATCATCGACGGGCCGCCGCCCATATAGACCGAAACCCCGATCACCTCGAGAATTTCCTCGCGGCTCGCACCGAGCCGGGCCGCGGCCCTTGCGTGATAGGCCAGGCAGCCGTCGCAGCGGGCGGTGATGCCGATGGCGAGTGCGATCAGCTCCTTGGTCTTGGCGTCCAGCGCGCCGGCGGCCGTCGCGGCCTTGGCCAGGGCGCCGAAACCCTTGGCGACTTCCGGTATGCCCTTGCGGACGGCGGCCATGCGCAGATCGGTCTGCGCCACGAAATCGTCCCAGTCGGATACGGCCATGCTTTCGGCTCCTTGCGGTTCGGGAATAACTGGCAGGAGCTTAAGTGCGGGACAGTGGGTCTGCGTTGACGTGGCTCAAGGGTGGCGACATGCTCTAGCTGCCAGGCAAGGCGTCCAGAACCCGCTCGATTTCGGCGGTGACTTTTCGCGAGGTCGGCGAAGTCGGGGTCGAGAACCACGCAACGATGCGCCCGTCCGGGCCGATCAGGTATTTGTGGAAGTTCCAATAGGGACGGGCGGCGACGCCCATCGTGTCGGCGACCCATTGGTAGAACGGATGCGCGCCCTTGCCCTTGACGGAGGTCTTGGCGGTCAGCGGAAAGGCCGTGCCATATTTGGCCGCGCAGAATTTCGCGATGTCGCCATCCGCCCTGGGTTCCTGGCCGCCGAAATCGTTCGACGGCACGCCGAGCACGACCAGACCGCGGTCAGCATAGGTTTCATGGAGCTGCTGCAGGCCGGAGAGCTGTCCGCTAAAGCCGCACTCGGTCGCCGTGTTGACGATCAGTACGGCCTTGCCGCTGAAGTCCCTTAGGGAGAGCGGGTCGCCGTGGGGCATTTCGAAGGAAAAGTCGTGGGCGGTTGCACCGCTAGCGTCTCCAGCTTCCGCAATCGCGGGGCCAAAGGATCCTGCCAAAAGGAGGAGGACGGCAGCAATTCGTTTCATCGGGGTGTCTCCGAATGGTCTCGTTGTCTACGCGAGGACGCAGAGGACGGTTCACCAAGGACAGCTGCAGCGCCTTCAAGGCAATTGGTTTTGCGCATTGGTGTCACCCCGGGCGAGCAAAGTGAGACCCGGGGCCCACTCATTTCCAGAGCAGCAGCGTGACGTGGGTGCGGTGCCAGGTGCACTGCATACTTCAGCAAGAGGTGACGCGAGTAGGCCCCGGATCTGCGCTGCGCTTGTCCGGGGTGACACCAGGGACGCAAGCGCCGTCAACGATCCTGGCCAATGGACCGGCCAGCGATCTGCCCGGCATTCCCGCGCCAATCCAGGCTCAGCCGCCGCGGGACCCGAAGCTGGAGCGGCTGCCGAAGCCGCCTCGGGAGGCGACGGAGGTACGCGTCTGGACCTTGGCAGGCTTCGGCGTGGTCTTGACCGCGTCGTCATAGGTGCGCCAGCTGGTGCCACCGTAATTGCCGACATAATAGCCGTGAGAGGTGTAATAGCGCCGGCTGCCGCGCTCCGGATAGAGCGGACGGATGTTGTTGATAAGCGCAGCGCTGGCGACCGCCGCCGTGAGACCGGTCAGGTTGCCGGAAACGAAATAGCCGACTGGCTGGGGCGCGTAATAAGAGCCCTCGTTCGAGGTGTCATAGAGGCAGGTGTTGTTGCCATGCTGCTCGGCGCAAAGCGTTGCCGTGTCGTAGCGTGGGGCCGAGGACGCGTTGATGTCCTTGCCGGCCTGCATGAGCACGGGGCAGACTTCGTCCGGAACGAAGTCTGCGGCAACGCAGTCGGCTTCGGTCTTGTAGACTTGGCCGTCCAGATTGGGTTCGTCAGAGCAGCCTGCCAGCGACACGGTCGTTGTCGCCATGACGACCAGCTTGATCGATTTGGAGCGTTTCATGAAAGTTCTCCCGACCTTCGTTGCGGTCTGATGCGTTGGAGCATCCGGACCGGTCAGTAGGTGATGCAGGCGGCGTTGAGCAGGCCGATCGTGATCGAGACGGCGGCAAGGTTGATGCTGATCGCGATCTCTCCCTTTTCAATCCGCTCGGTGATCCTGGGATAGAAGCGGCGGAAGATCTGATAGACGATCAGCTGGGCGATGCAGGCGATGATGCCCCAGATGACGAAGTCGATGATGCCGAGCGAGTTTGCGGCAGCGCTCGCCAGCGGCAGGGAGAAGCCGAGAAAGGCGGCGCTGAACACCACCGAGGCGGCGACATTGTTGTCCTTGATCAGGGCCATTTCGTCATGGGGCGTCATGACGGTGTAGATCTTCATGAAGACCAGCAGCATGACGATGGCCGCTGCAAAATAGGCGATGAAAGGGACGATGCCCGAAAGCGATGCCTGAAGGTCTGCCATTGGTGTCTCCCGTGGCGTGAATTAGACAGAAAAATTATGGCGTTCGAGCGGAAAGCCGATCATGTAGGCGATGCTGCGTTCCGCGTTTTCCGGTTCTTCCATGTTAATGAGCAGCATTTCGTCGCGCCCGTCCTTGAGCGTCCGGGCGAACAGCATGGCCGTCTGGAAAATCTTCCGCCGGCCGCGGCCCTCCCGATCGTCGCACACTTCCTCCCAATATGTCATCGGGTCTTCGGGCGCGGTCGATGTGTCGAACCAGGCGCGGTCAAAACGCTGCAGGCCGTCCTCGGTCTGCAGGTTGAAAGTCGTCTGGCGAAGGGCGTTTTTCATCTGGTTCCACTCGCCGTCGCCGGACGGGTACTGAACGTCGTAGAAATACCAGAGCATGATCTCGTCGACGCGCTCGTCCTCATGCCCGTCGCCGCCCTGGAATTGGACCAGAAAGCGGTCGTCATCGGGATAGAAGCGGTGCATGTGCGACTGTTCGCCGAGATCGCAGTGCCCCTGGGCGGTGATCATCAGCGTCGTGTCAGGATGCTCGATCAGGCTGTCGGCCGGCAGCAGCTTCAGCGCGATCTTGTCGAACGTGATGCCCCGGCCGATGGTCAGGCCGAGCACTTCCGGCGGCAGCCAGCCTTTCGGTTTCTTGTTAAACAGTGACCCGAACATCGCCGCCCTCCAGGCCATCCGAGATCTGCCGCGCGCTCAGCCGCTTCTGCGCCAGATAATAGATCGATCCGCCGGACTTCAGTGCCTTGGGAAAGGGGCGGAACATAAACGACTCGTCATCGGGCTGAGACACCGCGATCAAGGTGCCTTCGGCGCCGGAGAGCGCCTTTTCCAGTGCCGCCGTGTCGGAAGTGCTGTCCGTCTCGATTACGGCCGAGTAGACGGTGGCGCCAAGCCCGGCGGTGGACAGCGCCATCAGGATCTGGCCGGCGCCCGGATCCTGCGCGGCCCGCACCAGCGCTTCGCAGGCATTGGAGACCACCGGCTCGATATGGGCCAGCTTGCCCGCGCGCCGCGCCGTGTCCCGGTCCTCGAAATAGGCCGCGATATGGACACTGTCATTGAGCTCGCGGATGGCGAGGCAGGTGTTGAAAGTTTCCGCGTCCGTGGCGGCATAGACCAGCACCTTCTGCGCGCCGGCAATGGCCGCCCGCCGCAGCGACTGCAATGCATCGAGCCGCTCGGCACGGATCAGCCGGACGCCTTCCGGCACCTCGACATTCTTGGACGACGCCAGCAGGATGATCTTGTCGTCGCCGTCCTGGCCGGCGACAAGGTTCTCGACCATGAGCGGGGTCTTGTCGCGGTGATAGCCCACGATGACAGTCGCGTTCTGAACGCGTTCGAAGTTTCCGTTGCCGTCCGCCATACGCCTCACTCCTTCCACAAGCACACCGGTCAACCGGCCCAGGACTGCGGAGAAAATCAAAAGGGCTCCCGGAAAGAACCAGAAGGCCGCCACCATGCGCCCGGCTTCCGTCTCCGGCGACAGATCGCCGTAGCCGACCGTCGAGGCGGTTGTGGCCGCGAAATAGATGAAGGTCAGAGGGTTGCCGGTCAGGCCGGTCTCGCCGGCAAGAAGAAACAGCACCCAGGAAATGAACAGATAGCCGCAGATGAGCGCTCCCAGCAGCCAGAGCTTGAGCTCGATTACATGCTGGTAAAGCCTCGCGATGATGACTTGCAGGATCGGCACGGCTCACTCTGCCATTGTTTGAATCGCGGAGTACTCTGACCAGCGGCAGCGGCCTTGTCAAATCCCGAAAGCAAGGGAAAAATCGCTTGAAACGCGAATGGTTGACTTCTACTTGTTCGGGGCCGGGACCGTCCCCGGCCGCAACGGGAGGCCCGGAATGAACGCACCGCAAACCCCTTGGACGCTTCAGGCCCTGAAGACGGCCCTTGAACAGTCCGCTTCCTTTTCCGGAGGCGAGATCAGCTGCACCCTGAGCCCCCACCAGCCCGATGTGTTGGAAGTCCAGCTTCGTTCTGCCGGCGAGATCACCCTGTTCCTGACGGCGGGCGAAAGCCAGATCCTGACGTCAACCGTGCTTTGGCCGCGCGAGGCCCAGGACGATCCGGCCGCGTTCGAGGCGATGATGCTGCGCAACCACAAGAAGCTGCTGCCGCTCTGCGCCCTGTCGATCGATGTGATCGACGGCCGTGAATATTACGAGCTCTTTGGCGCCATGTCCGTGCGCTCGACCCTCGATTCCGTCGAGACCGAGCTGCGCACCATCGCCAACAGCGCGCTTGAGCTGGCCGCTGAAGTCGGCCCGAAAGCCGCTGCCTGAACCCGCCGTTACTGAGCAAGGACATCCTATTATGAGTGTTTGGGGCAAATTGATCACGGCGTTCAAGGGCCATGCCCACGATGCCGCCGAATCCATCCAGGACGCCAACCTGATGACCATCCTGGAGCAGGAAGTGCGCGAGGCCAAACAGGCCATCGCCAACGCCAAGGACGAGAAGGCGCGCATGTCCGCCAACCGGCGGCTGAAGGAACGTTCCGTCGAGGAGCTGATGGGCGAGATCGAGCGGCGCACCGAGGCCGCCCGCACCGCCAAGGCGCAGGGCGATGAACCGCTCGCCGTCGAGATCATCGAAAGCATCCTGAAACTGCGCGACAAGGCCGAGGCCGACCAGGCCCTGTTCGACCAGTACAAGACCACCGAAGAGCGCATGGACGCCACCATCCGCCAGTCGCAGAACAAGATCGAGACCCTGCAGCGCAAGATGGAAAGCGCCAAGGCGAACGAGGCCCTGATCAGGGCCCAGAAGGCGGCCTCCACCAACACCACCGCCTCCGACGGCCGCCTCGCCAGCGCCGTCGACAGCCTCGCCCGCCTGGAACAGCGCCAGGCCGAGCAGCAGGCGATGCTGGAAGCCGCCGAAGAAGACGCCCGCCTCGAAAGCGGCGCCGATCTCGAAGCCAAGATCAAGGCCCTGGAAAACCCGGGCCGCAACGACGTCCAGGCATTGCTGGCGAAGCTTTGATTGCAGTGTTTTGAGGATTGTGTTCGCAGAAGCGATTGGTGTGCCCCGAGCCGTCCGGCATACACCCCTCTCCTCCCTTGCGGGGGAGATGTTTCCTTAAGGAGACAGAGGGGGTATCGGCCTCCCGGCAAATGAAGCTGCGCTGGAATGCGCGGCACCGGTTCACCCCCCTCTGTCAGCTTTGCTGACATCTCCCCCGCAAGGAGGGAGAGGGGCGCAAGAGGCGAGGTGGTAGTGTGTCGTTGACGTTCGAACGCGCAGAACCTTTTTGAGTGCTGTCCTCCCAGCCTTCGCGGTGTCTTGCATAGGGCCAGAACATGAAACGGATCGACATTCCCGAAAGGCCGGGCTGGAAAGCGGAGGCGGAGAAGCTGGGCTTCGGCTTCCACACCATGTATGGCGCGCCCTACTGGGACGAGACCCGGGCCTATCAGTTCACCTTGAAAGAGATCGAGGACGATATCGAGGACCCGAGCCAGGCGCTTTACGGCATGTGCCTCGATCTCGTCGACCGCGTGGTCCATGACAATGCACTCCTTGAAAAGATCGCCATTCCGGAAGCCTATCGCGACTGGATCCGCAAATCCTGGGTCGAACAGCAGCCGTCGCTCTATGGCCGGTTCGATTTCTTCTATGATGGCAGCGGGCCGGCAAAACTGCTGGAATTCAACGCCGACACGCCGACTGCCCTCTACGAGACCGGGTTTTTTCAGTGGATGTGGCTGGAGGAGCAGATGGCCGCCGGCGTGCTGCCCGAGACTTCGGATCAGTACAATTCCGTGCAGGACCGGCTGATCGAGCGTTTTTCGGCAATGTTCGCGCCCGGCTACCACATCCATTTCGCGTCCTCGAAGGGCCAGGACGAGGACCGCGCCACGGTGCGCTATCTGGAAGACTGCGCCAAGCAGGCCGGCCTCATTCCGCATTTTGTCGCCGTCGAGGACATTGGCGTCGATGAAGAAGGACGCTTTGCCGATGCCGACAGCTTCGTCATCGACGCGCTGTTCAAGCTCTATCCCTACGAGGACATGTTCCGCGAGGACTATGGGCCTTACCTGCCGGGCGCGCCGATCCATCTTCTGGAGCCACCCTGGAAGGCGATCCTCTCCAACAAGGGCATCCTGCCGCTGCTCTGGGAAATGTTCCCGGACCATCCGAACCTGCTGCCGGCCTATTTCGACGGCGAGGCGCCGGAGAGCTTTCTGGCCGGCCCCCACGTGAAGAAACCGCTGTTCAGCCGCGAGGGCGCGAATATCACCGTGCGGGGTGTTGACCAGGAAGAGATTTCGACGCCGGGAGACTACGGCGCGGAAGGCTTCATCCTGCAGGCCTATGCCGAGCCGCCGAAATTCGGCGACGATTATGTCATGATCGGCTCCTGGATCATCGGCGGCCAGGCCGCCGGCATCTGCCTGCGCGAGGACAAGGCGCCAGTGACGCAGGACCTGTCCCGGTTTGTGCCGCATGTGATTTTGGAGGGGTGAGGACTAGCGAAGACCTGCCTCAGACGGTCGCTTTGTCCATCACCAGCTCAAATTCCGAAAACCCGAAATCTCGCCCGTTGATCCGAAGGCTCACCGCCTGCGTGCCGCCGTAATAGACTCGGGTCGTGATCGGCCGGATCGCATGGTCGCGGGAAAGCGACAGGGTTTCGCCCGGCGCTAATGTCAGCTTGGTCCATTTGAAGACTTTCGGCGCCAGCGAGCCGTTGGCCTTCTTGAAATGCACCAGATAGTCGAGCACCAGCTCCTGGGGCGCCTTGCCGGTGGAGGTGAGATCGATGCGGAAACCGAGCGCCGAACCGTAATCTACCTTCTCTGTCGTGATGACCGGCCCGTCCAGATGGATCTCCGGTGGGTTCAGGCCGAAGGCTTCAAGCGTTGCCGGATGGCCCTGCTTGATCAGCGAGCGGCAGGCGTGGCGGACGAGCTTCTCCCGGTTCCTGTCCGCATCCTTCAGCCAGCGCGTGGCGATCTCCGCCACAAGGTCCGGATGGTCCTTGGCAATGTCGTTGAGGTGGTTGGCGACCGAGCGGCGGACATAGTCCTCCGGGTCGTCCTTGAGCGCCTCCAGCAGAGGCAGGGTGGGCGTGGGATCAGCCACCAGCTTCTTCAGCCGCAGCCCCCAGGGCAGGCGCGGACGCGTGCCTTCCGACACCAGCCGGCGCACATGCACGCTGTCGTCCGTGACCCAGGGCGCCATGATCGCCAGCGCCCGGTCCTGGTCCTTGTCGAGAAACGGCCGCACGTCGAATTCGGCCGTGGCGCGCTTGGTCATTTCCTTCAGAAGCGCAAAGGATGCCTCGAAATCCGCAAGGCCACTCTTGGAAACCACCATGCCGAGCGCCATCATGCCCCAGCCGCGAATGCCATGCGCGTCGCTGCCCCGGTCGAAGGCGACTTCCGTCATCGGATGCAGCATCTTTTCCAGGATGTCGAAGCGGTGGCTCAAGTCATCGGGCAGATGCTTATCCAGACCGTCGGCAATCAGCGCCGCCCGCTGCTTCAGCTCCAGCGCGTCCAGTTCCGCCAGGATCTCCGCCTCGAAGGCGCTCCGGTCGAACCCGTCCAGATGCCTGGCGACATGCAGGCCGATGCAACGCACGAGGTCGGGCGAAATGTTGTTCTTGAACGGCTCCAAGCGGCTCTCCTGTTTCGGTGTTCAAAGCGGTGTGCCAGATAGCGCGGAGGGGTGCCAGAGCCTCGCTGACAGGCTCCTGACAAGCACCGTCAGGAGAGGTCGTCGATGAAGTCGGGTCCGGGTCTCTCCATCTTCGTCATGCCATGGCTCGACCATGGCATCCACGCCGTTTCTTCTCGGCACGTCGAGGCCGTGTTTATGGCAACGCAATGGCATGGATTGCAGGGTCAAGCCCTGCAATGACGAACGGGAGGGTGAGGGAGGTTGTTGGCTGAAACAGCCGACCCCAAAACAAAAAGGCCACCCCGGTTGCCCGGGGTGGCTGTTCGGGTCCGGCGGCCCCTCGTTAAGACCGCCTCGCCTGAATGCGTTCGTTCAGTCGATCCGGCGGCCGGTGTCGGCGTCGAAGTAATGTGCGTTTTCCGGGGCGACCTTCAGGAACAGTTTCTCGCCGGCCTCGTGGCGGGCGTGGCTGGAGACGCGCACGACGATCTCCGGGCCGCCGTCGCCGAGGCTGGCATAGATGTAGCTTTCCGCGCCAACCGGCTCCAGAACGTTCACCACCGCTTCCAGCAGGAGGCCGTCGCCTCCGTTCGGACCGGCAACCTCTTCCATGTGCTCCGGGCGGATGCCGAGCGTGTAGCGGTCCTTACCCTTGGCATTGGCGCCGGAAAGACCGGCTCCTTTTGCCAGGGAGAGGCCGTTGCCGTCGGCTTTCACATCCAGAAGGTTCATGGCCGGCGAGCCGATGAAGCTGGCGACGAAGGTCGAGGCCGGCTTGTCATAGACATCGATCGGCGCGCCGATCTGCTCGATATTGCCGCCGTTCAGCACCACCAGCCGGTCCGCCAGCGTCATGGCTTCCAGCTGGTCGTGAGTGACATAGACGCTGGTCGTGCCGAGCGCGCGCTGCAGGCGCTTGATCTCGACGCGCATCTGCACGCGCAGCTTGGCGTCGAGGTTGGACAGCGGCTCGTCGAACAGGAAGGCCGCCGGTTCGCGCACGATCGCGCGGCCCATGGCGACGCGCTGGCGCTGACCGCCGGAGAGCTGGCGCGGCTTGCGGTCGAGATAGTCGCCGATTTCCAGGATGCGCGCGGCTTCCTTCACCCGGCGGTCGATCTCGCCCTTGTCCATGCCGCGGTTTTTGAGGCCATAGGCCAGGTTGTTGTAGACCGACATATGCGGATAAAGCGCATAGTTCTGGAACACCATGGCGATGTCCCGGTCGGCCGGGTCGACATTGTTGACCATCCGGTCGCCGATCTTGACCTCACCGGTGGTGATGTCCTCCAGGCCGGCAATCATGCGCAAAAGGGTCGACTTGCCGCAGCCGGACGGGCCCACCAGGACGATGAACTCGCCGTCGGCAATGTCGATGGACACGCCTTTGACCGCTTCCACATTGCCCGCATAGACCTTGCGGACCGTGTCGAGAGTAATCGTTGACATCTAAAACCTCACTTATCGCTCTCGACGAGCCCTTTGACAAACCAGCTTTGGAAGACCACCACGATGAGCACCGGCGGCACGATGGCGAGGATCGCCAGCGCCATGGCCTCGTTGAAGGCCGGGATCTGCGCGCCGACCCAGACCTGCAGGATCTGCTTGATGCCGCGCACCAGGGTGAACAGGCTTTCGTCGGTGGTGATCAGGGTCGGCCAGAGATACTGGTTCCAGCCATAGACGAACATGATGATGAAGATCGCCGCGATCATCGTTTGCGACAGCGGCACCAGGATGTCCTTGAAGAACTTCCACGGGCCAGCACCGTCGATGCGGGCGGCCTCCAGCAACTCGTCCGGCACGGACAGGAAGAACTGCCGGAAGAAGAAGGTGCCGGTGGCTGAGGCGATCAGCGGCACGATCAGTCCGGAATAGGTATTCACCATGCCGAGCTTCTGCACGATCTCGTAGGACGGCAGGATGCGCACCTCAAGCGGCAGCAGCAGCGTCGCGAAGATCACCCAGAAGCAGAGCGTGGCCATCGGAAAGCGGAAATAGACGATCGCATAGGCCGCAAGCATCGAGATGATGATCTTGCCGATGGCAAAGCCGAGGCCGAGGATCAGCGAGTTCTTCAGCATCACGAAACCGTCGACTTCCTTGGTGAAGCCACCCGCCTGGAACAGCACGGTCTCGTAGTTTTCAAGGAACTTGCCGCCCGGCGCGAACTGGATGCCTTCCTTGTAGATCGTGATCGCGTCATGGGTACTGGTCAGGAAGGCCAGGACCACGGGCGTGACCATGAAGAAGACGCCGGCAAGCAGGATCACGTGATCCCAGATCTGTGTTTTTCTCATCACCGCCCCCTTACGTGTAGTGCACGCGCCGCTCGATCAGGCGGAACTGAATGATTGTCAGGATGAACACCATGGCCATCAGGATGACCGACTGGGCGGAGGAGCCGCCAAGGTCATTTCCGCGGAAACCGTCCAGATAGACCTTGTAGACCAGGGTCACCGGGTTGTTGCCGGGCTCGTTCTTCACAATGACGTCGACGATGCCGAACGTGTCGAAGAAGGCATAGGTTATGTTGATGATCAGCAGGAAGAATCCGGTCGGAGCCAGCAGCGGGAAGGTCACCGTCCAGAACCGGCGCAGGCCGGAGCGGCAGTCGATGCTGGCCGCTTCCTGGACCGATTTGGAGATGCCCTGGAGGCCCGACAGGAAGAAGATGAAATTGACCGGGATCTGTTTCCACACGGCCGTCGTCAGCATGGCGAAACTGGTGTCGAAATAGTCGACGCCGATCTGCATCTTCCAGCCGAACATGGCGAAGAAATCGACCATCGGGCCGACATGCTGGTCGAACAGCAGAACGCCGATCAGGCCGGCGACAGGAGGGGCGACCGCGTAGACCCACATCAGCAGGGTCTTGTAGGCCGAGGCGCCGCGCAGGACCTTGTCGGCTTTCACCGCGAGCAACAGCGCGATGCCGAGCGACAGGAAGGTCACGAAGAAGGTGAAGACGGCCGTGAACCGCGCCACACGTCCATAGTCGGACGAGGTCAGCGTGTCCGTGAAATTGTCGAGGCCGACAAAGGTGGAGCCGAAGCCGAACGGATCTTCAAGATAGAAGGAGGACTGCACCGCCTCGGCGGCCGGCCACAGGAAGAAGATCGTCACGATGGCGAGCTGCGGCAGGAGCAGGAGATAGGGCAGCCACCGGGACTGGAACTGGACTTTTTTCATATGGATTTCTCGACCACCGGGAACGGGCAAAGCGGGCCGCCAGAATACCGGCCGACCCGCTTTCCTTTCAATGAAATGGGGGCGCGGGGCGCCCCCATCGGTGTCAGGTCAGAGCCAGCTTAGTTGCTGGTGGTCTTCGCGAAACGCTCCAGAAGCTTGTTGCCTTCGGCTTCGATGGTGGCAAAAGCGTCTTCGACGGAGGTCTCACCGGACATGATCTTTCCGTATTCACGGTTCATGACGTCGCGGATCTGGACGTAGAAGCCCATGCGGTAGCCCTTGGTCCACTCGCCGCCCGGCAGGGTCAGCTGCTTGATGCCGATTTCGGCAGCCGGAGCTTCCTTGTAGTAGCCGTCCTTCTTGGCCAGCTCATAGGCAGCGTTGGTGATCGGCACATAGCCGGTTTCCTTGTGCCACATGTACTGGACTTCCGGGGAAGTCAGATACTCGTAGAAGGAAGCAACGCACTTGTTTTCCTCATCCGGCTTGCCGGACATGGCAAAGAGAGCCGCGCCGCCGATGAAAGTGCCGGTGCCTGCGCCTTCAACCGAATCCCAGTAAGGCAGGTAGGTTGCGGAGAACGGGAACTCGACGGTCTTGGAGATGCCGCCGAAGGAGCCCGAAGAGCCGAGCCACATGGCAACCTTGCCTTCGTTGAACGGGGTCTGGTTGTCGCCCCAGCCGGTGCCGTAGTAACCGAACAGGCCATCGTCCAGCCATCCCTTGACGGCGGTGAAGTGGTTCTTGATCGGCTCGCCGAAGACCAGCTTGGTGCCTTCCGCGCCGTCGTAACCGTTGTTGTTGGTTGCGAACTGCAGGTTATGACGGGACTTGAAGTTCTCGGTGAAGATCCACGGCAGGTGGGACTGAGCGAGCGGCACATAGCCGGCTTCTTTCAGCTTCGGAGCGATGGCTTCGAATTCTTCCCAGGTCTTCGGAGCTTCGACGCCGGCCTTTTTCAGGGCTTCCTCGTTGGTGTAGAGGATCGGCGTGGACGAGTTGAACGGCATGCCGATCATCTTGCCGTCGCTGTCGGCGTAGAAGTAGCGCACACCATCGATATAGTCTTCGATGTTGAAGGTGGCGCCGGCGTTTTCCAGGATGTCCTGGGCCGGGATGACTGCGCCCTTGGCACCGATGATGGTGGCGGCGCCGGCATCGAAGACCTGCAGGATGTTCGGCTGTTCACCGGCGCGGAAAGCGGCGATGCCGGCAGTCAGGGTCTCTTCGTAGGTGCCTTTGAACACCGGAGTGATCTGGCAGGCGTCCTGGGAACCGTTGAAGCCGTTCGAGATGTCGACAACGACTTCGCCCAGACGGCCGCCCATGGCGTGCCACCAGGAAATGTCGGTTGCCGCATAAGAAGCGGAGGAGGTGCCCAGAAGGGCGGCCGCAGCAACGAGGCTGGCGACGGTCTTGCGATAAGCCATATTCATTTGCTCCCATCTAGAGGGGCACTCGGTGCCCCGGTCAGCAGTTGGTTTTTTCACGGCGCCGAAATGGCTCTATCGGCACCAGAAAGGATAACGCCTGCGTTTCGTATTGTTTTCATATGAACGTTATATGACGCTCATATGAACATTAAAAGACGCCTTGACCGCGTCCGCAAGAGGGAACGGAGTAAAATCGGCACAAGCCGGTCAGTCATCGGCGGAGAAGGGGCGTTTTTCGCGGGGCTCAGCGCTCGAAAAGACTGTAGAATCGGGTGTTTAGCTGCACCTGGACGGCGTGGCTGTCCCCGATGGTCGATCTGTCGCAAAGAAGATTAGTCGGCTCATATGAAACGTGAACTTCGTTCATATGAACCTGTAATGACAAGCCCGCTCAGGTGATTCTACGGATCCAGGGGCTGTCCGGCCCCCAAAGGGCGGCCGGTCTTCAGCCGCCGCGGCCGAAGATGCGCCGCTTGGTGCTGGCGCCCGAATGCAGCAGCTTGTTGTGGAGGTAGTGTTTCGCCCGCTTTTCCAGCCAGCGCAGCCCGTATTCCACTTTGCCGGCCAGGCTTCGTTGCGGCTTCGGCCCCGGGGTCAGGTGGCGGATGATGCGGCCCTCCTGCACCAGCTGCTCGACCCATTCCTTTTCCGCGTTCCAGTCATGGGTGTGCTGTTTGCCCTGGTGGGTGAAGCCGAACAGGTGGATCTTGACCTCCGGCGCCACGTCCAGCAGCTCGGCGATGATCGAGGCGCCGGAGGTCGGCTGGCTGGTGTCGAAGGGATCGTATTCTTTCAGATGCGCGCGCGCCTTGTCCTTGGGGCCGAAGCCGAGATAAGTCGGTTTGCACTCGCGCGCGAACAGCCAGTCGACTTCGCCGTTTTCCTGGATGTCGTTGACCCAGACTTCCGGTGCCCGGTGCAGCGCCAGCGGGTTGATCCGCTTGGCCATGTAGACCCGCGCCCGGTTGAGCATCAGCACATCGACCCGCTGCCCGGCCGCGCCGAGCGCCGGTGCGCTGTTGAAGCGCAGTACCAGGTCGCACCTGTCGATCTCCGGTGCATCGGCCACCGAAACCGGGCCATTGCCGACAATCGCGATGGTGCCGATCTTGCGGCCGCCGAAAAGGCTGCTCGTCATTTCCATGTCCCGCCTGTTGTGCCGGGCGTATAGCAACCCGGGCACCGCCGGGCAACGGTGGATTGGGGAGGGGGCGTCGTCTGAAATCTGAATGTCGATGGTTCAAAGTCTCTCTTTGTCGTCATTGCCGGACTTGATCCGGCAATCCATGCCGCTACGTTGCCTGCAGGCAGGGCTTTGCCAGAGGAACCGAAACGGCATGGATGCCATGGTCAAGCCATGGCATGACGAAGGAGAAGGGAGCGGGAACAAACCCCGGTTCCGCATCCGGCCGCCATCAGCTAGGCTTCTCCCAGAATCGAATGCAGCAGATGATCCCTTGCATGTCCCTGACCTTTTCCTCCGTCTATCCGCTGAAACACGCCCGCGCCCACGAGATCTGCGGGAACAGCGCGCTGGCCTTTGCCGCGATTGCGGCCGGCGCCGCCAAGGGCGCCGTCGTCTGGATTTCCGAGAGCTGGAAGCCGACCGTCAATCCGGAAGGCCTTGCGCCCTATTGCGATCCGGGCCGGCTGCTTTTGACCCGCGCCGACAGCCAGCTCACCGTTCTGGCCAGCGCGGAAACGGCCTTGCGCTCCGGCGCCGCCGGGCTGGTGGTCGCGGAGCTTTCCGGCGCCATCGGGCTGACGGAGGGCCGCCGCCTGCAGCTTGCCGCGGAGGCCGGCGGCACCACCGCGCTCTTGCTGATCCCGGAAGGCGCGGGCAGCAACGCCGCCGAAACCCGCTGGCGCTGTTCCGGCACTCCGGCGCCCGCGTCCGGGCCTCGTCAAAACGGCCATGACTCGACTCATTGGCGCTGGTCGCTTATAAAGAACAAAATAGGAACATTGTCGGAATGGATCGTTCGTTGGGATGCAGCGTCGCATCGTGTCATTGTGGTTTCCGAGGCTGGCGGCTGAGCGTGTCCTGCGTGCTCGGCCCGTCGACGCGCCGTTTGCCCTAAGCCTGTTCGACCGCAATTCCGAACGCCTTTACGACCTCTGCCCGCGCGCCGAAGGCTTCGGTCTCAACCGGGGCATGACCCTGGTTCATGCACGCAGCTTCTGCCCCGACCTCTTGACCCGCCCGGCGGATCCGAACGCCGATCAGCGGTTCCTGAGGCTCTTGGCCCGCTGGGCGACCCGCTATTGCCCCTGGGTCGGTCTCGACGGCCGCGACGGGCTCTTTCTCGACATCACCGGCTCGGCCCATCTGATGGGCGGCGAGGAGCCGCTCATCGACGACATCCGCGCCCGGCTGGCCCGCGCGGGCCTGACCGCCCGGCTGGGGCTGGCCGACACGCCCGGCACGGCCTGGGCGCTGGCCCGGTTCTCCGAAGGCATTGCCGCGCCCGGCGAGACGCTGGCAAGGATCGGTGCCCTGCCGCTCAGCGCCCTGCGGCTCAGCGACCAGACCTGCACCAGCCTGGAGCGGCTCGGCATCGCCACGGTGTCCCAGCTCTACAATCTGCCCCGCGCCACCGTCGCCCGGCGTTATGACCGGGAGGTGCTGGCCCGTCTCGATCAGGCGCTCGGCAGCCTGCCGGAACAGATCTCGCCGCTCGGCGACGAGAAAAGCTTTGCCGTGCGCATGACCCTGCCCGAGCCGATCGGGCTTCTCGACGATGTCATGGCAGCCGCCCGGCGCCTCACAGCGCATCTCTGCCAGCGGCTCGACGAGGCCCAGAAAGGCGCGCGCGCCCTGAAGCTGACCTTCCGCCGGGTCGACCAGGAAAGCCAGGCGGTCGAGTTGAAGCTCGCCCGGCCGATGCGCGACGGCGAGCGCCTCGTGGCCCTGTTCGAGCGCGGCGTCAGTTCGGTCGATGCGGGCTACGGCATCGACATGATCCGCCTGGAGGCGCTGGAGGTGGAGCCGCTCGGCCTGCGCCAGCTGGACCGCTCGGAAGGCCTCGCCAAGGACAGTCTCGACGATCTGATCACCCAGCTCGGCAACCGGGTCGGCCTCGACAACATCCAGCGTTTCCAGCCGGTCGACAGCCACATTCCCGAACGCAGCTTCAAGCTGGTGCCGGCCGCCTACAGCCGGGCGGTGCCCGACTGGCCGTGCCGCCGCCCGCGCCCGATCCGCCTGTTCGCCCCCGAGCCGATCCTGGGCTCCGGCTTCGAGCCGCCGCGCCGCTTCCGCTGGCGCGGCCGCCTGCGCACGGTGCTGGAGGCCGAGGGGCCGGAGCGGATCACGCCGGCCTGGTGGGAACAGGACGACAGCTGGGCCAAGGGCCTGCGCGACTACTGGCGCGTCGGCACCGGCGAGGGCCAGCGCCTGTGGCTGTTCCACACGCCGCAACACCCGGCCTGGTTCGTGCAGGGGGAGTTCGGCTGATGGCGGGCTGGTTTTACCTTTCAGGCACCACCCTTTCCACCGTCATCCCGGACGCAGCGCAGCGGAGATCCGGGACCGGGGAGCCCGTGTCTTTCGGTTTCACGGCACTCAAACCCCGAAGACCTGTGCCTCCCCGGTCCCGGCTCGCGCTGCGCTTGACCGGGATGACGATGGAGGGGCAGGGGAGCGTTTCCCGTGTCCGAACGTGTTTAGAACCTCACCGCCTGCACCCCTTCTCCCCCCTTGCGGGGGAGATGTCAGCATATGCTGACAGAGGGGGGTATCGGTCTCTCGGCGAACGCTGGCGTCTTCGTATTGCGCGGCGCGGCTTCACCCCCCTCTGTCCGGTTCCCGGACATCTCCCCCGCAAGGGGGGAGACGGGCGCAAGGGGACGGGCCGTGCCGGTTCACGGGGACTGCGCCCATGAGCTCCCTGCCATCCTCCGACAGTTTTCGCCTGGAACCCGCCCGCTATGCGGAGCTGGCGGTGACCTCGAATTTCTCCTTCCTGCGGGGCGCGTCCCATCCGGAAGAGCTGGTGACGCGGGCCGCCGCGCTCGGGCTCGACGCGATCGCGATCACCGACCGCAATTCGCTGGCCGGCGTGGTCAGGGCCTATTCGGCGCTGAAGGAGATCAGGCGCGCGGCCACGGAAGAGGGTGTCCAGATCCGCTCCCATTCGCAGATCGATAGTTCTTCGCGCCAGCAGACCAGCACCAGCCCGCCGCTCGCCCTGCCGGAGACCTTGAAACTGCCGCGGCTGATCGTCGGCGCCCGTCTCGTCCTTGCGGACAGCCCCGTCGACTGGATCGCGCTGCCGACCGACCGCGCCGCCTATGAACGGCTCAGCCAGCTTCTGACCCTCGGCAAGCGCCGCGCGGAAAAGGGCGACTGCCAGCTCAGCTTCGACGATCTCCTGACGGCGGCGAAGGGCCTGATCCTGATCGCCCTGCCGCAGGGCGCCAGTGCCCAAAGTGGACTTTGTGAGACGGCTAAGGATCACATCCGCCGGCTGCGCCAGGAGATGCCCGGCCATGTTTTTTTGGGCGCCGCGCCGCGTTATGACGGCACCGACCAGGCCTGGTTCCGCACCTGCGCCCAGGCGGCGCACTCCCTGGCCGCACCCATGGTCGCCGTCGGCGATGTCATGATGCACCACGCCGGCCGCCGCCGGCTCGCCGATGTGCTGACCTGCCTGCGCGAGGGCTGCACCATCGACGCAATCGGCACACGGGCCCTTCCCAATGGCGAGCGCCGGCTGAAGGCGCCGGAGGACATGGCCCGGCTCTACCGCCATCATCCGGCCGCGTTCCGCCGCACGCTGGAAATTGCCACCCGCTGCAGCTTCGACCTCTCCGAGCTGTCTTACGAATATCCGGACGAGATCATGGGCGGCGTGCCGCCCCAGGAGCGGCTGGAGCAGCTGACCTATGAGGGCCTGGAAAACCGCTATCCGGCGGGCGTGCCGGAACACGCGCTGAAACTGGCGGCAAAGGAACTGACGCTGATCGCCAAGCTGAAATTCGCCGCCTATTTCCTGACCGTGCATGACATCATCGGCTTTGCCCGCAGCCGCAACATCCTGTGCCAGGGCCGTGGCTCGGCGGCCAACTCGATCATCTGCTACGCGCTCGGCATCACCGATGTCGGCCCGGAAACCATCACCATGGTGTCCGAGCGCTTCATCTCCGAGCATCGCGGCGAGCCGCCCGACATCGATGTCGATTTCGAGCATGAGCGGCGCGAGGAGGTGATCCAGTATGTCTATGAAAAATACGGCCGCCACCGCGCCGGGCTCTGCGCCACGGTGATCCATTTCCGCACCCGCGCCGCCATCCGCGAGGTCGGCAAGGTGATGGGCCTGAACGCCGATGTCACCGCCGCGCTTGCCGGCCAGATCTGGGGCAGCTCCAACAAGGGGCCGGAGGAAACGCGGGTCCGGGAACTCGGCCTCGACCTTTCCAATCCGCGCGTGCAGCAGACCATCGAGCTGATCCAGGAGATCATCGGTTTCCCGCGGCACCTCAGCCAGCATGTCGGCGGTTTCGTGATCACGCAAGGCCGCCTCGACGCGCTCTGCCCGATCGAGAACGCGGCCATGGAAAACCGCACCGTGATCGAATGGGACAAGGACGATATCGACGCGCTCGGCATCCTGAAAGTGGACCTGCTCAGCCTCGGCATGCTGACCTGTATCCGCAAGTGTTTCGGCCTGATCGACCAGCACCACGGCCAGGAACTGACCCTCGGCTCTGTGCCCCAGGCGGACACAAAGACCTATGACATGCTGTGCGTCGCCGATGCCGTCGGCGTCTTCCAGGTGGAAAGCCGGGCGCAGATGAACTTCCTGCCGCGCATGCGCCCGCGCGAGTTCTACGACCTTGTCATTGAGGTGGCGATCGTGCGCCCCGGCCCGATCCAGGGCGGCATGGTGCATCCCTATATCAACCGACGCCAGGGCAAGGAGAAGGTCACGTTCCCGTCGAAGGAACTGGAGGAGGTGCTCGGCAAGACGCTCGGCGTGCCGCTGTTCCAGGAACAGGCGATGCAGATCGCCGTCGTTGCCGCCGGCTTCACCCCGTCGGAGGCCGATAAACTCCGCCGCTCCATGGCGACCTTCCGGCGCATGGGCACGATCGGCCAGCTGAAAGAAAAATTCATCTCCGGCATGTTGGCGCGCGGCTACGAGCCGGAATTCGCCCAGAACTGTTTCGGCCAGATCGAGGGCTTCGGCGAATACGGCTTCCCGGAAAGCCATGCCGCCGCCTTTGCCATGCTCGCCTATGTCTCGGCCTATCTCAAATGCCATTACCCGGCCGAATTCGCCTGCGCGCTTCTGAACGCCCAGCCGATGGGCTTTTATGCCCCGGCGCAGATCGTGCGCGACGCGCGCGAGCACCAGGTCGAGGTCCGCCCGGTCTGCGTCAACACCAGCGAATGGGACAACATTCTGGAGCGGCGCAGCGACGGCGCGCTGGCGCTGCGGCTCGGCTTCCGCCAGATCAAGGGCCTGCGCGAGGAAGATGCCGCCTGGATCGTTGCCGCCCGCGGCAACGGCTATCCGGACACCGAAACGCTCTGGCTCCGCACGGGCGTGCCGCCGGCCACCCTGGAGCGGCTTGCCGAGGCCGACGCCTTTGCCGGCATGGGGCTGAGCCGCCGCGCCGCCCTCTGGCAGGTGAAGACCATCCGCTCACCCAAGCCGCTGCCGCTCTTCAACGACCCGATCGACGGCGAGGCGATCTTCGAGCCCGATGTCATGCTGCCGGCGATGCATCTGGGGCAAGAGGTGGTCGAGGATTACCTCGCCACCCGCCTGACCCTGCGCGCCCATCCGATGGAGCTGCTCCGCCCGCATATCCCGCATCTGACCCCGCATGACCGGCTGGCCGCGCTGACCCCGCGCGAGGCCCGCCGGGTCTCCGTCTGCGGCCTCGTCATCACCCGCCAGCGCCCGGGCACCGCCTCCGGCGTCATCTTCCTGACGCTGGAGGACGAGACCGGCGTTTCCAACGTGGTCGTCTGGCCGAAAATGTACGAAAAATTCCGCCCCGCCGTTCTCGGCGGAAGGCTTCTGAAGGTCACCGGCCGGCTGGAGCGCGAGGGCATGGTCGTGCACCTCATCGCCGACCACATCGAGGACCGCTCCCGCGACCTCTCCCTGCTCGGCCACCCCAGCGACAATGTGCTCGGCCAGATGAGCCCCAAGACCGACGACGTGCCGGTGCACCTGAAATCGGACGCGCAGAAGACACGGGCAATGCATCCGCGGGAGCAGGCAAAGCGGCTGTTTCCGAGCCGGGATTTTCACTAGAGGGGGAGGAGGCATTTGCTGCGCTTCGATTTAACGGCTGCAAAGCGGACAAAGCTGCCGAAGCCTGGTCGATTGGCCGTAGTCCGTCCAACGGTTTAGATAGCGTTTGAAGCTGATTAACCGCATTTTCAGCTTCAAAGACATGCAGCAGAATTTTTACCCGCCCTAGGTACCGTTCCGCAAAATCAAAAAATTCAAAGAGAGTGACTTATGAGCGAACTTGCAGAGTTATTGCACGGTGATCAATTGCGCAGCCAGAATAGAGACGGTGGAGGACCGAATCCCGATTTTGATAAGGATGATCTCGTGGCGGCATGGATAATCCTTTCAGGCATCCCGGAACGGCCAGAAAAAATGCCGTCAATAGTACTCGATCCATCGCAATTTGATGATGCGACGTCTTGGCTTGGTGGCCTCCCCGTTGCATCCAAGCAATTCATTTGGCCGCGTAGTAAGTATGGCAAAAGCCTGCATTTCATGGGTCAGATTGATCTCAAGTCACTTCATGCATGCTACGAAGGCGTCACACCATTGAAGTCACCAGCATCAGGAGCAATCGCGTTTTTCTTTGATCGCGACAGTTGGAGCGCCATATACATAGACGCCCAAGCAATTGTAATGGGAAGTTCGATTCAGCCACCAGAAGATTTGGGTTCATTGAGAGAACTCGGTTTTTTCCGTGATGATAAAATGTTTTCGAAGCTACCTGTTCGACTTCGCGCAGAGGCGGATTCCAGAAGCGGCGAGAATACTACTGTGACTGGCCACCGCCTATTTGGGCATGGGTGGGTACGATCTGACTTAGCATACGATCTGCGCGGGCGAGATCCAGTCCTCACCATAGAAGCGGACAAATCGCTCGGCACGGAGAGCGAACACGAGGCGGGGCTATCATTCTGGCAAGGTCGCCGCTCGTTCCAAGACAATAGCTTCAATGGTGGCTTTGTCTGCCAACACAATGTCTGCTGAGGGCTCAATTAGGTCCTTTGCTGCACGTTGAAAGAATATCAGCAAATGGCTGCAAGAACTCGATTCCTCCTCAGCCGAAACTGGCCTGCAATCTGATCGCCGTCGGCACTACACGGACATGCTCGGGAGCCGCCTCCTGAAGGTCACCGGCCGGCTGGAGCGCGAAGGCATGGTCGTGCATCTCATCGCCGACCACATCGAAGACCGCTCCCGCGACCTCTCCCTGCTCGGCCACCCCAGCGACAACGTGCTCGGCCAGATGGGCCCCAAGACCGACGACGTGCCGGTGCATCTGAAATCGGACGCGCAGAAGACACGGGCGATGCACCCGAGGGAACAGGCCAAGCGGCTGTTTCCGAGCCGGGATTTTCATTGAGGGGGGAATGGGCGGAGAATGGTCTTTTGCTGCGGATTGAACGAAGGGCCGAAAAGGGGGCTGCATCCTGACTGTCCCGTATAGCAGCTTACAGACGAGTACCGCCATCGCCCCCATTCCGGCTACCGGTAATAGTGCTGGCCATGGCTGTTTTGGCTGCGAGACTGCAACAAGCATTCGATCATGTGCCCGGCGAATGGACAGGGCCATCTTTATCGGCTGTGGCCTCCGTAGGTTCGGGGCCCGACACTGCCCCAAGGACTTTACCCCACTGTCCGTGAACTCGCAGAAATCCTTTGTTTTTGCGCGTGTTTCGTTTTTTCCTAAACGTATCCCGAGCCTCCCAAAAACTCGGCATTTCCAGATGAATAGAGATCGTTGCTTCGGCTATCGATCTGAGAGATCTTGTATGTTGAAAGTCAGCGAACATGGCGTGTCTTCCGCCGACAGACTTCCACGTATCTGATAGAAATCCCCAAGTCCGAAGTAACTCGTGCCCTGTCAGCAGTAAAACTTGGTTACGTGGTCCGGCGTTGGGTGCAAGTTTCCGTGTCCAACGCACAAGGCGTCGCAGCAACACCTTTTCGCCTTCGGTGAATTCGCTCCTCAACACCGATACCACAAGATAGCAGTCGGGGAATTGAAGGGCGAGTTCCTTAAGTCTGGAGATGTCCCTCGGTTTGACGGTGTCGAGCTCGCTGAACGACTTGGCTTCCCCGAAGATGACTTCTGGATCATTTTCCTCGTCAAAGCTCTCGGCCTGGCGTAGCGCGACATAGTCAGCCTCGATACTCTTACCCTCCTTGAGGAGCCGAACGGCGGTGATGAAGTTGAGAGATCCGTGGTGGCCATTGAGTTCATCGATCGCGCGGAGCGCGAGGACCGCCCCATAAGCGCCTTTGGCGTAGTCCTGCACCGAGAACGGCCCCGATACACGGTATGCCCACTTTCGAGCGCGGTTGTCGGTGTTTTGCGGGAAGGAGTATTCCTTCAGGCAACGGCTGCAAGACAGGACATAACCCAGCTTGTCCACTGGAGCCCAGTTCTCATGAAGACAATTGGTGCAGCGGGTCTCAAGCCCCAGCACAATAACATTCCTATTGGTGAAATGCTCTATGTCGCCCCGCCCGTAGTCCCGTTTCTTTCTCCTATTGATAAGATCTGACCACTGTTTGACTGTTCGCGAACGCGGGGGAAATTCCTCCTGCATTTCCTCGGTCTTGTTGCTTCGTCTCCGAATAGCGCCCGCCATGTCGTTCATTGTCCGCAGGATCTCTTCGTCCGCGATGAGGTGGGCTCCCCAGAGACCGCCGAGCTGATCAAGCACATGTTTGGCGATATGACCCGGCTCCGACAACGAGACTGAGTAGCCCGCTCTGGTGAGTATTCCTGTAATAGCCTTCTCTTGCGTTTCGAACTGAAGGGACGATGAGGAACGAATGTATTCCTGACCCATACTCCATCCGTCGGTACCTATCAGCACCTCTTCCATACCGAAGGAGAGCCGCGGGTAAGTGCGATCGAAGGTATTGTAGGGGTAGATCGTCGCCACGTTGGTTCGGCCGTAGTTAGCGACCTTCAGGCTATTTATCCAACGAACGCGGCCGGCCCCATATCGGGCTGCAAAGCTGGGCCACAAAGGCTCAAATGATGCGCTCAGACGGTCGCCAGACTGGTCCACCTGCAAGCTTATTCGTTTTTCTTCGACGAACAGTCGAAGGCGCTTGGGTGCGTTCATCATTCCTTCGCCCGGCGCGTCCCAGATCCGGTCTCGCCAATGTTTGATCGTCAGCGACGCGTTATGACCGCGCGCCGGCGGCAGACCTGGCTGAATGGATTGGATTGTCTCTCGCCTCGCCTGCTCAGAAATGCCCCGCGCGAATTCAAGGGTTGCTGAAAGCATGTAACCGGAGGAATTTCCCTCTAACTGCCGGAACTCTGCTTTACAAATCGCCTGAATATCGTTGGTGAGTTCCGCGACCCAGCCGATTGGAAGAGGTAATACGGGGGCAGGCTCGCTCCTCAGGTTCCACAGATCGATGATGTCCGTGGTCTTAGAAGGGTCAAAAGCGAATAACTTGAGGTTATGTCGCCAGCTACGCTCAGGTTCGATTGTGTGCGAAGAGGGGTCGAACGGTTTGGTGGTGCCCTGCAGGTAAACTTGGCGCCATGTCTGCGGGCTCCAAGGCATAGGATCAGGCCGGTACACTTCGTTGTAGTTAGAAGCGAAATAACGGCTATCCTCTTCCGTGGGAAATACGCCGAACATGGCCTCGGCGGCTCCGGTTCGGGGAGGTCTATCGACCACCATAGCTGATCTCGGTTCGCGTTGGATGAAGCGCTCTTCGCGATCATAGATTACGCCGAGCGCGTCGGTGATGGGTAACCCAAACTTCAACTCAGCCCAAGACCTGTTTTGTTGGGGCGATAGCAGTTCATCAAGTGTAACTGAGAGATCGCTAGTCATCCCTCGCAGGCCTTCAAGTCCAAGCGTTTCCAACAGGCCTGGTTTGGCTTCAACAAAAGCGTCTGGTTCAAAGAAGCGAATGTAGCCTCGTGCGATGTCGATGCCAGTTTTATCGCCTTGGAATTCTGCAGCCCAAGCCTTGGGCGGCTTGCGGAACACGGGAATGATGGGGTTGTAACGGCCGCCCCACATGCATGTGCAAATACGCATGAAACGGATGATCGAGGCACGGTCAGATGGACTGACCAGAAGGGCAATGCGAGCCGGGCGGAGCCTAATGTTCGCAGTGAGTTGTGTCATGCGGGAATTCCTGACTCCAATAGGGTTAAGCAAAGATTTCCCGGTATTCTGGCATCGATCAAGGGTCGAGTTCTTTTTGTTTCAAAAAGCTGGTGGAAATTCTTGTCTGCCGTGCTTTGTATGAATGTCCGCTCTGGGCCGTAAGAAGACTGGCGGATTCCGGGGTCGTGGTCCCGCTAAAGCAAACAATCATGCTGGAACGGATCGGGCCGCTCCCCGCCCGAAGGCGACATTCGTGCGGAGTGCAGGCAGCGAAATTTAAATCAGATCGCTAATTGGACAGCAGTCGACGCAGTGGTTCAAACTGTCCCGGTTGGAACGGGCTTGTATTGGGAGTGCTTCAAAAAATCATCGATAACAATGCAAGTAGTAGACCGGCAAAGCCTAAAAGAACTGACCAAAATGCTAGCCATGCAGGAACCTTTACAGCTGGCTCTTTGGTGTTGAGATACCAATATAATTGCCCCCACCAACCGACCAGATCGATAGTCAGTTGGATCTTCCTATCATTTGAAAGGTCTGTTTTTGATATTCCTAGTCGGCTTCTAAGGTCGTAGCCGAGCTTCGCGATGCCAATATTGTTTTCCCCGTCCAGTCCAAGGATGGGTACAAGAATTTGCTTGTCGGCGTGGCTTATTCGTACGATGTCATATCGTGATGCGAACGGTCGATGGGACCAGTGCATCCGAGCAACTTCCCGCCCGAAATCTGCTTTGAGAGCCTTCTCAACTTTGAAATCAGCGACATGAGGATTCCCTTTGATTGAGTTGCGAAGTTCCTGCACTTCTTTCTCAACCCTACGGCTAATGAAGGTCATTAACTGCTTCAGTAACCATTTTCTCACGTTTAGATCCTTGCTCTATTCCTGTTCTTGAGGAAATCTAGTACTTGCACTTTCAAATTTTACTCTTAGGCAAGCTACACGCTATTCGCGTGATTTGGAAGTACGCTTCGGACGACCGCGAAGTCCGCATTGCCAGCATCTGATGGCCAGTCGTCTTCGCAGATGCAACGAATGGCGGCTTCGGCGGATTGCACCGCAGCAGAATTTCAGCGGGTGAGTGACCGGTTAGGGCCCACATCCACCAATCCGCATCCCCCTCAACCGAAGTTCCAGTTGATTTGTCCCCTCTGACCGGCTCACATGGTGTCCCCGGCAACACCCAAGGTCACCGGCCGCACAACCAGCGGCTGACTGGAGCCACCATGCGCCTGCTTGCTCTCACCCTCGCCCTGTTTCTTGTTTGCGGGCCGGCTCTGGCCGGTATGGAAGACAAGGTCGCGGCCGCGGCGCCGTCGGGGGTCGTGCTCGTGCTGGATGAGAAGGGCAACGAGCTGGTGGCGCAAAACGCCGAGCGGTCCTTCGTCCCGGCGTCCGTCGCCAAGCTCGTCACCGCCTGGTTGGCGCTGGAGGTTCTGGGGGGCGATTACCGGTTCAAGACAAGCTTTTACCTGGACAGGAACAGGGTGCTCCATGTGCGCGGCGGCGGCGATCCCTTCCTGGTCTCCGAGGAGCTCGCGCTGCTCGCGCCCGAGCTTGTCGCCGCGACCGGCAAGGAGCCGTTCGCGGGCCTCGTTCTGGACGCAAGCTATTACCCTGAAGATCTTCGGATCCCGGGCATCGAAGACACCGGCGAGGCCTATGACGCCCTGAACGCGGCGCTTGCGGTCAATTTCAACACGATCCATGCCGTCAGAAAGGGAAACACCGTCCGCTCCGCGGAAAAGCAGACCCCGATCACGCCCCTGGCGGTGAGCCAGTTCCGCAAGCGTGGCCCCAACGGTCGCGGCCGCATCAGCCTCGCCCAGGAAGACCCTTCTGTCGGCGTGCGCTATGCCGGCGAGCTTCTCGCCGCCTTTATCGAGCGGGCCGGAGGGAGTGTCGATGGCGACATCTCGACCGGATCCGTGCCAGCAGACCTGGAGCCTGTCCATGTGCACCGCCAGTCCCGCCCGCTGTCGGAAATCCTGACCCAGTTGATGATCGGGTCGAACAACTATATCGCCAACCAGATCTTTCTGGAGATCGGCGCCCACCGTCTCGGCGGGCCGGTCAGTCTTGAAAAGTCGCAGCAGGTCGCAAAGGAGGTCCTGGCCGCACACGGCATCACCGAGGGCATCGACCTCAAGGAAGGCTCGGGGATCAGCCCCGACAACCGGTTCTCTCCCTATGGCCTCGCCAGGGTGCTGCAGCAGTTTGCGCCGCACGCGGAGCTGCTGCCGAAAACCAAGGCCGGATCCCGTTACAAGACGGGCACGATCCCGGGTGTGAAGGCCCTGGCGGGATACGTCAAAACCTCCAAAAACGGCCTGGTGCCCTTCGTGATCTCGCTGAAAGGCAACACGGGAAAGACCCGGTTCCGCCTGCTCCGGACGCTTGAGCTCGGTCTTTGACAGGAGGCCGGAGGCCAGTGCGGCCGGCTATGGGCGATGTCCTTAAAAGTGACTCCAGCCAACGCTAAGTCAATTCAATCCGTTCCAATACCCTGACGCGGAACCGCTTCCGGACATGGAGAAGAAGACGCCGTTGTCGCGCTCAGTGCTATTCGGCTTCTGCCGGACCCTGTTCCTCAGAGCCTCTGCGGTAATGGAGACCCCGACCTCAAGGTTCGAATGGTGTTCGCCAAGGCTTGGATCAATCAGGCCATGCTGGTAACGGTCGACAAGCGCTTCAGGGAGATCAACCAGCCAGAAGGTTTCATCGGACTGGCAGGCTAGAAGGATCGTATAGGGCGCAATCCCGTGTTCCTTGATCATCGCCTCGATCAGAACCATGCCGCCCTCTGGTGACAGACCCACCTCCTTGCGAATGGCCTCGGAGGCAGCCGTGAATCTGTAGGCGGGCGGCGCCCTGCGCGGCAGCCGGAAGAACAAAGGTGGCTTTTCAAGCAGGCTGGGGCAGAGCGCCCCGATTTTTTCGATGAAGACTTTTCCGACGCCGAAATCATCGCCATGAAAGGCAATCATCTGTTCAACGGATTTATAGGCAATGTGTTCGTGCCCAGCGAATTCGGCGGAATTCACATCACCGATCCAGACGTCGTTCTGGTAATCGACATCCAGGAGCTTGAATTCACATCCGGTGATCCCGATGCTGAAATTCCACCGGTGCTCAAACAGACGATCTACGTCTCCCGGATTGCGCATCAGGATCTTGATCCCGATGACACCGAATGGCGCTTCGCGAGAGATCATCTTTTCAACGGCGCCGTCCTGAATATCAAAGACCGTGGAGGTGTTCCACAAGCCGATAAGATGCGCCTGGAACTCTGCGCCAATCGTATCGATCAGTCTTTCAACACGGCCCTTGCTTGGGGACACATCAGTCTCCGGTCTCTTTTGGGTCACTCAGTCTTCCAAACGAATATATGTCATCCGGGCTTTGTCAGGTACTCCCTGCCATTGAAAAGTGCGCAGCTGAAGAAGTTTGGAGGGGCCGGCCCATAACACCTTCGTTCGATCCAAATGTGGATCAGGTGACCTTCACAGATACACCACCCCGAATTGCTGCTCGATTTTTTCGGGATCGAACGCGCCACTTTTATTCTGCCGCGAGGTTTCTGCCATGAAGTCCTCTGCCCACTTGCCGGGAAGGATGTAGCTGATCAATTTGGCGGGGACCGAACCTGTATTTTTCATGTAGTGAGACACGCCTTTAGGGCAGAAGACCGTGTCACCTGCGCTGATTTCGACGAACTGATCGCCAATTTTGGCTTCAAGCGTCCCTTCAATGACATGGAACGTTTGATCTTCCCACTTGTGGTAATGGTCCGGCACGAACCCGCCCGGCGCAATCACACCGTTGGTGATGACATACGAACCACCAGTTGCCTCTTGGCCGACGACAATTCCGGTGTACTCCCCGTCGGCCATCCAGAATTTCTGACTGTTTTCCCAGGGACAGATAATGGCAGTCTTGCTTGTGGGCTGTTTCATGTCGTGATCTCTCCAGAGTCGTGTGGACAGCAGATAAGTCCTTTGTGCTGTGGCTGCAATGCAGCTCGCGGAGCCACAAAAGATACCTTCGCAATCCGTCCGCGATGGCCTTGTCATGAACGTCGCGATGAACGCTTTGATGGCTTGGCTGGTTTTCGCGGGTCAGGAGGAGTGCCCATCTTCGAAGCCACCACCTCCGCCCTTTCAGCGCTCACAACAATCGCTTAAGAAGGACCCCTTGAGCTTTTGTGAGGGCGTAGAGGGGACAGATGGAAAAACGCAGATTGGGGGCCAACGGGCCGGAGGTCGGCGCGATCGGCTATGGCGCCATGTCCTTTTCCGACATGTACGGGCCGACCAACGAGACCGAAAGCCACGCCGTTCTGAATGCCTGCCGGGACCTCGGCGTCACGCATCTGGATACGGCCAATGTCTATGGCATGGGCAAGTCGGAAACCGCCCTCGGCACCTATCTGAAAGCCAATCCGGGTGCGCGGGACGAGTTCGTCATCGCGACCAAGGCCTCGATCACCAAAGATGCGGACGGCAACCGCTGTTTTGACAATTCGGCGGAGCACCTTGAAGCCGAACTGGACAAGTCGCTTCAGCGGCTCGGCCTCGACTACGTGGATCTCTTCTATGCCCATCGCCGCGACCCGCGTTTTACCTCGGAAGAAACGGCGGCCAATCTCGGCCGGCTGGTAGACAAGGGCAAGGCCCGCGCCATCGGCCTGTCGGAAATCGCGCCGTCGACCCTGCGCCGCGCCATGAAGGTCTTCCCCATCGCCGCCGTGCAATCGGAATATTCGCTTTCGACGCGCGCGCCCGATCTCGGACTGGTGCAGGCCTGCGCCGAACTCGGTGTCGCGATGGTGGCCTTCTCACCCGTCGGCCGCTCGCTCTTGACAGACCACCCGATCCCGCGTGAACGGATTGCCGATCTGCCGTTCCTTTCCACAAACCCGCGCTTCATGGAGCCGAACCTGACGGAGAACCTGCGCATCCTGGCAGGTTTCCGCGCACTCGCGGCGGAGATGGGCACGAGCGCGGCCGGGCTGGCGAATGCCTGGCTCTTGAGCCGCGGGCCGCATGTGATCCCGATCCCGGGCACGCGCTCGGTGGATCACCTGCGCGAATGTGTTTCAGGCGCGGCCCTCACCCTCACGGAAGAAGATCTGGAGCGGATCGAGGCTGCGCTGCCCGTCGGCTGGGCCCATGGCGACCGCTATTCGGAGGCGCAAGGAATCGGACCGGAACGCTATTGCTGACGGAAAGCCGGGCAATGGCCGTGTGGCCGCGCCCCGTCCGCTTCTCCCAACCCGCCCCGGATTGAGCAAGGTCAACGTGCGGCACGCGTAAATGCGTTAAGCCGGATGCCGTGAGACCACCGCTACAGGCGGAAGGGAGCCGCCGGTGCCGGAGCACATAAGGCGGGCAACGGAGGCTCCTTCAGAAAGGCCTGAAAACAGGTGGCCAAAGAGGGAGGTTCAGATGATCAAACATGTACTCGTTGCAACAGACGGTTCCGACACATCGATCAAGGCAGTCGATACGGCGGCCGGGATCGCCGTGAAATTCGGCGCGAGGTTGACGGTTCTGCACGTGATGCTGCATGGCAGCCGTGCCGAGGAAGCCAGCAGGATGGCCAAAGCCGAACATCTCGTGCGCCATGCTTCGGCCAGCGCAATGCCGGATCTGGAAAACGTGCCGGGGTCTATGACGGACCTGTTCCGGGCGTCCCGGAACAACGAGGAGATGGCACGGGTCCTCTCCGCGATCGGCGACCGCATCGTCGAGGATGCAGCAGACAGGGCCCGCAAGGCCGGGGTCGGCGAGGTCAGCACCCTGGTCGAGGCCGGTGACTATGCCGAGACCATCCTGAATGCCGCGAAAACGACCGGGGTGGACATGATCGTGCTGGGCAGCCGGGGCCTCGGTAGCCTGGAAGGCATGTTGCTTGGCAGCGTGTCAGACAAGGTCGCCCGACACGCGGCCTGCAGTGTCCTGACGGTACGCTGAACCGTCAGCCAGCCGAATGTGAATTAGCCCGCGCACGGGACCTTGAACGAGGGCCCGGCGAAGGTTTTCCAAGCTTGCCTGAAGTCTTCTCTTCCCAAGACAGGTCTTTGCCGTCACGTTGCGCCAATGAGCAAATTGTTTGAAGAACTGGACTACGCCCCGACGCCGATCGGTGCGATTTCCCTGCGCCGGCGCCATATCCTGGCGCTTCAGACCGACGTGTATGAAATCCTGCTTGGCGAAGAACATCTGATGTCGAGCCTGTTCACCGCGTCGGAAATCGCGCTGGCGGACAAGGGGCTTGCGGCGCTGACCGGCAACGGGCTGGACGTGCTGGTCGGTGGTCTTGGTCTCGGCTACACCGCGAAGGCGGTGCTGGCGCATGAGACGGTGGCCGCACTGGATGTCGTCGATCTTCTGGAACCGGTGATCCGCTGGCACAGGGAAGGGCTGGTGCCGATGAAGACGGACCTTTCCGACGATCCGCGCTGCCGGCTGATCCAGGGCGATTTCTTTGCCCTGGCGGCCTCGGAAGACGGCTTCGATGCCGGGCAGCCCGGCCGCCAGTATGACGCAATCCTGATCGACATCGACCACACGCCCGAACGCCTGCTCCATGGCGGCTCGAAAGGGTTTTACACTCAGGAAGGCCTCACCGCCGTGCAGCGGTTCCTGAAACCCGGCGGCGTTGTCGGCCTGTGGTCGGATGAGGCCCCGGACGAGGCCATCACCGCGCTTTTGGCCGCTGCCTTTGCCGAGGCCTGGGCCGAGCCGGTGGTGTTTGCAAATCCGCTGCAGGACGGGCGCGAGGTCACCCAGGCGGTCTATCTCGGCCAGAAGAGCTGATCGGCGGCTTCAAACTGTTTCCGCTCGGCGTCCATTGCCGCCCGCCAGCGTTTCTTCAGAGCTGCCGGGTTGTCCGGATAGCGGCTCTCCAGCGCCCTGGCAAAGGTCATGCGGTCCGTGCGGAAATAACGGAAGCCTTCGCGCAGCTCGCACCAGGCCGCCAGGATCCGGCCTTCGTCGCGATAGCCCAGAAGGATCGGCCAGACGGTGCGCTCGCTTTCCCGACCGTTCTGATCGCGATAGCCGAGAACCACCTTCCTGCCGTCCAGAATGGCCTGGCGCAGCAGCCCCGCATCAACCAGGTCCTCTGATGCAGAGGTCACGGGTCGCACGCTCATGGCCGTGCCCCCGATATGACGGCGCAGCGGCTCCGGCGTGATCGCCTCGATCTTGGCCAGGAGGTTCTCCGCCGCCCGGGCGAGCTCCGGCTCGGCGCGGGTCGACACCCAGAGTGCACCCAGAACGGCGGCGTCGATCTCCTCGGCGGTCAGCATCAAGGGCGGCATGTCGAAGCCGTCCTCCAGAATATAGCCGATCCCGGCCTCGCCGCGGATCGGCACGCGCTGGGCCATCAACGTGGCGATGTCGCGATAGACCGAGCGTTTCGACACTTCCAGCTCGTCCGCGATCGCCTGCGCCGAGACCGGCCGGCGCACCCGCCTCAGGATCTGGATGATTTCAAACAGCCGGTCCGCGCGCCGCATATGTCCCCGTTCCGTGTTGATGCTGCCAACACGCTGTCAGCAGGGCGTCTTTATAGGACCGCAGGCCCCCTTTTGGGAAGCAGACCTGACACCACGGGACGAGCCATGACACGCCACCTGACCACCTTCTTTGCTTTTCTTCTTCTGACAACCCCAACCGCGCTCAACGCGCAGGAGACAGCTATGAACCAGACCGAACCCGCTGCCGTCGAACGCCTGGGCCTCTATGTTCTTTCAACGGATCTGGACCGGTCCGAAACCTTCTACACCCGCCTGTTCGGTGCCGCGCCCAAGGTGCGCACGGAGGCGTTCATGGGGTTCGATGTGGCCGGTGGCCTGTTTGCGGTCGTTTCCAAACAGGCTTTTGCGCCGGACGCGAAACTGGGCGCAAGCACCATCCCCTATCTCAAGGTGGCGGACCTCGACGCCGCCCACCGGCATGTGCAGGCGGTCGCCCCCGATGCCATCCAGGCTCCCGGTGTCATCACCGAAGGGCCGATCAGTCTCCTCAAGGTCGCCGATCCGGACGGCAATATTGTCGAGTATTTTGCACTGAGCGTGCCGATTGAGGGGCTGTGACGCCAGGGCCTTGCCCTAAGCCGTCTTTTTCGTGGCCCCCTCAAGCGACCTCCGGCCCTTCGGGGTCAGGCCGTAGACACCGCGCTCGACCCGCTCGAACCAGCCGTAATGATCGTCGGCCATCATGCGGGTGGCGTTGGAAACGCCTGTCGCCTTGGCGACCTCGGCGCCGCGGCAGGGGCCGCTCTCCGCAAGATGTTCCGCGCAGCGAATGGCGTCCTGGCGGTAGGCGGTCACCAGGGTGACCCGGGTCGAGCCGCCGGTATTCGGATCGCCGACCCGGCGGGCGAACTCCCGGAGCAGCCGCTCCTTGCGCGGTTTCGACTTGCGCGGTTCATAGGGGCCGGGATCGGCATGGACCTCGACGAAACCGTCCGATAGCCGCACGGTGATCAGGCCGATGCCGAGCCGGCGGGCAAGCTTCAGATTGTTTTTCAGCGACGACAGGAAGCGTTTCCCCGGACCGCGCGCGACGGCCACATAAACCGCGTCGGTCACCGCCTGGCGCTCGATGGCCTGATGAAACAGGCTCAGAGTGAACCCGGTCTTCAGTTCGACGATCACCGGATCTTCCGCGTCCCGGCAGGCGACGAGATCGGCGGCGCCGACCTCGGCCTTCACCTCATAGCCCTGGCCTTCCAGGTAAGCCTTGACGGGTTGATAGAGCTCGGTTTCCAGAATGCGCGCCATGCGGCGAGTTTAGGCGGGGGGCAAAAGCCGGGCAATCGGTGAGCGGCAGGTGCGGTCAATGATCCACGATTTCGAGACAGTTGCCGGAGCCTCCAGCAGGCCTCACCACCCACTCCGCGTCATCCAGAGGAGGGCCGAAGGCCCGTCTCGAAGGACGGGCTGCGCACTCCGGTGCAAGTTGCGGATCCTTCGAGACAGCGATGGCGCGGCTCCTCAGGATGACGTCAGAATGTGTGGAAATGCTTTTGGACCGCGCGGCTCCCGGCAAGGAGGCAATCCCCGCTAATTCAGCCCCGGCCAGGCCTTGTCCGCCTTGGAGACATAGCCAGGAATATCCCGGCTCCAGGTGCGCTGCACGGAGCGGGAGAAGTTGAGGTAGAGCTTGCCGGAAACAACCTTGTAGGCCAGCGGGTCGACGCCGACCTTGTAGCCGCGTGAGACGCCATAGGCGCAATAGCCGTCATATTGCGGCGCGTAGCGGGCCGGACTGGAAGTGAAGGCGTCCCGGTTGTCTTCCGACGCAAACCGGTAGGTCAGGCCATTGTGGGTCGCGGTGAACGCGGGCTTGCCTTTCAAAGGCGTGTTGCCGGTGAAATAGGACACCGGATCGTAGCCGGTCAGCGCCAGCGGATCTTTTGCAAAAGCGGGCAGCGCAACGCCAGCGGCCGCCGTAGTGCCGGCGGCAACGAGCGCATGCCCAAGAATTTTTCTGCGATTGATCATGATGCGTCCAGGTTGCCAGATTTCAAGAAACCTGCCGCCCAGGCCGATGACATGCAATCGACAAAACCGTGAGGCCGGCCGCGGGCCTTGAAGCAAGGCCGCGGCCGTCCCGTATCAGAGCGCCGGGATGCGCAGCACCTGGCCCGGATAGATCTTGTCCGGATCGGACAGCATCGGCTTGTTGGCCTCGAAGATCGCCTGATATTTGGAGCCGTTGCCATAGGCCTTCTCGGCGACCTTCCAGAGCGTGTCGCCCTTTTCCACCGTGTGGAAGCTGGCTTCCGGCTCGGCGGCGGCAACCGTGATCTCTTCTTCAACCTTGGCGACGCCCAAAACGTTGCCTGCGGCCAGGATCAGTTTCTCGCGTGCTTCCTGCGTCGGCGCGGCGCCGGCGATCTTGACCGTGTCACCGCTGACTTCGACCTTCACGTCGCCTTCCAGGCCGAGATCGGCAACTTCCTTTTCGATCGCTTCGGCGCTTGCCTCCGGCGCCTCGTCATCGCCAAACAGCGACTTGCCCGCATCTTTCACAAAATCAAAGAAACCCATATCCACTATCCTTCCAGAACCTGTCGGGCGCGCCCGCCGGGCCCGTTAAGGGCCGTTGGTGTCACGCGGCGGTAACCTATGGCAAAAGTTACGGTGGGGCGAAAGCCGAATTCCCGGAAATATTCACGCAACCGTGAGCGCGAAGTGCCGCGTTGAGCGCCAGCGTGCCTCGGAAAAGCCAGCAAACGCACTATACTTTCCAGCCGAGTGTTGCCGGCACCTCGTGTGTTGCCGGCCCGTTTCGACAGGAGAGATCTTGATGACCCGCTGCTTCATCTCCCGCCGTGCCCTTCTGGCCGCCGGTGCCGTTGGTCTGGTTGTCTCCCGCGCCGGGATGAGTGTCCCGGCCGAGGCCAAGGGCCTGGCGCCGACCCGCTCGATGCGCGGCGGCTCCAACAACTACCGGCCCGGCGCGCCGGTCGTCGACCGGATCGGCGGCGGCGGCTTCTGGATGTCGGGCACCGTGCGCCGGGCAGGCGACGGCGCGCCGCTGGCCGGTCAGCGCATCCAGATCTGGGCCCACACCACGGAAGGCCATGAGCGCGACCAGCGCAGCCACGGCGCGACGCTGACGGACGCCAATGGCGTGTTCCGCCTGGAAATGCCGCAGATCGTGCCGGCCTTCGGCCAGCCGCACGGGCATCTTGCCTATGACAGCGGCGACTTCGAGACCGTCTTCCTGCGTCCGGTGATGAACAGCTCAAGCGACACCAGCCTGGAGGCGCATTTCGTGCTGCAGCCGGCCTGACCCGGACCATGCCTGGGCCGATGCGACGTCCGCCGGAAAGGGCGCTCCGGCCGCTCCTGATCTGGATGGCCGTGGTCCTGCTTATCCTGCTGCCCCTGGCGCTGGCGGCATTCAGCCCGCTGCTGCAATGGCGCCAGCCGGTCTATATCGCCGCCGGCTTTGCCGGCATCATCGCGATGTCTCTGCTACTGCTCCAGCCTCTGCTGGCCGGCGGTCTTCTGCCGGGTCTTGACGGACCTCGTGGCCGCAGGCTGCACCGCTGGACGGGAGCCTGTCTGGTCACGGCGCTGTTTCTCCATGTCGCCGGGCTTTTTGTCACCAGCCCGCCGGACGTCATCGACGCGCTTTTGTTCCGCTCGCCGACGCCCTTTTCCGCCTGGGGCGTGATCGCGATGGCGGCGGTTCTCGCCACCACGCTCCTGGCCGTCCTTCGCCGCCGTCTCCGTGTTTCTCCCCGCACCTGGCGCCGGGCGCATGTGGTCCTGGCGCTGGTCATTGTCATCGGCAGCGCAGTCCACGCGCTCTTGATCGAGGGCACGATGGAGTGGGTGACGAAGGTGGGGCTGTGCCTGGCCGTTGTCGGGGCAACGGCGAAAGTGGCGGTGGGACTCAGGCTCTGGCGCAGGCAGGTGTGAGCCGAAACCCAGGCAGGCGGACGGATTGCCGACAAGACTTCCAAACATCCGACAGGAACTGGCAGGGCTTTCAAGGGCCGTAGTGCATCCAGGCCTGGCAGGATCTACATCAGTTTTTTCGCAAGAAACCGCCCGCTAGAAGTGCTCTGGCTTAAAGTTAACTTTAAATATCTATCCATCAGGATAGCTAGTTTAAATAGAACTTCAAGTATGATTAAAGTATCCCCTCAACGTATTTAAGGAGAAATTGCAATGAATATTGCGAAATAAATCGCCTTTGCTGCGACTTTGACGGTAATTCTGACTAATTCTGCGTTTTCCGCCTCGCAGACTGTCGAAGCAACGCTCACCATGGATAAAATGAACAATTCCACGGCGATTGCGCTGCGGACATCGGACATCGGCGCGGGCTACCATCATTGCAGTCCGGACATCAGTTACGGATGCACGGTGGACGATGATCAGCGGTCCATCCCGAAGAATATCGGCAACATCCTGTGCCTGCCGTCCTCGACGTTTTTCACTGTCACCGACAGCTGCATGAGCTTGCTCAACTCGGGGTCCAGCCAGGACTGCCAGAAAAACTCGGCCAAGGGCTTTTGCAGCAACGGGGTTGCGCCAACCTGCAACTACCGCACCTCCGCCGACGCCGACACCAAGGCGCAATGGAATTGGGTGGTGAACTATACCGGCACAGATGCAGTCAGCGTCGACTGCAACGAAAACGGCTATCAGGGTTACACGGAATAACGGGTCGCCAGGGCGTCCTTTTCATGCGGACAGGCACAGGTGTGCCCGCCCGCATTTCTTTAGGCCGTCTCAGGTCAGCGGTCTTCCTTGCCGAGAAATCCGGTGCGGGAACACACACTGCCGTGCGGCTCCCGCGCGTCTTGCGTCAGGCGCCGAAAGCGCCGTCGATCGTATGCATGGCGCCGGTCACGAAACCGGCCTCCGGTCCGGACAGCCAGGCCACCATTCCGGCGACTTCCTCCGGCCGCCCATGCCGCTTGATGGCCAGGAAGCTGTGCATCATGTCTTTCATCGGCCCGTCCGCGGGGTTCAGGTCGGTGTCGATCGGCCCCGGCTGGACGATGTTGACAGTGATGCCGCGCGGACCGAGGTCCCTTGCCAGGCCGCGAGCGAGGCCCTGCAAGGCGGACTTGCTGAGGGCGTAGGACGCCAGGCCCGCCATGGGCATCCGGTCGCCGTTGACCGATCCGATCACGATGATGCGGCCGCCATCCGGCATCTGCCGGGCCGCCTCGACCGCGGCGTGATAGGGCGCATGCACGTTGATGCGGAACAGGCGGTCGATCTCGTCCGGGTCCTGCTCCAGCGGGTCGCCGACCAGGGCAATGCCGGCATTCACCACCAGCACGTCCAGGGGGCCCCTGTCCCGTACCACCTTGATCAGCGCCTCCCGGTCCGCGCTGTCCGCGACAACGGCCGTGCTGCCCGTTTCGGAGGCCACCTGTTTCGCGGCGTCCGCGGAACCGGCATAGGTGAAGGTGACGTTTGCCCCGTCGGACGCGAAGCGCCGCACGATCGCCGCGCCAATGCCGCGGCTGCCACCCAGGACCAGAACGGATTTATCTTTGAACTCGGACATCAGGCTTTCCTTGCTGATTATTGTAATGATCACTAAATAATAACGGGGAGACGGCATTCAAGGATTTTTGTAGTGATCACTAAAAATAAAATGCGACCGCGCGGACGGCCGCGCCGGTTCGACCCCGACCAGGCGGTTGAAACGGCGCAGCAGCTCTTTCATGCAAAGGGGTATGACGCGGTCAGTGTGTCGGATCTCACGGAGGCGTTCGGCATCAAACCGCCCAGTTTCTACGCCGCCTTCGGCAGCAAGGCGAAGCTCTATGAGCGTGTTCTGGAGCGGTTCACCCGGACCGAGGCCATTCCGATGCCGGATCTGCTGCGCCAGGATCGTCCGGTGGCGGAGGGCCTGAAGGCGGTGATCGAGGACGCGGCGCACCGTTTCGCCGCGGATCCGGACGCGTCCGGCTGCATGGTGCTGGAAGGGATCCGCTGTATCGACAGCGAGGCGCGGTCAGCCGCGCGGAGCTATCATGCCAACTCGGACGACATGCTCTACCGGTTTATCGCCGAACGGCACCCCGATCAGGCAAGGCATCTTGCCGATTACATGAGCACCACCCTAGCGGGCCTGTCGTCCATGGCGCGCAATGGCCAGAGCCTTGACCGTCTCCTGGCCTCCGCGCGTCTGGCAGGCCTGGCGATCGAGCAGGAGTTGTCGGGCTGACACCTCTCAATAGAAGAACCCCTCCCGCCGCCAAATGGTGAAATGGCCGCGCACCGGCGGGTGCGGGGTGCCGCCGAGGATGGTGAACTCGCGGCCGCCCTTGATGCCCTTGCCGTTTGTCTGTTTCAGCGTGACATATTCGTTGCATTGCGGGCCGCCGCTGGAGCTCTGGCACATGTCGATGCGCACGCTGTTATCGTCGATCTTGTCCCAGACCCAGTCGACAATGGCCACATGGCCGTTCCAGACCATGAAATCGAGCGGCCTGACCTCGTTGATGTCGTCGATATTGATCTTGGCGACATGGTCCGGATAACGCTTGGGCGAGACGCCGTAATACTTGTCCCATTCGCCGCAATAGATCAGGAAATTGGCAATGAAGCCGATGCAGTCCATGCCGAAGAAACGGTCCTGGACCATCGCCTGCAGGGCGGCCTGGTCGGACATCTTGTCGAAATAGATCTGCTTGATCTTGCCCTTCTGGTGAACATCCTTGGAGCCGTCCTTGTTGGCCCGGCCGCAGACCTCGACCTTGTATTTGTCGAGCAGATCCTTGTTCTTCAGCATGAAGTTCCAAATCTGGACAAAGGTCTTGTCATTGCCCTGGCCTTTCAGCGCCAGGTCGATGGCGCGGCCGCCGACGCGCTGGTTCAGCGTCAGGCCGTCCTTGTCCTTGATCCAGCGGAAATTCTTGAAAAAACTGGTCGCGCTGTCATTGCCGCCATTGCCGCGGTCCTTGCACAGATACTGGTTCAATTTGACCGGGCCGGCGCTGGTGCCGAGACCCGGACTGGTCAGATGATCGACATAGTTGAACGGCAGGAAAAAAGACTCGGCCACATTGATCTCCTTGAATAGGCCCCTTAACCGCCCCTGAGGTTCCGTAGCGGCATAAAATACCATTGCCACGCGCCGGAAGGGCCGGGGTTTTGGTATCAGTTGCCGGTGATTGCGTTTCAATTGTATCGGCGCGGCGGGGTGCAGAGGGTCCCGGTTTGCGCCTGTGCCCGCACCATGCGGCAAACACGGTGAACGTGTCTGTCGCCGGGATCACACTTTTGTTATTGGCCGAACGGCTGGATGCACGTCTGCGCGAAGGTCGTGCCGGACCTGCCGCGACAGCAGCGATGTGGCGTTTAATAAGCCAACTAATTATTTCTCCTGCGCCAATTGCTGGCCGACCGGCATTCGCTTACTGTTCCATTACCGGCTTCGATACGAAGAAACGCAACCTTTGATAGAGTTGAAGTGTTTCCGGGTTGAGGCGGGCGACACAAGGGAGGACGCGACGTGAAAAAGACGGAAACAAGGGAATGGTCGTTTGACGAATTCGACGAGCATATCAACCCGCCGCCGGAGGTGACGGAGTTCGACAAGGTTGTCGACGAAGCGTTGTCGCGGCGGGGATTCCTCGGCGGCGTGATGGCGTTTGGTGCGGGGTCGTTCGTGCTCGGCACGGGCATGTTCGCGCCCGGAGAGGCGGCCGCTCAAGGGTCGCGCCTCGGTTTCCAGCAGGTGGCAGCAAACACCTTGGACCAGGTGACGGTGCCGGAAGGCTATTCCAGCCAGGTGGTGGTGCGCTGGGGAGATCCGATGTTTGCCGGCGTGCCCGAATTCGACCATGCCACCCGGGGAACCGGCGAGAGCCAGGCCGGTGCCTATGGCGACAACATTGACGGCATGGCCCTGTTCGAGCTGGGCGACGCAACGGTGCTGGTCAACAACAACGAATACACCAACCGGAATATCATCTGGGGCAACCGGCCAGACGGCGCGGCGGAGACCGATGACGACGTGCTCAAGGGCATGCTTGCCCATGGCGTCTCGGTCGTCGAAATCGTCAAGGGCGACAACGGTTGGGAGATGGTCAAGGACGGCAAGTACAATCGCCGGATCACGCCCGAAACGGAGATGGAGATCACGGGTCCCGCCGCCGGCCACCCGCTGATGCAGACGGAATCCGATCCCGCGGGAACCCTGAGCAAGGGCACCTGGAACAATTGCGGCAACGGCCAAACGCCCTGGGGCACATACTTGGCCTGCGAGGAAAATTTCAACGGTTACTATTCCTCGTCCGATCCGGACATCGAGCGGACCGACGCCCAGAAACGCTATGGCATCAATGTCGAGGACTGGGGGTATGGCTGGGCCAGGATCGACGACCGGTTCGACATTGCCAAGCATCCCAACGAAGCCAACCGCAACGGCTGGGTGGTCGAGATCGACCCATCGGATCCTGAATCGACACCGAAGAAAAGAACCGCGCTCGGGCGCTTCAAGCACGAAAACGCCGAAGTCGTGGTCAATGGCGACGGCCGGATCGTCGTCTATATGGGCGATGATGAACGGGGCGAGTTCCTGTACCGGTTCGTCTCCGACGGCGTCTATGCGGAAGGCGCCGACAATTCCGACCTTCTGGCCGACGGCACGCTTTATGCGGCCAGGTTCCATCCGGACGGCACCGGTCAGTGGCTGGCCCTGACACCGGAAACCACCGGCATGGCATCCGCCGCCGAAGTGGCCATCCATGCCCGCATGGCGGGATCTGCGGTGGGCGCCACCACGATGGACCGGCCGGAATGGGTCGCCGCCAATCCGAAGAAGGCGGAGGTCTATTGTGCCCTGACCAACAACAAGAACCGGGCAATCAAGACAAACGCAGGCGGCGATGCCACCCCGGCCATGGGGCCAAACCCGCGCGCGGAAAACAACTATGGCCAGATTGTCCGCTGGTGGCCTTCGGGCGGCAACCACACCAGCGACAGCTTCACCTGGGACCTGTTCGCGCTGGCCGGAAACCCGACGGTTCACGAGGATGCCTATGGCGGGTCGGTGAACATCAACGACGGCAACATGTTCAACTCGCCAGACGGCCTGTTCTTCGACACCAAGGGACTGCTCTGGATTCAGACCGACGGCAACTACTCGAACGCGGAAGATTTCGCCGGTCAGGGCAACAACCAGATGCTGGTCGGCGATCCGGCGACGGGTGAGATCAAGCGTTTCCTGGTTGGTCCCAAAGAGTGCGAGGTGACGGGCGCCGCCATGTCCTCAGACGGCAAGACGCTCTTTGTCGGCATCCAGCACCCGGGTGAGGACGGCGACAGCCATTGGCCGGAAGGCGGCGACAGCGTTCCCCGCTCGGCGGTCATAGCGATCACGCGTGACGACGGACTGCCACTCGGCTGAGGGGCACGACACCGGCGCGGAGATTTTCGCGCCGGTGAGGCCCCGCCTTATCAGATCCGCATGCGCGGCACGTCGTTCGGGTCGAGGCGCAGTTCGATCAGGAGGGGCTTGTCGCGCGTTTCGATGGCCTTGATCGCGGTTTCCAGCTCCTCCGCCGAAGTGACGGTGAGGCCGTGGCCGCCAAGCGCGGTGGCAACCGCGGCAAAGGACGGCCAGTCGAACATGGCAAGGCCCGGGTCCATCGCCCGGTCGAGAAACTGGATATGCTCCGCGCCATAGGCGCTGTCATTGGCAACGACGACGATCAGGTCCTGTTTCAGGCGGACGGCCGTGTTGAACTCGTTGATGCCGCCCATCATGAAGCCGCCATCGCCGGTGAAGAGCACGACGGGCCGGTCCGGCGCGGCAAAGCCGGCGCCGAGCGCTTCCTGCAGGCCAAGGCCGATGGAACCGAAATTGGCGGTGACCAGGAAGCTGCGCGGGTCGGGCGCGGAGATCCGGCACCAGACTTCCGTCATGAAGCGGCCGCCATCCGTCGTCAGAACACGGTCCTTGGGAAGCACTTCCTCGAGCCGGTCAAGCGCATGCACGTAATTGACATAGCCCGGCTTGGTGTCGGCGGGGTTCGCCGGCGGATGGGCGGTGAGTGCCGCGCCGTCCAGCTCTTTGGTGAAGCCGCTTGGAGGGATCTCCGCCTCGTTCAGCCAATAAAGGAAATTGTCCGCCGTCAGCGCGGCATCGGCGACCAGGGCGGCGTCGGCGTGAAAATTCTTGCTGACCTCGGTGACCGTGTCATTCACCTGGACAACGCGCTTGCCCCTCATCAGGGCGCCCTTGTCGGTGGTGAAGTGGTGCAGGCTGGCCCCGAAGGCAACGATGCAGTCGGCCTTGTCGATGGCGTCATAGGTGGCCGGCGTGCTCAGCGTGCCGAAAATGTCCATGTTGTAGGGATGACCGTTGAAGAGCCCCTTGGCCTTCAGGGTGGTTGCCAGGGGAGCCTCAAGCCGGTCGGCCAGCTCGATCAGCTTGTCGCGGGCATCGATAGCGCCGCCGCCGGCCAGGATCACCGGGCGCTTGGCGGAAGCGATCATGCCGACGGCGGCGTCGAGATCGTCGCCTTCGGGAACAAAGGCGGGCGCGCCGAAGGCCTTGAAGACGGTCTTTTCATGGGCAACCTCCTGCCACATGAAATCGGCCGGCATGTTGAGCACGATCGGGCGTTTTTCCACCCGGGCCCGATAGAAGGCATGGGCAACGTCGCGGGCGGCTGTCTCCGGCGCGCGCAGCTGCTCAAAGCCGGCGCCGGTCACCTTGACCAGTTCGCGCTGGTCGATATTTTGCAGGTTCTGCGGGTTCATCACCGGCGTGTCGCCGGCCAGCAGCACCATTGGAATGTGCCCGCGCGCGCCCTCGGTCAAGGCGGTCACGCAGTTGGTCAGGGCCGGTCCGTGGGTGACCGTGCCGACGCCCATCTTGCCCGAGACATGCGAATAGGCCAGCGCCATCAGCACCGCGCTGCCCTCATAGGAAACCGGCACGAAGGTGCCCTTTCCGGCGCGCACATAGTGATCGACCATGAACAGGTTGGCGTCGCCCATCAGACCGAACATCGTGTCGATGCCCTGGTCCAGAACAGCCTGGGCAATCGATTGATAGGTGTAGCTCTTCTCGGACATTTTATTGTTTTCTCCCAACCCTTGGCCGCTGAAACCCGCAGCCTCCCGCGCCGCTGGTGCCGCAATAAGTTACATTTGCAACTTTCTCTATGCCAGATCGCGGTTCAGTTCAAATGCTTTGGGGAGATGGCTTTATTTCCATGGGAGGCGAACCAAACTTCGGTGTCACCCCGTGCGAGCGGAGCGAGACCCGGGTCCTACTCATTTCCAGAGTGCAAAAGCATTTCGAGAATTGTTTGAAACAAGCATTGCCGACTTTTGCGTTCGAGGCAGAGCCGAGAGGCAGCTAAAGTCGGCTCAGACTTTTCTCGAAATACTACAGAACATAGGAAACAAATCTCGCAACTGCGGCAATCGGAGCTGCGAGTAGGCACCGGGTCTCGCTCCGCTGGTTCGGGGTGACACTCAGGGCAAACTCCGCCCTGCGTACTTGGCAGGCTAAAACGAGCCCCGGATCAGGCCAGCGCCACGTCCATGAGCCCCGGCAACACCTGTTCCACCAGCTCCGCCGCCACACCTTGCGGATCGTAAATGGCAAAGCGGTCGAGGTCGAAGCCTTCGGCCCCGGTCACTTCAAACAGCCGTCCGTTGGTGAGCGCGTCCGCAACCATGCGCCCGGGGCAAAAGGCCATGCCGCCCCGGCGCAGGAGGTAGGCAAGGCCCATCGTGGCATTGCTCAGGAAGAAGTGACCGGGCCTCTCGCCCAGCAGGTCAGCCGTGGCTGCGTCATATTGAGGCCCGAGCCGGAAATTGAGGAACAGCGGCAGGTCCGCATCGCTCACCCGGCAGGGCCGGTCTGCCACCAGCACCATGCGTTCCGGTGGCAGCGGCACGGTTACCAGCTTTGTGCCATGGGCCTTTTCGTGCGTAACCGTCAGATCGAGAACCTGCCGGCGTACCAGGTCGACGGCATTGCTTTCATGGTCGAAATTGAGCGTCAGCGGCAGTTTGCCGAGGTTCTGCTCGGCCCAGACCGTGAGATCCACCAGCAGCTGGTCCCAGATCGACAGCTGACAGCCGATCCGGAGCGCCAGCCGGTCGGCAAACCGGCGGCCGATGCTGCCTGCGATCTGCTGCCAGTTGGCCAGCATCTGCTCGGCCAGCGGCCTCAGATAGTTCCCGGCCTCGCTGAGCCTGGTGCCGCCGGCACCGCGCAGGAACAGCTCCACGTCGAGTTCCTCTTCCAGGGCACGGATCCGGCTGGAGACCGCTGCCTGGGTGATGTTGAGCCGGTTGGCCGCCCGGTGGAAACTCTCCGTTTCGGCAACGGCCAGAAAGGTGGTCAGATGTTTTAGATCCATGCCGAACAATATTTTCTATCAAACTGATAAAAACAATCAGTTTTTCTAATCAGGTGGTTCCTGATAGCGTTTTGGCATGCTCTTAAAGGAGGCCAACATGCTCGACAGATCCAACAAATCCCACAAACCCACCTGGACCCGGATGGAAGATGCCAGCCGGGAGGATTTCCTGGCCGTCATGGATTATGAGGAAGACTTCAATGCCGGCTTGGTCGACCGCATTATTTCGATGCTGAAGTCGCTGGATGAGGACTGGACGCCCTATCCGATCAACCGCTACCAGCACTCCTTGCAATCGGCGACCCGGGCCTTTGAGGATGGCGCCGAGGAGGAAATTGTCGTCGCGGCCCTGATCCACGATATCGGCGATATCCTGTCGCCTTATAATCACGGCGAACTGGCAGCCGCCATGGTGCGCCCCTACGTCTCCGAAAAGACCCGCTGGATCATCGAGCACCACTGTGTATTCCAAGGGTATTATTACAATCATCATCTCGGCGGCGACCGCAATGCGCGCGAGAAATACAGGGACAGTCCCTATTACGAGGACTGCAAGTATTTCTGCCACACCTATGACCAGGCCTCTTTCGACCCGGACTATCCCTCCAAGCCGCTGGACTTCTTCGAACCCATGCTGCGCCGGGTGTTTTCCAACAAGAAGGGGCATCTGGAACTGAACGAGCGCGCCGACGTGTGAGAACCGCTCCGAGATATTCGTGAGAACGTTCGTGAAAAAGCCGGTGTTCGCGGCCTTCTGCCCGCACGCCGACCCGCATCGTATCAGTGGATTGGTTGCCGGGTTGTGCCGCAGTAGCCACGCCGCCAGGCGCTCCAAAAGAGTAAAACAAAGTAACAGGTCATGCCGACCGACGTGGCCAGGGCAAGGCCAGGTGCTCCCCAATTCGGCACAAGGGCTACTTTGCAGACGATGTTGAGGCCAAGCGCAATGGCAAGCAGTCTGAACGGTGTCGCGGTATCGCCGCGTCCCTGAAAGGCAACAACAAGTGGTCGAACCATAAGGGCGGGCAGCAACCCGAAGGCATAGGCAGTCAGAATGGAAGCCGTCGCAATTGTGTCCGCAGATGTAAAAGAACCGCGCTGAAATAGTAGCCTCGCAATCGGCTCTCCCCAAAACGCAAGTATTCCAGCGGCCGGAAGGCCCAGTGCTAGACATAACCAAAGTGCATGGTTGACTACCCGTCGAGCATTCAGAGTTTCACCCTTAGAAAAATGGCGGGCGATATCCGGCAGCATGACTGTCCCGAGGGCAAGCGAAAGCACACCGATCGGCAACTGGTATAATCGGTCTGCAAAATAAAGATGCACCAGGGAACCGGTTGGAAGAAACGATGCCAATACCGTGTCTGTGAACGCAGCGACCTGAAGAGCGCCCGAACTTAGCAACGCTGGTCCGAGGTTTCGGAAGAATGTGCGAGTAGATGTTGACAGGCCGAGCTTCGGCCAAGGTTGCTTCAGGTCGGCACGCCGGAATGCCCAGATTACAAGAGCCAATTGTAATCCACCGGATACAAGAACGGACCAGGCTGCAGCATGTCCGCTTGAGGCAAACATCCAGCTGAACTGCAATCCTCCGATCAGGCACACATTCATGACAATCGGTGTGGCGGCAAACGCGGTGAAGCGACCATTGGCTCCCAGCCGGGCTCCGAAAAATGCAAGCAACGAAGCGAAAAAGAGAAAGGGAAATGTGATCCGGAGAAAAAGGCTGGCAAGAGGATAGGCCGGATTGCTTGCGTCGAGGCCGGGTGCGAACAATCCCAACATTACCTCTGGTGCTATCAGGACGGCGGCTAGGAGGACAAGGTTTGCGAGCACCAGCCAACCCAATACTTCGGCTCTGAAGGACCGGGTTTCCTTTGCGTCCGTCTCGTCAATCGCATCGATTGGCAGAAAGGCTGCCGTGAAGGCACCTTCCGCGAGAAGCGCACGAAACTGGTTCGCCAGACGAAAGGCAAGCATGAATGCAGTGGCAACTGGCCCGGCACCGAGAGTTGCCGCAAGGATTATGTCCCGTAGAAGGCCCAGTGCCCGGCTTGCCAGCGTCAATCCGGCCACGTTAGCGACATTCATTAGCAAGGGGAACCGTTGAGGCAAGCGGCCTGCGCCGAACAGTCCAGACACGGTTCTTTTCAAGGTGTCAGAGGCCAAATCATCGGAGCAACGATCACGGTAACAAGACCGGCGAGGACGTTCATGGGCAGTCCCAGGCGGATAAAGTCACCAAACCGGTAGCCACCGGCGTTGTACACCATGGTATTGGTCTGGTATCCGATTGGAGTGGCGAAACTTGCACTGGCGCCAAACATCACGGCGACTATGAATGCACGGGGATCCAGACCGAGTTGAACAGCTACTCCGGCAGCAACCGGTGTCATGATCACGGCAATAGCGTTGTTTGACACAACTTCAGTCAATAAGGATGCAAAGGCATAGACGACGGCAAGCGCCACCAGGGGAGGGAGACCTGCGAGATTTTGGGAGAGCAGCCTCACGATCATCTCCATAGCGCCGGTCTTCTCAAGTGCCGTACCGAGTACAAGCATCGAAACGATAAGCAGCAGCAATCGACCGTCAATTGCGCCAATACCCTCCTCAGGATCGACACAGCGTGTCGCCAGAACCGCTGCAGCGCCGATGATCGCCAATGGCAGAATAGGTGCAAGGTCAAGTGCGGCGCCGATCACAACCGCTGCCAGAATGCAAATTGCAACGGGAGCCCTGCGGGTACGGTAGCTACGGGCAGTGATGGGAGCCAAAGGAATCAGGTCTTCATTGCTGGCAATCCGTTCAATATCCTCAGCTGTGCCGTCGAGCAAAACCGTATCACCTGGTTCCAGGCGCAGATCAGAATTATTGACATCGATGGCCTCGCCGCGCCGGTGAATGGCAACAGGATAGACCCTGTAAAGGCGGCGCCAGCCCAAGTCGGAAATTGGCCCTTTTGAACTGCTGACCAGCACTTCCATGACGATATTGCGTCGCGCAGCCGCAAGTTCGGCTCCGGCAATCTCCACCCCGGCACGTTCTTGGTCGCGAAAAGCCATGATCTCGGCATCTGTTGCGCGCAAAATCACCCGGTCGCCCGCTTGTAGCCGGACTTTATCCAGGTCTTGCCGGAGAGAGAGATCCTGGCGGACCAAATCAACGATGCGAATGGACCGGCGCTGGAAATCCCGAATCTCGAGCAATGGTTTTCCAACAAGCAGTGAACCGTGCGGCACGAAAAGTTCGACGCGCCATGCCTTGGATTCTCGCGGTGCCGTCAATTCGCTTAAGCTGGCGCGCTGCGGCAGAAGTCTAGGTGCTGCAACCGCGAGGAAAAGACCACCCGTTATTGCCAGAACAATCCCCAGCGGGGCGATCTCAAAAAGTGAAAAGGGAGCAAAGCCGAGTTCCTGAGAGACACCGTCAACAAGCAGGTTTGTCGATGTACCAATCAGAGAACATGTACCACCGAGAATAACAATGAAACTCAATGGCATTAACAGCCGCGAAGCGCTCGTGCCCAGTTCACGAGCAAGGCTGAATACCACCGGTATTAAGATCATGACCACCGGTGTGTTGTTCATAAATGCCGAGGCGACCCCGGCTAGGGAAAAGAACAGCGCAATAGTGAATTTAGGAGACTGTTCGACTCCTTTCTTCAGGATGTTGGCTACGGTTTCCAGTACGCCGGTGCGTACGAGAGCCGCACTGATGACGAACATGGCGCCGATTGTTGCAGGCGCTGGATTTCCGAATGCCTTCAAAACATCTTCTATTGAAACCATGCCAGACAGAAGCGCAGCTGCTACCGCAAGCAAAGCGACCACTTCTGCGGCGTATACTTCCCGAATGAAGAGGAAAAAGACTGCGGTAACAAGAAAGAGGGCAGCAAAAGGTGCGGCAAAACCAAGATCAAACAACATCCAGCGAAATCCAGGGATGCAGCCGTACTTTTAACATGCCGACGGCGAAGCACTTGATTTCAGGACGTCCTGAGAGGGGGGACCTGAAGCTACGCCTCATTGACGAGTGAAGCCCTCGCTGGCAGCGCGGTCAATCATTGGAACACGCTCATATTTGCGCGTCCCCAAGACTTGCCGCCTGACTGATCATCATTATACCGTAACCTGGAAAAGCGGCAACGGCATTGTGACGGCGTCACGAAAACGGGAGCCTGCTTCCAGCGAACGCCAGCGTTCACGTCACCGCTTTTCAGCGCCCGACATAATTTGACCCCAGCTGGCGGGTGCACGTCGAGACATGCCCAGCCATGGTCTTTGCCAACGGAAAACAAGATCCGGATCTTCAAGACGCAACAGTGTGCTGACCGTCTAGTGTGGTGAATTTGGAATTCGCCTCATTGTTGCAGCGACCATCGAAGCGAATTTCAAATTCGAAAACCACACTAGAAACATATGCTTGCTAGTCACCCTTTTGAATCTGAAGCTTGTTCCGAGTGTGCCGGGAAATAAGACGAACTTCAGATTCGGGTGACTAGGGTCTGTGGACAATTAGGATTTGGTCTCGGTTTGGATGCAAATGGCTCAATTTCCAGAAGCAAAGGCGCGGGAAGGGCCGGCCCTTTCAAGCCTTTGCGACGCCGAAATGAGCCATTTGAGCCAAATCCCCATTGCCAATATTTGGGGGGACGCTGCGGATTTCGGTTTCGCGTGCATCGGAAAGTCCTTGTGGTGTCGACACCACTGCGAACTTTCCTCCTGCTCGAAGACCGAAATCCGACAAGCGCCAAGACCGAAACCTAATTGTCCACAGACCCTAGACCCTGGCCGCCAAAAGCGCGAAGGCCGGTTGTTTCAGCAAGGCGGCGGTTTCGGGCCCGGGAACCCATTTCCGGGTCCGGTGGTGCTCTTCCCAGGCACCGCCGTCCAGCACTTTTCTCACCTCCATCGGATAGACGGTCACCTCGCAGGTCGCGCCCCATTTCGCATAGGTGAAATGGCCGAGCGGCGTCCGGCCGACCGTGCCCTCGACGCCGGCTTCTTCTCGCGCCTCGATCCTGGCGGAGGCGGCGGGCGACAGGCCCGGTTCGACAATACCCTTGGGCACCGTCCAGTGGCGGCCGCTGGACGAACCGATGATCAGAACTTCGGTGCCGGAGGCTATACGGCGGAACGGGATGACGGCGGACTGGCGGTAATAATAGGCTGGCCGAGGCCTCCGTTCCGGTCCGTCCGGCGCTGGAAAGGGAAAGAGATCGGACAGGTCCTTCGGATCGATCCGTGCCACCAGCCGGGGCCGGTCCGGCTCTCCGCCAATCCGGATCAGGGCACCGGGGGTGACACCGGCTTCAATGCCCTGCCGGCCCAGGAGTGCCTTTGCTTCTTCGGGCAGGACCACCAGAAGCGGCCTTTTGCAATCGGTCAGGCTGGGCAGGTGTCCGGCCGCTAGCTCGTCCGAAATTGCCAGCCCCCGCACGGTCCAGCCGGCCGCTTTCAGCGCCTTTTCCGCGCTGGCTCGGGCGCGTTTCGCCGGGCTTGTGAGCACCCGGTCCGGACGCAATCGTTTTTTACCCAGATAGGCGCCGATCTTTTGCACCTGGCGTTTGCCCTTGCTGCGCAAGGGCTGATCGGAGGCGGGGCCGTGCCAGACCTTGGCTCCAGGTCCCGCGCAGAGGATCATCAATTCTGTCTCGGCATTCATGGTGCCCGAGTATAGCCGGTGGCTGAAGGATTGTCAGCGGAGGTCGCTCGGCTGCCGCGACCAAACGCTGGATTGGTTCCGGGCGGGCGCCGGCGTAACATGGACCCATGAAATCCGTTTTCCTGTCCGCCTTCTCCTACAGCCTGTGCGTGTTCGCGATCGGTTTCGTCCTCGGCGCGGTCAGGGTCCTTTTTCTGGCTCCGCAGGCCGGTGAACTGACCGCAGTGGCTGTCGAACTGCCGCTGATGCTTTTGGCAAGCTATCTTGTTGCGAAGCCGGTTCTGCGCCATTGGCGCATTCCGAGGCGGTTCGGCGACAGATTGGCCATGGGATCGCTGGCCTTCGCCATTCTGATGGTGTTCGAGGTAACCCTGTCGCTTACCGTCTTCGGCAATACGCTGGCTCAGCACCTGTCGCGTTACGGTGAACCGGTCGCCTGGCTCGGACTTGCTGGCCAGATGGTCTTTGCGGCCATTCCCCTGATATTGCTGGCCTCGGAGAACGGCTGATTGAGGACAAACTCTTCGGTCAGGGAGGCCGGGCCGGGTGACACGAAAACCTTTACGCCATCGCTCCAGCAACCAGCGAGGCCATTACAACCGCACTGAGAGGAATGCGCAGTTTCGGGTACCAGTCCGGCGCTTCTCCCTTCATCGATGCCCTGACGTCGGCGAAGAGAACGAGCGCGAAGGCGGCGACCATCATGAACAGTCCGATCTTGAATGGCATCAGGAGGGCCGCCCAACCGATCAACGACGGCACCACGCTCGTCACCAGCCTGCGCGGGAGCGCGCTGTCCGGCGCCGGTGATCGGGCAGCGATAGCCATTCCCCATTGGATGCCGCCGAGAAACGACAAGATCACCGCGCCATAGAAGGTGAGTGCCCGGCCCGCCCAGGCAGTCCAGGTGTCCGGTCCGAAAATAGTCAGAAGCGCCAAGGCAAGGAATGGCAGGGCGCCGGTTCCTCCAAGCCATGCGGCAGCGGGGGGGACGCTTGACGGCTGTCGCGGCTGATCCGTGACGGCCGTTTCATGTCCAGTGCTCATCGGAGACCTCCTGGCGGGGTTGGCAAACCACCTGCGTTGAGATGGGAACTGTGAGAAGACCTACGTTCCAGGTGCTCGTCCGGATTAGGGCCGGGGCGCGCCAGCAGAGCAGGGTAGAGAATTTTTTGGGAACCAATGGCGCTCTCGTCCGTTGTCATCCTGGATCCAAAACCAAACAAGGAGGATCAGATGATTGCTGAAATGAGCGTTCTCAGTCCGAAACACCGCCAGGACGCCGAAGCAGAAGCCAAGAAGATCCGCAAGGTGGTCGAAAAGACCAATGCGGGCGGTCAGCTTGGCGGCACGTTTTTCGGCCAGGAGCCGGACGACGGCATGGCGCCGCCGAAATCGGTGCGCGCGTCACGCGGATGACCGAACCCGCCTCCAGGCGGTTTAACTACAGCCTAGCCCGGCTCATCGCATTTTCAGCTTCAACATTCCCAAAATGCCGAGCGCGGGGCCAATGGCCATCACCGCGAAGACGCCCGGCCAGCCGATCAGCTCGGCGCCGAGCGGGGTCAGCTGGACCGTGAAAAAGGTCAGGGCGAAACCGAGCGCCGTCTGGAACGTCATCAGGCTGCCGGCCTGGTCCGGTGGCGCGAAATCCGCGACCAGCGCGGAGAATTGTGCCGAATCCGGCAGGATCGCCGCGCCCCACACCAGAACGCAGACCACCGTCAGCCAGACCGGACCACCGAAGGTGAGCGCAGAGGCGAGCGCCGCCGTGCCGCTGACGGCCATGGCCAGAATGGCGATGTTGGCCTTGCCGATCCGGTCGGCTGCCAGCCCTGCGACAATGCAGGCGGCACCACCGGCCGCGATTGCCAGAAAGGCGATCAGCCGGGAGAAGGCGACGGCCTCACCTAGCGGCATATGGGCTGAAAAAGAAACAGTCAGCGCCACGCCGATCCAGGCCCACATGGCGTAAAGCTCCCACATATGGCCGAGATAGCCGGCATAGGCATAGCGGATCTTGCGGTCGGTCCAGGCCGTCAGGATTGCGCCGATCTTCATGCGCGGTGCTTTTGCGTGGAAGGGGCCGAGGCCGACAAACAGGCACAGGACACCGCCGGAGGCCGCTGCAAGCGAGGCGACACTCAGGCTCCAGCGCCAGTCCGCGCCACCGAGCAGCGCCAACAGATGTGGCGCCGCCGAGCCGAAGGTCAGCGCACCGACCAGCGTGCCGACCAGCAATCCGCGGTCCTTCTGGCCCCAGCCGACGGCGATCTTCATGCCGACCGGATAGACACCGGCCAAAAGGGCGCCAGTGGCAAATCTGGCGAAAATGGTGATCGCGCCGCCGGGCTCGAACACAAGCAGGCTGGCATTGAAGACCGCCGCGAGAATGGCGCTGACCGCGAAGAAGCGCCTGGGATCGATCCGGTCCGCCAGGCCAAGCAGTGCCGAGGTGACGGCTCCGACCACGAAGCCGATCTGAACGGCGCTGGAAAGCGCCGCCTGGGCGAATTCGGAGATGGCGAATTCCCGGGTCAGGTCCGGTAGGATCGCCGCGGACATGAACCACAGACTCATGCCGGCGATCTCGGCCAGCATCAACAGGCCGAGCGAGCGCCACTTGCCGGAAAAGTCAACCGGCAAGACCCAGCTCCTTCTGCTGTTTCTTGGTCAGCTTGCCCGCGATGATCTTGTGCGCGGCAACGATATAGGCCTTGAGGTCCTCGTCCGACATGGCGCCTTCCTTTTCCAGCTGCACCCATTTGGCCCGCGCCAGATAAGGGGCCGGGATCAAGCCGTCCTGCTGAATGAGAAGCGCGTAGGAGATGTCGGAGCATTTGAAGCTGAACCGGGGATGATCGCCTTCGCCCCAGCCCGAACAGATCGCGAAGATCTTGCCGCCGACCTTCCAGACGGAGGCATTGCCCCATTGGATGACATGGCTGGTCGCGGCCAGGGTTTTGCAGAAGGCGTCAAACTCGTCACGGGTCATCAAAAAGCTCGGTTGTTGAAAGGTGAAAAATCGGGAAGCGCGCCAAGATGGCGCGCCGCGCCGGATCGCGCAAGCAGGCCTATGATCAAAAAAACATGTCACACATTCCGTCACCCGTGCCTCTAACAGTATAAACGGCAAACAAGGACGGCAGATGATGACGGCAATCTCGATTTCGGCAGACAGGATCAGGAAAGCGCAGGAGGGCGACCGGCAGGCACTGGAGGACGTTCTTTCCGGTGTCCAGGACCAGATCCACCACCTGGCGCGGCGCATTCTGGTCGATCCGGAAGATGCAATTGAGGCAACGCAGGAAATACTGATCCTGGTCCTGACCAAGCTGTCGACCTTTCGCGGCGACAGTGCCTTTTCCACCTGGGTCTACCGGGTGGCGGTCCGCTATCTCGTTGGCGCCAAGAAGATCCGCGACCGGGACCTCGGCCTGACCTTCGAGGCCTTTGCCGCCGACCTGGAAACCGGCCTTGTGGCCGATCCGCCGGAAGCCCCGGACGAGGCGCTGCTTTTGAACGAGCTGCGGGTCTCCTGCACTATGGCGATGCTGCTGTGCCTCTCCATGGACCTGCGCCTGGCCTACGTGCTTGGTGATATCTTCGAACTGGATCACGGCGAGGCCTCGGAAATCCTCGACCTGACACCAGCGGCCTACCGCAAACGGTTGTCGCGTGCGCGTGGCGAGGTCATGGCCTTTACCTCCGATCATTGCGGCCTGGTCAGTGACAGGGCGAAATGCAGCTGCCCGCGCCGCCTGCCTGCCGGCATTTCCTCCGGACGGATCAGGCCAGGTCAGACGCCCAATTCGGCTGGTGCCCCAGAGGACTATGCCGGGGTCAGAAAACGCATTGGATCGGTGATCGACAGCCTGAAGACCTTTGAACTCCAGCGCGCTGTGCCGTGGCAGCGCTGCCCGACCGAGATCCGCTCCCAGCTCACCCAAATTCTGTCGCCGCCGCTCTAAGGGCCCCGACCGGCAGAACTGCCAGACATTTCAACCCTCAACCCTCTTGGCTTCAAGCGGGACTGGCACCGCTTTGCCTGAACAAAGGCATGACTTCAATGCGCATCCTCAAGCACACCGGCCTGGCGGCCGCCGCCGCCCTGACGACCCTTGCAACCCCGATCCATGCAGAAGGAACCAACGACATGACTCCCGTCCAAAAAGACGTTCTTTCCCTCATCCAGTCCATGACCTACTCGTTCGAAAAGGGCGACATTGATGCGGTCATGCAGACCTACGAGCCCGCGCAGAGCATTGCCTTTGAGCCCGGTCAGCCTGTCTCCGACAGCGCTCTCTCCCGGAAGCTGTTTCAGGAGTTTCAAAGCCTGTCGCCGAAATTCAGTTATTCCGGTCACGAGGTGATCGTCGAGGGCGACATCGCGGTTCATATCGCCCCTTGGCAGATGACCGGCACGGCCCCGGACGGCAAGGCGGTAACCGGAGAAGGGTTGTCCGTTGCCGTCCTGCGCCGTCAGCCGGACGGCAGCTGGAAGATGGTCATCGACAATCCCCACGGCAGCCGGCTGCTGACAACGGCTGAGTGATCCGGACGGAACCGGGGGCCGCAATGGAAAACGGTGCTTCGCACCGGTAAGCTTTGCAGGACGTTTCGCGGGCGCGGGGCGGTGTCACCGCCCCGCTTTGCCGTCGGTCCCTTGAGCGGCCGAAACACCAGCGCAGCGCCTTGAGGATCACCAGCCGCCTGCGCTTTCGCACCAGCCGCAAGTGCCGCTGCCACAGCAGGTGATGTTCGGGGATGTCCGCCGGCCAGAACTCCGCGTGGTGCGGATAGAGGCCGCGAACCGGATCGTTCCATCGCCGCGTGGCTCCGGCTTTACCCCTTGTCTCCAGAGGCAGGGAATAGGGAATGAGCATCTGCCGCTCCCTTCAATTTTGATTGCTAGTGGAAGTGATCTGCAGATACTCTCATGCATGTGGCTTATTTCCATGTTTTCTAATTGAAATCGAGATTTCAAAAATGAAACGAAATATCGATTGGGAAGATCTGCGCTTGTTCCTGGCCGTTGCCAGAGCAGGGGGGCTGGCCGGCGCAGCCCAGGCGACCGGCGTCAGCGCCGCGACTCTCGGGCGGCGGGTCACGGCGCTGGAAAGGGATCTGAACGTTCGCCTGGTGGAACGGGAGGCGCGCGGCTACCGGTTGACGGCGGCGGCTCATGATCTGCTGCGCCACCTGGAAGACATGGAAGAGGTCGCCAGTGCGATCGCTACCTGGAAAGATGGTGGCCGGACCCGCCGCCGGATCCGGATTTCCGCAGGCGACTGGACCACGCGCTTGCTCATCGGTCATATCGACAAGTTCTGGCAACCGGATGCCGACTGGACGCCGGAGTTTCTCGCGGACTTGAAAAGCCGTGACATCGCAAGGCGCCAGATCGATATCGGCGTGCGCAATGCCAGGCCGAAACAGGCCTGGCTCGCGGGCCGAAAGGTCGGTCATGTGGACTATGCCGTTTATCAGTCACGGGCCGTGCCCCGGGATACGCCGCTCTCCTGGGCCGGCCTTGTGGAAGACGACGCCAATTCGCCGACGGGGCTTTGGCTAAAGGAAAATCATGGCGGTGACGCCGTGATCACGGTCAACAAGGGGTCCCTGGCACTGTCCCTGGTGCGCAGCGGCCATGTGAAGATGCTGTTTCCGTGTTTTGTCGGCGACGGATTTTCAGACCTCATGCGTATTTCCGATCCGATCGAGAAGCTGAAAACGGAACGATGGCTGGTCATGCACCAGGATGAACGTCACGGGCCGGAATTGCGCCAGGCAATCTCCGCCCTGGCGAGGTTCTTGAAACAAAACCCTGTTTTGACTTCGGACAGGTGAACAATTCACAGAAGGTTGACAGGTAAACGCCCGGAAAACCCGACTCCTTGAATCAATTTTAACGAAGCTCCATATTTAATCATGAACGGAGCCGGTTGGTTCCGGTCCGGATGCCTAAAAAGGGTCCGGGCGCAAGGTCGCTTCGCCAAGGACTTTGAGGATGTCACGCATGTCAGCGTTTTCTAGCCCGTTTATGCTCGGGTTCGACGATATCGAGCGCGTGCTCGATCGCGTCTCCAAGGCCGCCAATGACGGTTACCCGCCCTACAACATCGAAAGACTTCCGAAGTCTGAAGGTCAGGGCGACATCATCCGGATCACACTGGCTGTGGCCGGATTTACCAGGGATCAGTTGGACGTCTCCGTGGAAGAGAGCCAGCTGGTGATCCGCGGCCGGCAGGTCGACGACAAGACCCGCCAGTACCTGCATCGCGGCATTGCCGCCCGCCAGTTTCAGCGGGCCTTTGTCCTGGCCGAGGGGATCGAGATCCTCGGAGCCGACCTGAAAGATGGGCTTCTGTCCATCGACCTGGCACGTCCGGAACCCGAACGTGTCATAAGAAAAATAGAAATCTCCAGCGGCGAATAGACCCTCGTCGGCCAACAGATGGAGAAGACTGATGCACGACCCCAATAGCCCCTGGTGGGCAGACAATGCAGATCTCGCCGAAATCATGACGGTTGACGAGTTGACCGAACTCGGCACGGGCGACATTGCCTATATCAAGCCGATCAAGGCACGCGATCTTCGGGAAATGTTCCCGGACGTGCCGCCGCTGCATGACAACATGACGCTTTATGCGCTTTTGAACGCGGACGGGACGCCGATCCTGCTTGCGGACAGCCGCGAAGCCGCGGTCGCCAACGCGTTTGAAGCGGATCTCGAGATGGCTTCGCTGCATTAAGCGGCCAGACTGTCCGGATGAAAAACGCAAACACCGGCCTTTCGGCCGGTGTTTTTGTGTCTGGCGTCGGAACGTTGCCCGTTAGGTCAGGGCCGGTTCCCGCGTGCCCGTTTTCGACCTGGCAAGTTGGTCGCCATCATCTGCGGGCGGTGTCCTCGGCCGCTCGGACGGACCGGAGGTCGGGGTCGCCGGCGGTTTGCGCCAGGGTTGGCTCTTGTACCAGCCGGCTACATAAGCCACCGCGATCAGGGCAAGGAAGCCGAGCAGGTTGGACAGGATCTGCGGGATCCAGTCGCCCCGGCCCCAGACCATGTCGCGCAGCAGACCGGCCGCCTGGGCGATCACGAGGCTGGCCATGAAGACCGGCAGGGACTGCTGGCCGACCTTTTGAACGATCACGACAAACCGACCCCAGAGGGCGCCATGCCCGAGCAGGCGCCTGCCATGTTCGCCGGCCGCGACCCAGGCGACATAAGCCAGCGCCAGGAAGTGGAGATAGCGGAACAGGCCGAACTCGGTCTTGATCCACAGCGGCCGGATGGCTTCGCGCACTTCGCGCGCCCAGACCCAGTCCAGGTGGTATTCGCCATAGACCCGGAAATAGGCAAAGGGGACCGTGACCAGCATGATGGCAATACAGAAGATGACCAGGCCCCGGTTCACCGGCGGTGCCGGGATCCAGCCGCGCATGAAGGCAAAACCGGTGAAGAACAGCATCTGCCAGGCGAACGGATTGAAGAACCATTCCCGGTCGGACCAGGGCTCCGCCGGCAGGCTGAGCAGGTCGAACTGGGAGGCCAGCCAGAGGCCGATCGAGACGGCAAAGGCGGCTTTGACCGAGATCCGGGCCGCCAGCATGATCACCGGGATCAGCGCCAGAATCACCACATACATCGGCAGGATGTCGAAATAGTTCGGCACCCAGGTGAGCGTCATCAGGCCGGGCAAAGCCACTTCGGTCCTGTTGAAAAGGTGCCAGAGATTGAGCGAGCCGACATAGTCCTGTGTCAGGCCGCAGCACTCGTTCAGGAAGTTGCTTTCATGCAGCATCACCAGACCGACGGCGATCACCAGGAACTGGCCGATATGAGCCCAGTAGACCTGCCACATGCGGTGCAGGATGCGCGCCGCGCCCATGCTCCAGCCGTGAATGTCGAAGATCTTGCCGAAGGCGAGCGCCGAAGCCATGCCCGAGCAGAACACGAAGATCTCCGTGGCGTCGGAAAAACCGAACCGCGCCGGGATCCACAGGGTCCACCAGTTGTTGGGCAGATGAGCAATATAGATGATGAACATGCCGAGCCCGCGGAAAAAATCCAGGCGCGGGTCACGGGGGCGTTTCGTTTGCGGATGCGCGTTCACGTTGGTTCCAGAATATGTCGCTTGCCGGACCGGAAAAGGTCAGACCGAGCCGGTGGCCCTGAGTTTCTTGTCTTGCATGACCTCTTGGGCCCGATGCATTTTTTCGCAGGTATCAAGGCGTTGTTCGGCAAACCGGTCGAGGGCGCCGCGCTTTTGACTGCGGCTCTTGATAAGCCGTTCGGCATCGCCCGGCAATCCGGCCCGGAGCGCCGCGTCAATGGTAATGCGCTCGAAGACGTCGCGCTGGGCATGCGAGCCGCCCACCAGATAGAGATTGTCCCTGGCGGAGGTCAGCAGCGTGAAGGCGGAGGCGTAATTGCCTTTCCTGTACTGCTCCAGGCCGAGACCGGTTGGCAAGCCGGCTTCCGCCGTGATGCGGCCGATATCCGTTTCGCTTTGCGCGCGCTGTTTCAGACCGGCCAGCAGGCGGTCGGCGCCCATGCGGCGGCCGCCATTCAAAAGCGCCAGCAGGTAGTGGAGATCGGCAAAGACGTTGCAGCCGTCCTCGGCGCGCTTGTCCGACAGCAGCGCCAGCTCGTCCCAGCGCGAGCCTGTATCGACACCATCCAGCTCCAGCCGAACCAGCAGGGAAGCCGCGTTGGAGATGTCGCGGTAGTCGTCCGTCTTGTCCTTGCGGATGTCGGTGTCGTAGAGGGCCAGCGCCTTGTCCGCTTCGCCCTGGTCCAGATACATCAGAGCCAGGTGCCACCAGACGTGATAGCCGAAATTGTTGCAATGGGCCCAGCCGTCTGGATGGTTCTCGAGCCAGCCTGCGCCTTCCTCCGAGCGGCCGGTCATGTCGTGGACATGGGCGACCGCGTGCAGGCCCCAGGCATCGTCGCGGGCAAATTCCAGCCCCCGGCGACCGGAAGCTTCCGCCAGACGGTATTCGCCGGTTTCTTCAAGGGAAAACGCCCGGCAGCCCATGAGATAGCCATAACCGGGGTGATGTTCGGAATAGGCGGAAAAAACCCGCTCGATGGATTGGCGCATGCCGACGGAATCGCCGAGTACAAAGCGGATGGCATGCACCAGCTTCATGGTCAGCGTGTCCTCGGGCACCTTGACGAGCGAAGCATCGAGAAGGTCCGCGGACCGGCTCGGGAAGCCCTGCAGCCAGGCATCCAGCGCATCGACGATAGCCGTTTCCCGGTCCGTCAACGGCCGTTCCTTTGCGGAGGCCCGGGCGATCGACAGGCATTCGCGGGCGGTGTGGTAAAGCTCCTTGCGCCCAAGTAGCAGGCAGAACAGGCCGCGTGCGGCGTGTGCAAGCGCGAAGTCGGGGGCAAGCGTGAGGCAGGTTTCGAGATGGGTTGGCGTGGTCTTGCCGTGGGCGAGGAAGGCCCGGACGGTTTCGTTCCAGGCCGCAAGGGCGTCCTTGTCCGTCAGGGTAAGGTCGTAGCCGAATTGATCGCTCAGTCGCATAACTGGCCTTTTTGTTTTTCGGGCTGGACCGCCGAGTACCGCGAATAGGCGGCGCAAGACGCACAGTCAGCCGATGAATCTCTACCGCTAAAATTCCGCAGGCTTCACTTGAACTGCAAAACACAAAAAGGTGTTGGCAATGTGTAGGCGATCAGAAGGTAAGTTCGTCGCGAAATTATGGCCGAATTCGAGCGCGGGCCTGCCGGCCCTTCTCTTGATCGCCGGAAAGGCCCGTATCATAAGGGCGATAACGAACACACGCCCTCAAAGCGTAGGGCTTCAATAACGCATCAGGATGACCATGACGGTTCAGAAATCGCAGATTGTGGTGGCGGCCATCGCCGGAGGCCTGCTGGTGCTGATCGCCGTCGGCGCCTATGGCGAGGCCGGCCTGCGGCAAGCTGTCGCTGTTCTGATCGGCGGCGTCGCCGGCCTGTCTCTTTATCATGCCAGCTTCGGTTTCACGGCCGCCTGGAGGCGGATTGTCACGGAAAAGCGCGGCGGCGGCCTGCGGGCGCAATTCGTCCTGATCCTGCTCACCAGCGCGGTGTCCTTTCCGCTGATTGCCTGGGGCGCGGGCTTTGGCTGGCCGACCGGTGGCTTTGTCTTTCCCTTCGGCATTGCCGCGGCGCTGGGCGCATTCATGTTCGGGGCCGGCATGCAACTGGGCGGCGGCTGCGGCTCGGGCACATTGTTCACCGCCGGCGGCGGATCGACACGAATGATGATCACGCTGGCGGCGTTTATCCTGGGGTCGGTTGCCGCCACTGCCCATGTCCATCTCTGGGGGCGCTTGCCGAAACTGCCGTCGGTGTCCCTGATCCGGGAATTCGGTCCCCACGGCGCTTTCCTGCTGACGGCTCTGGTGCTGGGCGGGCTGGCGCTTCTTACCGTCTGGATCGAACGGAAGGCGCATGGCGGCATCGCGCCGCCGCGCCCAACCGAGTCGCTGCTCAAGGGGCCTTGGTCGCCGATGCTGGGCGCGATCATGCTCGCCATGGTCGGCATCGCCACCTTTGTCGTGGTCGGCCGGCCCTGGGGCATCACCTCAGCCTTTGCGCTCTGGGGGGCCAAACTCTTCCAGTTCATCGGCGTCCCGGTCGAGAACTGGCCCTATTGGACCTGGCAGCCCGCCGCCCTGGAAAACTCCGTTCTGCGCGACACTACGTCGGTCATGGATTTCGGCGTGATCCTGGGAGCAATGGTGGCCGCAGCCCTGGCGGGCCGGTTTGCGCCGGTCTGGCAGCTCAGCCGCCGAGATGTCCTGACGGCGATCGCCGGCGGTCTGCTGATGGGCTATGGCGCGCGCCTTGCCTATGGCTGCAATATCGGCGCCTATCTCGGCGGCCTGGTCTCCGGATCGCTCCACGGCTGGCTCTGGCTGGTCTTCGGCTTTCTCGGCAGCCTTGCCGGGACCCGTCTGCGCTTGAAGCTGGGCATGGGCTGAGAGCCAAACCTTTCGTCCTCCAAACGCCCACACCGCATTGTGAGCGGCCTGTGAGCGGAACCCGGCTAGATTTCCCGCAATCGGAGCGTCGTATTGCGGGAGAAGGAACATGCGTTTTCTGGTTTTTTGTGTGGTGATGGCGTTCGCTGTTTCCGGGCTGGCCCGGGCCGGCAGCCTGCCCGACCGGGAGGGCTGGCAGGTCGTGCCGACCGATAAGGCGTTCCAGGCCCTGGTCGAGGACCTGAAAGCGGCCGTCAAAGCGGACAAGATGGGACTGATCACCCAAGCAAGCGCGTCGGCCGGCGCTAAGGGACGCGGCCTCACCATTCCCGGCAACATGGTCATCGGCGTGTACCGCAATGACTACGCGGTGCGCATGCTGGAAGCATCCGTCGCGGCGGGCATCGAGGCACCCATCCGGTTTTACGTCACTGACAATGGCGACGGCACGGCGACTTTGTCCTGGAAAATGCCGAGCTTTGTGTTCGCTCCCTACATGGACGAGGGCGGCGAGGCGCTGGCGGAGCTGGCGACAGAGCTCGACCTGATGTTCCTGTCGATCGCGGAAGGCGCTGTTGCCGCAAAGTAACAGCGGACCACTTTGCGCAAGCCTTGTGCGGGAGAGACCGCTTTTTGGGCTTGTGAAACTGTACCTGCGGTCTCACATTAATTCCATTGTCAACAACTGAAAGGAGGTGTGCCCATGTCTAATGAGTATTCGAACGTGGCCCATGTGTCTGGGCGGAATGGTTCGGTTCTGGAGCAGCCTCTGGTATTGAACGGTTTCGCTGGGATTTGATCCGGACAATGTGTCACGTCGATCTCATGGGAGGGCCGCAATGCGGCCCTCTTTTGATTCAAACAGCATGGTTGTGCTGATGGGGGTGGCGATTTTTTCCACCCTGTAAAAATTTTTTCAGTTGTATTTTTTGTTTAGAAAACTTTAAGTCGCATAACGCATGCGTAAGAATGACGCTGCGAAAAATCGCATATTTGCCAGTTGCTTGGTAAGCGCATCGCTGCCTGAACGCAGAGGCAACTGTTGAGCTATTCTGATTATTTTACGGCTAAAGCATTATTTTCCCGGCTAAAATTCTCTTGTCCATGTGGTCAAATGTCAGAAAACTGACACGAAGTTGACACGGGGCATGGACTACCAACCGCCCCAGATTTGGTCCGCAGTTTGGGGAAGATTCACATGACTTGGCATTTCCGCTTCGGGTTCGTTTTCGGCGATCATCGCTCCAATCTTCTGATGGGCAGCAACTGGTCCGACTTCATTTTTGGTTTCGGCGGCGACGACGAGATCTACGGCAGGGGCGGCAACGACACCATCTTTGCGGGCCGCGGCAATGACTGGATCGATGGCGGTGCCGGCAACGACTTTATCGATGGCGGCCGCGGTTTCGACACCGCCGCGTTCGACGGCTCGATCTTCGACTATGATGTCAATCTGTGCCGCGGCTGGTTCTCCACCACCGCCATCGTCACCCGCTTCGGCGACACTGGCCGACCGGTGGAAGTCGACTACCTGAGAAACGTCGAGGCGCTGCATTTCGCCGAGGAAAACTACACGCTTTATCTCGACGGCCGGAACAATAAGGTGCTGGCGCTCGACGATGCTGCCGCCACGGATGAAGACACGAGCCTGACCCTGTCTTTCGACGACCTGCTGGCCAATGACACTGATTTTGACGGCGATACGCTGACCATCACCCGGGTCGACGCGCTGAGCAGCCTGGGCGCATTGATCTCCGTTGTCGACGGCACTGTGATGTACAGCCCGGCCGGTGTTTTCGATACGCTGAAAGAGGGGGAAACCGTCGCCGACACCTTCACCTACACCGTCGATGACGGCCGCGGCGGCAGCACCACCGCCACGGTCAGCGTGACGGTCACCGGCACCAACGATGCCCCTGATCTGGAGCTGGCCTCCGAAGTCGATTTTGCCGAGAACGGCACGGACGTGGTTGCGCTCGCAGCCGCCAGCGACGTTGACAGCGACGGCATCAGCTTCTCGCTCTCCGGTGACGATGCCGGCCTCTTCACCATCGATGAGGCAACCGGCGAGATCCGATTCCGCGACGCGCCGGATTTTGAAGCGCCGGCGGATTTGGATGGCGACAATGCCTATGACCTGATCGTCACCGCGACGGACACCGAAGGCGCCACGGACAGCCAGGACCTGACCGTCACGGTCACAGACGTGGTCGAAATTCCGGACGTGGATGCCCGCATCAACGAATTCCATTACGACAATGCCGGCACGGATACCGGCGAATTTGTCGAGATCCGTACTGCCGCCGGAGACGATATTTCGTTCCTGCAGATCGGTTTGATCAACGGCTCCAACGGCTCGGAATACAATCGCGTTGACGTTTCCAGCCTGACGATGACCACGGACGGCACTTACGACTATTACGTCTGGGACCTGCCGGCAAACGGCCTGCAGAATGGCGCGCCGGATGGCATCGCCCTCGTCAATGGCGGTTCGGTTCTGGAATTTCTGAGCTACGAAGGCGAAATCGAAACGGTGATCGATGGCCAGACCGTCACCTCGACCGACGTCGGCGTCGCTGAGAATGGCGGCACCGAAACGGGCCATTCGCTCCAGCGCAATGAGGACGGGACCTGGAACGAGGCGGCGGCCGCGACCAAGGGCGCCGCCAACGAAGCGCCGGGTGTCGAGCTCAATGCCCGGATCAACGAATTCCACTACGACAATGCCGGTTCAGACACAGGCGAATTCGTCGAGATCCGCGTCAATGCCGGCGCCGATGTCTCGGCCCTGGACGTGCGCCTGATCAATGGCAATGGCGGCGCCGAGTACAATCTCGCCGCCGTTTCCGGGCTGACCATGACCACCGACGGTACTTACGATTACTACGTCTGGGATCTGCCTTCGAACGGTATTCAAAATGGCGCGCCCGACGGCATCGCGCTGGTGAATGATGGCGAGGTGGTCGAGTTTCTGTCCTATGAAGGCGAAATCACCACCACCATAGCCGGTGTCGAGGTTACGTCCACGGATGTCGGCGTTGCCGAGGACAGCGGCACGGCGGCCGGCGACTCCCTGCAGCGCAATGATGACGGCTCCTGGAGCGAGGCCGCGCCGGAAACCAAGGGCGCGGAAAATGGCGGTGGCACCGGGCCACTCACGGAAGCGCGCATCAACGAACTTCATTACGACAATGACGGCAACGACACCGGCGAGTTCGTCGAAATCCGAGTCAATGCGGATGCCGATGTCAGCGGTCTTCAAGTCCAGCTGATCAACGGCAATGGCGGCGCCAGCTACAACAGCGCCGATCTCTCGACCCTGACCATGACCACCGACGGCAGCTATGATTATTACGTCTGGGATCTGCCCGCGAACGGCATCCAGAACGGTGCGCCGGATGGGGTCGCCCTGGTGAACGGCACCGGGGTGGTCGAGTTCCTGACTTACGAAGGCACCATCACCACGACCATCGCCGGTACGGAAGTCACCTCCACGGATATAGGTGTCTCCGAGAGCAACTCCACACCGGTCGGCCAGTCCCTGCAACGCAGCGACGACGGCTCCTGGAACGACCCGGCCACGGAAACCAAGGGCGCGGCCAATGACGGTGGTGGTGGCGGCGGCGAGCCGACGGCGCGGTTCATTTCCGAGATCCAGGGCACCGGCTCGGCCAGCCTGCTCGTCGGCGATTACGTGCTGGTCTCCGCCGTGGTCACCTACACCACCGGCAACGGCTTCTTCCTGCAGGAAGAGGATGCGGACGCCGATGGCGATGCGCTGACCTCGGAGGGCATCTTTGTGTTCACCGGCGGCGCACCGACTGTGGTCGTTGGAGACGTGGTCGACGTTGCCGGTACCGTCGAGGAGTTCTTCGGCATGACCCAGCTCGGCAGCGCCGAGATCACCAAGACCGGCAGCACAACGCTGCCGACGGCGGCAAGCATCCAGCTGTCTAAGGCCGCAACCAATTACGAGCAATATGAGGGCATGCGCATCTCGGTCACCTCGGGCATCGAAAACGAGCGGGTGACCATCATCGAGAACTTCAACTTCGACCGCTTTGGCGACATCACGGTCAGTGCCGGCGCGCAGACCCAGGCAACCCAGCTTTACGATGCGCAGACCCAGGCGGACGAGATTGCCGCGCATATCGAAGGCAACATGAACAACCGTCTGGTGATCACCGACGGGACCTCCAGCCAGAACCCGGACAGCTACAGCTATGTCGCCAACACCACCGCCGGTGACGACGGCGACGGCATCCTCAGCGCCGGTGACGATTTCACCGTCGACGGTCCGACGCTGCGGCTCGGCGCGGAAATGAACTCGGCGATCGAAGGCGTTCTGACCTACGAGTTCGGCGAGTTCAAGGTGCTGGTCGACGGCACGCTCGACATTGACGAGGCAACCAATTCCGGCGCCCGCCAGGACATGCCGGACGATGTCGGCGGCGAAATCCAGGTGGCCAGCTTCAACGTGCTGAACTACTTCACCACCTTTTCCGGCGGCACCGGACCGAACGGCGATCTCAACCCGCGCGGGGCCGACAACCAGGCCGAATTCGACCGGCAGACCGCCAAGATCGTCGAGGCGATGGTGCGCACGGAAGCGGAAGTCTTCGCGCTTCAGGAGATCGAGAACAACGGCTTCGGCGAGGCGTCGGCGATCGCCACCCTGGTCGATGCCCTGAATGCCAAAGCCCTGGCGGACGGAACCGGAGCGGTCTACGACTACGCCAATCCGCTCGGCGGCGACGGTTTCCTCGGAACCGACGCAATCATGACCGGCATGGTCTACGACACGACCAAGCTGACGCTGGTCCATGCGGAAGCGCTGGTGTTTGAGGAAGCGTCGGCGGCGGACACTTATGCCATCGCCGAATTCCTGAACACCTATGTCTCGTCCAGTGACCGGGTCGGCGATTTCCAGCGCAACCGCCCGGCAACGATCGCGACTTTCGAGGACGCCAATGGCGAAGTCTTCACGATTGTCTCCAACCACTTCAAGTCCAAGGGCGACAGCAATCTGCAGGATCTCGCGGACGGCGTGCAGGCGGCGCTTGACGGCGGTTCGGTTCCGGCGGGCGAGGTGGCGGCGGTCCAGGCTGCGCTGGATGCGCTGATCGCGGATCCGAATTTCGATCAGGGCAATGGCCAGGGTTTCTGGAACCAGGTCCGCGCGGATGCTGCCAGCGAGTTGGCGGCCTATCTGGACGGTGCCTATGCCGATACGCTCGCAGGTCTCGGCAAGGCCGATGCGGATTACCTGCTGATGGGCGACTTCAACGCCTATGCCGAGGAGGACCCGGTCCAGGCTGTTCGCGACGGGGCCGGCTACACCGACCTGATCGATCAGTTCCTCGGCCAGGAAGACGCCTACAGCTACGTCTTCGACGGTCAGCAGGGCACGCTCGACCAGGCGCTGGCCTCCGGCTCGCTGGCCGGCCAGGTCACCGGCCTGACCGAATGGCACATCAACGCCGATGAGCCGGACCTCCTGAACTACGACCAGGACTTCAACAATCCGGACTTCTACAACGACGATCCTTTCGCGGCCTCCGACCACGATCCGGTCATTGTCGGTCTCGACCTCGGCCCGCAAAGCGACGCGCTCCTCGCCTGAGGGAACGTCTGGAAAAGGAAACGGCGACCCTCGGCCGCCGTTTTTCAGGTGTTGTGGCTCCTGACCGCGCCGGCCTACTTGGCCGGAATGCCTCAGAAGTCAGGGCGCTCTTTAAGTCCGGTCCATCCTTCAGGACCCGGTCTCCGGGAAGGAGGCGGGCGGACAGGCCTCCCTCACTCGGCAAAATAGGCGTCGATGATGGCCTGATATTCGCCCGATGCGATCATCTCCTGAAGCACGCCGTCGAGCTCGTCGCGCATGCCGGCGAGATTGTTGGCCTTTGAAAAGGCGATATAGGACGGCACCGAGGAAATCTCCGGCTGCAGCTCGACCACATCGCCGAGGCCGTTCTGCTGCTTCAGGTGGTGCATGGCGCCATACTTGTTCATGATGACGGCATCGATGCGCCCACCCATCAGCTTCTTGATGTTGTTGGAGCTTTCCGGGGCATAGTCGAGCGACTTCAGTGTACCGGCCTTGACTGCGTCGTCGACCATGGCGCCGTAGCTGATCCCGTCGACCAGGCCGATTTTGGCTGAAGCAATGCTCTCCATCGATCCGTCAAAGGCAATGTCATTGCCTTTCTTGACCCAGACCGACAGCACCTGCGGCATCAGCACGGTTTCCGAATAGTCCAGGAACGTGACCCGCTCGTCGTTCTTATAGGCGGTGAAGATCGCGTCGGCTTCACCCGTCTTGGTCATGTGCAGGGCCCGTTTCCAGGGCAGCACATCGATGCTGACGTCCTTGCCCATCTTCTTAAAGGCTTCCCGGACAATCCTGACGGCGATGCCGTCGGCCTTGTCTCCGTCCTGATATTCGTAAGGGGGATATTCCAGAGTGACCAGTTTGACGGTTTCAGCCTGCGCTACGACGGACAGACCGGCGGCGACGATTGCAACTCCGATAAATTTGACAAGCTTCAGCATGATTGCCTCCTCACAGCGAAAAATATTCAAACGAGGCTAGCCGCAGATCGCAAATAATTCACATTAAATTTTTCTGACAAGATCGATAAATATTCTTTATCTGAAAATATGATTACAAAATTATTTTTTGAACTGGCAAGTATATGAAAAAATACAAATGTAAAGACTTGCATTAATCAAATCTATCCAGGTTTGCAGAAGACGCGCCGGGAGCAGGCTGATGGGCCGACCTATCAGCCTGCTCCCGGCGGTTCTTCGGAAACCGACTCATTCCCTGAAATAGGCGTCAATGATCGCCTTGTATTCACCCGAGGCAATCATACGCTGAAGCACATCATCAATAGCATCGCGCAGCTCGGCAGATCCGCCCTTTTTGGAATAGGCAATGTAGGACGGTACGGACGAGATCTCCGGCTGCAGTTCCACCACATCCGGCAATGCGTTCAGCTGGTTCAGGTGATGCATGGCACCGTATCGGTTCATGATAACAGCGTCGACACGACCGCCAAGCAACTGCCTGATGTTGCTGGAACTTTCAGGTACATAGTCGAGCGATTTCAGCTGGCGCGCCTTGATAGCCGCATCGACGACCGGTCCGTAGCTTATTCCCTCCACCAGGCCGATATCCGTCCAGGCAAGGCTTTCCATCGACCCGTTGAAGCCGATTTCGGCGTCTTTCCGGGTCCAGACAGAGACCACCTGAGGCATCAAAACAACGGTCGAATAGTCCAAAAACTGCTCGCGCTCGTCGGTCTTGAAAGCCGTGAAAATGGCATCCGCCTCACCGGTTTTGACGAGATGCAAAGCCCGCTTCCAGGGCAGAACCTGGATGGACACCGAACGGCCCAGCTTCCCGAAGGCTTCGGTCACGATCCGAACGACGATGCCGTCGGCCTGCGTTCCGTTCCAGTATTCGTAGGGCGGATATTCAAACGTCACCAGCTTGACCGGTCCGGCGCGCGCGCAAGCAACCGCAAACAACAAGAAGGCAGCAACACCGATGCCTTTTACCAGCTCTCTCACCGGATGCTCCGGTCCTTGAAGGATGCGCCGCCGGCAGTGGGGCAGGGCTTGCAGATCGAAGCTGTTGCCATCCTGGTGCGGGAGGCAGTTCCCCCAATCTCAATGTGCCGTGATGCCGGGATCTTCATCGGTGCACCCTGATCTCTCATATGCATCAGAAGTCCAATGCCGGCAGGGCATCCAGGTAATATCCGTCAACGATGTCCTGGTAGTCGCCGGAGGTGATCATGGCTTGCAGGACCTGATCGAACTGATCGCGCAGCCCGGAGAGGTTTCTGGCCTTTGAAAAGCCGACATAGGAGGGCACCGCGGAGACTTCCGGCTGCAATTCCTCGACCTTGTCGAAGCCGTTCTGGAGCCGCAAATGATAGAGCGCGCCGTAGCGGTTCATGATCACCGCCAGCGTGCGCCCTGCCAGAAGCTTCTTGATATTGTGTGCGCTGTTGGGTGCATAATCGAGCTGCTTGAGCGTGCCGTTTTCGATGGCGGTGTCCGCGATCTTGCCGTAGCTGACGCCGTGCACCACACCGAGGGGAACATCGTGCAGGCTCTCCATAGTGCCGTCGAAAGGCACATTGCTGCCCTTCAGGGCCCAGATGGAAACCACCTGGGGCATCACCACTGTTTCGGAGTAGTCGAGAAATTTCAGTCGTTCTTCGGTCTTGTAGACGGTGAAAATGCCGTCAACCGATCCCTGGCGCGCCATCAGCAGCGCGCGTTTCCAGGGCAGTACCTCGATTTCCAACTCATGCCCCAACCGTGAAAAGGCTTCACGCAGGATGCGCACGACGATGCCGTCGACCTTGTCTGCTTCCTCATATTCGTATGGCGGATAGCTCAGCGTGACAAAGCGGAGCGTGTCCGCGCGCGCGCCGGTACTTGCGGCCACCAGCCAGCAAATCAGGCAGGTAAGGATCGTCAGGGCATTCATGCGTGTATCCCTCACCAACCGGCCAAAAGCGCAACAATCGCGTTGCGGCGGCGGCTCATCGAAGCCGTGACCGAATAGTCTCGATTGGCCCGCTTCAGTTCGAAGGAAAAGTTTGAAGTACTATTTATTAAAATTTCCAAACCGGCAAACAATGCATTTCGGTTTGTTTAGTGATTTGGCGCATGGGATGACAAGTCGCCAACCGAAAAGATGAAATGTTCAATGCAACTCTAGGAAAGGTTGTGTTGTTTCAAGAGATGACATTGGCAAAGCTGCGCATTTTTCAGGAAAACGCGTTGGCTCGGGTCGAGCTGACCTGTTTGGTCTTAATGACTGGGAAGGCGCTTTGTCAAAAAAACGGCGGCAAACTCAAGTGTCACCCAGGACGATCGAAGGGAGATCCGGGGGCCCACTCATTTCTTGAGCATTGTGGAGGAGGCACCTGGGTGATCCTTGCATCTGCTTCGACAAGCGGCGTGGCGAGTAGGCCCCGGGTCTCGCGATGCTCACCCGGGGTGACATCTCGGTCGGCTCACCTTACCGGTAGACCTGCCCTTCGCCCGGAAAACTGCGGTCCTTGACGTCGTCGGCATAGGCCTTGACCGCCGCCTCGATCTGACCGCCGAGATCGCCATAGACCTTGACGAATTTCGGTGGGGTCGGGTTGAGGCCGAGCATGTCTTCCAGCACCAGGATCTGACCGTCGCACTCGGCTGAGGCGCCGATGCCGATGGTCGGGATCGGGATTTCCTTGGTCACCTGCGCGGCCAGCGGCTCGACCATGCCCTCCAGCACAACGGCGAAGGCACCGGCCTCCGTGACGGCCCTGGCATCCTCGAAGTGCTGGTCCCAGTCACTCTCCTGACGTCCTTGCGTCTTGAAGCCGCCCATGACATGGACCGATTGCGGTGTCAGGCCGATATGGGCCATCACCGGCACACCGCGCTCGGTCAGGAAACGGATGGTCTCGGCCATGCGCGTGCCGCCTTCCAGCTTGACCGCGCCGCACTGGGTTTCCTTCATCACTCGGGCGGCATTGCGGAAGGCTTCCGACGGGCTTTCCTCATAGGTGCCGAAAGGCATGTCGACCACGACCAGGGCCCGGCTGGTGCCGCGCACGACCGCCTTGCCATGCATGATCATCAGGTCGAGCGACACGCCGACGGTGGATTCCATGCCATGCATGACCATGCCGAGACTGTCGCCGACCAGGATGAAATCGGCATATCTGTCGACGATCGCCGCCGTGTGGGCGTGATAGGAGGTCAGCGACACGATCGGCTCACCGCCCTTCTTCTTTGTGATCTGCGGCGCGGTGATGCGGCGGACGGGTTTCGGGCTGCTCATCGGGCATCCTTTCAGGGAAAAGTCTGGGGCCGGTCAGGCGCCGGGAACGGATCTGGGCGTAATCACCCGCTGGTCGATCAGGAGAACGGCGCCGAAGCGCACGGCCAGGAGCACGACCGCCGGGCGTTTGAGCGGGCCGGACAGCGCGGCAAGGGTCTCCGCATCGCGGATATCGACGCTTTGCACGTCGCCGTCCCTGGCTTCGGCCAGCTCCGCGCGGACAGCTTTCTCCAGCGCGTCAATCTCAGGCCCGGACGTCGCCAGGGCCTCGGCGGCGCTCAGCGACCGGCTCAGTGCGACCGCCTGCTGGCGGTGCTCGGGGGAAAGGCGCACATTGCGCGAGGACATGGCCAATCCGTCGGCTTCGCGCACCGTCGGGTGCGCGACAATTTCCAGCGGCATGTCGAGATCGCGGACCATCTGCCGGATCAGGGTCAGCTGCTGATAATCCTTTTCACCGAAGACGGCGAAATCCGGTGTCGCGATGTTGAAGAGCTTGGTGACCACCGTGGCAACGCCGCGAAAATGACCGGGCCTGAGTGCCCCTTGCAGGATGCTGGACAAGCCCGGCACCTCGACAAAGGTGTCTCCGCCGGCACCGTACATCTCGGTGACATCCGGCATGAATACCGCGTCGACGTTTTCGGCTTCCAGCAGGGCCAGATCCCGCGCCTCGTCGCGCGGATAGGTGTCGAGGTCCTCGTTCGGACCGAACTGGGTCGGATTGACAAAGATGGTGGTGACGGCCCGGTCGGCCTTTTCACGCGCCAGGCGCACCAGCCCGAGATGGCCCTCATGGAGATAACCCATGGTCGGCACCAGCCCGACCGTTTCCCCCGCAAGCTTCCAGCCGCGCACGGCCTGCCGCAGCTCCGCCCTGGTCCGGCAGATCTTCATGGTTTTGTCCTCCCGCGGCCGTTGTTCCCGCATCGGCCGTTCTTTTCGCGGGTGCAGCATAATCAGGAGCGCGGGAAAGTCCAGTGGGCCAAATGGCGACGTGACCGGCCTGCGCCGGAGACTGGTTTCCACAGGCCGCAACGGAAGATTTGGCCTTATGCGCCATCCGCGCTAAAAGGACGGCCGACTTGCTGAAGTCCGGCGTTCAAGATCGGCAGCTGGGGTGGGGGACGACAATAAGAAAGAACATCAAGCGTCTGGTCTTCTACTTTCCGGGCTACGACCTGCGTCCGGTACGCAAATGCTTCCCCCTGTTCCAAAAGGAATTCGGCACTTTCTTGAAGATCAGGAAGGTGGACGGAACATTTGGCCCGTTTAGTGAAAGCAACGATCCCGGAGACGGTTCGGCCTACTGGGCCGGCCAGGTGGATTGGCCTGAGGCCCATGTCGACACGCGGTTTGTGCAGCTCGGCTGGCGGGATGTGATCCGGCCGGATTTCGAACGCATCTGGCCGCGCACCGTTCTGGATGCCATCCGCTCGTTCTTTCTCTATGCCCGGGCCGGCGGCTATCGGGCGGTGTGGAAGAGCAATTGGGCCCACGCGGTGTTCTGTCTTTATCCGGCGGTCGGCCTGCTGCTCTACCTGATGACCAGCCTGCTGCCACCGCTTCTGCTGGCGCCCACGGCGCTTGAGGCAGCGGCCGGTTTGGCTCCGGAGCCCTATAAAGGCCCCGTTTCCTGGGCGGTTTTTCTGGCGGGCAGCGGCCTTTGGATGGCGGCGGTGCATGCCCTCAAGCAATTCCTGGAGCCGAAAAGCTATTTCCGATACCTGGTCAACAGCTGGCATTTCATTTCACGCATGGCGCGCGGCGAACACGGCCCGATGCTGGCGCGTATAGAAGACTGCGCCGACAAGATCGTTGCCATGGAGGCACAGGCAGACGCGGACGAGGAGTTGGTTTTCACTTCGCACAGCTGCGGGACGTTCGTGGCGATCTATATCCTTGCCGCGGCGCTGCGCCGGAACCCGGATATCGTCAAACGCAAGGGCGGCTTCGCCTTCGTTACCTTGGGGCCGGCCTTCGATTGCCTTGGCGGCTATGGCGCCCAGAACGGATTCGGCGAGGCGATGGCAAGTGTCGCGCGCTCAGGTGTCGACTGGACGGATCTCTATTCACCCCACGACCCGCTCTGCGGCGGCCGCACGCCGCCGGTGGCGCGCTACGCCGCGCTCACCAGGGCCGACGGCAAGCGGCCGGAGCCGAGACGCTACAGCGTGCGCATTCCCGACCGGATGCCGCCGGAAAAGTTCCGCTACCTGCGCTACCGGTTCTTTCCGCTGCATTTCTGCTATTTCTTCGCCTCGGTGAAACCGGGGTTGTTTGACTTCTACCGGCTGACACTGGGGCCGAAGTCTGCGGTGGAGCAGTTGAAGGCGTGGGATGAGGGGCGGGATTAAGCGGTGGGCGTGGCAGGCGCCGGCCAGGAAAAATCAATAGCGCGCTTTCGGTTACACCAAATGGAAACCGGTTAGCGGTCAGCATGCGGCGCGGCAACTGCATCGGACCTTTTCCCGCATGCGTGCCGCATACGCGGGTCGGCATTTAGCCTTGCTGCGTATTTCAGAACTTTTTGGAGACCTATCGAATGAATTTAAGACCTTATGCCCTGTTGCTGGCCTTTCTGCCGGCGTCGGCACCTGTGGCAGCGGCCACATTTTCGAGTGGTGACTGGGAGGCGGCCAGGATCGGCGGGACCTGCCTCGTCTACACCAATGCCGCGGCGCGCGACACGTCCGGATCCTTGCAGTTCAGTTTCGATGCCAAGGGCTACAACGCGGGCTTCAGCTACGAATACGCGCCTTACACGGACAATGAAGAAGATCCGTGGAGCGAGACCGACCTCGTCGAGATCACGATTGACGGTGAAGACATCTGGCTGGGCGAAGAGATGTTCCCCGTTGGCCAATCCGACCCGAACAGCCTCGCAATGACCGGTGGTTTCGTGAAAGAGATGATCGCCGTGGTGGCGAATGCGGAACGAACGGTCGACATTTCCGTCGAACGCGAAAGCCTCGGCGAGACCTGGCTTTACGGCCGCTTCTCGCCGGTTGGCTTCAAAGAGAGCCTCGCCAAGGCGGCCGAGATGTGCGACTTCAACCCAGCCAGCCTGCCGGAATCCTGATCCTCGTCCGGGAGTCGGCGGGTCGTTCATGCATAGGGCATCCGCCCAGCGAGCGATCCGCCCCTCCTTTCCCAGTCAAGTGCTGCCAAACCGGACAGCCGACACGAACCGTCCAACCGGGAGGCCGGTTAGGATTTCCGTCTTGCCGAGGCTTTCTTCGGGGATGGCTTCTCGCGGATGCGGATGGATCGCCCCTCCGGATGCTCGATCTCGAAGGCGTTGGTCTTGCGGACAAGATCGCTGAGCTTGCGGAAACCGAAATTGCGCGGATCGAAATCCGATGAGAGGTTGGCAAGATGCGTTCCAACTTCTCCAAGCGGTGCCCAACCGTCTTCTGTCTCCATCTGGTCGAGAACGCGCCGGATAATGGGCGTTGCCGCGCTAGGCGATTGAAGCGGCTTTGATGTGCTGCCCGCTGCCTCCGCGTTTGCAGGGGAATCGGGGAGCAGGTTCTCGGTGTAGGTGAACCGCCGGCAAGCCTGCCGGAAGCTCTCGGGCGTCTTCTGCTCGCCGAAGCCGAAGACATCGACGCCCTGTTCCCGAATACGGGCAGCGAGCCGCGTAAAATCGCTGTCGGAGGACACCAGGCAAAAGCCGTCGAAGCGTCCGCTCAGCAAGAGGTCCATCGCGTCAATGACCAGCGTGATGTCGGAGGCGTTCTTGCCGGTCGTGTAGGCGAACTGCTGGTGCGGAATGATGGCATGCCGGGCCAGAACGTCGATCCATGCTTTTGATCTCGGGCTGGAAAAGTCGCCGTAAATGCGTCGAACGCTTGCCTCGCCGATCTTCGCGATCTCGTCAAAGAGCCCGTCAACAATCCTGGCCGACGCATTGTCGGCGTCGATCAGCACTGCGAGGCGTGGGGAGCGCGCGTCTAATACCATTGAGCGGGGGACCTTTCGAAGATGTGTTGGTTGTCAACCTAGCACGCGCATCCCTGGACGGCGATGTCCGGGTTTCCGGCCAAACCGGAAAATGCCATGCAAAGCCGCCCCCTGCACGTAAGCAGTCTTTCAACTGCCGCCTCAGTCTGGTCATTCCTGCGCAGTGCAGCAGATTTCAGCTCTTGGAATGCCTTCTCTCCAAATCGCCGGTCCTATGCGCTGACGACGGCCGAAGAATCCGTTTCCCCAAGATCGGTACTGGCATTCGACCGCTGGCTTCCGCGATGCTTCAGTCCGAACAGCGCCAGGTCGGTATCGACCCCGACCCAAAAAAGGACCGGGATCTTCTGTCCCGCCTCATGTTGTTTGCTCAAAACCCCACCCGTCCCACCATGGGTAACTTGATCGACAGGTCCTTGACATCAACGCCATAAGTCAGACCAAGCAGGTTGACCTCAAGGCCCTCTTCCCAGGCGATCAGGACACCCAGAAGGCCGGACAGGGAGAGTTGATAGCCTGTGCCGCTCGGGGCTTTGGCCCAAAGGCCGGTTGAGAGGAAATCCTTGCCCACCGCCGTCGGGGGCAGGTCCAGTCTCAGCTCAGGGACGACACGGCCGAGATGGGCGATGAAGGTGTTCGAGTTGGGACCCGGCCAGACGGTGTATTCGTCATTGTGGCGGTAGTCGCTGATGGCCGTCTGCAGCCTTGCAATGGCGGCCTCCGCTTCCCGGCCGCGAAAGTCCGCAATCAAACTGGGCTCCGAACCGAACCAGCGGCTGTCCGGCGCGCGGCGCGAAGCGGAAACGGCTTGCCCGCCGTAGCGGACTCGCCAGCCTGTCACCTCATATGTGGTGAAATACTCGGCCTCGGGCGCCTTGATGGAGATCCAGCTGTGCACGCCGAAATACCCCCGCCAGCTGACGGCCCTGGCGGCATAGACCTGGATCACGGCTTGCCGTTCAATCCGAGGATCAGGCGCGATCCCGAGGGGCGCCCGGCTGGCGCTCCGCCAGTTTTCCGAGACCGTGTGCAGCCCTGACACCACGACAGCCAGCCAGAGCCCGAGATTGAGAAGCAAGAAACCCGCACTCCAGATCAAGAACCGACGCATTGCCTCTCCAGTGTTCCGGGCATTCCCGCATTCCTGTTACGGTAAATAGGACCCGGCCCGATCCCTTCAAAGCCAATCACATTCCTGCGATGGGGACCGCTCAACAGGCTCAGAGGACATCCAGCTCATTCGGCAGCAACATCACCGCCACCACTGTGGCACAATTCACACGTGCATACCGTGATGATCCTCCCCGTGGCACTTTCAGCTTGATCCGCCCCGAACAACGGCTACGGTGGTGTCGGTCCACAGGCACATTTCCGAGCGTGCGGCCATTCCTCGTTGTAAAGCCATCACAACCCCAGAGAGCCACATGCGAAATCTCGGTCCAATCTAGACCGGCACGCAGACCACATTCGGTTCCCGTGTCGGTATCAGCGTTTCATCCGTACCGCCCGCGACCCGTTTCTCTCTTTGAGCCACTCCGTGCCGGTACGATTCCCTTCCTGAATCTCAAAGCCAAACGGAGCACCGGACCGATGAACACGGTCTTTTCCTATCTTGAAAACATTGTTTCACCCTTCAAACACCACGACGGAACGCCGCCGCCGTCCGAGTTGAGCGCGTTTTACTGGCATTTCGTCCGTCAGATCTGGCAGCCGCTGGCCTGGCTGATGGTGTTCGGGTTTTTTGTCTCGATCATTGAGGTCGCCCTGTTCGATTATCTCGGGCGGATCATCGATTATCTGAACACGACCGGTCCGGACCGGCTGCTCGCCGATCACGGCAGCGAACTGATCTGGATGCTGGTGGTGGTTGTCCTGCTGCGCCCGCTGTTCGGCGCGGGCCACACGATGATCAAGTTCCAGATCATCGAACCAGCCATGACCAACCTCATTCGCTGGCAGACGCACAAACACGTGCTCGGGCAGTCCCTGTCCTATTTCAACAATGATTTTGCCGGGCGGATCGCCAACAAGATCATCCAGACAGGGCCTTCCCTGCGCGGCTCCGTCGTCTCGCTGATCGATGCGATCTGGTTCGTGCTGATCTATGTCACGGCGGCCGTCTATCTGTTTCTCGGGGTCGATGCCTGGCTGATCCTGCCGCTGGCCGGCTGGCTGATCATCTATGTGGGGCTGCTTGTCCATTTCGTTCCGAAGATCAAGGAACGCTCGGCGATCATGTCCGAGGCGCGCTCGAGCCTGACCGGACGGATCGTCGACAGCTACACCAACATCCTGACCGTGAAGCTGTTTGCCGCGGGCCGGATGGAGGAAGCCTACACACGCGAGTCGCTGGAGGACCACACACGGAAGTTCTATGAGATCCTGCGGCCGCTGACGCTGATGGTCATCCTGCTCTGGATCGTCAACGGCATCTTCATCGCGTCCTTGAGCGCACTGGGGATCAGCCTGTGGCAGGGCGGTCTGGTCACGGTCGGCTCGCTGACGCTGGCGATCACACTGTCCGTGCGGATCGTCAACATGTCCGCCTGGATCATGTGGATCACGACCGACATTTTCGAAAATGTCGGAACGGTGCAGGAAGGCATGCAGACGATCTCCCGGCCGCACACGCTGGTGGACCGCGCGGACGCGAAACCGCTGGCCGTTTCCAGGGGCGAGATCGTCTTTGACCGGATCCGGTTCCATTACGGTCAGGACAAGGGTGTCATCGAGGACCTGTCGCTCCGGATCGCGCCGGGCGAAAAAGTCGGCCTGGTCGGACGCTCGGGCGCCGGCAAGTCGACCCTGGTCAACCTGTTGCTGCGCTTTTACGACCTTGAGGGCGGGCGCATCCGGATCGACGGCCAGGACATCGCCGCTGTCACCCAGGACAGCCTCCGGGCGCAGATCGGCATGGTCACCCAGGACACCTCGCTGCTGCACCGCTCGGTGTTCGACAACATCGTCTATGGCCGGGCCGGTGCAAGCCGGGAGGAAGCCATGCGGGCGGCCGAAAAAGCCCATGCCATGTCGTTCATTCCTGATCTTCAGGACTTTCGGGGGCGGCAGGGGTTGGACGCCCATGTCGGCGAGCGCGGTGTCAAGCTCTCCGGCGGCCAGCGCCAGCGGATCGCGATTGCCCGGGTGCTTCTGAAGGACGCGCCGATCCTGGTCCTGGACGAGGCGACCTCGGCACTCGATTCCGAAGTCGAGGCCGCCATTCAGGAGAGCCTGTTCGACCTGATGAAGGGCAAGACGGTGATCGCCATTGCCCACCGCCTGTCGACCATCGCCGCGATGGACCGGCTGATCATCATGGACCAGGGCCGGATCATCGAAGAAGGCTCCCACCAGGCGCTCCTGCAGAAGGGCGGGGTCTATGCCCAGCTCTGGAACCGGCAGTCGGGCGGGTTCCTGGACCCGGCGGCGGTGGCGTGAATGAGAAAGCTTCCCGTGGGGGCGAGACAGCCTTCACGGGAAGGAGATGCGGGATCCTGGCGAAACGAGATCGCCGGCCCAGAAACAAACCTGGCCACTTGCCCCTCTCACTGGGCAAGGCAATTGTGTTTGCAATTTCTCGCCAAAACTGAGGTGAAAGACGTTACCTTCGGTGTCATCCCGGCCAAGCGCAGCGCGAGCCGGGACCCGCTTGCCAAAGCCCACGATGCGTCTTCAAGGGGTGCCTTTGTTCCTGCTCTCTGCAAACGAGTAGGCCCCGGGTCTCACTTCGTTCGCCCGGGGTGACGCCGGTGTTTGGGGCGTGTCTTCTTCGATTGAATTGCAGGGGAAGTGGGACACAATCCGTATTCGCAATGCACTTTCAATCCGCCCCTCTAAAACGCCCCGTCATAGGCTCGCCGTTCGATGCGGCAGGCGAGCAGCGTGAAGCCGTCGCGTTTCAGGGCGTCCTCGGCTTCGCTCCTGAGAGTATCCGCATCCTCCACCCAGACCCCATGCCCGCCATAGGCCCTGGCGACCGCTGGAAAATCCGTTTCGCCGAAATCGACGCCGACATTCGGCCGCTGGCTGCCGCGTTGCTTGAGTTCGATCAGGGCTAGGCTGGTATCGACCAACACGCAGATGATCACCGGGATTTTCAGATCGCGCAGGGTGGAGAGTTCACCGAGGCACATTTCCAGGCCCGCGTCGCCGACAAAGGCGATCACCGGCGACTGACCCTCGACCAGGCGGTGACCCATGGCGAGCGGGACGGCGCAGCCCATGGTGCAGAGCGCGGAGGATTGCAGCATCTGGCGCGGCATCGGGCAGCGCCAGATCTGGCTGACCAGAATGCGGTGGGCGCCGCTGTCGGCGGTGGCAACGGTGTCGTCGGGCAGGACGTCGCGCAGCGTGTGGAAGACGGTGCCGGGGCCCCAGCCGGAGGCTTCGGGCGCGAAGGCAGCCTCGAGGTCGGCTCGGGTCCTTGCCGGCTCGCCGCCGGTCCAGGACGGCGCGCCCGGGTCGCGGACCTCGCCCATCAGTTTCAGGACCGGCGCCACGGCGCCCCTCAGCGTTGCGGCAACCGAATGCATGCCGTGGGTCCTGAGCACCGGGGTGATGTCGATCACCGGCGCGTCGGCGGACCAGGGGTTGCGCCAGTTGATGCGCATCTCGATCGGGTCGTAGCCCAGGAGCAGGATGCAGTCCGACTGGTTGATCAGCGGCAGCAGATGCCCGTCCGCCTTGGGCGAAAGGCCCGCGCCGCCGAGCGCCAGCGGGTGGGTTTCGTCTAGCAACCCCTTGCCCTTGTAGGAGGTCACCAGCGGCACCCGGAAAGTCTCGCAGAACTGGGTGATTGCGGCGGACGCGCCTTCGTTGACGGCATCGACGCCGGCAATCGCAATTGGGCGTTTGGCCTTGGCGATCAGGCTCAGCGCGGTTTCGAGGTCGCTGCCGGGCAGCGGCTGGGTCGCGACGGGGGCCGCCTGAAAGGCCTGGCTCCAGGGCTCGGCGGTCTCGCCTTCGGCGACCTTGATCGGCACGTCGATATGGACCGGTCCTGGCTGGCCGTCGAGGGCAATGGCGAGGGCCTTCTCCATCATGACGTCGAGCGCACCAAGCCGTGCGGAAAAGCTCGCCTTGACGATCGGGCGCAGCAGCTGCTGGTGATCGAACACCTGGTGGGTGTAGCTTTCGGCTTCGCCCTGGTCGACACAGCCGGTCAGGAAAATCAGCGGCACCCGGTCCTGCCAGGCATTGGCGACGACGTTGATGGCGTTGGCCGCGCCCGGACCGAGCGTTGCGAGCAGAACGCCCGGCGCGCCGTCCGCATGCCAGCCGCCTTCGGCCATGAAGCCGCCGGCGTTTTCATGTTTGACCAGCACGAATTTCAGCCCTGCCTGATCTAGCGCCTGCATCAGCGCCAGCACCTCGCCGCCCGGAATGCCGAAGGCATGCCGGCAGCCCGCCGAGGCCAGTTTTCCCGCAATGATGTCCGCGCCGGTGGTCATTTCTTTGTCTGTCCTTCTGGTGCCGTTTCAAGGCCAACAATGCCGCGTGTCGCAAGCTCTGCAAGGGTTTCGGGCGCAAGGCCCAGATGCCGGGTCAGCACATCCGCTGTGTCCGCGCCGAGCAGCGGCGGCGCGGCGCGGTAGCTGACCGGGGTTTTTTCCAGGTTGATCGGCGAGCCGATGAGGTCGACGGCGCCGCTCAGGGGATGGGGCAGGGTGATCTTCATCTCGCGCGCCTGCACCTGAGGATCGTCGAACACCTGTGCCAGGTCATTGACAGGGCCGCAGGGTACACCGGTCGCTTCCAGCTGGGCGATCCATTCGGCGGCGGTCTTTTCGATGGTGAGGCGGCGGATGATCGGCACCAGCTCCTTGCGATTGCGCACCCGGTCGGCATTCTTGGCAAAACGCGGATCCGCCGCCAGCTCCGGCGCCCCGGCGACAGCGCAGAATTTCTGGAACTGGCTGTCATTACCGACGGCCAGGATGAAAGTCTGGTCGGCGCCCGGAAAGGTCTCGTAGGGCACGATGGTCGGGTGGCCGTTGCCGAGGCGGCCGGGCACCTTGCCGGAGACGAGATAACCCGCGCCCTGGTTGATCAGCCAGGACACCTGGGCGTCCAGCAGCGAAATGTCGATATGCTGGCCCTCACCGGTCTGATGGCGGTGGTTGAGCGCGGCCAGGATCGACACGGTGGCGTACATGCCGCACATGACATCGGCGATGCCAACGCCGCATTTGGTCTCCGTGCCGCCTTCCTCGTCCGGAAATCCGGTCAGGGACATGATACCGCCCATGCCCTGGATCAGGAAATCATAGCCCGCCCGATGCGCATAAGGCCCGGTCTGGCCGAAGCCGGAGATCGAGCAATAGATCAGCCGCGGGTTGATGGTCTTCAGCGTGTCATAGTCGAGCCCGCGGCGCTTCAGATCGCCGACCTTGAAATTCTCGACGAGAATATCGGCCTTGGCCGCGAGATCGGCGATCAGCTTCTGGCCGTCCGTGCTGGCCAGATCAATGGCGACGGACGCCTTGTTGCGGTTGGAGGAAAGATAATAAGCGCTTTCGGCGGTCTCGTTGCCTTGCGCGTCCTTCAGGAAGGGCGGCCCCCAACCGCGTGTGTCGTCGCCCCGCCCGGGCCGCTCGATCTTGATCACCTCCGCGCCGAGATCGCCCAGGATCTGGGTTGAGGTCGGCCCGGCGAGAATGCGCGAGAGATCGAGGACAACAAGGCCGGCAAGGGCGCCGGGAGCGGGGGTATTCTGGGACAAGGGCGGACCTGGCAATCGGGATGAAACACGTTCGGCGGAGATGGGCACAGGCAGCTGGGGACGTCAACTGCGGCGTTGTGCGGCGGCGGACACGGCGGCTCACATTTTGGTTAGAGGTTCGCGAAAAGCAGAAGCCTTTCCGGCGTCATCCCGGCCATGCGCGACGACGAGTTGGGAAGGCGCTGAAGGGAAACCTTGGGGTGACGAAAGGCTTCCTGTTTTCCGTTGCACAGCCACATTCCGCAGTGTCACCCCGGCCTTGAGCCGGGGCCTACTCGCCGGGCCGCTTGCAAAAGCTGTCGGGCATTTGTTGCCGGGGTTGTCTCAAACAAGAACCGCTCTGGCAACGAGTGGGTCCCGGGTCGCGCTGCGCTTGCCCGGGATGACACCCGTAGGGGAGCGATGTAGCCCCGCCCCTACCCCTTCTTCGTCCAGCCTTTCATTTCGCCGAGCTCGTTCCAGGCGCGGCGGATGAAATTGGCCTCGACGCTGTGGCCGCCGTCGTGGAGGCAGAGTTCGAGGAGGCCGGTCTTGGGCTGCCAGCGTTCGCAGGTCAGCTTGCCGTCGGTGAAGGTTTTCGGCTCGGTCTCGGCGAGGCCGTTCTGGCGGCGCCAGATGGCGAAGCTTTCAAAGACGTCGCCCTGTTTCCACTGGCCCCCGCCAAGCCAGCGGCCTTCCAGCGGCACCACCGTGTCGGTGGTGCCATGCGTGTGGAAGAGATAGGGCGGTTCGGTGGGGCAATCCTTGGGCAGCGGTTCCCAGAAGGCGCCGGCGATCGGCGCATAGCCGGAAAAGCGGTGCGAGTCCTCGCAGGCCACATACCAGGTCATGAAGCCGCCGGAGGAAAAACCGGAGAGCAGCGTGCGCTCGCGGTCGACGCCGAAGCGCTTGGAAAGGTCGTAAAGCACGTCCTCGAAAAAGGCCGTTTCGTCGCGGCGTTGACGGGGCGCGGTCGGGAAGGACCAGGTGCCGTTGACGCCCTGGACGGCGACGAAGGCAACGCCGAGCTCGTCGGCCATTTTCTGAAAGCTCTTGTTGCGGATCGCGTTGACCGCCTTGCCGCGATGGCCGTGCAGATAGAAGATCGCGCCGAGCGGCTGATCCGCGGGATGGTCTGTCGGCAGGTGAATGTAATAGTCGCCGCCCTTCAGCTCGCACGGGATCTCCTCGCCGCAGCCTGTGTCGCCGGCGGCCTGGGCGGTGCTCGCGGCCAGCGACAGCGCCATGGCACAACAAACGGTTTTCCAGAAGGACTTGCAATGTGTCTGCATCGACCAACCCTTTCAGCGCTCACCGGGGCGTTCCGGTGCCGCCGGTAAGGATGGGCCTCGGCGGACAATTGTCCAGCGGTCTGTCTTCACAAATCAGCGAGAGGACAAGCGGTCATTCCCAGGCGCCCTCGGTCGGGATGTTGATCGTGCGGCCGCAATGCTTGCAGTGGACGGCGTCCGGGTCGTGCCGGTTGAGACCGCAATCGGGGCAGGCATAATTCACTTTGGTCGGGCGGAAGATGGTCTGCACCAGCCGCAGGAACAGGGCGACGCCGAAGATCATGATCATGACCGTCATCAGCCGGCCGACGCTGTCGGTCATGGTGATGTCGCCGAAGCCGGTCGTGGTCAGCGTGGTAACCGTGAAATAGAGCGCGTCGAGGTAGTTGTTGATGTTCGGATTGCGGTCGTCCTCGATGACGAAAACGATGGCCGTGACCACGAAGATGAACACCATCAGATTGACCGCCGACTGAAGAATGTCCTCGTTGCGCCGGAACCATTTCGAGGACTGGCGCAGCTCTTTCAGCAAGTGATAGGAGCGCATCAGACGGAGCATGCGCACCACGCGCAGGAAGGCGAAATTCTCCAGGAAGGCCGGAGCGATCAGCGAGGCGATGACCACCACATCGGCGAGCGAGGTAAAGCTGAAGAAATCCCGGCTCGGCCTGGACGAGGCGATCAGCCGCGCGACATAGTCGAGCAGCAGCACACCGGCAATGACGTAGTCCAGCTCGTGGTGCAGACGGGCCGGGTCATAGACCGAGGACACGATGAAATAGCCGATCGTGATCAGGTCGAAGGCCAGCAGGACATAGCGGAAGACGCGTGCCTTCAGGCTGCCGCCGAAATACATCTGGCGCAAGACTTTCTGCATCGCCGATTTTGCCGCCGCCATCCGGTCAGCCCCTTCATTCGCTTTTTCGTGCTGTGCGATCAAACCACTAGAGACGGTCCCAAAAGTCAATTAGTCAGTGCGGTTCGCGGTCGGCATTCGTGCAGATGCTGCAGGACGCTGCTGCAAAAGCGCTGTTTATTCCTGAAGGCCGCCGCATTATGGTCCGCAATAGAATACGACCGGCCAAGGAGCCGGACCAAGCAGGGGACGTTACATGTTTGATTTGTCGGGGCAGGTTGCCCTGGTCACCGGCGCCAGCCGGGGGATTGGCGAAGCCGCCGCCCGCAGCCTTGCGAAATACGGTGCCAAGGTGGTGCTCGCCGCCCGTTCGGCCAAGGATATCGACCGCATCGCCGCGGAAATCCGGGAAAGCGGTGCCGAAGCCGCATCGGTCACCTGCGATGTTGCCAACTATGAAGACGTGCAAAAGGCCGTCCAGCTGTGCATCGACACGTTCGGTGGCATCGACATTCTGGTGAACAATGCCGGCGTGATCGAGCCGATTGCCCGGATCGAAAAGTCCGATCCGGACGCCTGGGGCCAGGTCATCGATATCAACGTGAAGGGCGTCTATCACGGCATCCGTGCTGTCGCGCCGCACATGCTGAAAAAAGGCGCAGGCACCATTGTGAACATCAGTTCCGGTGCGGCCACCGGCGCGCTCGAAGGCTGGAGTCAGTATTGCGCTTCCAAGGCCGCCGCCCTGTCGCTGACCCGCTGCGCCGACAAGGAATTCGGCGACCAGGGCCTGCGCATCGTCGGCCTCAGCCCGGGCACCGTTGCCACCAAGATGCAGGTCGACATCAAGGCGTCCGGCATCAACCCGGTTAGCCAGCTCGATCCGTCGGTGCATATTCCGGCCGAATGGGTCGGCGAGGCGATCTCCTGGCTGTGCACGGACGCGGGCGATGCCTATCGCGGTGTCGACTGTTCCCTGCGCGACGAGGATGTCCGGCAGTCCGTCGGCCTGGTCTAGTTCACAACGTCAACAGCAAGCCTTGTTTTCGGAGTGGAAGGCACGGCCCGGAGCGACTGGATGGGCATCTGAAATAGATGCCCGATTTCCGGCTGAATTCGCGTGGCTGTGGGCGTATGGTCGGCTCATGCTGATGACAAGACCCTCTTTCGACACCCTTTACGAGGCCCTGCTCAACCGCGATCCGTCCTATGACGGACGCGTTTTTGTCTGTGTCGCCTCGACCGGCATCTTCTGCCGTCTCACCTGTCCGGCCCGCAAGCCGAAGCCGGAAAACTGCACCTTTCACGAGACAGTCGGCGAATGCATCGAGGCCGGGTTCCGGCCGTGCAAGCGCTGCCGGCCGACGACACCCGAGGCAAGCGCCGACCCGGTGGTGAAGCCGCTGATCGAGGCGTTGGAAAAGCGGCCGGCCTATCGCTGGGGCGAGCCGGATCTTGTCCGCATGGGTTTCGACCCCTCGACCGTTCGCCGGGCCTTCAAGCGCCATTTCGGCATGACTTTCCTGGAAATGGCCCGTCAGCGGCGCCTGCAGGAAGGCTTCTCGACGCTGGCCGGAGGCGGCAAGGTGATCGATGCCCAGCTCACAGCGGGCTTTGAATCGCCGAGCGCCTTCCGCGAGGCCTTTGCCCGCATTCTCGGTCAGGCACCCGGAACCTTCTCCTCCAAGCCGTTGCTTTATGCCGACTGGGTATCCTCGCCGCTCGGGCCGCTGGTCGCGGTCACCGACCGGACGCAGCTGCATCTTCTGGAGTTTCTCGACCGCAAGGCCCTGCCGGCGGAATTCCGCAAGCTGCAGGGCTATGCCAAGGGCGAGATCGGTTTTGGCCGCACCGGGGTGACGGACCAGATCCAGGCGGAGCTGGACCGGTTCTTCGACGGCACGGGCGGGTCCTTTGAGACAAAGCTCGCGCTCCATGGCAGTGCCTTCACGCGGGATGTCTGGCGGGAACTCCTTTCGATCCCTCCGGGCGAAACGCGCAGCTATTCGGAACTGGCCCGAAAACTCGGCCGGCCGGAAGCGGTGCGGGCGGTTGCTCGCGCCAACGGCGCCAACCAGCTGGCCCTGGTGGTGCCGTGCCATCGGGTGATCGGTGCGGACGGCTCGCTCACCGGCTATGGCGGCGGCCTGTGGCGAAAGCAGCGCCTGATCGAGCTGGAACAGAGCTATCGTGGCAGCGCAGCGGATTGACGCTGCTGAAACTCACTCCCGGTTCGGCATGCGGGCCGTGCGAGCCGTGGTGTCGTGGCCATACAGCGACGGGTAGCGGTGTTGCCAGCTGATATTGCCCTGCGGATCGTAGCTCAACAACAGGCCTTCATAGCTGTCCAGCTGGCCGCGCGGATAGCTGGAGCGGTGCCGGGCGGCGCTTTGCATTTCCGTCGGCGCAACCACATAGCAGCCCGTCAGCCGTGCAAACGCGCTGATGAAGGCGTGACCATTGCCGGAATTGACGCCGTAGGCCCGCAGGGCGGCGCCATCGCCGTGGCTGGCCGTTTGGGCGCCGGCGATGCGGGCGACGAGACAGCCGCGAAACCAGATCTTGAAAACCTTGTTTTTCACATCCGCCCAGGGAGACATCGTGTTGATGTTCAGCCCGGTGCCGATCTGGAAGCTGCCGGGCGTGCCGTGTGCGTTGAGGATCAGGTTGTCGAGACGGTTTCCGGTGGCGCGGGCAGCGGCCGCTACCACCTTGTCGACGAGCGCACGTTGTGTGTCCGTCGCGGCAACCGCTTGTGTCACATCCATCGTGAACAGCCGGTTTGAGCGGGCGTCGTTAAACACCATTGAGGGTGAGGTTATCGTAATCATCAGCCGGTCCTTTCCAGGTCTCGGTCATATGCTCAAGCCCACAAACACCTGCCGGCAGGCGCCAGACGCCACCGGTCTTGATCCAAGCGCAGGATAGAACCGTTCGGCACTTACCCCAGTGATTGCGAACACATAAATTGGCTTTCGCCGAAGGAAAACCCGGCGCTTGAGGCAGGAAAAGTTTCCCCGCCGCCTTGATGACACATGCCCTGAGACGCTATCTGTCCCTCCCGGAACCGGTGCCGACCTTCGTTGGGCGCGGGTAACCGTCTGACCTGACGTTGGCGCCAGGGCTGTTTTCGGCTCTTGCAGACGTCCCGAGACCATGTATCCCGCGGCCAATTTCACCAGAGGCGGCCGCCTCCAGCAGCGACGTTAGACAGACATGCTCCAGACCCCCTACTACCTGATCGACAAGTCCGGCCTGCTCCGCAACCTGGAAAAGATCGCCTATGTGCGTGAGCGCTCGGGTGCCAAGGCGCTGCTGGCGCTGAAATGTTTCGCCACCTGGTGCGTGTTCGATTTCATGCGCGACTACATGGACGGCACCACCTCGTCCTCGCTGAACGAGGTCCGCCTCGGCCATGAGCGGTTCGGCAAGGAAACCCATGCCTATTCCGTCGCCTATGCGGATTATGAAATCGACGAAGTGATTTCTCACGCCGACAAGATCATCTTCAACTCGATCAGCCAGCTGGAGCGCTTCGCCGACAAGTCCACTGGCATCGTGCGCGGCCTGCGGCTGAACCCGCAGGTGAGTTCTTCCAGTTTTGACCTGGCCGACCCGGCACGCCCGTTCTCGCGTCTCGGCGAATGGGATGTCGCCAAGGTGGAAAGGATCATGGACCGGATCAGCGGCTTCATGATCCACAACAATTGCGAGAATGCCGATTTTGACCTGTTCGACCGCATGCTCGGCGATATCGAGGCAAAATTCGGCTCGCTGTTGAAACAGGCGGAGTGGGTCAGCCTTGGCGGCGGCATTCATTTCACCGGCGAGGATTATCCGCTGGATCGCTTCGCCGACCGGCTGAAGGCGTTTTCCGAAACCTACGGCGTCCAGGTCTATCTGGAGCCGGGCGAAGCCTCGATCACAAAGTCGACGACGCTGGAAACCACCGTGCTCGACACCCTGTTCAACGGCAAGAACCTCGCCATCGTCGACGCCTCGATCGAGGCGCATATGCTGGACCTCCTGATCTACCGCGAGAGCGCCAAGGTTTCACCGAACGAGGGCGATCACCCCTACATGATCTGCGGCAAGTCCTGCCTTGCCGGGGACATTTTCGGGGAATTCAGGTTCCCGAATGAACTCAAGACCGGCGACCGCGTTTCCATCCAGGACGCGGCCGGTTACACGATGGTCAAGAAAAACTGGTTCAACGGTGTGAAGATGCCGGCCATCGCGATGAAGGAGCTGGATGGCACGATCGTGCCCGTCCGCGAATTCACCTACCAGGATTACGAACAAAGTCTGTCCTGAGACTTGAACCCGAACACCCCCAAGTTCCAAGGAAGGTACGACCCTCATGAAAAAGAACGTTCTCATCATCGGCGCCGGCGGTGTCGCCCAGGTGGTGGCGCATAAATGCGCGCAGAACAACGATGTCCTCGGCGACATTCACATTGCCTCGCGCACCGGTGCCAAATGCGACGAGATCATCAAGACCGTTCATGAAAAGAACGCGATGAAACAGCCTGGCGTTCTGGAAGGCCACGAACTCAACGCACTCGACATCGACGCGACCGCCGAGCTGATCCGGAAGACCAAGTCCGAGATCGTCATCAATGTCGGCACCGCCTTCCTCAACATGTCGGTGCTCAGCGCCTGCATCAAGACCGGCGCCGCCTATATCGACACGGCCATTCACGAAGAACCGGGCAAGATCTGCGAAACGCCGCCCTGGTATGCCAACTACGAATGGAAACGGGCCGAGGAATGCGAGAAGGCGGGCGTCACCGCCATTCTGGGCGCGGGCTTCGATCCGGGCGTCGTCAACGCCTATGCGCGCCTTGCCAAGGACGACTATCTCGACAAGGTGACCGAGGTCGACATCGTCGACATCAACGCCGGCAGCCACAAACAGTATTTCGCCACCAATTTCGATCCGGAAATCAACTTCCGCGAATTCACCGGCACGGTCTATTCCTGGCAGAAGGGCGAGTGGCAGGAAAACAGGATGTTCGAGATCGGCAAGGAATACGACCTGCCGGTGGTCGGCAAGCGCATGGCCTATCTCTGCGGCCATGACGAGGTGCATTCGCTGTCGAAGAACATGGACGGCGCCGATGTGCGCTTCTGGATGGGTTTTGGCGAGCACTACATCAATGTCTTCACCGTCCTGAAGAACATCGGTCTCCTGTCCGAGCAGCCTGTCACCACGGCTGAAGGCCTGGAAGTCGTGCCGCTGAAGGTGGTCAAGGCCTGCCTGCCGGATCCGTCCTCGCTGGCGCCGGAATATGAAGGCAAGACCTGCATAGGCGATTTCGTGAAAGGCATCAAGGACGGCAAGGAACACGAGGTGTTCATCTACAACGTCGCCGACCACGCCGAAGCCTACAGGGAAGTCGGAAGCCAGGGCATCTCCTACACCGCCGGCGTGCCGCCGGTTGCCGCCGCCATGCTGATTGCCACTGGCGAGTGGGACGTCAAGAAGATGGCCAATGTGGAAGAACTGCCGCCGCATCCGTTCCTCGGTATCCTGAACCGCATCGGCCTGCCGACCCGGATCAAGGACGCCGACGGCGACCGCGCCATCGAGTTCTAAGAGCGGAACAATCAGTCCTGCAGATGTCCGGCGGCCGGTTTTCACCGTGCCGCCGGTTTCTTTTTGGAGCGTTTGTTTCTCTTAGACGCGACCCAATTCCGCTTTGTGGAGAGAACGTCCAGCCGTCGTGAAGCTTCCAGTTGACGGCGGCTGTTAAATTATGAATATATAACTCAGCTTTTAGGGCTGCCCGGAACGGGGCACCGGAAAGCTGACAGACACCTGCCAGGGCAGGGAGCCGCCTCACCTGAGAAGACGCGCACCGCCCCAGCCTCGAGAACTCTCCAGCAACTTTGAATTGGCCCGCGACTGTCGCGTCCCGAAGGGACCGGTTGTCGCAGCCGGGCGTCGAGGGGAAAGCGACAGGATGCAAAAATTTCTGGTTCCGGTGCTGGCGGCTCTGACCTGCCTGTCATGGCCCCTGACAGCCCCCACCGCCGTGGCCCAGCCGGCGGAGATGATTTCGATCCAGCTGAACGAGGCCGTGACCGTGGACGATGCCTGCCGGCTGACCTTCGTCATTCGCAATGATCTGGCCGACACCGTTCAGGCGCTCGGGCTGGATCTGGTGGTGTTCGACACGTCCGAAGGCGTCAGCGGCTACGCGGCCGTTGATTTCGGTGGACTGCCCGCCGGCAAGACAAGAGTACGCCAGTATGACGTTTTGAAGGGCGACTGCGCGAGCATTGCCCGTGTTCTTTTGAACGACGTCCGGGCCTGTGAGATCGGTGGGAGCGCTGGCGCGGACTGCCTGCCCTTGCTGCGCCTGTCGTCCCGGTCCGACATCGACCTGATCCTTTGACCCCAAACCCGGGAGTGGAGTGACATGCCCGACATCAAAGAGTTTGCGCTGCCGCAGTTTCTGTCGCCCCTGACCGGCCTGGTCGACCAGGGTGGCCCCGTTGTACTTCTGCTTCTGCTTCTGTCACTGGTCGCCGTTGCCCTGATCGCGGCCAAGGTCCTGCAATTCGCGGTGATGGGCGTTGGCCGGTTTGGTTCTGCCCGCAAAGCCCTTCGCCTCTGGCTGGATGGCAGAACCCGGGACGCCCTGAACATGGCCGGAGGTGGAAAGTCCTGCGTTGCCGGCGTCCTGTTCAAGCTGTTTCAGGGCAGCGCCCAAGCGCATGCCGATACCTCGCTCCTGAAAGAGGACATCGAACGGATCTGTGTCCTGCGTCTCAATTCCCTGAGGGCCTATTTGAGACCCTTGGACATGATCGCCCAGACGGCACCGCTGATCGGCCTGCTCGGCACGGTGCTCGGCATGATCGAGGCTTTCCGGGCGATGCAGGGCGCGGGGGCCGCCGTCGATCCGTCCGTCCTGGCGGGCGGTATCTGGGTTGCGCTGATGACCACGGCCGTCGGTCTTGCCGTTGCCATTCCGGTCTCTGCTATTGTCGGCTGGTTCGACAGCCGGATCGAAGCCGAACAGGCGGAACTGGAAGCGCTGGTCACGGCGTTCTTCACCGGCGCGATCACAGAGTGCGGTGGCGCCAGGGTTCTGCCGTTCGAGGCAACGGAGCCGAGGCATGCCCTATAGGCCGCGCGCACGCCGCAGGCCGGTCGGTCTGACTTCGCTTATCGACGTCATCTTCCTGCTGCTGCTGTTTTTCATGCTGGCCTCCAGTTTCACCCGCTATCAGTCGCTCGACGTTTCAAGCGGAGCGGCGGGCGGCGGCGCGGATCTGAAGCCCGCGTACCTGCGCATTCATACGGCCGACATACTGGACCTGAACGGCAGCCCATTGATGAAGACAGACCTTGTGGCCCGTTTGTCTGGCCTGAAGGAAAACGCCGTCATCGCGATCTGGTCCGGACCGGAAGCACATGTGCAGGATGTGGTCGATGTCATGTCCGCCGCGCGCCGGACCGGCCTCAGGACGGTTCTGGTGACCGGGAATTAAACGCATGCGCCTGACACCGCCACAGCACCGGGAACCTCCGGAAAACACGATCCCCCTGATCAATGTTGTTTTCCTGATGCTGATCTTCTTCCTGTTTGCCGGATCGCTCGCCCGGGACGATGCGCGCAAGGTTGAACCGCCTTTGAACATTCTCGAGGACGAAACCATCCGCGCCACCGGCGCGCTGGTTGTCGATAAGGATGGCAGGACCTTTGCCGGCGACGCCGAAATGTCTGTTGGCTCCTGGCTGGCGCAAAAGGACGGTGCGGAGACCGGCTCCCTCAAGCTGGCAGCAGACGGAGACTTGAGGGCGGACCTGCTGGAAAAGGTCTTGAACGAACTTAAAGCGGCCGGCCGGACCGACATCGTCCTGATCACGCGGCGGGGTGCACCGTGAACTTCCCGCGTTTCCTGGCGGTGGGTGCCATTGTCTCTCTGGTGCTGCACGGCACCGGGTCGGCTTTTTTTGCCGAGGATCCGGATGAGGTGTCGATTGCCGCCTCCGAAGGCGGCAGTGTTGCCGTGATCGGCTCGATTGAAGATCTGGTTGCCGGGGCCAAGGCGGAGGTGGTCTCTGAAACCGCGCCGGCCGAGAAGGTCGAACCGGACACCGAACCGCTGGCCCCGGTGCGCGAACCGGTCAAACTGGCCGAAGTCACCCCCGTGACGCCTGCGCACCCCATCATGGAACCGGTTCCTGCCGAGGTCGTTGCGACGGGCGCAACAGTCCCGCTTGTCCAAGGCGTGACCGCTATCGAACCGGTCAAGGCGGTCAAGCCCTCGAAGCCAGTCCAGCCGGTAGAACAGGCTCTGGAGCAGAAACCGGTCGAACTCGCCCGGGTCGATGCGGCACAAACCGTCGAACCGGCGAAACCGGTCACGCAGGAGCAGGAGGTGCTGAGAGCACTCGAAGACCCTCTGGCGGCCGTCACGCAGTCCCCGAGAGCCAAGCCGAAACCGCCTGTCCGCAAGACCGAGCCCCAAAAGGCACCGGAGGGGAAGGCCAGGACCGCGCAGGCCAAAGGGGCGGAAGCCAGTTCCCGAAAAGGCGGGGAACGGGTGACAAGCCGGACGGCGCACTCCAACGCCAATGGCCGGGCAAACGCCAAGTCAAAGGACGGCGGCACCAAGGCGGCATCGAATTACAAGGGCAAGGTGGTCGCCAAACTGCGCCGCGCCAAACGCTATCCGCCGCAAGCCCGGCGAAAAAGCCTGGAAGGCACGGCGCGGGTGGCGTTCACGATTTCACGTGACGGGTCGGTGTCGGGCATCCGGCTTGCCGGATCTTCCGGACACGCCCTTCTCGACCAGGCCGCCCTGGACATGGTCCGCCGCGCCGCGCCCATGCCGAAATTTCCCGGCGATATCGCCGGCCCGCGCATGAGCCTCCAGGTACCGGTGCGGTTTTCCCGTTAGGGGGCTGCCGGAACAGCGTCGGCGTCCCGTAGGCCGCCGACGACGCGTCAGGCTCATCAGTGCTTGATCATCACATGACGCACGACCGTGTAGTCCTCCAGGGCATATTGGGACAGGTCCTTGCCGTAGCCGGACTGTTTCAGGCCGCCATGGGGCATTTCGGTGGTGAGGGCGAAGTGGGTGTTGATCCAGGTGGCGCCGTATTGCAGGCGGGCGGCGACCGACATGGCGCGGCCGATATCGCCCGTCCAGACGGAGGAGGCGAGGCCATAATCGGAATCGTTGGCCCAGGCAACGGCCTGTTCAGTTTCCGAAAAGCGGGTCACCGAGACCACCGGGCCGAAAACTTCGCGGCGGACGATCTCGTCGTCCTGGAGGGCGCCGGCCAGCACCGTCGGCTGGAAGAAGAAGCCGCTGTCGCCCGCGGCCGATCCGCCTGTCGCCACCTCGATGTGGCTGACCGCTTTGGCCCGGTCTACAAAACCGGCGACCCGGTCGCGCTGGCGGGCGGAGATCAGCGGGCCCATCTCGTTCACGGTGTCGTCCGCATCGGCGAACCGGATCGTGGCGGCGGCACCCGCGAGATCCGCAACCAGCTTTTCATAGACGTCGTCATGGGCATAGACCCGGCAAGCCGCCGTGCAGTCCTGCCCGGCATTGTAGTAGCCGAAGGCCCGCAGCCCCTCGACCACCGAGCCGACGTCGGCATCGCCGAAGACGATCACCGGCGCCTTGCCGCCAAGCTCCAGATGGGTGCGCTTGACGCTGCCTGCTGCCGCCGCCAGCACCTTCTTGCCGGTGCCGACATCGCCGGTGAGCGAGATCATGTCGATCTTCGGATGGTTGATGATCGCATTGCCGATGCTTGCGCCCTTGCCGAGCACGATGTTGACGACGCCTGCGGGCAGGATGTCGTTCAGCACCTTGGCCAGCTTGAGCGCGGTCAACGGCGTGTTCTCCGAGGGCTTGAAGACGACCGTATTGCCGCCCACAATGGCCGGGGCAAGTTTCCAGGCCATCATCATCAGCGGATAGTTCCAGGGCGCGATCGAACCGACGACGCCGATCGGGTCACGCCGGATCATCGAGGTATGGCCGGCGAGATATTCTCCGGCCGCCGCGCCATGGAGCGTGCGGACGGCGCCTGCGAAAAAGCGGAAGCAATCCGCGACGCCCGGAATCTCGTCTTGCCTGACCGCATTGATCGGCTTGCCGCAATTGAGCGCCTCGAGCGCGGCAAAGCCGTCGCCTTCGGCCTCGATCCGGTCGGCAATGGCCAGCAGATGCGCCGCACGCTCGGCCGGTGTCGTCTGGGACCAGGTTGTGAAGGCGGCGCGCGCGGCGGCAACGGCCGCGTCCAGCTGCTCGGCGGAAGCTTCGGGCAGCGCGATGATCTCCTCGCCCGACTTCGGGTTGACGATGTGCTCGGCTGCTTCCGTGCCGGTCTCGAACCGGCCGTCGATCAACATTTGTGTGTCCATGCCATCCTCCCATGTGCGTGGTTGATTGCACCGGCTTTCCGCCGGGCCAAATCTTGAGCAAGTTCGACGCGGCCGCCTGTCAGGGCTCCTCCCGAAACCCGTCCAGCGTCCGCAGCCAGTCCTCACCCATCCGGTGGCGCCGCAGCACATCGGCCGGATCGGCCTCGTCCTGACGGGAACAGATCCGGTAGATCTCCAGCACGTCCGCGCTCATGCGGCCGGTCTGGTAGAAATACATGGCCGCCGCATAACGGGTGCGCCCGGACCAGTCTGAGCCGGGAGGCGTCAGGATCAGTCGGCGGTTCAGGGCCTCTTCCCCCCGATCTGAGACCATCAAAAATCTCCGGGCGGGGTCTGCGTACGGCGCGCCAGTTTGACGAAGGGCTTCGGCACGACCTTGGCCCGCTTCATCAGCCTGGTGTATTGCAGCTCCCGAAGCGCGTAGATCTCCACCCAGAGGTCGTTGAGGATGCTGTCGCCATAGGGGCGTTCCAGGGTGGCCAGCGCAATGTTGCGTTTGGCGGTCGGCGACCAGATCGCGGCTGTCACCAGGCCGACCTCGCGCTTCTTGCGGTGATAGACGATGGCCTGATCCGCAGGCACATTGCCCTCGATTTCCAGACCGACCAGCACAAAGCGCGCCTTGCCGTCCCGTCGGGCGGCCTCGATGGCGCGCCTGCCGTTGAAGGGGCCTTTCTTGAGATCGACCATCCAGTCGAGGCCGATCTCGTCGGGCAAGCGGGCCCGGTCGGCGCGCAGCGCCGTTTCGGCGGTGATGAAATCGGCGTTGGCAACGATCAGGCCCGCCTCGATCCGCGCCGTGTTCAGCGCGGCGTAGCCGATGGCGCGGAGACCGTAAGGGCCGCCGGCGTCCCAGAGCCGGTCCCAGAGCGAGAGCGCGCGCCTCGTGTCGATGAAAAGCTCATAACCGAGATCGCCGGTGAAACCGGTGCGCGACACGGTGACCGTGCCGTCCTGATGCGCGAAGTCCCGGATGTCGAAGGGCTTCAGGGTTTCGATGCCGTCAAAGCCCGCGGCTTTCAGAAGGGCGCAGGTGGTCGGTCCCTGCAGGGCCAGGCCGGAGACTTCCTCGGTCTCTTCACAAATCGTGACGTTGAAGCCGAAGGCACCATCCAGGAGCCAGGGCAGGTGACGCTCCTGGCAACACAGGCGGAAGCGGGTCTCGGTCAGCCGGAACAGGGTGCCGTCGTCGAGCACATGGCCGCTGTCGTCGCACCAGGCGGTGTAATGCACCCGGCCGGGCTTGAGCTTCGTGACATCGCGCAGGGTCAGCCGGTTGCAGAAGGCTTCGGCATCGGGTCCCTCGATCCGGTATTTGACCATGGGCGAAATGTCGAACAGCGCCGACTGGCTGCGGATGGCGAAATATTCCAGCTCCTCGCTCCACAGGGAATGCGGCGCGCGGTAGCCGGCCCAGTCATACCATTCATGGGTCTGCATCAGGGCATCGAGGCGCGGCTGGAACGGCGTGTCGAACTTGATCTTGTGGATGTGCCCCTGGGCGGCCTTGCGTTCGGCAACGCTCAAGAGGGCTGGACGCATCAATCCCATGGTCATGCCTCCCTGGTCAGAATGTGGCGGGCGGCATTCAGCCCGGGCAGCCCGGAAACGCCGCCGCCTGGATGAGTGCCGGCGCCGCAGAGATAGAGCCCGTCCACCGGCGTGTCGTAACCGGCATGACCGGCAATCGGCCGGGAGACGAACATCTGGTCGGCCTGCAATTCGCCGTGGTGCCAGTGGCCGCCCGGCATGCGGTAGCGGGTCTCGATGTCCACCGGGGTCAGCAGCTCCGCGTGGCGGACGGTCTTGCGCAGGCCCGGGAGCGTGCTTTCCAGGCGCTCCAGAACCCGTTCCAGAAATTTCACCTTGCCGCTCGCCCAGCCTTCCCGGAGGTGATAGGGCGCATATTGCACGACGGCCGACAGGACGCAGGCTCCGTCCGGTGCCAGAGCCGGGTCGGAAAGGCTCGGCAAGGTCAGTTCGATCGCCGGATGTTCGGAGAAGGCACCGTATTTGGCCGGGTTGAAGGCCCGTTCGACATAATCCGTGCCCGGGGCGATGACCATGCGGCCGGCCATGAGCTCCGGTGTCAGCGTGTCGATCTCCGGCAGCCTGTCGAGCGCCAGATGGAGCTTGGCGACATTGCCCGCCATGCGCATGTGGCGAAGCTTGCGGACGAAGCCGATGTCGAGTTCGCGGACATCCATCAGGTCGGTGAAGGTGGTCTTCGGATTGAGCGCGGAGACGACGATATCGGCCTTCAGGGTTTCGCCGCTTTCCAGGGTCACACTGGTTGCCCGGCCGTTTTCGATCTCAATCCGCCCCACCGGCGCGCCGGTGCGCATGGAGACGCCTGCCGCCTCGGCGGCTTTCGCAAGGGCCGCGGCAATGGCACCCATGCCGCCTTGCGGCAGAACCTGGGCACCGGCTTCGCCAGCGGTCTCTCCGGCGAGCCGGTAATAAAGACCCAGCAGGGAGGTCGGCGAGCGGGGGCCGAGATGATGACCGACGGTGCCGTCGAAGGCGAGCAGGCCCTTGAGGCGGTCGTCGCTCAAATGTTCGTCGGCGACATCGGCGATGTTCATCAGGATCATGCGCATGAATTCGCGCATGTCGTCCCGCCCGAGGCGCGCCAGCGCGAGGCCGGCACCGCCGAAGGAAATCACGTCCTTGCGGGTGAGGCTGCCGATCTTGGGTGGCGGGCTGGTCAGGAACCGCTTCAGGATATCGGTCTGGCGCAGGAGCAGGGCGCGCAGCGCCTTCCAGGCGGCGGCCTCGCCGGCGGAGACACCGTCGAGCCGGTCGCCATAACCGCCATGCAGGATGGCGGGCGCCGTGTTTTCCGACAGGGTCACCGTCGGCGAGACGCCTTTGCCGAAACTGAGGCCGTGGCTTTCCAGCTTGAGCGCCTTGATGACGTCGGGATGCATCTGGTTGAGCAGATGGGCAACAGTGGAGACCTTGAAGCCGGGGGCGAACTCCTCCGTGCGGGCAGCGCCGCCAAGCGTGTCGGAAGCTTCCAGAACCTGGACCTTGCGGCCGGAACGGGCGAGGAGGGCGGCGGTGACAAGGCCGTTGTGGCCGCCGCCGATTACGATTGCATCAGATGACGTCATGGGCCGGGCTCATATCTTTGACGGGGCGGGAGAGGTCGCGCAGGATTTCTTTTGCCGCGTTGCGTCCGGGCGCGCCCATGACGCCGCCGCCGGGATGGGTCGAGGAACCGCACAGGTACAGGCCGTGCACCGGCGAGCGGTACTGGGCATAGCCGGGCACTGGCCGGTTGAACAAGAGCTGGTCGAAGGTCAGTTCACCCTGGAAGATGTTGCCCTCGGTCAGGCCGACCTCGTTCTCGATCTCGCGCGGCGTGCGCACTTCCATATGGACGATCCGGTCGCGGAAGCCGGGCGAATAGTCGGCGATCTGGCTGATCACGGTTTCAGCAAAAGCATCCCGGTCGGCATCGGTCCATTCACGGCCTTCCACCTTGGGCGGACAATATTGCGAGAAGCAGCTCATGAAATGCTTGCCGGGCGGGACCATGGTCGGGTCGAGTGTCGTCGGGATGACGATGTCGAGCATCGGGTCCGCCGACCAGCGGCCGTCCTTCCAGTCGTCATAGGCCCGTTCCATGCGCTCGATCGTATCGGTGAAATGCAGGTCCCCCTGCAGGCAAGGGGAATTCTTCGGCAGGGCCGGGAACTCGGGCATGGAATCGAGCGCGATATTCACCTTGCCCGACGAACCGCGCATCTTGAAGTTCCTGACACTCTTGACGAAACTGTCCGGCAGCTCGTCTTCGGCCACGAAATTCAGGAAGGTGCGCTTGACGTCGGCGTTGGAGACGACGCGTTTGGCTTTGAGTTCCTCGCCATCGGCCAAAACGACGCCGGTGGCCCTGCCATTCCTGATCAGGACCCGGTCGACTTCGGCTTCGGTGCGGATGGTGCCGCCGGAGGCCCTGAAGGAATCCGCCAGGGCCTTGGTGATCGCGCCCATGCCGCCGCGGGCAAAGCCCCAGGCCCCGACCGAGCCGTCGACCTCGCCCATATAGTGGTGCAGCAGCACATAGGCGGTGCCCGGCGACATGGGGCCGAGGGCCGTGCCGATGATCCCGGAAATCGCAAGATAGGCCTTGATGACGTCGGTCTCGAAATATTCGTCGAGGAAGTCGGAGATCGACATGGTCCAGAAACGGATGGTGAGCGCCAGCTCCTCCGCCGACAGTTCGCCGAACTTGCGGCCAAGATAGATCAGCTCGCCGAGATCGCGCGGCCGGAAGCTTGCCGGATCCGGCGCCGTTCTGAGCAACAGCGGCTGGATGAAGCGGCACTGGCGGGTGACGTCGCGGGCATAGCGGTCGTAGCTCTCCGCATCCTTCTTCGAGAAGCGGGCGAAGTCGCGACGGTGGGCGTGGTGGTCGTGATAGGCGGCGAGATAGTCGCCGTCCTGGGTGAAGACCGCACCGCCCTCATAAGGCACCACCTGCAGGCCGAAGCGCGGCAGTTCCAGGTCGCGCATGATTTCCGGGCGGAACAGGCTGCAGACATAGGAGCAGTTGGAATAAAGATAATTCGGCGTCAGCTCGCGGCTGACGGCGGCGCCGCCAATCCAGTCGTTCTTTTCCACGACCAGCACATTCAGGCCCGCGCGCTGCAGGTAGCAGGCGTTGACGAGGCCATTGTGCCCCGCGCCGATCACGATGGCGTCCCATGTTGTCATGCTGCTTGTTCCTCCACTCACAGCCGGACCGCCAACGGGGCGGTGCCTCATGTGAAGGATGCACAGAGCGACGGGTCTTGTCCAGATATTGAATGAACATTCAACAAATAGGCTTGGAATTTTCCATTTGTGTGTTAGCTTTTAGCCATGACGAACCTTGATGGTGATATGCGCGGATGACCGAAGCCGATCCCGAATATGATCTTCCCGCGATCCGTTTTCTGGAGGCGCTCTGGGGCGAGGGATACCTGTCGCCGGGTGGTCCGGAGGAAGTCGGGCGGGTGCTGTCGGGTCTGTCGCTCTCAGGCAAACGCGTTCTGGACCTCGGTTGCGGCGCCGGCGGTATCTCGGTCTATCTGGCCGATACGCAGGGAGCCGGCGAAGTCGTCGGGGTTGATGTGGAGGAGCCGGTCGTCGAGGCGGCCCGCACCCGGGCGCGCCGGGTTGGGCTTTCGGCGAGGGTCCGGATCGAAAAGGTCTCGCCGGGCCCCTTGCCCTTTGCCGACAACAGCTTCGACGTAATCTTTTCCAAGGACGCCATGGTGCATATCGCGGACAAGGAAATGCTTTTCGCCGACCTTTACCGGGTGCTGAAGCCTGGCGGCTGCCTGGCGGCGAGCGACTGGCTGACCTCTCATGACGGCGAACCGAGCGCGGACATGCGTGCTTATCTCGACGCGGAAGGTTTGAGCTTCGGCATGGCCTCCGCCGAGCGGTATCGCAGCGCGTTGGAAGCGGCGGGTTTTGAGAGCATCGTGCTGACCGACCGCAATGCCTGGTACCGCGACGTTGCCCGTGTGGAACTGGAGCGCCTGAAGGGGCCGCTCTTCGACACTGCGGCGGCCGCGGTCGGCGCCGGCTATGTTGAAAAGAACATCCGGACCTGGACCGCCATGGTCAAGGTGCTTGACAGCGGAGACCATCGGCCTACCCATCTGCGTGCATGGAAACCGGAACCGGCCACGGGCCGGACGGAAAGGGGTGTGTAGGTGGATATCAAGCAGGACAAGGATGCGGCGAAGGTGCCGGCAAAGCGCGGACGCAAGGCCTCGAAGGAAGTCCGCCGGCAGCAGCTGATCGAGGCGACGATCGACAGCCTGGCGAAACGGGGCTTTGCCGAGACGACCATGGCCGACGTCACCGAGGGCGCGGGCCTGTCGCGCGGCATCGTCAATTTCCATTTTGAAAGCAAGGACAAGCTGCTGGTCGCCACCTTGCAGCACATGGCGGACGAATATGCCGGCCACTGGCGGGCGGCGATCTCCAAGGCGGGCGAAAAACCGGCGGACCAGCTTCTGGCGCTGGTCCGGGCGGATTTCGACCGCAAGATCTGCACCAAGCGCAAGCTGGCGGCCTGGTGCGCCTTCTGGGGCGAGGCCAAGTCCCGGCCGACCTATCAGGCGCTGTGCGGCTCGCGTGACCAGGCCTATCAGGACGTCATTACGGATCTGTGCAGCCAGTTGATTGCCGAAGGCGGTTATCCGGTCGACGCCGACAAGATCGCAATGGCGATCGGCGCGCTGATGGAGGGGCTGTGGCTACGCCTGATGATGGGCGGCGAGGCGCCGACCCGCGACAGCGCGCGCGGAACGGCGGAAGCCTTGCTGCAGGTGAGTTTCCCGAAGCACTATCCGGCCGATCACTGAGACGCAGCCCTCTTGCTGCTCCCCTGATCACCGGATGCTGCCGACGGATCGCAGCGGACGCACCGGTTTGCTGAAAAGACCGGCCGCCCGCGGACATCGCAAAGACGGCGCCTTTCCAGGCCGGATTTGCGGACCATCGGCCTTGCTCCGGTCCGGTATTGCCGGTTCCGGCTGGCCTGAACAGGGGAACAAAAATGAATCAAGACACAATGTCTCACCGGCGGATCCTCACGGGTCTTCTTGTTGGCACGGCCCTTCTGGCCGGGACCTGCCAGGGCGCCCTTGCCGCGGACGGCTCGCTGACGGTCTTTGACTGGTCCGGGTATGAAGAACCCGAGTTTCATCCCGCCTACGCCGCCAAACACGGCGATTCCCCCACCTTCACCTTCTTCGCCGACGAGGATGAGGCCTTTGCCAAGATGACGGCCGGGTTCATTCCGGATATCGCCCATCCCTGCTCGCAATCCGTGGTGAAGTGGCGTGACGCGGGGCTGCTGGCACCGCTCGACACCAGCAAGATCGAGGGCTTTGACGATATCCTGCCCGGCCTGAAGTCGATGAAGGACCTCGTCTCCACAGCGGACGGAACGGTCTGGTTCCTGCCCTTCGACTGGGGCAATACGCTGATGACCTATAATGCGGACGCGGTCGATCAGAAGGACATCCAGTCCCTGACAGCCTTTGCCGACCCGAAATTCAAGGGCAGGGTGGCCATGGCCGACAATGTCGACGACGCCTTTGCGCTGGCGAGCCTGGCAATCGGCATGAAGGACTGGACGGAAATGGACGACGCCAAGTTCGCCGAGGCCACCGCCTTCCTGCGCAAGGTCCATCCCAATGTCCGTCTCTACTGGGCCGACAGCACCGAACTTGCCCAGGCCTTTGGCGGCGGCGAGATTGACCTCGCCTGGGCCTGGAACGAGACGTCGACAACGCTTTCCGCGGAGGGCTTGCCGATCAAGGCGAAGAAGGACACGGACGAGGGCCTGTCGACCTGGGTCTGCGGCTACGTCAAGCTGAAAGGCGCCGAGGCGGACGACGAAAAGATCTATGACTATTTGAGTGCTGTAAACGCGCCTGAAGTCGCCAAGTACATCGTCACCGCCTGGGGCTATGGCCATGGCAATGGCGCCGGCATGAAGGCGATCCCGCAGGAAGATCTGGATGCCAGCGGCTATGGCGATGTCGACCAGTTCGTCGACAACACCCTGTTCCAGTCGCCGCTGCCGAATGAGCTGAAGGCGAAGATGATCGCCGAATGGGAAAAGATCAAAGCGGGTTATTGAGGCGTGCGGGCCGGGCATAGGTCCAGCCCGCCATCCTTTTCGGCTGGAAGTGGTGCATTCAGCTCTCAGCTTCCCGGCATTCTCTGTGTCACCCCGGGCGCGCGCAGCGCGACCCGGGGCCTACTCGTTCCCAGAGCGAGTGATTTGAGTTGATGCCCTCGTGAAAGTGCTTCTTCCGCAACAGCAAGGTGATCCGCGAGTGGGGCCCGGATCTGCGCTTGCGCTTGTCCGGGGTGACACCGGAGAGGGCAGAGGGCGGAATGATGGCTCGAAGTTGGGATTGAGGAGTTAGCAAACCGCCCCAATTTCCTATCTGTCCATCGTCATCCCGGACACAGCGCAGCGAAGATCCGGGACCGGGGAGCCCGGGTCTCGCGATGTTAATCTGACAAAACAGCGATCATTGTGGCTCCCCGGTCCCGGCTCGCGCTTCGCTTGGCCGGGATGACGGTGGAGAGGAAAGGGGGGCGGAAAATGAAAAGCCCCGACGTATCCACGCCGGGGCCTTGTTGTCTCCGCCAGAAGCAGTAAGTGCCTCAGTCGTTCATCGCCACCAGAGCGTCCGGATCGTAGGCGAGGCGGATCGCGGAGCCGACGGGGATGTCGTCGGCGCCGAAATCGTTGGTCTCGGTGACCGCGAGCGGCGCCTTGAAACCGGGGATTTCGACGATCAGCTGGGTGACCTCGCCGAAATAGTGCCGGTCGATCACCTGGCCACCGATCTGGTGCTCGGCCTGGTCGTCGTCCCACAGGACACGCAGGCGTTCCGGGCGGATGCCGAGGGTGATCTGCCGGCCCATCGATTGATAGCCCTGGGGCTTTGGCGCCCTGACCCGGCCGAAGCCGGCGGCATCGAGCGTCAGCGAAACACCGTTTTCTTCGGCGATTTCAGCATCGACAAAGTTCATGCCCCCAAGGAAATCGGCCACCTTGCGGCTGACCGGGTTCTGGTAGATGTCCTTCGGTGTGCCGACCTGAGCGACCTGGCCGTCGAACATGATGGCGACGCGGTCCGACAGGGCGAGGGCTTCATACTGGTCGTGGGTAACCAGGATGAAGGTGATGCCGACAGCCTTTTGCAGGTGCCGGAGCTCGACCTGCATCTGCTCGCGCAGCTTCTTGTCGAGGGCCGACAGCGGTTCGTCCAGCAACAGCACCTTCGGCCGCATCACCAGTGCGCGGGCAAGGGCGACGCGCTGGCGCTGGCCGCCGGAGAGTTCGTTGGCGCGGCGTTTGCCGAGCGCGCCGAGTTCCACCCGGTCGAGCGCCTCGCGGACGCGGCGCTGTTCCTCCTGGCGGTCGAGCTTGAGCCGCTTCAGGCCGTAACCGACATTTTCCTCCACATTCATGTGCGGGAAGATCGCGTAGCTCTGGAAGACCATATTGGTCGGCCGCCGGTTGGCGGGCCGGCCAGTCATGTCCTGGCCGTCAATGGCAATGGTGCCGGCGGTCTGTTCGCCGAAGCCGGCAAGAAGGCGCAGCAAGGTTGTCTTGCCGCAGCCGGACGGCCCGAGCAGCGAAAAGAACTCGCCCTCTTGCACGTTCAGCGAAATGGATTTCAGCGCCTCGAAATTGCCGAAAGACTTTCTGAGGCCGGAAATCTCGATCATCGGCTTCGATGCCGCCGATACGGTGTCAAGCATGGAACCCTCCATCGAGTTGGGTGCGCTTTGCCGCGCGCCGGCGCAGCATTTCGGCAAAGGTCAGAAGGAGCAGGGACGCCAGCAGCATCAACGTGCCGAGCGCAAGCACACCCGGAAGTTTCGCCGGGAAGCGCAGCTGGCCCCAGATATAGATCGGCAGGGTCGGTTCCGAGCCGGACAGGAAAAAGGCGATGATGAACTCGTCCAGCGAGATGGTGAAGGACACCAGCAGGCTGGAGATGATCGCCGGCATCAGGATCGGCAGGGTCACCCGCGTGAGCGTGCCGAAGGCGGTTTCGCCGAGATCGGCGGAGGCTTCCTCAAAGGACGGGTCGAAGCCCTCAAAGCCGGAAATCAGCACGGTCGCCGAATAGGGCAGGCAGATCAGGACATGGCCGAAGATCACCAGGATGAGCGACAGTCCGAGGCCCAGCTGCATCGCGACCATCAGGAGCGAGATCGCAATGATGATCTCGGGCAGGAACAGCGGCGCCATGATGACGGCGGTCATCGGCCGGCGGCCGCGGAACCGGTAGCGGGTGATGGCCCTTGCGGCGCAGATCCCAAGGACCGTTGCCAGCAGCGCGGAGGCGACGCCGACCAGCAGGCTGTTCCAGAGCGCGTTGATCAGCGCATCGTTGCCGGCAAGACTGCGATACCAGTCGAAGGTCAGTCCCTTCAGCGGAAAGACCGGGATCGCCGACGCATTGACCGAGAAGACCGGCAACAGCAGCACGGGCAGATAGAGGAACAGCAGGTAAAGGCCGGCATAGATGGGGAGCCAGCTCGCGCCGGCTTTTCTGAGAAGGGTCATCGCATCCACCTCACGAGAGAGCGCAGCACCAGCACGGAAGCGCCGGCCATCAGCGTCACGATCATCATGGTGGTGATGGTCAGGGCCGAGCCGAGCGGCCAGTTGGAAGCCTTGCCAAACTGGATCTGGATGGCATTGGCGATCATCTGGCCTTCCGTGCCGCCGACAAGCTTGGGCGTGACGAAGTCGCCGACCGTCGGGATCATGACGATCAGGAGCGCGCCGATGATGCCGGGCATCGACAGGGGCAGGGTGACCCGCAGAAACCGCCGCACCGGGCCGTCGCCAAGGTCCGTCGCGGCTTCCAGCAGCGAGCGGTCGAGTTTTTCCAGCGACACATAGATCGGCAGGATCGCGAACACCGCCCAGGCATGGATCAGCGTGATGATCACGGCAGTGCTGGAAAAGAGCAGGCTTTCCAACGGCTTGTCGACGATCCCCAGCCCGATCAGGCCGGTGTTGAGCACGCCCTTGTAGCCGAGGATGACCTTCCAGGCCATGACGCGCAGAAGGTAGCCGGTCCAGAAGGGGATGGTGATCAGGAAAAGAAGCAGGCTTTTGCGCGATCCGCCATGGAAGGAAATGTAATAGGCGATCGGATAGGCAAAGATCACGGTCACGAGGCTGACGATGAAGGAAATATAGAGCGAGCGCATAAGCAGGTCGCGGTAGATCGGCTCGGTCAGGGCGACGCGGTAGTTTTCAAGCGTGAACGTGTGGTCGAAGGTCAGATAGGTCTGGGTCCAGAAACTGTAGGCGACCACCAGAAGAACCGGGCCGACCAGAAAGGCCAGCGTATAGAGAAAGGTCGGACTGAGGAGGCGGATGCCCCTGACCTCCTCGGGATCGAGGCGCTTCCACCTTGGCCGCCGGGCCGGCGGCCGCGTGCCTGCGAAAGGCATTGGACGATCCTCCAGACTGGTTGTCATCGGAAGCCTCCCGTCCAGTCGAAGGCCACGAGGTGGCCCTTCGGAATGTGGTTGCCATCGGCAGTCATTTTTCTCGTTCCCCAAACTGACGTTCCACCGCTGGCGGGTGATTGCGTCTTGATGATGGGACCCGAAACAGGGATTGAATTCAAGCAAAAACTTTGCGATATTGATTGAACGAACATTCAATAAATTGACAAAAATAACAAAAAAACATAATCTTAACTCGGAATATTTGTCCGAATAAAAATGAAAGGGAAGAGACATGGCAGCCGCTCCCGGCCTTGAAGGCACCAGCACCAACGGGTCCGGAAACAACCGGGATCGCCTGAGTGAGCTGGCGGCCCGGCACCTTGTCCAGCCCTGGCCTGTGGCCGGCCAGATCGGCGACGAAGCGCGCGGCCTGATTCGCTCCGGCGACGGCGTCTATGTCCAGGACGAACACGGCAACCGCCTGATCGACGGTCCCGCCGGCATGTGGTGCGTCAATGTCGGCCACCGCTGCAAGGAACTCGCCGACGTGCTCTACGACCAGGCGATGGCGCTGTCCTATAATTCCCCCTGGTACACGATGAGCGCGCCCTCCGCCGAACTTGCCGAACGGCTCGGCAAACTGGCGCCGGGCGATCTCTCTCATGTCTTTTTCACCACCGGCGGCTCCTCGGCGGTGGAAAGCGCGCTGCGGTTCATGCAGTTCTACAACAACGTGCGCGGCCGGCCGGACAAGAAGCTGATCTTAAGCCGGGGCGGGGCCTATCACGGCTCGACCTATCTCTCCGCCTCGCTGAACGGGCGCCCGCGCGACCGCGACTGGATGGACGGCGCCGATCATCTGGTCGTCAAGCTGACCTGCCCCAATCCCTACCGTCGCCCGGAAGGCGTCTCACGGGAGGCTTTCACCGACTGGCTGGTCGCCGAATTCGAAGCGACAATCGAAGAACATGGCGCGGACAGGATCGGGGCTTTTGTCGGTGAGCCGGTGATGGCCTCGGGCGGCGTGATCATACCGCCGGACGATTACCTGCCGCGCATTGCCGCGCTCTGCCGCAAGCACGACATTCTCTATGTGTCCGACGAGGTCGTCACCGCCTTCGGCCGGCTTGGGCATGTGTTCGCCTCAAAAGACGTCTTCGGTGCCCAGCCGGACATCATCACCTTCGCCAAGGGCGTGACCTCGGGTTATTTCCCGCTCGGCGGCATGATGGTGTCCTCGCGCCTCTTTGAAGAGCTGCGCAGGTCCAATCATCCGGACGCCATGTATGCCCATGGCCTGACCTATTCCAGCCACCCGATCGGCTGCGCAGTCGCCATGAAAAACCTCGACCTGCTGGAAGACGGCCTTCTGGACCATGTGCGCGAGATTGCACCGTATTTCCTGAGCCAGCTGAAGACCCTGGAAGAGCTGCCGCTGGTGGGCGAGGTGCGCGGCATCGGCCTGATGGCCTGCGTCGAATGCGTCGCCGACCACGACAGTCACAACCCGCTGCGCCTCGACACGGAAGTCGGCCAGCGCATCGACGCCCACTGCCAGGACCTCGGCCTGCTGGTCCGCCCCCTGATCAACATGTGCGTCATGTCCCCGCCGCTGACCATCACTCGCGCCCAGATCGACGAGATGGTCAGGATTTTGAGGGAGGGGATTACGCGGACGATGGCCGATTTGCGGCGGGAAGGGCTTTGGGACGGGTGAGGGCGCGGACAAACTTCTAGGGTCAGGACTCATCAATTTGATCGAAATGGCGCAACAAACTGCAACGAGTTGCAAGGAAAAGCGCGAAAAGCGGGCTTCATGCCCGGTTGAGCGGTTTGACGCAGCAAATCTAAGCCGTTTTTGCGTCCCTCCGGGATAGGGTGAATTTGCCCGGCAACGTCGTTGCAAATCTTTGGAAACCGGACGGTTTCCTGCAGCTTTGCGTCTCGTATCCGAACAAATTCATCCCTACCATTTCACTCAAATTAATGGGTCCTGACCCTAGGCCCCCGGTATGACGTGATGCAGGTCTCGCGAAGCGCGATCCGGTCCGAGCCGCGCGCGCCATTGTTCGCGTTGGCTTCGCATTGACGTGCAAACTCATTTCGGAGGAGGTTTCCAGGGCAGGCTCAACTCCTCATCTGGTCGCATTAGGCCGAAGAAACAGATGCCTGGTTGCCAATCGCCAGGAGGCTCAAGTTGAACCAGCGCGAAAAGGCCTGGACATGAGACCTTTCGCCCTCAAGCAATAGTTCGTGCCTTCGGATTGCCAGCTCAAGCGGCACGTGTCCAAGCCAGATCTGGGTCAAGGTTCGAATATGTGCTGTAACGGCAAGGCCGGTTTCATAACCCGGATCTCGCATGCAAATTTCGATTTCCCCATCCCGAAAAAGCAGCCAAAACCGACTGCGCTTGATTGGGACGCCCAAGAAATGAAAGAGCACAACAAAGTGTTGATTCTTCGGGATGCCTTCGCTCGTGACCCTGCGCCTGATGTTCCACATCAGAAGGTCGGGATCGAGATTTTCGTCCTTCGTCATGTCGTCGCTGCTATGCGTCTGCGCCCAATGCCCCATACTTTCAAGGATCGGGAACAATGCGCGCCCCGCATCGGTCAGTCGATAAACATGCCCCGTTCCACTTTCGGCCGGCTGACACGTGAGGATGCCGTTGTGTTCCAACTCCTTCAATCGCTGTGAAAGCAGTGCGCTGGACATGCGGGGAAGGCCACGTCGCAGATCGGAATATCGCGTACTGCCGAAATACAGCTCACGCACAACCAGCGGAGTCCACCGGGTTGTCAAAAGTTCGGCTGCCCTCGAAATCGGGCAGAATTGACCATATCCCTGACGCTTGCTCATGCTTTTAAGCCTAGCGACAGCGCACTTTTCGTTCAACTTCAGTTTATGAACTTGAGTGCCATGTGGCCGTGATGAAAATGGCAGAAGAGCTTATTAGTCACGCGGTGGCGGGATCATGGCCCGTCAACGTCCCTGGCACTTGAAGGGGTGAAGATGATGGTCGCAGAAGCAAAATACGACACGTGGATGGCGGGGCAAAGCTACGAACATTACATGGGGCGATGGAGCCGCATGGTGGCGACGAGGTTTCTCGACTGGCTGGACGCGCCGAACGATGCCGACTGGCTCGAGTTGGGATGTGGCACTGGAGCCCTTACGTCCGCCATTCTCCGCAAATGCGCTCCAAAGTCGCTCGTTGCAACGGACGCGTCCCAGGACTTTGTCGCTCACGCAAGACGGACCATCGCGGACCCGCGTGCCAGCTTCCAAGCTGCGGCCGCAGAGAAATTGCCTGCTGATGACGGCAGCTTCGATGTGGTGACCTCCGGGCTAGTCCTGAATTTTGTTCGCGGCCGGGCGGCAGGGCTTGCGGAAATGAAGCGCGTGCTGCGCCCCGGCGGCCTGCTGTCGTTTTACGTGTGGGATTATCCTGGTGGAGGAGTCGGCTTTATCGACGCCTTTTGGAAAGCTGCGGCGTCCCTTGAGCCGAAAGCGAAAGAGCTCGATGAGGCGTCGCGGTTTCCGTTTTGCACGAGAGATGGGCTTGCCGGACTGTGCGCTGAGGCAGGGATCGACAATCCGGATATCTTTCAGGTCGAGGTCGTCACGGAATTTGCCGATTTCGAGGCGTTCTGGCATCCCTTTACGCTGGGGGCTGGTCCGGCTCCGGGGTATTGCGAGAGCTTGTCGGAAGACCGGCGAAGCGCCCTGAAGTCACGACTGAAAGAACAGTTGGGACACAATAGCCCGATCAGTCTCATGGCGCGCGCCTGGGCTGTGAAAGCGGAATGTCGGGTCTAATCCCCCAGGGAGCACGTCCAACAAGCTGTCTGTCTCCCGTGTCGCCATGGGACGATGGTGGCAGAGACATGCGGCAAGCATGACATTCTCTATGTGTCTGACGAGGTCGTCACCGCCTTCGGCCGGCTTGGCCATGTGTTCGCCTCAAAAGACGTCTTCGGCGCCAAGCCGGACTTCATCACCTTCGCCAAGGGCGTGACCTCGGGTTATTTCCCGCTCGGCGGCATGATGGTGTCCTCGCGCCTCCTTGAAGAGCTGCGCAGGTCCAACCATCCGGACGCCATGTATGCCCATGGCCTGACCTATTCCAGCCACCCGATCGGCTGCGCGGTCGCCATGAAAAACCTCGATCTCCTGGAAGACGGCCTTCTGGACCATGTGCGCGAGATTGCACCGTATTTCCTGAGCCAGCTGAAGACCCTGGAAGAGCTGCCGCTGGTGGGCGAGGTGCGCGGCATCGGCCTGATGGCCTGCGTCGAATGCGTCGCCGACCACGACAGTCACAACCCGCTGCGCCTCGACACGGAAGTCGGCCAGCGCATCGACGCCCACTGCCAGGACCTCGGCCTCCTGGTCCGTCCCCTGATCAACATGTGCGTCATGTCCCCGCCACTGACGATCACCCGCGCCCAGATCGACGAGATGGTCGGGATCCTGCGGGAGGGGATTTCCCGGACGATGGCCGATTTGCGGCGGGAAGGGCTCTGGGACGGGTGAGGTACTTGGGTTTCGGACCGTCAGGTCCGGCCGTGTCGTGACCGGGAACACGCTCCTTGCCGTTGTCTCTCCCGCCAAGGCCCCGGCACAATGATCGCTGTTGGCATAGGCTTGTTTTCCTGCGGTCAGGGTGGGGCCTTGCCCCGATTGAAATCGCGGCATCGAGCCTCTTGTATTTTCCGGGCATGGGACTATATCGCGCAGGATGATTGGATCCGCGCGACAGTTCAGCAGACTTGCAGCGACGCTTTTGCTGGCGTTTGCGCTGGTTTTTGTCGCGCGCGCCCCCATGCAGCATCAGATGGCGGCCGCCGCCGAGGCCGCGTCAAGCGAGGCTGGCATGCCGTGCCAGAAAATGGCCGGTCATGTCATGGCCGACCAGGCCGATGACACACAGGACCGGGACCAGGCCAATATCGACAGATGTTGCGGCGGTGCGCTCTGCGCCGGCTATACGCTGGGCAGCCTGGAGGCCGGCGTCACCTTCTTCATGCGCTCCCTGTCCTTCGGGCAGGCCCTGCCTGATGCCCTGCATGTGGCGGATGCCGTCCTTCCCAAACGTCCCCCACGGTTCCTCTGAGAACATCGTCTCGCGCAACGCGCGAGCTTTCGTTGTTGTACAGGCTGTCGGTTATCCGCCGATGGCAACTCAGAGGTTATCATGCGTGGACGCTATTCCGCGCTCAGCATCCTGGCCCTTGCCGCAGGCGTGGCAGGCGGGGTGTTTCTTGAGCGACTTTATCTAAATCCGGCCGACAAGACGGCGTCGGGGGACGCCGACATTCTCTATTGGGTCGCCCCGATGGACCCGAACTTTCGCCAGCCTGGCCCGGGCAAGTCTCCGATGGGCATGGATCTCATCCCCGTTTATGCGGGCGAGGAACCGTCCGGCGACCCTGCCGAAGTCAAGCTGTCCGCGGCGGAAATAAACGCAATCGGCGTTCGGACGGCTCTGGCGCAGGTCGATGAAATCTCGCAACGGATCGAGACCGTCGGTTTCGTGCGCTACGACGAACACCTGACCAGCCATGTGCACACCCGTGTCGACGGCTGGATCGAGACCCTCGATGTGCGGGCAGTCGGAGACCGCGTCACCAAGGGCGAAGTGTTGTTCGAGCTGTTCTCGCCCGAGTTCGGCGTCGCGGCTTTCGATTTCCTAAGGTCCCTTGAAAACGGCAACGGGTTGTCCGTCGAGGCCGCCCGCAACAAGTTGCGCAGCCATGGGGCTTCCGAAACCCAGATCGCCGAGATCGAGGCAACCGGGGAAGTCGCCCGGCGCATCAAGATCGAAGCCCCGCGCGACGGTGTTGTCATCGCCATCAGCGCCGCGGAAGGCATGTTCCTCCAGCCTGGCACCCAGGCGCTTTCGATCACCAACCTCGACCAGGTCTGGCTGATTGTCGATGTCTTTGAACGGGACATTGCGCGCCTCAGCGCGGACATGCGCGCCGTTGCCCGCTTCGAGCATCTGCCGGGCCGCAGCTTCGAAGGTGAGATCGACTATATCTATCCGGAGCTGGACGCCCAGACGCGGACGCTTCCCGTGCGTCTCCGGTTCGACAATTCGGACGGGCTGCTGCGGCCCAACATGTTCGGCAATGTCAGCCTCGTCCCAAAAGCAACCCGCACGGCCCTGACGGTGCCCTCCGAAGCGGTCATCCGCACCGGGGCGGCGGAACGGGTCATCATCAGGGTTGGCGAGGGCACTTTCAAACCGCGCCTGATCACGACAGGCCTGCGCGACAATTTCGGCGAAGGCGGCCGCACGGAAGTCGCCCAGGGCCTGGCGCCGGGCGAGGAGGTCGTCGCCTCCGCCCAGTTCCTGATCGACAGCGAAAGCGCGCTCAATGCCGGACTGATGCGCATGGCGCCGACCGACGAAGCCCCCGCGCGCGGCACCGGCGAGCTGATTGCCCTCAACCGCGACACCCGCATGGCGACCATCCGTCACGCGGCTCTTGAGAGTGTGGACTGGCCGGCCATGACATCGCGGTTTCCGGTGCAGGCAACCGTTCCCCTGGAGAGGCTGAGCGAAGGGCAACAGGTGACCTTTCGCGCGGCACGGGGCGCCGACGGTCTGTTGGGTCTGATCGAACTGGGCAGAGACGATGGCGTTGCTGCGACCGGGACGGGCACCGTGCTCGCGGTCACTGCCGACGGCAAGCTGACCCTCGATCACGGCCCGGTCCCGGACCTTGGCTGGCCCGCCATGCAGATGGACCTGGCGGTTGCCGGTCTCGATCCTGCGACCGTACCGCTGGAGGTTCCGGTCGAGTTCGATCTTTCCAAGGACGACAGCGGCCTGTTCTCCATCGTCGCGGTTCGCCCGATGGATGGTGGGGACTCGGTGTCGCCGGCACCTGCTTCTGCAGAGCCGGAAGCGGCCGCTCCGATCACCGTTTCGGGAAAGATCGATGCCATTGATGCGGAAGCCGCCAGCGCAACGATCACCCATGGCCCCATCGCTGAGATCGGCATGCCGGGCATGACCATGGCCTTTGCCGTCGATGAAAAACTCGACCTTGAGGCCCTGCCGGTCGGCGTTGAGAGCACTCTGACTTTCGACCGCCCGGACGGCATGACCATGGTGCTGGCGAAGGCGGAACCGGTTGCGCCGCCGATGGAAGTGCGCGGCACGATCAACGCCGTCGATGCGGACGCGGGGACCGCGAACATCACGCACGGGCCGATGACCGAGATCGGCATGCCGGGCATGACGATGGATTTTGCCGTCGATACGGCGCTCGGGACCTCCGATCTGCCCCTGGACCGCGAGATCACGCTGCTGCTGCGGCGCAATCCGGATTTTTCCATGACGCTGGTCGGGACGCGCCTTGAGGAGAGCATGTGATGATTGCCGCAATCATTCGCGCCTCCATAGCCAACCGGTTCATCATGCTGGCGCTTGCCGTCATGATAGCCGTTGCCGGGGTCTGGGCGGTCCGCGAAACGCCGGTCGACGCGATCCCGGACCTTTCGGACGTTCAGGTGATCGTGCGCACGCCCTATCCGGGCCAGGCGCCGCAAGTGGTCGAGGACCAGATCACCTTCCCGATGGCCACCGCAATGCTGGCCGTTCCGGGCGCAAGCGATGTTCGGGGCTTCTCCTTCTTCGGCGACAGCTATGTCTACATCGTCTTCGAGGACGGCACCGACCTCTACTGGGCCCGGACCCGCGTTCTGGAATATCTGGGGCAGATTTCGGCAAACTTGCCCGAAGGCGTGTCGCCCCAGCTCGGGCCGGACGCCACCGGTGTCGGTTGGATCTATCAATATGCCCTGATCGACAGGACCGGCAGTCACGATCTGTCGCAGCTCAGGGCCCTGCAGGACTGGTTTCTGAAATACGAACTCCAGACCGTCGACGGTGTCTCGGAAGTCGCCACCATCGGCGGCATGGTCAAGCAGTACCAGGTTGTCGTCGACCCGAACAAGCTGCGCGCCTATGACGTGACGCTCGCCCAGATCCGCAATGCCATTCAGGCGGCGAACCGGGAGACCGGGGGCAGCGTCATCGAGATGGGTGAAGCCGAATTCATGGTGCGCTCCACCGGCTATGTCGACGAACTTGCCGACCTCGCCAAGGCACCTTTGATGGTCAATGACCGCGGCGCCGCCCTGACGCTCGGGGATGTCGCCGACATTCGCCTCGGGCCGGAAATGCGCCGCGGGGTCGGCGAATTCGGCGGTGAAGGCGATGCGGTCGGCGGCGTGGTGATCCTGCGCTGGGGCGGCAATGCCCTGGCGACGATCAAGGCCGTCGAGGCCAGGATCGGTGAACTGCGCGCCAGTCTGCCCGAGGGCGTGGAGATCGTCACGACCTATGACCGTTCCGGTGTGATCGAGCGGGCGATAGACAACCTCAAGGAAAAACTGACCGAAGAGTTCATCGTGGTCGTGCTGGTCTGTGCGGCCTTCCTTTTGCACATCCGCTCGTCGCTGGTCATCCTGCTGTCACTGCCGCTCGGCATCGCCGCGGCCTTCATCGTCATGAAGCTGCAGGGCGTCAACGCCAACATCATGTCCCTTGGCGGGATCGCGATCGCGATCGGTGCGATGGTGGACGCGGCCATCGTGATGATCGAGGCGATGCACCGCCGACTGGAACACGAAAAGCTGACCCCGGAAAACCGCTGGAAGATCGTCGGCGAATGTGCCTCGGAAGTCGGCCCGGCGCTGTTCTTCTCGCTTGCGATCATCACCGTCAGTTTCCTCCCGGTCTTCGTTCTGGAGAGACAGGAGGGCCGGCTGTTCAAGCCGCTTGCCTTCACCAAGACCTATGCCATGGCGGCGGCGGCGATCCTCTCGATCACGCTGGTGCCGGTGCTGATGGGCTATTTCGTGCGCGGCCGGATCCTGCCGGAGAGCAAAAACCCGCTAAACCGGATCGTCATCTGGATCTATAGGCCGTTCCTGGACGCCGCCGTCGCCTGGCCCTGGGCAACGACGCTGCTGGCGGCCGCCCTGGTCGCTTCGCTGTGGTGGCCGCTCCAGCGGATCGGCACGGAGTTCATGCCGGAGCTGAACGAGGGTGATTTCCTCTACATGCCGACGCTCTATCCGGGCGTCTCCATCGGCAAGGCGCGTGAAGTCCTTCAGCAGTCGGACCGGCTGATCGCCACCGTGCCGGAGGTGCTGACCGTCCACGGCAAGCTGGGCCGTGCGGTCACCGCGACCGATCCGGCGCCGCTGACGATGATCGAGACAACCATTCAGCTGAAACCGCAGTCCGACTGGCGTACCGGCATGACCATGGATCGCATTCGGGAGGAACTGGACAAGGCGGTTCAGATCCCGGGCGTCACCAATGTCTGGATTCAGCCGATCAAGAACCGGATCGACATGCTAGCGACGGGCATCAAGACCCCGGTCGGGGTCAAGATCACCGGTGCGGACCTTGAGGTCATCGAAAAGGTGGGCATCGAGGTCGAGACCGCCGTGTCCGGCATTCCGGGAACCGCGTCGGCCTATGCCGAACGGCCCGTCGGCGGCCGGTTTGTCGAGATCGACGTCAACCGGGAGGCCGCCGCTCGGTTCATGATGAGCGTCCGTGACGTCCAGGACGTTGTGCAGACCGCGATCGGTGGCATGCAGGTCTCGGAATCCGTCGAAGGGCTCGAACGCTTCCCGATCAACCTGCGTTATCCGCAGGAGTGGCGCAACAGTCCGGAACGCCTTCGGGACCTGCCGGTGGTGACACCGTCGGGCGCCCATATCCCGCTCGGAGCGCTGGCGGAGGTCAGCGTCGTCGATGGCCCGGGCATGATCCGGTCTGAAAACGCACGCCGCACCGGCTTCGTCTTCATCGACATCGCCGGGCGCGACCTCGGCGGCTACGTCGAGGAAGCCCGCAGGGTGGTGGCGGAGAAGGTCCAATTGCCGCCCGGCTATTCGATCTCGTGGTCCGGCCAGTACGAATATATCGAACGCATGCAGGAGCGTCTGAAGCTGGTGGCCCCGGCGACGCTGCTGATCATCACCCTGATGCTGTTCATGGCGTTCAACCGGGTGATTGAGGTCGGCATCATCCTGGCCGCCCTGCCGGTCGCGCTGGCCGGTGGCGTCTGGTTCCTCTGGTACCTCGATTTCGACATGTCGGTCGCGGTCATTGTCGGCTTCATCGCGCTGGCGGGGGTCGCCGTCGAGACCGCCATCGTCATGCTGCTCTATCTCAACCTGGCCTGGGAGAAGCGGAAGAAACTTGCCGCAGGCGAGGCCCGGAAAATGACCACCCTGGACGTCGAGGAGGTTGTCTTCGAAGGTGCGCTGCTGCGTGTCCGGCCCAAGGTGATGACGGTCGCGACCATCTTCGCAGGCCTGATCCCGATCATGTACGGGCAAGGCACGGGGTCGGAAATCATGCAGCGGATTGCCGCTCCCATGGTGGGCGGTATGGCAACGGCGACCCTTTTAACCCTCTTCGTCATTCCCTCGATTTTCGTCATCTGGAAGCGGCTCGCGCTCCCGCGCGTGAACCGCGAACTCAGCCAAAGGACACCGGACATCGGAACGGCGCAGCCGGCCGAATGATCCCGTGGAACACCAAGCACTCCAAAGAAAGGACCCTGAAATGAAGACTCTCACGCTCCTGGCCTTCCTGTCCCTAGCCATGACGCCCGCTGCCCTGGCGCAGTCCTCGCATGGCATGGATCATTCCAACATGCCGATGTCCGGTGAACAGATCGAAGGCGCGGTTCACGCCCAGGCCGTCGTCAATTCCATTGGCGATGGCACCGCCAATGTCAGCCACGACCCGATCCCCGAGATCGGCTGGCCGGCCATGACCATGGACCTGACCGTTCTGGAAGGCGCCCAGATGATGGGCGGCATCAACGCCGGCGACACCGTCACCCTGATGCTGGTGAAAGGCGACGACGGCATGTACGCAATCGGCGCGATCATGCCGAACTAAGCTGAGACCGGCAGCCGCCTCCCGGACCAACCCGCCCGGGAGGCTGCGCCTGGCCGCAAGCGAACTTATCCAAAGAACATCTCACAGAGAACATGAAACCTGTCCCCATCTTCCTGGCAGCGGTGCTTGCAGGCCTGCTGACAATCGTTTTGTCGACACCTTCCCGGGCCGGGCTGCACAGGTCGGCAAATCCGGTCGCTGTTCAGCTGCCACCCGAGAACATGTATCATGCGGAACTCGAACGCATCGGCGCGCAGCTTTTTGGCGCTATCCATCTGCGTGCTGTGATCAATTCGCTGTCGGAAGGGGCCGTGAACGTCAGTCACGAAGCCAATCCAGCGATCGGCTGGCCCGCAATGACCATGGACCTTCCACTTGCTCCTTATGCGAAGATCGCACCCGGCATTGGAGCCGGACATTCCGTGACCTTGATGCTGACACTTGGCGATCAGGGCAGCTATCGTGTCGCGGCGATTTTTCCTGCGGCAACGCCTGAGCCGTTGGTGAGCGAGCGCGACCCCTGCGAGCGCAGGGGCGCCGCAAATTGACGCCGTCTTTTGTTGCTGGATAGCCGTGCGGCTTCAAAGGCAAGATCGCGACCAGCCAAGGGGCCTTGTTGTTTCTTCCCCGCAGCCGTCACAGCTGGACGAGCGCCCCCGGTCCCTGAATGACCTTTGCCGCGACACGGGAGGCTGCGGCGATCATGTCGTGTTGCGGGATGTCCCGGTCCAGTTCCGCGAAATAACCCGCGTTGAAACTGTCGCCCGCCGCCGTTGTGTCGACGATGTTGGAAATCCGCGCGACAGGGACGGTGTCACGCTTCCCCTGGTGGCCAAAGGCGACCGGGTGCGGGCCGTTTTTGACAATGACACGGTCCGCGCCGGCGCAAAGATAACGCTCGATGGTCGCGCCGGGATCGGCGTCGCCAAAATGAAGGGCCTCGTCTTCAAAGGAGGGCAGCACGATGTTGCTGGCCGAGGCGCCCGACATGACAACCGTCTTCATGGTCTCCGGATCGGGCCACAGTCCGGGACGCAGGTTAGGATCGAAGGCGACGGTTTTTCCGGCTGCGTGCGCCTGCCGCAGGGTCTCCAGAAGGGAACCGCGCGTATCGGCCTTGAGGATCGCAAGAGTTATTCCGGAAAAATAGATGACGTCGGCGGCGGCAATTGCCTCGGTCAAGGTTTCTATTTCTTCGGCGAGGCATTTGGCGGCGGACATGTTGCGCCAATAGGAAAAGCTCCTTTCGCCATCTGCAAGTTCTATGAGGTAGAGACCGATGGTCCGGTCGGAGCGTCGCAAGATCAGGGAGGTGTCGATGCCGGCTACCTGCATTTGCCTGATCAGGCTGTCCGAAATGTTGTCCGTTCCGACCGCCGTGAAATAGGCTGCTTCAATGTCGGGACGCAGGGCACGCAGGTACCAGAGCGTATTGAACGTGTCTCCGGCAAATCCCATGCGAAAAGTTCCGGGCGTGCCGCAGGGTGCGAATTCGGCCATGCATTCGCCGATGGACAGGAAGCGCATTCCGGTTTCCTTGAAATTGGAGCGGGAAAGAAACACGCAGTCACTTTCCCTGGCTTCTGAGGGGCTGGGGTCTGATCAGAGAAAATCGTCTCGTCTTGGCGTGAAGCAATCGACCAGCCGGCCGGGCTCCAGGCAGACGCAGCCATGGGTCAGGCCGGAGGGAATGACGAAGCTGTCGCCCGCCGAAACCTCCCGCTGTTCCTCGCCGAGGAAGAACCTGAACCGCCCGCTCTCCACGAAGGTCGACTGCACATGCGGATGATTGTGCAATGCGCCCTCGGCTCCGGCATTTGCGAAGCAGAACGCCACCACCATCAGCTCCGGATGATCGGCCAGAACCTGGCGGGTCACGCCTTCCCCGGTTTTAACAACATCAAACACGGCCATGGCCCGCATCCTTTCCGTTCAAAAATCAGCTGAAGAACAGGCCGCCATTGATGTCGACATTTGCGCCGGTCACGAAGGCAGAATCGTCGGTTGCCAGGAAGGCAACAAGGTTGGCGACATCTTCGGGCGTGCCCTGGCGTTTCAGGGGCGTTGCGGCCTCGACTGTCTTGCGCACTTCCGGCTTGGTGAAGACGTTGTGGAAGTCGGTGTCGATCATGCCCGGACAGAGTGCATTGACGCGGATGTCCGGGCCGAGTTCCTTGGCGAGGCCCCGGGTCAGGGTCATGATTGCGCCCTTGGACGCCGCATAGGCCACCGCGCCGCCGCCGCCACCGTCGCGTCCTGCCTGGCTGGCAATGTTGACGATCGCGCCGGACTTTAGATGCGGAAGACACGCCTTGATCATCAGGAATGTGCTGGTCAGGTTGAGATCCATCACCGCGCGCCAATGATCCAGCGACATCTCGGCAATGGTCTTGCGGGCGATCAAGCCGCCGGCATTGTTCACCAACACATCGAGGCGGCCGAATTCCGAGACGGTTCTGGAGACCAGAGACCGAACATCGGCTTCGGAATTCAGGTCTCCCTGAAGGGCGAACGCCGTGCCGCTGGCGGCCTTGATCGACGCAACCGTTTCTTCCGCACCGGCGCTGCTGGAAAAATAGTTGATGGCGACAGAGGCACCTTCTTCGGCAAGTTTCAGGGCGCAGGCCCGGCCGATATCCCTGCCGCCCCCGGTCACGATTGCAGCTTTTCCCATAAGTTTCATGATCTTGTCCTTAAATAACTATTTGGCTGCCGGACTGTCCGGCCGAGAAGGTGTGGGCTTGGCCCGCGATTGGCTGGCCTTCTTTTCTGCCGGGCCGTCAGTCGAACAGCGACGGCAGGAACAGGGAGAAGGCGGGCACATAGGTGATCAGCATCAGGGCGACGAAAAGCGCCAGATAGAATGGCCAGATCGACTTGAGCGCCTCCTCGATCCTGATCTTGCCGACCGCGCATCCGACGAAGAGGCACGTTCCGACCGGTGGCGTGCACAGGCCCAGGCCAAGATTGACCAGCATCATGATGCCGAATTGAACCGGATCCATGCCCAGTTCGCGGGCGATCGGCAGGAAGATCGGTGTGCAGATGAGGATGAGCGCCGCCATGTCCATGATCATGCCGAGCATCAGCAGCATCACATTGATCATCAGCAGAATGACGATCTTCTCCTCGGAGATCCCGAGCAGGAATTCGCTGAGCTTTGCCGGTACCTGATAGAGCGCCAGCAGATAGGCAAAGGAACTGGCGAAGCCGATCAGGATCATGACCATGGCGGTCGTTCTGAGCGCGGAGGTCACCGAGATCACGAAGCTGTCCCAGTCGAGGCTCTTGTAGACAAGGGCCGTCAGCAGAAGCGCATAGATCGCGCCGAAAGCACCCGACTCGGTCACGGTGAAGATACCGGACAGGACGCCGCCGACAATGATGACCGCCGTGATCAGGCCAGGAATGGCGCTAATCGCCGTCTGTCCGACAACGCGCCAGCCGGGAAAGGGCTCCGCGCCGTAATTGTGCTTCAGGGCGACGACATAGGCTGCGATTGCCAGGCAGATGCACATCAGGATACCGGGAATGACGCCGGCCAGGAAAAGCTTGGAAATGGAGATCCCGCCACCGGCCGCGACCACGAAAATGATCATGTTGTGGCTCGGCGGGATGACGATCCCGGCGATCGATGAGGTGACGGTGACATTGACCGCGTAGTCCGGCCTGTAGCCCTTGCCCTTCATTACCGGAATGAGCAACGATCCCAGGGCCGAAATGTCGGCAATTGCCGATCCGGAGATGCCACCGAACAGCATGCTGGAAAAGATGTTCACCGAGGCAAGTCCCCCACGGACATGACCAACTAGCGACGAGGCCAGCTTGACCAGCCGCACGGCGATCCCGCCATGCAGCATCAATTCGCCGGCAAAGACGAAAAAGGGGATTGCCAGCAGGGAAAAGGACGCCACGCCCGAAATGGAGCGCTGAAAGGTCATCAGCAGCGGAAAGCCCTCGTACCAGAACGCTGCCGCGGCCGAGATGCCCATGGCGAAAGCGACGGGCACGCCCAGGATCACACTGACGCCGAAGACGCCAAGCAGGATTGCGAGACCCATGTCAGATTACCTTCTTGTCTTGGTAGATCTCGCCGCGCAGCAGAAAATGTCCTCTCATGAGAACTCGCGCTCCGGCAAAAACGATCATCAGCCCGCCGCACAGAACCGCCGACAGTGTTCTGAAACTTTCGGGAATGTTCAGCATCGGCAGCCGTGTTGACCAGCCGAACTCGAATAGCTCTAGACACGCCGACAGCATGACGGCGCCAAAAAGGGCAAGGCACAGGTCCGTCAGCAGCAAAAGCCCTTGCCGCAGGCGCGCGGGCAGCGCGTCGCGAAGGAAGGTGACGCCGAGATGAGACTGTTCGTGGATGCCGATGGCGGCACCGAGAAAGGTGATGTAACAGATCAAAAGAAGCGCGAGCTGTTCGACCCAAGTGGGGGTCTGGTTGAGAACATAGCGTCCGAAAACCAGCCAGCCGAATGTCGCGACCAGGACGACCAGGGCGACCGAGCCGACCAGAACGCAGAGGCGTTTCAGGCGGTCCAGCCAGATTTCGAGCTGATGCCAGACGTTTGCATTATGAGGCATTGAGGCTGCTCCAGAGCCCGCAGGGCCGTGCCAGAGGAGTTGGCACGGCCCCGGGCAACGGTGTTACTGCGCGTTTCTGAAAAGGTCGACGAGGTCAACCAGATCCGGGTTCTGTGCCAGGAAGGCATCATACACCGGCGCCATTGCCGCCTGGAATGCGGCTTTGTCCTCGACCTTGTTCACGGCAACACCGCCTTCCTCGACTTTCGCCATGCTCGCAGCCTCGCGTTTCTGCCAGAGCTCGCGCTGCAATGCCGTGCTGTTGCGCCCGGCTTCTCTGACGATGTCCTGCTGCTCGGGCGTCAGGGCGTCAAAAGTCTTTTTGCTCATGCACAAGCACTCGGGAATGATCAGGTGCTCGGTCAGTGAATAGAATTTCGCAACTTCGAAGTGGTTGGTGGATTCATACGACGGCGGATTGTTTTCCGCGCCATCGACGACGCCCGTCTTGATCGCCTGGTACACTTCGGCGAAAGCCATCGGCGTTGCGTTGCCACCCATGCTGTCAACCATGCCGACAAAGAGGTCGTTGTTCATGACGCGGATTTTCATACCTGTCAGGTCTTCCGGTTCCTGGATGGACTTCACCGAGGTGTAGAAGGACCGGGCGCCAGCGTCATAATAGCCGAGCGCGACAATACCCTTTGCTTCAAGGCCCTTGCTCAAGGCTGCTCCGGCCTCGCCGTCCATGAGCTCGTACATCTGCGGCACGCTTTTAAAGATGAACGGCAGTGAGACGACGTTGGCTTCCGGAACGACCTGGCCCATCGGCCCGAGGCTGAAGACGCCGAAATCGATCACTCCGAGGCGGGTCTGTTCGATGGCATCCGGCTGCGAGCCAAGCACACCGCCATGAAAGACCTTGCCGGTGATCTCGCCGTTGGACTTTTCGCTGACCTCCTTCACGAAGGCTTCCATGCCGTGAGAGACGGGATAGTCCTCCACATGAATGTTCCAGCCGCGCAATTCCCTTGCCTCGGCCGACAGGACCGCCGCGGAGGTCGCGATGGCGGCGACAAAAGCGGCGCTCAGTTTCAAAGATTTCAATAGGGTCATGAGTTCCTCCCTGTTTGACCAGGCAAGACGATACGCAATTTACAAATTTTTACAAGTTGAAAAAACTAGCGAACAAATTCTTACGCATATTTGGTTTAAAGAGCTGTTTTTGCAAAAGATTTCTCGAAATGAGGTTTGGCAAGACAATAAGGAGAACTTGTCAAAAGGTCGAAATTCAATCGATTAATTTTAATTGGAGATCGCATTTTCGATCATCTATCGCCGAGCTGTGACCCTCGTGTTGGCCGTGCTGCAGGCGCATGAGAAAGGCGGCATTCCTGGAGGCGTGTCTGCCGCCGATCGATGCCAAACGTTGGAGCGAAGGCTCGATGTGTCTCAAAAAAGTGAAAATTTTCAGTAATCTGCAAAAGGGACTTAAACCGTGACCTGGTAAGGCCCGTGTCATTTGAGCCGTGTGTGGCTGCCGGAGCCAAGGTCTTGGCGCTGCCTGGGTCTTGAGTTCAGAAAATTACAAATAATTGACAAATTAAGCGTCGGGAGATAGTCGTTTGGAACCATCGACCTGCCCAGAACACCAAGGTGACGGAGCTTTTCAATGTCAGACCTTGACGATAGCACTCACAAAAAGCTGCTGAATGTCAGCTCCGCAACGCTCACAACCGTGATGTTCAAGCGCGGCCTGAAGAACATATATCTTCAAGGTGTGAGCCGGCTGCGCCCCGGGCCGAACATGGTCGGGCCGGCCTTTACGCTCAGATATATCCCGGCGCGGGAGGACCTTGATCATCTGGAATCCTTTGCAGACCGCAACAACGCACAGCGCAAGGGCGTTGAGGAATGTCCGGCCGGGGCCGTCTTCATGATCGATTCGCGCATGGATGCGTCCGCGGCCTCTGCGGGGTGTATTCTTGCAACACGGCTGCAGGCGCGCGGTTGCCGCGGCCTCGTCACGGACGGCGGCTTCCGGGACACGCCCGATATCGCGGAACTAGACATGCCGGCCTATCACAGCCGTCCCAGCGCACCGACCAACCTGACCAAGCATCACGCGGTTGCGGTCAACGATCCGATCGCCTGTGGCGGTGTTTCCGTCTTTCCGGGTGACATCATTGTCGGCGACAATGAAGGTGTTGTCTGCATTCCACGCCATATGGCACATGAGGTTGCATGTGAGGCAGCCGAAATGACCGTTTTTGAAGACTTTGTGCTAGAGATGGTCAGGCAAGGGGCCTCCACATTCGGGCTCTATCCCCCGACGGACCCTTCAACCAAGGACAGGTTCAACGCGTGGCGTCTGGAAAACGGCAAATAGTCAAGGCGGTGGCGAGCGACGGTTATATGCGTGACCGGACCTTGTCCGACCGTGCCTATGAAAACATTCTCGCCAAGATCGTGGATGGCGACATTCCGGTTGGCGGCAAGTTGCCGACGGAACAGGATCTTTGCAACGAATTTGGAATATCGCGGCCGGTGCTGCGCCAGGCCCTGAAGCAATTGCGTGAAGACGACGTCATCGTTTCCCGGCAGGGGTCCGGCTCTTTTGTCAAAAGGCGGCCCGAAGGCGCGGTGCGCGATTTTGCTCCGGTTGGCTCGATCGCCGACATTCAACGGACCTTTGAATTTCGCGCCGCGATTGAAGGTGAGGCTGCGTTTTTCGCTGCGCAACGCCGCACCGATGCGGATCTCGCCGAAATGCGCAGCGCCCTGGAGGAGCTTGATCGCTGCATCCGGGAAGGAGAGCTGGGTGTGGCCGCCGATGAGGCCTTTCATGTCGCGATCTGCGATGCCGCCGACAACAAGTATTTCGCGGCTGCCCGGTCCTCCATGCAATCGAACATCCTCACCGGGATGAACCTCACCCGTAACCTGTCGCTGACCAAGCCGCAGACGCGCATGAAGCTGGTTCAGTCAGAGCATTACCGCATTTTTGATGCCATCAAGGCAGCTGATCCGGAAGCGGCACGGCTGGCGATGCGCAATCATGTCGAGAACGCGAGAAAGCGGATTTTCGAAGGCTGAAGTCGGTCTGTGCCGCCGCCTTTGCAGGTGGTGCAGTCGGCTTCCCAAATGTCACACTTTGGCGCAGTGGCGCGCGGTTGAAGAAAAGCCCGCATCCTGAAGGATGCGGGCTTCAGGCGGCCGCTCCCGTGGGGTGGGCGCGGCCATCCCGTCATTCGGCAGCCTGTTGGCCTGCCTTTTCGGCCTTCGCCGCCAGCATCTCCGCATTGATCTCCGCCAGCCTGGCTTCTTCCGGCTCATCCTTCAGGGTCAATACCGGCAACACCTGGCGCAGCTGGTCGTGGTAGGTCTTCACGCCGTATTCCAGGTCGGAGAGGTAGAAGCCGGCGAAGGATTTGGACTTCATGGCCTCATTGGACCAGATCGTCAGCTGGACGTCTTCCTCGATTGTGGCCCGGTCGATGCGGTCGATCAGGTAGCGGGTGGCGCGCTGCCGGCGGGATTCCCAGGGGTATTTGTAGCTGGCGCCGCGCAAGAGCGTCTGGCCGGTCGAGAGCGGCACCTCGTTGTAGAACTGGATCGCTTCCGGCATGAAGATGATGACGTTGGACGGGAACAGGCCATAATAGCCCCAGGCCTTTTGCAGGTGCTCCGGCAGATGGGTCGTTTCCGGCTGCAGGTTGATGTAGTTGCGCACGCTCCAGAGCCGCCCGGCATGGGGATTGAACGTGGCGAAGGACCGGGTCGTGCCGCCGACCCAGGGCTCGTCGTAATAGGCTGCGCCGTAAAGATCCTGCAGGGCGGGATGGGCCATCGGCACGTGATAACCCTCATTGTCGACGTCGCGCACGGACTTCCAGTTGACCTCGGAAATCATGTCGGTAACGCCGCTGGCCGGCAGCAATTCTTCCATCTTGTAAAGCGCGGCTTCTTCGGCGAAGGGCTGCATCATCTCCGCGACGGAGGGCTGCGGCCCCTTCTTGAAGCGGATATAGACAAAGCCCATCCAGGTCTCGAGCTCGAGCGGGATCAGGCCGAATTCATTTTTATCAAGTTCGGGGAAGGAGTTCGGCCGCGCCGCGCCGCGCAGGGTGCCGTCGAGATTGTAGACCCAGCCGTGGAACGGGCAGATCAGCGCGTTTTTGCAGGTGCCCTTCTCGTCGGCGACCACCCGGCTGCCCCGGTGGCGGCAGATGTTGTGAAAGCCGCGCAAAACGCCGTCGGTGCCGCGCACGATGACCGCGCGCTCGCCGACCGCGTCGAAGGTGAAATAGTCGCCCGGTCCCGGCACGTCGGAGATGTGGCAGGCAATCAGCCAATGGGTCCGGAAGACGTGTTCCTTCTCCAGTTCCAGGAAGGCGTCGCTGTGATAGCTCCAGGCCGGAAGGCCGCTCCGGTCCCAGTTTTCCGGTGGAGCAATGTTGCGCGAATTCCACTTCATGTCTGTCCCCACTCTCACATATTGTTTGAATGTTCATTCAATATAAGTCTAAAAACAGCTATTTGGCAACGCCTTGTAGAAAATGAAATTGGTAAAACTCCCTGTAGAGGCGCTGAATTCGGCCGGCGTCGTTTCAAGGCTGGGCAAGACGCAGCGCTCGAGCGCTCGCTTCGCTTGTCTGTTCAGTCGTTTCCCTGGCTTTCGCGAGGCCGAGTTGAAATGGGCGCGTCCCAAGGCTCAAAACGCGCATTTGCATTATGGGAAGATCGCTTCCGAATTGAGAAGTTACCGACGCACATGTGTTGTCAGCCTCTATTTTAGATATTGATTTTCAAATGAAAATTTCGGCTGTCATTCGATGTGCCTCTGGCCCTTGCCTTGCACTGCCCTGGCTGAAATGCGCACACGCGCAGCAGCAAAGGAGTACAAGACATGGCAAGTTTGCCAGCAACACATCCCGTGATCGGGACGCATGATGATGACGTGCTGAACGGTACCAGTCTGTCGGATGTCATGTCCGGCCGGTTCGGCGACGACATTCTCTCCGGCCACAACGGTAATGACGAAGTCTGGGGCGGCACCGGCGACGATATTCTCCACGGCAACAGCGGTGATGACATTCTCTATGGTTCCGGCGGTCCGGCCCTGGTCCAGATTACCTCCGTCGAGATTGCCGACAACTATCCCGTCTCGGTCGTATTCGAAGGCGAGACCGCCGGCTATCGCAATACGTTCGGCTATTACAAGGTCGCCGATGACGGCATGATCACGGATGTTCGGTTCATCTGGCCGAACGCCTCGCTGCAGGGCAGCGGCGGCGATCTGATCCAGGGACAGTCGCGTGAATATCTCGACGTCCAGTCCGGCGACAAGATTGCCTTTTTCATCATCTCGAACGGCTACAGCCGCAACAACGGCTATGCCGGCCTCGACATGGAAAATGGCACGCTGCAGTTTCTGAACGCCGACGGCTCGGTAGCGACGCTCGACAGCACCGCGCCGCGGCTCTACCACATCGCGCCGGATAGCGCGAAGACGATGATCCGGACCGACCCGTATCACACCGCCGCCTATGGCGACACGGTGGCGCTCAATCCGGACGGGATCCTGCACACAACGGGTGTCTTGAAGACAGATGCCGGCACAATCACGCTCGGCTTCGAGGATCTGTTCAATGGCGGTGACCGGGATTTCGACGACAGCGTCTTCACGGTGGACATCGGTATCGCCAATGCGCTGTTGCTCAACGCGCATTACACGCAGGAAACCGGGGGAAGGGATCCCGAAACTGGCGCCGGCGAAAACACCTCTGTTGTTGTGCGCAGCGACAATGACACGCTTTTCGGCGGCGACGGTGCGGATGAACTGCACGGCCGGTCCGGCAACGACCAGCTTTATGGCAACAATGGTCATGACGACCTGCATGGCGGCAGCGGCAACGATGCGCTTCATGGCGGGTCCGGCTCTGACAAGCTCTACGGCAACTCGGGCGACGACACGCTTTACGGTGGCCAACAGGATGACTTGCTGAACGGCAACAACGGCAACGATGCCCTTTATGGCGACAGCGGTGACGACACGCTGAACGGCGGCACCGGCAACGACACGCTCGACGGCGGTCATGACGATGACACGCTGATCGGCGGGTCCGGAGACGACGTGCTGTTCGGCGGTTATGGCGCGGACGTTCTGAAGGGTGGTGCCGGCAATGACCAGCTTCATGGCGGTCACCAGGACGACCAGCTTTATGGCGGTCACGGAGACGACACGTTCTTCGGCGATGCCGGCAACGACATGATGCATGGCGGCCAGGGCACCGACACGGTCGACTACTCCGCCTTTGACGTAGACCTGTCGGTCTCGCTCCACAACAAGCGCGCCCATGGCCTGGAGATCGGCACGGACACGCTGAAATTCATCGACAACATCACCTCCGGTGGCGGCAACGACATCCTGAAAGGCTCGAAGGGTGTCAACGTGATCGACGGCGGTGCCGGTGATGATCAGATCCGCAGCCTTCAGGGAGCCGACACGCTGACCGGTGGCGCAGGCGCGGACACGTTTGTCTTCAGGACTTACGACCTGAGCGGGACCGATGACATCCTCGATTTCGAGATCGGAACCGATCTGCTCGATTTTAGCCATCTGGCTGGGCAGCTGGACAACCAGAGCTTCCTCGGCCGCTTGCAGGCCATTGCCTTGCACGACGACACGACCCTGTCGGTCGACCTTAACGGCGACGGCACCTACAAGGACGTCTGCACCTTGCACAATGTCGGCACGCAGAGCATCGAAGCCCTGTACGAAAGCAACTGTTTCCTGTTCTGATCGGTCTCGCCGGGGTCGCTTTTGCAAAATGCGACCCCGGTTTCCGTTCAGCCGGCCTTCCGCTTTTTGCATTTTTGGAAATGCGACACCCTTGCGGAGCGCCCGCGTTTCTTCCCATTTTGCAACTATTCGAATCTCGCGCCGAGTGAGACGAATTATTTCAATGACTTATCTCTTTCTGCCGGCCTGGAACCGTCACCTGAGACTCTCCCTTCGGGTGGCATCAAGTTTGCAACTGTCGCGGTGTCGACATGTATTCAGGACCTGCTTCTGTGGAGATCATTCACGAAAGACCCAGCCAAAGGCTGCACTACCGGGTGGCGGCGCCGATGCGCGTCACGCTCGGGGAGCGCACCTTCACGGCCGCGGACTGGGGCCTCGGCGGCTGCCGGCTCGCAGGGCTTTCGGACAATCTTCCGGCCTCCGGCACGACCCACACGCTGTTGTGTACGCTGCCCTTCCAGGGTTTCAACATCACGCTGAAGACAGAGGCCACGGTTGTCCGTGTCGATGCGGCGAGCGGCGAGGTTGCCTTTAGCTTCACCGAGCTCGGCGAACGTGAAACCGCGTTGATGCAGCATTTCATCGAGGATCTGGTTCGCGGCAAGATGACCGATGTCGCCGACACGATCGTGCGCATCGACACGCCGGTAACGCCGGTGCCGATCAAACCCGATCCCAACCCGGTCGAAGCTATGCCGGTCCGGCGCTGGCCGGTGAAACAGATCGTGATGACGCTGTTCTATTTCGCGCTGGGCGCAGTGGTGTTCGGCTATGTCGGCGTTTACATCTTCGCGACACTGTTCCGGCTGGAAGTCCAGAGCGCGGTCGTCGCCGCCGAGCGGCTGACCGTTACAGCGCCAGTGACCGGCATTGTGTCGGAAAACCTTGTCCGGCTAGGAGACAAGATCACAGTTGGGCAGGTGCTGGCAGAGTTGGAGGACACCGATCATGGCGCGGACCTGCGCCGGGCCCGAGCCGTTCTCGCCTCGACGACGGCCGAACTGGCCGAGACCGAAACGCTGCTCTCCGAGGAAAGGCGCAAGTCCGAGGGCTATGCGCTGGTGGCGCGCAACAATGTCCGCCAGGCGGAATCCCAGCTGGTGGGCATGGAGCTTGCCCGGGACAATGCTCTTTTGAAGGTTCAGCGGATGCGGGACCTGTCCACGAAAGGACTTGTGCGTGCGGATGATCTTGAGGCTGCGGAACTGGAACTGGAATCGCTTGTTTCCGAATTGGAGCGCAAGAAAATCCATATCGAGGAGCTGAAGGAGCTGATTGCCGGTGGCGACAGCATTCGGCTTTTCACCGGCAATGCCTTCGCCGGCCGGCTGGCGGAGATGGAGGCCCGGTCAGCACGACTGAAAGCCGAGAAGGATCACCAGAAAGAGGTGGTCGCGAGCCTGTCGGGCAAGACCTCGAAGCAGACGGTCGTCTCCCCCTTGAACGGGCGGATTGTCGATGCGCCTAACCCGGCAGGGGTCGCAGTCAAACAGGGTGAACCGCTCTTCGTGCTCGAAGAAACCGGCGCGGAAACCGTGCAGGCATTCCTCACTCAGGAAGAGGTGCTGCAGGTGCGCATCGGCACAAGGGCGAAGCTCTATCTGCCCGCCGAAGGCCGCTGGCAGGAGGCAGAGGTCAGCATGATCGACCGCACTGCCGGATTTGTCGACGAGATCTCGGAAACCTATCGCTTCCGCGCCCCGGACGCGCGCTCGGCCCAGGTTGTCCTGGCACCGCTCGGCGCTGACTTGCCGCCAAGCGGCACGCCCGTCGTGGTCTATTTCGAGCGTCACCGGAACAATCTGGTTTGGCGCACGGCCGAGCAGCTGCTGGAGGCATTCTGATGGATCCGGACAGGTCTTCGCGTGCCTATGACGTCGATGAAATCACGGATCAGCCAAAGGGCTGGGCCAAGTGGACACCGTTTGCCCTGTTCCAGATCACGCTCTATTTCGGCGTCTGTTTCATCGGCCTGACCACCTTCGAAAACGTCTTTTACAGCCCCGCGACGCGCCAGATTACCTTCGTGATCGGGATCCTCGGCATCTGGCGCTATGGCTGGTGGTTCACCCATGCCGTTCGGGCCTGGATCTACGGCCGCTTTGTCTATCCGTCCATGCGCGATGCCGGCCGCAAGGTCTGGGAAGAGGGCTGGCGGCCCCGGCATCTGCATTTCATGATGACCACCTACAAGGAACACCGGGACATCACGGAAAAGGTCATCCGCTCGATCTGCCGGGAAATCCGCGATGCCGGCGTGCCCGGCACCATCTGGCTCGGCTCGGGCGACCGGTATGACGAAGACCTGATTTCCAACCTCTTGACCAGGGAATGGTCGGATCTCGACGTCACGCTCCATGTCGTGCGCCAGAACCAGCCGGGCAAGAGGCTCGCCATCGGCCTGGTCCTGAGGGCCATGAGCCGCGGCGAAGTCGAGGACGATGACCTGATCATCTTCATGGACGGCGACTTCATCCTGGCGAAAAACGCCGTCGGTGCCTGTCTGCCGCTGTTCAAGCTTTACCCGGACCTGCAGGCCTGTACCACCGACGAGGAAGTGCTGTGCATCGGACCGCGCTGGATAGCCAACTGGCTGACCATGCGCTTTGCCCAGCGCCGGCTGGCGATGCAGTCCCACTCCCTGTCGGGCCGGGTCCTGACCCTGACAGGCCGCATGTCCGTGTTTCGCGCCAATCACCTGGTGAAACTCAAGTTCATCCGCCTGCTGGAAGCCGACCATCTCGAGCACTGGCTCTGGGGCAAGTTCCGTTTTCTCTCCGGCGACGACAAGAGCACCTGGTACTACATGCTGCAATCCGGCTGCCGAATGCTCTATGTGCCCGACGCCATGGGCTACACGGTGGAAGTGATCGAAGGCTCCGGCATGGACCGGATGGTGCAGAATTTCCGGCGCTGGTCAGGCAACATGCTGCGCAACGGCTCGCGCGCCCTGGCGCTTGGCCCGGGACGCATGCCGTTCTTCATCTGGTGGTGCCTGCTGGATCAGCGGGTGTCCATGTGGACCATGCTGGTCAGCCCGGTGCTCGCCCTGTCGACCTCGGTGCTGTTCGATCCCTATTACGTGTTCGGCTACGTGGTCTTCATCTGCATCACCCGGATGCTGCTGTCGCTGTTTCTCTACCAGTATGCGCGCAAGGTCGATCTCAGCTATCCGTTCATTCTCTATTTCAATCAGCTGATCAATGCCTCCGTGAAGGTCTACTGCATCTTCCGCCTGTCCAAACAGCGCTGGTCCAACCGGGGGGACCAGCGTGCCGGCGAGGGCGACGGGCTGATCGCGACGCTGCAGAACTGGATGGCGAGCTACCTGACATTGCTCTACGTCACGATGCTGTTTTTGGGCGTCTGCCTGATGGCCGGCCTGATCGATCCGCCCAGCGCCGGGCTGATCTCGGTCGTTCTCGGGCTGCCCGCCTGAGATCCGACACCGCTTTCCAATTTTGCAAACCGTGACTTCGAAATTCGGAAGGCTTCGGCTTTCGCAAAACAGAATTCCCTGAGCAAGTAGCTGTTTTAATTAGATATTTCAGTACGACGGCATCTGGCGTGCTTCTTGTTTCTCCTGGCTCAATACATGACCTTCAAGGGGCCATCCGATGAGACTGAAGCCAAAGCTCTATACGGCAGCACTCGCCCTGACCGCGCTGGCGGCGCTTGCACCTGTTGCCTTCAACCTGTTGGTCGACGCCTACGATCACAATCGCTGGGTCGATCTCGATCTCAACAAGGAGGAGATCAGTGTCAAGGCGCACTACCCGCTCTACAAGATGATCGAATATCCGCGCATCAAGGCGTCGACGGTCATTCTCGGCGACAGCCGCGCCCGGGCGCTGCAGGACAGGTACTGGCAGGAACTCGGCCGCAACGACGTCTACAACTTCGCTTATGGCGGCGCCACGGTTTACGAGATCTACGACACGTTCAAATACCTTCAGGAGACCGCCGACCTCGACACCCTGATCGTCAGTCTGCCCCTCAGGTCCATGGATGCCCGCTTCAAGGGCGGCATGAACCGGGTGCCGGAGGCCATCGCGCTGGCGGACGATCCCTTCGGCTACTACACCAACTGGTTTGTCGCCAAGACCGGCTGGAGCCTGCTGACGGACAGGTACCCGGCCCTCGGTCACGTTGTCGATAACCTGTCGTTCCATCCGGTTCAAAGTGCGAAGGCCGCGGAATTCGGCGCCCTTGAAACGCTCTCCGTCGAGGCCCTGCTTGATCCGAGTCTCTGCGAAGAATGTGCTCTGAAAACGCCGAAAGGTGCGCTCGTCCTGCCAACCGTCTACCGCGGTCACGGGCTCGGCCTCGGGCACTGGGCCGGTTTCTGGCCGGACATCACCATCGAGCGCGACCTGCCGCAACTCTTTGCCAAACAGGTCGGCACCAACGGCGCCGCCGATTGGCGCCGCTTCAAGCAATCGGGCGACCTTTGGGCCATGGTCGAGGAAATCGCGGCCTGGTGCGCGGACAATGACGTCGACCTGTTCTTCCTGATCCCGCCGACGATTTCCGAGATGCAGCGCCGCATCTCCGATTTCGGCCTGACAGGTGCCAATCACAAGTTCCGCGAACGGCTGGCGACGCTCGCGCCGGTGGTCGATCTCGACTACGACACGGCCTTCACGCGGGATCTCGTGAATTTCACCGACGCCTATCATTTCGGTTCGGACCCGGCCCGCAAGATCGTTGGCGAATTGCAGCAGCTGATCGATCCGTCCTCGGCAGAAACCGTCACCGCCCGGAAGCGGCGCGGCTTGCTGGCCTGCCCGGCCGTCGACGAAGACGTCACTCAAACCCATCAGGACGGCACCCTTGAACTGCTGGAAGGAACGTCCTGCAGACTGTGGAGGCACTCCAATGGCTAAGCGATCCACCAGCCTCGACGAAATCCAGATTTGCCCTTCGGGCATTGTCCTCGGCGCGCTGGTCGCGACCGTCATGACAGGCGTCATCGCAGGCGGAGCTTCCGACGGTCAAACAAACAGGGGGATGCTGAGATGACCCGCACCAAATCAACTCTTCGTCCCTGGAAATACCTTCTGCTCGGGGCCGTCTTCAGTGTGGCCGGCGCGGTCGCCCTGACCTCCGAAGCCCCGTCCAGGTCCGTGAAATCCGAGCGGATCGACCCGACCATCGAGGAAATGCTCAAACAGGCGCGCGGCCTCCAGAAGGTCGGCCGCTGGGACGCGGCAGCCGACATCCTGACACAGCTCGCCAATGACGGGCATCCGGTGGCCCTCTACCATCTCGGCCGGGCCTACAAGAACGGTTGGGGCGTGGAAGCGGACCTTGACCAGGCCCGTCTGATCTTCATGGAAGCGGTCCGGTATTCCTTCGCCTTCAGGGGGGAAACGGCCTATGAGCTCGGCCGCCTGTTCCAGCGCTCCTCCGGCGAAAAATGCGCCGAGATCGCGTTGCAATGGTTTCAAAAGGCGCTCGCCTGGGACTACCCCAAAGCCCATGTGCAGCTGGCCAAGCATTACGAGCGCGGTGTCGGCACCGAACGGGATCTGACGGCCGCCTTTCACCACTATGAGCAGGCTGCCATTGCCGGGTATCCGTCCTCGACAATCAACTTTGCCCGCATCCTGAAGACCGGCCGGTACGGCCTGACACGGAAACCGGAGAAGGCCCGCTTCTGGGCGGAGCGCGCCATGGCGGGACTAGAAAAGAAGGCCCGCGATGGCTCGGCAAGCGCGGCCAAGACGCTCGGCCGCATCTATCGCGACGGCGAATTCATGGAGCCGGACAAGGCCCTTGCGCGCGAGTGGTTCCTGCGTTCCGCGGATCTTGGCGATGCCGGCGCCATGCACGACCTTGCCCGGATGGTCCTGGCTGGAACGCCGGATGAAGGCCAGATCGAAGAGGCATTGACCTGGCTGCGTCTTGCGGCGAAGGCCGATCATGGCGGCGCCCTGACAGCACTCGCCCGTCTCCATCTCAAGGGCCAATATGATCTCGCCCCCGAAGACGCCGTCGACTTTCTGGAACGCGGTGTTGCCACCGGCCATCCGGGCTCCATGGAAGAGCTCGGCCGCCTCTATGCCGAAGGCAAGCTGGTCCCGCAGGACCGGACACGGGCTATGGAGTTGGCCCGCAAGGGGGCGGACCGCGGGCACCAGGGCAGCACCAGCCTGCTGAAGGACCTGAAGGGCCAGGACGAAGCGAACCTCACCACGATCGAGCGGAAAGCGCCGCTCCCGACCCCGTCAAAGGAGGGCTGACCCATGGTTTTCAGTTCCCTGGAATTCATCTACCTGTTTCTGCCGCCGGTTCTGCTCGGCTATCTGCTGCTTCGGCACTGGGGATGGGAAAACGGCATCATCTGGTGGCTGACCATCGCCTCGCTGGTGTTCTATGCCTGGTGGACGCCGGTCTATCTGCCGTTGCTGCTTGGCTCGGTGGTGATCAATTACGGCTTTCACCGGGTGCTTCGGCAGGTGCGCGATCGCTTCATCCTGATCACAGGCATCGTCTTCAATCTCGCCCTGATCGCGGTCTTCAAATATGCCGATTTCTTCATCGGCAACGCCAATCTCATCGCGGGCGCAGATATTCCGCTGTTGCATCTGGTGCTGCCGCTGGCGATCTCCTTCTTCACCTTCCAGCAGATCTCGTTCCTGATCGACACCTACAAGGGCGACATCGAGCAGTGCGACTTTGCACGCTACATGCTGTTCGTGGTGTTCTTTCCGCAGCTGATCGCAGGACCGATCGTGATGCAGAAGGAGACCATCCCGCAGTTCCGGCTGCCGGTCTTCCGGAGCAGGCTGGTGCTGAACCTTGCGGTAGGCGGCACCCTGTTCGCGATTGGTCTGTTCAAGAAGATCGTGCTGGCCGACGGAATCGCACCCTATGCCAATGGTGTCTTCAACCTGGCCGAAACCACCACCGGCGTGCCGTTCGAAGCCGCCTGGATCGGGGCACTGGCCTATTCGTTCCAGCTCTATTTCGACTTTTCCGGCTATTGCGACATGGCGCTAGGGCTTGCGCGGCTATTCGGTATCCGCCTGCCGGTGAATTTCAACTCGCCCTACAAGGCCACCAGCATTTCGGATTTCTGGCGGCGCTGGCACATCACCCTGTCGCATTTCCTGCGGGACTATCTCTATATCCCGCTCGGTGGCAATCGCTCAGGACCGGTGCGCCGCTATGCCAACCTGATGGTCACCATGCTGCTCGGCGGCCTCTGGCACGGCGCCAGCTGGACCTTCGTCTTCTGGGGCGGTTTGCACGGGGCCTACCTGGCCATCAACCATGGCTGGTCGGCGCTGGTCGGCAAGGGCTATGTGCCGTCGCTGTTGCCGCCGGTTGCCGCCAACCTGCTGGCCCGTGCCCTGACGCTTGTTGCCGTGGTTGTCGCCTGGGTGTTCTTCCGCGCCGAGAGCTTCTCCGGGGCAAGCAACATCCTCACCGGCATGACTGGCCTGTCGACCGTCTATGAACCCCGGCTCTGGGAAAACCTGCTGACCGGCACGGCGTCCATCTGGGCAGGAATGATTTGCCTTGCGGCCATCGTCTTCCTGCTGCCGAACGCGATCGAGTTCACCGAGAAATACAATCCGGTGCTCGGCCTGAAAAAGCTGCTGAAGCAGCGCAGATCGGAAGGGTTCCTGCCGGTGCGCTGGCAACCGACCGCGGGCTGGGCGGCCGCCGTTTCGGTGCTCTTCGCGGTGGCGCTCGTGCAGACCTATCGTCTCGCGGAGCTGACCGAGTTCATCTATTTCAACTTCTGATCCGGGCGAAGAGAATGACAAGAAAACAAATCACTCTTGCCCTCGTCGCAGCCTGCCTTTGTCTTGAAGGCACGGCGGCGACAGCCCGTGAGGACATGGATCGCCTGGTGCTACCGGCACAGGGAACAAGCATTGACCTGGAGTCGGGTCTGGTGCGGAAGAACGGCGTCGCCGGTCTCTGCGTGGAGAAAGTGTCCAGGGCAGGACCTAACACGCTCGTCGTTGCCAAGTCGCCAGGCGACGACATCCCGTTGATCACGCTCAACGGCGCGCCTTCGGACATGGATCTTGACGGAACCGGTGCGAGGCTCGGAACCCTTCAGGCCACCCGGGACGGGGCGCTCGTCTGGTTGCGGCATTTCAAGACCGGTAACAAGCAGACCGAACTGCTGGAAGACGGCGCAGTCAGATATTCCTGGCCCGCTGGCAATGTGGTGCGCCTGCTGCGCGCGACCGGCTCGGACTTCGTTCTCCTGGTCGATGTTCCCGGACAACAATCCAGGCTTCAGAAGTGGCCACGGGAAACCCGGTCCACGCAGGAGGCCGCGCCGGTGACACTGGTGAATTTCGACGGCTGCGTCCCGGCCCGGCTTCGGTTCGACAAGCACCATGTCTGGGCAAGGATGTCCTGCGATCGCGGTCGCGGCGACGGGATCTACAGGATCGAGCTGGACGGCGGAGCAATCGAGAAGCCCGTCAACCGCTCCGAGACAGCGGAATTCGTTTCCTTGCCCAAAGGCGCTGAGAGCGACGGGCAAATCGCGGTCGCCACGGTGTCCGGTTCCGAGGCGGGTCTGCACTTCTATTTTGCCGTGAAGGGGCTGCTGCTCGCGCAGGCCGGCGAAGTCCGGGCCTGTTCCTCGGATGCCGAGGGGTTACAAAGCTGGAATCAAAGCTATCGGCTGCGCGCTCTGGCAAGCCTGTTCGAAAAGACGGATGTCAGCGCGTTCGCCGATCTTGCGGTGAAGTCCATGTCCCTGACACTCGCTGCGCAGGACGGTGCCAACGATCGGGAAGGCCTAACCACGCCCGCCTGCGGCTGGAGCTCAAGGATCTATTCGGGCGAGGGCAAGGACCGGCTCAGCCTGATGATCAATCAGGCGGTGATCGCAAATGCGCTTCACAAAGGCTGCAAGGATTTGGGCGCCGCCTGTCCCGCCCGTCTCCGAGACCAGATCGGCCAGACAGCAGGCTGTCTGGCAGAGGCTTTTGAACCCGATTTTGATGTGGAAGCGGGCCTCTACCGGATCCGTGAGGACATCGATTTTCGCTTCTCCGGCGAGGTCGCGCCCTGGAACTGGCAACTCTCCTTTGCCGGGCTCCTGCGAGCCCTTCCGGATAAGAACCTGACCCTGCGTGCGAATACCATATTCGACAGGTTCCTGAAGGAAGTGAAACGGGACGCTGACGGTAGCCTTTGGCGCTACTGGCCGGAATCGTATTACAGGGAGAAAGGTCTCGATCCGTCAGGGATCCGGGACCAACGCTTTGAAGATACCGGCCATGCCGGGATCAGCCTGATGGCCTTGGCGGGGCAGGCCGGAACCATTGATGCTTCTCTGGCTGCCGCTCTCAAGGACCGCGCGCGTTTTCTTCTTGGCTTCGGGCCGGAAACGCCACGGGATCTCGACGGCAGCGGTCCCCGCGGAACACGCTGGTTTCCAGCCGGAGGCTGGGCTGACATTGCGCCCGAGGCCTTGGGCGAGGCCTATGCGGGACCGGTTCCAGGCGCGCAATCCGCAGACGCGCTTTATGCCTATGCCAGCCTGTTCGACCCGGCTTCGGACTTCGATCTTAGGCTGGACCTTCTGCTCTGCAGCGATGCCTGTGTGCCCTATCGCAGCCTGAGCTACGACAGCTGGCACGCCTTTCTGGACAACAATCCGTTTTTTGTTCTCTCGCGGAATGGTCCCTCGAACCCTCGGGAAAATTGATCGTTTTCTGACCTGAAGACCGCCTATCCTAACAAATGAGCAAGCAAATGGACCGAAACTCCCTCAAGGGAAACTCACCGACCGCCGCTTCTCGTAAAGGACCGTCCATGCGCGCCTGGCTACGTCACCTTACTCATGACGCGACCTTCTGGTTGGTGCTGGTCTTTGTGACCGCCTCCGCGCTCGCGGCCTATGTTCTGGCGGTCGATTTCGGCCAGCGCACCCGAACGGCAGACCTGTCAGCCGCCGCACGCGCCCAGTCCGAGCTGCTGTCGGCAATGCGCTCCTTCTATTCGAGCGAGGTGGTCGACAAGCTCTATTCCTCGAAGGACGTTTCCGTCAGCCACGACTATCATGGCAGGGAACTGACCATCCCGGCACCGGTCTCCATGACCCTGGCCCTCGCGGACGAACTCAAGCAACAAGGCGCCGAGGGCAGCATATCCATGCTGTCAAACCACCCCTGGCCGTGGCGTGAGGACAGACAACTCGATGCCTTCGAGACGGAGGCGATGGCCGTTCTGACCAAGAACCCCGAAACGCCTTACGAGGCTCTCGAACAGAGACAAGACGGGACGGTCTTCAGAAGTGCCACGGCCGTGCGCATGGAGGGGAGCTGTGTTGCCTGCCACAACACGCATCCACAATCGCCGAAAACCGACTGGGAGGTTGGGGAGATCCGGGGGATCCAGCAAGTCGTGATACCAGCCAGCAAGTTGTTCGGCACCGGTCTCACTTCCCTCAACAATCTGATCTTCATGCTGACGGTCGCCTTTGTTGCGGCGCTTGCCCTGACTCTGGTGCTGTCGAAACAGCGGGCGCGGGCAACCGCCAACCTGGCGGCTCTCGCAGACGCCGAACGGGAGAAAAACGAGGCCCTTGTCACGGCGACCCGGCGCGCGGAAACCGGCGAAGCCCAGGTCAACGCGATCCTTGAGACGATGCTGGACGGCGTGCTGACGATTTCCCCGCAAGGCATCGTTCTCAGCGCCAATCCGGCCGCTGCCAGATTGTTCGGCGTCCCCTCGCCGAAGGAACTGCTGCAGAAACGATTTTGTGATCTCCTCCCAGATACCGAATTCTCGGACCTGCCGTTCGAGTGTAGCACCGAGGGCACCGGCACGCTGAGGCTTTCTGACGCCGGCGAACGCATGGAAACGGTCGGCAAACGCTCCGATGGCAGCGACTATCCGGTGGAACTGTCCCTGTCGCGCACGGCTGTTGGCGGCAGCGACACCTTCATCGCCATCCTGCGCGACCTGACACGGCAGAAATCCGATGCGCGGAAACTGAAACAGGCGGAAACCCGTCTGATCGACGCCATCGAATCCCTGCCGGACGGATTCGTTCTTTATGATGCGGACGACCGGCTGGTCACATGCAACAGCAAATACCGGGAGTTCTATGCCAGCAGTGCGGATCTCATCCAGGAGGGCGAGAAATTCGAGGACATCATTCGCAAGGGGGCCATGCGCGGTCAATACCTGTTGTCTGGAGAGGCGCTCGAGGAGTGGATCGAGCTGCGTATGCAGCACCATCGCAACCCCGGCGCGCCGATGGAGCAGCACCTGGACGACGGCCGCTGGCTACGGGTGATCGAATCGCGCACCAGCGAGGGCGGCCTTGTCGGTTTCCGGGTCGACATCACTGAACTGAAGAAGCGCGAACAGGAACTGGTCCGCAGCCAGAACCTGATGCGCAATGTCGTCTCCGCATCCTTCGACGGCATCATCGTCATGGATGGTCAGGGCATCGTGCTCGACTACAGTCCGGCGGCGGAAGAGGTGTTCGGCTGGACGGCAAGCGAGATCGTCGGCGAGAAGATGTCGCGTTACATCATCCCGGAGAAATACCGGGAGGCCCACGACAAGGGGTTGGAGAACTTCCTGAAGACCGGCGAAGGCCCGGTGTTGGGCAAGCGCATCGAGATCGAGGGCAAACACAAGGACGGGCATGAGATCATTGTAGAACTGGCGATCCGGCACACGCGCGGCGAACATGGTCCGTTGTTTCTGGGCTATGTACGCGACATCACCGAACGCAAGGCGGCCGATGCAGCGCTTCGGGATGCCAAGGAACGGGCCGAGGCCGCCAACGAAGCCAAGGCCAAGTTCCTGGCCATGATGAGCCACGAAATCCGCACGCCCATGAACGGCGTTCTCGGCATCCTGAGTCTTTTGCGCGACACCGATCTCGACCCGGCTCAGTCGGCCTATGTCAAGACCGCGCGCGAGTCCGGCCGGTCCCTGCTCGAGCTGATCAACGACATTCTTGACTTCTCCAAGCTTGAAGCCGGCCGCATGGAGCTCGACCATGTTCCCTTCCGCCTTAAAACGGTGGTCAAGAGCATTTACGACCTGTTCCTGCCGATCGCCCAGGACAAGGAACTCGGCCTGTTCCTCAACTATGGCGACAACATCCCGGAAAAGGTCGTCGGCGATGCCGGCAGGCTGCGTCAGGTGCTGTTGAACCTGGTGTCGAACGCCATCAAGTTTACCGAACTGGGATCCGTTGAGGTTTCTGTGGCGATCGAAAAACAGGATCCGGAGCGCCCGACCTTCCGGTTTTCCGTCAAGGACACGGGGATCGGCATTCCCCAGGACAAGCACGAAGCCCTGTTCGGCGATTTTGTCACCGTCGACAGCAGCTACACCAAGAAACAGGGCGGCACCGGCCTGGGACTGGCCATCTGCAGACAGATCGCCGGCCTGATGGAGGGCGAGATTTCGGTCGAAAGCCTACCGGCCGCCGGCAGCACCTTCCACCTGTTCGTGCCTCTCACGCTGGCTGACGACCAGGCGGAAATTGACGACGTCACCCAGGAAACGAGCGATTCCACGCTGTTGGAAGGCCTGGTGATCCTGGTTGCCGAGGACAATGCCACCAACCAGATCGTGGTCAGCCATGCGCTGGAGCGGGCGGGCTGCGATGTCGATATTGCCAACAATGGCCGCGAAGCCGTGCACATGGCCCAGAGACGCGATTATCACTGCGTTCTGATGGACATTTCCATGCCGGAAATGGACGGCCTGGAGGCCACCGCAAAGATCAAGGCGGGGACACGCAATGCAGGGACGCCGGTCATCGCGCTGACCGCCTATTCGTTGCGGGGTGACCGGGAACGGTTCCTGGCCGCGGGCATGACGGACTTCCTTGCCAAGCCGGTCGAAAAGGAGGACTTGCTACGCTGCATTGCGCGCAACGTGCGCCGCGCCGGCGCGCACAGCCAACCTGCAGTGGAACCGCCCCTGTCAGCCTCCTTGGCTGCCGCCCGGGAGATCCTGGCCACCATGCCCGACGAGCTCAAACAAAAGCTGTTGCAGCAGTTCGTCGATGACACGCAAAAGCGCCGCCAGGCCGTGCAGGAGGCGATTGAGGCCGCAGACGTGCATCTGCTCGAACGGGCGACCCATGCGTTGAAAAGCGTTGCCGGAACGTTCGGAGCGGTTGAACTGACCTCGATTGCCGCGACGGTGAACGCGCTGGCGCGCGATCAGAAAAAAGGTCAGGCCTTCGCCGAGGCCGGAGAATTGTCCGAAGTCTGCGACCGGACGTTAGGGGAAGTGAAAGACCTCGCCGATGAGATAGGGGTCGACATTTCGCTCAACGCCTGATTGCCTGATCGAAAGCCTGAAGGAGCCCGATGTGAAAGTTCTCATCGTTGAAGACGCGCTGCCGCTCGCGACGGTCTACGGCCATCATCTGTCCCGTGCCGGCATCGACACGCTTCATGTGGAGACAGGCCGGGAGGCGCTGTCCCGCATTCGCAAGGGCGGTGTCAGCGTGGTGCTGCTGGACTTGCAGCTGCCCGACATGAACGGGATGGACGTTCTGGAAACAATTCGCGAGGAGCAGCTTCCGGTCACCGTCGTGGTTGTGACCAGCTCCGGCTCCATCAAGACTGCGGTCGATGCGATGCAGGCCGGCGCGTATGATTTCATTGTCAAGCCGGTCGCCGAGGAACGCCTGGTCACCACGACCCGAAATGCGCTGGAACGGGAAACCCTGACCGAAGTTGTTGCCGAGGTGCGCAAACCGACGTCCTCCGGCACTACGAAGGGTTTTGTAGGCTCTTCGCTGCCGATGACAGCCGTTTACAAGATGATCGAGAGCGTGGCGCGCTCCAGCGCATCGGTCTTCATCACCGGGGAAAGCGGGACCGGCAAGGAAGTCTGCGCCGAAGCCATTCACAAATCCAGTCCGCGCGCCAAGGGACCCTTCGTGCCGCTCAATTGCGCGGCGATCCCGAAAGATCTGATCGAGTCCGAGATTTTCGGCCATGTCAAAGGGGCTTTTACAGGTGCAACCTCGGACCGGGACGGCGCCGCCGCCCGGGCGGACGGCGGTACGTTGTTTCTGGATGAGATCTGCGAACTGGAACTCAATCTGCAGGCCAAGCTGTTGCGGTTCCTGCAAAGCGGCACGGTGCAGAAGGTTGGCAGCGACAGCTTGAAGAAGGTTGATGTCCGGATCCTCTGCGCGACCAACCGCGATCCTCTGGATGAGGTGGAGTCCGGCCGCTTCCGCGAGGACCTCTATTACCGGCTGCATGTGTTGCCGATCGGCTTGCCGCCCCTGCGCGCGCGCGGCGCGGATATTCTGGAACTGGCGCGTCATTTCCTGACGCAGTTCGCGAAAGAGGAAGGCAAGGTGTTCGAGGGGTTCTCGGTCGAGGCGGAAGAAACGCTGATGGCTCATGCCTGGCCGGGCAATGTCCGCGAAATGCAGAACACCATCCGCAATCTGGTGGTCTTGAACGAAGGCCCGATCGTCGAGGCGGAAATGCTCACCACACTGCAGGGCCGCACCCCCAGCCCAAGGCGCGACCCGGGAAGGGTGCCACGGCAGATGCCGGTGTCACCGGCCGGCCAGCCGGCGGCGGTCACCGGCGGTACAGGTCCCTGGCCGGAGATCACGCTTGCCCTTGGCCAGCCCTTCGAGACACTGGAAAAACAGATCATCGAGGCAACCATCGAGGCCTGCGGCGGCAGCCTGCCGAAAACGGCACGGGTGCTGCAGGTCAGTCCGTCCACGCTCTATCGGAAAAAGGAGATCTGGGCGGCCCAGGATCAGGGCAGCGAAGACGCCGAAGAGGCGATCGAAACCGCCTGAACGCGGAACTGACCGGCTCTGAAGTACCGTTGGCCGCGTCATCCCGGCGAGGCCAGCAACATTTCCGCAATTCCCACCGTCGCGACATGGGAGGTCACCGGCAAGTCGCCGCTAAGAGCCGCCTGCCGGACCCGGTCCCGCGGCAGGGTGATCAGGGTCGCGTCTTCCAGATCGCCGGAATGGGCGTCGGCAAGCTTGATGACATGCCGGGCTACGAAAATATGGGCCGAGGCAATGCGCTGATTGCCATGCAAGACCAGGGAGGGACCGGCCAGCCAGCGCCCGCCGCCGTAACCCGTCTCTTCCAGCAACTCTCGCCGGGCGCAAAATTCCGCGTCCTCGCCCGGGTCGACCTGTCCGCCCGGCAGCGTCAGGCAAACCCGGCCGATACCATGCTTGTATTGGCGCAGGAGCAGGACCCTGTTGTCCTCCGTCACCGCATAGATCGAGGCAAAAGACGGCAGATCGATCTGGTAATAGTCATCCACCAGCCGGTTGTCCGGCAGGCAGACCGTCTGGCGCAGGACACGCAGGCGGTCTCCAGCCTCAAACACCTTTCGGCTCTCGACCAGCGACCAGTGGTCTCGGTCGTCGTCCTTCGTTGCAAGGTGCGCGCTCACCGGATCAGGCCTCCACAAGCCGGGAGACCGGCGCAACCGGTGCCGGGCCGCCGGCGGCCATGTGCCTGATTTCATAGCTGAGCAGCTGGCTGACGTCGCTCGGGGCCGAGACCTGGGACACGACTTCTCCTTGCTGCAGGGCCTCGCAGAAGGGGGCGGCGTAGCTGATGGCGCTTTGCGGCGACAGATACCCGATCAGGCTGGCTTCCTTGTGACGCGCCAGAATGTGGCTGCGCACCAGGGCGGTCGTATAGCTCGCCGGCAGAATCAACAGGCTGGTGTCGCTGTCGCGGTAGATCCGGTGGTCCGGAAACCGGACCCTGAATTCGTTCATAATCGCGGGCAGTTCGCCATGTTCCCGTTCCCAGGCCGCGTAGGCTGCACGTTGGCCGGCCGTGCTGTGGGTTCCGGCAAGCCGCATGCGCAGGCTTGCCGGCCCATTGTCGAGCATCGGCGAGCGCTTGTCCGGAAATGCGCTGGTTTGCACGACCTTGACCAGAAACTCGTAAAGGTCGTCGGAGAAGTCATGCTCGTGGCGCAACTGGATGTCGTATTTGCCCCAGAGCTCGGTGCCGGCCGCGGCGAACACGCCTGCAAGGGCCCGCCGGACATGGGACGGCAACCGGTTCATGACCTCGCCGTAATTGGCGTTGGTCAGCAGGTAGCATGGCCGTTGCAGCGCAAAGCCGCACAGATATCGGGCGAATTCCTCGTCGAGGCGACCGAATGGGGACGGCACAAGGGTATCGAGGTCGAACAGAAAGACTTTCTCGTCAGCTTTTGAAAGCGGGTTCGAGACCTGGCCGACAGATGTGAATTCCGAATAGGGCAACATGGTTTTTCTCCCTTGCGATGACGTGGTCTGGACCTGTCACTGCAAAGGCATTGCCAGTTTTGGCATTCAAGATTTAGTTAGGAAATACAACAACTTAATTTGATCCTGATTTCCGGGGTACCGGTAATCCAAGGCCAGGAGTTTGCGAAACGGGAACCTGGACTTCTGAATTCGCAAACACCGTGGGCAGGGCCTCTGGCTTGCGAGACACCTTATTATTAGGCCCTCTCGCAGTGCCTGGTTTTCGAACTCTGCGGAATTGAAAAGACTGGAATTCGGATTTTCGAAATTCGGAAGCGAACCGTTCGATTTCGCAAAAGCGGCGAGCCCAAGTTTCTGCGGCCAATTTAACTAAATTGCTGAAATTAAAGGAATTCCAGCAAAACAGGCAGTTTGGCACGCCATTTGTTCCTTCTCCCGCAGATCAAGCACTACGGGAGTTGTCTCATGAACATGTATGTCGGCAATCTGAAAACAGCGCGCAATGTCGATGTCTTCGATTTCAAGCTGATCGAGCCAAAGGACGCGATCAGCGTAATCGGTCTCGGATATGTCGGTGCCGTTTCGCTGGCCTGTCTCAGCTCTCTTGGCCACCGGGTTGTTGGCGCGGACATCGATGCGCGCAAGGTCGATGCCATCGCCTGCGGCCAGAGCCCGATTGTCGAGGATCGCCTGGGCGACCTTCTGACAGAGGGCGTTAGCTCCGATCTGCTGTCGGCCACGACCGATGTCAAACGGGCCGTTCTGGAGACCGACATCACCTTTGTCTCGGTGGGAACGCCGACCAGCGAGGATGGCGGCTGCGACACGCGGGCCATCGAAGCCGTCGCCCGCAGCATAGGTGAAGCCCTTCGGGAAAAGGACGACTTTCACGTGGTGGTTCTGCGCTGCTCCGTTCCTCCGGGGACCACGTTGAAAGTCATGTTGCCGGAAATCGAAAGGGTTTCGGGCAAGATCGCAGGCACCGATTTCGGCATCTGCTTCAACCCGGAATTCCTGCGTGAAGGCACCGCGGTCGCCGATTTCCATGCCCCGCCCAAGACCGTGATCGGCGTCACCGACCCGCGCACGGCAAGCATCATTGCCAAGCTCTACGCGCCGGTCGATGCGAAGCCGATCGTCACCACGGTGGAAGTGGCCGAACTGGTGAAATATGTCGACAATGTCTGGCACGCCACCAAGGTCTGTTTTGGCAACGAGGTTGGCCGCCTGTGCAAGCCGCTCGGCATCGACAGCCATGAGGTGATGGACATCTTCATCCAGGACACCAAGCTGAACCTGTCGCCCTATTACCTGAAGCCCGGATTTGCCTTTGGCGGCTCGTGCCTGCCCAAGGAAGTGCGGGCGGTTTCCCATCTTGCCGAACAGCTCGGCGTCGACGTGCCGATGATCGATGCGCTCATTCCGTCCAACCGGGAACAGGTCGAGCAGGCGGTCCGTCTGGTGCGCACGACCTTCGCGAAGAGGGTCGCGATCCTGGGTGTCGCCTTCAAGCCGGGCACGGATGACCTGCGCGAAAGCCCGGTCCTCGATCTGATCGCCGAGCTGATGAGGGAAGGCATCGAGGTGACCGCCTATGACCCGGCGATCCGGCCTGGTCCGCATATCGCGCAGCAATTCGACTACATGCGCTACGCGGCCCCGCACCTGAAAGCGGTCGTCGACGTGCTGCCGCGCATCCTCAAGGCGACGCCGGAGGCGGCGATCGCGAAAGCCGATGCCATCGTGGTGTCGCAAAACCAGCCGGCCATCCGGAGTGCGCTGGCGTCCAGGAAGAAAGAGGCTGCCGTTGTGGACCTGGTCCGCATGCCGGCAACAGCCCGGGCCTCCGCCAATTATATCGGCATTGGCTGGTAGGAACCGCGCACTCCAGTCCGCTCCCTCCCTCCCCATCGACCCACCCTGGGAGGGGGCGGACACATTTGCCCGTTATCGGGCTGGCCACGGTTCTGCGCAAATGAATGGAGATTGGAGCTTAATGCTTGATGAGCTGGTTTCACGGATACCAAGGGAATTCCTTGGGGGGCATCCATTCCCGCGCAAGCAGTTTCGCGCCGCTCTCTTCGGGCAGCTTGATGTCTTGGCAGAGAAAACGGTTGACCAAGTTTGGTCTGGCCCATGCAATCAAGCTGAAGCGCAGTCGACACCTACGCCGTGGGGCATTTGCTTCTTAGATTGAGTGGAAAACACGAAGAATGGCGGAGGTGTGAGGACGAAGTCCGAACCCGGAGCCATGCGCTCATGTAGCCGAAGGCGGTAGCGAAAGAAAGAATGGTCGGAGTGAGAGTCCGCCAAGAAATGGGTCTCAATCTCGATCAATCGATTTCATGAACTGCGACTATAGCATTATATTTAAATGACTTATTGACCTTCTGCGCTTCCTTAACCTATCAATCTATATCATCAAAAGGCAGCAAATATCGCCTTTGGTGATGGTCTGGATGATGGGCTGATATGTTTTGGCCATGACGTGTTAGGGTACAAGACGATGCTCACGGATGCTGTTGATTTTCACCGAGAACTGACCCGGTAAGGCCCGATTTTTTCACTGAGAACTGACCCATGTTTAAACCCACCCCTGCGTGATTTCGGCGGGGGACGACGGAGTGATAGACATGGCGTTGTTGAGCGTTATCAGACGCTGGCATTTTCGTGATCAGCTTTCGATCCGGGAGATCTCCCGGCGTACCGGATTGTCCCGGAACACAGTGCGCAAGTATCTGCGCGACGATACGGTTGAACCCGCGTTCAAGGCTCCCGAGAGGGCCAGCAAACTCGATGCCTTTGCCGACAAGCTGTCGGCCTGGCTGCGCGCGGAGTCCGCCAAATCGCGCAAGCAGAAACGGACGATCAAGCAGTTGCACGCCGATCTGGTAAGCCTCGGCTATGATGGCTCCTATGGCCGGGTGGCCGCTTTTGCGCGTGACTGGAAAGCGGACCGGCAGCGCGAACAGCAGACCAGCGGTCGCGGAACCTTCGTGCCGCTGGCGTTCGAGCCCGGTGAAGCCTTCCAGTTCGACTGGTCCGAAGACTGGGCGATCATCGGCGGCGAGCGAACCAAGTTGCAGGTCGCCCACTTCAAACTCAGTTACAGCCGGGCCTTCATCGTGCGTGCCTATCTCCTGCAACCTCACGAGATGCTCTTCGACGCCCACAACCATGCCTTCCGGGTTCTGGGCGGCGTGCCGCGGCGCGGGATCTATGACAACATGAAGACCGCAATCGACAAGGTCGGGCGCGGCAAGGAACGCCAGGTCAATACCCGCTTCTCGGCCCTGGTCAGCCATTATCTCTTCGAAGCCGAGTTCTGCAATCCCGCCTCCGGATGGGAGAAGGGCCAGGTTGAGAAGAATGTCCGGGATGCACCGCACAGACTGTGGCAGCCCATACCCCGTGTGGCCAGCCTTGAGGAATTGAACGACTTGCTGGAAAGCCGCTGCAAGGACCTCTGGCAAACCATTGCGCACGGAACGCAACGAGGGACGATCGCGGATATCTGGGCCGAAGAAGTCCCCAAGCTTATGCAGGTCGGCCGTTTCTTCGACGGCTTTGTCGAATACGCCAAGCGAGTCTCGCCAACCTGCCTGGTTCACTTTGAACGCAACCGCTACAGCGTGCCGGCATCGTTTGCGAACCGTCCTGTCAGCTTGCGGGTCTATCCGGACAGGATCGTCGTGGTCGCGGAAGGCTTGAGCGTCTGCGAACATGAGAGGATCATCAACCGCTCCCATGACCGGCCCGGCAGAACGGTCTATGACTGGCGGCATTATCTGGCCGTTATCCAGCGCAGGCCCGGAGCTCTGCGCAATGGTGCACCCTTCGCCGAACTGCCGGAAGCCTTCAGGACCTTGCAGCGGCATCTGCTCAAGAAGCCTGGTGGGGACAGGGAAATGGCCGAGATTCTGGCCCTCGTGCTTCATCATGACGAGCAGGCTGTCCTGACAGCAGTCGAGACGGCATTGGAGGCAGGCGTTCCGACAAAGACGCATGTCCTCAACCTTCTGCACCGGCTGACGGATGGAAAGCCGGTGACCCCTCCTGCCATCCGGGCGCCACAGGCGTTGACGCTCAGCCAGGAACCGAAGGCCAATGTCGAACGCTACGATGCCCTGCGCAAGCTGAAGGAGGCCCGCCATGCGTCATGATCCAGCCAGCGCAGCCGTCGTCATCATGCTCAAGAGCCTCAAGATGCATGGCATGGCCCAAGCCGTCAGTGAACTCACCGAACAGGGCTCTCCCGCCTTCGAGGCTGCCATCCCGATCCTGTCCCAGTTGCTCAAGGCCGAGACGGCGGAGCGGGAGGTCCGATCCGTGGCCTATCAGCTCAAGGCGGCACGCTTTCCAGCCTATCGCGACCTGAACGGCTTCGACTTTGCCAGCAGCGAAGTCAACGAGGCACTCGTGCGCCAGCTTCACCGCTGCGAGTTTATCGAGCAGGCTCACAACGCCGTCTTCCTTGGGGGCCCCGGAACCGGGAAGACCCATCTTGCAACAGCCCTCGGTATCCAGGCCATCGAACATCACCGCAAGCGTGTCCGCTTCTTCTCCACCGTCGAACTCGTCAATGCGCTGGAACAGGAGAAAGCCCAGGGCAAGGCGGGGCAGATCGCCAACCGGCTTGTCCATTCCGACCTCGTCATTCTCGACGAGTTGGGATACCTGCCGTTCAGCGCGTCCGGGGGCGCTCTGCTCTTCCATCTCCTGAGCAAGCTCTATGAGCGCACCAGCGTCATCATCACCACCAACCTGAGCTTCTCGGAATGGGCTGCCGTCTTCGGAGATGCCAAAATGACCACCGCGCTGCTCGACCGGCTCACCCACCACTGCCATATCCTTGAAACCGGAAACGAAAGCTTCCGCTTCAAAAACAGCACCGCAAATCAGGCCGACAACGAAGGGAGGAAACCAAAATCTTGACCATGGCGTAACCGCCGTTCCATACACAAAAGGCGGGTCAATTCTCGGTGGAAATACCGGGTCAGTTATCAGTGAAAATCAACAGCCTGTCCCCATGCGCAAGAGTTTGCCCTGGCCCACGCCCGAATATGCGCCGCGGCCAAGTGAAGCCGCAGGATACCAAGCCGCCCCCTCAACAACACAGGATACATCGCTGACAAACCAACCACCGCAAAACGCGGCGACGGCACCGCTCGGCCTGAAACCGGTAACCCGACACAATCAGAAAACTGCCCGACGGAAACCCATCAAGCGACAACACTGTGAGAAATGCGGGTTAAGCGCAAATCGTAGATGCACTGGCTAATAATGCATTGCAGCGCAGCATCCGCCTCCGTACCGTTTTGGGTAAAGTATCTCGAGCGGCGACTATCCAGCCCGAAACCTCTTAAGATCATACGCTTAGGTGCAAGGATTGTAGCGGATTTCGCCTTGTTTCAGCCAGTTGGTTTCCCCGTCCCTGTAGACCAGGACTTCAGAGCCATCCTCGCCAAGCAGCGCTACGACAAAACCGTTTGGTGGATGGGAATTGCCGAAATAGCTATACGCCGTCATTGCCCGGATTTGCGTGCCGTCGACCGTGAGAAGAGCATCCCATTCGCCGTCGGCGCGCTCGAGTATCTGATAAGCAATTTGGCGAGGCTTCTTGCCAGAACTGCAAAAGATGCCGCCCCCGGGCGCTTCCACCGATACCACAACAATGAAACGCCCGGTTTTGGAACAGTCAGTCCTTGGTGCCCCGATCCCGTCGCATTGGTGATCGACGGTCAAGTTGCGTGTCCAATAGTAAGTGTCGGATGTTGCGCGCTCACCTTTTCCCCTGTCCGCCCACGCTGGAGCAACCGACAGTAAAAGCGCTGTCATAAGACAAATCAGGTCTTTGGTCATTCCGCCCGGTCCTTTCTTGCCAGATTGCTTCAACCGTACTGGGACGTGTCATCATTGGGATCCGGCAAGACAGGTTCCGGTATGTCCTGCGGTACATCATGGCTTTGCTGTGGCTCCGCGGCCTCCGGGGCGTGGTCTTCGACATCCGCGGACATGCCATCAATATCCAGCGTCGATGGATCGGGAAGATCTGCAACGGGCGCGGCCATATCCGGAGCCGCACCGGCGGCGTCGAGATATGAGCTCAAGTGAGCTGCCGGGGCCGTCGGTGAGGCTGCGGCGTCATGCCCCTGTCCGATCGCTTCGAAATAGGCGGCAAGCCGGTCGCTTTCGGGTTCGGCGGGAGCGTCCGGCGAGGGGGGTGATGCTGTACCCGTGTCGTCACCATCTGGTCCTGTGCCCGTGTGATCAAGGTCCAGAGATGCGCTGACGACACCCTGCGCGGCAGAGCTCGGGTCGGACATCGGCGCGGCGTCGCTCAGGTCGAGAGTGACCACAACCGTGTCGACATCGTGGGGAGCGTCATGCTGGACCGTTGGGGCCGGAGTGAAGGTAATGCCCTGCAAAACCGTGTGATCGACATGATGGCCGCTGGCTCCGTGCACGCTCTGAACGCTGACCTGCACTTGCACATCGACATCACCCGCCGCCGTTCCTTGCTGCGTGATGTGGAAGGTATCGACATGTTGTCCGGAAGCAGCCGAACTACCCCCGTGCTTTATCACACCTGAATTCTGCTGGTAGTGATATTCGAAATGCCCGGTTTGCGGATTGATTGTCAGCGTGCCGAATTGTCCCTGCAGTGACTGAACGGCACCGCCGTGACCGTTGTCGATCGCCCAACCACCGAGGCCACCACTGGCAAGCGTGCCCGCAAGATGCTGTGTTCCCATACCATGCACCGCCGTCATACTCGGCTTCACAACCGGCGCTTCGTCAGTTCCATCGATAGTGACCGTAAGCGTGTGTTGGGTGCCGTCTGATGAGGTCACCACGCAGGTGTCCGTCAGGCTTTGGCCATGACCAAGCTGCTGGATGACCTGCTGGCTGTTGTCGGCCGTGTAGGTCCAGTGCCCTTGCGCATCGATCGAGAAGCTGCCGTAGCCGCCGGTCCCCTGCTGACCGGAGAGGGGTGTGAAACTGTCCTGGCCGGTGTCGGCATCCGTCACGGCGAGCGTTCCAGCCGCAGTCAGGTTGCCTCCGCTCAGATTGCGATCCTCTACCACCGTGGCGCTGTCGGTTCCCGTGATGTGAGCGGCATCATTGGTGCCTGTTACCGTGATGACGAGGTTCTGTGTATCAGAGAGTCCGGCCTTGTCCGTGACGGTGACCGGGATCGTGAGCTGCTGCTTTGCGCCGTCGGCCAGATGCTGATAGGCCGCGTCGGTTGGATCGAAGCTCCAGGAGCCGTCACCGTTCAGCGTGAAGCCCGCTATCGACGGGGCCGTGAAGTGTACCTGGTCGGCCACGTCGACATCTGTGGCAGACATGTGTCCCCGGATGCTGCGCCCGTCTTCGGTTGCCGATGTTGCGAATGCCGAAAGCTCGGGCGCCTGATCGGTGCCCCGCACCTCAACCGAGATGCGCTGCGAGGCTTGAGAGCCGTCCGTTGAGAGTGCCGTGATGGTGAAATGCTCGAACATTTGCATGTTTTCGCCGAGCGTTGCCGCCTTCGCCGGGTCGACGTGGTATTCCCAGTGTCCGGACGCATCCACCGTGAACGTCCCCATGCGTCCGGCGACACCTCCGGTCGGCGTGGGTTGCCAGGTTACGCTGTCATGCGCGTCCGGATCATGGGCCTGAAGTTGACCGCTGACACCGACCGGAGTTGTTGGTCCTTGTTCCGACACATGGTCCAGCGTGCCGCGCGTATCGATGCGGATACCGTCCTCGGCACCGTGCACGGTCACGGTCAGCGGGAAGCGAACGCCATCCGGGGATACGAGTGTGAGCTGTTCAGGTGGAAGTGTCTCTCCGGCTTTCAGTGCTTGAACCGCCGGGTTGTTGTTGTCTCCGATGTAGTTCCAGTAATAGCCTTTAGCCAGCATGCCGGAACCATCTGCGTGAACCAGTTGGAACTTGCCGTAAGGGGTCGCGATGTCGAGATCCGAGTGCATGTCCCAGGTGACCGACTGGCCGCCGTGTTCGACGGTCAGCTGACTGACCGGACCATCCGGATCCGTGACCGTGATCTGCTGCCAGTCCGTTGCATCGTGAAGATAGTGGTGACCTACGACGTGAACGTCATTGCCGTCTTCATGGGCGTCTCCGGTTTGAACACCGCCGAAGACAGTGGCGTCGTCTGTTCCCGTCACGGTGATGACGAGGTTTTGAGTGTCCGTTGCCCCGGCACTGTCGGTGACGGTCACCGGGATGGTGACCTGCAGGGTCTGGCCTGCCGCCAGGTGCTGATAGGCCGCGTGGGCAGGATCGAAGGACCAGGAGCCATCCGCATTCATGGAGAAGCCGTCGACCGGCTGGCCGACGGAGAAGGCCTTGGTATCGCCGGTGTCGACGTCTGTGGCCGACATCTGTCCGGTCACGAACTGCCCGTCTTCCGTGGCCGAGGCCGAGGCGGCTGTCAGGACAGGCGCGTCATTGCTGCCTCGGACATTGACCTGCACATGCTGAGTGACTCTCGATCCGTCGCTGGAAACGGCCTCGATGTCGAACCCCATGGCTGTATGTAGCCCTGCACTCAGGTGCTGCGCGGCCGCGTTGTCGAGCGTGAACGACCACTGCCCAGCGGCATCCACTGTGAAGGTGCCATAGGCATTGGTGGTGGTCTGCGGCGTGAACGTTACAGTGTCATGCGTGTCGGCATCATGCGCCTGCAAGAAACCTGTGACCTGCACCCTGGTGTCCTCGACGACGTCCCCGATCGCCTGAACCAGTGAGCTGGGCGTGTCGATGACGACCCCGTCTTCGTGCCCGTTGATGGTGACCGTCAAGGGAATGCGTGTGCCATCCGACGTCACCAGAACGGCGGTTTCATCTAGGTGTTCACCGGTCTTCAGACCCTGGATTGCCGGATTGCTGTTGTTGGCGGCGTACATCCACTTGTCATGACCATCGGTGCTGTGTGTTGTCTGGAAGTACCCGTAAGTGCCATGAACTGTCGCAGCGAAATTTGCCGGGATCTGGTGCAACACACCGCCGACCTCGATCCCCACGATGTGGCTCTCGCCGGCACCATCAGGATCCTGAACATCTATGTTCGTCCAAAGGGTTTGCAACTGGCCGGTTGTTGCCACCCGGTCTTCCGTGACGCTTCCGGTTGTTGCGCCGAAAACAACCGGCGCATCATTGGTGCCGGTCACGGTGATGACGAGGGTCTCGGTGTCCGCCGCTCCGGCGCTGTCGGTGACGGTCACCGGGATGGTGACCTGCTGGGTCTGACCGGCTGCCAGATGCTGATAGGCTGCATGGCTTGGATCGAAGGACCATGAGCCATCAGGGTTCATGGAAAAGCCGTCTACCGGCTGACCGATGGAAAACGCCTTGGTATCGCCGGTGTCGATATCGGTGGCCGTCATCTGCCCCGTGACCGCGCTGCCGTCCTCGGTGGCCGAGGCGGTTGCCGCGCTCAGGATCGGGGCATCGTTGGTGCCGTGGATCGTGATCTGGATCCGGTGGGCCGTACCATCGGCCGAATGCACCTCGTAGACCGCATGGCCTTCCTGCCCGGCCGCGAGGGCCTGGACGGCGGGGTGGGTGTTGTCGACCTCATACTGCCAGATCCCGGCCCGGTCGATATGCAGATTGCCGCCAAAGGGATCTGAGACTGCATGCTCGCCAAACTGGCTGAACTGGAAATGCTCCCAAGCGTGGCCATCCGGATCAGATATGTTCAGGTACCCGTTAACAACAAGACGAATTGAGCCGTGGCTGGAAACTTGATCCTCGGTGACTGAACCGGTGTCAGTTCCCGTAATCACCGCCGCGTCTTCGGCTGCGGCCAGTGTGGTTATCGCCCCGGTGTGGGTCAGCCCACCATGGGCATCCTTCACGTCATAGGTGAAGTGAACCTGGCCGTTGTAATCCTTTTCCGGTGTAAAGGTGAACGTGCCGTCCTGGTTGTCCCGTACAGAGCCGTGATCGACCTTGAGCCCGGCAATCGCCAGCTTGCCCGCGTCATTGGCATCCACATCCACCGTGTTGGCGAGCAGTTGCTTCAAGGTCAGGGTCTGGGCGACGTCTTCCGTGCCGCCGGCCAGCTGAACTTCCGAAGAACAATAGGGCCGGTCGTTGCTGCCATGGATCGTGATCACGATGTCATGGGCCGTGCCGTCTTTCGAATAGACGGTGATCGTGTCCGTCAGGCTCTGACCTTCCCCCAACCGGTCAATGGTCGTACCGCGGGTGGTCGCAAGACCTCCGACGGACCGTATGCTGCCGACATCGGCGTTGTAGAACCACTCGCCGTTTTCCCTCAGCATGAGGTCACCGTATTGGCCGTGATACGTCCAGCCGATACCATGTGTATCAAACGAGGCCTCTCCAGTGTCCGGATCTGTGATTGTGAGGGTTCCCGTTGCCTGGATCGTGTGATGCCAGAGCTTGGTCATGCCCGGCTGGGCATAATCGGGCGACTTGTCCTGTCCGCCCATGTTCTCGGTAACATTGCCGGTATCCACACCCCCGATCACCGCCGCGTCACCGGTTCCCCTCACTGTGATGACGAGGTTCTCGGTATCGGCTGCCCCGCTGCTGTCGGTGACGGTCACCGGGATGGTGACCTGCTGGGTCTGACCGGCCGCCAGATGCTGATAGGCCGCGTGGGAAGGATCGAACGACCACGAACCATCGGCATGCATCGTGAAGCCGTCGACCGTCTGGGCGATGGAGAACGCTTTGGTATCGCCGGTGTCGATATCGGTGGCCGACATCTGTCCCTTGACGCTCTGACCATCCTCGGTAGCCGAAGCGGTTGCCGCGCTCAGGACCGGCGCGTCGTTGGTGCCGTGGATCGTGATCCGGATCTGGTGCGCCGTGCCGTCATACGAACGCACCTCGTAAACCGCATGGCCCTCCTGCCCGGCCGCAAGGCTTTGAACGGCGGGATTGGTGTTGTCGACCTCATACTGCCAGGTTCCGGCCCGGTCGATATGCAGACTTCCACCGAAGGGATCCGACACCGCATGCTCGCCAAATGAGCTGTACTGGAAGTGTTCCTGCGGCGGGCCGTCCGGATCCGACACGTTTAACGAACCACTGACAACCAGCCGGTTCGAGCTGGAGACCTTGTCCTCGGTGGCCGAGCCCGTGTCGGTGCCGGTGATGACGGCAGCATCCGGTGTTGCGCCCAGGGTCAGAGAAGCGGTCTGGGGCGCACTGCCGCCGTGACCGTCGGTGACCTGGTAGCTCAGCGTGACCGGACCGTTGTAGTTCGGGTCAGGCGTGAAGGTGAAACCATGCGCGGCATCGCCGGTGATGGTCCCGTGAGACACGGTGAGACCGCTCACCGACAGCTGGTCGCCGGTATCGATGTCGGTGGCATGGGCCAGCAGCTGCGCCGCCGAGATCGGAACGCTCTTGTCTTCGGTGCCGCTGCCAAGATCCACCGGTCCGCTCACGACAGGGGCATCATTGGTGCCGGTCACCGTGATGACGAGGTTTTCAGTGTCCGTCACCCCGGCGCTGTCGGTGACCGTCACCGGGATGGTGACCTGCTGGGTCTGGTCGGCAGCCAGGTGCTGGTAGGCCGCGTGGGAAGGATCGAAACTCCAGGAGCCGTCCGCGTTCATGGAAAAGCCGTCGACCGGCTGGGCGATGGAGAAGGTCTTGGTATCGCCTGCATCCACGTCTGTCGCTGACATCTGCCCCGTGACAGCGCTGCCGTCTTCGGTGGCTGACGCCGACGCCGCGCTCAGGACCGGTGTGTCATTGGTGCCGGTGATGACAACACGCAGTTCATGTGCCGTGCCGTCCGCGCTGTGAACCGTGACCCTGTCGACCAGGCTGTTTCCCGGTCTCAGAGCCTGAATGACGGCCTGACTGTTGTCGGCGGAATAGGTCCACCGGCCGTTTTCGGCCACCGTGAAGCTGCCATAACCGGCAGAGCCAGGAGCTCCGGCGACAGCCTGGAACTTGTCTTCACCGGCGTCTGGATCTGAAACTGTCAGCAACCCGCCGGCCGAGAGTTTGCCGCCGACCACATGATGGTCTTCGCGCGCAGTGTCCGTGTCGAGACCGGAAATCCGGGCTGCCGTTGTCGTTGATGGCGTGTGGCCGCCGCCCGGCGTTGGTGTGGTCCCGGTCGAGGTTGGCGGCGTTTGCGTTCCGCCCGGAGGAGGCGTGCCTCCCGTCGATGTTGGCGGCGTTTGTGTGCCACCCGGCGGAGGCGTGCCCCCCGTCGATGTTGGCGGCGTTTGCGTTCCACCCGGAGGAGGCGTGGTCCCGGTCGAGGTTGGCGGCGTATGGCCGCCGCCCGCCGTGGGTGTCACCCCGCTCTGGGGTTGAGTCTTGTTGCCGCTGTCCGGCGATGGTGCTGACCCGGCCGCGGATGGCGGTGGTGTGTGTGTCCCTGTTGGCATGCGCTCCGTGGCCCCCAGGTGACCAGCAGAGGACAAAGTATCGACGTCGGGGTGCGGGGCTGCGTTTGCAGGAATGTCGGCAACCGGTGCAGGGAAGGTTTCCGTTGCTCCGGCCAGACCATGTGAGGCAAACGGCGCTTCCTGGTCTGGCGGAGAAAGAGGACCCTGCGGTGGTGCACTGGTCTCCTGCTGGCCATGGTCCAGAATGGAAGTCGGTCCAGGTACCGGGTGCGGGTCGCGATCCTGTGAACCGCCGCCCGGTTCTGCTTGCGGCGATGCTGGATCACTGACGGAGCCCTCAGCTTCGATGGACCAGCCAAAGCCCTCCTCGGACTGCGTCTTTTTCGTATCCTTGGCCTCTTCAGGAAGCACGTCCTTGCCTGAGGTGCGCGGCTTGCTCTTGTCTGTTTGATCGCTCATTGCTCAAGCTCCTAGCGTTCGCTCAGCGCCAGATCCAAGTTTGTGAAGACCGGCTTCCAGATGTATTCAAAAACGGTCTTCTTTCCCGTGAGGATGTCCGCTTCGCCTGTCATGCCCGGCAGGAGCGCGAACTGGTCGGGATTGTCGCGGAAATAGGTGACCGGCACCTCGACCAGCACCTCGTAGAACGCAGCGCCGCGGTCATCCACGATCGTCGTGGGCGAGACCTCCATGACGGCCCCCTCGAGCGCGCCGTACCGGCTGAAGTCGAAGGCGTCGATCTTGAGGTTCACTCGTTGGCCGATCGAGACGAACCCGACATCGCGCGGCTGCAACTCGGCGGCAAAGCGCAAACCGACATTGCGCGGGACGATCTCGGCCACCAGCCCCCCCGGTTCGATCACCCGTCCGACCACCGTGTCGGGCACCGATTGCACATACCCGGTCACCGGGCTCTTGAGTTCGGTCGACAGGACCCGCTGACGCAGGCGTGCGATTTGTTCTGCCACGACACGCCGTTCGCCATTGATTTCGGCAATCCGACCCCGCGCATCGGCAGCCTCATTCAGGTCGATCCGCTCGATGTCTTCCCTCAATTCGGCAATCTCGGCTTCGATCACGGCCTTGCGGCCCGACAGCGTCGCAAGCTCATAGTCGTAGCGCGCTTCTTCCTGAACCGCCTCCACAAGCCTTGGGCGAGGTGCCAGGCCCCTGTCCACCAGACTATGAAGCGTGGTTGTCAGCTCCTTGGCAACCGCCAGCTGCCGTTCCACGGCCGGCCGTTCGCTGCCGATCGCTTTCAGGTCCGCATGTTTCTCGGCCATCTGGCGACGGATCACGTCCCGTTCATTGTCCAGGAACGCTCTTCGAGCCTCCAGCGCGGAGACCTCGCGGCCGATCAGTTCCCGGATGGCCTCGACGTCGTCCTGCGGCAAGGTCTCTTCACCTGTCTTGACCGCAACGAGATCGTGCGGCGCCAACGCGGACCCTGCCACATGATCGAACTGGGGCGCGCGGCCTTCGACCAGGGCCAGGAGCCTCTCCTTCTCGAGCGAGAGCGCAAGCGCCTTCGCCTGGGCTTCGCGCAGCTCCGACCGGACATCGTCGTGATCGAAGATCGCGATCGTGTCGCCTTGCGAGACAATGTCCCCCTTGCGCACGAGAACCGACGCGAGGGCTCCGCCATGTTCTGTCTGCAGCTGCTGGACCTCGCTGACGGGTTCAACCACGCCCCTGGCCTTTGCGACCTCGTCGATCGGTGTCATCACCGACCAGGCCACGAGAGCCACGAGACAGACACCGATGGCAGCACCCGCCATGTTGCTCAGTTTGACAGCCTTGCCGTCGTTCAGTTCAAACTGATCATCCAGTTGGGAAGGCTTCATCAGCGCGTCTCCTCGGGCGGTGAAAGGGGCGAAACCTGGGGCGTCACGGGCCCGAAATAGGCCGGGGCGCCGTCATCCAGGACCAGCGCGTTGTCGGCGAGCGCTGCCAGGGAGGTGTCGTGGGTGGCAACAAAGACGGTTGCCCGTCCCTTGAGCGACGTCAGGAGGGCCGTCAGCCCCTCCCGGTTGCACGCGGTATCGGAACCGATGCTGTCATCCAGTACGATCAGACGGGATCCGGGATCAGGACGGTCCGGGACCGCGTCAGGGCCGGAGCCGTCGCTGGGATCGCCCAGGTTCAGCCACCGTGTGGCACGGGCAAGCTCGTCCGGATCATACTGGGTGACGGAACGGCCATTGATGGCAAGGCGTCCGGATTGCGGCAGTACAAGACCGGACACCAGCTTCAGGAAGGTCGACTTTCCGGACCCGTTCGGGCCCATGACAATGGTCAGGGATCCCGGGGCACAGTCCAGGGACACACCGGTGATCGCGGGATCCGCGGTCTGGTCATACTTGAAGTAGAGGCCCTTGGCGCTGATCGCCGGCGCACCGCCTTCAAGACGTTCCAGCGCGGCCGGTTTCGCCTGGGGCGTGCCCCAGGAAAAGGCTTGATCGAGGCCGGCGATCGCCGCTTTGATGCCTTTCAGCCGCGGCAAGGCCAGGAAAAACGCTTGGGAGGGTCCAGTAATCCGCCATGTCAGCAGCATGGTACCGATTAGTGCACCGGCGGTGATGGCTCCGCTCATGGCAAGGGCGAGGCCGACGCAGAGCGTGGTCAGAGCCGCACCCGTCCCCAGGACGTAGGCGAGCGACTGCAAGGCTGCGGCGCGGGTTGCTTGAAGGTGCTTGGCAAATGCTGCCTGGCGCGCAATCGAGGCAAACCGGGCAAACCATGTTGTGCCATGTTCGATGTGCTGGATATCGGCTGCTTTGGCACTGAGCTCCGTAAGGGCTTCAACACGTTTCGCGTTGGCGTTTTCAAGCTGCGGGTCAAGGCTTTGGCGGGTCTCGCTCAACACCCAGCTCAATGTAAAGAACAAGGTAAGGTAGACGGCAGGGACAAGCGCCATCCAGCCTCCAACAAACGCAATGGCAAGGATGGAGAGTGGAACAAACGGAGCATCGAAGATGGCTGCCGTGTTCTGTGACGCGAAGATCTCGGCGCTCTGTGCCGTGCTCTGCAAGCGGTTCTGGAGCCGGTCAAAGCCCAGTCGTTGCCGCATGGCATGAGGCAATCTTAGTATGCGGGAGAAGGACATCAGCCGCGTCGTTGAACCAAGGCGCGCATATTCCGCCGCCAGCAGCCTGGATCTCAGACTTCGCAAAGCAAGGATTGCCAAGAGAACAACTCCGGCCCCGGTCAGGAGAGGAATGAGGCTTTGCGTGGCTTGTGCGCCGAGAACACGATCAAAGATCGCCATGGAGAAAAACGGGATGAACAGGGCCAGCGCGTTGAGAACCAGCGAGAGCACCAGCGCCGTACCAGCCACGCGATTGATCCGGTTGCGGATCGTCAAGGCGTGCACCGCGGCGACGGAATGCTCGGGATTGTGAATAAAGAGAAGCTTGGTTGCGTGCTCGACCCGCTGCCTTGTCTTGTCGTGAGTAAGACTGGACGAGGAGACTGAAGTTTCCCGGGAATCTTCCCTGACCAGGGCGTGCACACCCTCCTTGTCCTGGACAAGCAGTGCGCCGTCCAGGCCGCTTCGCCAAGTCGCGGGGATTTTTGTTTCCACACTCGCTCCGACATCGACAAGATCAAGCACCATCGAGGCTTCATCAAGGGTATCGATTCCGGTGCTCACCGGTATTGCCGCCGTCAGAACATCGGCAGACCGTCGCCAGCCGAGCGCTGTGAGGGCCGCCAGCAGGACCGTTTCAAGGTCAGTCTTCTGCCTGTGGAACATCGTCTCCGGAGAGCCATGCACGTGCGATGGCCTGGAAAGGTCGGACTGGTAATTCATGCCGCAACCTCCGCACCGGTTGAGGGCAGGTCTGGGAGGTCAAGAACTTCGTCAAACCGCGTGACCAGGCCCTTGGCGCTTTCGAACACGATCACCGTTGTCACGCCTTCAAGGCCTTTCAGGAGATCGGCCAACTTCTCGGTTCCGACCGCATCGAGATATTGCGAAGGCCAGTTGAGCAGCAGGACTTGAGGCTGACCTGACATGGCCCTGACGAGCATCAGCCGCTTGAGATGACCGTCTGACAACGGTACGCCAAGCCCTGGCGAGAGCGGCGTTTCCACCCCGTCACGCAACCGGCCGATTGCTTCCGAGAGACCCATTTTCTCTGACAGCAACAAGGCACGGTCTGTTGCGTCCACGTCGAACGCGGTCATATTTTCAAGAACAGTGCCGTTAAACACCCTGGGGTGGGCATCGCACACTGAAATGCGACATCGGGCGGGCGACAAGGGCTCCCCGTTGTCAGTGGTCAGGGTAACGCCCGTCAGGCTTTGGCTGTCTGCGGGCTCTGTCCTTTCCAGTGCCTCCCCAAGCTGCTGAAAGATGATCGTGCCCTGTCCAGGGCTCTGCGGCTGCAGGACAAGGCACTGTCCGGGCAGCGCTTCAAAAGAGCGTCCAGCGACTTGAAACCGAATTCCAACCTGTTCGCCCTGCGCGGCAGGCCTGGTCTCCAGCAACGAAACTGAGGGGTTCGCCAGGAGGGTCTGAACGGATCGAAATGCGGATGCCGAAACCTGCCGCCGGGCAAACGCGTTGACCAGTCCCAGGAGGCCGGCAACACCTCGTTGTCCGAGGATGAGGCAGGCCGCCAAGCCGCCGGTGGTCATGTCCCCGGCGAGCACGACGAGCGATCCGATGCCAAGAACCGCAATCGTCGTGGCAAGGCCGCCGGACTGACTGAGGTTCAGGGCGGCCGCAAGATTGCTCTCGGCAGCTTCCTGGGCAGATGCCCGACTCTTTTCGTGGCGCCGGACCTCCCCCGCGAAGTCCCCGAGGGTTCCGCCGGCGATGATGCGATCAAGCTGTTCCCTGCGGGTCATGATAAGGCTTGTCTGATCGGCGGAGGCCTCGAACAGTCTCAGGCCGGCCTGCGTCTGCCGGGCCGCGGCCAGCAGCGCAAGCGCTCCAAAGACGAGGAGAACGGCCAGCGGTCCGAATACGGTCGGACCGCCGAGGAACCAGACCAGCACCAGAAAGGCGATGGCAAAGGGCGCATCGAAGAGCGCGAGCGTTGACTGCCCCACCAGCACGTCATTGGACCGGTTGATGGCCGTGAACAGTTCCCGGATCCGGCCGGGGCCATATGCGGTCAGGGTTTTCGGATCGATGGAGAGGAGCTTCTCGGCCGTCTTCAGGGACAGCCTGTACTCCGCCTGCGCTGCGAGCCGGCCAAGGATCGATGCGCGCGCATATTTCACGAGGCCATCGAGAAGGATCGCCACGGCAACGGCAGAGAAGATGACGATGGCTGTTCCAACCGCCTGATTGGCAAGGATGCGATCGTAGACCTGAATGAGCGCCAGCGGCAGGGCCAGTGCGAGAATGTTTGAAATCAGCGAAAGAACAATCAGCCAGAGCCGCGTGGTCATAAACCGGGACCTCTTTAGCGAAGGGACCAAAGGACACGCACCGCGCGCGCCGGGAAATGCCCTTGCAACCTATTTCACTCTTCGTGAAAGTTGACTTAACGGAAGTTTTAAAATGCCCACGTCCGGATCGGCCTCAATGTCCGCAGGACCTGGAGGTTCCCCTTTGGCAGGGCTCCGGCTGACGAGGAAAAACCGCAGGTGCACGCGCTCGGCGCAAGCCGGGGATAAAACAGCGGGTCTCGATCTCGGGCAGCAGCTTGAGAGGAGCTGTGCCCCGTGGCGCCGTCATTGGGGGCAGACGCAGGCAACCTTCTGGACCGCCGAGGTCTTGGCACGGCACGCCAGCCGACGGCATGCGTGTTGGCCCGGCAACCCGGCCCAGGCACCAGCGCTCGGGGTTCAATGTGTCCAAAAGGGAATGAATGGCGGAGAGAGTAAGCCAGAGTATGGAACTCAATCTCGATCAATCCATTTCATGAAATGTGATTATAACGTTGTATTTCAATGACTAATTGATCTTTTGTATTTCCTGTTCGTATCTAAATCTATCATAGTGACCAATGGCGAAAACAGGGAAGAGGCGGTCAGGTTCTTCCGGCGCTGCGGGATGGTGAGAGTTGGGGGAAATATGTGTCGTAGTCGGCAAAGAAGGAAAAATTTGATTTTCCAAGAAATAAATTTCTCAATTTACTTTAAAGTATTCTTGGTGGCGCTGTGTTTGTGCGTGATTTCGAACAATGTATTTGCTGAAGAGAGGAGGGTTTTTGTTCGAGAGGGGGTAATTGTTCCGCATATTGATATCGCAGATAAGAAATTACGTTCTTTGGCAGAGTCCTTAGTGAATGTTTTTTCTGTTGCTTCTGATGTTCAGGTTAAATTTAGTGGGGAGGTAAATTTTTACTTGATAGAGAGAAGAAATATTATATCAGACGATGAATTTAGAAGTAAGTTTTCGAAGGAAAAATTCGGAGATGGCTTTTCTGACTTCTATTCAGAGAGAGTAGATGGTGAGGAGCCATGTTACACACGTTTTTTGTTGAGAGGGATGTTTTTGTTCGGTCGTTTTCTCTGATTGATCAAAGTATAGAAGGTGCTACTTTCAAGCTTTGCGTTGCGAAATTTATTGCATTGGCGTTTGGATTTTACACCAACGAGCCTGATCTGAAAATTGGCGAATTCTTGGCACTTTCCATCCCCTACCTCAACGCTATTGGATCGTGTCGAGACACGGAAGATGTTCCCAAATGCGCATCAAGAAAAATGGAGCGCGTTGTTAAATCTGGTGAAATAGAGACCAAATTTTTTGGTGGGAGATAATAGTTGGTGATTGGCCGAAAAGTAATTGCGGCGTATTATATTGAATAGATCCAGTGGGCGCGCGCCAGCCCCGCGCTCTTGAGGGTCCGCTTTGCTGGTTTTTCTGTAACGGGCGCACTCATGAAGTCACACCCCCAGCTTCAGGCAGTACGCTTCAATCTCCTCTCAATACCACCGGGTCGTTCCGGACCGCCTTGGTTTTGTTTTCAGCCGAGCAGGCGCCGGCCGGGCCGGAGAGGAAGCTGTGGGGGGGCGTTTCCGATGGAACGTCCGGGGTGGAAGGATCAAGGGCGGCAAAGAGATCATTCTGCCGTGCCGCGCACATGCAAGCTTCCTGAGTCGCGCTCGGGTAAACGAGCGGTTTCGGGAGGCGAGCACGTCCTGCGCAAGTTGGTGATGAGCCTGGATGAGATGAATGTGCCGAATTACATATTGGGCAGGACCTGCTGAAATGTCGTGCAAGAGCCTGAGGCGAAATAAACCTGATTGAACGTCCGGGCTGTGAACAAACCTGTCAGCTGATGGGCTGGATGATGGACTGAAAATTTACGCCAAAAATAAGCGATTAAGGCTCAGTAACTTATCAGAAAAATATGGCGGAGAGAGAGGGATTCGAACCCTCGGAACGCTTGCGCGCTCAACGGTTTTCGAGACCGCCCCGTTCGACCACTCCGGCACCTCTCCGCGGCACATTGAGATAAACGGGTCTCAAGTGGCGCGGAACATAGACAGAGTGCGTAAGTATCGCAAGACCGGATTTCAGGAATTTTCCAGCTTGTGGATTTGGGGTGTTTGACCGGCCTCCGGCAGGAAGCGCAGGGAAGGAAATGACCCGCAGGCCGCCGTTTCTAAGCGTGCGCTGGCTCCAATGCCCTTGCATGTGAAAAAGAGCGTTGCAGAGCTGCTGCCTGCCCTGAAAGGGGACGCGCCTGATTTCCCTGTCTGGCGAGGTTTTGCCAAAGTATAAAGGCGAGAGGCCCCCAAGAGCAGGGCGCGAACATCCCGGAGTTGGCACTGGGCCCGGTCAACGGATTCAAAAACAAGACCTTTCCGCCAATCCGGACCATATTTCCGTTTGACATCCGAAGCTGGCCGACTATATTGCGCGGGCTCGAAAAGGTTCGCTTTTTCGGGATTTGTTTGTCGTTCCAGGCCTGCCGGGCTTTCAAAGCTTCACGCTCAACCCCGTCACAAAGACCTGTCAGCCGGATTTCCCGGAGAGACAGGCGCCTTGCGTTCGACCCGGAAACAACCGGCTTTGGTGCCCATGGCATGATCGCTGGTGTGTCAAAAACGAAAAGAAGGACGTGCGAGACATGTTCGCAGTGATCAAGACCGGTGGCAAGCAGTATACTGTCGCCGCAGACGACCTCCTGAAGGTCGAAAAACTGGACGCCGAAGCCGGCAGCTCCGTCACCTTTGACGAAGTGCTCATGGTTGGCAACGGCACCGACACCACCGTTGGCGCACCGACCGTTGAAGGTGCCAGCGTTGTTGCGGAAGTGGTCGAACAGGGCCGTAACCGCAAGGTCATCATTTTCAAGAAGCGCCGGCGTCAGAATTCCCGCCGCCGCAATGGCCACCGTCAGTCCTTCACCCTCGTCAAGGTGACCGACATCCTGACCGGTGGTGCCAAGCCGGCCAAGAAGGCAGCGCCGAAAAAGGCTGCGCCGAAGGCCGAGGAAACCGCTGAGGCCGCACCGGCCGCTGCAGAAGCCGCAGCAGGTGGTGACGACCTGAAGAAACTGGACGGCGCCGGTCCGGCCGCTGTGAAGAAACTGAACGAAGCTGGCATCACCACCTTTGCTCAGATCGCAGCCATGACCGCTGACGATGTCGCCCGCGTTGAAGAAGAAACGGGCCTGAAGGGCAAGTTCGAGCGCGGTAACTGGGTTGAGCAGGCCAAGGAACTGGCTGGCAACTGAGCCGCCGTTTCAGGTCTGTTAGAATAAGAATTCGAAGAACGAGGAGTTCTCACGATGGCACATAAAAAGGCAGGCGGTTCGTCCCGCAACGGCCGCGACTCAGCTGGCCGCCGTCTCGGCATCAAGAAATACGGCGGGGAAGCAGTCGTTCCCGGCAACATCATTGCGCGTCAGCGCGGCACCACCTGGCACCCGGGCACCGGCGTTGGTATGGGCAAGGACCATACCATCTTCGCGACCGTGGAAGGCAAGGTAGAGTTCCAGGCGAAAGCCAACAAGCGAACCTACATTAACGTGCTCCCGGTAGCGGAAGCAGCGGAGTAAAGCCGACGTGAAGTTTCGAAACGCCGGCGTCCCACCAGACCCCGGCAATTCGAGATGAGGCCAGCAACCGGCCAGTCAGAATTCCAAGGGGGAGATGGGGCGCCATCTCTCCCTTGATTTGTTTTGGCTGGAGGAAAAGATGGTTGTTGAAAGGGATGATTTATTAGACGAGAGCAGTTCGGCCGCGGCCCCGTTGCCGCAGGAAGCGGTTCGTGTGCGGCTCGACAGGCCGCGGGCGGACGATCTGGCCGATCTGGTGTTCTTGGCCAACAACAAGACCGTGGCGGCAAACCTTGCCACCATGCCCCATCCGTTTTCCCTGTCCGATGGCCGCGCGATGATCGCAAAGGCCAATCTGCACAGGCCCGACACCGCCTGTTTCGCGATCCGGCTGAAGGCGACAGGCCGACTGATCGGCATAGCCCGCTACGCCAATGTGGAGCCGGGCGGTCCGATCCATGTCGGCTACTGGCTGGGCGAACCGTTCTGGGGCCAGGGCCTGGCCACCGAGGCGGTCCATGCGCTGGTCGACCACGCCTTCACCTATCACGACATTGAAGAGCTGCAGGGCTCCTGCCGCGTGACCAATCCGGCCTCGCGCCGGGTGCTGGTCAAATCCGGCTTCCAGTATCGCGACCAGGCCATGATCCGGTCCGTCGGCGCGGGCGGTTCCGTGCCGATCGAGCGCTACACGCTGGAACGAGCTGTCTGGAAGTCGTTGAAAGGATGGGGGCAGGGACGATGAGCATGTTGCCGGAACTGAAGACCCGACGTCTGGTCCTGCGGCCGATCGCCATGAGCGATGCCGAAGCCATGGTCGAGCTGGCGGGCAAGGATTTCGAGGTGGCCCGCTGGATGACCTCCTTCGCCTGGCCCTATGAGGATGGCGCAGCGGAAAGCTTCCTGAAGACGGTGGTCGGCAAGGATCCGTTCAAGACCGAAGCGCTTTACGCGATCACGCTCGGTGGCGTGTTCATCGGCGTGGTGGCGATCGAGCCACCGGGCGATCTCGACGACCTGCCAGATCTGCCGACGCTCGGCTATTGGATCGGCCGCCCGTTCCAGGGCCATGGTTATGCCAGTGAGGCGGTGGAAGCCGCACTCGATTGGGCGTTCGAGGCTTTCAGCACCAACGCGATTGGCGCGCGCGCGTTTGAAGAGAATTTCCGCTCGCGGGGCCTCCTGCGCAAGATGGGCTTCAAGCCCTATTCCATGACCGAGCGCTTCTCCAGGACGCTCGACCGGCGTATTTCCAACGTCGTGGTGCGTCTGGAGCGGCCCGATTTCGAGGCGCGGAAAGACGCGGCATGAGCATGCCGGTGATCGAAACCGAACGGCTGGTTCTCCGGGCGCCGTGCCCGGAGGATCTGTCGGCTTGCGCGGAGCTGCTTGGTGATTACGAAGTCGCCAAGATGCTCTCGCGCGTGCCGTATCCCTATGATCTTGAGGGCGGCCGCGCCTATCTGGCGCGCTCCGTGGAGCGCTGGCAGGATGTTGCCGGGGCCGACGAAATCGGCTTTCACGTTGACCATGACGGCGAGATGATCGGCGGTATGGGCTTCAAAAAGTTGCAGGAAACCCCCGAGATCGGCTATTGGCTGGGGCGGCCCTATTGGGGCAAGGGTTTTATGAGCGAAGCGGTCGAGGCTGCGGTGACCTGGCTGTTCCGGAACACGGATCACGAGCGCCTTGCCGGCGAAGCCATGACGGAAAATGCGGGCTCGCTGAAAGTGCTGGAAAAACTCGGCTTCCGCCTTGTGGGCGAAGTCGGCTGCGCAAGCGTGTCGCGCGGTGCCACGGTGCCCGCCCTGCGCATGGAAGTCACGAAAACAGAATTTCTGAACGGCCGCTGACCTCGGATCAGGGCCTGACAGCAGGACAAGATAAAGAGAACAACAATGAAATTCCTCGATCAGGCCAAGATCTATGTGCGCTCCGGCAATGGCGGCGCTGGCTGCGTGTCGTTCAGGCGCGAGAAATACATCGAATATGGCGGTCCCGACGGCGGTGACGGCGGCAAGGGCGGCGATGTGATCATCGAATGCGTCGACGGCCTCAACACGCTGATCGACTATCGCTACAAGCAGCATTTCAAGGCGGAGACCGGCATTCACGGCATGGGCCGCAACCGGACCGGCGCGCATGGCGGCGACGTGGTGCTGAAGGTGCCGGTCGGCACCCAGATCTTCGAGGACGACAACGAGACTCTGATCGCCGACCTCACCGAGCTCGGCCAGAAGGTGACGCTGCTGCGCGGCGGTAATGGCGGCTTCGGCAACGCCCATTTCAAGTCCTCGGTCAACCAGGCGCCGCGCCGGGCCAATCCGGGCCTCGAGGGCCAGGAAAAATGGATCTGGCTGCGGCTGAAACTGATCGCCGATGCCGGCCTGGTGGGCCTGCCCAATGCTGGCAAGTCGACATTCCTGGCAACCGTTTCGGCCGCCAAGCCGAAGATCGCCGATTATCCCTTCACCACGCTCCATCCCAATCTCGGCATCGTCCAGATCGACGGCAACAGCTTTGCCATGGCCGACATTCCGGGCCTGATCGAGGGCGCCCATGAAGGCACCGGTCTCGGCGACCGTTTCCTGGGCCATGTGGAGCGCACGCGCGTGCTGCTTCATCTGGTCGACGGTTCGGCGGAAGAAGATCCGGGCGAAGCCTATCGGGTGGTGCGCGGCGAGCTGGAAGCCTATGGTGCGGGCCTCACCGACAAGCCGGAAATCGTGGCGCTGTCGAAATGCGACGCGCTCAATGAAGAGCTGATCGCGGAAAAGGCCGCCAGCCTGGAGGAGGCCTGCGGCCAGAAACCGCTGATCCTGTCCTCGGCCAGCGGGCTCAATGTCGATCGGGCGCTGCGCATGATTGTGCGAGCCATCGACCGCGACAAGGAAGAAGCAGCCAACCAGGTGCCTGCCCCCGAGCAGGAGGGCTGGCACCCCTAATGTCCCGGAGCCTGAAGAGCCATAGCCGGATCGTCGTCAAGATCGGATCCGCCCTGCTGGTTGGCGAGGGCGTGTTGAAGCGCGCCTGGCTGGACGCGCTTGTCGCCGATGTGGTCGCGCTGACCCAGGCCGGTGCCGAGGTGCTGCTGGTCTCCTCCGGCTCAATCGCACTTGGGCGCGGCATTCTCGGCCTGCCCAAGGGCCCGCTGAAGCTGGAGGAAAGCCAGGCGGCGGCCGCTGCCGGGCAGATCGCGCTCGCCCAGGCCTATGCCGACGCGCTCAGTGCCCATGGCAAGAAGGCAGGCCAGATCCTGCTGACGCTCGGCGACACCGAGGAGCGTCGGCGCTATCTCAATGCCCGGGCCACCATCGGTACGCTCCTGAAACTGGGTGCGGTGCCGATCATCAACGAAAACGACAGCGTTGCCACCTCCGAAATTCGCTACGGGGACAACGACCGTCTGGCAGCGCGCGTGGCGACCATGGCCAGCGCCGATTGCCTGGTGCTGTTGTCCGATATCGACGGGCTTTATACGGCCCCGCCACAGCAGAACCCGGATGCGGTGTTCCTGCCCGAAGTGCCCCGCATCACCGCCGAGATCGAGGCGATGGCGGGCAGCGCCGGCTCGGAGCTGTCGCGCGGCGGCATGAAGACCAAGATCGACGCCGGCAAGATCGCGACCGCCGCCGGCACCGCGATGGTGATCACGTCGGGCAAGGAGCTCAATCCGCTGCAGCGCCTGGAAGACGGTGCGCGCGGCACCTGGTTCCCGGCGCTCAATTCACCGGCCAGTGCCCGCAAGGCCTGGATCGGCGGTCATCTGGAACCGCGCGGCAGGATCACCCTGGATGACGGGGCCGTCCGCGCGATGACCTCCGGAAAAAGCCTGCTTCCGGCCGGTGTCATTGAGGTCTCCGGCACGTTCGGCCGCGGCGATGCCGTTGTTCTGGCAGACAAGACCGGCCGCACCATCGGCCGCGGTCTGATCGCCTATGACGCGGACGAGGCCCAGCTGATCGCGGGCAGGAACAGCAAGGAAATCGAGGCCATTGTCGGCTATCCGGGCCGGGCGGAGATGATCCACCGGGACGATCTTGTCCTGGAGGATGCCTTTTTGAACGGAAGCGGCTAAAAGACTGCGTGACTTGCGGTCCCTGGAAGGCCGCGCTTGAGGAGTTGGAAAAGATGCTGGATGTCGTCGAGGCAAAGACAACCGAGGAACTGATGGCGGAGATCGGGCAGCGCGCCCGCGCCGCGGGCCGGGTTCTTGCCACCGCACCAGCAGACCGGAAGAACCGCGCCTTGCGCGAGATGGCGGCGGCCGTGCGCGCGGCGACGCCGGAAATCCTTGCCGGCAACAAGATCGATGTCGACACCATGACCGCCAACGGCCAGACGGCCGCCTTCCTGGATCGCGGCACGCTTGATGAGGCCCGCATCGAGGCCATCGCCGGGGCCCTTGAGGATATTGTGGCGCTGGACGACCCCGTCGGCAGCGTCATCGCCGCGTGGGAACGCCCCAACGGGCTCAAGATCGAGCGTGTGCGCACGCCGCTCGGCGTGATCGGCGTCATTTATGAAAGCCGGCCGAATGTGACCGCCGACGCCGGCGCGCTCTGCCTGAAGGCGGGCAATGCCGTGGTTCTGCGCGGCGGTTCCGACACCATCCAGTCCAACCGCGCGATCCATGCGGCTCTTCAAAAAGGGCTTGCCGCCGCAGGCCTGCCCGAAGACGCCATCCAGATCGTTCCGGTCACCGACCGGGCCGCCGTCGGCGAGATGCTGCGCGGACTGAACGGCAATCTCGACGTCATCGTGCCGCGCGGCGGCCGCAGCCTGGTGGAACGGGTTCAGACCGAGGCCCGCGTGCCTGTGTTCGCCCATCTGGAAGGCCTGGTGCATATTTTCGTCGACAAGGCGGCGGATCTGCAGACCTCCATTGACATTGTCGTCAATTCCAAGCTGCGCCGCACCGGCATCTGCGGCGCGCTGGAAACGCTGCTGGTCCATGAGGATATTGCTCACAGCCACATGCCGGCGATCATCAGGGCGCTGCAGGACAAGGGCTGCGAAATCCGCGGCGGTGCGGTCGTGCGCGACATCTGCGAGAACATTGTGCCGGCGAGCGAAGACGACTGGTCGACCGAATATCTCGACAAGATCCTGTCGGTGAAGGTGGTGCCGGATCTCGATGCCGCGATGGATCACATCGCCACCTACGGCTCCAACCACACCGACTGCATCCTGACGGCGGATCAGGCTGCGGCCGACCAGTTCCAGGCCGAAGTCGATTCGGCCATTGTCTTGCACAACGCCTCGACCCAGTTCGCCGATGGCGGCGAGTTCGGCATGGGCGCGGAAATCGGTATTGCCACGGGCCGCATGCACGCAAGAGGCCCGGTCGGTGTCGAACAGTTGACCAGCTTCAAGTACAAGGTTCACGGCACGGGTCAGACGCGTCCATGAGTCCACTCAGTCTCGGAGCAGGCCTCGACAGGGACTGGCTGAAACTGCCCCATGCCGAACCGGGCAACCGGATCGGCATTTTCGGCGGCTCGTTCAATCCACCGCATTCCGGTCACCGGCTGGTGGCGTCGACGGTGCTGAAACGGCTCGGCCTCGACCAGGTCTGGTGGCTGGTTACGCCCGGCAATCCGCTCAAGAGCCATTCCGACCTGGCGCCGCTGGAGAAGCGCCTGCAGATGACCAGCGCGCTGGCCGGCCATCCGCGCATGAAGGTGACAGCCTTCGAGACCGTTCTGGGCACACCCTATACGGCGAGGACGCTGATGGCGCTCCGGCAAATGCGCCCGGCGGTGCGATTCGTTTGGGTCATGGGTGCTGACAATTTAGCCGGCTTCCATCGCTGGCAGGATTGGCGCGCGATTGTCGGTTCGGTGCCGGTGGCCATTGTCGACCGGCCCGGCGCCTCGCTGTCGGTCCTGTCGTCACCGATGGCAAAAGCTTATGAAAAATATAGGCTTCCGGAAGAAGACGCTGCGTTGTTGCCGGACATGCAGGCACCGGTCTGGACCTTCCTGCACACGCCGCTGGACCAGAGCTCGTCCACAGACCTCCGGCAGAAAGGCCTTCGATGATCGGCAGATTTACCGAGAAATCCGGCTTGTCTTGAAAATGCCAAACGGGAAGCGGTATTATAAACACGGTCGCGGCGAACGCGGCCGAGGTACGGTCAACCAGTTCCGCATTCAAAACGGGTGACGTACGCAGTCGAACACTCCAGTTCGTGACGACGTTGAACGCGGGACGGCACAAACGGCGAAAGGCACTACACCTGACCATGACCTTTGAAAGTGGGCGGACGGACATGTCCTCTCCCATGACGGCTTCCGTAAGCGCAGATCTTGCGGCAGACCTCCTCGATACGGTTCTCTCTAGTCTGGAAGACTCCAAAGCTGAGGACCTTGTTACCCTCGACATCGCGGCAAAAAGTTCGCTGGCCGATCACATGGTGATCGTGTCCGGGCGCTCCCATCGTCATGTGGGCGCGATTGCGGATCATTTGCAGAAGGACCTGAAAGCGGCCGGCGCCGGCAAGGCAACGGTTGAAGGTCTGACCACTTGCGATTGGGTGCTGATCGATGCGGGCGATGTGATCGTTCACATTTTCCGTCCGGAAGTACGCGGCTTCTACAATCTGGAAAAGATGTGGGCGCCTGAAACGGACGACGCGCCGCAATATATCGGCTGAGCCGGTCTTCCGGGTCCTGCGAGCGGGGCCTAGTTGCCGTCAGGTAGATATTTCACCGGGTAAGGAACCGGCGGGGACTTCATGCGCTTTGTGCTCTTCTGCATCGGACGGATGAAATCCGGTGCGGACAAAGATCTCTTCGACCGCTACATGGACCGCGCCCGCAAGACGGGGCGTGGGTTGGGCATCACCGAGGTCGCTCTACACGAAATGCCGGAAAGCCGCGCGCAGCGGCCCGACGACCGCAAGGCGGAGGAGGCCAGGGCCATTCTCGCCGCGCTCGACGGCGGTGCCCGTCTTGTGGTGCTGGACGAGAACGGCAAGAACCTCTCCAGCCCGGCCTTCAGCCAGAAACTGGAATCCTGGAAGGACGAGGGCGTGCCGGAGGTCGTGTTCGCGATCGGTGGCGCCGACGGCCATGGTCAGGAGGTTCTGGCCCGCGCCGACCTGAAGCTGGCGCTTGGCGCCATGACCTGGCCGCACCAGATCGCCCGCATCCTTCTGGCTGAACAGGTCTACCGGGCAATGACCATCCAGACCGGTCACCCGTATCACCGGGTGTGACGGAGTTTTTTGGAAGCGGAAGACATCTTGGTACCGACACTTGAGACCGAGCGTCTTGTCCTGCGTCCGATGCGCATGGACGACTGGCCGGACTATCGGGCACTGATGCGTTCCGAACGCGCCCGGTTCATGGGCGGTCCGCACGACGAAGCTGGCGCCTGGGGCATGTTCTGTTCCGACATTGCCCAATGGGCGCTGATGGACCACGGCGCGCTGATGATCGACGACAAGGCGACCGGTCGATGCCTGGGCCAGGTCGGCATCAATCACGGGCCGCTGTTCCCCGAACATGAGCTCGGCTGGTTTGTCTATGACCATGCCGAGGGCAGGGGCTATGCCTTCGAGGCGGCCAGAGCTCTTCGGGACTGGGCCAAAACGGTCCGGCGCCTGCCAGCCCTGGTCAGCTATATGGACCCGGACAATCACCGTTCGGCGAGGCTCGCGGAACGGCTGGGCGCCGTTTTGGACCGGCAAGCGCCGCGTCCCGATCCGGCCGATCTTGTCTACAGGCATTTTGGTCCCTGACAGGGCTCCGAACCGGTCAAGCCCGGGGCAATCCTCTGCCGTTACCGCAATATGGATGAAGTTTAACTTTGATAATGGCCGGAATTCGGCACTCTGCCCGTATCTCGCCGCATTCGACCCGTATCGGTTTTCGATTACCGGAGTGCAAGGTATCCGTCGAAGGGCGATACGGACACGGTCGAGATGTTAACAGACGGGTCATCAGGGTAAACGGTTCGTTAACGCAGACTGTGTATCGCAAGAGAAGGATAACCTTTGGGAGTTGAGGCAGGGTGACACCGGATCGCATCGACATGGCGTATCCTGGATGTGAGCGGCGGCGGCGCTGGCGTGCAGTCGTGAGCGGCCTTGTCTTGAGCGTTCTGATCCCTTTGTTGCCGGCCGGAGCAGCCGAAAGCATCGATGAGACCACGCTGGAAAAGCCGGAGCTTGCTCCGGAAGTCAGTGCCGCGCTGGAACGCAAGCAGGCGCGGGAACAGGAATTGGCGTCGCTGTCGCGCGACATTGACGTGTCCACTGATCGCCAGGCTGCGATCGCCCGCGAAATCCGGGCTCTGGACCGGGACCGCGAGACGCTGAACTCAAAGATCATCAGCACCTCCGACACGATCAAGGGGCTGGAAACGAAACTGACCGGCACCGAGCGCCGCTTGCGCGCACTCGGCGAGAACGAAGACGCGGTTCGGTTGTCGCTGATTGCACGGCGCGATGTTCTGGCCGAGGTGCTGGCCGCCTTGCAGCGCATCGGACGCCGGCCGCCGCCGGCCCTGGCCGTGCGGCCGAGCGATGCCCTTTCCGCCGTGCGCAGCGCGATTCTTCTGAACGCGGTGATGCCGGAGCTGAAGGTCGAAACCGAGGCGCTGGCGGCCGATCTGGAGGAGTTGAATCGCCTGAAAACGGTGATTGCCGAGGAAAAAAACCGCCTGCGCGGCGATGCCATGCGATTGGCTGAGGAAAAGTCCAGGCTGGAGCTTCTGCTCAGCGCCAAAAGACAGGAACATCAGAAATCGGTTCGTGTGCTTGAGGAAGAAAAGGAACGTGCGGCCGCGCTTGCGGAAAAAGCCGGGTCGCTGCAGGAGCTGATCGCCAGTCTGGAACAGGAAATCGAAAGCGCGCGCGAGGCGGCGGAAAAATCGCGTCAGGCGTCGCTTGACGCCAAGCGTCAGAGCAAGCGCAATTTTGATCCCTTTGCCGATCCGGGGCGGTTGGCACCGGCGATCCCGTTCGAGGAAGCGCGTGGCCAGTTGCCGCAGCCTGTGTCCGGCACCCTGCTCAAGGATTACGGCCAGGACGATGAATTCGGCAGTGTGACGGAAGGTCAATCTATTGCCACAAGGCCGGGCTCTAATGTCACCTCGCCCGCGGATGGATGGGTGGTGTATTCAGGGCCGTTCAGATCGTTCGGACAGCTCTTGATCCTGAATACGGGCGACGGCTACCATGTGCTCCTGGCCGGCATGGACCGGATCGATGCGGAACTGGGGCAGTTTGTTTTGACCGGGGAACCGGTTGGTGTGATGGGCGCAACCCAATGGGCGAGCGCTTCAACATTCGGCTTGGGCTCGACCCAGCCGATCCTATATGTTGAGTTTCGGAAGGACGGCCGTGCGATCGATCCCACCCCCTGGTGGGCGCACACAGAAGAAGAAAAGGCTCGCGGATGATACGGAAAACTTCCTTGCTGCTGGTGGGTGCCCTGATGGGAGCAGCAGCAGTCACCACTCTGTCCCAGATGCCGATCAATGTCTCGGTGGCCGCCAATGCCGCGGCAACGGACACCTACCGGCAGCTGAATCTCTTCGGCGACGTGTTCGAGCGGGTGCGTTCGGACTATGTCGAGGTGCCGGATGACGCCCAGCTGATCGAAAGCGCCATCAACGGCATGCTGACATCGCTGGATCCGCATTCCAGCTACATGTCGCCCAAGAGTTTCCGCGACATGCAGGTTCAGACCCGCGGTGAATTCGGTGGCCTCGGCATCGAGGTGACGATGGAAGAAGGCCTGGTCAAGGTCGTCTCCCCCATCGACGACACCCCGGCCGCGAAAGCCGGCGTCCTGGCCGGCGACCTGATCACCTATATCGACGGCGAGCAGGTCCAGGGCCTGACCCTGAACGAAGCCGTTGAGAAGATGCGTGGTCCGGTCAACACCGACATTGTGGTGACCGTCCGCCGCAAGGGCCGGGTCGAGCCGTTCGACATCACCATCACCCGTGACATCATTCGCATCCGCTCGGTGCGCTGGCGCGAAGAGGATGACGTCGGCTATGTCCGCGTGACCCAGTTCAACGAACAGACCTTCGATGGCCTCAAGGACGGCATCGAGGAAATGACCGCCAGTATTGGTGAGGACAAGCTGAAAGGCTTCGTCATCGACCTGCGCAACAACCCGGGTGGTCTGCTCGACCAGGCGATTGCCGTTTCCGATGCCTTCCTCGACCGGGGCGAGATTGTCTCCACCCGCGGCCGCGAGGCCGACGAGACGCAGCGCTACAACGCCCGGGCCGGAGATCTGACCGGTGGCAAGCCCGTGATCATCCTGGTCAATGGCGGCTCCGCCTCTGCCTCGGAAATCGTGGCCGGCGCGCTTCAGGATCACCGCCGCGCGACCATTCTCGGCACGCGGTCCTTCGGCAAAGGATCCGTCCAGACCATCATCCCGCTCGGCGCCAATGGGGCGATCCGCCTGACCACGGCGCGCTACTACACGCCGTCGGGCACGTCCATCCAGGCCAAGGGCATCGTGCCGGACATTGAGTCCCTGCAGAACCTGCCCGACGAACTGATCGGCCGTGTCGACACCAAGGGTGAAGCAGGTCTCCGCGGTCACCTGGAAGCGGCCGAAGGCGAGGAAGAATCGGGCAGCCAGGCCTATGTGCCGGCGGATCCGAAGGACGACACCCAGCTGAACCTGGCTCTGGACCTCCTGCGCGGCGTCCAGGTCAACGGTGCCTTCCCGCCTGTCTCCGACAGCGCCGCTGTCAAGAACTGACAAAAATGAAGGCGCGCCGGTGTTCCGGCGCGTCTATCTCTTCCGTTTTCGTTCTGCGTAATTCAACAACACCATGCCGGCGCCCCGCCGGCCAATAGGCTCAGGACGGCAATGTCGAGCGAAGATCTCACAGCCCCTCTAGGAATGGGCAAACGGCGGCTTGTCAGGCTGCCGTTCGGTCTGATCGGTGTCGGCATATTGAGCGTGATTTTCACCACGACGCTGATCTGGATCCTGGTTGTGGATGACCCGCTCGGCGGTGAGCCGGTTGCCGTTCTGCCCCTGGATGCGGTCGTCGAAGGCGTCACCTCGCAGGATATCGAAGTGGTCGAAATCCGGCCGGGCATTGGTGACAACCTCGGTCCGAACCTGCGCCCTGAAAGCGCCGACGACCTGCTCGGGCCGCGCTATGACATGGTCAACCGTCCGGATGGTCTGGGACCCGAAGCGCCGGTCACAAGCCTCTCCATCAATCCGGACAGCCGGGTCAGCGAACGCTCGGATTATGGCTTCCTGCCCAAGATCAGCGATGCCGGTGTCCGGCCGCTCGATGCCTATTCGCGCCCGATCGTGCGCGAATTCACCTCAATTCCGAAAATCGCGGTCATCGTCACCGGACTGGGCCTGTCGGAAGCCGGCACCCAGAATGCGATCAGCAGCCTGCCGCCCGATGTGACATTCGCGCTGGCGCCTTATGGCGAGGACCTGGACCTGTGGATGCAGCAGGCGCGCACCAAGGGCCACGAGCTTCTTTTGCAGGTGCCGCTGGAGCCGTTCGATTTTCCGGACAACGATCCGGGACCGCACACGCTCCTGGTCAGCCTCCGCCCGACCGAGATGCTTGACCGGCTCGCCTTTCTGCTCACTCGCGCCACCAACTATGTCGGCACCATTCCGGAAATGGGCGCACGGTTCACCTCGACCAAGCCGTCCATGGAATATCTGGTAGAAAAGTTGAAAGAGCGCGGCCTGATGCTGGTCGACAACGGCACATCCTCTCGCAGCATCGCGGCGGAGATCGCTGCCGACAAACGCATCCCGTTCAGCGGCGTCGACGTTGTGCTCGACGAGGTTCCGAGGGCAGACAGCATCGATGCCAAGCTGCTGCAGCTGGAAGGCGTGGCCCGCTCGCGCGGCGTTGCCGTTGCCGCCGGGTCCGCGCTGCCCGTGACTGTACGCCAGCTGGAAAAATGGGTACAGGATCTGGAAGACCGCGGTCTCCAGCTGGTGCCCGTCAGCGCTACGATCGATCGCTAAATCCAGATCTCTTTTTAGTAGGTGTAACCGTGACGAAGCTAGAACTCGGGCCGGGCTTTCCAGTGCCTTCGGAGGGGCTTCCCTATCGCCCATGCGTCGGCATCATGTTGATCAATAAGGATGGTCTGGTGTGGATCGGCAGCCGGGACGACGGCGACAGGTCGGCCGGCTATGACTACGCCTGGCAGATGCCGCAAGGTGGCATCGACAAGGGTGAGGCACCGGAGCCGGCCGCCCGGCGCGAACTCTATGAGGAAACCTCGATCAAGTCGGTGACCCTGCTGGAAGAAGCTCCGGAATGGTTCGCCTATGATTATCCGCAAGAGGTCGTGAAGACGTCGCGCAAGGGCAAGTACCGCGGGCAGGCGCAGCGCTGGCTCGCCTACCGGTTCGACGGCTCTGAAGAGGAAATCAACATCCTGACCCCGCCGGACGGACATTCCGCCGAATTCAGCGCCTGGCGCTGGGAGCAGGCCGACCGCCTGCCGGAGCTGATCGTGCCGTTCAAGCGGCCCGTCTATGAGCGGGTCGTCGCCGCCTTTTCGCACCTGACAGCATAAGAGTCTGGCCCATGCCATTTCGACTTCATTTATTGGCCAGACTCTAAGGACACCGATCCTGCTATCCTGTTGACGGCGTCGCCAAAGCGTCAGCATTTGAGGATCGGTTGTCGTTTTTCAAACAGACAGCCCGGAACCGCCTCGCTAACATCGCGCCAACTTGCGGTTCAAGGTGGTTGAAAACCATCTGGATCCGCTATCGGCATGAGGGAGCGCGGACGCGACATTCTTGACGCGCTCCAGAGGATTCGGGAGGAACGCCAATGTCTTTCGGCAAGGGGCTATCACGCAAGCCGTCCCAGCCAAAAGGGCGTCAATTGGAAGATGCGGCCCTGGCGGAAGTCCAGGTGCTTCTGGGCGACGAACCGCGCCGCCGCGATCTCTTGATCGAACATCTGCACAAGATCCAGGACGCGTTCGGCTGTCTCGAGGCGCGCCATCTCAAGGCTCTGGCGGACGAGATGAAGCTGTCGCAGGCCGAGATCTATGAGGTCGCCAGCTTCTATCACCATTTCGACATCGTGCGCGAAGGCGAAGCCAAGCCGGCGCCGCTGACGATTCGTGTCTGTGACAGCCTCGCCTGTGCGCAGAAAGGGGCTGACGCTCTGGCCGCCGCGCTTGAAGGCGGCGTCGATCCGGCCAAGGTACGGATCCAGAAAGTGCCCTGCATCGGCCGTTGCGCCGGGGCCCCGGCCGTTCAGGTCGGCAAGCGCGCCGTCGACAATGCGTCGGAACTGTCCGTGCGCGCGGTGATGTTCGAAGGCGAAACCGGCCCGGAGATCCCGGACTATGTCGCCCTTGAGGCCTATCGGAACGGCGGCGGCTACAAGCTGCTGGAGCGGGTGCGCGCGGGCGAACTGGATGCCGCAGCGATTGCCGACAAGGCGCTGGAAGCCGGTCTGCGTGGCCTTGGCGGCGCAGGCTTTCCGACCGGTACCAAATGGAAGATCGTCAACGACCTGCCGGGTCCGAAATACCTGACCATCAACGGCGACGAGGGCGAACCTGGCACCTTCAAGGACCGCTACCATCTGGAGCGAGATCCGCACCGACTGCTGGAAGGTGCGTTGATCGCGGCACACGCGATTTCCGCCGAGCGCGTCTACCTCTATATGCGCGACGAATACCCGGCAGTTCTAGAGATCCTGAAAACGGAAATCGCCGCTCTGCGCGCCGCCGGCATCATCACCTCCATCGACATCGAGCTGCGCCGCGGCGCCGGGGCCTATATTTGCGGCGAAGAAAGCGCGATGATCGAATCGATCGAAGGCAAGCGCGGCCTGCCGCGTCACCGTCCGCCCTTCATCGCCCAGGTCGGTCTCTTCGGCCGCCCGACCCTCAACCACAATGTCGAGACGTTGTTCTGGATCCGCGACATTGTCGAAAAGGGTCCGGAATGGTTTGCTTCTCAAGGCCGGCGCGACAAGAAGGGATTCCGCTCGTTCTCTGTCTCAGGCCGGGTCAAAGAGCCGGGTGTGAAACTGGCGCCTGCCGGCATCACCATGAACGAGCTCCTGAATGAATTCTGCGGCGGCATGGAAGACGGCCACAGCTTCAAGGGTTACCTGCCGGGTGGCGCTTCAGGCGGCATCCTGCCGGCCTCGCTCGCCGACGAGCCGCTCGATTTCGGCACGCTCGACAAACACGGCTGTTTCATCGGCAGCCACGCCATCGTGGTCTTTTCCGATCAGGACGACATGCGCGACGTCGCTCTCAACCTGATGCGCTTCTTCAAGCATGAAAGCTGCGGCCAGTGCACGCCCTGCCGCTCCGGTACGGAAAAGATGGAGCATCTGCTCGCCGCCGGCGACTGGGACCAGCAGAAGATCGCCGATCTCGATGCGGTCATGCGCTCCGCTTCCATCTGCGGCCTCGGCCAGGCCGCCAGCAACCCGGTTGCTTCTGTGCTAAAATTCTTCCCTGAGGAGTTCGGCAAATGAGCCAGATCACCTTCTCTCTCGACGGCAAGAACGTCACCGCCGATCAAGGCGAAACCATCTGGCAGGTGGCCAAGCGCGAGGGCGTCGCCATTCCGCATCTCTGCCATAAGGACGCGCCGGGTTACCGTTCCGACGGCAATTGCCGCGCCTGCATGGTCGATATCGAGGGCGAGCGCGTCCTCTCTGCCTCCTGCATTCGCACACCGTCCGAGGGCATGGTCGTCAAGACGGCCACCGAGCGCGCGACAAAAGCCCGCGAAATGGTGTTCGAGCTCCTGGCCGCCGACCAGCCGTCCCGCGATCACCATCCGGATCCTGAGAGCGACTTCTGGAAATGGTCCGATGCCGTCGGTGTGACCTCCAGCCGCTTCGCCCCTTGCGAAAAGACACCCCAGGACATTTCCCACCCGGCAATCGCCGTCAATCTGGACGCCTGCATCGCCTGTAACCTGTGCGAACGCGCCTGCCGCGAAGTCCAGGTCAATGACGTCATCGGCATGGCCGACCGCGGCTCGCACACGATGCCGGTCTTCGATCTGGCCGACCCGATGGGCCTGTCCACCTGCGTGGCCTGTGGCGAATGCGTCTCCGCCTGTCCGACCGGCGCGCTGATGGAAAAGAGCCTGCTCGACGAGACCGCCACCAAACGCGAGGTCTTCGCCGAGGAAACCGTCGACAGCGTCTGCCCGTTCTGCGGTGTTGGCTGCCTGACCTCAGTCTCCGTGAAAGACGGCAAGATTGTCAGCGTCGAGGGCCGCAACGGTCCGGCCAACGAAAACCGGCTCTGCGTCAAGGGCCGTTTCGGCTTCGACTATGTCTCCAGCCCGGAACGCCTGACCAAGCCGCTGATCCGCCGGGACGACGCGCCCAAGCGCGGCGACATCTCCATGACCCGCGGCAATTACCTCGACTATTTCCGCGAGGCGACCTGGGAAGAGGCGCTCGACAAGGCCGCCTCCGGCCTGAAGGCGTCGTTCGAGGCCAAGGGCGGTGCCGGCATTGCCGGTTTCGGGTCCGCGAAAGGCTCCAACGAAGAGGCCTATCTCTTCCAGAAGCTGATCCGCCAGGGCTTCCTGACCAACAATGTCGACCACTGCACACGGCTCTGCCACGCCTCTTCGGTCGCCGCCCTCATGGAAGGCATCGGCTCCGGCGCGGTGACGGCACCGTTCAATGCCGCGGAAGATGCCGACTGCATGATCGTGATCGGCGCGCGCCCGGCGCAGAACCATCCGGTGGCAGCGACCTATATCAAGCAGGCGGCCAAGAAGGGCACCAAGCTGATCGTCATGGACCCGCGTGGCCAGGACCTGATGCGCTATGCCGAATACGGCCTCAAGTTCAAGCCGGGCACGGATGTGGCCATGCTGAACGCGATCCTCAACGTGATCATCACCGAGGAGCTTTATGACAGCCAGTATATCGCCGCCCATGTCGATGGCTTCGAGGCCCTGAAGGAAAAGATCAAGGACTTCACGCCGGAGGCCATGGAACCGGTCTGCGGCATTGACGCCCAGACCCTGCGCGAGGTCGCAAGGCTCTACGCCACCAGCCAGAAGTCGATCATCTTCTGGGGCATGGGCGTTTCCCAGCACGTGCACGGTACCGACAATGTCCGCTGCCTGATCGCCATGGCACTGACCACCGGCCAGATTGGCCGTCCGGGCACGGGTCTGCATCCGCTGCGCGGCCAGAACAACGTTCAGGGCGCCTCCGACGCGGGCCTGATCCCGATGGTGTTCCCGGATTACCGCTCCGTCGAAAACCCGGACATCCGCGCCGAATACGAGGATGCCTGGGGCCGGACGCTCGATCCGGTGCGCGGCCTGACAGTCGTGGAGATCATGGACGATATCCTCGCGGGCGGCATCGAGGCGATGTATGTCCAAGGCGAAAACCCGGCCATGTCCGACCCGGACCAGACCCACGCCCGCAAGGCACTTGCGAGCCTGAAACACCTGGTGGTGCAGGACATCTTCCTGACCGAGACCGCGTGGCATGCCGACGTGATCCTGCCGGCCTCCGCCCATGCGGAAAAGCTCGGCACCTTCACCAATACCAACCGCCAGGTCCAGATTGGGCGGCCCTGCGTGCCGATGCCGGGCGAAGCCCGCGCCGACTGGCAGATCCTGATCGAGATGGCCAACCGCCTTGGTCTGAACTGGACCTATGACGGGGTCCCGGCGATCTACGAGGAAATGCGCTCGCACATGGCCTCGCTCAACAACATCTCCTGGGACCGCCTGGAGCGCGACGGCACGGTGACCTATCCGGCCGACGCGCCGGACAAGCCCGGCAACGAGATCCTGTTCGGCAAGTCCTTCCCGACCGCCGATGGCCGCGGCAAGATCGTGCCGACGGATCTGGTGCCGCCGAACGAGACCCCGGACGCGGACTATCCGATGGTGCTGACCACCGGCCGCATGCTGGAACACTGGCACACCGGCGCCATGACCCGCCGCGCCGTGGTGCTCGACGCGATCGAGCCGGAACCGGTTGTCTCCATGAACCCGCGCGACATCAAGATGCAGGGCCTGGAGATCGGCCAGCAGGTCACGGTGGAAACCCGCCGGGGCGCGATCACCCTGACCCTGCGCGCCGACCGTGATGTTTCGACCGGCATGATGTTCATCCCGTTCTGCTTCTTCGAGGCCCCGGCGAACTTCCTGACCAACCCGCAGCTCGACCCGTTCGGCAAGATCCCCGAATTCAAATTCTGCGCGGCGAGGATCGGCCCGGCGCAGCAGCGGCACGCGGCGGAATAAAAACCTGGATGATCAGGTGAGAAGGGCGGCCAGCGGTCGCCCTTTTTTGTTTTTACTCAAAGGCAAAACCTCTCGGTCGTCATCCCGGCCAAGTGCAGCGCGAGCCGGGACCGGGGAGCCAGAAGCCTTCGCCGTTGAGGTCCGCTCCCATCGACAGTCCTTGGCACTCCGATCCCGGATCTCCGCTGCGCTGCGTCCGGGATGACGGCGGTGAGGGTTTTCGAAAAACGAGGACGGCACCGGCTGCCTTTTCTGGTTTAGGCCCAATGACAAAACCTATCGGGCGTCATCCCGGCCAAGCGCAGCGCGAGCCGGGACCGGGGAGCCAGAAGCCTCCGCCGTTGAGGTCCGCTTCCATCGACAGTACTCGGCACTCCGATCCCGGATCTCCGCTGCGCTGCGTCCGGGATGACGATGGTGAGGTTTTCGGAAATACAAAGGGCGGCCAGTGGCCGCCCTTGCCGGTTTTCATCTGAAAAACCTCAGTTGGCTTCGATATTCACCGCCAGCAGGTCCGGCAGGGTCTGCGGCGCGGCCATGCTGCCGAGGATCTGGGCCAGCGGTACCGGCGCCTGCGGTGCCAGGGTGATCTTCAATTCGCCAGGGTTTTCCAGGAACTTGGACGCGGCCTCGCTCACCATCTTGGTAAAGGCCTCGTTCTGGATCGGTGCGGTGGCCTGGGCGGCCTGCGCGACAAGGGCCTCGCGGAAGACGTTTTCCGGAATGCCCTCGCTCTCGGCGACATGGGCGATGCCCTTGGTGGCAAGGCCCGCATCCTTGAAGGTCAGCGAGGCGTCGACGAATTGCGCCACGATCAAGGCCATCTGGCCCTGGCCTTCCGGATCCTCAAACAGCGACTTCGGCACATTGGCAAAGCGCGCGGAGAGTTCCGCCCGTCCGACACCGTCAATGTCGACCATGAATTTTTCAAGGCGCAGTTCGAGGGTTGCTTCATCCCAGTAAAGCCGGGTCTCGTCCGACCAGACGACAGTGTCCAGGCCAAGCGCCTGGAACAGGGCCTGGGCTTCGGGATCGTCCACGGCGCTGACCGGCACCTGCAGGCCTTCATTGCGCACGAAGATACTGGTCGGGATCGGCGACACTGTTGTCGACACGGTCATTTCGGCGGCGCCGATCTTGACCTGTCCGGTGTCCGGCGCGGTGACGTCCAGCCCCTTGATCTCATATCCGAAGGACAGCGGCATGAAGGCCCGGGCGACGTCCAGCGGATGGTCCTCGCCAAAATCCGGATCGGCCATCAGCGTGCTGATCATGGCCCGCATGGGCGTGTAGTCGGCAAATTCGATGTCGCCGATGGCGGCCCAGTTGATCCTGACAGACGCGCCGTCCGGCAATTCCGGTGCATTGAGGCCGACCAGCATCATTTCGCCGATGCCCTCGGAGCTGACCTCGGTCATGGCCATCTCTGCGATGGAAATGTCGGCGAGCTTTTCCGGTCCTGGCGTCGGCACCTTGATCTTGATACCGCTGACGCGCGCTTCGGTGATGCCGAAGGAACGGTAGAGCTGGAACACACCGGTGATCAGCTGTTCGGGTGCCGGTTCCTTCTTCGCGAATAGATCGTCAAAGATCTGCAGGATGTCGTTGTCGCGTTTGATGACAGTGACTTCGTTCAAGGTGGCGCTGTCGACCGTCATGTTCACGGAGAGGCCCTGGCCAAGATCCTGACGGGAGCTGTAGTCCACGGTGGACCCGGTGCCGATCATGACGACGTGATCGTCGCTCGCCGGCACGTCCGGGTCGAACAGATCGATGAAAGCCGCCACATCGATATCGGTGTAAATGGTTTTGCCCTGGCTGGTCTCCTGAATCAGCACCTGGCCGGACGACGGATCGAGTGTCTCCATGGTCTGCGTGACCTTGTCGATGGAATATTCACCGACCTGACCATCCTCGGCATCCGCGAGGCGATAGCCGTCCATCTGCATGGTGCCCGACACCACCAGGGTCTCCTTGCCGTCTTCCGTGGCATAGGCCTCGAGGGTCATGGCCGTGCTGTCCGCCTTGACCTCCTCATAGGATGTCAGCAGCGAGACCTGCAGGAAAGGCAGCCAGCGGCTGGCCTGGTGTTCCGGGTCTTCATCCGGCAGTTCCGGCATGGTGAAGCTGTAATCCGTTGCCGACAGACCGGTCATGCGGCCGTTTAGCTTCATGCGGCCTTCGCCATCCACAGAACCGGAGACCGTGAATTCGGTGTCGTCGGAATAGACCCAGCTTGCGGCGGAAAAATCGCCATCCTCATGGGTCAGGCCGGTGATGGTCACCGTGCCGCTGTGCAGCGAGATTTCGTAGCTCAGGTCGTTCAGCTCGTCGGGATCGGCATCTTTGGCACCGTCATCCGTCGTCACATCCATGTCGCCGGCCGGCAGGTCTTTGATAGTTCCGCTTAAGGACAGGCGGCTGTCTGTAAGGGTGAGCGTATCGCTGCCGGCGTCGTAGTTGATCGCGCCGTTTTCGACCTCGAGACCCAGCGCCTCAAGGCCGTCGACATAGGCATCGTAAGCGGCTGTACCGCTGTCCTGCGCGAAGGTGGAACCGGAGATCAGGACCAGGGCGGTGCTGAGGCAAAGGAGCCGGGCACGCGCCTTGGCTGAGGACGGGGTGTGAGCGGATCTGGCGTAGAAAATCAATGTCTTGGCTCCAATAGAATGATCGCAATCGATTCTTTATCGCGACCGATATAGAGGGCCTACTTTGGCCATTCCATGACTATGGCTCATTCTCATGACAAGGTCGACTCACGGTCCCGATTTTCAGGAAGTCCCGGCCAGCCATTCGGCACGCACCACCTCTTCGGTTTCCTGAGCGATGGCCTTTTGTTTTTCCGCCTGATACCCGTCTGCGGGGGCCAGTTTCCGGAACGCCCAGACGGCCGTGCTCCTGACAGTTTCGTCCGGATCGCCAAGATGTATCCGCACGTCGTCCAGCAGATCGGTGTCACCGCTGTTTCCAGCAGCAATCAGGACGTTGCGCAGGAAGCGGTTGCGGCCGATCCGCTTGATCGGCGAACCGGAAAAGAGTTTGCGGAAATCCGCGTCGTCAAGCTCCAGGAGATCTGTGAGAGCCGGGTTGGTCAGGTCCTCGCGGGCGATCAGTTTGGCCTCGCGTGCCGCTTCCGCGAACTTGTTCCACGGGCAGGCGGCAAGGCAATCGTCGCAGCCATAGATCCGGTTGCCGATCGCTTCGCGGAATTCAGCAGGGATCGGCCCGGGATGCTCGATCGTCAGATAGGAAATGCAGCGCCTTGCATCGAGCTGGTAGGGCGCTGGAAAAGCGTCCGTTGGGCAGGCATCGAGACAGGCGCGGCAGGAGCCGCAATGATCGCGTTCCGCACCGCTTAGTGGCAATTCGAGCGTTGTGAAGATCGCACCGAGGAAAAACCAGGAGCCGAGCTCGCGCGAAACCAGGTTGGTGTGTTTGCCCTGCCAGCCGAGGCCGGCGGCCTGGCCGAGCGGTTTTTCCATCACCGGTGCCGTGTCGACAAACACCTTCACATCGCCGCCCGCGCGCGACACCAGCAGGCTGGCGAGTTCCTTCAGCCGTCCCTTGATGACGTCGTGATAGTCGCGGTGGCGGGCGTAGACGGAGATACCACCCGTGCCCGGGTTCTTCAGATGAGCCAGCGGATGGTTTTCAGGTGCATCGTCCGGGCCGTAATTCATGGCGAGCATGATGACCGAGCGCACCTCGGGCCAGAGCGCCGCGGGGCTTTGCCGCCGGTCCGCGGTCTCGGCCATCCAGCCCATGGTGCCGTGATAGCCCTTGTCCAGAAACTGGTGCAGGCGTTCGCCGGCCTCCGGAATACCGTCCGCGGCGGCAATGCGGACGGCGTCGAAGCCGAGCGTTTCGGCCTTGGCCTGAAAGGCTTCCAGCAGTTTTTGGGTTTTTCTGTCCAAGGCGGTCAGCCTGCAGTTGCTTGCGCGTCGTCGGAGCTATCCGACCTGAGCCGATCCTAGAAATCAAGGTCCGCATAGGTGGGGGCCGGCGGCATGCCGAGCACCTTCTCGCCCAGAAGCGGCCGCATGGACGGGCGCGACTTGACACGCGCGTACCAGCTCTTGATGTCCTCTTCGCCGTTCCAGGGCACTTCGCCGAGATAATCGGCGCAGGAGAGCCCGGCTGCCAGCGCGAAATCGGCGAAGGTCAGCCGGTCGCCGGCGATCCAGCGGCGGGAAGCGACCAGATAGCCGAAATATTTAAGATGATGCTGGATGTTGGCGCGGGCAACGCGCAGCGCCGCCGAATCCGGTTCGCCGCCACCTGTCGATTTCGGCATGATCTGCTTGTAGATGCGCTCGCGCACCAGATGGCCGACCACTTCCTGGTCGAACTTGCCGAGGCTCCAGTCGACCAGGCGTCTTGTCTCGGCGCGCGCTTCCGGATGGTCCGGCATCAGCCGCCGGTCGGCGACCGCATAGCCGCGGGTCTCGTCCAGATATTCCATGATCGGCCCGGCGCCGCAGATGGCCGGGCCTTCATTCTCCACCATCACCGGCACGGTGCCAGCGGCATTCAGCAGCAACAGCGCCTGGGGGCGTTCCCACGGGTTGACGTGATGCTCCTCGAAGGCAGCGCCGTATTCGCTCAGGATGAGACGGATAAACCGGGATGAGGGCGAAAACGGGTGGTGATAGAGGGTCAGCATGTAAGCGTATAGAGCCCGAACTGTGGCAAGACTTGGTCGCTGGTGCGCGCCAGCACAAAAATCGCGTTAACCGGGAGTTTGCCCTGAATATGGTTATCAAGGGTTTGACGCCGCCCCGGCACTTCGTCAAATAGGCGGCGCAAGCAAGGTCCCCTCGAGTCGCGAGACATACTTGGTCCGGCCGGGCCACATCAAGCCATTTGGAGACAAGATACACAATGGACGGGCAAACGATTGTAAACGCTCTCATTTTGGGAATTGTCGAAGGGTTGACCGAGTTCATTCCCGTCTCCTCCACCGGCCATATCCTGCTGCTCGGCCATTTCCTCGGCTTCGACAGCACCGGCAAGACCTTCGAGGTGCTGATCCAGCTCGGTGCCATTCTGGCGATTCTTTCGGTCTATTTCTCCCGCCTGTGGCAATTGACCCTGGCGCTGCCCTCCGACCCGGCCAGCCGCCGTTTTGTCGCCGGCATTCTGCTGGCCTTCCTGCCGGCCGCCGTCATTGGCGTGCTGCTGCACGGCTTCATCAAGGAAGTGCTGTTCGAGAGCCCGGCGCTGATCTGCACGACGCTGCTTGTCGGCGGCATCATCCTCCTGTGGATCGACCGGCTGCCCTTGAAACCGCGCTACACCAACGTCATGGATTATCCGCTGTCGCTGTGCCTGAAGATCGGCTTCTTCCAGTGCCTTGCCATGGTGCCCGGCGTGTCGCGTTCGGGCGCCACCATTGCCGGGGCGCTCCTGATGGGCACGGACAAACGCTCGGCGGCCGAGTTCTCGTTTTTCCTCGCCATGCCGACCATGGCCGGCGCCTTTGCCTATGACCTTTACAAGAACCGCAACGTGCTCTCGGCCGATGATGCCATGCTGATCGGCATCGGCTTTGTCGCCTCCTTCATCGCCGGCGTATTCGTGGTCAAGGGCCTTCTGGACTTCGTCTCCAAGCACGGCTTCGCACCGTTTGCCTGGTGGCGGATTTTCATCGGCCTTGCCGGGTTCGCGGGTCTTTATTTTCTGGGGTGACCTGAGGAATCGGGAACCTCTCGACCGTCATTCCGGACAAGTGCAGCAAGGCTGCACGCTGATCCGGAACCCAGCGCATATTTCGCGCGTCAGCGCGGCCGGTTCTTTTTTGGTGTTCGCTTCGCTCACGCTGGTGCGCTGGGTTCCGGATCTGCACGCAGCTGCAGCTGCGCTTGTCCGGAATGACGGTCGAGGGGAACTGAAGAGGACGGCTTTCTTATCAAGCCGACCGGTTGACCCGTTCAGCCGGCGCATAAAGCGCCGCCAGTTCTTCCAACTCGGCGGCGAGTTCCTCTCTCAAATTGTCCGGACCGACGAGTTCCGCTCCCGGTCCCAGCCAGCGGACCAGCGGCAGGATGCGGGCGCGCTCGGTCGAGGGGATGCTGATCAGGACGCGGCCGTCCTTGGCCGGCGTGAACACCGCGTGGCGGTAATACCAGTCGGCGCCGAGCTTCTTGGCCTGGGCCGGTGTGATCAGGATTTCCGCAATGGCCTCCTCCTGCTCCCAGCGTCGCATGGCGTTGGAAAGCCAGGCGCCGCCCAGCAGGCTCTGGATCGAAAAATTCTTGTCCGGCCGGAAGAACAGACCGCTGATTTCAAGCCCGCGGACCCGGTCGGCCCGGTAAACCTTCAACACATCGGTGTCGACGCAGCGGCCGGCGAGATACCAGAGATCCCGGTCGAACATCACGCCATAGGGTTCGACATCATGGGCCTTCACGGTCTTGCGCACAGGATTGACATGGTCGAAGCGCACGCGCTTGCCGTCCAGAATGCCCGCCATGAAACCGTCAAGCGCCTTTTGCCAGTCTTCCGTCGGTTCCGCCCTGGTGCCGGAATGAAAGATATCCGCCGGGATCGGCTCGATGCCGACGATCCGGTCGGCGTCCTTCAACAGCCCGTGCACGGATTTCGGCAGCGAGGCGAGCAGCTTTTTCTCCGCCGCGTCCAGTTCGGCGGCCAGCGGCACGGTCCGGCTGGAGCGCACCAGAGCCATTGCCGCCAGAAGCGCCGCGGTCTCGTTGCGGGACAGCGCCACCGGCGGCTGCAGATAGCCGCTGGCAAGGCGATAGCCGCCTTCCGCGCCGCGCTCCGCGTCGACCGGCACGCCGAGCGCGATCAGCCGGTCGATGTCCCGGTAGATGGTTCTGAGCGACACCTGGAAGCGTTCCGCCAGGGTCGTCGCCGACACCAGTTTGCCGCCCGTCAGAAGCAGAAGAATGCCGAGGGCGCGTTCGATCGGGTTCATGAATCAGGGCCTGAAATGACGTGGTTCGAAAAAAAATCATATCCCGTGAACAGAACGGGATCAAACATGACTCACAGCTGTCAGGATTGACCTGTCACCTTTGTCTCGTCCCCAGCGAACCGGACGGGTTCCATCCCCCGCGAGCCGTCCCTAGGAGAAGTGAGATGAGCCTTGAGATCGATACCGTTTTTCGCAGCCGTGCAAACAGCCGCGGCCTGTTGCTTTCTGTCCTTCGCGCATGTGTCGCCGGGCTCCGCAATTATCATCAGCGCCGGGCAACTGACCGGGCTCTGTCTTGCCTGAGCGACGAAGACCTGCGCGACATCGGCCTGATGCGCACATCCGACGGTTACCGCGAAATGCGCTAGACGGTCGCGGCGCTGCCGATCGTGAAAGTGTCACGACAGTCTGGAACCGTTTCGGTCCGGGGCGCTGGAAGGGTTGATCCCGCCGCCAAGTGACGGCCCTTCATCTGCCCCGCCCCGACCGGAACAAAACCGCCCGTCCTGCCCCTGGGACGGGCGGTTTGCCGTTATCACAAACCTCTCCGTCGTCATCCAGGCCAAGCGCAGCGCGAGCCGGGATCGGGGAGCCAGATGCCTGCGCCGAAAGGCTTCGAACCATCGGCGCGGCATCGGCTCCCCGGTGCCGGATCTTCGCTTCGCTGCGTCCGGGATGACGATGGAGAAGTTGGCCATGCGGCGATGCCTTTCCCCGCTCACCGCGCGTTCCGGCGTGTCAGCGCCTTGATCTCCGGTTTGTTCCAGGCCAGGAACATCACCACCAGCGCGACCAGCGCGGCGATGATGACGCCGTAAAACGGCAGGTCGAGATCGAGCCCGATCAGCTCGCCGCCGACGAGCGAAATGACGCCCGCGACCAGCGTGAAGACGGCAATGGTGACGCCCATGACCCAGCCCTGTTCCTCATCGCCGACGGCCGCCGAATAGAGCCCCAGGAAGGTCGGATAGGCGATGCCGAAGACAAAATAGAATGAGAACACCGGGATAAAGGTCATCCAGGCGGCCGGCGCGGCAACAAAAGCCGCCGCCGAAAGCGCCCAGACCAGGAAGGTCATGCCCAGGATCGCCTCCTTGCTGAAGCGCTTTTGCGCCGGCACCACCAAAAAGGTGCTGGAGAAGGCCAGCGCGATGCCGATCGTCAGCATCACCATGGACCCGCCGAGCGTGCCGTAGCCGAAGCGGCTGGTCAGGTAATTGTCGACAAAGATGTAGAAGGACAGGTTGGCGATGTGGAAGAAGAAGAACACCACCGTCAGCCGCATCACCTTCGGGTATTTGGTGACCCGCCACAAAAGCTCGAAGATCTCCGCCGGCCGGAACCGGAACGTGCCCTGTTCCTCGGCGTCGTGCTGGTCCTGAAAGGCGACCACCACAAGCAGGATGGCGATCGCGACCAGCACGAAACAGGCATAGAAGGGCAGCTTGATGCTGGCGATATCGCCGATCAGCACCGGGTCGGACAGGAGCCCGCCCAGCAGCGGCCCGCCGACCAGGCCGAAACTGACCCCGGTGATGATGTATCCCATGTTGCGGTTGCGGTCCTCGTCGTCGACGCTGCCGTCGATCATCGCCGCCTGGGCGATCGGCTGGTTGCCGGCCGTCAGCCCGGTGATCGCGCGGCCCAGGATCATCAAAAGGAAGCTGTTGAGGTAAAGCGCGGCGATGGTCAGCCCGTAGCCGAACAGCGCGCCAAAGAGACAGATCAGGATCGCCTTCTTGCGGCCGATCACGTCGGAGAGCTTGGAAATGTAGGGAGCGCCGAAAAACCAGCACAGGAAAAAGACGCCGATGATCAGGCCATAATCGAAATGGCGCATCGCCTCCGATGTGTCTTTTGCCAGAAGCCCGGTGCCGGGCTCCATGATCAGGCTGTTCAGGATCGGAAACACCAGCCCCTGGCCAAGCAGATCGACAAACACCACGAACAATAGCGTGACCTTGGCAAGAACCGACATCGACACCTCCCGAACCCCATAGGATCAAACGGTAGGCGAAGTGACGGGGGGCGGCAACGAAAAGCTGTGGGAAGGGGACAAAGCCTCTCACTTCGTCATTCCGGACGGTCTGCAGCGCAGCTGCATGGCCAGATCCGGAATCCAGCGCGTACTTCGCGCCGCAGGCGTGCCATTATTGAGGAAGGTGCTTGATTGGTTTTGTGCTCGCTGTCGCTCGCGCTGATACGCTGGGTTCCGGCTCAGCGTGCAGCGTCGCTGCACTTGTCCGGAATGACAAGTTGAGGGTTCGCTAAACAAACAAAAAGGCGGGCCAACGGCCCGCCTTCAAATGCGCAATTTCAAAAGGTCACGCCGGCCGGTGGGCGTCGTACTGGCCGTGTTCGCGGTAGCGCTCCAGATAGGTCGGCAGCACGGCGGCGAGCGTCGCCGGTTTGATGCCGATGCCCTCCAGCGTGCGGCCGTCGCTTTTCGCCGCGTCCGAAACCACATTGTCGGTCTTGAGCAGCTCCACCTGATCGGCGGTGAACGGCGCCATCGGGAACATCTGGAACACCTTGCCCATGGCCGAGGCGACCGGGAAGGGGATCGGCAGCAGCGTGCGCTTGCGCCGTGTCACGGCAAGCATGTCCTCAAGACACTCCCGGAAGCTTTTGACTTCCGGCCCGCCGAGCTCATAGGTGCCGGGGTTCAGCTCGCCGTCGACCGCGCGGGCAACGGCTTCCGCGACATCGCAGACATAGACCGGCTGGAACTTAGCATCGCCGCCGCCGAGCAGTGGCAGCACCGGCGCGAACCGCGCCATGTCGGCGAACTTGTTGAAGAAATCGTCTTCCGGACCGAACACGATCGACGGACGCAGGATAATGCTCTCCGGCAGGGTTTCCAGAATGCCGGCCTCGCCCATAGCCTTGGAGCGGGCATAGGCCGACGTGCTGTCGGCGTCGGCGCCGATGGCGGATATATGCGTCACCCGGTCCAGGCCGGCGCCGCGGGCAGCTTCCGCGATGGCGCGCGGGCCGAAGCTCTGCACCGCATCGAAGCTCTGCTTGCCGGAGGGCGCCAGGATGCCGACGCAATTGACGACGGCATCGGCGCCGATCACGGCCCGGTCGACGGACCAGCGGTAGCGCAGGTTCGCCTGCACCGGCATGATCTGTCCGGGCGCGCCGAGCGGCTGCAGGTGGGTGGCCAGGTCCGGCCGGCGCACGGCCGCGCGCACGCGGTGGCCGCGCCTTGCCAGCGCCTGGACGATATGCCGGCCGAGAAAGCCCGAACCGCCGAAGACCGTGACGAGTTTGCCGTTGAGTGCTGTGGACATCGGAAAAATGCCTTCTGTCGCGTCCGAAAGGGGGAGGGCCGAAAAATTTTGGCCGCTCGATCAGGAGTTTCTTAGCTCTTTGCCGGGGGTCTGTGAAGGCCTTGCCGTGAAAGAGCAAAAAAAGTCGCACAACGTGATTGACAAGGCCCAATCCCCCCCTTAAAAGCCCCCCTCACAGCCCAGGTGGCGGAATTGGTAGACGCACTAGCTTCAGGTGCTAGCGCTCGCAAGGGCGTGGAGGTTCGAGTCCTCTCCTGGGCACCAAATTCCAAGTTTTGGACAGACTGCCAAGGTCCGAAACAACTCAAAAAAGCTCCGGTTTTCCGGGGCTTTTTTTGTTTTGGGGGGGGCAAAAACCGCCTCGAAAAAAGATGCATAGCGAACAAAATTTGCTCAGTCTCGATAGTCTCTGATCGCAACGCTATTCAAGTTTGTAGCGGGTACTAATCGGTAGTGACTTTCCTCCACGACCTTGACTTCGTCGTCTTGTAACGTGAGTTCAAAAAGCGCTACTATCTTAGATTCCAAAAATTGCGCAGCAATTGCTCTGCAGCGCAAGCCAGGAAATTTCTCTTCGACAAATCGGATGTCCTGGGTTGTTTGTACGATGCCAATTTGGTCTTTTCCGGCTTTCGCTTGAACAGGGATCACAAAATGACACCCACGCCTATCGATGCCGACGTACAATTCATCGATTTCGATTTGTCCGACGCCCTGAACTGTCGTTCGAAGGTGGTTCTGAAGGCTGTATGTTGTAAGACCAAGGAAAGTGTCGATTAGACGATTATATCTCACTATAGCTAGTAGAGCTTGTTCGTCATCAAGTGTATAAGCTCTGATTAACTCAGGCGTTGCGTCAGGGATATCGATTAATACAAGATCCTTGCGAGGCAATACACGATTTACTTTTACTAGCCGAAATTTGTAAGAGCCAGATTCAAAAGTTTATGAGACTGGACAATAGGTTGCGAGTCTGCGTGTCATGACCCTGATGCTGGCGATGGTGACCCATGCGGTGGCGCTTTCGACGGATTTCTCCCAGTCCTTTGCGAGCCTACGGCATCGGCCGAACCATCCGAAGGTGCGTTCCACCACCCATCGCCGAGGCAGGACGTGGAAGCCTTTGGCAGCATCGGAACGCTTGATGATCTCGATGGTCCACGTGCCGCAGCCGACCAATGCGGCGCGGAGTTTGTCGCCCGCGTAGCCGCCGTCGGCAAAGACATGGCGCATCCAGGGGAACCGGTACCGAATGGCCTTCAGAACATCGGGCGCACCGTCCCGGTCCTGGATGTCGGCGGCATGAACCAGTACGAACAGCATCAGGCCGAGCGTGTCAGTGATGATATGGCGCTTGCGGCCCTTGATCTTCTTGCCCGCGTCATAGCCGGAAATTCCACCGCTTTGTGTGGTTTTGACCGACTGACTGTCGATGACACCGGCTGTTGGAGAGGCCTCGCGTCCTTCCAGTTCCCGCGTGGCTGCGACAAGGATGTGGTTGATCGTCTGCCAAAGGCCGGTATCGCGCCAGCAATAGAAATAGCCTCGCACGGTGGAGGCTGGGGGAAAGTCCTTCGGCAGCGCCCGCCACTGACAGCCGCTGCCCGCGATATAAAGGATCGCGTTGACCACCTCTCGCATATCGGTCTTGCGTGGACGACCGCCGGATTTGGCCGGAGGGATCAGCGGCGCCAAAATCGCCCATTCCGGGTCCATCAAATCGGTTGGATAACGCAGATGGTCCCGGTTATGCTGTCGGCGAGTGATATCATCCCAGGGCATTCGATCCTCCATCTTCTAGACAAAGACGGTTGAATCACAACCCTTTGATATCACTCAACTACTTTTAAATCGGGCTCATATAGAATCGAGAAACCTCGCACCCGACTCAAACATTTTTCGAACTAGACCGTCATTTGTCCTGACAACAACCTCGAGAAAAATTTTAAAGTTTAAAAGATTAACGACAATTGCGACTAAAGATATCTTAGCAAGATTAGTCAGGATAGCTGTTAGTGAATATTCTTTGAAGTAGGCAGCGATACTATTTTCATGCCGCAATCTCGCTATGGAGAATAATACAATCAAAATAAACGCAACAAAGCAATAGATTTGAGCTGTATCCACAACAGACTCATATCCTGGATATCGATCACCCCAAATTAATGAAGCGAGAAAAAAAGCGATTAATGTGATCATGAAATGGGAAAAGAACAAAAGTGAAAGTCTTCTAGGCACAACATCGACCTGAGGTAACACAGAGTTTAATATTTTTGCAAAAACTACAAAAGTAATAGAAAGTAAAACTATGACCGCCGTTTGAAATACCAGGTATAAATTCGGCTCAGGTGAATTCGACAACAACCCACAAACATAGCTAAGAAATGCCATAACCGGCACCGTCGCATAAACCGAAGCCGGACTGACATCTTCCTTACCAAAAACGGTGACGTAATCGTTCCCAATCAGTGTTGCAACAATATTGTCGTACTGAGCACCCTTGGCTTCTTCATCAAGATCTTTGCCCAATTCTCTACTCCTGATTATCGAGAAATATCAAATTCTAATGTAACAGGCTCATCATCCAGTATAAGGTTTAAAATCGTGACAAACAATTTGTTGTGCTTAGAGTAAATTTTTTGAACAGTCCGAACGCAACCCAGACCAGACGAAGAATACCTCTGCAACTGCGCATGAAGAAGGTGTTTTTGCTTTAGCTTATCTTCAGACACTAACTTCGATTGGAAGGCGGAGTTATTTCTAGTTGAAATATCTTCGAAAGTTAGGGCGCCCGACTGCAATTTCAGATGCCAACCACTTCTTTTGTCAAACAAATTTTCGTAGTCTCTTATAAGTTGGCCTCCCACAGGCTGCTTGCTTTTGTGAGCACTCTGATACGTGGTAATTGTTATGTCTGCGCCGAAATCTGTTGTAGTGAATGGGGGGGTGTTCAATTTCTTTCCATACTCCACCAATAAGATCTTCTTGAGGTTTTCTCCGTAGTCGATCTTCATCAAATCACCAAAAAAAAGCTCGTCACTATACTTCGCCACCTTCAGCAAATAATAGTTTTTATCTAGTGGAAAATTTGTATAGTAAACTACTTCCACCTCCTGAGGTGACCTCAAATTTGAGACTTCAAAACTATTTTTCGAGCCAAAAGCATAATAATTCCATTCACTTGAACCCACCACTCGATAGTGCACTATGTTGCTTTGAGACAGCTCACCTTCTTGTGCAGAATGATAAGTAATAAACTCGCCCTTGCACCCCACATACTTATCAACCACTTCTGCTGAGATTGAACTACACTGCGCAAATAGCACAATACCAGTATAGAAAAACAGTCTCGAGCTATGTTTCACGTTTTTCATGGCCGCCCCGCACAAACTGTGGTACCGCTATTATTACGTACAGCGCACCGGCAATGCAACCGCCTGTGCGGCGGCACTAACTTCAAGACATCTATCAATCGTCTGAACCCCAATCGGTGAACAACCTCATTGGAAAGCACACCTAATTACACACGGTGGCGTCGCAATGGAGAGCCCCACCCGTCGCCTCAGTAATAAAAAAACATGCCGAACCGCAGCACCTAAAGTATATTCGGCTTGCCATGCTGCCAATCCTGATCCCTTTGACGGAAAGATATTTCAACGGTTTCCGGGACCATTCGAGCAGTATTAGCCCGCATTTCTCACAGTGTTGTCGCTTGATGGGTTTCCGTCGGGCAGTTTTCTGATTGTGTCGGGTTACCGGTTTCAGGCCGAGCGGTGCCGCCGCCGCGTTTTGCGGCGGTCGGTTT
>NZ_JALNMJ010000010.1 GCF_023156505.1 Roseibium sediminicola | reverse complement strand
CTGAACTGCCCCGGGTTTACCGGAGAGATTTTGTTTCAAAGATTAGGCAACCTTATCAAGGGCGCTTAGGTTTCGAAAGAAGGCCTCCTCGGCTTCGCATGGGGTTGAGTATCCGATTGCGCTGTGGAGCCGCTCGGTGTTGTACCAAGAGACCCATTTCAGGGTCTCCCATTCGATCTGGCCCGCTGATTTCCATGGGCCGAACAGGTTGATGACTTCCGTCTTGAACAGACCGATGATGTTTTCGGCCAGAGCGTTGTCATAGCTGTCGCCAACGCTTCCGACCGACGCGTCGATGCCGGTCTCCGCCAGCCGTTCCGAGTAGCGGATCGACAGATATTGGCTGCCCCGGTCGGAGTGATGGATCAGCCCACCGGCCTGGTTCTGGCGCCTTTGGCAGATGGCCTGGTTCAAGGCATCGAGCACAAAGCTTGTGGACATGGAGGTGGAGACCCGCCAGCCAACGATTTTGCGGGCAAAGACGTCGATGACGAAGGCCACATAGACCATTCCCCGCCATGTCGAACAATAGGTGAAATCCGAAACCCAGAGCTGGTTCGGGGCTGTGGCCGTGAAGTTCCGGTTGACCTTGTCCAGTGGACAAGGCGTGGCCGGATCCGGTGTTGTTGTCTTTTTCTTGCCACGCGTGACGCCTTGCAAGCCAAGCCCCTTCATCAAGCGCTCCACGGTGCAGCGGGCAATGTCCCAGCCCTCGCGGTGCAGTTGACGCCAAATCTTGCGGGCTCCGTAGCGCCCCTTGCTCATCTCATGGACGCGCAGGATCTCCTGGGCATCTGCGGCATCCGTCTTCGCGCGGGCCGAAGCCAGATCCGGATCACGGGCAGCAGCGGCATGCGAATAGTAGCTCGATGAGGCGATCGGCAAAACGCGGCAGATCGGCTCGACCCCAAAGGCTTCACGGTACTCTTCGATGAACGCGATCATTTGCGGAACGGGCGGTCGAGCTCCGCTTGGGCAAAATAAGCAGACGCCTTCTTCAGGATCTCGTTGGCCTGGCGAAGCTCCCGGTTCTCCCGCTCAAGAGCCTTGATCCGCGCCTTGTCCTCGCTCGTCGGGCCTGCTCGTTCTCCTGCATCACGCGCCGCCTGGACACACCACGCACGCAGACTGTCCTTGGAGCAACCGAGCTTCGACGCTATGGCACGATAGGCGGCGTTGTCGCTGTCATAGTCGTTGCGGTGGTCTCGAAAAAGCCGAACGCCACGTTCGCGGAACTCAGCTGTATATCTCGGGGGAACTGTCTTCTGATCCATAACGGGTATCCTGTGAGAGTTTTACTCTCCGGTAAACCCGGGGCGGTTCACAGCCGCGAAAACTGTTTTGGACAAATAATTACGCGGATTGAATTTTGCTAACAGGGTCGTCGATGCTGACCTGGTTACGTCCCGAGGACTTGGCACTGTAGAGGGCCCGGTCTGCGCGCGCTATGGTGTCTTCGAAATCGCGGTCTTCTGCCAAGACTTGCGCCACACCGATGCTGACGGTAATCGAAATCTCCTCTCCGGCGAATGGTATCGACAGGTCCTCGACCCTCTTTCGAATCCGTTCTGCCAGCACCAGGGCGCCGCCGGCGTCATTCTCCCTGAGCAGAACAATAAATTCTTCTCCCCCATATCTTGCAGCCTTGTCCGTCGCGCGAACTTCTCCCGATATAACCCTGCCGATCTGCCGAATAACATCATCGCCTGCTCGGTGGCCGAAACGATCATTCACCATTTTGAAGTAGTCCGCATCAATCATCAGGATGCTGTAAGCCCGTTTATGGCGTCTGAAAGCCGCCCAAGCATCTTCCGCGAAAGGCTGAAAAGCGCGTCTATTCTGTAGGCCCGATAGAGGGTCAAGCTCCGCCAGGGTTTTCAGGTTCACAATATCGGCGCCCAGCTGTCTGTTGCGTTCTTCGCTCATTCTGAGCTGCTTGCTGATCAGGCCTTGCATTTGCTGGAACTTGCTCGTGGAATCCCGCTGGACCTCTTCGGCGCTGTCGATGCGGCGCAACAAGGACCGAATGGACGCGGACAATTGCAGAATCTCTCGGGAGCCGTGCTGGCGCGCCACGTTGTTGTCGCCATCTGCACGGCCAATGCCGTCAAGCGCTTCAATCAGACCGATCAGGGGGCGTGATACGGAGCGTGAAATCAGCCAGGCGAATAGCGCAGCGAGTAAGCTCACACCAAGTCCAACAAGAAAAATGTGAAACAACAAGCCTGTCAAAGTAACTGAAACGACGGACCGGGGTTGGCGTGCCACCACTTTCCAGCCCAGTCCTGGAAAGTCACTCTGGCCGGCAGTCGCAACAACCGCTGTCAGCATGTTGGTATCACTGCTGTCAAAGCGAGGCGCCCCACCAGGGACACTGCCAAACAGGAACATGTTGTTTTTGTCGAAAACAAGCAGCTCCAGGGCATCCTCGCCTGTGTTGCCTTCAAGCACCTCATGCAACGCATGTTTCGCCCAAGACCAGTTCAATCGAGCCCCCAGCACGCCGATTACTTCGCCATCGTCGCTTCTAATGGGAGATGCTGTTACGACAAATCGGTTCAAGGGCGTTTTGGTTGGTATGTGTGGAGAGTGGTTGCCAAGCTTGGTTGGAAACTCGTCCACCATGGTTGAGGGTGAAGCCTCTAAGGCGTTGACGAACCAGGCCCTTCCGGAAACTGAAGTGCCTTCAAGAAGCCCCTCCGTGGCGGCAAGAACTGTTCCGTCGGGAGCGATGAAACCGATCCAAGCGTATTGTGAAACACTGTTTTGCAACTGATCTAGCGTCGCGCGGACAGTGGCGGTGTCGGTGGTCCATTTGGACCGCATCACCACTCTGTTGGAGACGCTGCCTATTTCCCTGTGGCGCTCGAATACGGTTTGGTCCAGTCGCTGTGTCAGATTGCGCGCTATCAGCGTCAAATCCCAACGGCTCTCGCGAAGGCTTTCATTCCTCGCAACTACGTAGGCACCGATTGTGGCAGCGGAAGCGGAAAGAATACAAAAGCTGACAGCCAGAAATGTAATTTGCTGGCGAAGACTCGTTCGGTCTCTGGCGTTCTTAAAGAGAGAGAGTGCCTTTCCAAATGGCATTCTGGTCACTATCCAGCTGATCTTACGATAAAAATCGCAAGTTACTCTAGGGGAGAAAAATAAAAAATTCGAAAACGGATTGCTTCACAAAATCAGACGCTTTGAAGGAATCGCGGTGTCGGATGAGCCAAGCAAGGAGCTTTGGCAGCACGTCGCACTAAAGATCTGTCTTTAATAAGACGTGCCTGCTGCAGGCTGTTTTTGAAACCCAGCTAGCCAATAAATCCTGTGTTGCAAACATCATGCTTCATTCAATCAAATACCAGAACAGCAGCCTGCCGATCACCCACAAGTCACTTACGTCTTCCTGCCTGCAAACCACTATACTGAATTCATCTGAAGTGATGGCTAAAGGTTCACATTCGTAGCGGGCTTGGCCGCGGGACTCATTCGTGTCTTTAGCCGCGGCGGCATGCCGAGGAGCAAAGCCTTGGGTTGGATAAATTGTCTTCTCCTGCAAGCAATAACTATGTGTCCTGGTATTTGTGCGTATGAGTGTATTTATTTACCAATACTTTCGTTTTTTTTGGGAGGCCTCAAAAAGACACAATCAACTACTATTTCTCACTCATTCAACATGAGCGCCGATTCAGCAATGACAAAAATCGAGATGAAATCGGTGCGCGTTGCCTGAGAGGCAAGCCATAACTTCGAAATGATGAGAAATGTCGTAAGAGCCCTCGCTGTTCTCATTGGCATCGGGGCGTTCTCGCCAGTTGCGACGAGCGATGAAATCAAGATCGTTGCACCGATACTCGGTGTCGGTCTGCAGTCCGCCGACGGAACAGGTTTATATCCGAAACTCGCACGAACCATACTAGGGGCGGGAGACGGGAAATATTCCTATACGGCGGTGCCGCTCAAAAGAGCCCTCGTCGCGATGTCAAATGGCAGCGCCGACTGCTTGTTTGGCATGGATAAGAACCTTCTGAGCAGTTTCGACACAGATACAGATCCCCTCCTTGAGAGCGGTCAGGTTCTTTTGACGCAACAATTTGTGTTCACTCGACGCGGTGACCAAAGGCTATCCGGCCTGAAGTCGCTGAGCGGCAAGTCTGTTGCGATCCTGGCCGGTAGCAACCTAGAAGAGGAACTGCGCCGGCTGAATGTGAGAACGTTCAAAGTTAGTACCCAGGAAGCCAAATTGAGGATGCTGGCTCTGGGGCGAGTGGACGCCATCATCGGATGGATGCCGGACATGTTTCTATCGGCCGACGAAAATGGTTTTGAAAGACCCGAGTTTGATCAGTCGGCGCCTCTGGCGATGTCGAAAGTGACTTTCGTTTGCCGTGACAACGAAAAGGGAAAAAGGCTGATCCAATCAGCCAACACCACAATCCAACATTTGAAGCAGGACGGAATAATCCAAAAGGTCAATGACACAGGATGGAAGTTGTTTTGAGGGTCACGTCCGTCAATGTGGTGTAATTTTCCGGATGGCCTGAGGTCATAATCAGGCTGCCTTGTTTGAGATTGAGAGGATGGGATCGGTCTCCTGTGCGTCGATTTCGGCAAAGGCTTCGACCATCATATAGCGGCTCGCAGTTTGCCATTCGTCGTTCTGTTCGAACAAGACGGCGCCGATCAGGCGCATGATGGATTCCTCGTTTGGAAAGATGCCCACGACATCGGCCCGGCGTTTGACTTCCTTGTTCAGCCGTTCGATGGGGTTCGTGCTGTGAAGTTTTGTGCGGTGCTGGCGGGGGAAGGCCATGTAGGCCAGGACATCGTGTTCGCTGTCGTTCATGAGATCGGCGAGTTTGGGCCACCTGCCGCGGAGTTGATCGGCAACGCGGCGCCAGGTCTCTCCGCCAGCTTCATGACCTTCAAGGCGGAACGCGCGGCGATGTCGGCCCCCGCGTGCTGGAGATCGTCCGGATGGGAGAGATTGCCGGCGGGGGCCTGTCTGCGGTGTGCCCGACCTTTCCGTCAGGCATGCTCCCAAACGGGTGTTCCGGCGTCTGCGAAGGCCGGGGCCAAGGTGATCTTCGCACCGAAGCGCTCTGCTGCCTGGGTGGCGACATCCCGCCAGTTGGCGGAGGTCTGCAGCTCCTGGGCCTTGTCGCTGAACGCGTCGATGACATTCAACCTGCCGTCCTCATAGACAATGCCAACGGTCTCGCCATCCTTTTCAAGAAGGGCGGCGCCTTTGGTGTCGTCAAGGAAATAGAGCTCGTATCGGTCCGCCGCCAAGGCGTTTTGCCGCGACGGGGCGGCCGCCTGTCTGGCCTCCGCGTTTGCCGATTGCGTTTCTTCGAAATTGCTCACATAGCGCTGGAAGCCGGCCTCGGTTCCGTCCAGGACCTGGCGGGTGTCGGACAGACCGTTTTGCACGATATCCCAGCCAAAGACCCTGTGCGAGGTGACGATGTAGATCGAGCCGTCGGAATAGATGTTGGCGGAAAAATCGGCGGCGTATGCCGGATCGGTGAAATAGGGAATGGATGCGGGATCCGTGCCGGGTGGATAGGAGGCTACCGGATTGTCGGGGTGTTTCATCCGGTCGTCCCAAAGATACTTGGAGATGGTCTGGCGGGCTGTTTGTAGCCAGGCCGGTTCCTCGTCTTTCGGTCGTCCCTGTGCCTCCTCCTGGGCGGCCAGCGCCGCCCGGGTGCTGGCCGCGGCTTTCGCTTCCGTCGCAGGGTCGGTTGTTTTCGAGGCAACGGTGGTCGGCTGCGTGACCGGTGCCGCATCGGCGGCCGGCGGCTGTGCCGCCGGCGCGTTTGTGCGCTGGTCCTGAAGGCCTGTCGTGTCCTGTCCGGCTGGCTTGCCGGGGGGCACCCAGTGATTGACCCCGGCAGGGAGGATGGGTGGCATGGTTGTGCTCCTGAGGCGGATTTCAACCAAGGCGGGAAGAAAATCTCATTCCGTTCAATTCATTCAGGAAATCCGCGGACCAGGTGACGGCTTTTAAAGCAGTTGTGCGGAATTTTCTGCCGGGCGGCAAAGAACGGCGCTGTCAGAGGACCGCGTCGGGGTAATGGAGATAGTCCGCCAGATCCTGGTTCAGATCCTGCCACGACCACCCGCCGGTATCGTTCTGGAAATGGAGTTTTTCCAGCGTATTGTCGGGATTGGAGAAGTGATCCTCGATGATGATGTAGTCGGTGACGATGCCGTCGTCGTTCACGTCATTCTTCGAGTAGATGTAGAGATCGTCTCCCTGAGGATCCAGGACGATGTTGTGCAGCTTCTCGCCGAAATACAGGCTGTCGACGCCGCCGCCGTTTCCGATGATGCCCGACGTGGACTTGTCGTCGTTGATGATGTCGGCGGGCCGACTGCCGTAGCGGGCACCGGGACATTTTATGCGGTAGGCCCAGTGAGCCGCGTTTCGGTAACGGTCTATCTTGGGAAATAGCTGGCAACGGTCAATCGAGTTCCTTCAGAAGGGAAGGCGCTCGCCATGCCCGCTTAAACCACCTCGGTGCCAAACTGCGCGGCGCTCTCCGTCAGCATCTCCCAGAGCGATGCCGCGAAGCTGCGCGGGAGCAGGAGATTGAAGCCGTCCTCGTCTCGCCAGAGCGTGACGCCGATATGGTGGAAGGCGGTCGAGGCGCTGGAGCCGGCAGGGAAGGCCGTCGCGGAGAGGTTGAGCGGCAGAAAGCGGTTCAGGAGATCGGCTGCGTTGGCTCCGCCGAGCCTGATCCAGGTTCTGGACGACGACAGGTCGAGGACGGCACCGGTCTCCGCGGGGAGAGACGGCAGGTCGGGAGGCGTGTCCCGGCCGATCAGCCACCATTTCAGCGGTTCCACCCGGAGCAGGGTGCCGTTGGGGCCAAGGGCCGCCTGACCCGGTGTGGGGGCAGCGTCGCAGCCGGCAAGGAGGGTAGCTTCCAGACCGACGGCCTGAAGGCTGTCCGGCCAGGCGGCGATCTGCGTCAGCGAGAAGGGATGAACCTCGGACAGGGTTACGCCGGCGGTGCCTTCCAGACCATAACGGCCCGGGGTCAGATGGCCTTTCAGGGCGGACATCAACTCAGCCATGCATTCTCACTCCTTGCGGGTCGACCATATGGGGCGACACGATTTCCACTTCGACATCGCCGGACCGGGTCGGATCGTTCGCAAGGACGGCTGTGCCCTGCCAGGCATCGACGCCGCCGGCAATGTAGCCGAGGCCGATCCAGTGGCCGAGGGCGGGCGAGTGGGTGACCGCCGTGATCCAGCCATCGCCAAACCCTTCGGGGTCTCCGGGCCGGCACAGGATCGAACCGCCGTTGAACCTTTGGCTCCGGTCCTTCGGGAAGATGCCGACCAGCTGCGGGCGGTCTTCCCTGAGGAGCTCCGGCCGCTGGCGCAAGGCGCTGCCGATGAAGGGCTTCTTGGTCGAGGCCATTTTGCCGAGGCCGGCATCGTCGATCGTGACACGGCCGTCCAGTTCGACACCGGTGACATGACCCTTCTCGATCCGCAGCGTGCCAAGCGCTTCCATGCCATAAAGGCACCCGCCAAGGGCCTCCGCCGTGGGCCACAGGAGATCCATCATGGCTTCGCCGGATGCCGCCGGCACATAAAGCTCGTAGGCGCGTTCCCCCGAGAAACTGATCCGGGCAATCAGGGCGTCGATGCCGCCTTTGAGCCGCACCCGGGCAACGCCCATGAAGGGCAGGGCCTCGTTGGAAATGTCCTCGCCCGTCTCAAGACAGGCGGCGATCGTCTCGCGGGATTTCGGCCCCGCGATGGAAACGCCCGCCCATTGGTCCGAGACAGAACTGACATGGACCTTCAGATCGGGCCAGCGGGTCTGCAGCAATTCGTCGAACCAGACCATCACCTTGCCAGCCTGGGCCGTTGTGGTCGTGGTCAGGAATTCGGTCTCGCCGAGCCGCCAGGTGGTGCCGTCATCCATCACCATGCCATCGTCGCGCAGCATGATGCCGTAACGGGCCTTGCCGACGGGCAGCTTGGCAAAGCCATTGGTGTAGACCCGGTTGAGAAATTCGGCCGCATCGGGGCCCTGCACCGCGATCTTGCCGAGCGAACTGACATCGCAGATGCCGACGGTCTCACGGACGGTCGCGGCCTCGCGCACATAGGCCTCGGCAATGGTTTCGCCTTGCCGTGCGAAATACCAGGGCCGGTGCCAGAGGCCTGCTTCGGTCATGGTCGCGCCGTAGCGCAGGTTCCAGTCGTGCAGCGGTGTCCGGCGCAGGGGCTTGAAGTGGCGGGCGACGTTGCGGCCCGACAGCGCGCTGATCGCGACCGGCGTATAGGGCGGACGGAAGCGGGTGGTGCCGACATCGGGAATGTCCTTGCCGAGCGCTTCGGCCATCAGGGCAAGGCCGATGACATTGCCCATCTTGCCCTGGTCGGTCGCCATGCCAAGCGTGGTGTAACGCTTCAGGTGCTCGACCGAGACAAAGCCTTCCTGCTGGGCGAGGCGGACATCGTCGCCGGTCACATCATGCTGGAAATCGACAAAGGCCTTGGACTGCCGGTTCGGAAGACGGACCTCGTAGAGCGGGGTGATCGGCGTCGTCCAGCCACCGGGGGCAAGGGTATCCGCCGCCTGGCCCATGGCCTTTTTGGCGGCCGCAATACCGGAGGCTTCGCAGGCCTCCCGTGTCCAGATGCCGGCGGAAGACCCCGCATGGAAAATCGGCTCACTTGTCTCTCCGGGCAGGAAACAGGCCTCTTTGGCGTCCCAAACCGGCTTGGCGCCGCGGTGAGAGGAAAGGTTCACCACCGGTGACCAGCCGCCGGAGACCAGCAGCAGGTCGCAGTCGAGCCGTTCCGCCTTCTGCCAGCTGGTACCGGCTTCGCGGGCAAGCTCGATGCCCTGCAGTCCGGATTTTCCAATGGCGCTGAGCGGTGCCATTCCGGTGCGGACCGTGACACCTGTTGGTGTTTCCGAGGATGGCTCCCTGCGGTAATCGGCAACCGTGACTTCTGCGCCGGCTTGGGCGAGTTCGGCCGCTGTGCCGTAGACGCTGTCATTGTTTGTGGCGATCACGATCCGCTCGCCGGGCTGGACGCCGAAACGGTTGAGATAGGCCTGGGCGGACGCCGCCGTCATGACGCCGGGCCGGTCATTGTTATCAAAGGCGATGGAGCGTTCCAGGGCGCCGGTCGCCAGGACGGTTGCGCCGGCCCGGACGGTCCAGAAACGCTGGCGCGGCAGGTGAGGGTCGGGGCGGGAGAGGTGGTCGGTGACTTTCTCAAGAAGACCGGCGGTGCCGTCGTCGTAAAGGCCGAATGCGGTGGTGCGGGTCATGATCCGGACACCGGCGGCGCGGACAGCCTCGACCAGATCGAGGCGCTGCTGTTCGGCTTCCGGGTCGTTCAGGTAGACGCCGCCAAGCTCGAAATCCTGTTCGACCAGGAGCACGTCGCGCCCGGCCTTGGCGGCGGTCAGCGCCGCATTGAGACCAGCCGGGCCGGATCCGACCACCAGCAAGTCGCAAAAGCCGTGGGCATGATCGTAAGTGTCCGGATCGGCTTCGCGCGAAGCGGTGCCCATGCCGGCGGCCTTGCGGATCAGTTTCTCATACTGCATCCAGAGGCCGGTGCCATGGCCCCATTCGAACGGCGGCAGCCCCATGAAGGTCTTGTAGTAGAAACCGGCGGCAAAGAAGCGGCTGAAGAGACCGTTTACCGCGCCAAGATCGAAACGCACATTCGGCCAGGCGTTCTGGCCCGAGGCGCTCAGGCCCTCGTAGAGCTCCTGCATCGTCGCCTTGACGTTCGGCTCCCGGCGTGCGCCTTCCCCGACCGTGACGATGGCCCCGGATTCCTCGACACCGGCGGACATGATCCCGCGCGGCCGGTGATATTTGAAGCTGCGACCGAGAACGCTTTCGCCATTCGCCATCAGGGCGGAGGCGAGCGTGTCACCGGCAAAGCCGGTCAGCGTCTTGCCGTCCCATCGGAAGTCGATCTGCCGGGTACGGTCAATGCGGCCGCCCGTGTCCAAACGCCGAGCCGTCATTGACCTGCCTCCTGTTCGGAGGAGAGCGCCGCCGCCAGGCCCGGATGGGCCGGCCGGACGGAATGAATTTCGTGGGTGAGCGTGTCGCGCTCGATCTTGAGCCACATGCGGCAGCCATGGACATGGTGCCAGGTTTCGAGCTGCACGCCGCAGATGTTGTCTCTCATGAACACCGCGTCGTGCCAGGCTTCCTTCGTTGCGTCGAGGGCCGGATAGTCGATCGAGCCGTCACCGCCATAGCTGAACTCGCTGTGGTCGCGCGTGCCGCAGAAGGGGCAATTAATTCGGATCATTTCTGCTTTCCCTATCCGTGCAGCTTCGGATCGGGGCCCGCGCCCCGTTCGTCGATCTGGAGGCCGCGCTCGAAGCGTTTCAGGTCGAAATTGCGGATCTTCTCGTGTGGGCGGTCATTGGCGATCAGGTCGGCGAAATACCAGCCGGAGGCCGGGGTCGCCTTGAAGCCGCCGTAGTTCCAGCCGGCGTTCAGGTAGAGATTGGAGAGCGGCGTCTTGCAGAGGAAATGCGTGCCGTCCATCGACATGTCGACGAGGCCGGACCAGTGGCGCAACAGCTTCACCCGGCCAAGGCACGGCAGGATCGACATGGCGGCTTCGGCCGTGTCCTGAACGATGGGCAGGTTGCCGCGCTGGGCATAGGACTTGTACCAGTCCAGATCGCCGCCAAAGACCATGCCGCCCTTGTCAGATTGCGAGATGTAGAAATGAGCGCCGCCGATGCCGAAGACCACGACCTGGTCGAGCAGGGGTTTCAAGGGTTCTGAGACAAAAGCCTGCAGCTTGTGGGACTCGATCGGCAGTTTGCCGAGCCCGGCCATGGTCCAGAGCCTGGAGGTGTTGCCGGCGACCGCAAACGCAACCTTGCCGGCTCGGATCGTGCCGCGGGAGGTTTCCACCGCGCTCACGCTGTCGCCTTCACGGGTGATGCCCTGAACTTCGCATTGCTGGAGAATATCGACGCCGTGCTTGTCGGCGCCCCTGGCATAACCCCAGGCAACCGCGTCGTGCCGGGCCGTGCCGGCGCGTTTTTGAACGGCGGCGCCCATGATCGGAAAGCGCGATGTCGGGGAATAGTTCAGGTGCGGGACCGCGCGTTTCAGCGTCGCCAGGTCCCAGATTTCCGCGTCCGGCGTTCCGGTCCGGCGCAGGATGTTGTAGTTGCGGGCCGCCGCATCGATTGCGCCGGGGCTGTGCAGCAGGGAAATGTGGGAGCGCTGGCTGAACATGACATTGTAGTTCAGCTCATGGCTGAGATTTTCCCAGAGTTTCAGGGAATGCTCGTAGAATTCCCGGTTTCCGGGACGGAAGTAATTCGAGCGCACGATGGTGGTGTTGCGGCCGGCATTGCCGCCGCCGAGCCAGCCTTTTTCCAGAACGGCAATGTTCTTCACGCCGTGGTTGGCGGCCAGGTAATAGGCCGTTGCCAGCCCGTGCAGCCCGCCACCGACAATGACGACGTCGTAATGGGGCTTCGGCTCGGGATCGCGCCATTGCCGGCTCCATCCCTTCTGGCCGGTCAGGCCGTTCTTGAAGACACTCCAGGCTGAAAATCGCGTCATTGTGTTTCCAAGGTTCTAGGGTCTGTGGACAATTAGGATTTGGTCTTGGTTTGAATGCAAATGGCTCGAGTTCAAGAAGCAAAGGCGCAGGAAGGGTCAGCCCTTTCAAGCCTTTGCGACGCCGAAATGAGCCATTTGCATTCAAATCCCCCATTCCCGATATCTGGGGGGACGCAGCGGATTTCGGTTTCGCGTGCGTCGGAAAATTCTTGTGGTGGGCAGCACCACAGCGAACTTTCCTTCTGCTCGAAGACCGAAATCCGGCAAGCGCCAAGACCAAAACCTAATTGTCCACAGACCCTAAGGTCAGGCAGGGAAATTGTACTGCACGGGCACAAGGAGGTGCTGGGGGCATTCAGATGATCCCCGAAACCGGTGATGTCGGCCAACCCTCCGGCCGGCAAAGAGCATTCGGCGTATTGGCCTGAAAAAGACGGTCTTGTCAGCTTGGTCATGATTCCGTACCCGGCGGGTTTTCGCCGGATGATACGGGTGCCGGGCCTTGTCGTGGTCAGTACTCCACCGCCATTTTCTATCACCAAAACGGTGTCAGGCGGGAAGATATCCTGATCGGGCGTGTCTGCGCTCTCAAAAAGACAGTGGCGGAAGCAGGAAATAGACGGATCTCGCCTGAATTCCGCATCAGCAGGAAAGTTCAGAAAGGAACGCCGGAGCAGGAGCCGGCTGGCCGCCTCCTGCTCCGGCGTTTTGTTGTTTCCTTCGGACCGGTTGTCAGCCGATTGCGCGGGTTCCGCCCGATACAAGAACTGGCGCGCCCTTTGTGCCGGTCAGTTCCACCTTGATGAGCGAGGGGCTGCCCATATCCTCGCCCTGGCGGATCGTGAAGGCGCCGCCATGGGGCCAGCCGGCATCCCGCAAGTAGCCGGCGAAGGCCGCTGCTGCCGCACCGGTTGCCGGGTCCTCGAGCACGCCGCCGGAGGCAAAGGCGTTGCGGGCGACGAAACTTTGATCCGCTTCGATGAAGACCAGCATGACGGTAACAAGTCCGTGCCTGCGCATGACGGCGCGGCCCTGGTCGAGATCATAGGTCATGGCGGCGAGCGCCGCGCGTTCCTTCAGGGGCAGCAAGATATGATCCGCGCCGCCATGAATGCGCGCCGGAGCCAGCCGCGGATCGAGATCCTCTTCCGTGAGCCCAAACAGGGCGAGCACATCCAGACGCTCTTCCAGCGAAATGGCCCGGCTGTGCGTCGGCGGGGACTGGAGCGTCGTGAGCATGCCGTCAGGTGTTTTTCTGGTGTCGACAGTGATTGAGGCGTTGTTGAGGGTCAGGGCAAACGTGCCGGGGCCGCTGTGCTGTCCAAGTGCCGCGCCAAGCGCGATCGTGGCGTGGCCGCAGAACGGGACCTCGGATTCGGGCGAGAAATAGCGGACGCGCCAGGCCTTGCCGGTGTCGTCCCGAGGAACGGCAAAGGCGGTCTCCGAATAGCCGACCTCGGCGGCGACGCGCGCCATGTCCTTTTCATCAGTGGCTTCCTGCAAGAGAACGACCCCGGCGGGGTTGCCGCCCGAAGCACCCAGACTGAAGGCTGCAATGCGTTGAATGTCCATGGAAATCTCCTGTGTTTGTTTGACAGGATTTTAGGGGCCGACTAGGCTTTTGTCCCAACGATCGCCATTGCATTTCAGGCAATACGCCTTCACATCAGTGCTGTCGGACCAAGGATACTTTCATGTCGAAACCGCTGGATCAGACGGATTGCGAGATCATCGAGGTACTCGAGGCTGACGGACGTATGAGTCTTGCGGACATCGGCAAGCAGGTCGGTCTGTCCGGTCCTGCTGTCGGGGAGCGACTGCGCAATTTACGGGAACAGGGCTATATCGCCGGCTTCGGCGCGAAGATCAACTTGCGCGCGCTCGGCTACACGATCCAGGCGCTGGTGCGGATCAAGCCGCGCAGTGGGCAACTTCATGCCGTCGAACGGATGATCGAGGAACAGCCCCGGTTCCTGTCCTGTGACAGGGTCACAGGGGACGATTGTTATGTCACGCGCCTGGCAATTGCCGACGTGGCCGAACTGGACGACATCCTGCTGCCGTTCCACGAACGCGCCGAGACACACACGTCGATCGTGAAATCCTCGATCTTCGAAAGCCGGTTGCCGCCCCTGCGCCCGGTGAAGTGACCGGTCTCCGTTCTCTTCGCAGCGACAACGCTTTATCGACGTATCACCATACGCTGCGCCGAGAGTTTCTTGCGTCCGGCGCGGGCTTCGCGAAGGGCGATGGTGAGGCCTGAGAGCAGGATGAGGGCGATGCCGATGCTCGCCAGAGCATCAGGTACGTCGCCCCATATCAGGACGCCCCAGGTCACAGCCAGGGCAAGGCTGGTATATTCGAAGGGGGCGACAACGCTGGCTGACGAGAGGCGGTAGGCCTGGCTGACAAGATAGCCGCCGATGGTGATGGTGACACCGGTGAAGACGATGAGCGTCAGTTCACGACTTGTCGGCAGAACCCAGGGACGCAACAGGAAATCGGCGGCCGGTCCGCCGGACCCGGCGAAGCGTCCATCTCCCAGAGCCGCCCCAAGCGCCAGCGACCCGGCAAGAAAGCCGACCTGCGCATAGAGGGCCATCGACAGGGTGCTTTCGCGCAGGCCCATGCCTCGCGTGATCGTCTGCATCACCGCATAGGCGGCGGCCGACAGGGCAGGCAGGATATAGACCCATTCAAAATCCGGCGATCCGGGGCGGATGATGAGAAGGACACCGCCAAAGCCGACCACCAGGGCAGCCCATCGGAAGGGACCGACATGGTCGCCGATGAAGATCGCCGAGAAGGCCGTCAGCAGCATGGGCGCAATAAAGAAAATCGCCGCGGTGTCGGCCATCGGCAGGGCCGCGAGAGCCGCGAAATAGGTGATGTTGGACACGGACACCGCCAGGCCGCGAAGCAGATGCTGCACCGGTCTCTCCGTTCGAAAGGCCGCCAACAGAGACTTGCCGCCGCGAAACAGCAGCAGCGTTAGAATGAGTGCGATCGCCGACCTGAGCGCGACTGCCTGATGCAGTGGGACGGTGGTCTGCGAAATGTGCTTCATCGTCATATCGCCGAGAGAGAAACTGACGACTGAACCGAGGATGCAGGCAATGCTGGTGACCGCAGGATTGCGATCCCAATTCTGGGCATTCAAGGTGGTCATGCCGGTGTCCGCGGAAGCGATGTTGGAAAGCAGCTCTGCCTCGCCGGCAATGGCCCGGAAAAGCATGACAGCATGCTAGGCGCATTCGGGTTTTTGTGCTTGCTGGATTTCCCCGAAAGGTGGTCAGAAAACGACGGAATCCTCCACAGGCGACGGTTTTCCTGCAGCGGTCCTAGTGGTGCTGACGCAATTTGACTAGCGGGCGCCTCAGGGAGAGGCTGGGGAAATGGCCAACTGTCTCGCCGGCAGGGGCCGGTCAAGAGGGTCTCGGGCCCGTTGACGGTCCAAGTGCCGGTTCTTCAGGCTGCTTTGGATGCCTGTGCGGCTTCGGCGCTCTCCAGGCCGGCTTCGCCGTCTCGGATCCAGACGATCCTGGCGGTGTTTGTCGTCCTGTCCGGGAAGATCAGCGTGACATCCTGCCCCTTGGCGAATTGGGGGAGGGCTTTCATGTGTAGAAGTTGAGACTTGATCTGACATCTCGGTAATCGTTCAGAACCGTTTCCATGTGGTTCTGACGCAGCCGTTCGCGCTCGCGATTGGTGTTTTCAAGCCGCTCGAACTGTTCCCGCTTGAGACCGTTCTCCTGGAAAGCGCACAAGGCAGCGCCGATCTCACCAACTTCGTCCGGCCGGTTCGCAAAGTCGATCGGTTGATCGTATAGGCCGGCACCGATCTGGCGGATGCTTTCCACGATCTTGTCGAGCGGGCGCATGACACGCCGGGTCAGAACCACGAAGTTGCCCGCCATCGCCACGGCCAGGAGAATGACAAATGCGATGGTAAAATACGTGTTCATGTCGGCAACCTGGTGCTCCGCCTGCACTTCCTCTTTCAGGTTGGTCAGGATCGCCTCAACGGCCTTGTTCTTGGCCTCGAGCATGCCCTCGACGTCCTCGCCGATTTTTTGCGTGACCGCATCGAAGTCACTCATCATCTTGTTGCCGGCTTCCGGGCCGCCGTCGATATAGGCCTGAGCCATGCGCTTGCCGGTTTCGTAAATGGGGCCGAAACTGTTCGAAGCGGATTGCAGCGCCGCGTCGATTTCGTTGAGACTCCTATCTTTGGCAAGCGTTCTGTCCTTGGCGACATCTTCGTCGAAGCGGTCGGCGTAGACTTCGGCTTCGTCGAACCCGTCATTCAGGCCGTCCAGGCCACGTGTCGCGGAAATATCGGTCAGCCATTGCTACACCTGGGCCACATCCAGCTGGACCTGTTTGATGAGGTTCGTCAGTTCGACCGCCGGTCCTGCAGTCGTTATCGCGTCGTTCAGGGCAATCTCTGATGTGCGCTGAAGTCTGTTTGTGCTCCAGGCGGAGAAAAAGACATAGGCGAGGATGACTGCGGAAATCCCGGCGAGCGAGGCTTTCAGGGTTGTCGAGATCGACATGGATATCAGCATTCCAGGCTCCAACTTCAGTTCGTTCCGCTTGAAGGTCAATCCGGTAGAGACGCGCCAACGTTTATTCCCATTGCCTAGCATTTGCGGCGGTGTCTCTAGGAAAGTTTCCGTGTCATTGATCAAATATCTGTTGAGTATTCGGTTACTCCTCAAGATGTGCGCTGCTAATACATAAGAGTGTTAGTATTTCCAATGAATGTGTGCGTGTGGTGTGGTTTACGCTGGAGGGCGTGTTGATTTTCGCCATTTCTTGAGCGTGCTGAAGCGTCTCGCAGTGTCAACCGCGATGGAAGCGAGTGCGGAGCGCTGCAGCGTTGCCCTCTGCTGCAGCCTCTCATGATTATCCGGGCTGGTCCGGCAAGAACACCGGAATGCAGATAGTGGTGCGTGGAACCGAGGGGGCGTTCCCCTTAAACACCTTTGCGGCGCATCCGTGCCTGACTGAACCGGTACGCCTTTCGGCACACTCAAACCGGCCGAGGGGCGGTGGGTCAATCCTTCAGGGTTCTCGGGCGTGCGCTGCCGTTTGCACCGGCTCTTGTCTAATGGCAAATTTCCCTCCAATATTGAATGAACGTTCAACCAAATAGGATGCGAGATGACGTCTGATTGTGTTGTGATCGGAGCAGGATATGCAGGGCTGAGCGCGGCTGAAATGCTCATCAACGAAGGGTGGAGCGTGCGCGTCGTCGAGGCGCGGGAACGCGTTGGCGGACGAACGCACTCACTCGTCAACGGTTTGGGCGAACGGGTGGACATCGGCGGTCAGTTCGTTTCCGACGAGATGCCGTATGTGCTCAATATGATTGACCGGTTTGGTGGGTGCCTGATTGAACCAGAAATCACCTCCGGCGCTGCCGTTGGCCTGCCCTTTCCCGACGACGGATCCCATTTTTCGGAGGCCTCCCGGCTTTATTACCATCAGTTGCCGACGACGGCGCAATTGTCAGCGGAGGTGGGCGGTCTTTCGCTTGCCGGCTGGCTGGCGCGAACGATCGCGGATGAAGGCGTGCGCAGCGCGGCCCGCTCGATGGCCGAGTGCGCCAATTGCATCGATGCCGAGATATTGCCGTTGAAGGAACTCTTACGCATGCGCGATGCGGGACCCGACGGCTTTACCGAAATGCAGTATTTCGTGGACGGAAGCCTGCACCGGATTGCCGAGCTGCTGGCGGAGAAACTCGGCTGCGTCGATTTTGGGAGGCCGGTCCGTTCCGTAACGCGGCAAGGCGACAGGTTCCGGGTCGAGGCGGGCGACGACGTCTACGAGGCTCGCACGGTTCTTGTGGCCACCTCGCCGTTGCAGGCACGCGAGATGGCGTTCGAGCCGGCGCTCCCGGTGGATCTGATGCGGGCGCTTCAGGCCTTTCATCCAACGGATACTTTCAAGTTCCTGATCCGATATGACAGGGCCTTCTGGCGGGAGAGGGGGCTCAGCGGGCTGTGCCAGTGGAGCGAGCCTTCGGGAATGTGGTTCGGCGATTCCAGTTTTTCTGCGGAAAAGCCCATGCTGGTCGGCTTCGCGGGCGGTCCCGGCGCGGCAGCCTTGCGTTTGCTATCGGCCCGGGATCGGCGCGCGAAAATCCTGGAGGATCTCGCCAAAGCGCTGGGCGCGGAGGCCGCCGCGCCGCTTGACTATGTCGAACGGGACTGGGCCGCGGATCCACTCGGCACAGGAGGCTACAATGCCTTTGCCGCAGGGCCGCATGCGGAGGGAGCGGTGGAGCGGATCCGGCGCGGCGAAAACGGTCTTGCCTTTGCCTGTACGGAACTTGCCACCCGGTTTCCCGGGTTCGTGGAAGGCGCGATCCGGACCGGCCGTGACATGGCAGCGCACCTGATGGAAACGAGTGCAGGCCGGCGACGGTCCGCATGAGCGCCGCCAGGTTATTGCGACGCGTCGCCGCTATGCGCCTTTCAGAAAATCCTCGGCAAGTTCCACCCAGAAGGTGGCACCGACGGGCAGGATGTCATCGTTGAAATCGTATTTGGGATTGTGCAGCGCCGGATCGTTGCCGGTCCTGGCCGTACCGAGCATGAAATAGCTGCCAGGAACCTCTTCGAGGAAAAACGCGAAATCCTCGCTGCCCATGAAGGGGCGGGCGAGGTCGGTGACCTTGTCGGCGCCGGCGAAGCGCGTGGCGAGCGCACGCAGGTAGTCGGTTTCGGCCTTGTGGTTGACCATCGGTGGATAACCGCGCTCGTAATCGATTTCCACATGCATGCCATAGCTTGCTGCCTGACCTTCCGCGATCAGGCGGATGCGGCGCTCCAATTCGTCGCGGACATCGCTGTCTAGAGCTCTGACCGTCAGGTTCATCTCGGCGCGTTCCGGGATGACGTTGCTGGCGACGCCGCTGTGGAAGGCGCCGACGGTAACCACCGACCCCTGGAGCGGGTGGATGTTGCGCGAGGCGATGGTCTGCAGCGCCATGATGATGCTGGCGCCGCAGACGATCGGGTCGGCGGCGGCTTGCGGTTCCGCGCCATGTCCGCCTTGTCCGATGACCGTGATCTTGCATTCGTCGGCCGCCGCCATCATCGGCCCTTCAAGGAAGGTGAACTGGCCGAAGGGCAGGGACGGCTCGTTATGCAGGCCAAACACCGCGTCACAGGGGAAGCGCTCGAACAGGCCGTCCTCCATCATCAGCCGGGCGCCGGCAAGATTTTCCTCGGCCGGCTGGAAAATGAGGTGGAGCGTGCCGTCGAACTGACGGCGTTCGGCCAGCATCTTCGCGGCGCCGAGCAGCATTGCGGTGTGGCCGTCATGACCGCAGGCATGCATCACGCCCGGATGGGTGCTGGCATAGTCGACGCCGGTCTCTTCCTGGATCGGAAGGGCGTCGAAATCGGCGCGGATGCCGACGCTTCTGGCAGACGTGCCGTTTTTAAGGGTCGCCACGATGCCGGTCTTGGCGATCCCTCTTGTGACCTCATAGCCCATGTCCGTGAGCGCCTCGGCGACAAAATCCGATGTCTTGAATTCGGAGAGGCCGATTTCCGGGATCTGATGCAGGTGCCGCCGGGTGGCGACAAGATCGGGCATGATATTCGAGGTCTGAAGGGTCATTTGGGTTTTCGTTCTAAGCGCCGCGGCTGGGGATCCTGTTTTCCAGGAAACGGAACAGCAATACCAGAATCCCGGTCAGGCACATATAGATTAGTGCGAGCAGCAGGAGGGGCTCATAGGTGAGATAGGTGTCCTGCCGGACCCTTGAAATCACCGCGTAGACATCGACCACGGTGATGGTGGCGACCAGCGGGGTCGATTTCAGCTGCAGCACGGTTTCGCCGCTCAAGGTGGGCAGGGCGCGGTAGAAGGCGCGCGGCAGCCAGATGCGGCGGAACATCGTAAACCGGCCCATTCCGAATGCGCGGGCGGCTTCCAGTTCGCCGCGGGGCACGCCGGCAAAGGCGCCGCGCATGACCTCGCCCTCATAGGCCGCAAAGGAGAGCATCAGGGCGGTAAAGCCATAGGGCCAGGCCTGGCGCAAATAGGGCCAGAGCTCCGATTGGCGGATTTCAGGGTACTGGGCGAAGACCGAGCCGAGGCCATAATAGAGCAGCCACAATTGAAGTAGCAGGGGCGTGCCTCTGATCAGGGTGCAGAACCCGCGCGCCAGCCAGGCCAGTGGCCAGGGCCCGGTAACCTGGACAAGGCCGAGCGGCAGGGCGAGCAGAAAGCCGACGGCGGCGGTCGAGAACAGCAGGAACAGGGTCTCGCCGATGCCTTCGATCAGCTTCCACTGGTATTTCGGCAACCAGTCCCAGCGCATGAACCAGACGACGCAGAAGACAATCGCCGCGAAGACAGCGAGCAGGAAGATCCGGTGCGGCTCCAGGAGGCGGCGCGGGGGCGGCGGCACATAGGCCGGCATGGTCACTTTGGTGTCGCTCATCAGACCGGCCCCGCGATGCCGCGCCTTGCGCGTCTTTCAATGCGCGCAATGACCTGGTTGGAGACAAGGGTGAGCGTCAGGTACATCACACCGGCCGTACAGTAGAACAGCATATAGGCCTTGGTGCTGCCTGCGGCTTGCCGGGTCACGAGCGTCAGCTCCGAGAAACCGACCACGGCCAGAAGCGCCGTGTCCTTGGTGGCGATCAGCCAGAGGTTGGAGAGGCCCGGAATGGCATAAGGCAGCATGGCGGGCAGCGTGATGCGGCGCAGCGTCTTGAAGGGCGACATGCCATAGGAGCGCGCGGCCTCGATCTGACCGGAGGGAATGGCGTTGATGGCTCCGCGCAGCACTTCCGTGGAATAAGCGCCCTGAACCACGCCGATGACGAAGATGCCCGCGGCCAGGCCGCTGATGTCAACGCGCGGCAGGCCGACCATCACCAGGAGCGCGTTGACCGCGTCGGTTCCGGCATAATAAAGCAGCAGGATCAGAACCAGTTCGGGCACCGCGCGGATGACGGTGGTGTAGATTTCGAGAAGATCCCTCAGAATTGGGCCGCCATAGAGCTTGCCGAAGGCACCCGCAACACCAATCACAAGGCCCAGCGCGTAACCGCCGACCGCAAGCTGCAGAGACGCAGCGAAGCCTGCCAGCAAGACCCCGCCCCAACCTGGAGGCGACAGGGCAAGCAGATCGAGATTCAGAAAACCGGAGTCGGCAGCCATCGGCGGCGGTCACCCTCTTGGGAAAGACATGCCGGTCCGCACCGAGGCGCGGACCGGTTTGAGGAAGGGGCGATCAGCCGCCGTAGATGTCGAAGTCGAAATACTTCTTGGAGAATTCCTCATAAGTGCCGTTGGCGCGGATCGCCGCGATGGCCGCGTTGATCTTGTCCTTCAGCTCGGTGTCGCCCTTGCGCAGGCCGACGCCGACACCAGCGCCGAGGATGGCCGGATCGTCGGCAACGTTGCCTTTCAGCTCGCAGCAGGCACCGGCATCGGATTTCAGGAAGGCGTCAAGCGCAATCGCATCCGCCTGGACGGCGTCGAGACGGCCGGCGGCCAGGTCCTGGTTGACCTCGTCCTGGGTCTGGTACTGCTTGATCTCGTCCGCGGTCTCGCCGAAATACTTGTCGGCATAATCGGCATGGATGGTGGAGACCTGAACGCCGAGGATCTTGCCGGAGAGACCTTCCGGAGTGGCTTCGAAGTCGTCGCCCTTGGCGCCGATGATGCCGGTCGGAGTATTGTAGTACTTGTCCGAGAAGTCGATGGTCTTCAGCCGTTCTTCGGTGATCGACATGGAGCCGACGATCATGTCGATCTTTTCAGACGTCAGGGCCGGAATAATGCCGTCCCAGGCGACCGGGGTGATGACGCAGTCGAGCTTGGCTTCGGCGCAGATCGCTTCCATGAACTCGACTTCCCAGCCGACCCACTTGCCACTGGCATCCGGAGAGGTGAAGGGCGGATAGGGTTCGGCGGCGACGCCGACCTTGACTTCCTCGGCCATGGCGCCTGTGAAGCCGGCGGTGGTCACTGCCGCCGCCACGAATGCTGCTTTGACAATCTGTTTCATGTTGTTCCCCTGTTTTCGGTTTTTCCGCCGGTGGTTCCGGCCATTCCAGCCCGCGTCGTTTTCACGTACACGGGACCTTTCTTTCGTCGGTTCAATCCTGGTTGCGGCCTGTTCCTCCGGGGCCATTCGATTTTCTAATGGATCGAACTGATGAACTTCTTCAAGCGCTCCGACTTCGGATCGCCGAACACCTGCTCGGGCGGTCCCTGTTCCTCGATGATGCCGTTGTCCAGAAAGATGACGTGGCTGGCAACTTCGCGGGCGAATTTCATCTCGTGGGTAACCAGGATCATTGTGCGGCGTTCGCGTGCCAGATCGCCGATGACGCTCAGAACCTCGCCAACCAGTTCCGGGTCGAGCGCCGAGGTCGGCTCGTCAAAGAGCATGGCGAGCGGCTGGACGGCAAGCGCCCTGGCGATGGCGGCGCGCTGCTGCTGGCCGCCGGACATGAAAGCCGGGTAAGCATCCTGTTTTTCGTGAAGGCCGACGCGGCGCAGAATTTTCTCGGCGATCGAGACCGCCTCGTCGCGCTTCATGCCGAGCACATGGATCGGAACTTCGATCACGTTCTGCAGCACTGTCATGTGTTGCCACAGATTGAAGCTCTGGAAGACCATGGCAAGCTGGCTGCGAATGCGCTCGATCTGGCGGCGGTTGGCCGGCCTGAGGCCGTGATGGCCGTCATCCCTCAGGGCGATCTCTTCGCCGTGGACGGTGACCGACCCCGCGCTGGGCAGTTCCAGCATGTTGATGCAGCGCAGGAAGGTGGATTTGCCGGACCCGGACCCGCCGATGATGGCGATCACGTCGCCCTGCCGCGCTGTCAGCGAAACGCCCTTGAGCACTTCCAAGGGTCCGAAACGTTTAAAGAGGTCGCGCACCTCGATGGCTGGCGCCGCTGTGTCCATCCTACCGCCATTGCCCGGCTTTTGCCGGTGCTGTTGTTGCAACTGTTCCCCGCTGGCCAAGCTGTTTTTTCCGGTGCGGGGCCAGCTCACCGCCCGGATCATTTGGTCAGCTTTGCACTTGTCTCGTAATTATTCAACCGTATAATAACAAAAAAATCAAACCGGTGCGCAAATCGCCGGCGGTTGGCGGAGGACACCAAAATGGCGCGGAAAACGAGAGGAATGCCAACGTTCCCCTGTCGGATGTACTGCGCCGGACTGGTGTTTCTTGCTGCCACCTCATCGATTGTCCGGAGCCGTCCATGAGCCGCCGCCCGTTCCATCGCGCAGGCGAGGACGTTCGCCGCCACGATCTGATCGCGGCGACGCTCGACTGTATTTCCGAGAGCGGCCTGCAAGGTGCAACGGTGCGCCAGATCGCTGCGCGCGCGGGCGTGACGCCAGGTCTGATCCGGCACTATTTTTCCAGCAAGGACCAGATGCTGCAGGACGCCTACCGGGAAGTGATGACCGGGATGACGTCGGCTGTTGTCGCAGCTGCCGACGGGGACCAGCAAAGCGCGCGGGAAAGGCTGCACGACTTCATTGTCGCCAACCTGACGCCGCCGGTCGCTGACGGCCGCAGGCTATCGCTCTGGGCGGCGTTCATCTCACATGTGCGGGTCGATCCGGCTTTTGCCGAGATCCACAGGGAGAGCTATCTGGCCTTCCGGTCCGCACTTGAAGAACTGCTTGCCGAGGTGCTGGCGGAAGCGGGCGAAGAACCGGCTCCGCAGCGTTGCCGCGAACTTGGCATTGCCATCAACGGCGTCATCGACGGCCTCTGGCTGGAAGGCACCCTGGTCGGCGATCTTTTCACCGACAATCCCTTGCCGGGCATTGCGATCCGATCCGCGGAAGCCCTTCTAGGCGGCATCGTTCTTGCCCAGGACACCCCCTCAAGCTGAAAGAGCTGAACCATGCGTTATGCGTCGATCACCGATCGTCTGGCCCATCTGGGCTCGGGAAAATGGACCGTGCATCTCAAGGCACGCGAGATGATGGCCAAGGGGGTGCCGGTCATCGAGCTGACGATTGGGGAACCGGATATCATGCCCGACACAGCCCTGATGGACGAGGCTGACCGGGCGATGCGAGCCGGCCGGATCCGTTATTCCAACGGCCGGGGCGAGCCGAGCGTTGTCGCCGCGCTGACCGAGAAATACCGGCAGCGCCGGGCGGATGTCACCGAGCGCAACATCCTGTGTTTTCCAGGCACCCAGACGGCGCTCTTCGCGGTCATGCTTGGACTTGTCGAAGGCGGCGATGCCGTTCTGGTCGGCGATCCGCTCTATGCCACCTACGAGGGCGTGATCGCGGCGACAGGTGCAAAGATGGTGCCGGTGCCGCTCCGGCCCGAGAACCGGTTTCACCTTCAGGCCCAGGATCTGGAAGAAGCCGTGACGCCGGAGTGCCGGGTCTTGCTCTTGAACACGCCGCACAATCCAACCGGCGCGACCTTGTCCAGGGAGGAGATCGCCGCGATCGGGGAGGTCTGCCGCCGGCACGACCTCTGGATCGTCTGCGACGAGGTTTACGAGAAAATCATCTTTGACGGTGCGTTTGCCTCGCCCTTCGACCTTGCCGAACTCGCGGACCGGACCATCGTCGTGTCGTCGATCTCCAAGTCCCACGCGGCGCCGGGTTTCCGCTCCGGCTGGGCGGTCGGGCCGGAAGAGTTTTGCGACCGGCTGCTGGCCGTCTCCGAAACCATGCTGTTCGGTGGCCAGCCGTTCATTGCCGACATGACGGCCAAGGCCGTATCAGGTGACTTCGATACCGCAGAGCGGATGCGCGCTAGCTACATCCGGCGCACAAACCTTATCCTCGACCATCTGGCCGGCCATGGGGCGTTGAAACCGATGCGACCGGAAGCCGGCATGTTTCTGCTGATCGATGTCAGCGCCACAGGTCTGGACGGAGAGGCCTTTGCGGCCCGGCTTCTGGAGGAAAAACAGGTTGCCGTGATGCCGGGCGCGTCCTTCGGCGTGCAGGCGGCCGGGTTCATCCGCCTCTCCCTGACGGTGGCGGACGAGGTTCTGTCGGAAGCCGCGGACAGGATCGCCGTCTTTGCCGACGGTCTTGAGGCAGCAGAAGGAAAACAGCAATGGGCGTCGTGACACGCACGGTGGGCGAGGCCCTGATCGACATTCTGGAAGCCAACGGCACCGAAGTCGTTTTCGGCATTCCGGGGGTTCATACGGTTGAACTCTACCGGGGACTGTCGAGCTCCCCAATCCGCCACATCACGCCGCGCCACGAGCAGGGCGCCGGGTTCATGGCGGATGGTTATGCACGGGTGACCGGCAAGCCCGGCGTTGCTCTGGTGATCACAGGACCGGGCCTGACCAACACCATCACGGCCATGGCGCAGGCCTATCAGGACAGCGTTCCCATGCTGGTGATCTCCGGGGTCAACCGGCGCGACAGCCTCGGCCACGGCACCGGCAAGCTGCATGAGTTGCCGGACCAGCAGGCCATGATGGCGACGCTCGCCCTGATGTCGCACACGTTGCTCGAGCCGGACGATCTGCCGGAGGTGATGAACCGGGCGTTTGCCATACTGCAGTCCCGCCGTCCCGGGCCGGTGCATATCGAGATCCCGACAGACGTGATGGCACAGCGCATTTCGATTGGTGACATCCGTCCTGTTCAGGTCAATGGTCCCCGCGCGGCGGCCGCCGACGTTGCCGCTCTTGCGGCCGCTTGCCGGCTGGCGCTGCAGCCGACGATCCTTGCCGGTGGCGGAGCGGTGTCGACAGCCGACGAGATCAGAACCCTGGCGGAGTTCCTTGACGCACCGGTGGTCACTACGGTCAACGCGCGCGGCATCATGGCAGGTCACCCGCTGTCTGTGCCGGCAAGCCCAAGCCTGGAGCCGGTTCGCGAGTTGCTGGCTGAGTCCGACATTGTCATCGCGCTCGGCACGCAGATGGGCCAGACGGATTACGACATGTATGCCGATGGCGGCTTTCCGGCACTTGAAAACCTGATGCGGGTCGATATCGATGCCGAACAGCTGACCCGGGGGACTTCAGCGTCCCGGTCGATCCTCTCGACAGTCGAAAATCTCCTGGATGACCTGCTGCCTCAACTCGAAGGGCTGAACGCTTCGAATGACGGTGCCGGACGGGCCGAGGCCTGCCGGAATTCCGTGGTGACCGGGTTTGATGCCAAGGCGCATGCGGAATTCGCTGTTCTGGAGACCATCCGGGAGTCTCTACCGGGCTGCATCATTGTTGGCGACAGCACCCAGGCAATCTATTCCGGCAATCTCTATTTCGAGGCGGACCGGCCGCGTGGCTGGTTCAACGCGGCGACCGGCTTCGGAGCGCTTGGCTATGGCCCGCCCGCGGCGATCGGCGCAAGCATCGGCGAACCGGAGACCCCCGTGGTCTGCATTGTAGGCGATGGCGGTCTGCAATTCTCACTTGCCGAAATCGGCTCGGCCAAGGATTGCGGTGCCAATGTGATCTTCCTGGTCTGGAACAATGACGGTTATGGAGAGATCCGCAGCTTCATGGAAGACGCGGGCATCGTGCCGGAAGGCGTGACGCCCAGCGCGCCGGATTTCCTCAAGATTGCCGAGGCCTATGGCGTGCCCTCAAAGCGGTTGAGCGATGTGGCCGAGCTGGAAGAGGTGCTCAAGCGGATGGCGTCCGAATCTGGTCCAGGCCTGATCGAAATCCACGAAAGGGGGACGAGTGGGGCGACGGCCTAAAGCGCGAGAACTCCGCCGTCGACGGCGATGGCCTGGCCGGTGAGATAGGTGTTGCCCGGGTGGAGCAGGGCAAGCATGGTCTCGACGATTTCCGAAGGCTGCCCCAGGCGTTTCATGGGGACGCCCGCGGCAAGGAAGTCCTCCTTGTCGGCGAAACCGCTCTCGGTCATCAGCGGGGTCGGGCTGAAGAAGGGGCATATCGCGTTGACGCGGATGCCCTGGCGGGCAAATTCGACGGCGGCCGTCCTGGTCAGGCCGATGACCGCGTGTTTGGCGGCGGCATAGGCGGCCAGTTTCGGCGCGGCGTTGAGGCCGGCGACCGAGGCGACGTTCAGGATGGCTCCGCCCTTGTCCCGCATCAGCGGGATCTGGTGTTTCATGCCGAAGAAGACCCCTTTGGTGTTAACCGCGAAACACCGGTCGAGGTCGTCTTCCGTGGTGTCCAGAAAGCTTTTCATCGGCGGCGCGAAGCCGGCATTGTTGACCGCCAGGTCCAGGCCGCCGAATGCGTCTTCGGCCCGTTGGCAAAGGGTGCGCACTTCGTCTTCCCGGGAGACATCACAGCGCAAGCCTTCAGACCGACCGGGCAGCGCCGAGGTCAGATCATCGAGGCCGGATGTGTTGATGTCGCCGAGAACGAGATTGGCGCCGAGCCTTGAGAGTTTCTCGGAAAGCAACCTGCCAAAGCCACTTGCAGCGCCCGTGATCAATATGGTCTTTCCGGAAAATTCGGATGTCATCGGTTGCTCCCTCCAACTGACGACAGTTGTAAGCGGAGGGCGGCCGGAAAGACAATCAAGCTTATTCCGGTTTTCCCTGTGCCGCGCGTCACAGGTCAGCGATGGCGGCAGTGCCTATGTCTAACTTCAGAGAGGCATATTCGGTTCTCTCGGTGAAACGCAAGGGTTGGAAGGGGGCTTCACATGAGCGCAGAGACATTAGCCACACAAGAGAGTTTTTATGCCAATCCGGCAGCGCCGGTTGTCCGCCATGGCGGCCCCGCACGCCTGTTGCACTGGGCGGTGGCGGGGTTGGTTCTGCTGACCTGGCCGCTTGGCCTGATGATCGGGTATGCCAAGAAAGACGTGGTGATGGATTTCTACATGTTGCACGAGGGCTTTGGCTTCCTGGTGCTTTGGCTGATGTTGATCCGCGTGGGCAACAAGCTCCTGACCCGGGCCCCGGAAGGCGAGGGGCCGTTGCATGAGCGTCTCGCGGCGGCAAGCGTGCACGGATTGCTCTACGCATTTCTGATCGTCATGCCGGTTTCCGGATTTCTTGCCACCAATGCGCATGGGTTTCCGTTGAAATGGTTCGGCCTTGTCGAGGTCTGGAGCCCGCTCGGCAAGAGCCCGGACATCGCCTGGACGCTTTCGTCCATCCATGCCTGGAGTGCCTGGATCCTGTTTGGCCTCATCGGCCTTCATCTTGGCGCGGTGTTGTTCCACCATGTTATCCGCAAGGACAGGACCCTGTTCCGCATGCTGTAAGTCCGCGGTTGGGTCGTTTCATTCAATTTCGCATGCGGCAGCTGGCATTTTCTGTGCCGGCCGCATTACCATGTGCCAGGGGCCTGTCTGGGGCTGAGCGCCAGGCATGGCAGGGAGCGGATTGATGGTCGAAACAGATCCGATTTTGAAAACCGAACTGACCTGCCCTCAATGTGGGCACGCAGAGATCGAAACCATGCCGACGGATGCCTGCCAGTGGTTCCATGAATGCAGGAACTGAAAGGCCCTGCTTAAGCCAAAACCCGGTGATTGTTGTGTTTTCTGTTCCTATGGCACAGTTGTCTGTCCACCGGTTCAGGCCGGGCAAGGCTGCTGCGGTTGATCGCCGGACACCCAAAGGCCGACCTGCAGGACCTGCTGGCGACCTCTGATGGCGACCGTTACGAGACGAGGCGCTTCGACCGGGCGTTCTGAAATCTGATTGGCGGCTTCAATCAGATTGGCGGAAACGACGACGGAGACCTTATGGTCCTTGGCGACTTCCAGCAGACGGCTGGCAACGTTGACGCAGTCGCCGGTCGCGGCAATCTGTTGCTGGCGGTCGTGGCCGAGGCGCGACAGCACGACCTGGCCCATATGGGCGCCGACCCGTACGCTGCTGATCTCTGTCCTGCGCCCGGATGTCTCGAGCCAGGCGGCAATTTCCCTTTCCAATTCAAATGCGCAAGTGAGCGCCCGAACCGGGTCCTGCGGGTCTTCTTCCGGCAGGCCAAAGCCGAGCATGGCGCCGTCGCCCATGAAATCGAGGACCACGCCGTCCCGTTTGCTGACCACATTGACGACAATGGTGTGGAACTCTTTCAGGAAATCCCGGGTCTGCGCGGCCCCAAGGCGTTCGCTGAGGCCGGTATAGCCGGAGAGGTCGACAAAGAGGATGGCGGCCGTCTGTTGCCTCGGACTTGCCAGGAAGGACGGATCCTCGGCAATCCGGCGCGCCAGGCGCGGGGACTGAAAGCGGCTGAGGGCTTCCTGGGCCTGCATTTGCTGGCGCGCCACGATCCGGTCGGCCACCTGCCGGGTGACGAGGAGGCCAAGAACTGGCGGCAGGCTGGCGGCAAAGGGCAGGGCGGCGTTCAGCCAGGTGCCGTTCGCAAAGGCAACGGCAGAGACCGCCAGCCAGCCGATGAGCAGCAGCAGGTAAAACACGGTCGCGGGCGCCAGCGGCAGGACCAGGACAGCCAACATGCCGCAGAGCGTGATCAGTACGGCTGCCGCACCGTCGAGACGGCGGGTGCCGGTGTCACGGTGCAGCGGCATGCCGTCCAGAAGGTTGGCTATGCCGGTCGCCTGGACTTCCACCCCGGGCATGATGGGATCGAACGGTGTCGAGAAGCGGTCGCCGACACCGGTGGCGGTGACACCAAGCACGACCATGCGCCCTTTCAGAGGAGAGATCGCACCGTCGGCGGCAGCGGCCGGGCTTTGCAGAACGTCAAGCGCGCTGACGGTCGGGATCGTCCCGCCCGGGCCGTAATAATTGAGGGCGAGATGCCAGCCAAGATCCAGCGGCAATGCATGGTCGCCGAAGCGGAGACCCTGTTCGGTGATGTTCGCTGCTCCGCCCTGATAAAGGCCGGCGGCCTGAAGGCCGAGGGAAGGTTGCAGGCCCTGGTCCGTCAGGAACAGCATCGGCATATGGCGAGGCGTGCCGCCGGTGTCGGTGGCGATGTTGGCAAGGCCGACCGACGAGGCTTTTGCGATTTGCAGCGCCGGCGACAGAACCTTCCTCACGGCAGGCACGACGGATTGTGGGGGCGTGTCCGCGCTCATTTGACCGGCACCGGCAATTACCGTCGGCAAGGTGCCAATCGCAGCCGCCAGGGAGGCATCGGCCGCTTCGTCGGAAGCGCCGAACAGGAGGATGTCCACGGCGAGTGCCCGGGCACCGGCATCGCCGATCTTCCCCACAAGCTCGGCGAGCGTGTCTCGCGGCAGGGGGTATGGGCCAATCGCGTCGATGGTGCCGTCATCGATCGCCACAATGACAATGTCCTCCGGCGGCGGCCTTGCGCCCGCAAGCGCAATCCGGATGTCCACGAGCACTGTCTCGAACCGGTCGATCACGCTGGCAGCGCCCGTCAAATGGGTGCGCACAACCAGGCCTGCCCAGAGGCAGCCAATCACAACAGCCAGCGCGGCAACCGCGACAGGTAGATTTGGCTTCATCGGCCGAAGCGGCTGAGCAGAGCGTCGACGCGGGCCGCCGGCCAGCGGCGGGTCTCGAGTGGTGTTCCGGGCACAACTTCGACGCCGAGACCCGGCGTCAGCAGGACCGGATCGGAGCCGTCGGCCCTGGAGACGCTAACCTCGCCCTCGCGGACGAAGACAGCGGTCATTGTGTCTGTGACATCGACGACATAGACGGTGCCGCGCACGGCGGCGATGGCGTGCGGTGTCTGGATCTGGAAGGGGCCGCTGCCGGGCGTGACCTCGATGTAAAGGCCGTCCCTGGAGACTTCGACATCGCTGGGCCGGTCGTCCGCCTGCCGCTCGACGATGCCGAGTGCTGTGGCGGCCTCGGCTTCCAGTGTAATGCCGCCGGCGCATCGATAGACGCTGCGCGGCGGGTCCTGAAGCTCGGTCTTGCTGCAACCGGACAAGGTTTGTGCTGCGAGCGGGGATGCGGTGAGGAGGGCAAACAGGGCGCAGGCGGCAAGGACTGTCCGTTTTTTCATCGTCAAATTCCCAATTTGTGCTTTTCAAGCGCCCCTGGGGTCTTCTAGATCACACTCAGGCGTGCAGAACGTGTGATTGTTGTCACTAGCGTTGTACTGCTCAAACCGACAGGATGAAAAGAAAATGAACACGGACGGCGATCTTAAAAAAGAGAAACTGCTCGGCAAGAGTTTCATTTTCGATGCGCTGGACGACCAGGCGCGGCAGGAGCTGGCCAATTTTTCCTACGTGAAGCGGTATGCGGCCGGCGACAAGATCTTCACCATGGGCGAGCCCGGACAAAGCATGATGGCGATTGCCGAGGGCACCGTGCGGGTCACCATGTTCACGCCGAGCGACCGGGAGGTCACGCTGAACGATCTGCAGGCCGGAGACGTTTTCGGCGAGATCGCCATGCTGGATGGTCAGGAGCGCTCCGCCAACGTCAAGGCCCTGACCAATTGCACGCTTGTGGTGCTGGAACGGCGTGCACTGCTCGATGTCCTGCAGCGCAACCCCATCCTGTCAGTCAGACTGATCGAGCTTCTGTGCCAACGGGTGCGTCGCTCCGATGAGCGCATGATCGAAATCGCCTTTCTCGACCTGCCGGCCCGCCTTGCCAAGTTGCTGCTGAGGCTGACGGTGGCGCCGCCCGCTTCGGAAGAGAAACCCCTGGCGAAGCTGTCCCAGTCCCAATCGGAACTTGCCAGCATGATTGGCAACACGCGGGAAAACGTGAACCGCTGCCTGCGCAAATGGCAGAAGGCGGAGCTGATCAACCTTCAGGACGGCTGGCTGATCATCAGGGACCGCGACCGGCTGGAGGCCTTGGCGCACGGGGAGTGACGGAGTTCGCTTTACCTTGTAGCCGTCACATTTAACCGGCCTCATCCTGGGGAAGCGCGACGGCGCTGTCTTGAAGGAACCGGTCCTGTTCCAGAGTTGGTGGCAGATCCTTCGAGACGCGTGCGAGCACACTCCTCAGGATGACGCTGTGCGTGCGGTGGTCGCGGAGATTATTGAGCTGTTGAAAGACGGCGTTGATCTGGTGTTGAAAACACAAAAACTCCAAAGGCTTGCTTCCAGCGTGTCGCGCGTCACAGGTGTTGGGCGCGGTCCCTTCCTAGGTATAGGTCATCGGCGGACGACATCGCCGGTACCTCAACCCAAGAAGGAAACAAACATATGTTTCGCAAGACTTTTCTGAAAGCCACCGCTCTCGCCATCGTCACCGCGACCGTTGCCGCGGCCGGCGTCAGCACCGCCTCTGCGGGCGGCTACGGCTACAATTCCCACAAGTCCTATAACAACTACAACACTTCCGGCTACGGCAAGGCGCATTCCAACCGTCCGTTTGCGCATATCCAGGATCACATCTGGCAGAAACACGTCAGCTGGTGCCACAACCGCTTCAAGAGCTTCAAAACCTACGACAACACCTACCAGCCCTATAACGGCCCACGTGCCCAGTGCTGGTCGCCTTACATCAGCGGCTGAGCCCGCCGGATTTTCCGACAGCGCGGGTCTTTTTGAGACCCGCGTCTCTCCTCTCCCCGCTTGTTTCACGGTCTTTCAGACCCGGGACGATTGAATGCATCCTCAAGCGGGTTCGAGCAAAGGATTTTGACATGACTGCCACAAACTTCGTTTCCAAAGTGACCCTGGCGCTGGCTGTTGCTGCCGTTGTCCTGCCGATGTCGGGCGCCGCCATGGCCGGCGGTTATGGCTATGGAAGCAAGTCCGGCTGGAGCGGTTATCAGGCCCATGCGTCGAAGCGTCAGCATGTGCGCAGCCAGGTTTATGCCGGCAGCAATCGTCATCTGGCCTGGTGCTTCAACCGGTACCGGTCCTACCGTCTCATGGACAACAGCTTCCAGCCCTATCACGGGCCGCGCCAGGAATGCCTGTCTCCTTATGAGCAGGAGCGGCGCGCGCTGTTTGTCGGCTATCCGGGCGAGGCGCCCGAGATCCTGTTCCGGGATCAGGCCGGCGTGGGCCTCGACGAAACCGGGCGTGATGCCTTCGGTAATCTGTCGGAAACTACCCCGGCGGGGGCGGCACCATTGGTCGGCACTGGCGACGAGGCCGATGCATTCGGCAATCTGCCTGAACAGGCCGCTGTGAATGGTGCGCCGGCGGTTGAGAGCCAACCCGTGGCAACGTCCTCTGAGGGAGCTGCGCCCGAGCAGACACCGGTGAATGCTTCTGAAACCGACCAGCCGTCAACTGCCCGCAGCGCGGCCGAGACCGATGTCTCGGCCAGACCCAGCGAAGTGCAACCGGCGGCAGCCGTTCTCGCAGCACCTGCGCCTGGTGCGGAGGCGGACGTCGAGACGGCGACAGAGTAATAACAGCTCACCGCAGCTGCGAGGTGACAGAAAAAGCCCCCGGCGAACACCGGGGGCTTTTCTGTTGCAATGTTCGGCTGGTCCAGCAGGGGGCTTTGCCTATGTTTGGCGGCCCTTATTCCGAGGTCTCCGCCCGCACCAGGAAGCGCTGCAGCGGCGTGGTCACTCTGCGCGCGGTGTTGTCGGTCGCCGAGACATAGTAGGTGACCCAGTCGCCGGGATTGAACGGGCCGATCTCGGTCTCCCATGCGCCGTTCTTCCCGGTCATGATCGCCGACTTTTTCGCACCCGTATTGTGCTGATAAATCAGGTTGACCGTGTAGATGGTATCGGTGCTTTCGGTCTGGGCCTGAATTTTGACCGGGGTCGCCGAGGGTGGTTCGGTCGGCGCTACCGTTGTGACAGTCAGGACCGGGGTATTGATGTCCACGCCATCGGTGTGAGGGGCCGAAACACCTTCGATCCGGACATTGGTCGGTCCGTTTGGATTGAGATAGATCGAGTAGACGGCGAGGCCGTCTTCCACGCGCACCGTGTCCGAATTGGAATTGAGTGTGAGGTCCGAGGGAAAATCGACAGAGATCCGGGCGAATTCCGAACCGTCAGGCATGGGCGATTTGAAGGTCAGGTAGGGAATGCCAAAGGTTTCGGTCTTGTAGTCGTTCAGCGTGATCTCGACGGTCGTCGCACCTTCACCGGATCGGGTGACGGTGCCGACATCGCTCTTGGCTTCGCAATAGCGTCCGATTTCGCTGAGAGTGGTTGCCCACAGCTCGCCGGATTGCACCTTGGCCTGGGCGTGAGCCAACGTTTTCTGGAAGCCATCGCGCGATGGCTTCGCAAAGCCGTCTTCGGGATGGGAATAGGGTGCCAGAACATGACCCGCGGCGATCACCGCATCGATGTCGTCCCGGAGATCGGTGTCGGCATCGAAGCCGCGATGCCTTGCGATCACCCACAGATTTTCGATGACCTCATGAGGTTTGGCCGTGGTTTCCTCGAACCGGTTGTAGAGAAAGATGCCGTGGTCGACAAAGATCGGATAGCGTGCCTCGATCGGGTTGCCGTTCCAAGGTGGTGCCTGGGCCGTGATCTTGTTGCCGATGCGCTTGTGATAGATCTTACCCACCCTGAAGGTTTCGTCCAGAATGTAGCCGGGGAGCTTGTTCAGGCCACCATGGCCAAACGTGTGGAACGAGATCTCGTGGGGGACGGAGGCGTTCATGGCCGCCTCGGTCATGTCGCCGCCATAAACCAGTCCGTAGCTGCGCGTATAGCCGCTCAGATCGCCGACGGTGCGGTAGTCGCCGCCGTTCGGGGGCGCGTCTGAATACCAGGTGTTGGTCCACCAGTGCTTGTCACGATGGAACAGGTTGAACTGGTCCAGCTTGGCAAGGTCGCCGGGTCCGTCGTCGCCGAAGACCGCGTCATGTCCGCACAGATTGAAAGTTTGCGGAATGCCGTAGGTTTCGGCGTCCTCAAGGAGGTTCGGCCAACCGACCCGGGTCCGGGCCGCACGAACGGCCGAATTCACCGGATCATGGCCCTTACTGCTGTGGATCATTCCGCAGAGATACAGCTCGGTGTCGTAATTGAGCGCCATCGCGCCTGACCGGTCGTCGAAATATTCGGTCACAGTGGTTTCCTGTGCCGAGGCAGGATAGGCCACGGACACAAAGAGCAGAGCGGCAACCCAACAAGCCTTGTAAGGTCTTGCGTAGCCTGGGATTTCCGATCCCGCCGCTGCGAGGTCCGCCATCAGCCTGCTGCCGCTGAACCGAGAAAAAGCCATTCATACACTCCGTGTCACCTACTGCGGAAAGGCTATTGGCAGGCCACCGAAAAGTCCACGATTCCCGGTTGAACTTCGGCGGCCACCGTGTCGTGCTCCGGCCGAAAAAGGAAAAGCCCAGCGAAGGAACGCCGGGCTTCTCATTTTTTTCAGGGCCTTAGGGTCAGGACTCATTGATTTGGTCGAAATGGCGCAACAAACGGCAACGAGTTGCAAGGAAAAGCGCGAAAAGCGGACTTCCTGCCCGGTCGAGCGGTTTGACGCAGCAAATCAAAGCCGTATTTGCGTCCCTCCGGGATAGGGTGAATTTGCCCGGCAACGTCGTTGCAAATCTTTGGAAACCGGACGGTTTCCTGCAGCTCTGCGCCTCGTATCCGAACAAATTCATCCCTACCATTTCACTCAAATGAATGGGTCCTGACCCTAGACCGTCAGCCGCCGAAGTCGTCGAGCATGATGTCTTCGCGGTCGACGCCGAGGTCCAGGAGCATGTTGATCACGGACTGGTTCATGATGGGCGGGCCGCACATGTAGAATTCGCAGTCTTCCGGAGCCGGGTGATCCTTCAGGTATTCGTCGTAAAGGACGTTGTGAATGAAGCCGGTATAGCCGGTCCATTCGTCTTCCGGCAGCGCGTCGGAGAGCGCCACATGCCACTCGAAATTCTCGTTTTCCGCAGCGAGCTGGTCGAAATCCTCGACAAAGAACATCTCGCGCTTGGAGCGGGCGCCGTACCAGAAGCTGATCTTGCGTTTGGACTTGAGCCGCTTGAGCTGGTCGAAGATGTGGCTGCGCATGGGCGCCATGCCGGCGCCGCCGCCGACAAAAACCATTTCCTTCTCGGTGTCGCGGGCGAAAAACTCACCGAACGGACCGGAAATCGTCACCTTGTCGCCGGGCTTCAGGTTGAAGATGTAGCTCGACATCTTGCCCGGAGGAATGCCTTCGGTGCCCGGAGGCGGCGAAGCGACACGGACGTTGAGCATGATGATGCCCTTTTCCTCCGGGTAGTTCGCCATGGAATAGGCGCGCTCGACCGGTTCGCTGACCGTGGATTCGTACTGCCAGAGATTGAAGCGGTCCCAGTCGCCGCGATACTCTTCCTCGACATCGAAGTCGGTGTATTTGAGATGGTGCGCGGGGGCCTCGATCTGGATGTAGCCGCCGGCGCGGAAATTGACGTTCTCGCCTTCGGGCAGTTCCAGTACCAGCGCCTTGATGAAAGTGGCGACGTTCTCGTTGGAACGGACCGTACACTCCCATTTCTTGACGCCAAAGACTTCCTCGGGGACCTCGATCTCCATGTCCTGCTTGACGGCCACCTGACAGGAGAGGCGGTCACCGCAGGCGGCTTCGCGCTTGGTGATGTGGGTCTCTTCGGTCGGCAGGATCGAGCCGCCGCCGGAGAAGATCTTCACCCGGCACTGGGCGCAGGTGCCGCCGCCGCCGCAGGCCGAGGGCACGAACAGTTTCTGCTCGGCCAGCGTCTGCAGCAGCTTGCCGCCCGCAGGCACCGCGATGGTCTTCTCACCGTTGATGGTGATGTTGACGTTGCCCACCGAGACGAGTTTCGAGCGCGCGGCGAGAATGATCGTGACGAGCCCGAGCACGATCAGGGTAAAGAGAAGAATGCCTAGTCCAAATGTGGCCACTGGGCGCTCCCGTTACAGTTTGACGCCGCTGAAGGACATGAAGGCCAGGGCCATCAGACCTGCGGTGATGAAGGTGATGCCCAGGCCCTGCAGGCCTTCCGGGATGTCGGAATATTTCAGCTTTTCGCGCACGCCGGCCATGGCGGTGATTGCCAGCGCCCAGCCGAAGCCGGAGGAAACGCCATAGGTGACTGCTTCCGGGAAATTGTAGTCCCGTTCGACCATGAATAGGGAGCCGCCGAGAATGGCGCAGTTCACGGTGATCAGCGGCAGGAACACGCCCAGCGCGTTGTAGAGCGGCGGGAAATACTTATCGAGCACCATCTCCAGAATCTGCACCAGGGCGGCGATGACGCCGATATAGGAGATCAGCCCCAGGAAGGTCAGGTCGACATCGCTGAAACCGGCCCAGGACAGCGCGCCCGGCGCCAGCAGATAGGTCAGGATCAGGTTGTTGGCCGGCACGGTGATGGCCTGCACGATCATCACGGAAATGCCGAGGCCGATGGCGGTCGAGATCTTCTTGGAAACGGCGATGAACGTGCACATGCCGAGGAAGAAGGACAGCGCCAGGTTTTCGACGAAAACCGCTTTGACGGCGAGGGAAACCAGCTGTTCCATCAATGCGCCTCCACCGTCTGGATCTTGTATTCACGCTCTTCGACTTGCTCCGGCTTCCAGGTTCGGAAGGCCCAGATGAGAAGACCTATGATGAAGAAGGCGGACGGCGGCAGCAGCAGCATGCCGTTCGGCAGGTACCAGCCGCCATTGTTGATCGTCGGCAGAACGGTGAGCCCGAAGAGGCTTCCGGAGCCGAAGAGTTCGCGGATGAAGCCGACCAGCATCAGGATCAGGCCATAGCCCAGTCCGTTGCCGATGCCGTCAATGAAGGAGGCAACCGGCGGATTTTTCATGGCAAAGGCTTCCGCCCGGCCCATCACGATGCAGTTGGTGATGATCAGGCCGACAAAGACCGACAGGGTCTTTGAGATCTCGTAGGCATAGGCCTTGAGCACCTGATCGACCAGGATCACCAGCGAGGCAATGATCACCATCTGCACTATGATCCGGATAGCGCCCGGAATGTGGTTGCGCAGCATGGAGATGAACATGGAGGAAAACGCGGTCACGAAGGTCACCGCGATGGCCATCACGAAGGAGACCTGGAGCGATGAGGTGACGGCGAGCGCCGAGCAGATCCCGAGAACCTGCAGCGTGATCGGGTTGTTGTCGACCAGCGGATCGATCAGCATGCTTCTTTTGGTCTGTGCCATCAGATCTCTCCTGCTTTGACGTTTTCCAGGAAGGGAGCGTAACCGGCTTCGCCCATCCAGAATCGGACCAGATTGTCGACACCGACCGTGGTCAGCGTGGCACCGGCCAGAGCATCGACGTGATAGTCCTCGCCCTCAGGCGGCGCGGTTTTGGCAACCGTGATCAGCAATTCGCCGCTGTCATCGGCGAGTTTCTTGCCGCGCCACAGCGATTTCCAGCGCGGGTTGTCAACTTCAGCGCCGAGGCCGGGCGTTTCCGCGTGGCTGTAGAACTGCAGGCCGTAAATGTCGTTGGCGTTTTCTTCCAGCGCGATGTAGCCGTAAAGGGTCGACCAGAGGCCGTAGCCGTGGATGGGCAGGATCACCTTGTCGAGGCTGCCGTCGTCGTTCCGCAGCAGATAGACCGTCACGAATTTGGCCTTGCGGCCGATCGAGGCCGGGTCATCCTCAAGGGCGACTGACGTCGCCGGATCGTCGGCCGCGGCGCGGTCGTCAAAGGTCGCGGCATCGAATGCGTCGGTGAATTCGCCTGTTTCAAGCTCCAGCACATGCGGCTCGAACTCGGCGAAAGCCTCGGTGATATCCACCGCCGGATCATACCGGCCGGCGACCTGCAGAATGTTGACCTGCTTGTCACGGAGCTTGTTGATCTCCTGGACCGGGCGGAGGGCGACGGCGGCGGCCGACACGATCATCGAGGCCACCAGACACAGGGTGACGGCAACGAAGACGGTCTTGGGGACCGAATCCGGCGGCAGATCCAGGAAGCGCCGGATGAAGCCCTTGTTGTTGTTTCCACTCACGTCAGGCATTGCGCTTCGCCCTGCGTTTGATGTTTGCCTGCACCACGAAATAGTCGATCAGCGGTGCAAAAACGTTACCGAAGAGAATGGCCAGCATCATGCCTTCCGGGAAGGCCGGGTTGATGACGCGGATCATCACCACCATGAAGCCGATCAGCGCGCCGTAGATATAGCGGCCGAGATTGGTGTGGGACGCCGACACCGGTTCGGTGACCATGAAGGCGAGACCGAAGGCGTAGCCGCCGACCACCAGGTGCCAGTACCAGGGCATGGCAAACATCGGATTGCTGTCAGAGCCAATCAGATTGAGCAGCGAGGAAAAGCCGATCATGCCGATCAGGCAACCGACCACCAGGCGCCAGTTGGCGATCTTGGTGAGGAGCAGGAAGGCAAGGCCGATCAGGCAGGCGAGGGTCGAGGTCTCGCCGATGCTGCCCTGGATGAAGCCCAGAAACGCGTCCATCCAGGTGACGCCATGGGCGGCGAGCTGCTGGTAGCCGTCGGAGGCGCCGATGGAAAGAGCGGTTGCCCCGGAGAAACCGTCGACGGGCGTCCAGATGGTGTCGCCGGACATCTGCGCCGGATAGGCGAAATAGAGGAAGGCGCGGCCGGTGAGGGCCGGGTTGAGGAAGTTCTTGCCCGTGCCGCCGAAGACTTCCTTGCCGATGACCACGCCGAAGGAAATGCCGAGGGCCACCTGCCACAGGGGCGCCGAAGGGGGCAGGATCAGCGCGTAGAGCATGGAGGTGACAAGAAAACCCTCGTTGACCTCATGGCCGCGCACGGTGGCGAAAATCACTTCCCAGATGCCGCCGACCACCAGTGTGGTGATGTAGATCGGCAGGAAATAAAGCGCGCCATGCACGAAATTGGCGAAGGGATTGGCCGGATCGAAGCCGATGCCCAGCGCCTCGATGATGAAGGCGCGCCAGCCGGAAGCGCCGTGAACGGCGATCGCCGAATTCACCTGAAAGCCGACATTGTAGAGCCCGACGAGAATGCAGGGGATCGTGGCGATGACCACATAGGTCATGATCCGCTTCATATCGACATAGGAGCGCGCATGAGGCGCTGCCGTGGTCACCGTCTTCGGCGTGTAGATGAAGCTTTCCACCATCTCGTAGACGGGGAACAGCTTCTCGTAGCGGCCGCCTTTCACGAAATGTGGTTCGATGCGGTCGAAGAAGTTGCGAAGGCCCAAGGATCAGCCCTCCTTCTCAATTTTGGCAAGGCAGTCACGCAGTGCCATGCCGTATTCATATTTGGCGGGGCAGGCGAAACCGACCAGCCCCAGATCTTCCTCATCCAGTTCCAGCGCGCCAAGCGCCTGGGCCTGGTCCGTGTCCATGACCAGAAGCGCGCGCAGCAGCTGCGTCGGCAGGAAATCCTGCGGCATCAGCTCTTCGAAGGTGCCGAGCGGGACCATGGCGCGACGGCCGCCATTGAGGTTGGACGTCAGCGCGTAGAGCTTTTTCGTGAAGGCCGAGCCGAGCACGGGCTGGAAGGCATATTTGGATGCCATCGGACGGATCCAGCCGAGCGGGATCTGCTTGTGGTCTTCTTCGATCAGCGTCAGCTGGCGGGCGTAGCGGCCGAGATAGGCGCTCGGCCCCTCGCCGAGACGGCCGCTCAGGATCGACCCGGAAATCAGGCGCACCGGCGCATCGCCTTCGATCTCGCCCATGGACAGAGCCTCCAGGGAAGCGCCGGCAACCGTGCGGATCAGACGAGGTTGGGCGCAGCGCGGACCGGACAGGGCAATCACCCGCGAGGGGTCAACCTGGCCGGTCTTAAGCAGACGGCCGATGGCGATGACGTCCTGGTAGCCGATGGTCCAGACGGTTCTGGTGGAGCCGGGCGCTTCCAGGAAATGCATATGGGTGCCGGCGAGGCCTGCCGGATGCGGACCCGAGAAACCGGCGGTTTCGACCCCGGCGACTTCGCGTCCGGGAATGGAAGCGTTGGTCTCCTGGCAGAGATAGGTCTTGCCACCGCTCAAGGAGGCGACCGCTTCGAGACCCTTGGCAAAGTCAGCGCCGCTTTCGGCGAGGATCACGGCCGGGTCCGCAGCGAGCGGTTCGGTGTCCATGGCGGTCACGAAGATGGCCGCCGGGCGGGTGGCGGGGTCCGGAACCTTGGAATAGGGGCGGGTGCGGAAAGAGGTCCACAGGCCAGAGGCGCACAGGCGCTCAGTGAGCCCTTCGGCCGTCGTGGTGTCGCCAACAGAAGAAAAATCGACCGGCGCTGCGGCGTCCTTGTCGACTTCGATCTCGATGCTGATCAGAACCCGGCGCGCGCCCCGATTGACTGCCTTGATTTGGCCGGAGGCCGGCGCGGCGATCATCACATCGGGCGTGTCCTTGTGGAAAAGCAGCGGGGCGCCGAGGCCGACAACATCGCCCTCCTGGACCAGGAGCCTGGGTTTCAGGCCGACATAGTCCGCGGCCAGAACCGCCACTGTTTCTGTCTCTTTGGTGTCTTTGATCTCCTGCACAGGTGCCCCCAGCACCGGAAGATCAAGACCTTTTTTAAGCTTAAAGCTTTGCACGCATCTGGCCTCCAGATTTCGACAAAACGCCGTATCCTACGTTTTTGCGCCGCGAAAAAGAACTAATTTGCCAATTAGCTCCATTTTTTTGTTGAATCAGACACCGGAACCAATGAAAAGCGCGACTGAGTGCGCGGCGAAAGTCGCAGGTGATCGATCGGAGGCTGGTATCGTGCCAACTAACATTAAATTCTCCCGGCGGAGTTTCATCCTGATGTCGCTCACCGTGGCTGCCTGTAAAGGCGGTGCGGATGTTGTCGAGCTTTCAGGATCGACGATGGGGACGAGTTATTCGGTCAAGGCTCTAGACCATGAGCGCGGCGTGGACAAGGCCGCCCTGCGTCTGGCAATCGAAAACAGTCTCTTCAAGGTCACCGCGCAGATGTCCAACTGGGACGCGTCCTCCGAAGTGTCGCGTTTCAACGCGCATGCCTCGACCCAGCCGATGTCCGTCTCCGAGGATCTTGCCCGGGTCATCAGCGCCGCCAAGGACGTCCATGCCGCCAGCGAAGGCCAGTTCGACATCACCCTCGGCCCGGTGATCGAAGCCTGGGGTTTCGGCGCCAAGGGCGGTTCCGCTCATGCACAGCCTTCCGCCGACAAGCTTGCAGCCGCCTTCGATGCCGCTGGTCAGACGGACGGCCTGAGCGTCAATGGCACACAGGTCCGCAAGGGCCGTCCGAACACGCAGATCTTTCTGCCGTCGATCGGCAAGGGTTACGGCATCGACCAGATGGCCCAGGTGGTCAAAAGCTTCGGCTTGACCGATTTCATGGTTGAAATCGGCGGCGATCTCTATGTGTCCGGCCGCAATGCCGACGGGCTCGACTGGCAGATCGGCATCGAATCTCCCGATGCCCTCAACCGTCAGGCCTACAAGGTCGCCAGCGTCTCCAATCTAGGCATGGCAACCTCCGGCGACTACCGCAATTATTTCGAGCAGGACGGCCAGCGCTACTCGCACATCATCGATGCCAAGACCGGCCGGCCGATCACCCACCGCACCGCCTCCGTAACCGTCCTGGCGGAAAACGCCATGCTGGCGGATGCCTGGGCGACCGCGCTGCTGGTGCATGGCACCGAGCGGGGCCTTGAGATCGCAAATCAGCGTGATCTGGCGGTGCTGTTCATTGACCGGCATGCGGATGCGGGCGACAAGGGTTTCGTGACCTCGTCCAGCGACAGGTTCGCTGCCCTTCAGGCCTAAACCGAACGGACCGAGACCGTGCTGACCTTTGTTCTGGCTTTCGCGCTTCTTTTGACCGTCATCACCGGGATGGCGGTCGGCGTGATCTTTTCCGGCCGGACCATCAAGGGAAGTTGCGGCGGGCTGAACGCGATTGCCGATGCGGATCATTGCCTGGTCTGCAACAAGGAAATCGATCCGAACAGCCCGCTGCGGGAACGTCTGGCGTGCCCGCGCGCCCGCAAGATGCTCAAGGAAATGGAAGCGCAAGAGGGCTGAAAGCCGTCCTTGTTACCCGGTGGCCGACACCGGAATGAACGCTACCAGCGCCAGGCAGGCGCCGGCGATCACACCATAGAGCCACAATTGCCAGCGTGGCCCTTCCTTGACCCAGACGCGGCGGTACTGATAGCCCGCCAGACAGGCGAGCACGAAGAAGATCGTGGCGGTCAGGGGCGTCAGAAAATATTCTGCCAATTTGGAGAGTTCCTTAGGCCGACCAGTTTCGGTTAAGCTGTTCCTTACTGCCCGAGGCGGTCAATCAGTAAGGAGCCATATACATGCCAAGCTCTTATCAGGCCCCCAGCCGAAAAGACAAGATGCACGCGACGACGCATAGCCAGACTCCAGACACCAATCTCAAGCATGAAACCGCGACCGTACGGAAGATCCTAGATAAAAAGGGATCGGACGTTCATGCGCTGCGCCCGCAGAACACGCTGCATGAGGCGGTGGTGATGCTCCGCGACAAGAAAATCGGCGCGGTGGTGGTGAAGGACGCCGACGGCAGGCTGCAGGGCATCCTTTCGGAGCGCGACATCGTGCGCCGGCTGGCCGAAACGCCGGGACAGACCCTGCCGCAAAAGGTAGAGGACATCATGACGAAGACCGTTGAGGTCTGTCACCCGGACGATGCTTTGATCACGGTGCTGCGCAAGATGACCGACGGCCGCTTCCGCCACATGCCGGTGGTCGAGGACGACGCCCTCGCGGGCATCATCACCATTGGCGATGTGGTCAATTACCGGCTGACCGAACTGGAGTACGAAGCGCTGCAGCTGAAGCAGCTGATCGTGGGGTAAGAGGGAAACGGAGTTCGCTGCGCTCACGCCGATGCGCTGGATTCCGGATCTGCGCGCAGCTTCGCTGCACTTGTCCGGAATGACGGTGGAGGGGGGCGCCGGTCTGTCCATTGCCGCTCACCAGGTGGACGCATCGTGTCACTTCGGACTTTGTATCCTCACCAGCGTCATCCTGAGGAGCGCGCTTGCGCGCGTCTCGAAGGATAGGCCACAGGCTTCTGAGCGCGCTGCCGATCCTTCGAGACGGACCTGGCGGTCCTCCTCAGGATGACGTCGGTGGGTGTGACGACCGGAGGTTTTGGCCTTTCGGGTTCGAATGCTCCCGAGCTAACCCCGCTGCCCCACATAACGCCCTGCGCCATCGGGCACGGGCAGCGTGGTATGGGCCTTCGCAAACGCAGTCAGTTTTTCCTCGACCTCAGGGGGCGGTGGGCAGCTGGCGCGGGTGGTGAGGTCGACATGGAGCAGCATGGTTTCCATTGTGGCGGCCACCTTGCCGTCGCCGTTTTTCAGGAAATGGAACAGCTTCATCTTCTTGCCTTCGCCCTGAAGGACCTGGGTGGTGACGGTGAGGCGTTCGCCCGCTTTCAGCTCGTCCAGATAGCGCAGGTGGTTCTCGACGGTGAAATAGCTCTTGCCCGAGGCGATATAGTCCGCGTCCGCACCGATCAGTTCCATGAAGCGATCGGTCGCCGCCGCGCCGGCTTCGAGGTAATGGGCCTCGTTCATGTGATTGTTGTAATCGGTCCAGCTTTGCGGGATCTGGCGGTCCACGGTGACCGGGAGTTCGGCCGGTTCGGCATTGGCAAGGGCCTTTTCGTGGGCCACCAGAACGCCACCGGCGCCGCTGCCGCTTTTTTTCAGGGCGCGCATCATGCCGACGAGATTGTCGTCACGCAGCCGCTCCAGTTCGCGGATCGAAAGATGTCGCGACTGGTCGTCCGACTGGCCTGCGATCAGATCGACCAGCTCGTCGGTGAACTCAGGCACGTCCATCAGCTTGGTCCAGGGCCAGGTGAGGCACGGGCCGAACTGGGCCATGAAATGTTTCATGCCGGCTTCGCCTCCCGCGATGCGGTAGGTCTCGAACAGGCCCATTTGCGCCCAGCGAAGGCCAAAGCCCATGCGGATGGCCTCGTCGATCTCTTCCGTCGTGGCGATGCCGTCCTTGACCAGCCAGAGGGCCTCGCGCCAGACCGCTTCCAGGAAGCGGTCGGCGATGTGGGCGTCGATCTCCTTGCGCACAGTCAGCGGGAACATGCCGATGGACCGCAGGATTTCCGCAGCGCGCGCCGTCTCGCCAGGATCGCCGACCAGCTCGATCAGCGGTAGCAGATAGACCGGGTTGAACGGGTGGGCGACGATGGCGCGGGCGCCTTCCGCGCAAAGTTCCGAGGGTTTGAAGCCGGAGGTGGAGGAGCCGATGACGGTGGTCGGGGACGCCATCTCGGTCAGGTTGCCGAGCACCTTGTGTTTCAGCTCCAGCCGTTCCGGCACACTTTCCTGGATCCAGTCGGCGCCCTTTGCGGCTTCGGTCAGATCATTATGGAACGTGAGTTTGCCTTCGTCCGGCAGGCGTTTGTCATAGAGGGACGGCAGGCTGCGGCGGGCATTGGCGATAACCTCGCCGATCTTGCGTTCGGCTTCCGGGTCGGGGTCGAAGACCGCAACGTCCCAGCCGTTCAGAAGAAAACGGGCGGCCCAGCCGCCGCCGATCACGCCGCCGCCGACGATGCATGCTTTTTGGGTCATGGTGCGAGTGTCTCCGTGTGGCCGTCAATGGCCAGGATCTGTCCTGAAATACGGGCGCCGGCTTCGGACGCCAGAAAGTGGATGCTGTTGGCGACGTCCTCGGCGGTCACCCAGGTCCTGAGCGAGACGCCTTTGACGTAGCTTTGGCGAATGGCCTCTTCGGTCTCGCCGCGGGCCCTGGCTTCCATGGCAACGACCCGGTCCATGCGATCGCCTTCGACAGCGCCCGGACAGACGGCGTTTACCCGGATGCCATGGGGCCCGAGCTCCATGGCCAAGGTCTTGGTGAGGCCGACGATGGCCCATTTGGCCGAGGCATAGGGGGAGCGGAACGGGTAGCCGTAAAGACCGGCGGTGGAGGAGGTAAGCGTGATCAGGCCATGCCCTTGAGCCTTCATCACCCTGGCCGCCCAGCGGCAGGTCAGGAAAGCGCCATGCAGATTGGTCGCGACACAGCGTTGCCACTCCGTGTAATCCAGCGTCTCGATGGCTCCGGCGGGGCCACCTGTGCCGGCATTGGCGCAGACGATGTCAATGCCGCCCCAGTCGGCCTCAAGGCCGGTCAGGAACCGGTCCATGTCCTCTTCGGAGGTGACGTCGGCAACGGCTGTGATCGCGGCCGGATGCGTTTCCGCAAACGCCTTTACCGCGGCAGGATCTGCGTCGCAGATGGCGACCCGGTTCCCTTCGCCTAAGAACCGTTCTGCAATGGCACGGCCGATGCCGGAAGCACCGGCCGTGACAAGGACGCGCGAGCTCATGGTCAGGCTGCCACCGGTGCGCGTTTGGTCAGGCCGAGCTTCTCACGAACAGCTTCCGGCCCAATGATGCGGGCGCCCATGCCTTCGACCACGCCGACGGCCTTTTCAACCAGCTGGGCATTGGTGGCAAGAACGCCTTTTTCGAGGAAAATGTTGTCTTCCAGGCCGACGCGAACATTGCCGCCGGCCAGAACGGCCGCGGCCGCATAGGGCATCTGGTCCCGGCCGAGGCTGAAGGCCGACCAGGCCCAGTCGTCCGGAATGGCATTGACCATGGCCATGAAGGTGTTGAGGTCGTTCGGAGCGCCCCAGGGCACGCCCATGCACAGTTGCACCAGGGCCGGGGAGGCGAGAGTGCCCTCCTTGACCAGCTGCTTGGCGAACCACAGGTGCCCGGTGTCGAAAGCCTCGATCTCGGGCTTGACGCCGAGCTCGGTCATCATGGCGCCCATGGCGCGCAGCATGCCCGGCGTGTTGGTCATGACATAGTCCGCCTCGGCGAAATTCATGGTGCCGCAGTCCAGCGTGCAGATTTCCGGCAGGCACTCACGGACATGGGCCATGCGCTCGGTGGCGCCGATCATGTCGGTACCGGCCGGATTGACAGGGAGTGGGGCCTCGGTGGATCCGAAGACGATGTCGCCGCCCATGCCGGCCGTGAGGTTCAAGACCACATCGACATCCGCATCGCGGATACGCTCGGTGACCTCCCGGTAATAGTCCAGGCGGCGGGACGGAGCGCCGGTTTCCGGTTCGCGTACATGGCAATGAACGATGGCCGCGCCCGCCTTGGCAGCGTCAATGGCGCTGTCGGCGATTTGCTTCGGGCTGCGCGGCACGTGAGGAGACTTGTCCTGGGTGCCGCCGGAGCCGGTCACGGCGCAGGTGATGAAGACGTCGCGGTTCATTTGAAGGGGCATTTTGAACTCCTAGCGGCCTTTCCAGACCGGATCGCGTTTTTCGGCAAAGGCGCGGGCGCCTTCCTTCTGGTCTTCCGAGCGATAGAGCTTTTCGACCGTTTCGAACTGGCTTCGGGTGATGCGGTTGAGGGCGTCCTGGAACTTCATGTCTTCCGCTTCGCGCACGATTTCCTTCAGCGCCGCGTACACAAGCGGCGGACCGGAGGCGAGCAGCTCGGCCAGCTTCCAGGCTTCCACCATCAGATCGGTCGCGGGATAGATGTGGTTGATCAGGCCCCAGCGGGCGGCTTCGTCCGCTTCGATCCAGCGGCCGGTCAGCAGCATCTCCATGGCGATGTGATAGGGGATGCGCTTCGGCAGCTTGATGCTGGCCGCATCGGCCACCGTGCCTGAGCGGATCTCCGGCAGGGCGAAGGTGGCATGGTCGGCGGCGAGGATGATGTCGGCGGACAGTGCCAGTTCAAGGCCGCCGCCGCAGCAGATGCCGTTGACGGCGGCAATCACCGGCTTGTTGAGGCCGCGAAGTTCCTGCAGGCCGCCGAAACCACCCTTGCCATAGTCGCCGTCAACCGCATCGCCGTCGGCGGCGGCCTTCAGATCCCAGCCGGGGCAGAAGAATTTCTCGCCCGCACCGGTGACGATGGCGACGCGCAGCTCCGGATCGTCGCGGAAGTCGGTGAAGACGTCGCCCATGATCCGGCTGGTGGCGAGATCAATGGCGTTGGCCTTGGGCCGGTCCAGCGTGACGGCCAGGATGTGGCCGCGTCTTTCGGTCTTGATGGGACCTTCCATCAGTTTCCTCCCAGTCTCACCAGCGCGTCGGCGGCGATGGCAAAGTCCCTGCCGCAGAGCAGGGGATTGATTTCAACTTCCTCGACCGGTGCGCCGAGGGCAAGGGCCTGAACGGCCAGGACGGCGGCGACGATGGCATCCTGATCGCAAGGTGGCATGCCACGATAGCCCTGGAGCACCCGACCAATCTTCAGACTGTCGAGAGCCTTGCGGATATCTTCTTCTCGAACAGGCAGGACGAGCGAGGTGTTGTCCTGCAGAATCTCTGTCAGGGTACCACCGGCTGCGAGGGTCAACACGTAGCCATGGGCCGGGTCGCGGACGACGCCAACCAGGAGCTCGGCAAGGGTTCCGGTGACCATCTCCTCAACCAGGAACGTGGCCGTCGGCATGGTCTCGGCCGCTTGATGCACCTCGCAGGCCGTGCTGAGATTGAGCATGACAGCACCGGCCTCGGTCTTGTGGGCTATGCCGGTCCCTTTCAGGACCACCGGGAAGCCGATTTCTTCGGCGGCTTGCGCGGCGGCTGCGGGACTGTCCGCTGACTTGCTGGCCGGAATGCGCAGGCCGTGGCTCGCGAGCAAAGCCGTGGCGTCCTTTTCCTCGACAAGGCGTGGGGCAAGGACAGGGCCGGGGATATGGACCGGGTCGGCGGTCAAGGGCTTGCCGAAAAGTGCGGCCGCTTCGATGGCGGACAGGGCCTCGTCGAAGCCACAGAGCGGGACAATACCCCGGGCGATCAGGTCGGTTGCGATGGCCTCCGGCATCAGCTCGGGCAGGGAGCTCAGAATGGCCATCTGCTTGCCGGAGGATTTCTGGGCCGCTTCAACGGCGTCGAACACCATCAGCCAGGCCTGCGGATCGCAGCGGTCCTGGCGCGGAATGTCGAGTATGACGAGCCCGAGGGAAAGATCGCCGAGCATCATCGCTGCGTAGCAGCGGCTCATGGCGGCTTCGTCGCCCCAGATATAGGTGTGATAGTCGAGTGGGTTGGCGAGCGCGACCTTGGGGCCGAGGGCATCGGCAAGCGCGGACCGCTGATCGGCGGTCAGGGCCGGAAAGGAAACCATGCGACCGACGGCAGTGTCGGCGATCAGGCTGGCTTCGCCGCCGGAACAGGACATGGACGCGATGTTGGCATTGGCGAGCGGGCCGGCGACATGCACCAGCTTCAAGGTTTCCAGAAGCGCGGGCAGGCTGTCGACGCGGGCAATGCCGAGGCGCTTGAAGAGGGCGTCGGAGCCCGCGGTGCTGCCCGCAAGCGATGCCGTGTGCGAGACGGTCGCGGCCTGCGAGGCTTCCGAGCGGCCGATCTTCAAGGCAACGACCGGCTTGCCGAGCGCATGGGCGCGGCGGGCGAAGGCCTCAAAGGCGGCAAGATCGTCGAGGCCTTCGATATAGAGCCCGATGGCGGTGACGCGGTCGTCGTCGAGAAGCGCGTTGCCGATCGCCGAGAGGCCCGTCTGGGCCTGGTTGCCGGCCGTCATCAGATAGGCAATCGGCAGACCTCGGGTCTGCATGGTGAGGTTTAGAGCGATGTTGGACGATTGGGCGATGATGGCGACGCCGGTCTCAACAGGGGGCAGTCCGTGCTGGTCCGGCCAGAGCGAAGCGCCGTCAAGGGCGTTGAGGAAGCCGTAGCAGTTGGGCCCGAGGATGGGCATGCCGCCCGCGGCTTCGACCAGAGCGGCCTGAAGATCGGCGCCGTCTGCCAATTCGCGGGTGGCTTCGCTGAAACCGGAGGCAAAGCAGATCGCGCCGCCCGCACCCAGACGGGCGAGGGCTCCGACAACCTCGATGGTGGCGTTTCGATTGACGCCGATGAAGACGGCGTCGGGCGCTGACGGCAGCTCATCCACGGAGCGGACTGCCTGGACTCCTTCGATTTCGCTGCGGGTCGGATGGATGGGCCAGAGGTCGCCGTCAAAGCCGGCCTTGCGGCATTCACGGACGACGTTTCGGCACCAGGTGCCGCCGCCGATGACGGCGATGGATCGCGGCCTGAGCAGACGTTCCAGGGAGCGCATGGATCAGGCTCCGAGCGGGCGGAAAATGTCGCGGCTAATGATGTGGCGCTGGATCTCGCTGGTGCCGTCCCAGATCCGCTCCACACGTGCATCGCGCCAGAAGCGTTCGATGGGGAAGTCGTCCATCAGCCCCATGCCGCCGAAGATCTGCAGTGTCGCGTCGGTGACCCTTGCCAGCATTTCCGAGGCGTAGAGTTTGGCGCTGGCAATCTGGCGGTTGGCGGGCAAACCCTGGTCGAGCCGCCAGGCGCTGGCGAGCGTCAGCCAGTCGGCAGCGTCGATCTCGGTGATCATGTCGGCGACCTGGAAGCTGATCCCCTGAAACTTGGCAATCGCCTGACCGAACTGCTTGCGCTCCGCGGCATAGTTTACCGCATAGTCGAAACAGCGGCGCGCGCGGCCGACGCTCATGGCCGCGACCGTGATCCGGGTGGCATAAAGCCATTCGTTCATCACCTCGAATCCGCCATCGACCTCGCCGAGAACCTGGGCGTCCGGAAGCCGGCAATTGTCGAAATAGAGGATACAATTCTTATAGCCGCGATGGCTGACGGAGTTGTAGCCGTCGCGGACCTCGAAGCCGGGCGTGCCGCGGTCGACCAGGAAACAGGTGATGCGCTTTTTCGGTCCCTTCGGGGTTTCGTCGACGCCTGTTGCCACAAAGACAATGAAAAAATCCGCGTGTTCCGCCCCGGAGATGAAGTGCTTGGATCCGTTGATCACCCAGTCGCCGCCATCACGCACCGCCTGGCATTTCATGCCGCGCACATCCGAGCCGGCGTCCGGCTCGGTCATGGCGAGCGCGTCCATCTTCTCGCCGCGCACCGCCGGCAGCAGATAACGTTCCTTCTGGTCGCCTTCGCACGCCATCAGTATGTTTTGCGGGCGTCCGAAGAAGTGGTTGAGAGCCATTGAGCCACGACCGAGTTCGCGCTCGACCAGGGCAAAGTCCAAATGACTGAGGCCCGCGCCGCCGACCTCTTCCGGGAAGTTGCAGGCATAGAAGCCGAGATCGATGCATTTCCGCTTGATCTCTTCGCCGAGCTCAACGGGCACCTGGCCGGTTTTCTCCACCATTGCCTCATGCGGATAGATCTCGTTTTCCACGAAGGAGCGGACCGTGGAGACGATCATCTCCTGTTCTTCGCTCAAGCCAAACTCCATCGGGACCTCCTCTTGCTTCGTTGTCTTGAGAGTGAGACAAGAGGCAAAACGTCACTATGCAGTTTTGGTAAATATAGATGCAGGTTTCGGAAAAATCGGCTGGTCCTCGCAGGATCTGCGTTTTCCTGTTCGACATGTTCTCGGTTTATTGCCTGGCCAATGCGGTCGAACCGTTCCGGGCAGCCAACACGATTGCGCGCCGGCCGCTTTATGTCTGGGAACATGTCAGCCTGGACGGCGGCACCGTGACCTCCTCCAGCGGCCTGCCAGTGGCGACAAGGTCCTGGGCCGAGGCTATGCCCGCCGGGGACTTTCTGTTCGTGATGCCGAGCTACGACTATACCGGTTTTGCCGGCGCACGCATGCAGAGGGTGCTGCGCGCTGCAAGAAAACGGTTCGGCACCCTTGTTGGCATGGACACGGGGGCCTGGCTGATGGCGGCGGCGGGGCTACTCGAGGGCCGCAAGGCCACCATTCACTGGGACGAGCTCTCTCTGTTTGCCGAAACGTTCCCGGACGTGGACGTGGTCGAGGACCGTGTGGTCCTGGACGGGGACACGTGCACCTGTGGGGGGGCGTCGACAACTTTCGAGCTGACGCTGGAGCTTATCAAACAGCAGCACGGCGCCATGTTTGCGCTGGAGGTTTCCGCCAATTTCATGCATGGCGATGCCTTCGAACGACAGGACCCCCGGCTGCGCCTGACTGCCGACAGCCTGGTGCGCAGCGCGGCGGCGCTGATGCGCAGAACCCTGGAGAGCCCCCTTGCCATCGGCACGTTGGCGGACCGGCTCAATGTCGACCAGCGCAGCCTGGAGGAGCACTTTCGGCAGGAGGTGGGGATGACGCCGCTTGCCGTCTACAAGGCGATCCGCCTGCGGGAGGCACGGCGGCTGGTGTCGCTGACCCGGCTCAGCATCGCGGAGATCGCCGAGCGCTGCGGCTATCAGAATGCCAGCGCCATGACCCGGGCCTACCGACAGGAATTCGGCCAGCCGCCCCGGGCGCACCGGAGCTAGTTCAGACTTTGAACCGGGCCCTGGCTGAAAGGCCTCAGGCGGCCACCAGGACGGAGACCCCGGCGCGGTGGCCGTCCAAGCGTTCTTCGTGATAATCCGACCAGTCCGGCTCCACTGTTCCGATCTCCGCCGGAAACGCCGCCGCCAGGACGTCACCGGTAACGTCGTTGCACCAGCCCTCCGCCGGGTTGAATTCCAGTATGGCGCGGACATTCTCCAGCTGACCGGCCCGCAAGTCCCGGATAATCTGGGGAAGGCTCATTTCGTCCAGCTCCATCTCCGGCGTGTAGAGGCATTTTCCAAGATCGGAAATGACTGAATAAAAGCTCCTGTCGAGGTTCAAACTCATTAAATCCTCCCAAATACTCTATATGCAAGTATGTACGCATTTTGCGTATATGTCAAATTTTGCGTATGTGATATGTCGGCGAGCGGGTCTTGGGTGTCCGGCGAAGGGGAGGTGGCGCGCGCGCGATTTTGCCTTGTCATCGCGCGCCGGCGCTGGCATCGGATCGACGCTGGCGAAGACAGTCGGTCAGGTGTTTCGGCGCGGGTTTCAGACGATCTGGCGGATGACGCTAAGGATCTTGGCGATGATGCGGACTTCGGTGGTTTCTTCGTCATGCTCGTCGAAGATGACCGGTTCCTGGAAGCGCGGATCGTCGGACTCAGGCCGCAGTTCGATCATGCCATTGCGGCGGACAACGCGCTTGGCAGTGCGTTCGATCGTGTGGCCGCCGTCCCGGGACCGTTCCACAACGACAAGGTCGCCGGATTTCATTTCAATTCCGGCTTCCAGATAGTCGAGGCACAGGATGAAGTCGCCGTCCTGGGCAATCCGATTCAAGCTTTCGCCTTTTATTTCAAGAAGATATTGGCTTTCACTCGGGAATCGGAGGTCTCCCGCGATGCTGGTTTCCCGGATTGCATCGGTCTCGAAAAGACCGGCTTCCATCCAAAGACCCGCCGCAACCTGGCCCTTGAGATCCAGGGCGACGGCTGCTCTTGAGGGGGCACTTGCGGCTTCCAGATCCGTCAGCGAAGTCGGAGCGAGAGCCAGGATGTCGTCCCGGCTGATGGGTCTTTCGCCCTTGCCGATCAGGACCGGCAGCAATTTGGCGACGAAATCCGCCGGCAGAGCCGGCTTGGCGTAGTCGGGGCTGAAATAGCGCTGGATAGACGACGCATTCTGATAGCCCATCGCGCGGGCGATCGCACGGATCGACAGGCCGCTGCGGTCCTTCAGTTCCACAAGCTGAGCCGATGGGGCGGATTGTGTGTTCGTCTCCATGGCAGCGTCGATCCAATGCGTCATTTACATACGTCATAGCAGCAAATTTGTATGGAGTAAACGTTGACACTTGTACGCATAAAGCGTACATCAGATTTGTGTCGTTAGTAATAGCGTTGGAGCGACGATGACTGTCAAACGGATCGCCCTGAGGAGGGTGGAGAAAGGGATCGGCGCGCTGGTCTCAAGGGTCTGCAGAACCGGAAAACGGGAGCGCTTGTCATGAGAAACATCGAGGACGAAATCGATGCCGCCCGGGCCAAGGTCGCCCATTGCAGGATCCGGGCGGAACGGCCCGGCTCCCGGTTGGAAGACGATTTTGCGCTGGAAAAGGCGCGCAACAGGCTTCTGACCCTGGAGCTGAGACACTTGAAGCTGGGCCAGGAGCAGAGGCCGGCAACATCAAAGGGGACGACAGGTCCGGCCCGGCATGGGACCGGACGAAGCGCGGGATTTGAAGCAAGAAGAACAAAGCATGAACAAATGCCAAGAACGGCGCGGGAGCGCGCCGAAGAGGCCTTTGCGACCCTGCGCAAGCCGCAGACCGGTAAACAGGAGGTGGTGTGATGGCATCAGGTGCAGTGGTCGACAGGATCGCCGCCGAATTTGGCGTGCATTTCGTCGCGCACACAAGACGGGCAGAGGGCCGGCATCAATCCAAGGCGCGACGCACCTGTCAGACGCTTCTGAAGAAGCACGGTCCGGAGCATTTGCGGCTGGTCTTCGGCCTGATCAATACCGCGGAAAACCGCGGCAACTGGTCTGCGCCCTGTTTTACCGCGGTGTCCTGGCTGGTGCTCAACAAGCCGGACTGGGTCGACCGGCAGGGGTTTCTGGATCACTTCGACAGGATCGATCTTCAGGCGCTTCTGGCGGTTGCCAAACAGCTGAATCCAGCTGCTCCGACGGTGACGATGTCAGTCCTGCTTTCCTATGAGCTGGACCGGCAAATGGGCGGTGGTTTACGGGAGCAGGCGGCATGAAAGCAGTTGTCAGACAAATTCGGTTGATTACACTGCGCGGGTCAATCAACGGCTGTGTTGCGTGTCCGGCGGTCGGCGAGCCAGCTTTGCGGTGCGTCGTGGGTGAGATTGGCGAGAGGCATATTTTTCAAGGGTTTGGGAAGCGGCAGGATGAACAGCTATCTCACCAAGGCGCAATTGCACGCCTTAGAACGCGGTGCCGAAGCGTGCCGGAACGGCAAATCCCGGGACGAAAACCCCTATCCGCCGCAGGCCGACTATTACGGTTTCTGGGAAGAAGGGTATCTCAAGCAGCAGGGTGGCCGCAGCAATTAGGCTGGCAAGTCGTCTGGCTCCTTCTCCCGTTTCAGTCGACAGAATTGACCCGGCATCTCGCCGGGCGTTCGACCGGGTTTGCCAAGGAGATAGTATGACAACCAATGCTCCGGACATGGTGATGGAACGGCTGGTCGAGGCGGTTGAAGTGATCGCGGCGACAGGCAAGGGCGACGGACCGAAAGCCGTTCTGGCGGCCTGGCCAGATTACCGGCGCAAGGCTTCCAGACGCCGGCGGTCCTATTCTCCCCGGGAGATCAGCCGGGCCGAGGAAGCAATCACCTGGTTCTCGCTTGTCGAGGATCCCGAAGCCCGGCGGGCGCTTCAGTTCGAAGTCATGTGCAAGGCAGGCGCTGGAAAGTTCAGCCGGATCTGTGACAAGTATGGATGGAAACGCTCGACTGTGACCAGCCGCAACAAGGTGGTCTTGAAGGGGCTGGCGGACAGAGTGGCCAGCTGATCGACCAATAGCGTCGATGCCGATCGGCGTTTGTGCGGTGTTTCGACATGCGATGCAGGTGGCGGAAAAAAAGCCTTTTGCGGTTGAGTGCCGCCTGCTTTACAACTTTTCGAGAAGGCGCCCTTCCTGGGGCGTGAACCGGAATTCAGGAGAGCCAAATGACGGACCTTAAGACACTGACCATCCAGGACTTCGAAAAGCTGGTGGACACGGCGTTCGAGGTCCGCTCGGCGGAAGCCGGGCTTCAGCTGTCTCTGGTCGAGGTCAAGGCGATGGGGGCCGGCGCGCGTGATGGCGGCGCTTTCTCCGTCCTGCTGCAGGGGCCGCCGGAGCCGGTTCTCGAGCAATCGATCTACACATTGTTTCAGCCGGATTTGGGGGAGCAGGATCTTTTTCTGGTTCCCGTCGCCGAAAAAGACGCCGGCATCCAGTATGAGGCCGTTTTCACCTGAGACATGAAGGTGTCATCTGGCGTGGCGGTCAACTACAAGGATGCGCCAGCAGATCATAGACACCCTTGTCTTCCAGCTTTTGGAAACCGAGCCGCCGGTACAGCCGCATGGCCGGGTTTTCCTTTTCGACATGAATGCTGAGGGATTTACCGGCTGAGGCCGCCTCGTCGATCAGGTCTTCCAGAATGGCCTGGCCGATGCCGTGGCCCCGCACCCGCGGTATCAGCGCAATGTCGATGATGCGGTGTTCCTGGTCCCAGCGTTCCAGATAAAGCCGGCCGATGGGCGCGGCCTCCCGTTCGATGACAAGCCAGAGCGCATCCGGATAATGGGTTTGATAGTGCGTATGCTGGGCCTCGAACTGCATACCGATAAAGGCCTGTTTTTCAGCCTCGGTCCAGGGGGTCCGGTCGAGCTCGCTCTCCCGCGTCGACCGGTAAAGCGCTGCCAGAAAGGGGAGGTCTTCCTCGCTCATGGGGCGATAGGAAATGCCGATTGCCGCTGCGCGCGGGCACAGCGGCAATGCAAGTTCGGGCGCCGGATGCGGCAGGTCCATCGCGGCCGGGTCCGTCATGACGGATTGGGCGTGACGTCCTGGGTCAGGGCGATCGCGGACAGCGGGCCGCCGAGCGGGGTCCATGTTGCCGACCAGTGGGCGAGCGTCAACTGGTTCAGAACTGCCGCATCGCCGGTGCCGGTTTCAAGGGCAAACAGGCTGAGGCTGGTGTCCGCATTGGGTTGCAGCAGCAATGCGCTGTCATTGGCGACATGGGCAATGACCTGAGGTGCCGACCAGTTGTCGTCTGCGCCACCTGTCTGGTACTTGGCATAAACCGGGCTGTCCGCCCCCGAGCCGACCTGGGCCGCCAGATAAAGGCCGTTGTTGGATGACACCGAGACGGTCATGGTCTGGACAGGGGCGTTGAAAGACGCAAACAGGGCCCAGCTTGAAAACTGTTCGGAAGACACTTCCTGCTGGGACATGATGTAGATCTTGCTGCCGATGCGCGCGAAGATATGAACAAGCGCGTTGCCGTCAATGCCGCAGACGAGCTGCTCGAACCCTGTGAGCCCGCCGGCAATGTCCTTCCAGCCCAGCCAGCCTTCGGGCAGAAGCGGGCGGTCGCTGGACTGCATGTTCATGTAGGGTACGCTGTCCGCATTGATGCCGGCGAGAATGATCCGTCCGTCTGCATTCTGGGTGGCCGTGATGCTGCAAAGCGCGCCCGGAAGCTGCTGCCAATCCGCCCAGGGCTGGCTTGGCGGGATTTCGACCGGCACGGTGATTTCGACGGGCGTGTCGGTGCCCGGAGGCACGACCGTGATCGTCTCCATCTTGACCGTATTGACGTTCTGGAACTTCCACCAGATCGCATTGCCGGCTGCCGAACTTGTCACAAACACGTTCTGCCGGCCGGTGACGCCATTGATCAGGACCGTGTCGAGAAAATCCGGAACGCCGTCCGGCTTGCCGAGATCTTGGGGCGGGGCAAATCGCTCGGGCGCGTCCTGGTTCCGGCTTTCGCGAATATAGACGAGATTGCCCGACGCGCCGTCGGCGGCGAGAAGCGCGACATAGCCTTCCTGGGTGACCGAGGCGTTGAGAGGAGCGGGTTTGAAAACCGTCTGAGTAAGTTGCGTGAAATCGGCGGCAAAGCCTCCGTTTTCCTGGGTCTGGTCCTTGTATTCCAGCACGCCTCCAGGCGTCGTGGCGGCAAAGAAAATCCGGAAATAGCTGGGATCGGCCGTCACGTTGCCTTCGAATTCTTCTGAAGCAGCTTGTTCAACTGACATGATGCGTTTCCTTTATGCTGATCTGGAACCGGCCCCTTGGTTCGAGTGGCGATTCCGTTCTGCATTGGTTAGCTGCGGGAGGGGTAGAGGCCGACTAGCGCGATAATGTAGTTCAGCACAAGATAGGGCTGAACATTGGCGTGAGCCTGACTGCCTCCGGACGTCGACAAGGTTTCAGAGGCCATATCGACCTGATTGGTTGTCGTGTCGCTGTGGTAGAGACGGTCGGAGCCGGAACGCGCGAGAGAATGCGTTGTGCCCGGGTTCGGGAGATTGCCGACGTTCAGGTTTGCCCGGACCGTATGGCGATGTGACGGAATTTGTGCTTCCGTCAAAGTTACGGTTTCGACGCCGACCCTTTCGCCCAGCCGTCGAGCGGTCAGGCCCGGCCCCCGGCCCGGATGCATCGGGGCCCGGCCTTCAAGGTTCGGCAGGGCGGTTGTGCTTCTGCCATCGCCGCCGTAAGTGGTGCCGATCAGCGAAAAAAGTGCGGTGTGCTCGGCAATGGGCAAGAGCTGGCCATCGCAGAATGCCCATCCACGCGGCGCGAAGTTTCCGGCGAAAATTCGGATTTCAGCGATAAACGGTTCTGACATGGTCGCCTCCTAGTGCCGGCTCGGATAGATGCCAAAGAGAGCAATGATGAAATACACGCACAGCGTTGGCATCAAATTGGTGTGCGATTGTGATCCGCCGCTGTTGGCGATCATGTCCGATGCCATATCGATGTCCTGGTCTTCAGCGATGTAGAAGTTCACACCGTCTCCCTCGGCAGGGACGCGGCCTTGCGGATTGACTTCTTCACCGAGCGCGGTGTTCGCGTTGAAATCATGCGAATGACTGGCAAGCTGATTGGTTGTCAGCGTCTCCTTTTCAGCGCCACCCTTTGAGCCAAGTCGGCGCGGGCTGAGCCCTGGTCCTGTGCCTGCGTGGATCGGTATCCTGCCCCGCATGTCGGGGAGACCGAAGGTGGTGCGGCCATCGCCGCCATATATCGTGCCAAGAAGAGAAAAAAGCGCGTCATTCTGGGAAACGGCCAGCAGCTGGCCGTCACAAAAAGCCCAGCCGCGCGGCGCGAAATTTCCGGCGAACATACGGATTTCACCGACAAATGGTTCAGACATCCCGTGTCCTCCAGGTCAATTTCGTGAAGGGAAAAGCCCTTGCAGGGCGATGCAGTAATTCAAGGTGATGTAAGGCTGCATGTTGTTATGCGCCTGACCGCCGCCGGCATTGGTCACCGTTCCGGACCGCAAAGCTGTGTTGGTCGCGGCCGCTGGGGCCCTGTAGGGAAGATCGGGGGCGACTTCCGAGGCGAACAATGAGTCTTGCGGTGACCTGTTGTTGCCCACGGTAGACACGGCCTTCACCGTATGCGTATGGGCCGGGATCTCGGCCGCGGTCAGGGTAACTGTCTCCGCACCGCTTTTTTGGCCGAGGCGGTGACCTTCCGACCGGTGAACCGGCGTTCTGCCGCGCAGGTCCGGGAGCGCGAAAGAGGTGCGTCCATCGCCGCCATAGGTGGTTCCCAGAAGCGAATAGAGCGACTGGTTCTGATTGATCGGTAGGATCTGTCCGTCGGTGAAGGCCCATCCGCGCGGCGCGAAATTAAATCCGACAATTCGGACTTCGGCGAGAAAAGGTTCTGACATGTCCCCCCCAATTCTTCTCAAAGGAGAAGAATTTCTTGTATTAAGACTTGACCCTGGCGTCAGGCAAAACGGAATCCAAGGTTGTAATTTTAGAAAGATTCAGCAAATTCAATCGCAACTTTCACATGATTTTTTTTTATTTGCAATTCGAAAATGAGTCGAACTTTGAGAGTCTAGTCTTTTGTGACATCCGCACTATTAAATATTGAAGGTCTGGAAACAGCCCTCTTAGAGGGAATTTTGCTTCTTTAGATTGCAAATCTTACTAAATCTTACTGAAATTCTTATTTTACGAGTAAATTCAAGCCGGTGTCGAATGATGAACTGACAGGCTCCAAGTGGAGTTGTTGCTTCTGTGTGACACTTTGATTCTATTATAGGGTGAGGAAATCGCAATTATTTCTGTAAGATTGCAATTTGGATCAACTCGTTTTAGTTGTGTTCCCCGGTAACTCCTTTCACAAAGAAAACGGCTGCGGGGGCAGTCAGCAGTGAGTGCCAAATCAGGGGGATGACTGTGAGTGTCAGTGCAGTGGGAAGCGGTCGAGGACAGTTGATGATATGGCCGGGTTACCGGTTCTGGTCTGTCTTGATCGTCCGGACGCTGCTGACGGTAATCGCCGCCGCACTTACCTTGAGCGTTTTCGACCTGCAAAGCGCGCGCGCTGCCTGGGACGATTGTTCCAGTTTGTCGGTCACGACAGGGGGCGACCTGACTCTCGACATAACCAACGATACTTGCTCGACAACTGCCGTTGTTGACGGAACCTTTGATTACATAAACTTCGCGCCAGGGAGTGGCTCTTCGGTAACCATCGATCTCATAGGTATCGATGATCCATCGGGAGAATTTTCCAGCATCTCGATCGCGCACGATGGCGGCACGACCAACGTTTCCGACGGGACCAGTTTTGGTCAGGCCAATGATTTCTCGGGTGTCTTCAACTGTTCGTCCGGATGTACGGTTTCGGGCAACTACGATGCGGCGCCGATCAGCGGTCCCTTTTCCGTAACCTACACGCAGAATGCCGGCAGCGGGTCGGTCGCTTCGGCGGCGCCAGAGATTTCGGTCTCGGCGGATATTGGAGGCGCGGTGTCGGATGGCGGCACCAACGCGCAGGGCACGCAGACTGCCGGTTCCACGGTGACTGTCACATATACCGTGACCAATTCCGGTACTGCCGACCTGACGATAGCGACGGCGACCTCTTCGTCGCTGAGCAACGTCACCGTCGATTCCATTGGCGCTCCCGGCTCAACGACCGTGACAAGCGGTGGCGGCACGACGACCTTCCAGGTGCAATACACGCCAACCCTCGCCGGAGCCTTCTCCTTCGGCCTTTCCTTTACCAACGACGACAGCGACGAGAACCCCTTCAATTTTACGGTCAGCGGCACGGCGACTGGTACGCCAGAGATCTCCGTTTCGGCGGATGTCGGCGGCGCGGTTGCAGATGGCGGTACAAATGCGCAGGGCACGCAGACCGCCGGTTCCACGGTGACAGTCACCTACACTGTTACCAACTCGGGCACGGATGATTTGACGATCGCCACAGCAACGTCGTCTTCGCTGAGCAATGTCACTGTCGATTCCATTGGTGCGCCCGGCTCCACCACAGTGACCGCCGGCGGAGGCACGACGACCTTCCAGGTTCAGTACACTCCGACCATCGCCGGTGCGTTTTCCTTCGGGCTGTCCTTTGTCAACGACGACAGCGACGAGAATCCGTTCAACTTCACGGTCAGCGGCACGGCGACTGGAGCACCGGAGATCTCCGTTTCGGCGGATATCGGCGGAGCGGTGTCGGATGGCGGCACCAATGCCCAAGGTAGCCAGGCCGCAGGTTCGACGGTAACCGTGACCTATACCGTGACCAACTCGGGCACGGACGACCTTACGATTGCCACAGCAACGTCGTCTTCGCTGAGCAATGTCACCGTCGATTCCATTGGCGCGCCCGGCTCGACCACCGTAGCGCCCAGCGGCGGGACAACGACTTTCCAAGTCCAGTACACGCCAACTCTTTCCGGAGCGTTCTCGTTCGACCTATCCTTTACCAACGACGACAGCGACGAGAATCCCTTCAACTTCACGGTCAGCGGCACAGGTACGGGCACACCGGAGATATCGGTTTCGGCGGATATCGGCGGCGCTGTGACGGATGGCGGCACCAATGCGCAGGGCACCCAGACCGCGGGATCCACCGTGACCGTCACCTACACCGTGACCAACTCGGGATTGGGTGATCTGACGATTGCCACAGCAACGTCTTCGTCACTCAGCAATGTCACCGTTGATTCCATCGGCGCACCGGGCTCGACGACGGTTACTGGTGGCGGCGGAACGACGACGTTCCAGGTCCAATACACACCGACGCTCGCCGGTGCGTTCTCTTTCGACCTTTCCTTTTCTAATGACGACAGTGATGAAAACCCGTTCAACTTCACGGTCAGCGGCACGGCGACAGGCGCTCCCGAGATTTCAGTTTCGGCGGATATAGGCGGTGCGGTGACGGATGGCAGCACCAATGCGCAGGGCTCCCAGACTGCAGGCTCCGCTGTCACGGTGACCTATACGGTGACAAACTCAGGGACCGGCGACCTGACGCTGGCAACGGCGACTTCTTCGTCGCTGAGCAATGTCACCGTTGATTCCATTGGCGCACCGGGCTCAACGACTGTGACGGGTGGCGGCGGCACGACAACGTTCCAGGTGCAGTACACACCAACACTTGCCGGTGCGTTCTCCTTCGGGCTGTCTTTTGTCAACAACGATGGTGACGAGAACCCGTTCAATTTCACTGTCAGCGGAACGGGCACAGGAACGCCCGAGATTTCGGTTTCGGCAGACATCGGTGGTGCGGTGACGGATGGCGGCACCAATGCGCAAGGTACCCAAGTGTCGGGATCCACAACCACCGTCACCTATACCGTTACAAACTCCGGCACTGACGACCTAACCATTGCGACGGCGACCTCGAACACGCTGAGCAATGTCACCGTCAATTCGATATCCGCGCCTGGCTCCACCACCGTCACCGCGGGCGGAGGCACGACAACCTTTGCCGTCCAGTACACTCCGTCGGCCGCCGGTGCGTTTTCGTTCAACCTGACCTTCGTCAACGATGACGCCGACGAAAACCCATTTAACTTCACAGTGAGTGGCACCGCGACGGCAGTGCCTGTCTTCACCCAGGCCTTTGCACCGTCCACGATCGTGATCGGCGGCACATCGACCGTCACCTTCACGATCGACAACTCCGCCAACGGATCGGCCGCGACGTCTCTTGATTTCACCGACAACCTGCCGTCGGGCGTGACGGTGGCGACACCTGCCAATGCATCGACCACCTGTACCGGCGGGACCATTACGGCGGTGAGCAGCTCGGGTGTCATCAGCTACACCGGCGGCACGGTCGGCTCTGGGGCGACCTGTACCGTCGCAGCCGATGTGACTGCGTCCAGCGACGGGGCCTATGTCAATACGACCGGGGATCTGACCTCCAGTCTCGGCAATTCGGGCACGTCCTCCGATACCCTGACGGTGTCCTCGCCCGAGATCGACGTTCAGCGTCCGGCCGGTACCTCGATTGCCGATGGCGGCACGGACAGCCAGGGCAGCGTCGTCGCGGGTGTGCAGCAGACCCTGACCTACACGATTGAGAACACCGGTACGGCGACCCTCACGATCACCGGCACACCGACCAGCACGGCCGCGAGCAATGTGAGCGTGGATACGATTTCGGCGCCCGGATCGAGCTCGCTCGCGGGCAGCGCAACAACCACCTTCACCGTTCAGTACACGCCGACGGCCGCCGGGGCGTTTTCCTTCGAACTGGATATCGTCAGTGACGATGCCGATGAGGGCACCTACGACATTCTGGTGAGCGGAACGGCCCTCGGGCCGGCCGAAATCGATGTGCAGCGCCCGGCGGGAACCTCGATCGCCGATGGCGGCACGGACAGCCAGGGCACCGTGACCTTCGGCGTGCAGCAAACGTTGACCTACACGATCGAGAACCTTGGCGGCGCAACCCTTACCCTGACGGGGACGCCGACCAGCGCAGCGGCCAGCAATGTGAGTGTGGATTCGATCTCGGCGCCGGGCTCGAGTTCCCTTGCGGGCAGCGCAACGACCACCTTCACCGTTCAATACACGCCGACGGCCGCCGGGGCGTTTTCTTTCCAGCTGGACATTGTCAGCGACGATGCCGACGAGGGGACCTACGACATTCTGGTGAGCGGCACGGCGTCAGGCGTTGCGGAGATCGAGGTGTCGTCCTCGGAGAGCGGCGCGATCACGGACGGCGGCACCGATTCCGTGTCCGGGACCGTGGCTGCAGGCTCGTCCGCGACGATCACCTATACGATCACAAACAGCGGCACGGGCGCGCTTTCCGTCACGACGCCGACCGTTGGCGCCAATGTGACCAGCACCACCAATGCGACGGTCAACAGTTTTGCGCTGAGTTCGACCACGGTTGCCAGCGGCGGTGGCACGGCGACACTCGAGGTGGATTACACGCCGACCGCCGCGGGCGCCTTCGGCTTCGACTTCAATTTCGTCAACGACGATACGGACGAGAACCCGTTCAACATCACCGTGAGCGGCACGGCGGCAAGCTCTGCCTCCGGACTGGCGGTGACCTCCGGTTCGGGGCAATCGACGGAAATCAACACGCAGTTCTCCGAGGTGCTCGTGGCCACCGTCACGGATGGCAGCAACAACGGTGTCGCAGGCGTGAGCGTGACCTTCACGGCGCCGGCCAGCGGGGCGTCGCTGACCTTCGCCGGTTCGGGAACCAATACCGAGACGGTGACCACCGGTTCCGACGGTACTGCCACCAGCTCGGCGATGACCGCCAATTCGACCGCGTCCAGCTATGACAGGGGCGCGCTCACCGCCTATTCGGTCTCGGCGAGTGCCGCCGGGCTGACAAGCGTGTCGTTCTCGCTGACCAATGAACGCGATGCCGAGGCGGATATCCAGAAGACCAAGGAAGTCATTGCATCCTTTGTCACCAACAGGGCCAATGCGATCGTCTCCGGTCAGCCGGACATCGTTTCGCGCCTGACCAATGGGCCCTTTGGCGGCCAGCGCGGCCAGAACGGGTTCAATTTCAACGTGACACCCTATTCGCAGTCCGGTGACTTTCAGTTCTCCATGAGGGCGTTCATGAACTCCCTGCAGAGCGGTTCACGTAGCGGGGAAGGTGACGAGGACACCGGTGCGGCCGGACTGGCGACAGCGGACCGGTACGCGGCCTTCGACAGCTTCAGTTCCACAGGCACGATGAGTTATACGGCGGTTGCGGCACCAGTCGCGGCGGAGGATGCCCTGGCGATCCTCAGCGGGACGAATGGTGCGGCTCCGACAGCAGGTGGCCAGGATGGTGGCCACGGCGGCAGCCCTCAGTCCGGCTGGGACTTCTGGGCCCAGGGCACGTTCGCCATCACCGACAACAACAGCAGCAACAGCCATACGGGTCTCCTGTTCGCCGGCGTCGACTACCGCTACAAGGACCGGGCCGTCTTCGGCCTTCTGGGGCAGCTCGACATCACCGAGGAGACCAACGGCGCGGCCAACACTTCTGCCAACGGCGTGGGCTGGATGGCCGGTCCCTACGCTGCGCTGCGTGTGCACCAGAATTTCTATCTGGACGGTCTGGCGACCTACGGCCAGTCCTACAACACCGTCAATGCGCTCGGATTGTTCGAGGACGACTTCCGGACCCAGCGTTTCCTGCTGCAGGGGGGGCTGACCGGTGACTTCAAGCTGACCGAAACCACGCGGGTCAGCCCGTTTGCGCGGATTACCTATTATTACGAAGAGCAGGACAGCTATACCGACACGCTGGGCCGGCTGATCCCGTCGCAGGATTTCGATCTCGGCCGACTGGAATTCGGACCGAAGGTGACCTGGGACCTGGTGCTGGACGACCGGCTTCTGTTCTCGCCGTTCCTGTCACTCTCCGGGATCTATGATTTCAACAAGCTGCAGGACGATCTGCCGACCGACGCGACGCTGGCTTCGTCGGACGAGGATCTGCGGGCACGGCTGGAAGCCGGCGCCGGGCTGTTGATCCCGGGCCGTGGCATCCGGATTTCGGGCGAGGGCTTCTTCGATGGCATAGGCACGGATGACTTCCGCTCCTATGGCGCGACGGTCAACGTGACTATCCCCTTCTGAGGCCCGTTCTGAGGTTTGGGTCCGGTGTTACGCCGAACCCGAGACACCGGTGATCATGGAAACGATCTCGTTCTTGTCGGTTTGGGCTGTTTCCCGCACACCGATCTGCTGACCGCGGCGCAGGACGCAGATGCGATCTGAGAGACGGAAGACCTGATCGAGCGAGTGGCTGATGATCAGGATGGCGAGGTTTTTCTCCTTTAGGGAAGCGACCAGCTTTTCCACCTTGGCGGTTTCGGCGACGCCGAGTGCCGCAGTCGGCTCGTCCAAGAGCACCAGCTTCGACGCCCAGTGGGTCGCGCGCGCAATGGCGATGCCCTGGCGCTGACCACCGCTGAGGTCCCGGATGGTGGACGTGGCGGAGGGGATGCGCACGTCGAGCTCGTCGACCAGCTGCTGGCAATCCCGGCGCATGCGCTTCTTGTCAAGCAGGCCGAAGGGCGGCTTGGTCAGCTCGCGGCCGAGAAACATGTTCATGTAGACCGGCTGCTGGTCGGCCAGCGCCAGATCCTGGTAGACGACCTCGATGCCCCGGCTGCGCGCCGAGCTGGCGTCGGAAAAACTGACAGCCTCGCCGTCCAGCCGGATCTCGCCGGTGGTCGGCTTGTGAACGCCGGAAATGATCTTGACCAGGGTGGATTTGCCGGCGCCGTTGTCGCCGACAAGGGCAACGATCTCGCCGGCTTTCAGATCGAGTGAAAAGTTCTCGATGGCGACCACACCGCCAAAGGCCTTGTGGATGTTGGTCAGGGAGAGAACGGGATCGCTTTTGTTCATTGCTGGAAGGCTCCCGGCCAGCTGACGGCATCGCCAAAGCCGTTTTCGATGGTGGTGACTTTCGGATTGTCCGTGCTGACGCCGGAGATGCCGGCAACAAGAGCCCGGGTGACAAAAGCCTGTCCGCGGAAGCCGAAGACGACCGTGTCACCGGAGGCAGGCGGCTTCGGGCCGGTCGCGTCGATCATGGCGTAATAGTCGATTGCCGAATAGTCGGGGATCTCGACGTCCAGTAGCGCCGAGCGGCTGGACGTCGGCTCGGAGGAAACCAGGGCCTGGACCTGATATTTCGGGAAGACCGGATCGATATAGAGCCCGCCGCCGAAACAATAGGCCTTGCCGCCATGGTGATGGGAGACCTCCGAGAGATAGAGAACGGCCGGATCTTCCGGCAGGTCCTCGACCGCGTGAAGCGGCGTGGTACCGTGGAGGCCGTTGCCGGGCTCGCACTGGGTGGCGCCGGCTTCGGCCAGTGCCGCCAGAACCGCCGAGGAGGTGGTGCCGGGGGCGTTGATCTCGATGGACGACCGTCCGGCCTTTGCCAGGGCCTCGGCGGCGCGGCCGAGAGTGGCAAGGTTCGGAGTCGGCTTCACCTTGCGGGTGTCGAGATCGAAGAGCAGAGCCGGGAAGGTGGTGATGCCGGCGAAGGCTCCACCGTCGAGGGCGTCCAGCCGGGCGGCCACTTCGACGACGTCCTCGGCGGCAAAACCGCCTTCGTGGCCCCGGTAGAAAGTGTCGCCCTCGGTCTGGATGCGGGCGAGAAGCTGTTGGGTCCGGCCTGCGGCCTTTGCCGCGCTGGCGGCTTCGGCGGCCTTTTCATCGGAAAAGACCGTCCAGTAATCCGGCTGCAGTTGCGCTGCGGCAAAGGCTGCCTCCTGGCGGGGGACCTGAACCAGATGACCGAGATGCCCGGTCTTCAAGCCGGCGCGGTCGCAAGCGACGGCGCAGGCCATGTCGACGGCGACCGAGCGGTCGATGCCACCTTTCATGACCGCCTGGCAAAAGCCGGAGTGACGGCCGACCTGTTTGGTCATGGCGAAGGTTTTGAGATCGTGTCTGGACGCTTCGTTCTGAAAGAGGCGAGCGTTGTTTTCCACCGCATCAAGGTCGAGTACATAGGCATTGGCTGGGATCTTTCCCTGCTGATGCAGGGCCATCGCCGCTTCGATGAAGGCCGGGTTGCGGCGGATCAGGGTGTCGAGAAACATGAGGATCTCCGGTTACCGGCTGGCGTCGCGCAGCGAGACGGCGACGGCGATGAGGATGATGAGTCCGCGGACGATCATCTGGTCGGACACATCCAGCCCCATCAGGATGAGGCCGTTGTTGAGCATGCCCATCAGAAGCGAGCCGAGCAGGGCGCCGATGATCGAGCCCTTGCCGCCATTGAGGGCGGTGCCGCCAACGATGACGGCGGCGATCACGGTCATCAGGTCGCTTTCGCCGAGCGTGTATTTGGCGGCCTGCAGGCGGCCGGCATAGAGCAGTCCGGCAAGGCCCGCCATGGTGCCGCAGAGCATCAGCACGCCGAGGCGGATGCGTGGCACCTTGATGCCGGAGACCTGGGCGGCGCGTGCGTTGTCGCCGGTGGCCAGCACATGAGCGCCGAAGCGGGTGTTGCGGTAGACGATGTGGCCGATGGCGACGGCAACCACGGTCCAGATGACCAGCGAGGGAACGGAAAACAGGGAGCCGGAGCCGAAGATGCCGGTGAACGTGTCGTTCAGCACAGGGATGGAGCGCAGGTCCGTCATTGAGCGTGCGATGCCTGCGAAGAGTCCCATGGTCGCAAGCGTGACCAGGAAAGAAGGCAGGCGCAGATAGGCGACGAGGACCCCGTTGATGGCGCCGATCAGGGCGCCGGCGCCGAGGCCGGCCAGAACGCCGACCGCCATCGGGTAGGACTGCATGGCAACGGCGGCGGAGAGCGCGGAGACCGCCACCACCGAGCCGAAGCTGAGGTCGATTTCTCCGGCGGAGAGGGCAAAGACAAGACCGATTGCCATGATCGTGGCCGGGGCGGTCTGCAGGACGATGTTGGTCAGGTTCCGGCTGGTCAGAAAGCCGTCTCCATGAAGCGTGATCGCGAAGAACAGGAAGATCGCCAGGAAGCCGAGATATATTACGGACCGCTGAAGATCCAGGCGCTGCAGGCGCGCTGCGATGGTGGTCATATCAGTCTCTTTGCTGCAAGAAGTGCCGGCGGGCAGGGAGCCTGCCCGCCGCATTGCCGGTCACTGCGCGGAGGATACGCTTGCCGGCGCGTCGATGTTCAGCGACTTTTTCCAGCCTTCCTGGACCGTGTCGGCGGTCACGGTGATGGCCGGGGCGGTCACGAAGGGGGGAACGTCCTTGCCGGCAAGACGCAGGGCGGCGGCCGCCGCCATGGCCCGTCCGAGCTCATAGGCCTCGTCGGCGACGATGGCGGCGACGTTGCCGCCGCGGACCATGTCGAGGGCAACCGGTTCTGAGAGATCGAGCGTGACGATCTTGGTGGTCTTGTTGCCATTGGCACGCAGGGCTGCCAACACACCTTCGGCCGGACCGGCCCAGGTCACGTAAATGCCGCCGAGATCCGGGTTTTTCAAAAGCATGGCATTGGCGATTTCCTCGGCGCGGGCCGGGTCGCTGATGCCCTGTTCGGCGACGATCGAAATGTCCGGATAGTCGTTTTCAATGGTTGTCTTGAAGGCATTGTCGCGCTGGTTGGTCACGTAATAGTCGGCGTCGTGATAGATCCAGCCAACGGTGCCCTTGCCGCCCATGGCGCTTGCCAGTGCGTCGGCCGCCTGTTTGCCCATCTGGAAGAGATCGTCGGTGACGATGGCCGCGTAGTCGCGCGGATGCTCGTAGCCGGCCGGCAGGTTGGACAGGAACACCAGAGACACGCCGCCATCGCGGGCTTCCTTGAAGGCGGCCGCGGAGGTCACCGGGTCAAGCGGCAGCGACAGGATGATGTTCGGTTCCTTGGCCAAGGACGTTTCGATGTCGCTGCGCTGTTTGGCGGCGTCAAAACCGGCGCTGGTGGTGGCGACGACCTCGATGCCAAGCCGGTCGAACTCGTCCCTGGCACCGGCGCTGACGGCGTTGACGAAATCGGACTGGTCGTGCCAGAGCAGGGCCGCCTTGTAGCCGGCGCCGCGAATGGCTTCCAGGCTGTCGGCGCCGACAACGACCTCCGCGGACGGGGTTGCCGTTTCGCCGCCAGGCCCAATGGTTTGTGCCATGGCCGACGGCGAGAGTGTTGTGACGCTCATCAACCCGAACAGGGCGGATGCCGCCAGGTATTTTGCTGCAGATTTCATGTCGGTACCCTCTGGTTGTTAGTTGTTACCGTGCTTCTTCCAGGCCGCAATAGTCGGCCACGAACAGCGCAAAAGCCCTGACGGCCGCCAGGTAGCTTTCCACCTCGATACGCTCTTCGAACGTGTGCGCCAGGGCGATGTCGCCGGGGGCGCAATAGACCGTCGGGCAGCCGATCTCGTTGACGAGAAAAGGCATTTCCGACCAATAGGGCGCGCCGCCAAGCGCGCCGCCCGAATCCAGGACGTCGCTGACACAGCGCGACAGCTGGCGGGCGTCCGGATCATCGGGAGCGATTTCGACCGGCGAACCGCCGAACTTGTGATCGCGGCCAGCCGTGTAATCGATTTTCAAGGTGATGCCGTCGGCGACCGGTGCGGCCCGGAGAACGCCTTCAAGGACCCTGACGGCTTCATCGAGGTCCTCGCCCGGGCGCAATTTGCGGATCAGGGAAAACCGGCACTCGCCGGGCACAGCGATATAACCGCCGCCTTGAATGTCCGTAACGAGGATCGAAGAGGCGCCGACAAGCTCGTGTTTCAGTCCAGCCGCCAGCTCGGCTTCATGCTCCCAAATCCGTTCAAGGACAGCATGAGTGGCCTTCAAGGCATCGGTGCCGAGTTCCGGCGTGCCGAAATAGGCGGATTTGCCGGTCACGGTAACGTCAGCGATGAAAAAGCCGATCTGGGCGGTGTAGACATCCAGTTTTGTCGGCTCGACATAGACGGCGAAATCCGGTTTGGCGATCTCGCCGGCACGCACACGCTTTACCAGGTCATGAGCACCGGCGCTGACGCCAGTGCCGGGTTCGCCGCTTTCCTCGTCGCCGATGAAGGCAAAGGAGAGCCCGCCTCTGGGCCGGTAGCCGGCCCGTTGCAGCAGGCGGAGACCGGCAAGGGCCGCGCAGATGCCGCCTTTCAGGTCACATGCGCCACGCCCCCAGATGTCGCCGTCTATGAGCGCGCCGGAGAACGGGCTTTGCTGAGGTGCGCCTTGCCAGTTGTCTTCCCAGCCACGCACATGGACCGTATCGGTGTGGCCGAGGAACATGAGCCGTTTGGCATCCATAACGTCTGGTATCGTCTCGCCCCAGACATTCAGCCGGCCGGGCAGGAAGTCGCCTGAACCTGTTTGAAGGCCAAGCGTTTCCATCTGTGCCTTGAGAAAGGACGCAAATCCGGTCTCGTTGCCGGTGACGCTGTCGATACCGATGGCGTCCTGCAAAAGTTTCAGATCGGCATCGCGGTCCTGGGCAGCGGCCAATTGCCGGAGGAGGGCGTCCCGCATCAGGCCGCTCCTTTCCTGAAGGTTTCGATCGAGGGTGGCGGGACGGCGATTTCGACGCCCTTGAGACCCTCCGTGAACAGAGACAGGTGCAACCGGGACAGGGCGACTGAGGCACCGCCGGCGAGCGCGGCGTGATTGCCGAGCGTTGATTTTTCGATCTGGACGGGACGCGGGAAACAGGCCTTCAGATGTGTCTCGACACGTGTGAAGAGTTCGCCGCGCGCGCCGATGGAACCGCCAATCACGATGCAGGACGGGTCCAGGACCGCGGCAAGCGCGGCCATGACACGGGCCGCCTGACGGGCGGTCTGATCAAGGGTTGCACAGGCCGCTTCGTCGCCATTGTTGGCGGCGTCGAAGACGGCGGGCACGTCAAGGACCTTGCCGGTCTTGGCGGTGTAAAGGTCCGTGATGGCATGGGTTGCGGCGACGCGCTCCAGGGCACCGGTCTTAAGGCTTTCAGGCTCAAACGGATCGGCGCCGAAGGGCAGGTAGCCAATCTCGCCAGCCGCGCCGTTCAGTCCCCGGTGGAGCTGGCCTCCGATGACGATGCCGGCACCGATGCCGGTGCCGATGGAGACATAGACGAGGTCGTCCTTGTCGCCGCGTTTGGTAAGCCAATGTTCGCCAAGAGCCGCCAGATTGACGTCGTTTTCGACAAAAACCTCAATGCCGAGCTCGTCGCGCCACAGCGCGGGCGCGTCCAGGTCGCCGATGCCGGGAATGTTCGGTGCCATGCGGATCCGGCCGCTTGACGGATCGGGGGCTCCCGGTACACCAATCACGGCAATGCGCGGCAATTTCGAGGCTGTGCCGGCGTCGCTGGCGGTGCGCCGGATCAGGTCGGCAACCTGGTCGACCACGGCCTGACCACCGGCCTTGTCGGTCGGTTCAACCCGTTCGGAAACAACGGCACCGGTCAGGTTGCAGATGGCGACGCGGATCTTGGTGCCGCCGAGGTCGACGCTTGCCACGGAGGCCGCGTCCGGCACGATCTCGTAGACCACGGCACGCCGGCCGACATGACCCTCCGTCTGGCCGACCGTTCTGACCCAGCCTTCCTCTTCCAGGTTTCCGACGATCTCGGAGACCGTCTGCTTGGACAGACCCGTGATCTTGGAAACGCTGGCGCGGGAGATCGGGCTGTAGCTGGCAATTGCCTGAACCACGGCACTCAAGGACATGCGCCTGGAAATGTTGGACGGGTCGGCCAAGACTGCTACCTCATTAGTTCGTTCTATGACCGAACTAATTATAGTTTCGATTGTGAGTCAAGCCGGAAGTGCGGTGCCAGGTAAAACTGATTTGAGTTTGATGACGTTGAAGGGGAGGGCTCATCCGAACGCGAAAGAGCATTCGGCACGGACAAACGGGCTGCGCAAAAAAGTCGTGAGTGCGCACAAGGGGAAGGTTCCAGAACCCCTTGAATCGAACCGGAAAGCTAAAAAAGTAAATCTAAACAGATGGTTCAGCCGCGTTCGCCGATTGGACAGGTTCGTCAAAACTGCGATAAAACCGGGTGTAGTTGATAGAGTGAGAAATTCTGCCTGCCGCGTTTGAACACGCAGACCCGAGCAGCCGTGTCGGCATCGGTTTCAGTCAGTTGCGCGGTGTCGCGCCGAGGCAGATCGGCAATTCGAATTTCGTTTCGGGCGGCGGCGTCTTTCCCGTTTTGAAAGCCAGGCTGGATGCCAGGGTTATGATCGGTGGGCCTTTCAGCTATAGGTTGACAAGAGAACAATAAGTGAACAAGCTGGCGTTGTATCTGAAGAGATAGCCAGCGGACGAACGCTGGCAAGCTGGTCAGTTCCCCACACAACCAACGTGGCGCACAGGGACCAGCTGCTTTTACCGAAGGTCATTCGATATGAAGCTCAGGCTGATTGCTCTGTTTTGGTTTTTTGTATTTACAGTCTTCGCCAGAGGCGCAGACAGTGATTTTGCCATGCTTTTTTCTGGTGTCGATCAGATAAGGGACTATAGGATCTTTGTGATTGTCGGTATTACTGTCGATATAAGCTTTTGGGTAAATAATATTTATGTAGTGGTTTCATTTTTTCGGAGTGTGGTTTTTCTGAGAAATGTTGTTTCTACAATTATTCTATTGGTTGTCTTCATATTGAATGTGATCACCTTGGCGATGGCACTATATGCAAACACGATAGATAATCTTGATATGCACATGCATATCGATGAAGAGAGAATAATTACTCACATCGGTCTTGTTGTTTTGTTTTTGTATTTAAGTTTTTCAGGATATCGCAAAGAGCGAAGGGGAGAAAAATTTCAATGGACGCTCAAGGAGCTTGGAAAAAGCTCAAGGAAGGAAGATTTGTCTTAGACCGAAAACTGTTTCAGGATTGGTGGGACGAAAAGTTACCCAAAAATCTCATTGTTGGCGAAACGATTGCGTCTCAATTGCCGGGGCGACAAAACGGTGGCGCCGCAGATGCCTACAGGCACATTCTGTTGTCCGCCGAATGCACTCGCCGATATGGGCCGGATACTGCATTTTCAATCCTGACAGACCACGAACTGGACGCTGTGAATGGTGCCGACAATGGCCTCGACATGTGGAACAATTCCATCGGCATGCGGATCGGCCAATATGTTCGTGAGAACGACGGCGGCTGGGAAGATGTCGTCCGCCTGTCCCGAGCTGCAATCCACAGTTCGTTCGCCACAAACAGTTTCGCCGAGGTGGCAGGATGGAAAAAACGAAGGGCCGAAGAGGGCATTCGCAAGGCCTATCAGGACTATCTGGAAACATACAAGACTTCCCGGAAGTCGTGGGTGGTCGACCCGATGCCCTATTCCGATTTCGCCGAGCAATTTAATCAAGCATATGCGTTTCGTGCGCGGGACGGCGTGGTTGTGCTGGAAGGCGGCAAACTGACGCTGGAGCCGGCCGCGATGACGAGTTCAAAACACTGGCGCAAGCATCCCAATGTCATGGTCGACGGCAAAGAGGTGGAGCTGAACGTCAGTCAGTCGCAATTTCCCACAGATGCCTGGTTCGAAGGAAGCGGCTTTGTCTACGAGACGGGCAATGCCGCACCAAGCCTCCGTTTTTCACCGGACGAGCGCAGGCGGACCTTGCGCCAGGATTTCAGGGAATTTCCGCTTGGAAATGCACCGAGCCTGCCTGGTGCTGCACAAATACCGTGGCCGGAATTCGACAAGACACTGCCATCCGGCGGGATTGGTCTGCCATCCGAGCAGGACCCGGATGCCAGTCTTTTGTTTCAGTCCGGAGACCGAGCCGCGTTTGGCGACCAGGAGCGTGACCGAAGGGCCCAGGCGGGCCAGAACGGAGATTTTGATGTCGTTGGTCCAACTGGCGTCGCAGACCAAAGTCAGTTGGGTGAAAACGCCGGGAAAACCAAGGCGACTGCCCGAACATCCTTCGATAGGTTCCGAGCGCTCGGATCAGACGCCAAAATAGAAGCGAAGGCGTTGGCCGAATACCAAACGCTGCTCCGCCAGGCCTATGTGGAGATGGTGGGCGATGACGACGCCGCTGCAAATCTAGCGATTGAGCGTTTCAGCCGAACCTGGGGGCTCTCCGAGTTCTCTTCAGTTTCCCCTGGCACTGTTTTGAATTACCCTGCAGAAAAGGTCTATCCGGATGTCAATGGAGACAGTCACGCCTATTTGCGTACCGAAGCTGAACGCTATTTGCAGTCTTCCGGCCTATCAACCGGCCGGTGGTATCTTTCTCCGAACGACAAGACAGGATCGGATTGGCGGCAAGGAGGGAGAGATGCCGATGGTTTCGGTCCTCGTCTGACGCTGAGCTACGAAAGCGAAACGGGTGCACAGCTTGAGGTCACCGACCGCTTTCAGGCGCGGTTGCCAGGTGCACAAGCTGAGGCAGCGGCCTGACTGATCAGCGCTGTCGCGGCGGCGCACTGTTTTTCATCCAACAAGATTTTAAAGGTGGAACATGTCCAAGCCAAAGGAAGGGCCGTGCCTGCGTCCATGGCCGACCCGACAGGCGCGCACAAAGGCCTGTGACGATTTCTGTGCGCACCTTGCAGCCGGTTATTCCATCGACAGTTTCCCGGAGGCCGATCGCAAGACCATCCGGTACTACGCGGAACAGTTTCCAGATGATTTTCCAGCACATCGGCTGGAAGAAGCCGCACGCCGCGGGCTCCTGGTTTGGGAACAGATCGGCAAACAAGGTGCTAGTGGCGAATTGCCGAAATTCAACGCCAGCGCCTGGAGCCTCACTATGAAGAACCGAGCGGGAAGGCGCGACCGATCCGAGCTGGAAACCTGGAATGTCCTCGGCGGTGTCGGAGAGGCTGCGGAGCTCGACGCATTGAAACCGCGTAGCTGCGAGCAAATCGCGTTGGCCGTAATGGAATTGTTCTCGCGTGGAGATTGGGCGGTAGATGACGACAACTCTCGAAACACTCCTGGAGACTATCGAGAAGATGGAGCCGCCCAGGCGCGTCGCCCTGCAGAAGAAGCTGGATGAAGCCGGTATCCTGGACCAGTTCGAGGTCTGGAGGCCTCAACCGGGACCGCAGGCGGACGGTTATTTCAGTCAAGCGGATCTGACGCTTTATGGCGGCGCGGCCGGAGGCGGCAAGACGGATCTGATCGCCGGTCTGGCATTGTTTGCCCATCACAAGGTGGCGATCTTCCGGCAATCGCTGAAGTCGCTGAAAGGCCTGATCGAGCGCATGAATGCACTGATGAGGCTGGCGGGCATGGGGAAAATCACCGGCAACCCGCCGCGTTGGGTCGGTCCGGACGAACGCATGATCGAGTTCGGACATCTGGGCCTGCCCGGAGCCGAGCAGGACTGGCAGGGGCGGGACCACGATCTCAAGGCCTTTGACGAGGGCGCGCAGATGGATCCGCGCAAGATCATCTTCGTACTTGGCTGGCTGCGCACAAGCCGCGAAGGGCAGCGCTGCCGTGGCCTGATTGCCACCAATCCACCGCTTGGCGGTCAGGGCGACTACTTGAGCGACTGGTTCGGTCCCTGGCTGGATCCGCTGCATCCGCTTTACGGAAAGGTTCAGCCGGGCGACTTGCTCTGGGCGGTGTTTGTCGACGATGGCGACGCCATCCGGACTGTCTGGGTGGATGGGCCGGAGCCGGTCGAGATCGATGGCGAAATCCGCGTGCCGAAGAGCCGGACCTTCATTCCTGCCCGGCGTCAGGACAACAAATATCTGGGCGCTGTCTATGATGCGCAACTCGACCAGATGCCCGAGCCGATGCGTACCGCGTTAAAGACCGGCGATTTTCTGGCCGCGCGGCGGGACCATGACTGGCAGGTGATCCCTTCCGACTGGGTTGAGCTGGCGTTTCAACGCTATGACGAGGGAGTCGACAAGGATCTGCCGATGGATGTGCTCGGGGTCGATGTCGCCCAGGGTGGCAAGGACTGGACGGTCTTGCAGCCGCTTCACGGGCGGCGTTTCGAGCAGAACGTCATCCGCAAGGGCGCCGATACCAAGGACGGTTCGGCTGTCGGCAGCCTGATCATCCGCGAACGGCGCGACAATGCCCTGATCGTGGTGGATTGCACCGGCGGCTGGGGCGGCGACACGGTCGGATTCCTTTCCCGGGAAAACAGCATCCCGGTCGAAAAATGCGTGTTCTCGGCTCAGTCTGGCGAACGCGCGCGGGATAGCCAAATTCCCTTCTACAACCTGCGTGCCCAACTCTACTGGCGCCTGCGCGAAGCGCTGCATCCAAAAAGCGGGGCGGGACTGGCGATCAGGCGATCGGCCACGATCAAGGCGCAGCTGACTGCCCATCGCTGGATGATGAAGGGTGGCAAGATCCTGATCGAAAGCAAGGAAGACATCAAGGAAAGGCTCGGCGCGTCACCGGACGAAGCCGACGCCCTTGTCGAGGCATGGGGATGGAAAGACAGAGCCGACTTACAAAAAGTCCTGAAAACAAACACGGAGCGCGGCATGGCGCCGATGGACGATCCGCTCGCCGGCTTTTGATCAGGCCGCTATGTGTGCGAGACGCAAGCTATGTTGCGGCCAATATGCGGGCGGAAGACTTCCGGGAAATTGCCTGCCTGTGGCAGCATTGGGACACGCGTGCTCTTGGGCTCTGCGCTTTGGAAACGGCGGTGCCGGACATGGTGTGGTCGGTCTGGTATGACGGACAGCCTGCGGCAGCCTTCGGCTTCAGCCGGGCCTCCGCCTTCGATCCGGAGCATTGGCAGGCCTGGGCCTTCGGGACCGAGCGTTTCAAGCGCTGTGTCCCCTTGATGACGCGGCATATTCTCAGTCTCAGGTCGAAAATCGAACGTGACTGCCGGCGGCTTCAGGTGATCTCGTTGCAGGAGCACGACATTGCCCATCGCTGGATTGAAGCGCTTGGGGCGGCGCCGGAAGGTTTGCTCCGATCCTATGGCAGGGGCGGCGAGGATTTCTGGATCTATGCCTGGGTGCGGAAGGGGCAAGGGCAACCGGACTGCAAATCCATAAGAGACGGGCTTGGTTCCCGGTATCCGATTGCTACCGTTGGTTGACAATGGAACAAATAAGGAACAAGCTGCGCGGCTGGTGGGAGGTCCCTTCTTTCAAAGACTGTGACGCAGAATGGTGTTCAAGGCAAAGATGTCGAAAGTCCCTGACCTGGAGCGCCAGTAGGATAGGGCTGCAACCGACACGGAGTACGATCAGTTGGCCGAGAGATTTTTTGTTTCCGTTGGAATTACGATCTTTTTTCCGCTTTTCTTTTGCGTCTACTACGTCCTGATGCACGACTACCCCTTCTTGTTGGCAGCCTATTATTTTGTGCTGGATACCTACCCGATCCTGTTTTGGTTTCTGCTTGTTTTTCTTGTCAGTAAAAGAGCGCTTTTTTCCAGTGTTATTGCGGCTGTGATCTACGCTCCAATTAATTATTATTTCTCGATCGTGGAGGCCAGAAGTTCAAATCTCACACTTCGCGATGGAGGGGTTGATCTCTATTTTCAAGGGGAAATAACGGAGGCTGGAAAATACGATAAGATTGAATACTATATTTTGGTCTTTCTGATTCTTTTTTTGACTTCTTTTCTTGTTTCCGGTTTTGTGAAAAGGTTTACTGATGCCAATTGAGATTTCCGACGACGGGGTCGTAACCGTCGTGCTTGCTAATGGTGAGATACTTGTTCTTCCGGAGGTGGTCACCGCACTTAAGCTCGATCTGCACGATGAAGCGACATTTCACCAATATGACAGCGACAGTGTCGTCGGGTTCCTGTCGCAGGAAGACTGGAACAACAGATATGGCGCTCATGTTGGCCGGCCCTTCAATATGGGGCCGATGACTTATGAGAATGTCTACAAGGCTCTACGGCACGTGCCAGCGCCGGAAAACCTCGTTTCGGCGACACATATCGGAGGCAAGGCGGTCAGCACCGGGGACGTCATAAAGGTGGCGGTGCTCGGAGACGTGACGCACGTGCTCTTTCCCGAACACGGTGTGCTCATCAATGTCACGTTGCCCAGTCACAAGCTCCATCCGGGCATCGTGGTTCGCCAGGTGGTTGAGACAAGCGGGATCTATTCGATTGTCACCGAAGGAGTTGGCAACGGACCTCTCGGACACTGGAATGAACGGCTCGCCAAGAGGACGTGGTCTTCGGATGACGTTCAGTTCAGTGCAACCGGCGGCGTAGATACACGGCTCATGCTGGTCCTGAAGGCCTTCGACGGCGGCATTGTTCCCGACGTGATCGAACGGGATCCGGAAACCGGAGCTTACCGGGACGGGCGTCCCAATGCGTCGTCAGCAGATCCTGACAAGGAGAAGCTGGAGGAACAGTCCGGACTGGATTTCCCGCCACCGGCGGCCGACCGACTAGGGCCGGGCATGGAAACCTTTGCAGCGACCGGCGACGGAATGACGGCTCCCATGGGCCTCCCGCTCGAAAGTGGTACCAGTCTCAGCGCCGGAATTCCTGATGGCAGCGTGCCAGCCGGTCCCTCGGCTGCCCAGGTCGTGCGACTGTCAGGAAACGGGGGAGCTCCTCTCCCGCGCACCAGTTCATTCGACAGGTACCGCCAACTGGGCCGCTCTTTGGAGGAGGAAGCCTCCGCGCTTGCCGATTACAGCACGCTTTACCGGGAAAGTTTTGTCGACATGAACGGAGATCCGGATGCCGCCGGATTGTTGGCGATCGACCGATTTGCACGAGATTGGGGTCTTTCAAGCCATACGCCCGATGCAGAGGGAACAGTTCTGAAGTTCCCCCTGGAAAATGTGTATCCAGCCCTTCGGGAAACCGGACATGATTATGTCCGGGAAGATGCCGAAGCGCAGCTTGAAAGGCAAGGCATCGGGGCCGTGCGATGGTACTTGTCGCCCAACGACAAGACCGGCAGCGACTGGCGCCGCGGCGGTGTTGACGAGCAGGGCCTTGGTCCGCGCATGACGCTGTCGTAGGAAACCGAAACCGGGGAGCACCATTGGGTCTCAGACAGCTTCCAGGCCGACGTCAGAAGTGCCATGAGCCGAGAACAAGCGTCCTGATCCTAATTGTCCCCAAACACTAGTGTGGTGAATTTGAAATTCGCCTCTTTGTTGCAGCGACCATCGAAGCGAATTTCAAATTCGAAAACCACACTAGAAACATATGCTTGCTAGTCACCCTTTTGAATCTGAAGCTCGTTCCGAGTGTGCCGGGAAGTAAGACGAACTTCAGATTCGGGTGACTAGTGCTTCAAACACCGGCGGCCACTTTGGCCCTGGCCCGCTTCTTGATGCCTTCCGTCTTGCGGTGGCTGGCGAGCGCCTCCTTGCCGCCTCTTGTGGCGGTGTAGAGTTCGAAGGTCTCGAAATCAGCCGAGCCCACTGGGGCGATGGCGGCATCCACGTAGTCGAACCGGTTCGGATCGGCCCAGAGTTTCCTGACGAACCTTTGAAAAAACCAGTGCTTGATCATGAGAACCAGAATGTTGCGCAGGGTTCCGGCGTAGAAGGCGGGGGAACTTTGCGTTACGGCATGAGTGCCAATGCGTTCGATAGGGCGGAAGAACAGTGGTTCTTCAGGTTGGTCGATGATCTCAAGCGGCACCCTTTTGAAACAGCGACCGGTAATCGGTCGGGCGGAGGCCAATTTTTTGCCGGAAATGGTGGCGGAGCGCATGAGCGCTGCCAAAACCGACCAGTGCGGCGACGGTTTCCATGTCATCCTGCCCGCTGCTCAGGATGTCCTTGGCAGCTTCGAGGCGCTCCAGGGTCAGCCAGTCGCCGGGTGCAAGCCCGGTTGCCTCCGTGAAACGGCGTTGGAATGTGCGTGGGCTCATGTGGCATAGCGCGGCCATTCGCTGGATGGTCCAGCTTTCCGCAAGGCCGCCGCGTACCTGTTCCAGCAGCGGAGCAATGGCGCTGCCCTGACGGCACGCAATCGGACGTTCGAGGAACTGGGCCTGACCGCCGCTGCGGTGCGCAGGCATCACCAAGCGCCTTGCGACGCTGTTGGCCTTGTCCGCACCGTAATCGCGGCGGATGAGTTCCATCATCAGGTCGATGCCCGCCGCGCTGCCGGCCGACGTGTGGATGCGGTCTTCCAAGCGATACAGCGAGGTTTCATCCACCGTGACAGCCGGAAAGCGCCGGCGCAGCTCATCGGCATAACGCCAATGGGTGGTGGCGGACCGGCCATCGAGGAGACCGGTTGCGGCCAGAACAAAGGCGCCGGAACAGATCGATACCAGTTGCGCACCGCGCTGATGAGCCCGGCGCAGCCGGTCGATCAGGGGCGCTGGCACCTCGGCGGCGGAACCGCGCCATCCTGGAACCACAACGATGTCGGCCTCGCCGATCAGGTCAGGGTTATGATCAGCGGTAATTGTGAGGCCGCCTGCCGCGTAGAGAGGGCCGTCTTCGATGGCGCAGCTGGCAAAGCGATACCAGTCAGAGCCGAATTCAGGCCGGGAAAGTCCGAAGATTTCGGCCGTAATGCCGAACTCGAACGTGCACAGGCCGTCATAGATCAGAGCGACGACAAGCGGTCCGGACAACGTAGCTTCTGCGCCGGGGGAGATGCGATTTGTTCTGTTTGGCATGATCTTTACGTATATAGACAATCGCGCCAATTGCCAAGATCAACGGGACCCGCCAGAACGGCATGGAAAGGAGTGTCCCATGACCAACAACGTAACCGCCATTGCCGCCGCGCCGAGCGACCTTGCCAAGGCCCATTTCGCAGCGGAATTCACTTTTGAGACCGATTGCTGGGACGTTTTCGACGCCCTGAAAGGGGAACCGGATTTTGTGCTTCTGGATGTCAGAAGCCCGGCGCTGTTCGAAAAGGGCCATGTTCCGGGCGCGGTCAACCTGCCACACGGCAAGATCATCCGATCGAAACTGGCCGACTGGCCGGAGGACACGCTTTTTGTCACCTATTGTGCGGGGCCGCATTGCAACGGTGCGGCACGTGGCGCATTGCGCCTTGCCGAACTCGGTCGGCCTGTAAAGATCATGGCAGGCGGGATCACCGGCTGGATTGATGAAGGCTTCGAGCTGGCTTTGGGAGCAAAGTGACAGGATCGACATGTGATCGTCGTGGTGCCGGGCATCTTTTCCTGTGCTCGGCCCGGTATCCCCGCGCAAGCAATGCAAATTGCTGAATGTATTTGTCAGGACCTCACTTCAGAGTTGACTTGGAACATTGAGTGAACAAATATCGGTTGGCTGCCAGTTCTAGAGCATGTCGCGTTTTTTCGGGTTCATTTGATGGCGCGAACCGGTTCACTCGACAAGGCGCGTCGCGCTGCGCGATGCGGTGCATTGGGCAAGCGGCGCAACGCTGCCGATGGGCCGTTTCGCACCACTCGGAAAAGTGCGAGCTTCCTAGCTTTGGAACTCTAGTGGGCCGGACAATTTTGACCACCTGCGTCGTTGGCTTGCCCCAGTAGTGGGGACATCACGGCGCGCAAACCGCCTCGCCGATGACAAAATTTGTCTCGGTCAACTGAATTCAAATAAGCGCGACACGCTCTAAGCGTTGAACAAAGTCACATGATTGAGGTGCGGAATGTTAGCTGGGGTATTGGTGCTGCTGGCCGCGATTTATCGAATTGTATTGAATTTCAACCTGTTTCGTCATGATCGACACGGACTTCTAAACCTCATTTGCCTGAGTGTTATTTTGGCGTCGACCCTGTTTTTCCTCTACGCAGGTTTTGACTCCATGTTCGTGCGAAGCGACCTCATTCGTTTTTTGTCTCTTGACGGGGCCTGGTTTGCCGGTGCCCTGGTCGCAGCTGACCTCATCTGCAGCGTTCTGCAAGTCATCCGGGCTTTTCGGTCAGAACGCGGCCCGCATTTCAGGATATTGCGTTGCGTCTCTTTGCTGCTTCTCTGCGCTGTTGTCATCATTGGAGCAGGCGCTGCTGTTGGTGCTGCACCGCTTTGAATTTTCGAGAGTTGAGTATCGCGTTTCAGATGCGGTGCGGCGTAGCAGTCAGGTCCGGGCGGCGTGATCTCACCCGCAAGGGCCGCAAGGCGACCCCGGACTGATCTACCGTGGTCTGTGGTCTTCGGGCTTGGCCTATAATTCGGACGAAACAGTCACCTATAACGGGTCGTCCTATATTTCGCTGAGAGTCAATACCGGCCAGAATCCGAGCACGTCACCCGAGGATTGGGGACTGCTGTCATCCAAAGGCGAGACCGGAGCCGTCGGAGCGACGGGGCCCCAAGGCCCGCAAGGACCGGCTGGCTCCACAAGCTACAATGCAGGAACGCTTGACGGGTTGGACAGCACGAAATTTGTCCGGGCAGATACGTCCGACACACTGTCGGGCAGCTATACCATCACATCCAACCTCACCGTTCACGGGAACTTGTATAGCGGCAAGGACGGGGGCGGCGAAAGTTGGCACTATTTCTACGACGACAATTCCAACCAATGGCGCAGTTTCGGCTGGGACGACAGCTCCAACTGTTTTGTCGCGGAAGAAAATGATGGCGGCCACCACCGGGTCGCACTGGTGTCCACGGATTCCAGTACCGGAACGACCAATTTTCCGATTGGGCATATGTTGCCAGCAGCGTTTGGTTCTAGACCCGACAGACGGGCAAATAGAACGCTCTATTTGTATGGTGGTGACAATGACCAATACGTTGCCAATACGCATTCTGGGCCGAAAGGTGCGGCTTTAACAGGGACTTATCGCTCAAACGGATTGCTTTCTTCTTCCTACGCGATTTATACGCGAGTGGCATAGCGATGCGGCAATATAGGATTTTCGCTAGGTAAATGCGGTTCCAGATACTCGCTCGAAGGCCACGCGAGCGTGCTATTTCGGATAATTCGAGTTGCGATGACTAGTACTGCTCGATGGTTCTAAATATTTGCACTCAATTTCGAAATAAGGACACACTTCATTCAAATAATGGTTGTGATCTACGCAATTTTTTGTGTAGTCCGGTGATTGAGGCCGTAGATTCTGGAAGAAAAAATATTTTTCAATTTGCCTCGTTTTGCTTTTATACCTTCAATCTATGTTCAGATTCTTATTTTAGAAAATTATGATGGATGAATTTGGTGGGGTTAAAAGCTGTTTTCTATATTGAGAGAAATGCGAGATGAAATTAGTCTTCGCCTATTCTACAGTAAAATATATTGATGGGCGTATGAGGAGAGTTGTATATATTTTCTCGCAGGCGATAAATCGTATCTAATCACGTCAGTTGTCATGAGGTTGCTATGGTGTTTGGGATCGGTCGGAAAATAAAAAAATCGCTGAAACCCCAGAAGTCTGAGCAATTTGAATATACTGGCGACAACATTGCTGTTCGGAAAAAGAATCTCTCCTTTATGGAAGAAGAAACGTTTTCATCTGCTTGGGAAAAAGCTGTTGAGGGAAATCGACCAGCATGGGGAGGTCGGAATAAAGACGTTCGGTGGCGCGCGCACACGGCAGTCTGGGCTGCAAAACATGGCCTCACTCTAGAGGGTGACTTCGTCGAATGCGGTGTGTTCTTGGGTGTTCTTTCTCTAACAATCTGCCACAGTCTGAAGTTTGATCAGATCCCTAGGAATTTCTACCTCTTTGATACCTTTGACGGCATACCCGACGACGGTGGGGACCTGATCAAAAAGCAGAACGAAGCATATTTCGATTGCTTTGAAATAGCAGAGAAAAACTTTTTGCCGTTCCCAAATGTTAAGTTGATAAAAGGCGCGCTCCCTGGAACCCTCCCACAGGCTCCAATAGAGAAGATTGCCTATCTCTCGGTGGACCTAAATCACGCTAGGTACGAGTACGAGGTTATCATGGAACTTTGGGATCGACTTGCTCGGTCGGCGATCATTCTGATCGACGACTATGCCTTTCAGAACCATGAAGAACAGTATGAAATGTGGAATGAGTTCGCAGCGTCCAAAGGATGTTCCATTCTCACCATGCCGACGGGGTCTGGTGTCCTGCTAAAACCTTAGGTTAGCACCGGACCAATTCGCCTTTTTATCTAAGAAAACAGACCGCCCTCTGGGCGGTTTTTTTGTGTCTGAAGGACAATCCATGACATTTATCGAAGATTGGAACTGCGTTCTCCGCCGGGCCTGGAGCGTGCGGCTGATTGTGTTGGCCGCAGCGTTGTCGGGAGCGGAATTCGTGCTGCCTTTGCTGGGGGACCAACTGCCGCCGGGCTTGCTGGCCTTGCTGTCGGCGATCGCATCTTCGGGCGCCTTTGCCGCCCGTTTTCTCGTTCAAAAGGATCTTGATCATGGGAGGTAAAACGCGCCTGGCGGGCGCGGTGGCCGCTGCTGCGATCGCGCTGGTGGGAAGCTGGGAAGGCTTGCGCCTGACCGCCTATCGGGATGTGGTCGGCGTGCCGACGATCTGTTACGGCGAAACCCGGGGGGTGCGGCTGGGCGACAACCACAACAAGGCCACCTGCGACCGGATGCTGCTGGCTTCGTTGAAACGGCATGAAGCAGGCATGCGGCGTTGTCTGAGGCAGCCGGACGCTCTGCCGGCCAAGACCTATGTCGCCTTTGTCAGCCTGACCTACAATATCGGGGTCGGCGCCTTTTGCCGCTCGACTACAGCCCGGCGTCTCAATCGCGGTGACATCCGTGGTGCGTGCGATGCTGGCGCCTGGTTCAACAAGGCGGGCGGACGAACGCTTCGCGGTCTCGTCAACCGTCGCAAGGCGGAACACAGTTTGTGTCTGGAAGGGCTCACATGATCGGGGTTGTCCTGCGCAGCCGCGCCGCCTGTTCACTGCTGGTTCTGGCCGCCGTCCTGGGCGGCTTTTTTGTCTGGCACGAAATTGACCGCTCAAGTGCCGTTCACCGCGCCGTCGCAGAATATGTCGCCCGGAGTGAGCTGGCGGCTATCCGAGTGGAATTCGAAGAGCTCAAACGGCGCAAGGCGGTGTCAGACGGCGCCAAGCGGCAGCTTTAATCCGAAATCGAGATGGCCAATGCGCTCGCAGAAGCCGCAGTTGAGGAACTGGAACAGTATGTTTCGACTGTTGAATCCAATTGTGTTGTTGACCCTGACCTTGTTAAGCGCCTGCGCGACCGCTGACGACCGGCTGGTGCTGGCAGGGACAAAAACTGGTCTGACGGCCGCTACCAAGCTTTTACCGACCTATCCCGAGGATTGCCGGAAGCGTGAACGGTCGGGCGTGCGCTCCGGTGAGCCTTTGGACGTGGCGCTCTTGCGCGCCGACCAGGCACTTGGCCGTGCCAATGCCAGAGTGGCGCGGTGCGGGCGCTGGTACGACACACTCAAAGCAGGCTATGCGAGGGATCAACGTGACTGAAGAAGACTTGTGTGCACTCGCACTCAAAAGCGGCAAAGAAGGCGGCCGCGAGGCCGCACGGGAAGTCCTGCGGGCCCTTGGCGTGGACATTGAACATCCTTTGGAAGCACAAAAGGACATGCACTTCCTCAGGGATCTGCGCAAGGGAACCTCAAGCATCAAGGGCAAGATCCTGAACACGGTCGTCGGAGCTCTGGCCCTTGCCGGGCTTTACAGGCTGCTGTCTGGGGTCAAATGGGGTGGCTGAGGCTGCCAGGGACTGCGCATCGATCAAATCACCGGTTCGCCAGACTTCCGCTCGGCAGCCAACATGGTGACACACTGTTCAATGATTTGCTCCTAGTTGAACGTAGTTCACGAAATTATCTCAATTTCAGGAACAACGAGCCGGTATCCGGTTGAACGAGATTGGAGCGAATGATGAGCAAGTCAGCCAAAACGATCCTTCAGATCAATGCCTCGGCCCGCAAGACGGGGTCGGTGACGCGGGAGTTGACAGACAGCCTTGTGACGCGGCTTCTGGAAAAGTCGTCCGAGGCAAAAGTGATCAGCCGGGACGTTTCACAGGGGCTTCCGTTTCTCGACGAGGATTGGGTCGGTGCCAATTTCACCGATCCGGCGGAGCGGACTGCTGAGCAGCGGATGAAGCTGGCCCTGTCCGATACCCTTGTGAGCGAGCTAAAAACCGCGGATACGATCGTCATCGGAACGCCGATCTATAACTTCTCAGTGCCCGCGGCTCTAAAAGCCTGGGTGGATCTCATTGCGCGGGCCCGGGAGACTTTTCGATACACCGAAACTGGCCCCGAAGGGTTGCTCAAGGACAAGAAGGCCTATGTGATTGTGGCGTCCGGCGGAACCAAAGTCGGATCAGAGATTGATTTTGCGGCGACCTATCTGAAACACGTGCTCGGATTTGTCGGCATTACCGATGTGACCATCGTTGCCGCGGATCAGCTCATGAAGGATCCGGCCAAAAAGGATGCCGCGCTGGCAGAAACCCTGCAGCTTGCCGCCTAGGAGGTCTTCGGAGCGGGGGTGTCTCTTGCTTTCGCCCCTGATTTGGCGAATGCGCGAAAGGATCTACAATCAAAGGTTGCTATCCTTCGCTGCCGATCAGCATCCATGAGGACTGGCTCAAAAACGGCGGCATCGTTTCACCAATGGGCAGCGGTGCCAGCATTTGTCTCAATCCAGCACGTCGCGAGCCCGCACCTTCTGGTGCGGCAGGCTCGAACTTGTAACGTTGTTGTTTTGAATTTTTTGCCCGCCACCTCAATGGCAGGACTTAAAACCCTTCGGTTTTGCCCGTCGGCTCAGATAACTCCGACAACAATCGCGGCCAAAAAAGCGAAAGCCGCAAGGAAGGCAATCATATTCAGGTTGCGTGCAAGAGTCATGTTGTTACTCCCGATCACCTCTGTCTGACCGTGCGATACTAAGTCAGGCATTCAGCGAAACGAAGCGAAAAAGATGCTGCAATGCAGCGTCCGGACGCAGTCTGGGTTGCATAATTTGAAAGTTTGTTAAGTAAGGTATTGATCGCAAACGCAACGTGGATTTGGCCTCATGCGACATTTTTTCTCCGGCTAACGATGCTGCGGCGAGTTCTGAAAGGGCCTTGTTGCCTGTGGACAGAAGACAAATCGGCGGCATCGAACGAGTGTTGATTTCCTCCAATCCAGTGGCTTTCAGTAGGTTAATGTTAAGGGCCTTGATGCTAGTTTTGCCGTTAACGCGATCAGCGCGTCGGAGTGTCGATGATCAACCTTGCAAAACTTGCTGACTTGGCGAGGGATCCCAGTGCTGCAGGCCGTAAGAGCCTTGTCGGCATGTTGACCGATCTGTTTGTGAGCTCCGGCGATGACCGCGACGAACAGATCAGCCTGCTTTTCGGCGATATTGTTCTCAAGGTTCTCGGTCAGTTGGAAGAGGAAACCCGGATCATCCTGTCGAAAAGGGTGTGCAGGGAAAAAGACGCGCCTCACGAGCTGATGGTCAAGCTGGCCCAGGATTCCATCGCGGTTGCGGAGCCCGTCCTGGAAAAATCGCCGACGCTGACATCGGAAGACCTTGTTGCGATCGCGTCTTCGGCCTCCATGGCGCACCTGGGAGCTATCGCCGGCCGTGAAACGGTTGACAAGGCCGTAACCACGGTCCTGGTGGACCGGGGGGATACAGCGGTTTTGAGCAAGGTTGCAGAAAACCAGGGTGCGGAATTTGCCGACGATTCCTTCTTGAAGCTGGTGGAAAAGGCACGGTCCAGCGAAAGCATTCAGGCTGCCTTGATCAACCGTCCGGATTTACCGGAAGAGGCTGCCAATGCGTTGCTGCCTTTTCTGACCGAAGAGCTGAAGGAACGGGTCAGTGCGCTTGGCGCTGACAACACACTTGTTCAATTGCTGGCGGAACGGGCTGCGACCGAGGTCGCTGCGCGCGCACACAAATTGGAAGAGGCACGGGAGCAATCCAACGCCCTGATCAAGGACGTGGTCAGCAAAAAAACGAAAATCGATGACGCGGTTAGACTTTTCGCACGGTCCGACCGCACCGCGGAGCTGGGTATGTTGCTGGCCAGGGTCAGTGATCTGCCGCCCGCCGCTGTGTCGCAATTGCTGTTCAGCGCCAGCGACAAGCCGCTCGTCATTCTGTGCAAGGCCAATGGTGTTACCGCTGATGCCTATAAGGACATCCTGACCATGCGGGCCCGACGGTTGCGCATTGGCGGGCTGGAATTGAATGCCGCTATCCAGCGCTATTCCGCACTGAGCGAGGAAGGCGCGAAACGCTCGCTCGAAACGCTGAAACAGTCGGGCGGTGCCTTCGGGCAGAAGTCCAGCGCAGACAAGGCGGCCGAGGAAGCGGCATCCGCAAAGAAAAATATTCCCTTCGCGTCCAGCCGTTAATCCGGTTTCGTTCTGTTCTTAGCCTGCACTTTTCTGCAGCGTTGCCGTCATGGCCGCAGCGGATATCAAAAACGTCCCGCCAATCCTGTTGACTAGGCGCATCAGCGACGGGCTGCGCATTTTCTGGCCAAGCGCGGCGGCCGCGAGCGCATAAACGGCGGCATTCAAAATCCCGAGCGCAACAAAGGTGGAACCGAGCAGGGTCAGCTGGGGGACGACAGGTGCCTGCGGCGCGATGAAATGCGGCAGAAAGGCCATGAAGAAAATGATGCCCTTGGGGTTCAACGCCGTCACAACATAGGCATGCCAGAAAATTTTCTTTGCTGGCACGTCCGCCACCTGATGCGGACTAAGGGCCGTAGGCCGGCTGCGCCACATCTTGATGCCGAGCCATATCAAATAGGCCGCGCCAATCCACTTGAGGACGCTGAATGCCACCGCCGAGGCCGCCAGGATGGCGCCCAGCCCCATGAGCGAGGCCGTTGCGGCCGTGGCGTCACCCAATCCGACCCCCATGACACTTGCGAACGCGGATCCGCGTCCCTGCGTCAACGCATAGCTGACCACCAGCATGATCGTCGGACCCGGAATGGCCAGCACAACAAGCGTGGCTGCCACATAGGCGACATAGAGCTCAAACGTCACGAGAAGGTTCCTTTTGAAACGGTTGAAAGAGGATAGACCCGGCCCGGCGAATGTTCAATCATGCGCACCTGCGGCAAATGGCGGATAGGAGCAGATGCGGCATTCCGAATGGAGACGGTTCATCCTGCTGGTTAGCATGTGGGTTTGGGTGCTACCGACTCAGGCGGCGGACACGGCGCCGGCACTCAAACCTCTCAGTGATGGACACCGTGGGCCATTCATCGAAGGTGTCGATACGCCGCGGGCCAAACCTGGGGCGGCAGCAAGCCCAGCGACAATATCAAGAGACGTTGGCCCTTTGGAAGCCAAGTGCGAGCTTTCCGGTGCTCAATTTGTGCAACACGCGCCGGTCTCCGGTGGGCTGGAGGGAAGCCCGATGGATGACGAGGACTGCGGGATTGGCAATCCGGTCGGTCTCCAGGGCATTGGAGACAATGAAACGGAAATGGTTTTCCCCGGAACCGTTCTTGTGTCTTGCGGTTTCGCGCAGGTCGTTTCCGATTGGCTGCTTGAGGATGTCGCACAGGCTGCACTACACCAAATGGCAAGCCCGCTTGTCAGGGTCGGCAGCGGACCCGGCTACCAATGCCGCAGGCGCAACAACCTGCCGGATGGAAAACTCTCCGAGCATGCCTTGGGCAAGGCGCTTGATCTCACACATTTCGAGTTTTCCGACGGTGCCACAGTTTCAATTGAAGAGGATTGGGGCAAGGACACCGCAAAGGGGCGGTTCTTAAAGGAAATCCATGCGGCTGCCTGCAAGCGGTTCAACACGGTTCTGGGTCCGGACGCCGATCCCAACCACAGATCCCACTTTCATCTGGACACTGGCTGCCATGGGCGGGACTGCACCTATCTTATCTGTCAATAGACTATTCCCACCTTGCAATTCCCGCTGAAGATTGTTCCCTTAACGCACTGACTCCAAACGACGGTGCTCTTTATGGAACGTTATGAAACCGCTGTTGAAGCCGCCCTCGATCTTCGCCCGGACGAGCCTGTCTATTGCTTTCGGCCGCAGGTGTTGAAACAGGACGCGCAGCAGTTTCAAAGTCTCTTTCCCGGAAAGACCGCTTACGCGGTAAAAACCAACGGCGAACCCTTTGTTCTCAAGGCGCTCGCCGAAGCCGGGGTCGATTGTTTCGACGTTGCCTCGCCTGCGGAATTCGCGGCGGTGCGCGAGGCGGCGCCGAAGGCGGAGATGCTTTACATGCATCCGATCAAGGCGCAGTCAGATATTCGGCTTGCCCTTGAGAACTACCGCATCCGGACCATGTCTCTCGATCACGAAGACGAGGTCGCCAAGATCCTGCGGATCGTGCGCGCGCTGGATATCGACCCGGGCAGGATCACGCTTTTTGTGCGTATCGCCACAAAGGGGCATGCGGCTTATGAACTCTCCAAGAAATTCGGTGCCGCGCCGGGACACGCGGTAGAGCTGCTCCAGCGGATCCATCGGATCGGCTTCAAATGCGGGTTGTGCTTTCACGTCGGCAGCCAGATCGAGGAGCCTGAAACCTATGAACGCGCCCTGGCGTCCGCGGACTGGATCCGATCGCGCGCAGGCGTTCCGATCGTGGAACTGGATGTCGGGGGCGGTTTTCCGGCAGTCTATGGCCATGATCCGCGCCGCAAGGTCCGCGAGATGCCCTCACTCGAAGAACTCATGGGTCAATTGAAGTCCGACATTGCGGACTGGGAATTCAACGACCTGCCGCTGGTGGCAGAACCCGGCCGGGTGATTGTCGCCCGGTCGATTTCACTGATCGTGCGTGTGCTTTTGAAAAAAGGGCGCCGGCTTTACATCAATGACGGGATATGGGCGTCCCTGTCGGACAGCTGGACCGGCAAGATCACGTTGCCTGCGCGTTTCATTCCCGATCCTGCCCGAAAAACACGTTCCGGTCAGCACGACAAGATCGTGCCGTTCAAGGTCTGCGGAGCAACCTGTGACAGTGTCGATATTCTGTCGCGGCCGTTCTGGCTGCCCGAGACAGTCGATACCGGAGACTGGATAGAAATCGGCCATATCGGTGCCTACTCCCTCTCTTTGCGAACGCGGTTCAATGGGTTTTATCCGGACAAGGTGATCGAGGTCGACACACCGTTTGATGCCGGCGCCGCACCTGAGGGATTTGCGTCGATCGAGACAATGGCTGACTGAAAAAGCGGCGGCAAGCAGGCGACCAGTTCGGCTGGCCTGTTGCTTGCCGCCTAGAGTTGACGGGGCTTGGCTTCGAAGGTCGCTAGTCACCCGAATCTGAAGTTCGTCTTATTTCCCGGCACACTCGGAACGAGCTTCAGATTCAAAAGGGTGACTAGCGGGCATATGTTTCTAGTGTGGTTTTCGAATTTGAAATTCGCTTCGATGGTCGCTGCAACAATGAGGCGAATTTCAAATTCACCACACTAGGCCTTACTGGCAGAATTTCTGCTCGCCGCTATAGGTCGTGAACGTGCCCGTGGACGGGTTGAAGGAGCGGTATCTCGAGGAGCAGTACTGGTACCAGGCCGGGCTCCAGGGCTGGTACCCAACGGGCCCCTGTACACGGCCGGGATAGGGGGCCGGGGGGTAGTAGTTCGCCGGCGGGTAGTTGTTGACCGGCGGCGGCCCGGCGTAGCTCGGCTGGCTGGTCGCGCCGAGCAGGATCGCGCCGGCTGCCAGGCCGATGACACCCGCTGCAACCGCCGCACCGAGATTGTCGTTGTTCTTGTGACGGCGATGGTTGTTGTGCTTGCGGTGATGTTTGTGATGGTGACCGCCGCGATCGTTCCAGCCATGCCGCGGGCCGGCTTCTGCGGTTGCAACGGTCGGAAGAAGAAGGACGCCGGTCAGAGCGGCTGCGATAAGGCGTTTGCTGGTGATGTTCATCGGTTCTCTCCAAAGGGCCGCGCCTCTCAGGTGGCGCCGTAGCTGATGACGCGAAAATCGCACACCGGCCCTGAACCGGTTCTGAGATGCCCGTTCATCTGGCGTTCATATTTTTCTTGTGGCTTCGGCAACCGTCGGACAATCCTATCCGGATCAGGAAACGGCAGCGCGCACGGAGGACTATGTGGCAAACTCGGGTGAAGAGAAACAGGAATCGAAATCGGTCATCCGTCCAACAGACGACCAGGCGCGCCAATTGGCAAAAGGTCTCATCCGAAGCGCCCGTTTCGGCGCACTTGCCGCGGTGGAAGCGGGGAGCGGACATCCGCTTGCCAGCCGGGTTGCAGTGGCGACCGATCTTGACGGCACACCGGTCATTTTGACGAGCACCCTTTCGGGCCATACGGCTGCCATCACAGAAACACCCGCCTGTTCCCTGCTCGTCGGAGAGCCCGGTAAGGGCGACCCGCTGGCCCATCCCAGAGTGTCGCTTTTTTGCGAGGCCCGACAAATCGCGCGGGACAGCGAAGACCATACCCGATTGCGCAGACGCTACCTGGCGCGCCATCCCAAGGCGGAGCTCTATGTCGATTTCGGCGATTTTGCTTTCTTCCGACTGGAGCTTCAAAGGGCAAGCCTGAATGGCGGTTTTGGCAAGGCCTTCGCTCTCGATCAGGCAGATCTGTGCACACCTCTGGGCGACCTTCATCAGTGGGCGGTAATGGAGGAAGGCGCGGTCGCCCATATGAACGAGGATCACGGTGACGCCGTCACGCTTTATGCCGAAGTGTTGCTCAAAGCCGGAGAGGCCAATTGGCGCCTGGCCTGTCTCGATCCTGAGGGACTGGATCTTGCTGCCGGAGACCGAATAGAGCGGTTGTGGTTTTCTGAACGCCTGACGGACCCGCAGGATTTACGGCCGACGCTGGTTGCGCTTGCCTTGCAAGCGCGCAACAGTTGACGGCAAAGGTTCGATAGTGCGCCCTGCGCAACGTCTTCTCCCTTGCTTTGCCAATGGCCCACGGCTACCCAAGAGCATTGTTTTCAATCAGGATGATTGATTTGCCTACGCTCTGACCGGTCTTCGATCCCACCATTGCATTTTTCAAATGCTTGATTTGACTTGTTCGTCATGGTGGCGGATCGGGACCGGTGTGGCTTGGCCAAACCGTATCTGAACTCTCCGATACGCCCCTCTTGTTTCCAGACAGCCAGACTGAGTGTCTACCTGCGGGGTCACCCGCCTGGCGGACCGTCCCGGCAGCCCGTTGACGGACTTCCTTTTCTGGAAGGCCATCGGAATGTCGTCTTTTTTGAATGTCGAGTGGACCATATGCTGTTCCTCGTCCGCTGCAATCCGGCGCCCCTGCGGTCGCTGCGGCACAACGCAATCCTTTTCATCCATGGGCAAGTTTCGGCTCAATGCAAATGGCAGCCGACTGGATGCCTGGCTGATCTACAGCTGCCAGTGCTGCGGTAGAACGTGGAACCGTTCCGTTTTCGAGCGCAAAGCTGTCGCCAGCTTGTCGAAGAAGGATCTTCTAGCCCTGCAGTCGAATGACCCTGGATTTGCTGCACGTATCGCGCAGGCGCCGCTTATCTGCGCAAACGGTGACGTTCAGCCGCAGAACGATTTCACGCTGACGGGACGCCATGTGCCGGTTTCAGGGAAGGGCGGTTGTCCCGGGCTGCTTGTGATCCGAAACCCGGATCTCGGACGTGTCCGGCTCGACAAGGTGCTGGTTCGCGGACTTCGGTTAAGCCGGAACGACCTACACAGCCTGGTGAAGACTGGGGGCCTGCGCGTCCGGAATGCTTCGTCAAAGGCCCTCAGGCGGCCGACACCCGCTTTGCTGATGGTCGAATGTCATGATGCGGCAGGTGACGAGGTCATGCGACGGCTTCGCCGGTTGCCCGAATAGGGGGACGTTGAGCGCGCGAAGCGAATTCTTTGCGCGCTCAGGAAACGGGCTCGCCGGCACGGTCGAACACGACCCGGTTGCGACCGGCTCTCTTGGCGGCATACATTGCGATATCAGCGGCGTTGATGGCGTCGCTGATCTGTTTGTAATCTGTCAGCCCTGCGATCCCGAAAGAGGCCGTGACAGACAATTCCTTGTCGTTCTTCACCTTGTAGACCTTGTTGGCGCATGCCTTTCTGAGGCGTTCGGCGACGCGCGCCACCGTGTTTTCGCTGACACCGCTGATGCATAACAGGAACTCTTCGCCGCCATAGCGGAAGAACAGGTCGTCGCCGCGGATGTGGTCTCTAACCAGAGATCCAAATCCCTTGAGGACGTGGTCACCCACCTCGTGGCCATAATCGTCGTTGACCGATTTGAAGTGGTCGAGATCGATCATGATGATCCAGGCTTGGCTGCTCTTGCCGGCCGCGATGCGCTTACGCTCCTCAAGGCGGACATTCATCAAGGAGCGGTTTTCAGCCCCGGTCAGTGGATCCGTCGCGTTGATGGAGGCGATCAGAGCGTCATAGGCGGATTCTATCAGCCCGATGAATCGTTCCGAAATCGCCAGAAACTCGTCGTAGAGACTTTCTTCAATGGTGTGGCCGTCTCGGACGGTCAACGCCATTTCTCGCGCCAGGTCGTGAACTTTTTTGTGCCTGCCGACCAAATTGCTGAGGGTTTCGGTGTCCAAATCGAGATGCTGCGCGCGCTGTTCCAGCCAGTGTCCGAAGGCACAGTGAACATGGGCGTCTTCGGCAATCATCTCGGACGTCGGATCAAGACCGCAAATGAGTGTCTTGTTCAATCGGTAGACCCAGTTCCGATGGCTGTTCAGCATTCTGTCCAGTTCTTGGGCAGTTTCTTCCTGCTTCTTTGTCTGTAGCGGAATCATAAATGTGTCGCTGGCCCATCTGGCTAAATTACAAGTTCTCCATCGATTCTTACTTGCCGGAGAGGATGGCGACAATCGTCGCTAAGACGAAATATATGATTTTCTTCCTGTTTTTAGCCGCCTGAGTGGTTGTTTCACGCAAATGCAATTATGCGTTGGTGTTGGCGGAGAGCAGGGTGTTTTCTTCAAATTGCCAGTTTTCCGAACAGTATCTGGACGAATGCGTTCGTTGCATTAGAGGCTGCACCATCCTCTTGCCGATTGCTTGTTGGCCGATCGTTGGGATCGCCTTCACGCGGCTCGAAGATGTCCCAGGAAGTCGCCGAGCCCCTCGCGGATGGTCTTGATCTGCGAAGAAACGTCCCGGATTTGACCTACGACGTCTCGAACCTTGTTTCCTGATGCCTGGGCCGCCCTGTTGACCTCAGCAATGTTGAGAGAAATATCCGAGCTGCCGGTCGCAACATCAGTGGCGTTTTTGGCGATTTCGGATGTAACCGCGTTCTGCTCTTCGATGGCGGAGGCAATTCCGGATATTTGCTCCCGGATGTCGGCCATGGATTTGACAACCGTCAGAATGGATTGCGAGCAGCTGACGGCACCCGATTGCACACCCGTCAATTGCGTACCGATCTGGTCCGTGGCCTGACCCGTCTGGTTGGCAAGCGCTTTGACCTCGGACGCGACCACCGCAAATCCCTTGCCGGCTTCACCGGCCCGTGCCGCTTCGATTGTTGCGTTGAGGGCGAGAAGATTGGTTTGTGCGGCGATGTCGCTGATCAGTTTCAACACTTCCGTGATTTCTTCCGCGGAGGCGGACAGAGAGCCGACCGTGTCACTGGAGACGCCAGCCTGTTCGGAGGTTTGTGACGTCGACGTGTTGGCGAGCGAAATCTGCCGGCTGATCTCCTGGATCGAGCTTGCCAGTTCCTCAGACGCCGAGGCAACGGACTGGACACTGGCGCTGGCCTGTTCAGCGGCTGCCGCAACCGTCTGGGACCGTTCTTCGGTTTCCTGACTGTTCCTGGCCAGCTGATCTGCGCAATCCGCCAAGTCTTTCAAGGCATTGGCCACCGTGTCACAGCTTGTCATCAATAGGCTTTCCAGCTCATCCGCAAGGCGCAGCCGGGTCTCCCGCCGGTCCTGTTCCGCCTGCATTTCCTCTTCACGGGCCTGGTCCTGAAGGCGTTTCATTTCGATCGTGTTGGTGCGGAAGGTCTCAAAGGCGCCGGCAACCTTGCCGATCTCATCTCTTGACCGGACCTGGACCTCAACATCCGTGTTGCCCTTGGCAAGCTCGAGCAAACCGCTGGCAACTTGATCGAGCGGTTTGGAAATCATGAAACGGGAAAACAGAATGGCGCCGAGGCCACAGAGGACAAACGTCGCCACTGCCGTGAACAGGATCTGCTGAAACGCCTGCTTCTCGTGGGCCTCTGCGGTCACCGCCGCGGCGAGCGTAAAGCGTTCGATTTCCTCGAGCAAAGCGACCAGCTCATGGTCGAGCTGCTTTTGTTCCTTCTCCAGGGTGACGAGAAGTTCTCCGGCTTTCTTCAAATCATCTATTTCAATGAGATGCAGGATTTCATCGACATGCGTCTCATATGCCGCGTATTCGGTTTCAATGCGTTTGAGCTGTTCGACTGCCAGCAGAAATTCCCTGCGCTCCAGTTCTGTTGTCGACTGGTCGAGGGCAGCTTGCGCCAGAGCTTCCGCTTTAAGGATTTCCTCACCAACCTGGCTTTCCAGTTGCTTCAAGCTCGTTTTCAGCGACTGAATCACGGAGGCTTCATCTCCCGAGTGGACGCCGGCGAGCCGCATGATCCGCTCGACAAGGGCAGCCTGTTCCAATTGATGGTTGGTCACATGGGTGATGGCTTCAGTCAGTGGAATGTCCTTTTCCGCGATGTTGGCAAGCTCCTTGCCGATGGCCCCCATCTGATAAATGGCAACGGCGGCAACGATCACCAGGCCCAGGGACAACAAGGCGACAAGTGCCAGGATCTTTCCTGCCACCGAGGTTGCAACTGGATTCGAAAGGGTCATGTCAAATATCCCGAGGATTCAATAGAAAAGGCGTTTCCCCCACGTCGTTAGGTTGAGATTACGCGCTTTCCGGTTGAAGAATTGGTAAATTTGTTCCCTGAAAGCGTAAAAAATTCGCGTATAAGTAGAAATATCAGGGTGTAGTATCACAGATACAGCACCCTGTTTTAGCAGTGTTTTGTTGTTGTCAGAGGTGCTTTCGAGCGTGTGAGGAGGAGGATCGGGGCAAAAAAAAGCCGCACCTTTCAGCGCGGCTTTTTAAATCTCAAGACAATGGCCGGATCGGGATCAGGGTGTTCCCCAGCCACCCGCGGTCGGGGTGATGACGGTGACGGCCTCGCCAGCTTCCAGGATGGTCTGATCGCAGCCCTCGAGCTGTTCGATCGTGCCGTCCTTGCGCCGGACCTCGGTTCGGCCGAGTTCGCCGTCGCTGCCGCCGTCGAGTCCCTTCGGGAGAACCGTGCGGTGGGAGGCTAGGATGGCGCAATCCATCTTCTCCAGGAAGCGCAAGGTCCGGCGCGTGCCGTCACCCGCCGACCAGTGGCCCTTGCCGCCGGAGCCTTTCCGGATGTGGAAGTCCTCCAGCAGCACCGGGAAGCGGAATTCCAGGACTTCCGGGTCCGTCAGCCGTGAGTTGGTCATGTGGGTGTGCACGCCGTCGGTACCGTTGAAACCGGGACCGGCCGGAGAGCCGGAACAGATGGTCTCATAATACTGATAGGTGTCATTGCCGAAGGTCAGATTGTTCATCGTCCCTTGCGCATTGGCCATGGCGCCGAGCGCGGCGAACACCGCGTTGGTGACATGCTGGGAAGTCTCCACGTTGCCGGCGACAACGGCGGCCGGGTAGGAGGGACGCAGCATGCAATCCTGCGGGATGATGATGTTGATCGGCTTGAGGCAGCCCGCGTTCATCGGAATGTCTCCGTCGACCATGACACGGAAGCAATAAAGGATCGCCGCACGCGTCACCGGTTCCGGGGCATTGAAGTTGTTCGGCTTCACGCCGGACGTGCCTGTGAAATCGACTGTTGCCTCCCGCTTGTCCTTGTCGACGGTGATCTTGACCTTGATCACCGAGCCCTGGTCGGTCGGATACGCGTATTCGGAATCCTTCAGGGCCTCGATTACCCGGCGGACGCTCTCTTCCGCATTGTCCTGCACGTGGCCCATATAGGCCTGGACGACGTCCAGTCCGAAATGGGCGACCATCTTGCGCAGTTCCTGGATGCCTTTCTCGTTGGCCGCGATCTGGGCGGAGAGATCGGCGACATTCTGGTGCGGATTGCGGGCCGGGTAGGGGTGGTCGGTCAGGAGTTCGACCAGTTCCTGTTCGCAGAAGCGGCCTTCATCGACGATCTTGAAATTGTCGAAGAGCACGCCTTCCTCGTCCACATTGGTTGCGCGCGGGGTCATCGAGCCCGGCGCGGAGCCGCCGACATCGGCATGGTGACCGCGCGAGGCTGACCAGAACAGGATTTCCTTGCCATCATCGTCAAAGACCGGGGACACCACGGTGATATCCGGAAGGTGGGTGCCGCCGTTATAGGGCGCGTTCAGGGCAAAGACGTCGCCCGGCTTGATCTTGCCCTTGTTGAGCTTGATCACGGTTTCGACCGAACGGTCCATGGACCCCAGATGCACCGGCATATGCGGTGCGTTGGCGACCAGAGCGCCACTGGCGTCGAAAACGGCGCAGGAGAAGTCGAGCCGTTCCTTGATGTTGACTGAATAAGCCGTGTTCTGGAGCGTCACGCCCATCTGTTCAGCGATCGACATGAACAGGTTGTTGAACACTTCCAGCATCACCGGATCGGCATGAGTGCCGATGGCTTCGGTACGTTTCAGCGGCACGATGCGCTTCAGGATGACATGATCCTTGGCATTGATCTCGGCTTGCCAGCCGTCTTCGACCGCGATGGTCGCGTGCGGCTCGATGATCACGGCGGGACCGGTGACCTTCATGCCGGGTGTCAGGCTGTCGCGCTTGAAGACGCCCGCCTTGTGCCAGCCACCGTCCGAATAGATGCTGGTCGACGTGGCTGCGGCCGGGTCGCCGGAGGACAGCGTCAGATCGGGTTCCGTGAGGCCGGCGCCACCGCCTGCCGTTTCCACTTCCAGCGCTTCTACGACAACGGGCTTGTTGTCATAGGCGAAACCGAACTGTTTCTTGTGCGCGTCTTCGAAAGCGTCCCGCATTTCGCTGACCGACCCGAGCGGAACGGGTAGAGGCGTGTCGGTGCCGTCATAACGGAGATGCACGATGGCGGTCGTCTTGCGCAAGTCCGCGGAAATCGCCTGCCTTTCAAGTTCGGCTTCCGTCTGGCCGGCGAGTTCATCGCGCAGGGTTGCCAGTTCCGGCAGCAGTTCTTCGGTCAGCGTTTTGACCACGGCCTTCTGGCGGTCGGCACGGATATCCGCGAGCCCCATGCCATAAGCCGACAGGATGCCTGAGAAGGGGTGCAGGATGACGGTTTTCATGCCGAGACTGTCGGCCACACGGCAGCCGGTCTGGCCGCCCGCACCGCCGAAACAGGTCAGCGCATATTCGGTGACGTCATAGCCGCGCTGAACCGAGATCTTCTTGATCGCGTTGGCCATGTTCTCGACAGCGATCTTCAGAAAACCGTCGGCGACCTCTTCCGGCGTGCGGCCATCGCCGATTCGCATGGCGAGATCGGTGAAGCGCTTGCGCACGACGTCGCCGTCCAGGGCCTCGTCCTGGTTGGGGCCGAAGATTCTCGGGAAGAATTCCGGCACCAGTTTGCCGGTCATCAGGTTGGCGTCGGTGACGGTCAGGGGGCCGCCGCGACGATAGCAGGCCGGGCCGGGATTGGCGCCGGCGGAATCCGGGCCGACCTGGAAGCGGCCGTCCGCATAATGGAGGATCGAGCCACCGCCGGCAGCCACCGTGTGGATCATCATCATGGGCGCGCGCATGCGCACACCGGCGACTTCCGTTTCGAAGGCGCGCTCATAGTCGCCGTCATAGTGGCAGACATCCGTGGAGGTGCCGCCCATGTCGAAGCCGATGATCTTGTCGTAACCGGCCATGCGCGAGGTCTCGACAGCGCCTACAACGCCGCCGGCGGGGCCTGACAGGATCGCGTCCTTGCCCTGGAAGAGATCGGCGGCGGTCAAACCGCCGGAAGACTGCATGAACATCAGCCGCGGGCCTTGCCCGAGTTCCTCCTGCACCTGATCAACATAGCGGCGCAGGATCGGCGAGAGATAGGCATCGACCACCGTGGTGTCGCCCCGGCCGACCAGCTTCATCAGCGGCGAAACTTCGTGTGACACGGAAATCTGCGGGAAGCCGATTTCCTCGGCGATGATTTTCAGCGCCTGCTCATGGGCCGGATAGGCATATGCATGCATCAGCACGATGGCGATGGAACGGATGCCATTGTCCCAGGCTGCCTGCATTTCGGCGCGGGCCTCGGCCTGATCGAGCGGCGCTTCCAGGGTGCCGTCGGCACGGACGCGTTCGGTGATCTCATGCACGCTTTCGTAAAGCAGTTCCGGCTTGATGATTTCCTTGGCGAAAATATGCGGCCGGGCCTGGTAGCCGATTTCCAGCGCGTCCCGGAACCCCCGGGTGATGAAGAGCGCAGTGCGCTCGCCCTTGCGTTCCAGCAGCGCGTTTGTGGCGACAGTGGTGCCCATCTTGACTGTGGAGACCATGTCCGAGGGGATCGGCGCGCCTTTTTCAACACCCAGCAATTCGCGAATGCCCTGGATGGCTGCGTCGCGATAGGCTTCCGGGTTTTCCGACAGGACCTTGTGCGGGTGCAGCGTACCATCCGGCGCCCGTCCAACGATGTCGGTAAAGGTGCCACCCCGGTCGATCCAAAAATCCCACTTGGCTGTCATGATCTTCCCTCTGATGCTGCCGGCTTGTGCGAATGCGTGATTCACCGCCGGTATTGAGCGTTTTTGCTAACAGATGAATTTATGCTGACATTTTATCGATAAAATGTCGATGAAAAAATCTGAATGGCCTGCTATTTGATCTTTTTATCGGTGGTGTCCAACCCATATGAGATTGATCTCAAAGGAAAAATCGGAAACAACAGGGAGCGGGATGTCAGAAAACCGTAGATCCAGCGAACGAGAGCCTTTCCTGTTTAGGCTCGCAAATGCCGTCGATTTTGTCGTTGGTATCCTGACTGCGGAAATCGCCATGGTGCTTCTGGTGCTCTTTGCTGCGCTGATCCTGGGCGCTTCCTTCGTAGGTATATTGCTGGAATTTGTTATCGGAACTGCTGTTCTTGCGGCTGTTGCGGGACTGGCGTATTTCGCTTCTGACGACGTTTGAGGACCTAAGCTTCAGTTGGGCTCGGGCCGTTTCACCAGACGCAGACCACTTGCGCCCCAGCCGAACCGCTGCGAAACGGAGTCGCTTTCCCTGGCGCTGAAAGCCTTGATTGCGGCTGCCGTTTCCGTGTTGTCGCAGTGAGCCACCAGCAGCCAACGGTCCGTTAAGCCAGGATCCTGGAGGTCTTCAAGGGTGGTCGCTGCCGTGAACGCTTTCGGCTCGCGCAGATAATAGGCGAGGGCAGGCGCGGCGAAACCCTTGTAGAGCATCAGCCGGTCTTCAGGCTCCCGCCGGCTTTGATAATCCTGCGCAATCAGCCGCCATTCAGGCCGGATCTTGTCCAGCAAGGCGAACTTGAGTTCCGGAAAGGACAAATACAGCGTCGCCACCAGCAGTGCCAACGGTGCCATGTTGGGCAGAAGGCGCTGGGCTGCGGTCACCGCGAGCAGCAACAGGCCGGGCCAGGCGGCCATCAGATAGCGGTCGAACAGGATCGGCTGAACCAGAACGGAATAGAGATAAGCGAGAAGCGGTGGGCCGAAGGTATAGGCGCTGCAGACGATCACGGCTTGAAGGTTTGACAAACTGGAGCATGCCCGCTTCGGCAGGGTTAGCGCCAGCAGCAGGCCGATCAGTGCCAGCGCGAGCAGAAGCCAGAACAGGGTGAGCGACCCGGCGATGTTGAACACCAAGCCTTTCAGGAAGGGGAGGTCGGGATAGGCGATCCAGAAGCCTTCGTCGGCAACGGAGCGGGCACGGTTCGCCAGGATAACCAGCCAGGGCAAAAACAGGAGAGTGCTGACTGCCATGGCAAGGCAGGCCTGGAAGGCGCTGGATTCCTTGACGGATTTTGTCCGGGTGACGTCCCGCAAGGCACAAACGGCACAGGCCAGGCCGACAGCCGCGAAGCCCAAAAGCGCATAAATGTGGCTGTAGAGGAAGAGGGCGCCGCCGAGGGCAAGCGCACACAGCCAGAATCTCGTGGGGCGTTGCAACACCTTCAGCGTGGCCAGCAGAAAGAGAAGGCCGGTCGCCGCCAGGAGCGCATACATGCGCGCCTCGGTTGAATACCAGATGTGAAACGGCGAAAGGGCAAGAAGCGCGGCAGCCGCGAGACCGGCGGAGCGACCGGCCAGCAGCGTGCCAATCGGCGCCATCAGCATCACTGCGAAGATGCCAAGCATCGCCGACGGTAACCGGAGTGCAGTTTCGCTGTTGCCCAGCACAGGCATTGTCACCCAGAGAAGGACATTGTGCAGCGGCGGATAATTGTCGGTGGCGACAGCTTCAAGGAGCTCTCCAAGACTGCCCTTGGACTGGCTCCAGCTGACGGCTTCGTCATACCAGAGACTGGTGCGGTCTAGGTCGTACAGTCTGAGCAGAGCAGCGACAGCGAGAATGAGCGCGAGCAGCACAAGGTGCCCCGGTCTGCCGCTCATGGGCGTTGCCTCGGTCTGCTGCCGCAAAAATCATCCCTCCACCTAGTGTGGTGAATTTGAAATTCGCCTCATTGTTGCAGCGACCATCGAAGCGAATTTCAAATTCGAAAACCACACTAGAAACATATGCTTGCTAGTCACCCTTTTGAATCTGAAGCTCGTTCCGAGTGTGCCGGGAAATAAGACGAACTTCAGATTCGGGTGACTAGTTGCGCAGACGCTAGCCAAAGTGACCGAAGGAAGAAAGAAACTTTCGTTGCAAAGCCCATAATCACAATTTATCGATAAATTGTTGATGTTTTCGGATTTTGAGTCTACTCTTTCCTGAGATGCGCTTTCCAAGGTGCCATTAAGAACGCACCCGGAGTAGCATCCCGACGGGCACGACCCGCTTCCTAGAGGAGACTATCATGCTGCAATCTCGTTTTCTGACCCGGGCCGGCATTCAGCTGGCAACCGCCGCCGCTCTCAGCCTGGCCGGCTTGACCGCCGCCTCCGCAGAAACCAAATGGGACATGCCGACCCCCTATGGTGACGGCAACTTCCACACCCAGAACATTGCCGCCTTTGCCGATGAAGTGAAGGAAAAGACCGGCGGCTCGCTGGTCATCCAGATCCATTCCGCGGGATCGCTGTTCAAGCATCCTGAAATCAAGAACGCCGTGCGCAAGGGCCTGGCCCCGATCGGCGAAGTGCTGGTGTCGCGCCTGTCCAACGAAGATCCCGTCTTCGGTGTCGATTCCGTGCCGTTCCTGGCACCGTCCTACGATCAGGCGTGGAAACTGTACCAGGCAGCCAAGCCGGCCATGGAAGAAAAGCTCGGCGAACAGGGCCTGCAACTGCTTTATTCCGTGCCGTGGCCGCCTCAGGGCGTCTATGCCCAGAAGGAAGTCAAGGAAGTCGGTGACCTGAGCGGCCTGAAGATCCGCGCTTACAACGCGGCGACCGAGCGTCTTGCCATTCTGGCCGGCGGCGTGACGGCGCAGATCGAAGCTCCGGACATTCCGACGGCATTCTCGACCGGCCGTGTCGATGCCATGATCACCTCGCCGTCCACCGGGGCGAATTCCAAGGCCTGGGACTTTGTCAGCCATTATCACGACACCCAGGCCTGGTTGCCGAAAAACATGGTCTTTGTGAACAAGGACGCTTTTGACGCCTTGAGCGATGACGAAAAAGCCGCCGTCCTGGAAGCCGCCGAGCTCGCCGAAAAGCGTGGCTGGGAAGCCTCCAAGGTGGAAACCAAAACCAAGACCCAGGTTCTGGCCGACAACGGCATCACCGTTGTCCAGCCGTCCAGCCAGCTGATCCAGGATCTGGCCGCTATCGGCGAGACCATGGCAGCCGAATGGCAGGCCCAGGCCGGCGACGCCGGCGCGGCGATCCTCGAAGCCTACAAAAAATAAACAAGACCGACGCCGGGCCCTTTGCCCGGCGTCTCCTTTTCAGCTGCTCAGAGCAAGCAACACCCGCATTGGGTGGTTCGGCGGCGGAACGCGGATCGCGTGATGGAGCCCTTGGAGTGGCCTGCGCCACTGCATCAATATCGGCGCCCATGCACTGCCACTTGTCAGGCGTTCGCCATTGGCGGCGCATAGGAAGCACGCTGCCTGTGGGCAAGCGATTGCGGTCCGGCCGAACGATCAACTACAAATAAAACTTGCTCTTACCGGTGGGGGAAGCCGATGCGAAAGGCTTTGAATACTCTTTATAAAGCGGCAACGGCGCTGGCCGCCTGTTGTCTGCTTGTCATCGCCACGCTTGTGGCGCTCCAGGTGCTTGGTCGTATTGCCGATTATCTGATGACGGCTGGTGGGTTTGAACCGTTGAGGTTCCAGGTGCCATCGCTGGCCGAAATTGCCGGCTTTCTTCTCGTCGGCGCTTCCTTTCTCGCGCTGGCGGGAACGCTTCGCAACAACGACCACATTCGTGTGAACATGCTTCTCCAGGCTGTCCCGGCGGGAGCCGCGCGTCTGCTCAACATTTGGGTGATTGCAATTGCCCTTGTCCTGGCGGCGTTCTTCACCTGGAACGCGGCACAGCTGGCGCTGGACAGCTACAAGTTCAATGAAACGTCCTATGGCGTCATTCCGGTCCCGTTGGTCTATCCGCAAGCGGTCATGACCCTGGGGCTTTTGGTCTTCGCCATCTCCCTTCTGGATGACCTGATCGTTGCGCTGATGGGGCGCGCCCCGAGTTTTGAAACGGTGGTCAAGGCCGACCCGATCGAGGGGAAAGAATAATGGACCTCTCTGTAATCGCCTTGCTGCTTGGTCTCGGCATGCTGGCGGCACTCGCCACCGGGATCTGGGTTGCTGTTGCCCTCTTTTCCGTTGCACTGGCCGCAATGTTTTTCCTGGTGTCCGTGCCCGCAGGCACCGTCATGGCCACTACCGTCTGGGGCGCTGCCAATTCTTGGGACCTGACAGCGTTGCCGATGTTCATTTGGATGGGCGAGATCCTGTTCCGCTCGCGCCTGTCGGAGGATATGTTCGCGGGCCTGTCGCCGTGGATGCGCAATTTGCCGGGCCGACTGCTTCATGTGAACATTCTCGGTTGTGGCATCTTTGCAGCCGTGTCCGGTTCGTCCGCGGCGACAACCGCCACGATCGGCCGCATGTCGCTGCCCGAACTCAGGCAACGCGGCTACGATGAGCGCATGGCCATCGGCACACTTGCCGGATCGGGAACCCTCGGGCTGCTGATCCCGCCGTCAATCATCCTGATCGTCTACGGCGCGGCGACGGAACAGTCCATCGCGCGCCTGTTCATGGCCGGGGTTCTGCCCGGGGCAATGCTGTGCGTGCTGTTCATGGGCTATGTCGCGATCTGGGCACTCCTGAACAGGCAGAAGATGCCCGAACAGGAAGAAACCATGCCCGTCCAGGAAAAGCTTTGGGCAACACTGCGGCTGCTTCCCGTCATCGGACTGATCGTAGGCATCATCGGATCCATCTATGCCGGGCTTGCCTCGCCCACCGAGGCGGCGGCCATTGGTGTCATGCTGTCCCTGCTGCTCTCCTGGGCCAGCGGGACCCTGAACCGGACAAGCTTTGTAGATGCCTTGATGGGCGCGACCCGGACCTCGTGCATGATCGCCTTCATCCTGGCTGGCGCTGCCTTCCTGACGGTGGCCATGGGCTATACCGGGATTCCGCGCGAACTGGCGGCCTGGATCGGCTCCATGAACCTGTCGCCCTATGCGCTCCTGATCGCCCTGACGCTGTTCTTCGTGGTGCTCGGCTGTTTCCTGGACGGTATCTCGGTCGTTGTCCTGACCACCTCGGTGATCCTGCCGATGGTCGAGCAGGCCGGTATGGACCTGATCTGGTTCGGTATCTATCTGGTGCTGGTGGTGGAAATGAGCCAGATCACCCCGCCGGTCGGCTTCAACCTGTTCGTTTTGCAGGGTATGACCGGGCACAACATCTTCAAGGTCGCGAAGATGGCGCTGCCGTTCTTCCTGCTGATGATCCTGGCGATTGTGCTGATTGTGGCCTTCCCGGGCCTGGCGCTCTGGCTGCCGCAGGCCATGCAGGGCGGTTAGGGCAGCTTGCGTTCGGTCCCGGTCCGGACTAAGTGCTCTAGACTTGAAAAGCATCCCGGTACAGGCTTCCAACATGGTTGCCTGTACCGGCGTGTTTGCTAACAGCGCTGGAGACCGGATGTGAGCGACAAGACAGAAACGAAAGCCGAGCTGCCCATCGGTCCCGTTGTCTCGGCCGCCCACCTTGCTTCCGGCGCAATGCCGGCGCTTTCCGAAATCGAGTTTGCCGTCACCATGATGGTCAATGCCTATCACCGCTGGATGGTGCGCTGCATGGCGGCCAGCGGTTCGGAAGGGCTCGGGCCGCTGGATGTGCTGGTGCTGCATTCGGTCAATCACCGTGGCCGCGCCAAGACCCTTTCCGATATCTGCCTGGTGCTCAACATCGAGGACACCCACACGGTGACCTACGCTCTCAAGAAGCTCGAAAAGGCTGGCCTGATTGCCTCCGGACGCAGGGGCAAGGAAAAGACCGCCGAGATCACGCCCTCCGGCGAGACCGCCTGTCTGGAATACCGCCGTCTGCGCGAGGCGCTTTTGGTGGAACCGATGAAGGCGCTGGGCCTCGACGAGACAGAACTCTCCAAACTGGCCGCGACCCTGCGGCTCGTCTCCGGAAATTACGATCAGGCCGCTCGGGCCGCGGCTGCCATGTAATCTTCCAAAAATGTTGCAGGGCAGCATTATTGCGTTGAATGCTACAAAATTTCTTGTAGTGTCGAATTATGAAAGATCTCGATGCCATTGCCGCTCTTGGAGCGCTTGCGCAGGAGGACCGTCTGGCCGCCTTCCGGCTGCTGATGAGCGAAGGGCCGGGCGGCCTTCCCTCCGGCAGGGTTGCCGAGCGGCTGGAGATTCAGCCGACCCGGATGTCGTTTCACCTGGCGACACTGGAACGGGCTGGGCTGCTGACGGCAAGGCGGGATGGACGGCATATTCATTACGCGGTCGATTTTGCCCGCATGCGGCACCTGTTGGCGTTCCTGATGCAGGATTGCTGTGGCGGTAATCCCGCCATTTGCAGTTTCACACCGACCGATTTCACAAAGCCTGCGGGCGTTGAACAGGACTGACCCGATCATGACCATCACCATCTATCACAATCCAAAATGCGGTACCTCGCGCAACACGCTGGAAATGATCCGCAAGTCCGGCGAAAAGCCGCAGGTGATCGAATATCTGAAAACGCCGCCGAGCCGGGACGAACTGGTCGACCTTATCGGCCGCATGGGCCTTCCCGTGCGCGATCTGCTGCGCCAGAAGGGCACACCATACGATGAGCTTGAACTTGGCGAGGACAAGTGGACAGACGACCAGCTGATCGACTTCATGATGGCGCATCCGATCTTGATCAACCGGCCGATTGTTGTCTCGGACAAGGGCGTGCGCCTGTGCCGGCCATCGGAGAGGGTCCTGGATCTGCTGGCGACGGAGATCGGCACCTTCACCAAGGAAGACGGTGAGGTGGTCACCTCGAATGACTGATACGGGAATGGATGCAAGCGGCCTCGGCAATGTTTCGACCGAAGACCTGAGGCCGATCTCGAAAGACACCCTGTTTGCACCGGACGGTCTCAGTCATCCGCCACGGATCCTGCTTCTCTACGGCTCTCTGCGGGAACGGTCCTACAGCCGCTTTCTGACGCTGGAGGCGCAGCGGTTGCTCGAGGCCTTCGGTGCGGAAACGCGGGTCTTCGATCCTTCTGGCCTGCCGTTGCCGGATGATTCGGAGGCCGATCACCCGAAGGTGGCGGAACTTCGGGACCTGTGCGCCTGGTCGGAGGGGCAGGTTTGGTGCTCGCCAGAGCGCCATGGTGCCATGACGGGCATCTTGAAGTCGCAGATCGACTGGGTGCCGTTGAGCGTCGGGGCCATCCGGCCGACGCAGGGCAAGACGCTGGCACTGATGCAGGTGTCCGGTGGATCGCAGTCTTTCAATGCTGTCAATCAGATGCGTGTTCTTGGACGCTGGATGCGGATGGTTACCATCCCCAACCAGTCCTCAGTCCCCAAGGCCTATCAGGAATTCGACGACGATGGGCGCATGAAACCGTCGGCGCTTTATGACCGTGTGGTCGACGTCATGGAAGAGCTGATGAAATTCACGCTGCTGGTGCGGGGCCGGTCGGATCATCTGGTCGACCGCTATTCGGAACGCAAGGCAGAAAGATTGAAGCTGCAGATGGCGGCAAGAGAGGTGCTTGAGGCAAGTCGGTAGGATTACCCGGTCGACTTGAGCGGCAGCGGGGCCACTTCGCGCAGGCGTGGCTCGCCTTCTGCCGGGGCGCGGGTCGGCTGCAGCGGCACGGCTTTGGCGCCCTGGGCAAGCCGGGGCGCCAACTTGATCTTGGGCGACGGCGCAGCTGGTTTCGCGCGTTGTTGTTGTTGCGGGAACCAGCGGCCGCCAGACGTGTTCAGTGGGAAGATCGGATACGCGTTTTCATGTTTGGCAACAGCGTCCGGCTTGCCGAACATATATCCCTGGACCAGGTCGCAGCCGGCTGCGCTCAACAGGATCGCCTGGGATTCTGTCTCCACGCCTTCGGCTGTGATTGTGACATCAAGGGAGCGGCCGAGACCGACGATCGAGGTCACGATGGCGTCCGTGCTGGCATCCTTGCCGAGGTTCTGGATGAAGGCCTTGTCGATCTTGATCTTGTCGAAGGGAAACAGGCTCAGATAGCTGAGCGACGAATACCCGGTGCCAAAATCGTCCATGGCGATGGAGACGCCCATGTCGCGGATCTGTTGGAGCGTTTCGATGACGGCGTCGGTGTTGGAGATCAGCAGGCTTTCCGTGATCTCGATTTCCAGGCGTTTCGGGTCCAGCCTGGAATTCTGCAGCGCCTGGGCAACGCGTTTCTGGGTTTCACCGGCAATGAACTGGGCAGGCGAGACATTGACAGCAACGCGCCGGCTCTGGTCCGACCAGAGGGCGGCTTCCTGGCAGGCGTGGTTGAGCACCCAGGTGCCGATTTCCTCGATAAGGCCGGTATCTTCTGCAATCGGAATGAAAATATCGGGGCGGATCATGCCCTTTGTGGGGTGATCCCAGCGGATCAGCGCTTCATAGCCCCTGAGGCTACCGTCCTTCAGCGCGTATTGCGGTTGGTAGAGAAGCTTGAACTGGTCGAATTTGAGTGCCTTGCCCAGGCCTTCCTCGATTTCCTTGCGTTTCTGGGCTTCCGCGTCGAGGCCAGGCGTGTACCAGGAAAAGGTCGAACGGCCACTGTGCTTGGCGCGGTAGAGGGCAAGATCGGCGCAATGCAGCAGGCGGGAGGCCCGCCACGACCCGTCCGTCGCCCTGGCCAACCCGATGGAAAGCGAAATCTTGATTTCCTTGCCGTCAATGATGCAGGGCGCGTCCGTGGCCGAAATCATGTCGGCGGCCAGCCGGGTCATCCGGCCTGGATCGGCCGTGGAGGTCAGCATCACCGCGAATTCGTCGCCGGAGAGGCGGGCGACCAGATGGTTGCCGAAGACCGCTTTCAGCCGTTCGCTTACGATCTGGAGAAAGACGTCGCCGATGCCGTGGCCATAGGTGTCGTTAATCTCCTTGAACTTGTCGATGTCGATCAGCATCACGCCGATATTGGAGGCCTTGGCCTGGGCGAGCCGGAGGGCCTCCGTCAGTCTTGCATTGAACACGGCTCTGTTGGGCAGGCCGGTCAGCGTGTCGTGATGGGCCAGGAACTGGATGTCGCGATTGGTGCGGACCTGGTCGTAGAAACGCATCCAGAGCAGGATCCCGGCAAAAACGAAAGACGCCAGGCAGAGGGCACCGATAGCGCCGCTGATCGACCAGATCAGTGACGTGAGGCTTTTCAGCATGTCCGTCTGTGTCACCAGCATCAAAAGGCCGGGATAACCTGCCTCCGCACCGGCCGGCCGGTAGGCGACCAGGGCGTTTGCACCGAATTTACCCTGGAACGTCATGTCGGGAATCGCGACAAGCTGTTTTTCGTCGTTCAGCGCCTTGTTGGCGAGGTCCAGGGTGTTTGACGACCACAGCTGTCCGGTCTGATGCCAAGGAATATCGCCCGGATTGGTCAATCTGTTTTCAGTGCGCGCCGACGTTGGATAGACGAACGCCGCGTCGGCGACCGCGGAAATACCATCTTCCTGCAAAAACAAGGCCTTCAGCCTGGTCAGCTCCTCCGGAGGCAGTTGGTATTGAGGGCCCTGAACCGGAGAGAGCCGCAGGCCCTGAACATCCGGATTTTCCGATGCGTGTTGTGCGGCCGCTTCCAGAATCTCGCCGATCATCTCCTCTTGCGGATGATAAGCCTGTTCCAGTCCGCGCACGAGGAGCCAATGGGTCAGCAGACGGTTGCTCGCGTAGACACCCAGCGCTAGTGTCAGGACCAGCGACATGGATATGAAAAAAATAACAATGTTGCTTCTTACCAGGGGTAAAGCCATCCGGTGAGGCACCATTTGCAACCGCGTATCCGACCAGATTAGGCTTAATTCCTTTAACCATCATGAATCGATTTCAGTTGTCGAAACGCTTCGAAAAGCGTGTGTTTTCGGCCACTTCCCAGTCGGAAATTCACACCCAACCTGCCCAAGCCTAGTCAAAGCCGGGGTGGCCCGATAAGAGTGGGAACAGGCACCGATTCATCACGTTCGGTGCCGACGGTGCGTCTGCCGTCCTGCGGGAGCTGATTTGTGAGTGTCTGGAGTAACCTCGGCGCAATTGTGAGTTCGATCGGAACCGGGGGCGCTCAGATCGTCGACCGTCTGGTGCAGCTCGTCCTGGCGCGCCCGGAAGGCACCAACAGCGTCGGTTTCACGGTGGCAATGATTGCCTTGTCGGCAAAAATGGCCAAGGCGGACGGCGTTGTGACCACAGACGAAATCCTGGCCTTCCGAGAATTGTTCGATGTTCCCCCGAAAGAGGAACGCAACGTTGCCCGCCTGTTCAATCTGGCGCAGGAAGATATCGCCGGTTTCGAGGTCTACGCCAAAAAATTGGCGGATCTGTTCCCCTATGACCGCAAGACCCTCTTTGACATTCTTGATGGTCTTTTTCACATTGCCAAAGCTGACGGCGTCGTCCACGAAAGCGAAATAGGCTACCTTTCCAAGGTGGCGGAGGTCTTTGGGATCGACGATCGTGAATTTTCAAAGATCCTCGCCAGACATGTGCGCAAGGACGGCAATCCCTACGAGGTGCTTGGTCTTGGCCCTGAAGCAAGTAATGCGGACCTGAAGGCCCATTACCGGCGTGAAGTGCAGGAGACACACCCAGATCGGCTGATTGCCAGAGGCGTTCCGGAGGAATTCGTCCGGATCGCCAATGACCGCCTTGCGGCACTCAATGAAGCCTGGTCCAAGATCTGTGCGGAAAGAGGTCTATGAGTGTTGCGACTGACACGGGTGTAAAAGCAAGAATTCACCCGTCTCCAAATCATGGCCAGCGTGCTCAAGGTGCGCCGATTGACATGGTCGTCTTGCATTACACCGGAATGCAAACCGCGGAAGAGGCTCTGCAGCGCCTGTGCGATCCACGCACCGAGGTTTCGGCCCATTATTTCATCGATGAAGACGGGGCCGTATTGCAATGCGTGCCTGAATCCCGCAGGGCCTGGCATTCCGGACGCAGCTTCTGGAAAGGCGAGACCGACATTAACTCCCGCTCGATCGGTGTCGAGATCGTCAATCCGGGTCATGAACACGGCTACAGACCCTTCCCCGATGTCCAGATCGAGGCAGTGATCGCGCTGGTTCGCGACATTTGCCTGCGGCACGGGATTCACCCTTGGATGGTTCTCGGGCACTCCGATATAGCACCTGACCGGAAAGAGGATCCAGGCGAACTGTTTCCCTGGGACCGGCTCGCGGAAGCTGGCATAGGTCTCTATGTACCGCCATTCCCTCTGGGGGCAGGGGTGCTGATGCAGGAAGGGGATGTCGGCCAGCCTGTGGAAGCGGTCCAGTCGATGCTGGCGCTCTATGGGTACGAAATCGAGATCACCGGAGACTTCGATCGCAGGACGCGGCAGGTGGTAACGGCATTCCAGAGGCATTTCCGTCAGGAGAAAGTCGACGGCGTGGTCGACGAATCAACGATTGAAACGCTCAATTCTCTGCTTCGAAGGCTGCCGACATTGGCTTCCTGAGTTGTCTTGGCGAGGGAACTCCCATCTCTAAGGCCGCTTTTCCGGGTCGGCACCAACGCTGAAAACGCTCTGTCAACGGATTTTGTTCCCGCACTGCAGCAATTTTTTCGTCAAACTGTCAGGAGACGTCACAGTCTTTCTCAGGATGGGCCACCAATCGTCAAATTGCCCGCCCAATTTCGCCACAAACTACAGGTTTTGACAGTTTTTCGCATGAATTATCGGTAATGTTCTGTAATAAATTGAAATAATTCGTGATTGTGGAGTGCCCATTTTCGTCCCAGTGCTCCTTCATTTCTCCGCTCCGATTTCAACGCAACGAAAACCAAAAAGGGCTGGACTGAATGTTACGGTCATTCAAGACACTGACTGGGGCGCTTTGCCTTTTCGCCTATGCAACAACACTTGCCGCTCCGGCGGCAATGGCAAGCGGTTCGGGATCCGAACCGATCCTGCACGTCATCGATCCGGACAAGCAGGTCAAGACGACTGATGCCGTGCCGACCGTCGGTTCTGGCAAGAAACCGATCCTGCACGTTGTCGAAACCGACAAGCAGGAAAAGCCGGCAAAGAAAACCAAAACGGCTTCGGTGAAGCGCAAGGCCTCGCCGAAAAAGACACGGACCGCGAGCGCGCCGTCCAAGGCGGTCAGCAAGAGCGAGTACGCGATGTTGATCCGCAAGGCCGCCGCCAAGCATGGCGTGCCGGTCAAGATCGCCAAGGCGGTTGTCGAGGTCGAGAGCAATTTCAATCCGCGTGCGCGCGGCAGCGCCGGCGAAGTCGGCCTGATGCAGATCAAGCCGGCTACGGCACGGGGCATCGGTTACCGCGGCTCTACTACTGCGCTCTACGATCCCGCAACCAATCTGGAGTGGGGCATGAAGTATCTGGCTGGCGCACACAAGCGGGCGGGCGGCGATGTCTGCGGCACCATTCTGCGCTACAATGCCGGTCACTATGCCAAGCGCATGAACCCGGTCAGCCGCCGCTACTGCACCAAGGTGAAGCGGATCATGGCGTCCAGCTAACAACAGGACAGGGCGTTCTGTCGTGGGCACGAAACCCCGCCGGGAAACCGGCGGGGTTTTTCTTTGCTTATGCAGGCCTGGCCAATCAGGCGAATTTCTTGCGTGCCGCCGGTATGGAGGCCGGGACCGGAGTGTCCGCAGGCACGTCAGGAGCGGCAAGCGGTTGACCCAGCGCGGTCACCACCGGAACCACGCCCGCCCAGATGTCAGTGCCCAGATCCTCCTTGTCGTCCACCGGCCCACCGCCGCGCACCTTCGTGCTGACATGCTCCATGTCGAGGGCCAGAACACCGGTTGCCTTCAATTCCTTCGCCATCATCTCCCGGCATTCGTCCCAGCGGCCCGGGAGAAGATGATCGGTAATCGCCGCCAGGGCCTCGATCTGCTCCTGAGGGTCTTCCACCAGCCGGGCCGTGCCATGCACGATGGCGCAGCGGTAGTTCACCGAATGATGAAACCCGGACCGGGCAACAACGATACCGTCGATCAGGGTCACTTCAAGCGAGGCTGGAACGCCGCCGCCATTGGCCTTGACGATGCGGGTGGTGCTGGCACCGTGGATATAGAGCCTGTCGTCGATCCGGGCATAGGCCATGGGAATGACAATCGGCCGGTCGCCGTCGATGAAGGCGACATGGGCAACCAGGCCGGCATCCAGAATTTCGTTTACCAGGTCGCGGTCATAACTGCCGCGGTTCATCTGCCGGATTTTTGCGTAGCCCGGCAGATCCGCCGCCTGCCGCTTTTCCAATGTGGACATTGTCCGTCTCCGCTCGTGAAACTGTCTTGTGATTTGCTGTTTCGTCGATAAATTGGTTCTGTGAAAGGTCCGGTTTTTAAAAAATGACAGATCCAGTTTTTCCCGAAGGTATCCTGAGTGTCGACAGGTCCGGCGAGGTGCCGTTGACCGAGCAGATCTATCGCGGGTTTCGTGAGGCGGTCAGGTCCGGTCTTTTGCTGTCCGGAACAAGACTGCCGTCGACGCGCCGGCTGGCGGCGTCCTTGAAGGTTGCCAGGAACACGGTCAACACGGCTTATGACCTGTTGCAGGCGGAGGGGATCATCACGGTCCGTGGCGGTGCTGCCCCGCGGATCGCCGAAGGCCTGTCACCGGAAGGGGCGACCACGAGACCGTCGCGCCAGGCGGCCGCGCCGGGTCTGTCAGGTCGCGGAAGGCTGTTATGCGCGAACCTGCGCTACGATGGCTGGTGCCGGGAGCCGGGCGCCCTGCAACCCGGGGCGCCCGCGTTGGACTGTTTTCCCTATGAGGAATGGGCGAGATGCCTGCGCAGGGCCGCGCGGCTCGAACGCGGCACGGATCTGCAGTACCAGAACTACACGGGCGTCAACGCGCTCAAGCAGCAGCTGGTGCGCCACCTGGCGACCGAGCGCGGCGTCAGGGCGACCCCGGAGCAGATCCTGATCACCAGCGGAACCCAGGCCAGCCTGTCGCTGCTGGCGCAGGTTCTGTCCGATCCCGGCGACGAAGCCTGGCTCGAGGAACCCGGTTATCTCGGCGCGCGAACGGCGTTCCATGGTGCAGGCCTGACAATCCGGCCGATGCCGACCGATGCCGACGGAGCGGATGCGTCGAAGATGCCGCCCGGTCTGCCGCCACCGAAGATGATCTACGTTACCCCGTCCCATCACTATCCGTTCGGCGTGCGCATGCCGCTGGCACGCCGCCTGGCCCTGTTGAAGGCGGCCGACAGCACCGGTGCGGTCGTTCTGGAAGACGACTATGACAGCGAATTCCTGTTCACGGGACGCCCGGTTGCCGCGCTTTACGGGCTCGCGGAAGAGGGGCGGGTCATTTATCTCGGGACCTTCTCCAAGAGCCTGATGCCGGGTTTGCGCATAGCCTATTGTGTCGTGCCGCAAGCGCTGGTGGAGCCGCTGACGCAATTGATGCGCAACATGGGCTGCGCCGCCAATGTGCAGACCCAGGCCGCGCTGGCCTGGTTCATGGACAGCGGCGCCTACCGAAAACATCTCAAGCAGATCCGCGAGATCTACGAAGCGCGCGGCATGCATCTCGTCGAGGTCTTCAAGAGACGATTGGGCAACCGGCTGGATGTAACGCCGCCGACCGGTAATGTGCAGGTCGCGGTCCGCTTTCGCGAACCGGTCGATGACATCGCGATCGCGCTGGCCATGCAGCGCCGCGGCTTCGCGGTGTCCGCGCTCAGCAACTGCTATCTTGAAACAGTGCGCGAAAGCGGCCTGATCATCGGGTTCGCCGGTGCGACGCCCGACCAGATCGACCGGGGCGCCGACACCCTGGCGGGTCTTCTGTCAGAAAATTGCGCGACATGACAACAGATCCAACTGTACTGATTCAATTCGCCGATTGGCTGCAACACGCCGGCGGCGTTCCGGAAAGCGAGGCGCTCCGGGTCGCGGAACGGGGGGAGGTCCGCCAATTCAGCGCCGGAGCGGTCCTGTTTTCGGCCGGAGACGTGTTGGAGACGCTGTATTTCATCCGCTCCGGCCTGATACGCTTTTTCTATCTGACGCCGGAGGGCAAGGAGTTCAACAAGAACTTCGTCACGGCTGGCAACGTTGCCACCAGCCTCGGGTCCTTCCTGGAAGCGCGGCCATCGCCGTTTTTTGCCGAAGCCCTCGAGGAGACCGAGCTTGTCGCGTTGCCCATGGCCTTCGTCCGCGACCTGAAGACGTCGGACATTGCGTGGGAACGGCTGATCAACGGCTTTGTCATCCGCCTTGCCCTGCAGAAGGAGCGGCGGGAGGCGTCCTTTCTTCTGGAAAGCGCCACCGAGCGTTACGAGGCATTCCTCACTGAGTTCGCGGAGATTTTGGGGCGGGTGCCGCAATATCACATCGCGTCCTATCTCGGCATCACGCCGGTGGCCCTGTCCCGTATCCGGGCACGCCGTTCTTAACCCGGGTTAATGCGCAAGCCTCTGCAACGCAGATAGACCGTCCCCGACTTGCAACGGGAGACAATTGGCGTGACAGACAGGAAAACCATTGTGATCACCGGCGGGGCGATCGGCCTTGGACGGGAACTCACCCGGATTTATTGCGAGCGCGGTGATCGCGTCGTGATTTGCGGCCGGACGCAGTCCGCTCTGGACGACGTCCGGGAGCTTCATCCTGAGGCGATCCCGGTCTGTGCTGATCTGGGGGATCCCACCGGTCGCAAGCGCTTCGTTGATGCCTTGCACGAGTTGGACGGGCCCATTGATCTTATGATCCACAATGCCGCTGTCCAATTTGGTCACGACTTTGGCGCCGGCATTGTCCTGCCCGAGAAGATCGAGACGGAAGTTGTGGTGAACCTACTGACACCGATTGCGCTGACGGCGGACCTGCTGCCGCTCCTGAAGCAGGCCCATTCAGCGCGGGTGGTTTTTATCTCGTCGGCCCTTTCCAGGGTGCCGAAGCAATCGGCTCCGGTCTATTGCGCGACCAAGGCGGGCCTTTCCAATTTTGCCAGGGGGCTGCGCTATCAGCTGGAAGGCACCGGGATTGCCGTGACGGATGTGGTGCCGGACCTCATCCTGACACGCATGGCCGCCGGGCGCGGTGACAAGACGCTTTCCGCCGCCGAGGCCGCGGTTAGGATCGTTGCCGGGCTCGACCGTGGCGCCGACGACATCCGTCTTGGCCGGGTCGGCAAACTGTTCGCGCTGCACCGGATCTGGCCTTCCATGGCGTATCGGATGCTGAAGGCGTCCTGAGTTTCAATGGAAACAGCGAGGGTCTGCGCTGGTGTTGCTTGACCTTGCCGGCAAACGCACTTAAGTCCGCAGGCGCCAGTCGGCCGGACAGCCGCTGCCGCAAGTGCCGAAAGGCCGCGGGGGAGGAAAGTCCGGGCTCCATGGGAACACGGTGCCGGGTAACGCCCGGCGAGGGCGACCTCAGGGAAAGTGCCACAGAAAGCAAACCGCCCCGGCCAAATCGCAAGATCTGTCCGGGGTAAGGGTGAAAGGGTGGGGTAAGAGCCCACCGCGCAACTGGCAACAGCGGCGGCATGGTAAACCCCACCGGGAGCAAGACCGAATAGGGACAGCACGACCCGGAGCGATCCGGGGCAGGCCGGTTTCCAGGCCCGCTGTCCGGGTTGGTTGCGTGAGGCGTCTGGCAACAGGCGTCCCAGATGAATGGCTGTCGCGTCCGTGAAAACGGGCCATACAGAACCCGGCTTACAGGCCGGCTGGCTCTCTATTCTTCGCCCTTAGCCCGCCGCATATTGCGGCGTGCTCTTCAGGAAACCGCCATAGGCGTCCGCGTTTGGATAGGAGAACTGCTCCGCCAGCGGATTGGCCCGCTTGCGTTTCGTTGCCCCCATGTCCGCCAGCAACTCATCGAAATGCCGGAAATGAAACGGCGCCGAGCAAAGCCCGCCATAGACCTTGGCAGCGGGCCGTTCCTGGCGGCGCCAGCGCAGCATGGCGTCGATGTTCTGCCGCATCTCTTCAGCGCTGGGCTGGTTTGCGAGCTGGCCATCGGCATAGCGCACCAGCCAATTGGCGATCATTTCCGCCGACAGGATCGTGCAGAAGCTTGAGTTGAAGCCGACAAAGCCCATGTCCGGCAGGTCCGGGTTCACGGAAAGCCGATAGACCCTGTATTGCCCGTCCCATTCGATCAGTTTGTCGCGGTATTCCTTGGCAAGATACGGAACGCCGAGTTTCCAGCCGACAGCCAACACCGCCAGATCACAAGGGATCTTCTCCCCCGTCGACAGCACCACGTGGCCCGATTCATATGCTTCGAACGTGCCGCGCACCGGCCGGATCGCTCCGCTCTCGAACCCTTCGAACAGGCCCGGCGTGACGATCGGCAGGGAGCAGGAGGCGTCCTTCTCGATGGGAACATCTGGCACCATGTCCCATTTCCTCAATTTGAGCTGGAGCTTCAGCAAGGTTTCGAGGCCGCGGAAGTTTGCCCAGATCAACGGCTTGAAGGCGGTGTGGATTGCCTTGCCGAGTGCGCTGCCGCCCCAGCCGTTGAACTGCTGTTCCTGGGCGCGCATGTAAAGGAGCCGCTTGAAATTGATGCCGCCGACAAAATAGGGCACGCGCCAGACCGGTTCGCGGTAGACCATGGTCACGGATTTGGCGCCGTTTTTGGAGGCATTGACGACCAGATCCGTTGCCGATTTCGAACCGCCGAGCACAACCACGTGTTTTCCGCGCGCCAGCTCCGGATCGGTGTATTCCGAACTGTGCATGACCTCGCCGCCAGCGGCCACGAATTCTTCCTGGCCGGGGTGACGGATGATGTTCTTGTCGGAAAACTGCCCGGTGCAGATGGCGACAAAGTCGACATCTTCCGTCCAGGTCCGGCCGGCAGCTTCCAGTGTCAGTGTCCAGCCCGCCAGACCGTCCTTGCGGCGGTCCATCGATGCAACATTGGTGTTCAGCCGGAACAGCCGCGCCAGATTGTGCTTTTTCGCATAGGCATGCAGATAGGAATGGACCTGCGGACCCTTGGGCCATTCGGGATAGTCGTCCGGCATGGCGAGATCGGTGAAGCGGTAGAGATCCTTCGGCGACTGGGTCTGTACGTCCGGATAGGAGCGCGACAGTTCCCAGACGCCGCCGAAATCGTGGCTGCGCTCCAGACCTAAGACCCGGTGGCCGCGCTCGTCGAAGGCTTTGGCGGCCGCAAGGCCGCTCACGCCGCCGCCGATTACGGCGACAGTCTTGCGTTTCGTCATGAAAAGTCTCCTCTTGGCGCCGCGCTCAGGCCTGGTCGGGCGGCGGCAGGAAGTCGACTTCATGCAAGGCCGAAAGCCGCACCAGTTCCGCCGGGTCGGTGATGTCGTCGAGCGCTCCGAAGAGTTCGAACAGCTTGCGGGTCGGCGCGACGCCGAAGACGCAGGTCGCGGTCTTGCCGGAACGGTTGAAGATGCCGTGGGCCTCGCCCATCGGCATGCGCACCGTGTCTCCCGGACCGGCCTTGTGGACCGCTCCACCCATTTCCACTTCCAGCTCTCCCTCCAGCATGACGATCCATTCGTCCTGGGTCGGGTGGATATGCGGCGGCACGAAGGTCTCGGCAGGTATCACGGCGTGCCAGATGAAAGCGTTGTTGCTCAGGACCTTGGGTGTGTAGGTGTGGCCGACCACGTTCCAGCTGATCGCGTCGAGCCCCGCATCGGCTGCGGTTATTCCTGCTCCGTTGTGCATCTTGTTCCCCTCATGCTTGTCGGATGACCTCATGAGGCTAGGCTTGGGCCACGCGAAAATTTTATCCGGAAAACGAAATTACCTGCATGGGTGCAGTCAAATGCCGCACTGAGAGATCGTCGGCGGCTTGCGCTTCAATCCGGGCGGCGGCATGCTTTCCCCCATGGAAACCCTGGCAGACCGAAGATCCCCGCTCGACCGGTTCCGTTGCTTCGAAACGCGTGACGTCGACGAAGCTCGCCAGATCGTGGCCGCGCATTTTTGCAGTCACCGGCTGGATCGCGGATCGATCCAGGATTGCTTCGACGCCTGCCAGAACCGGGTGGCCGGTCAGCATCTCTCGCTCAACTACATCCGTTACGGCGCCGATGTGACCATCGAGCCCGGCGAATTGACGGATTTTTACCTGATCCAGATCCCGATCCGGGGCGCAGCCGATGTCAGCAATGGCTGCCGCTCGGTGGCCTCGACCCCACGCAGGGCTAGCATCCTCAATCCGGACCGGCATACAAAAATGCGCTGGCATGCGGGTTGCGAGCAGATTCTGCTTCAAGTCGAAACGGGGTTCCTACGGGAGGTCGCCGAGCGCATGGCCGGTGTGCCGGTCGACCGGGTCCGCTTTGCCCCTGATTTTGATCTCTTAGGGCCGAAAGGCGCGGCCTGGGCTGCCAAGCTGCGGGGGATCTTTGGAGCTGCGCAAGACGGCCTTGCCTTCGCTGCGGGGCAGGACGGCCATCAGCGGATCCTGGAAGAGGCTCTCGTTGTTGCCCTTCTGGAAAGCCAGGCGAATACGGCGTCGCCGCTTTTGGAGCGGCGGGATCCGGTCGCCGCGCCGGCCGTGCTCAAGCGCGCCCTGCACTTGATCGGCGGGCACTTTCTGGACGATCTCAGCCTTCTGGACATCAGCTCCCATGCGCGGACCAGCCCGCGCACCCTGCAGATACTGTTCAAGCGGGAATTCGGCAGCGGACCGGTCCACTATCTCCATGACCTCCGGCTGGCCTATGCAAGGCATCTGCTCCAGGTCAGGGATGGCAACCGGTCGATCGCCGACATCGCGGAAGCCTCGGGTCACAGACATTTCGGCCGGTTTTCCGTCGCCTACAAGAAGCGTTTCGGAGAATCGCCGCGCGAAACCCTGCGTGGACAGACCTTCGGATAAAATGCTGTCGGAGTTTCTGGAAGAAAACACAGAGTCGTGTGTTTTATAGGTCCTTCATTGTTTCTTGAAGTAAATCTGGCGGAAATCGGTCTTCCCGCCACAGTAATACCTTGAAACTTTAATGTAGCGTCCATTTTTCGGGCGCTCCGGCTGCCTAGCCTTTTCTAGTCCAAATCAAAACAAGGTGGGACTTGAAAATGGAAGGCACGTTCGAAGACTTCATGGCGGCACTGCTGGCCTTTGAATCGGGTTGGGACCGGGAACGCTACGACCAGGGGATCATCCAGGACTGGCAGCTGGACCAATGGGCCGGCGGGGCGGTGACCGATTATTACCCGGGCTATTCCAGCTGGTCGGATCTGAGCGATACCGAATGGGAAGCCATGGCCTACCGCTCGATGAACTCGCTCGGCTTTGTCGGTTTTCAATTCGGCGAGGCACTGCTGATCGATCTCGGCTATTACGACGCCGATACGTTCTATGGCAACGGCGCGGCGACCAATGCCTGGGAAGGCACCTGGACCGGCAAGAACGCCGTGGACTCCCTGGAAGAGTTCATGACCAAGGAGGCGCAGACCGTCGCGATCCAGGAGGCCTTCGGCTACAATCTGCAGGTTCTGGAAGGGCAGCTGGCCGGCAGTGGCAAGTCCTTGAACGATTTCATCGGCCAGACCGCGAGCTACACCCAGAACGGCCAGACGGTCAATGTCGAGCTGACCCTGACGGGCATTCTGGCGGCGGCCCATCTGCGCGGTGCCTGGGGCACGGCGACATTGCTTTTGAACGGCGCTGTCAGCACGGATGAATACGGCACGTCGATCCTGCAATATATCGACCAGTTCGGCGGTTATGACGCGCCGTCGATCACCGAGCAGATCGCCTTTTTCGAGGACCGGCTGACCGGTGACGAAGGCCTTGGTACGCCAGGCGATGATGGCACGCCGGGCACTGGTGACCCGGGTGGCGATGACAGCAACGGTTCCGCCGGTGTCGGCGAGAATGACGCCGATGTGGTGATCACCTGGGCCTGGGGGCAGGACAAGGTCATCCATGACTTCGACCTGGCGACGGACACGATCTTCATCGACTGGATTGGTGCCGCCGATCTGGAGGTCACCGAAACGGCGGCTGGCGTTGTTTTCGCCGTTCCCTCCAACAACCAGACCACGACCCTGGCCGGCGTTCGGCTTTCGGAATTGAGCGAGGCCAATTTCACCATTCTGGACATTGGTACGGCGGCCAAGGTGCTGGCTCTGGTCGGCGACGGTTCCAGCACACCCGATGTTCCGGACGAGCCGGATACGCCAGACGAACCCGACACACCGGACGAGCCGGACACGCCGGATGAACCTGACGACCCGGATACATCCGACGTGTCGCCGTCGACACCGGACAGCTGGAACGGCACGGCGGGCGTCTCGGCGGCGACCGCAACTGTGGTGATCACCTGGTCCTGGGGCAGCAACCGGACGATCACGGATTTCGACCCCGCCAGCGACACGATCTTCATCGACTGGTTCAGTCCTGAAGCGATCGATGTGGCCGAAGTCAGTGGCGATACGGTCTTCACCATGGCGTCCAACAACCAGACATTGACCCTGGCGGGAATCTCGCTGAGTGACCTGTCGCCGGCCAATTTCACCATTCAAAGCGAAGCGACCGGTCAGGAGATCCTGAGTCAGGTCGGAGCCGGTGGCGGCACTCCGGATGAACCGGATACTCCTGACGTGCCCGATACGCCGGACAGCGGTCCGCAGATGATCCTGATCACGCCGGACAGTTCCTCACGGGTGATCACGGACTTCGATCCGGCCACCGACATGGTGCACCTGGAAGCCGGTGTCATCGCCGAGCGGCTGGAATTTGGGAACACTCCGGAAACGATTGCCGATGTGTCCGACGGTCTGACCATCCGGGTGCTGACCGCCACCGGAGAAATCGCAAGCGAAACGTTGTTGGTCGGCATCGACGCCTCGGATCTCTCCATGAACAATTTCACGGTTGCCGAGCAATCCGCTCTGAACGAGGTCGCGACGCTGCTCGGCGCCGCCGTGGTTACGCCCGACACAGGTGGCTTCGAGGTCATCTATGACAGCTATGGCTCCAACCCGCCGGTGCCGACGGAGGCGAGCGATCTCGGCGGGGTTACCTGGGCGGCCGAATTCGGGGCCGACGACATTGTCGGTTTCAACCCGGCGACCGACCAGATCGACTTCGGCAACGCTTCCGTGCACGGATTGATCCTGACCATGACGCCCAACGGCGAACCGGTGATCGACAATCCCTGGGGACCGGACATGCAGATCCTGCAAGGTGTGCAGGTCTCCGACCTCTCGATCGACAATTTCGGCGTCGTCGGCAACGAGCATCTGCGCCAGGATCTTGGCGGCATCCTCTCCTGGGAGACGGGCGTCGGTCCGCGCGACGCAAACACGGTCTATATCCGCTCTCATGAATACGGTGCCTTTGAGGTGGTCGACGGCTTCGATCCTTCGACCCAGAAGATCAGTTTCCTCTATTTCGGCACGCGCGAGCGGCTGAGTGTCGAGGATACGCCTGACGGCATGGTGATCAGTTCGCTGCCGAGCGGGCAGGGGTTTCTGTTCACCGGCGTCTCCAAAGCGGACCTGATCGCGGGCAATCTGGAATTTCACCATGACCAGGTCATGGAGGACAATCTGGAAGCCCCCTTCGGCTTTGATCAGAACGATGTCTCGCTGGTCTCGCGGGAAGTTCTCCTGACCCCGGAGGCCCCTCCGGGCGAAACGACGGACGGCACTCAGGTGAGGGAAGGCGCCGGTGTTTCGCCCGATCCGGAGGCGCCGGACACACCCGATACGCCCGTCACGCCTGATGATCCTGCGGTGCCGCCGGCAACCGACGACGACATTGTGCTGGGTTCGGGAGAAGACACCGTTCAGGTCACCTGGGACTGGGGGCGTGTGTTCGCGGTCCAGAACTTCAATCCGGCCGAGGATATCCTGCATTTCGGCAGCCTGTCCGCTTCCGATGTTACGATCGAGGAGACCGGCGGGGATCTTCTGTTCACCGTCGAGAACAATGGCGGTCACGGCTACCTGCTGGAAGGCCTGCAGGCGGAGGATCTGTCCATCGCCAACCTGACGGCCGCGACCTGGAACTCCGTCGTCACCGACAATGGCGGCATCGCCGACCAGCTGGCTGCGCTCGGCAATGCGGACCTGTTGATGTAGGTGCTACGGCAGACACCTTGAGACAGCGAAACGCCGCGTCTCTGCGCGGCGTTTCTTTCTGGCAGCAAATGACTTTCCTCACCATCGTCTTCCCGGGCGGAGCGTAGCGCAGACCCGGGACCGGAGAGCACGGGCCTTTCGATAGGGTGACCCGGAACAGCCAACGGCTTCCGGCTCTCCGATCCCGGCTCGCGCTCCGCTTGGCCGGGATGACGAGAGAGAGGAAGTGCATCTGCTGATCTCAGCCGGAAGCACCGCGTCAGGCCGCGCCCCCTGTCATTCTCCACAAGTCTTTGCAACTAGGCATATTTTGCCGCTTTGCCGAGCCTTCTCTGTGAAAACCTCCGTATTCCTGCGAATCCGATTCTTCATTTGTGTCAAGGCTTCATTAAGCATGTTGGCAGTAAGGTCGGTCGACGGGGTCGTGTGCGATCAAATCGAGCCGGAATCCATGAGATTCCATTGACCGCCCATGAAATCCCATGGTATCCCATAGATACCCAGAATGGGGAGCGCGGGCCCATTTCAGTAGGGCTTGGGACATCGGTTTAACGGCTCGGCAACCGCCGCTTTCGCAAATTGCATGTCCCTGCAGGTAAGCCGGCCTTTCCTTGCATTCTTGGGATTCTATGGGATTTGAACGGGTGGGGACCCGTTTCGAGGGGATTGATGGCCGGCTTTGTTTCTCACTTTACCAACCGGCTGGATGCCAAGGGTCGCGTGTCGATCCCGGCGCCCTTCCGTGCGGTTTTGGCGAGAGATGGATTTGACGGTCTTTATTGCATTGCTTCTGCTCATTGCGCCGCGGTCGACGCCGGCGGCAATGACTTGTTGGCCGAGATCAACAAGCGCTCGGAAGCTTTCGCAAAACTCTCCCCGGATCACGATGCCCTGGCCGTGGCGCTGTTCGGTGCCAGTGAAAATCCGCGTATCGACGGAGATGGCCGCATGACCATTTCCGACATGATCCGCGATCACACCGGCCTTGCCGACCAGGTCACCTTTGTCGGCATGAACTACAAGTTCCAGATCTGGGAGCCGGAAAAGTTTCGCGAGTACCGCGCAGAGGCCCAAAGGCGCGCGCTCGCGATGTTGTCGGGGCAGGTCCCCGCACCCTCTCAGGGAGAGCCGGCATGATGGCGCTCGGCGACAGAGACGCTGCTTCTGCCGCTGGCGGACCCGAGCGCCATGTGCCGGTTCTCCTGACGGAGGTCCTTCAGTGGCTGGATCCGCAGCCGGGCGAGGTGATGATCGACGGCACGTTCGGCGCCGGCGGCTATTCCCGGGCGATGCTGGCGCGCGGCGCGAAAGTCATCGGTATCGACCGGGATCCGGACGCGATTGCCGGCGGTCAGGAGCTTGTGAGCGAGGCGGACGGCAATCTCATTCTGGTGCCCGGCCAATTCGCCGAGCTTGAACAGCACGCACGCGCCAACGGCTTTGACGGCGTCGATGGCGTTGTCCTGGATCTCGGCGTGTCCTCCATGCAGCTGGACGAGGCCGAGCGCGGGTTTTCCTTCCTGCGCGACGGTCCACTCGACATGCGCATGGAGCAGGCCGGCCCGTCCGCGGCCGATGTGGTCAACGAATTGCCGGTCCGGGACCTGATCCGCGTGATCGGTCTTCTGGGTGAGGAAAAGCGGGCAACCTCGGTGGCGCATGCGATCGAACGCGCACGCCAGGAAAAGCCGTTCACGCGCACGCTGGAGCTGGCGAACCTGATCGAGAAGGTGCTTGGACGGTCGCCGAAAAAAGCGCAGATCCATCCGGCGACCCGGACGTTCCAGGCGCTCCGGATCTATGTGAATGGCGAATTGCACCAGGCCGCCGAGGCTCTGGGTGCCGCCGAGCGTATCCTGAAGCCGGGCGGGCGTCTGGTTCTTGTGAGTTTTCATTCCCTGGAGGACCGCATCGTCAAGCGGTTTTTCCAGGACCGCACGCGGACCCGTGGTGGCGGGTCGCGGCACATGCCGGAGGAGGACGTTCCCCCGGCAACCTTTGAACTGCTGACGCGCAAGGCGGTCGAAGCGGCCGCCGGAGAAACGGATGTCAATCCGCGGGCGCGCTCCGCAAAGCTTCGGGCCGGGCGGCGGACCGAGGCACCGGCACGTATTTTGGATATCCATGAGGCGGGTGTTCCGCGTCTGGCGGACTTTCATGGATTAGGGGGCTGAGAATGGTTCGAACGCTGAACATCCTGTTCATACTGGCGGTCGTGATCGGCGCGGCGACCGTTTACGATCTGAAGCTTGCGGCGACAAAATCTGCGGAAAAGGTCGCCGAGCTCAAGCGCCAGATCGACGAAGAGCACGATGCCATCCGCCATCTGAAAGCGGAGTGGAGCCTTCTGAACAAACCCGACCGCCTGCAGTCCCTGGTCGAACGCTACAACGACTATCTGCTGCTGGAGCCGCTCGACGTGAAGCAGATCGTGACACCGGAAGACCTGCCTGCGCGGCCGGTGATGCTGGAGCCGATCGGCGGCAATCAGATGGGCGGCTATGCCGGCTCGTCGTCGGTTATTCAGTGAGGGGCCGGTCATGACGATGGTAAGCGAACCGGCAAGTTTCCTTCAGGTGCGGCGGGCGCAGCCCCGGGCCGTCCGGGGATCCGTCTCCTCCAGCGCGGTCAAGTCCCGCGTCTATGTCGCCATGCTGGCCTTTGCCTGTGTTTATGTCGCCATCGCCGGGCGGCTGGTGATGCTGGCGCAGATGGAAGAAGCGCCGTCGCGGGCGTTCATTTCCGCTCAGGATTCCGTCTCCGCCTCACGGCCGGACCTGATCGACCGCAATGGCGAGATCCTGGCGACCGACATCAAGACCGCGTCACTTTACGCGGAGCCGCGCCGCATCCTGGATGTGGACGAGGCGACCGAAGGGCTTGTGCGGGTGCTGCCCGAGCTGGACGAAGAGCTTGTGCGCCGCCGTCTCGGCAGCGGTGCCGGATTTGTCTGGCTGAAGCGGGAGCTGACCCCGAAACAGGCCGAAGACGTCCACAATCTTGGCCTGCCGGGTATCGGCTTCCTGTCGGAGAACCAGCGGTTCTATCCGGGCGGTCCCACCGCCGGTCACATCGTCGGCTCCGTCAACATCGACAACCAGGGCCTGGCTGGGATCGAAAAATACATCGATGACGCCTGGCTCTCCGATCTGCAGTCGCTCGGCTTCACCTCCGACCGGACCATGGAGCCGGTGCGGCTTTCCGTTGACCTCAGGGTGCAGCATGTCGTGCGCGATGAACTCTCCAAGGCCATGGAGCGGTTCAAGGCGATTGCCGCGGCCGGGATCGTGCTCGATGCCAAGACGGGTGAAGTTGTGGCCATGTCCTCCCTGCCTGACTACGATCCCAACGACCGGTCCCAGGCCCTGGAAAAGGACCGCTTGAACCGGGCGACGGGTGGTGTGTTCGAGATGGGCTCGGTCTTCAAGACCTTCACCACCGCCATGGCGCTGGATTCGGGTGCCGTTTCCATCAATGACAGCTTCGACGCAACGCGCCCGATCCGGGCCGGCGGGCGTACGATCAACGATTTCCACGGGAAAAACCGCATCCTGTCGGTGCCGGAAGTCTTCATCTATTCGTCCAATATCGGCACTGCCAAAATGATGCTGGCGACCGGCGTTGCGCGTCAGAAGGAGTTTCTCGGCCGCCTGCATCTGACGGAACGCCTGAAGACGGAACTGCCGGAAAACGCCGCGCCGCTGCTGCCGCCGAAGTGGAATGAACTGGCGGCCATGACCATCTCATTCGGTCACGGTATTTCGGTGACGCCGATGCAGACGGCCGTTGCCGCCGCTGCGCTTGTGAACGGGGGCACGCTGCTGCCGCCGACCTTCCTGCCGCGCAGTCAGGAAGACGTGCAAGCCCTTGGCAAACGTGTCATTTCCGAAGAAACCAGCCGCATGATGCGATACCTGTTCCGCCTGAATGTTCTGTCCGGTTCCGGCCGCAAGGCGGACGTTCCAGGCTATACGATCGGCGGCAAGACGGGCACCGCGGAAAAGATTGAAAACGGCCGGTATGTCAACAACAAGCGCCGCAACTCGTTCCTGTCGGCCTTTCCGATGGACGACCCGCGCTATGTGGTTCTGGTCGTCATCGACGAGCCGAAGCGCGAGCGCGAAGGCACGGGTGTCACGGCTGGCTGGAACGCGGCGCCGACGGTCGGCGCAATCGTCCGGCGGTCCGCGCCAATGCTCGGCGTGATGCCGCGGTTCGGTAAGGGGGATGAACCCATCGAGATTTCCTATTAAGGAGAGACACCGAAGCTTTGAGCGCCGGCGGGGTCGCAGCTGTCCCGGCGCTCACGAATAAGCTTCCACCACATGACGACGCACAAAGATGATCGGAAGAGATGGATCTTGACTATCTGGCCGCAGGCCTCTCCGTGCCGGACACGGCGAAGGGCCTGAAAATAACGGGACTGACGGCGGATAGCCGCAAGGTCCGGCCCGGCTTTCTGTTCGCCGCCTTCAAGGGGGCTTCTGTCGACGGCACGAAATTCGCCCCGGACGCTGCAACGGCCGGGGCCAATGCCATTCTGTGCGCCGATGACGCCGTTGAGACCGTGCGCGCCGCCTGCGGTGACAAGGTGATTGTGATCGGCGCGGCCGAGCCGCGCCGGGCCTTCGCAAGAATGGCGGCTCGGTTTTATGGCGCGCAGCCCGACACCATCGTTGCGGTGACCGGCACCGCCGGCAAGACCTCGGTGGCGCATTTTGCGCGTCAGATCTTTCAGGCGGCCGGTCATCCGGCGGCCAGTCTCGGCACGCTCGGCATCGTCAAGCCGGGCGGCGAAAGTTACGGTGGCCTGACCACGCCGGATCCGGTGCTGCTGCATGAACAGCTGGCGCTGCTGGAAGACGAAGGCGTCAACCACGCGGCCATGGAAGCCTCCTCCCACGGCCTTGATCAATACCGGCTCGACGGCGTGCGCCTGACGGCGGCGGCCTTCACCAATCTCGGCCGCGATCACATGGATTACCATCCGACCATCGAGGACTATCTGCGCGCCAAGCTTCGGCTCTTCTCGGAGCTGCTGCCGGCAGGCGGCACTGTGGTCGTCGATCCGGGCGAAAAATACGCCGACCGGGTACTGGCGGTGGCGCAAAAGCGCGGCCTGCCGGTCCTCAGCGTTGGCGAGACGGGCAAGGACCTGAAGCTGACCGGTTTGAAACCGTCGGGCGCGGGTCAGGAGCTGACCCTGCAGACCGCACGCGGCGAATACAGGGTGACCTTGCCGCTGATCGGCCGTTTCCAGGTATCCAACGCGCTGATTGCCGCAGGACTGGCAATGGCCTCCGGCATCGACACCGGCGCGGTCATGCGCGCCCTGGAAAACCTGAAAGGGGCGCCCGGCCGGCTGGAACTGGCCGGCAAGACCGGGCAGGGCGGTCTGGTTTTTGTCGATTATGCCCACAAGCCCGACGCGCTCGACAATGCGCTGGCGGCCCTGAAACCGTTTGCCTCGGGCAAGCTCTCCGTGATCGTTGGCGCCGGTGGCGACCGTGATCCCGGCAAACGCGAACTCATGGGCGCTGCTGCCGCCCGGCACGCGGATCTGGTCATCGTCACCGACGACAATCCGCGCTCCGAAGACCCAGCCACAATCCGTAAGGCGGTCCTAAGCGGAGCGCCGGAGGCGCTGGAGATCGGCGATCGTTATGAAGCGATTGCGGAAGGTGTCCGGCGGCTCAAGCAGGGTGATATCCTGTGTGTTGCCGGAAAAGGCCACGAAACGGGCCAGATTGTTGGCGACACAGTGATTCCCTTTTCTGATCACGATGCCGTCAAACGCGCCATCAGCCTTGAAGGAAACACATGAGCGACCCGCTTTGGACCTTGAACGCCTTTGTTGAGGCTGCCGGTGGCAGCATCAAGGGCGACGCTGGCGCTGAAATCACCGGAATATCCATCGACAGCCGCACGCTCGAGCCGGGCGATGCCTTTGTTGCCATCAAGGGCGACCGGCTGGACGGACATGATTATGCCGCTGCCGCGCTGGAATCCGGCGCCTCCCTGGCACTGATTGCGGAAGACCGTCTGCCGGACCTGCCGGAAGACGGGCGCTATGTCGTCGTCGAGGATCCGCTGGAAGCCCTGCGCAAGCTTGGCATTGCCGCCCGTGAACGCAGCCGGGCGCGCGTTGTCGCCGTGACCGGGTCCGTCGGCAAGACCGGCACCAAGGAAGCCTTGCGTCTGACCCTTGCCCCTTCCGGCAAGGTGCATGCTTCGGTCGCCTCCTTCAACAATCACTGGGGTGTGCCGCTGACCCTGGCGCGCATGCCGGCAGACACCGATTTCGGCGTCTTCGAGATCGGCATGAACCACGCAGGCGAGATCACGCCGCTGGTGAAGATGGTGCGCCCGCATGTTGCGATCATCACCACGGTGCAGCCGGTGCATCTGGAGTTTTTCGACAGCGTCGAGCAGATCGCCAAGGCCAAGGCGGAGATTTTCGACGGGCTGGAACCCGGCGGAATCGCCGTTTTGAACCGGGATAATCTCCAGTACGACCTGCTGAAATTCCTGGCGGCCACAAAGGGTATCGCCACACTCCACACCTTCGGGGAAAACCCTGCCGCCGACAGCCACATCCAGAAGGTGGTCAGCTATCCGGCTGGGTCCAGCGTGGAGGCGTCAATCCTCGGCCAGGAGATCACCTACAAGATCGGCGCGCCGGGCAAGCATCACGTCAAGAACAGCCTCGCCGTCCTGACCGCTGTGGCGGATCTCGGAGCGGACCTTGCCAAGGCGGGCCTTGCCCTCGATACGATGCGCGCGCCGAAGGGACGGGGCGAAGTCTCCCGCCTGCCGATCCAGAAGGGCGAACTGAACCTGATCGACGAAAGCTACAACGCCAACCCGGCCTCTATGCGCGCCGCGCTGGCCGTGCTCGGCGAAGCGCCGGTGACCCGGCCGGGTCGCAGGGTTGCCGTTCTCGGCGACATGCGCGAGTTGGGGGGCGACGCCGACCGCCTGCACGCGGAATTGCTGAAGCCGATCACGGAGGCCGGTATCGACGCCGTCTATTGCGCCGGGCCGCATATGTATGCGCTCTGGCAGGACCTGCCGCATGACCTGCGCGGACATTACTGCGAAGAGTCGAAAGATCTGGAAGACGTTCTTTTGAGCGACGTCCGGGCCGGAGATGTTGTTATGATCAAGGGATCGCTCGGAACCCTCATGGGGCCGCTTGTCGAGGCCCTCAAAAAGGAATATCCGCCGTTGGACGATACCGAGGCGGCATAAGGGGCTTTGATTGAATGTTTTATTTCCTGGGGCAATTCGCGGATCAAGTTTCGGCACTGAACGTGTTCCGGTACATCACGTTCCGCACGGGCGGCGCGATCATGACGGCGCTGTTCTTCGTTTTTCTGTTCGGCCCGAAAATCATTGCAAGCCTCAGGATCCGTCAGGGACATGGCCAGCCGATCCGCTCCGACGGCCCGGAAAGCCATCTCCTGACCAAAAAAGGCACGCCGACCATGGGCGGCCTGATGATCCTCTCCGGGGCGCTGGTCGCCGCGCTGCTCTGGTCGGATCTTTCCAACCCCTATGTCTGGGTGGTGGTCGCGGTCACGCTCGGTTTCGGCAGCATCGGCTTTTACGACGACTATCTGAAGGTGACCAAGTCCTCGCACAAGGGCTTCGGCGGCAAGGCACGGCTCGGACTTGAGTTCATTATTGCCGCCTCCGCCGCCTTTGCGGTGACCATTCTGGACACGTCCGCCTATTCGGAAGCGATCACCTTTCCTTTCCTCAAGGAATTCACGCTCAATCTGGGGATTGTGTTCATTCCCTTCGCGGCCTTCGTGATGGTCGGGGCCGGCAACGCGGTCAACCTCACCGACGGTCTCGACGGCCTTGCAATCGTGCCGGTGATGATCGCCTGCGCCTCTTTCGGCCTGATCGCCTATCTCTCCGGTAACGCGGTTTTCGCCAGTTACCTGCAGATCCATCATGTCGCCGGCACCGGTGAACTGGCGGTGATTTGCGGTGCCGTCATTGGCGCCGGTCTCGGCTTTCTGTGGTTCAACGCGCCGCCAGCGGCCATCTTCATGGGTGACACCGGCTCGCTGGCGCTCGGCGGCATGATCGGCGCCATCGCCGTTGCCACCAAACACGAGATCGTGCTGGCGATCATCGGCGGCCTGTTCGTGCTCGAGGCCGTCTCCGTGATCGTGCAAGTGATCTCCTTCCGCCTCACCGGCAAGCGTGTCTTCCGGATGGCGCCGATCCACCATCATTTCGAGATCATGGGCTGGACCGAGAGCCAGGTCGTGATCCGCTTCTGGATCATCTCCGTCGTCCTGGCCCTGCTTGGCCTTGCCACCTTGAAGCTGAGGTAAGCGATGATCCCGGTCACCACATTTCAAAACCAGAAGGTTGCCCTCTTCGGGCTCGGCGGCTCCGGTCTTGCGACCGCGCGGGCGCTGGCGGCTGGCGGCGCTGATGTGGTTTGTTTTGACGACAATGAAGACCGGGTGGCGCAGGCGGCCGCCGAAGGCCTGGCAACGCTGGATCTGCGCGAGCTGGACTGGTCCTCGGTCTCGGCGTTGGTGCTGGCGCCAGGCGTGCCGCTGACCCATCCGGCTCCGCACTGGACCGTGGATCTTGCCCGCGAAGCCGGGATCGAGATCATCGGCGATGTCGAACTCTTCTGCCGCGAGCGGCGCAAGCTTTGTCCCGCCGCGCCGCTGATCGCGATCACTGGCACCAACGGCAAGTCGACCACTACCGCATTGGTGACCCATCTCCTGAAGGAACTGGGCCTCGACGTGCAGATGGGCGGTAATATCGGCACACCGGTTCTGGAGCTGAAACCGCCGCAGCCGGGGCGCCACTACGTTGTCGAGTGTTCGTCCTACCAGATCGATCTGGCGCCGTCGCTGGACCCGACGGTCGGCATTCACATGAACCTGTCGCCCGACCATCTCGACCGGCACGGCACCATGGACCATTATGCCGCGATCAAGGAACGGCTGGTGGCCGGTGCCAAGGTCGCGGTTGTCGGCGTCGACGACCGGATGTCGTCGGCGATTGCCGACCGGCTCGAACTGGCGCGCAAGCCGGTCTGCCGCATTGCCGGCGAGCGCGAGTTGACGTCCGGCATCTATGCCCGGCACGGCCGTTTGGTCGAGGCCCATGACGGTGCCCAGAGCGAAGTGGCGCTGCTCGGCGGCATCGACAGTCTGCGCGGTGACCACAATGGCCAGAACGCGGCCGCCGCCTTTGCGGCCCTGCGCGCCCTGGAACTGCCAGCGGCGAAGATCGCCGCGGCCATGGCCAGCTTCCCGGGCCTGCATCACCGTATGGAAGTGGTATCGAAACAGGGACGGGTGCTGTTCATCAACGACAGCAAGGCGACCAACGCGGACGCCGCGGCGCGTGCGCTGGCGAGTTTCGATCGGATCTACTGGATCGCCGGTGGCCGCGCCAAGGAAGGCGGAATTTCCTCGCTGGACGAGTATTTCCCGAGGATCGCCAAGGCCTTCCTGATCGGCGAGGCCGCGCGGGACTTTTCAAAGACCCTGGAGGGGCGGGTGCCGCACACGATCAGTGGAACCTTGACCCAGGCGGTCAAGGACGCCGCGGCCGAGGCAGCCGAGGATGGCGCGGAAGAAATCGCCATTCTTCTGTCACCCGCCTGCGCAAGCTTTGATCAATTCCCGAATTTCGAATTGCGGGGCGCTGCTTTTGTAGACGCGGTGCGTGCCTTGCCTGATGCACTCACTCAGGAGGAGGTCGCGTAACATGGTTTCACGCGCCGATCGCAGCCGCTTTGCCGAATGGCTCTGGACTGTGGACCACTATCTCCTTGCGGCCTTTGGACTTCTGATGGTCGGTGGCGTGGTCCTGTCCTTCGCGGCAAGCCCGCCGGTGGCCGAACGGCTCGGTGTTGAAACCCTGTTCTTCGTTAAGCGACAGGCCATGTTCCTGGTCCCCGGCGTGATCATCATGCTGGCGGCCTCGTTAATGCCGCCACGCATGGTCCGGCGCGCCGCGCTGATCGTGTTCACGATCTCGCTTCTCTTGATGATCGCGACCCTGTTCGCCGGCTTCGAGGCCAAGGGCGCCCGGCGCTGGATCTATATCGCCGGGTTCTCGCTGCAGCCGTCGGAATTCCTGAAACCGGCCTTTGTGATCCTGATTGCGTTTCTGTTGTCGGAAAGCGGACGCCGCCGGGAAGTGCCCGGTGTGCTGTTCGCCTTCGTGCTGTTTGCGATCTGCGCCGCGCTTTTGATCGCACAGCCGGATTTCGGCCAGACCATGCTGCTGGGTCTCGTCTGGGCGGGGCTGTTCTTCCTGAACGGCATTTCCTGGCTGATCATCATGGCGCTCGGCCTGATCGGCATTGCCGGGCTGTTTGCCGCTTATGCCTTCCTCCCGCACGTGACCAACCGCGTCGACCGGTTTCTCGATCCGGCGTCCGGAGACACCTACCAGGTCGACACCGCCCGGGATTCCTTCCTGGCCGGCGGCTGGTTCGGCCGCGGTCCGGGTGAGGGCACTGTGAAGCGCATTCTGCCGGACAGCCACACCGATTTCATCTTCGCCGTGGTCGGGGAGGAGTTCGGCGTGATCATCTGTCTGGTGCTGGTCTCCGTCTTCGCCTTCATCGTACTGCGCGGGCTCAAACATGCCAGCCGAGACCAGGACGCGTTCAGCCGTCTGGCGACCGCGGGCCTCGTGGTCCTGTTCGGTCTGCAGGCGACCATCAATCTTGCCGTGAACCTTCATCTGATGCCGTCCAAGGGCATGACGCTGCCATTCATCTCCTATGGCGGCTCGTCCCTGTTGTCCTCCGCCATGACCGCAGGCGCCATTCTGGCGCTGACGCGACGGCGGCCGCAGCCCTCGCGCGGCGATGTCGTCACGGTCAGCCGGTTGTCACCCTCGTCCCTAATGTAAATCCGTAAGCCGATTTCATGAGTAAAACTGTTTTATTGACGGCCGGCGGCACAGGCGGCCACCTGTTTCCCGCACAGGCGCTTGCCAGCGAGCTGATCCGGCGTGGCTGGACCGTGGAGCTGGCGACGGACGAGCGCGCCGACAAATACGGCAGCGCCTTTCCGGCCCGCGAGGTCCACATCATTTCCTCCGAAACCATTCGCGGCCGCAATCCCCTGCTGCTGGCGAAGACCGCGCTCAAACTGATGTTGGGCACCCTGCAGGCGCGCAAGGTTATCAAGAAACTCAAGCCGGACGTCGTCGCCGGCTTCGGCGGGTACCCGACCTTTCCGCCGATGTTCGCGGCGCGCCTGACCGGAACCCCGTCTGTGTTGCATGAAGCGAACGGTGTCATGGGCCGGGCCAACAAGTTGCTGGCCAAGGGTGTTGACGCAATCGCAACCAGCGTGCCGATGGACGATCTTCCGGCAGAGCTGACCGCGAAACTGGTCGAGACCGGCAACCCGGTGCGCGACGCGGTTTTGAATGCCTCCGAGATTTTCTACTCGACGCCCGAACCGACCGGTCCTTTCCGGTTGTTGGTGTTCGGTGGTTCGCAAGGCGCGCGGTTCTTCTCGGATCTGGTGCCGCCTGCGGTCGAGAAATTGCCTGAAGACATTCGAAAACGCCTCCAAATCGTGCAGCAATGCCGGCCGGAAGACATGGAGCGGGTTCAGGCGGCTTATGACGCGCTTGGCGTTCAGGCCGAATGCGCGCCGTTTTTCCAGGACATGCCGCAACGGATCGCGCATGCGCATCTCGTCTTGTGCCGCTCGGGGGCTTCCTCGGTGAGCGAGCTCGGCGTGCTGGGCCGGCCTTCCATTCTGGTGCCGTTGCCCGGCGCCATCGATCAGGACCAGGCCGCCAATGCCAAGGTTCTGGAAAAGGTCGGCGGCGCCTGGCCGATCCGGCAGGTGGATCTTTATCCGGAGCGTCTCGCCAAGGAAATCCTCCGGTTCATGAATGCGCCGGAAATGCTCAAGGAAGCCGCGAAAAACGCGCGCAGCGTCGGCAGGCCCGATGCGGTCAAACGCCTGGCCGATCTGGTCGAAAAGATTGCCACGAAACAAGGAGAACGGCCATGAAGATGCCGCAGGATATCGGACCGGTGCATTTTGTCGGCATCGGCGGCATCGGCATGAGTGGCATTGCCGAGGTGCTGAAAACCCTTGGCTACGAGGTGCAGGGCTCCGACATGGCCGAAAACGCCAATGTCCAGCGTTTGCGGGCAAACGGCATCAAGGTGACGGTCGGCCACGCCGCGGACAATCTCGGCGATGCTGAGGTGCTGGTGGTGTCTTCCGCGATCAAGAAGGACAATCCGGAACTGGTCGCGGCCCGTGAAAAACTGATCCCGGTGGTGCGCCGCGCGGAAATGCTGGCCGAGTTGATGCGCTTCAAGCAGGCGATCGCCGTCGGGGGCACCCATGGCAAAACCACGACGACCTCCATGGTCGCGGCGCTGCTGGATGCCGGCGGACTCGATCCGACTGTGATCAATGGCGGTATCATCAACGCCTACGGCACCAATGCGCGCATGGGCGAGGGCGACTGGATGGTGGTCGAGGCCGACGAGAGTGACGGCACCTTCATCAAGCTGCCCGCCGACATCGCCATCGTCACCAATATCGATCCGGAGCATCTCGACCATTATGGCGACTTCGCCGGCGTTCGCGCGGCGTTCCGGCAATTCGTCGAGAACGTGCCCTTTTACGGCTTCGCCGTGATGTGCCTGGACCACCCGGAAGTCCAGACCATGATCGGCACGATCGAGGACCGGCGCGTCGTCACCTACGGCACCAACCCGCAGGCCGATGTGCGCTTCACCGATGTCTCCATGGATGGCGGCAAGTCGATTTTCTCGGTCACCATTCGCGACCGGCGCAATGACGAGGTCACGGAACTGACCGATCTGGTGCTGCCGATGCCCGGCCTGCACAACGTTTCCAACGCGACGGCGGCGATTGCGGTTGCCTCCCAGCTCGGTGTCGGCGCGGAAGACCTGAAGAAGGGCATTTCCGGTTTTGGTGGCGTCAAGCGGCGTTTCACCCACACAGGCACGGTCGGCGGCGTTCAGATCTTCGACGATTACGGCCACCATCCGGTCGAGATCAAGGCGGTGCTGCATGCCGCTCGCGAATCGACCAAGGGCAAGGTCATCGCGGTGATGCAGCCGCATCGCTATTCGCGCCTGCACAGCCTGTTCGACGATTTTTCCAACTGTTTCAACGACGCCGACAACGTGATCATTGCGCCGGTCTACCCGGCCGGTGAGCAGCCCATCGAAGGCGCGCTGCACACCGATCTGGTGTCGGGCATGAAGACCCGCGGGCACCGCAACGTCCAGGCAATTGAGGGGCCGGAAGACATCCCGGCCCTGATCAAGGAGATCGCGGAACCGGGCGACTTCGTCATCTGCCTCGGCGCCGGCAACATCACCCAGTGGGCCTACGCTTTGCCGAAGCAGCTCGAAGCGCTTTAGGAGGGAGACGGCTTATGGGTTTCCCCGATCTCCTTTCGCAGTATCCCGACCTGGCCGAAGGCATTCGCGGCAGGTTGACCGTCAACCAGCCGCTTTCGGCTGTCACCTGGTTCCGCACCGGCGGTCCGGCCCAGCTGATGTTCCAGCCGGCCGACGAGGAAGACCTCGCGGCCTTCCTGAAAAAGCTGCCGAGGGAGATCCCGGTGCTGCCGGTCGGTCTCGGATCGAACCTTTTGATCCGGGACGGCGGCCTGGAAGGAGTGGTGATCCGGCTGAGCGCAAAGGGGTTTGGCGCGGTCGAGGAGATCGGTGGCCACCGGATCCGCGCGGGGGCGGCTGTTCCCGACAAGCGGCTTGCGGAAGCCGCCGCCAAGGCCGGGCTGGGTGGATTTGCCTTCTACACAGGTATTCCGGGCGGGTTGGGCGGTGCGCTGCGGATGAATGCCGGTGCCCATGGTACGGAAACCCGCGAGCGTATGGTCGAGCTCACCGCGATTGACCGTGACGGCACCCGTCATGTGCTGTCAAACGCGGAGATGGGCTACGCCTACCGCCATTCGGGCGCCTCGAAGGATCTGATTTTCACGTCCGCCGTGTTCGAGGGCCTGCCGCAGGACGAGGCCTCGATCCGCCAGGAAATGGCGGATGTGGTCGCGCACCGGGAAAAGGCCCAACCGATCCGAGAAAAGACCGGGGGATCGACCTTCAAGAACCCGCCGGGTACTTCCGCCTGGAAGGAAGTCGACGCCGCCGGCTGCCGCGGGCTGACCGTCGGTGGCGCGCAGATGTCGGAAATGCACTGCAATTTCATGATCAACACCGGCAACGCCACCGGACATGAACTGGAACTTCTGGGCGAAACGGTGCGCGCGCGGGTACTGCAGCACAGCGGCATCCAGCTGGAATGGGAAATCAAGCGGCTGGGCACGTTCGGGCCGGAAGGCGCGATCGAGCCGTTTTTGGGGCAAGCAGGGGAGGCTGCATAGATGGCCAGCAAACACGTCGCCGTCCTGATGGGCGGCTGGGTCAACGAACGCCCGGTTTCTCTTGCCAGCGGCGGGGGGTGCGCAGATGCGCTCGAAGAGGCCGGCTATCGGGTTACCCGGGTCGATGTCGATCGCGATGTTTCGGCTGTTTTGAAGAAACTGAAGCCGGATGTCGCCTTCAATGCCCTGCACGGCCCCTTCGGCGAGGATGGCTGCATTCAGGGAATATTAGAGTTTCTTAACATTCCCTATACGCATTCCGGAGTGATGGCTTCGAGCCTTGCCATGAACAAGGTGAAGGCAAAAGCGGTGATGCAGGCGGCCGGTGTTCCGGTGACCGAGCACCTGATTGTGAACCGCCACGACATCCAGCGCGAACATCCGATGAAGCCGCCTTACGTGCTGAAGCCGATCAACGAAGGCTCGAGCTTCGGGGTGCTGATTGTCAAGGAAGATCAAGAGTTTCCGCCGCAGGAGCTGGGCCGGAGCGACTGGCCTTACCCAGATGTCCTGATGTGCGAAAAGTTTATCAAGGGGCGCGAATTGACCTGCGCGGTCATGGAAGACCGGGCGCTTGGCGTCATCGACATCGTGCCTGTGGGGCACGGCTTCTACGATTATGATGCAAAATATGTAGAAGGCGGTTCAAAACACATCCTTCCTGCAAAAATTTCACCGATTGTTTACCAAACCATAGAGACACTAGCGGTTAAGGCGCATCAGGCGTTGGGATGCCGCGGCGTTTCCCGGGCCGACTTCCGATTCGATGAACGCGAAGACGGATCCGGAGACCTGATCTGCCTTGAAGTGAACACGCAACCAGGCATGACGCCGACCTCTCTTGTGCCCGAAATGGCGGCCCACAAGGGAATGAGCTTCAAGGACCTGGTCAGTTGGATGGTTGAGGACGCGAGTTGCTGTCGCTAGCACGCAAACAGAACCGGGATTTGCTGACCCCGCTGGAGGCCGAACTGGCTCCGCGCGGGCGCGGCGTCGCGCGTTTGCACCGGCAGCCCGTCTGGCGCTCCGCTGGACGACTGGCAGATCTTCCGCGCTGGACCGGCTCTGCTGCTGCGCTGGGGTTCTTAACCTTAACGATTGGTTATGGAATAGTCATAGGGGGGCACGGCCGGATCGTTTCCGACGCGCTCCTGTCTGCCGCAGGCTTCGGCATCGAGGCAGTGAAGCTGTCCGGTCAGCGCGAAATCGACGAGTTTCAGATCCTGGAAGCCCTGGAAATCCACGAAGGGTCCTCGCTGGCGTTGTTCGATGCGGCCGGTGCGCGCGAGCGTCTCAGCCAGATGGCCTGGGTGAAGAACGCTTCGGTGATGAAGCTCTATCCGAGCACCTTGCAGATCAACATCGAGGAGCGGGTGCCTTACGTGCTGTGGCAGCGCGGGGACCTGGTCTCGATCGTCAACGAGGCGGGCGACGTCATTACGGATGACGTCGATGGCCGCTACGCCAATCTCCTTCTTGTGGTCAATCACGGCGCGCAGCGCCGGGCGGGGGAGATCAACACGGCGCTGGAACGGGTCCCGGAACTGCGCCCACGCGTGCGCGCCGCGTTCCTGATCTCGGACCGTCGCTGGGACCTGCAGCTGGAAAACGGCATTTCGATCCGCCTGCCTGAGGACAATATCGATGCGGCACTGGCCGATCTTGTGAAAATGGATGAAGAAAGCGGCCTGCTGTCGCGGGACATCGTGGCGATCGACATGCGCCTGGCCGACCGGGTCACCGTACGGCTGTCGGACGAAGCGGCCGAGGAACGCAAGATCATGACCGGCGGCAAGGGCCGGGCAGGCAAGAAGGAGCGGGACACATGAGCCGTTCCGGATCCCACCTGTATCTGCCCAAGATGCGTCCGCTGCCGAGCCGGCGCGCGGTCATCATGTCCGTGCTCGATGTCGGCTCGACCAAGATCTGCTGCCTGATCGCCAAGCTGGTGCCGCAGGAAGACAAGACGATCCTGTCCAGCCGCTCCCACAAGGTGGAAGTGCTTGGCTATGGCTATCAGCGCTCGCGCGGTATCAAGTCCGGTGTCGTTGTTGACATGGACGCGGCCGAGCACGCGATCCGTCTCGCCGTGGACAGCGCCGAGCGCATGGCCGGCGTGACGGTGGAGTCTTTGATCGCCAATGTCAGCTGCGGCCGTCTGCAGAGTGAAATCTACAGCGCCAACGTGCCGCTCGCCGGCGACAGCGTTTCGGAAGCCGACATCCAGCGGGTTCTTTCGGCCGGTTCCAGCCATTCGGTCACCGACGGGCGGGCGGTCACGCATGCCCTGCCGATTTCCTATTCCCTCGACGGCAGCCGCGGCATCCGCGACCCGCGCGGCATGATGGGTCACAAGCTCGGCGTTGAAATGCAGGTGGTTTCGGCGGAAGTGCCGCCGGTGCGCAATCTGGAACTGTGTATCAACCGCGGTCACCTGCATGTGGAAACCATGGTGGCGACGCCCTTTGCCAGTGGCCTGTCGACCATTGTCGACGACGAAGCCGAACTCGGGGTTGCCTGCATCGACATGGGCGGCGGCACGACGACGCTGTCGGTCTTTGTCGATGGCCACATGGTCCATCTCGACGCGATCGCCGTCGGCGGCAATCATGTCACCACGGATATTGCCCGCGCCTTCGCGACCCGCCTCCAGGACGCGGAGCGTTTGAAAACCCTTTACGGCTCGCCGCTGGCCTCCAGCTCGGACGATCGTGACCTGCTCACGGTGCCGCCGCTGGAAAGCGACAGCGACCTGCCCAACCAGATCCCGCGTTCGGCGCTGACCCGTGTCATCCGCCCGCGCGTGGAAGAAATCCTAGAACTCGTGAGAGATCGGCTGACCGCCTCCGGCTTTGCCGGCCGTGTGGGCAAGCAGATCGTTCTGACCGGGGGCGCAAGTCAGCTCACGGGTCTTGGAGAAGTTGCGCGTCACATCCTGGGGCGCAACGTCCGTCTTGGCCGGCCACTCGGTGTCGCCGGTCTTCCCGAGGCCGCCAAAGGTCCGGCTTTTGCCGCCGCCGTTGGCCTCTTGATTTATCCGCAGGTCGCTCAGATCGAACAGTTCGAACACAAGAACCGTCGATCAGGGTGGGGCGGGCAATCTGGTTATCTCGCCCGTGTGGGCCAGTGGATCAGGGAAAGCTTCTGACGACATGAGCCAAGAAGACGACATCCAGGAAATGCAGCTGCCCATCGTGGCAGAGGAACTTAGGGAAGAAGAGGGTTCTCCCGTAGCGGGGGCGCCAGTGGGTCGCGAGGATAATATGACCATCAACCTGAAGATGCCCGACATTCAGGAGCTGAAGCCGCGGATTACGGTTTTCGGCGTCGGCGGCGCGGGCGGAAACGCCGTCAATAACATGATCACAGCAGGCCTCCAGGGGTGCGACTTCGTTTGCGCCAACACGGATGCCCAGGCACTGGCAATGAACCAGTCCGACCGGCTCGTCCAGATGGGCGTCGCCGTCACGGAAGGTCTCGGAGCCGGGTCCCAGCCGGAAGTCGGCTCTGCCGCGGCTGAGGAAGTGATCGACGAGATCAACGACCACCTGTCCGGATCGCATATGGTGTTCATCACCGCCGGCATGGGCGGTGGCACCGGCACTGGCGCGGCCCCCGTGATCGCGCGGGCGGCCCGAGAGCAAGGTATACTCACCGTCGGTGTGGTTACCAAGCCGTTCCAGTTCGAAGGCGCGCGGCGCATGCGCATCGCCGAATCCGGCATTGAGGAACTGCAGCGCAATGTCGACACGCTGATCGTCATTCCGAACCAGAACCTGTTCCGGATTGCCAACGCCCAGACCACCTTCGCCGACGCGTTCGCCATGGCCGACCAGGTGCTCTATTCCGGTGTTGCCTGCATCACCGACCTGATGGTCAAGGAAGGCCTTATCAACCTCGACTTTGCCGACGTCCGCTCCGTGATGCGCGGCATGGGCAAGGCGATGATGGGCACCGGCGAGGCCAGCGGCGAGAAACGCGCGCAGCAGGCCGCGGAAGCGGCCATTGCCAACCCGCTGCTCGACGAATCCTCCATGAAGGGCGCCAAGGGCCTCCTGATCTCGATCACCGGCGGCAATGACCTGACGCTGTTCGAAGTTGACGAAGCGGCCACCCGCATTCGCGAGGAAGTCGACGCGGACGCCAACATCATCCTGGGCGCGACCTTCGACGAAACGCTGGATGGCATCATTCGCGTCTCCGTGGTGGCAACCGGCATCGACAGGGAGGAAGGCCTTGCAGCCAACACCTTTCCTGGCGTTGCAGCACAGCCTCTGAAGAGCGAAGCTCCGGCTGCCCTGCGCACTCCGGAATTCACCACGTCCAAGCCGGCACCGGTCTTTGAAAAGGCCAATGCCGAGGATGCAGCCGCCAAGGCCGTTGCCACTCTCGAGAAGGAACTCGCCATTCCGGAGCCGCAGGCGGTTTCCGTGGCCAGCGATCCGGATGTCGAGATCAAGAAGGTGCAGCCAACAATCGCATCCTTGGGCAAAGCTCCGATGATGGATATCGAGGACGAAGCACCGGCCAAGGCTGTCGAGGACACCCCGGTCAGCCAGCCCTACATCCCGCCGGTTGCCGAAGCTCACAATCCCTCGCCGCGCATGCCGCGTGTGGAAGACTTCCCGCCGATCGCGCAGCGCGAAATCCGCGCTCAGCAGACGCCGGCAAGTGCTCCGCAGCCGGCCGCTCAGGCCCCGGCTCAACCGCAGACCACGGCTGGCTTTGACGAGCATGACGAGGAAGACCGTCGTCCGATGGGTCTTCTGCGCCGGCTTGCCAGCGGTCTCGGCCGCCGCGAGGAAGACGAGGACGAGCACGAGGCTGCGGCCCCGGTCGCCCGTCCCGCGCCGCAGATGCAACAGCCGGCCCCGCGCGCACCCCAGCCGCGTCCGTCCGCACAGGGCGCCGCAGGTCAGCTGGATGGCACCGGGCGCGCCGCGCCGAAGCCGGTCAGCGCAAGCGAAGACGAGCAGTTGGAAATCCCGGCGTTCCTGCGCCGTCAGGCCAACTGATTCGTTAAGCGATCTTCTTCCCTGATCGCGACAGCCCGGAGCTCACGCTTCGGGCTGTTTCCGTGACGGAACTGATTTCACGTTATAATTCAGCGATTTGCGAGCCTGTGAATCGTTACAAACCGTAATAAAGCTTTATTTCGCTCGCCGAAGGAACGGGACTATGTTCCCAACCAACGCGGGATCGTTAAAAGTCCGTAACTTCGCACACTCGAATACCGGACATCCTACGCCCCGCTAACCTCTGAAGGGCAGGGCTTTATGACCACACATGTTGACCGACAGACGACGCTTGCCGATCAGGTGACCCTGACCGGTATCGGCGTTCATTCGGGCAAACCCGCGTCGATCACCCTGGTACCCGCCGAATCTGGTGTGGGGATTGTGTTCACCCGCACCGATCAGGACGATGCCGTTGAAGTGCCGGCGCTTTGGAACAAGGTCACCCAGACGGCCCTGTGCACGGTTCTGGGCGATCCGTCGAAAGACGGCGTGGCCACCGTCGAGCATCTGATGGCCGCTCTCTTCGGCATGGGCGTCGACAACCTGATTGTGGAAATCGACGGGCCGGAAATGCCGATCATGGACGGCAGCAGCGCGGTGTTCGTCGAAGCGATCGAGCAGGCCGGATTGAAGAAACTGGACCGCGGCCGCCGTTATCTCAAGGTCAAGAAGACCGTGCGGGTCGACAATGGCACCGCCTGGTGCGAGCTGCATCCGCATCAGGGTACGAAATTCGACATCACCATTGATTTCGACACGCCGCTCATCGGCCGCCAGCAGTTTTCCGACGAGATCACGCCGGACGTGTTCCGCGACGATCTGTCCCGTGCGCGCACCTTCGGTTATGTGAAGGATGTCGAGCAGCTCTGGAAGATGGGCTTCGCGCTCGGCTCGTCCCTGGACAATTCCGTGGCGATTGCCGAGGACAAGGTCCTGAACCCGGAAGGTACGCGCTGGCCGGATGAATTCGCCCGCCACAAGGCGCTCGACGCGGTCGGTGATCTGGCGCTTGCCGGTCTGCCGATCCTGGGTCTCTACCGCTCCTACAAGGGCGGCCACAAGATGAATCACGCCATCCTGGTGAAGCTGTTCGAAGACCCGAGTGCCTATGAAATCGTCGAATCCCCGGCGTTCCGGCAGGTCGGCCAGGTGGACAAGGGCGGGCTTGCCGCGGCGGCAGCCTTCGGCCCGGACGTCTCCTGATCCCAAAGATTTGAGGCCGCTCCCCTGAGCGGCCTTTTTGATTCTGCGGAAATCGGAGCCTTTTGGCTCCGTTGCCATAAAAATGCTCAAAAAAACCGTCACATGGCCGTTCTGGGCGTGACGGGGACAGGTAAAGTCCGCTAAACACTCCTGTCGAAGAGTTGGGAAGGCCGCGCAGTCGGGGCCTGAAGGGCCGTGCGGCCCGGGAGTATAGGCGTGAACGGAATGGATACTGGTTCTGAAACGAGCAGAACCAAACGCATGAAGAACATCCTGATGCTGGCAGTGCTGGCCGCGCCGCTGGCGCTTGGCGCGTGCAGCAAGAAGGATGATCTCGACGAACTGGCGCTCAACGACACACCGGCCGATGTGCTCTTCAACGAAGGCCTGGCACTGCGCGCCCAGGGCAAGTTGCGCGACTCGACGGAAAAGTTCGAGGAGCTCGACAAGCTTTATCCCTATTCCGAATATTCCAAGAAATCCCTGGTCAACCTGGCCTTCCTGAACTATTCGCGCGGCAAATACACCGAAACGGTGACCGCGGCGAAACGCTTCGTGACGCTTTATCCGGGCGATGAGGATTCGGCCTATATGCTTTACCTGGCCGGTCAGAGCTACTACCGCCAGATGCCGGACATCACGCGCGACCAGGGTGTGACGCTCAAGGCCGGACAGGCCTTTTCCGAATTGATCCAGCGCTTCCCGGATTCCGAATATTCACCGGATGCGGAAAAGAAACTGCGCATTATCAAGGACCAGCTCGGCGGCAAGGAAATGCAGGTCGGGCGCTTCTACCTGAAGAAGCGCAACTACATTGCCGGCATCAACCGCTTCAAGACCGTGGTGGTCGACTATCAGACCACGCGGCACGTGGAAGAGGCGCTGTTCCGCCTGACCGAAGCCTACTACGCGCTCGGTGTTGTCAACGAAGCCCAGACGGCAGCTGCGGTGCTCGGGCACAACTACCCGGACAGCCAGTGGTACAAGGACGCCTATTCGCTGCTCAACAAGGGTGGCTACGAGCCTTCCGAGGACAGCGGTAGCTGGATCAGCCGGGCCTTCAAGAGCATCTAAGGCTGTAGTGACACATTAACGACTGGCATCGTTGGGGTCAGGATCGTTCCTGAACAGGCGGAAAGCGCAAGGAATTGCAGCGCACTTTCGAGCATTTCCAACGCATTCAGGGACGATCCTGGACCTACCCCGTAGGGGCCGCCCGAGAATTGGGTCCTATCCGCGTCGCATGTCGTTGAATATGCCCCGCATGTCCGTCCTCCATGCTCCTTGAAAGAACCCAATTCTCGGGCGGCGCTGCCAATCGTTAATGTGTCACTACAGCCTGGTATCCGCGATACCCAGATCGGGTTTTCCTGCCTCATAAATGAGGTTGAAATGCCCAATCAGGCTCTTTCAAGATGTCTCGGTCCTCCTATATGGTGGGCCGAACTTTAAGGAGCTTCCCTATATGCTGGTCACGCTGTCTATCCGTGACATCGTCCTGATCGACCGTCTTGATCTTGATTTTGCCGCCGGTATGTCGGTCCTGACCGGGGAAACCGGCGCGGGCAAATCCATTCTTCTCGACTCCCTTTCCCTGGCGCTTGGTGCGCGCGGGGACGCGGATCTCGTGCGTCACGGCGAGGCACAGGGACAGGTCACGGCCGTCTTCGACGTTGCCGGCGATCATCCGGTGCGCCTGTTTCTCAGGGAAAACGATGTCGACGATGATGGCGACATCATCCTGCGCCGGATCCAGACCGCCGATGGCCGCACCCGGGCCTTCATCAACGATCAGCCGGTCAGCGCCGGTCTGATGCGCCAGGCGGGGGCGCTGCTGGTCGAAATCCATGGCCAGCATGACGACCGCGCTCTGGTCGATCCGGAGAGCCATCGGGCTCTGATCGATGTGTTCGGCGGGCTGACCGCTGAGGCTGACGCCGTTGCGGCGGCTTATGCCGCCTTCAAATCCGCGGAAAAGGCGGTCACCGAACACGAGCGGCGGATCGAGGCGGCCCGAAACGAGGCCGATTATTTGCGCGCTTCTGTCGAGGAACTGTCGCAGCTGAAACCTCAGGCTGGCGAAGAGGAGCAGCTCGCCGCCCGCCGCACCGACATGATGGCGGTCGAAAAGATCGCCGGCGACCTCAACGAGGCCTTCGAAACCCTCAACGGCTCGGCATCGCCGATCCCGGAACTGGCCAGCCTGCTGCGCCGCCTGGAGCGCAAGGCCGACCAGGTGCCGCAGCTTCTGGGCCAGCCCGTGCGCTCGCTCGCCGGGGCGCTGGACCAGCTTGAAGAAACACGTGGCGGACTGGAAACCGCTCTGCGTGAGACCGAGTTCGATCCGCGTGAACTGGAAAGCGTCGAGGAACGCCTGTTCGCACTGCGCGCAGCGTCGCGGAAATTCTCCGTTCCCGTCGAGGAGCTGGCCGCGTTGTGCGAAACGATGTCGAATGATCTTGCCGATCTCGACGCGGGCGAAGACAAGTTGGCGGCTCTGGTCGAAGCCGCCGCCAAGGCCCGCGCCACTTACGACAAGAAGGCCGCCGCCCTGTCGGAGAAGCGCCGCAAGACGGCCAAAGCCCTGGAAAAGGCGGTCGAAAAGGAACTGCCCGATCTCAAGCTGGAGCGCGCGAAGTTCATCGTTGAACTGCAGAGCGACCCGGCAAGCCCGGGCCGCAGCGGCATCGACCAGCTGGAATTCCACGTTCAAACCAACCCGGGCACCCGGCCCGGGCCGATGATGAAGGTCGCGTCCGGCGGCGAACTCTCGCGCTTCCTGCTGGCGTTGAAAGTGTGTCTGGCGGACAAGGGCTCGGCGCCGACGCTGGTCTTTGACGAAATCGACACCGGCGTCGGCGGCGCGGTTGCCGAGGCCATCGGCCTGCGCCTGGCGCGGCTCGCCGCCAGCGTTCAGGTGCTGACCGTCACGCACGCACCGCAGGTGGCCGCGCGCGCGGAAGGCCATTTCCTGATCGCCAAGGAAGCCTTGAAGCGGGACCGGGTGGCGACCCGGGTCCAGCGCATCGACGAAGACCACCGCAGCGAGGAAATCGCCCGCATGCTGGCCGGCAGCGTCATCACCGAGGAAGCCCGCGCCGCCGCGCGCAGGCTGCTGACGGCGGCGGAGTAGCTTCGCGGCAGGACGCAAGGAAAAGGCGGACGCCGAAGCATCCGCCTGGATAAGTCATCCACGACACGAAACAGGCCCGATCAATTGCCCTCCTTCGGGACAATCACCTTGTCCGGAACGTCCGGCAGCGGGATCTTGTCCGCGTCCAGGTTGGGCACGTTCAACTCGATGCTAAGCTCGTTGTCGTCCTGGAAATAGCCTTCCATATAGAGCAGCGCACCGGCAAGGAGCGCCATGGCCAGGCCGCCAGCGACAAACCAGCCGGCGCTGCTGAACGCGGACTTGTCCTGGTAGCGCTTGTGGTCTTCGTAAGCCATTTGGGTCTCCTTCATTCCAAACTGTCGGCAGCGTGACTCGATGCCGGTCTGTGGTATCAACTCTTGAGCCCGCCCGCTGGTTCCGCTATCGGGAGAAGACCGGTGATCACATCGGTGCCCTCCGTTGACATATTCCGTGAAGAGAACATGACCGACACCTCGACCGCCCAGATTGATGTTGCCGCGCTCACCCAGGAGGAGGCGCAGGTGGAACTGAAGCGGCTGGCAGCGGAAATCGCCGAGCACGACAGGCGCTATCACCAGGAGGACGCTCCGACCATCTCGGATGCGGACTATGACGCGCTGCGCCTGCGCAATTCCGCGATCGAGGCCCGGTTTCCAAATCTCATTCTTGCCGACGGCCCGTCCGCGAATGTCGGCGCGGCTCCGGCCTATGGTTTCGGAAAGATCACCCACCGGGTGCCTATGTTGTCGCTGGACAACGCTTTTCAGGACGACGACGTCCAGGACTTTGTCGGCCGGGTGCGCCGCTTCCTGAAATTCGATCCGCTTCAGGGCGTTCTGGCGGTGACTGCCGAGCCGAAGATCGACGGTCTGTCCCTGTCTCTGCGCTATGAAAACGGCGAGCTGGTCTACGCCGCCACGCGCGGTGACGGCACAACGGGTGAAAACGTCACCGCCAATGCGAAGACCATCAAGGACATTCCGGAAAAGCTTCTGGGCGACGTGCCGGAAGTCGTCGAGGTGCGCGGCGAAGTCTACATGGCGCACAAGGACTTCCAGGCGCTGAACGAGCGCATGGCCGCCAATGGTGGCAAGGTCTTTGCAAATCCGCGCAACGCGGCGGCCGGCTCGCTGCGCCAGCTGAAATCCGAAATCACTGCCTCGCGTCCTTTGCGCTTTTTCGCCTACGCCTGGGGTGAAATGAGCGCGCTGCCGGAAGACACGCAATTCGGCATGGTCAAGCAGCTGGAGGCCTGGGGGTTCCAGATCAACCCGCTGATGAAGCGCTGCGAGAGCGTCGAGGAGCTGCTCGGCGTCTATCACGGCATCGAGGAAAGCCGCGCCCAGCTCGACTACGACATCGATGGGGTCGTCTACAAGGTCGATCGGCTCGACCTGCAGGAGCGCCTGGGGTTTGTCTCCCGTTCGCCCCGCTGGGCGATCGCGCACAAGTTCCCGGCCGAACAGGCCTACACGATCCTCAACGACATCGAGATCCAGGTCGGCCGCACCGGAGCCTTGACGCCGGTCGCCAAGCTCGAACCGATCACCGTCGGCGGCGTGGTCGTCTCCAACGCCACGCTGCACAATGAGGACTATATCAAGGGCATCGGCCAGGACGGCGAGCCGATCCGCGGCGGCAAGGATCTTAGGGTCGGCGACACGGTCAAGATCCAGCGCGCTGGCGACGTTATTCCGCAGATCGTCGACATCGATCTGGACAAGCGCCCGGAGGGCGCGGCGCCATTTGAGTTCCCGACCGTCTGCCCGGCCTGCGGCAGTCATGCGGTGCGCGAGGAAAACGAAAAGACCGGCCGCCGGGACGCGGTGCGCCGCTGCACCGGCGGATTGATCTGCCCGGCGCAGGCGACCGAGAAACTGAAACATTTCGTCTCCCGCAACGCCTTCGACATCGAAGGCTTCGGCGACAAGCAGGTCGATGCGTTCTATCAGGACGGTCTGGTGATGGCCCCGGCGGATATCTTCACGCTGGAGGAACGCGACAAGCGCTCGCTGACCAAGCTGCGCAACCGGGAAGGCTGGGGCGCTGTTTCGGCCAAGAACCTGTTCGAGGCGATCAACGCCCGCCGCGACATCGACCTCCACCGCTTCATCTTCGCGCTCGGCATCCGTCATGTCGGCGAGGGCAACGCCAAGCTGCTCGCCCGGGCCTATGGCTCTTGGGACGCCTTCTACACCGCCATGCAGGCCGCCCATGACGAGGCCGGTGAAGCGTTTGCCGAGCTTAACGACATTGACGGCATCGGCCATATCGTGGCCGAGGCGCTGGTGGAATTTTTCGCCGAACAGCACAATCGCGACCAGCTCGACGCACTGCTCAAGGAAGTCAGCCCGAAGGATCCGGAAAAGATCGACGCCTCCGGCTCGCCGGTGGCGGGCAAGACCGTTGTTTTCACCGGTTCGCTGGAACGCATGACCCGCGACGAAGCCAAGGCGATGGCCGAACGCTTCGGCGCCAAGACCTCGGGCTCGGTCTCAAAAAAGACCGACCTCGTCGTCGCCGGTCCGGGGGCAGGCTCGAAGTTGAAAAAAGCGCAGGAGCTGGAGATCGAAGTGATCTCCGAGGACGACTGGTTCGACCTGGTCGGGGCGTGAGCAGAGCCTGAAACAGGCTCCTCTTTAAAGCAGGATCACTTATCTTTTCGATTTCGTTGATAGTAAAAGTTATTGTTTCCTATGTGTTTTTTTGAGATATATCGATATATTTAACAATAGGGGTTTCTATTATTTATACCACCTAAAATTGATAATGTTGGCATGAAGTTCCAAACCCTGTCATTTCATGTCAAAACGGGTCTTCCGTTAAGGTATGGGTAAGCCCGTATCGGCACCCTTCTTGCACAAAGCCGTTCAAGGAGGGGCGAGGGAATGAAGCGTATCAGGCTGCAGATCGGACTACTGGCATTGGTCCCGATGATTGCCGTGATCGGATTCGCGATCACGAGCGTCTATGAAAAAGCCGTGGTGCGAGCGCATCATGAGTACATGAGTCCCCTGACCCAGATTGCCCAGAATGCGGGCGACCTCATTCATGAGCTGCAGAAAGAGCGAGGCATGAGCGTTGGACTGATCAAGTCCGATTATGCGGCGGGCAACCAGTCCACACTCACAAGCCAGCGTCCCAAGACGGACGCGGCACGCGAGACCTTCGTCTCATATGTCGCAAACGTTGATCTGCACGATAAAGACCTCACAAACGACCTGAACACAATCGTGCGCGGTCTGGAAGAGACAGCCGCTTACAGAAGGTCTGTCGATGACCGACAGTTCAAGGCAGGCGATGTGGTCAAGACCTACACCGGTCAGATCGAGGAACTGCTTCATGTGATTGCGCTGGCGACCGAGGAAAGCCCGTCGCGGGAAATCACCCACGAATTGCTGCCTTACCTGACGATTGTTGAGGCGATGGAAGCCGGAGGACTGGAGCGGGCCAATGGCGCGGCATTGCTCAATGAATTCAATATGACCGGTAAGGTCAATCAGGATACCTTCCGGAATGTCATTGCCTTCTATGGCGGCGAAAGGGCCTTCTTGAAGGAACTGGAAGCCGTCACCACGCCCGAGCAGTTGAAGCTTTTCAACGACACGGTGAAAGGAGCCGATGTTGACCAGGCGCTGGCCTGGCGCACGGTGATCCACAAGCTGCCGGACACGCAGGACGCTCAAGGCATCGAAGGCACGGCCTGGTTTGCTGCTGCGACCAAGCGGCTGAACCTGATGAAGCAGGTGTCCGACGTCTTCATCGATCGCTCCAAGGCGGCCTCGGCGGCGGATGCCAGCCGCCTCAATCGGGACATCTGGACGCTTGGTCTTGTTGCTGTGGTGTTCGTGATCGGTACACTCGTGCTGGTCGGATATCAGGTGATTTCTATCACGCGCACTTTGAGCCGGCAGCGCGACACCATCACCGAGCTTGCCGGCGGCAATCTGGACGTTGAGGTTCAAGACACCGACCGTCCGGATGAAATCGGCGATATCGCAAGGGCAACCGAAATCTTCCGCGACGGGCTTATCAACCAGAAACGCCTGGAAGAACTGGCGGCGATTGATCGCGAGAAACGGAATGCTCGCAGAACCCAGCTTGAGAATGCCATCAAGGCGTTCGAAGGCTCCGTCACGACCATTCAGGAGCAGCTTTCGAGCGAAACCACCGGCGTGCGCGACAGTGCGGGTGACATGCTGAAAATCGCCATGCACGCGAACGAAAGTGCTGTTGCGGCCAATGCGGCGACGGAAGAGGCGACGACAAACGTGCAGACGGTGGCGTCGGCGGCAGCGGAGCTTTCGGCTTCCATCAGCGAGATTTCCCGCCAGGCGGAATCTGCCATGACCCTCTCTTCCACCGCTGCCGAGACGGCATTGGCGGCCGACCGGGACGTTTCCATTCTTGCTGAGACAGCGGACAAGATCGGTGAAGTCGTGGAGATGATCCGCGCCATTGCCGAACAGACCAACCTTCTGGCGCTGAACGCGACCATCGAGGCTGCGCGCGCCGGGGAAGCCGGCAAGGGCTTCGCGGTTGTTGCGGCGGAAGTGAAGGAGCTTTCCACCCAGACCGCCAAGGCGACAGACGAGATCGCCAGCCAGATTTCCGGTATTCAGGGCTCGACCCAGAAATCCGTCGCCGCGATCCGATCCATCGTGGAAAAGATCGAGGAAGTCCGCTCCGTGACGGAAACGATCGCCGCGTCCGTCGAAGAACAGAACACGGCGACCAGCGAAATCACCCAGAGCATCACCTACGCGTCCGATGGGGCCACGGCGGCGGCCAGCAATGTCGCCGGCGTTTCCAGCTCCATCGACCAGACGCGGGAAAAATCCGAAAACCTCAGCCAGTCCGCGGAACAGCTCGGTCTTGTGGCCAGCGACCTCTCCGGCGCGGTCCGGCGGTTCCTGCAGGAAGTCCGCGAAGACGAGGCCGCCTGACCCGCGGCCCGTCATCGGATACATGCCTCTCCCTTGTCACCCCGGTTTGACGCGCAAGCGACAAGACCGGGACACAGTAGCCCCGGTGCCGGCTGGAGCTGTAGGCGCATGTGTTTACTGGGTCCCGGACTTGGCTGCGCCAATCCGGGATGACAATTGAGATGTGAGCGTTTGGCGCAATCTTGTCCCCACCAAATCCCTTGTTCCCGCCTCGTCAGCGCCGCTTTGTTGCTATATTGTTCTCTCTAACAAGCGCTTGAAGAACACCGGACCAGTAAACCATGACCGACCCGGACGGGTATGACGATCCTTTTGACGATCCCTTTCAGCCGGTCGGCACGCGGGCCGAGCCCGCGCCGGTGCCGGAGCGGCCGCAAGGGGGGATTGCCGCGCGGGCGATGGCGGCCCGGCGTGCCCCGGATTATCTGACCGGGCTCAATCCGGAACAGCGGCTGGCCGTGGAAACAACGGAAGGCCCTGTGCTGGTGCTGGCAGGCGCCGGCACCGGCAAGACCCGGGTGCTGACCACGCGCATTGCCCATATCCTGGCAAGCGGACTGGCGCGCCCGTCCGAGATCCTCGCCGTGACCTTCACCAACAAGGCCGCGCGCGAGATGAAGGAGCGCATTGCCGGCTTTGTCGGCGGCAATGTCGAAGGCATGGCCTGGCTCGGCACCTTCCACTCGATCTGCGTGAAGATCCTGAGGCGGCATGCAGAACTGGTCGGATTGAAATCGTCCTTCTCGATCCTCGACACCGACGACCAGATCCGCCTGATCAAGCAGATTATCCAGGCCGAGGGCCTCGACGACAAGCGATGGACCGCCAAGGCCTTTGCCGGCATGCTCGACAGCTGGAAGAACCGGGCGCTGACGCCGAAGGACGTCCCGGAAGGCGAAGCACGCGCGTTTGCTAACGGCCGCGGCCGCAAGCTCTACGAGGAATACCAGGAACGTCTGTCGATCCTGAACGCCGCCGATTTCGGTGACTTGCTGTTGCATGTCATCACGCTGTTCAAGACCCAGCCGGATGTCCTGAAGGACTATCAGCTCCGCTTCCGATACATGCTGGTCGACGAATACCAGGACACCAACATTGCCCAGTATCTGTGGCTGCGCCTGCTGGCCCAGGGTAATCCGAATGTCTGCTGCGTCGGCGACGACGACCAGTCGATCTATGGCTGGCGCGGCGCCGAGGTCGACAACATCCTGCGCTTCGAGCATGACTTCAAGGGCGCGGAAGTGATCCGCCTGGAGCGCAATTACCGCTCCACCAGCCACATTCTGGCCGCCGCCTCGCACCTGATTTCCTTCAACGAGGGCCGGCTCGGCAAGACGCTGTTCACCGATTTCGATGAGCCGGACCATGACCTTGTCTCGGTTGCCTCCGTCTGGGACTCGGAAGAGGAAGCCCGCACCATCGGCGACGAAATCGAAGCCTTGCAGTCCAAGGGCCATGCGCTCAACGAGATGGCCGTTCTGGTGCGCGCCTCGTTCCAGATGCGCGAGTTCGAAGAACGCTTCGTCACACTCGGCCTCAATTACAGGGTGATCGGCGGTCCTCGTTTCTATGAACGCATGGAAATCCGCGACGCCATGGCCTACCTGCGCTGTGTGGCGCAGCCTGCGGACGATCTCGCCTTCGAGCGCATCGTCAACACGCCCAAGCGCGGGCTCGGCGACGCCACGCTGAAACTGGTGCATGGCCTGGCCCGTGCCGAGCGCATCCCCCTGATGCAGGCGGCCAGCCAATTGATCGATACGGAAGAGCTGAAGCCCAAGCCGCGCAACGCGCTGAAAACCGTGCTCGACAATTTCGAGCGCTGGCGGCGCCAGCTCGACCAGATCAAGCACACGGACCTCGCCGAAATCATTCTGGATGAAAGCGGCTACACGGAAATGTGGCGCCTGGACAGGTCCGCCGAAGCGCCCGGACGTCTCGACAACCTGAAGGAACTGATCCGGTCTATGGAGGAGTTTGAATCCCTGGCCGGGTTCCTGGAGCATATTTCCCTGGTGATGGACCGCGACAGCGCCGATGCCTCCGACGCCGTTTCGATCATGACGCTGCATTCGGCCAAGGGGCTGGAATTCGACACCGTGTTTCTTCCCGGCTGGGAGGAGGGCCTCTTTCCGCATCAGCGCTCACTGGACGAGAGCGGCAGAGCAGGCCTTGAGGAAGAGCGGCGCCTTGCCTATGTCGGCATCACCCGGGCCAAGAAGCGTGCGAAACTCTATTTTGCCTCCAACCGGCGCATTCATGGCCTGTGGCAATCGACCGTGCCCTCGCGGTTCCTGGATGAGTTGCCACCGGATCACGTCGAGATCGGCGAGCCCAGCTCCAACTATGGCGGATATGCCGGCGGCGGATACGGCCCGTCCCGTTTCGACAGCCACGATCCCTTCGATGGCGGCAGCTATTCGACGCCCGGCTGGAAACGGGCGCAGCGCAACCGCCAGTCCTCCAACGGCTTCTCGGATGGTGGCGGCCGCGGTTACCAGTCCGCTCGCCAGAAACGCCAGGGTCCACTCACCATCGAGGGAGAACTGGTCGCCAGGTCGGTCAGCGACGCACCGTCGGCCTATTCCCTCGGCGAACGGGTCTTCCACATCAAGTTCGGCTATGGCGCGATCCAGTCGATCGAGGGCAACAAGCTGACCATCGATTTCGAAAAGGCCGGCGTGAAGAAGGTCATCGACAGCTTCGTCGAACGGCATTGAAGCCGGTTGTCTCCTGGCCACGCTCCCCCAAAAAAGACCGGCCACCCGAAGGTGGCCGGCCGGTTTCCCGATGTGAGGCAGGCAATCGCATTCAAGTTGTGGGCACGACTACAGGTGTTCGGGAAACCTGGCCCGACCAGGCCGACATGGGGGGAGGGCGGCCGGGCGTTCCACTAGGGTCTTAAGCCGTGTAATCGGCGAGCAGCGAGGCGATGCTGCCGGTCTGTTCGCCCGAGCCGTCATAGGTGGAGCCGCTTTGCAGCTGGCTGAGAATGGCGCTCATCAATTCGTCCATCGAACCGCCGCCTTCACCGCCTGGAGGCGGCGGGCCCTGGCCTTCGGGCGGCCGGCCAAGCTCTCCTTCTTCGAACATTTCGGCCAGATGGTCGGCCTGGTCCTGGCCCAGCGTGCCCGCCTCGACCTGCTCGGCAAGCATGGATTCGAAATTCGCCTGGATCTCTTCCTGTGACGGCGGGGCGCTGCCCGGGGCCGGCGGGCCGTTTTCCATGCGCTCGGCATGCATGGCATCGAGCGCCTCCATCATCGCGTCCTGGTCTTCCGCAGTGATCTCTCCCGCTTCGACCTGCGCACTCAAATTGTTGACCACCTGGTCGCGCGGCGAGCCGCCCGGTGGCATCATGGGCATTGAACCGATCTGCATCTTCGTTTGCTCCTGAAAAGGGACGACGCCTTGACTTCGAAGACGGTGATGCCCGAAAGGTTAACGAGGTCTTAACCGGTGGGAGGTGCTGTTTTCGGCATGTTTCCGCGGTTTTTTCCGGAAATGACGAGAAACACTTTTCCGGCGTAAGACTCCCGGAAAGCGGATGAAAATTCCGCCGGATGAGGCAATATACCAACCTCAATAGATAGGAACCGATCTGATGGCTCTGATCCGGTTTGGCCGGCAAGGCGCGTTGCGCAGGACGGCCTGGTTGGCCGTTCAAGCAGCGCAACGCTGTCCGGCGGGCCGGAGCTGGCCACCGAAGGCCGTGTTTGGGGACTGTTCAGCCGCGTCGCAGATTTTGACCGATAAACCAAATCGCCCTGCAACCTGCTCCTTGCCGAACAGTCCCCAAACGCGGTCAGATCGGTTCCTATCTATTGAGGTTGGTATAGGACAGAATGCACAAACCCTCTCATATCCTGGTTGTCGAGGACGATTCGGAGATCGGTCTCCTGATCAAGCGGCATCTGGTCGCCAATGATTTCAAGGTGACGCTCGCCCGGGACGGAGCCGAGATGGACCGGCTTCTGGCCAGCAACCGGGTCGACCTGATCCTGCTCGACCTGATGCTGCCCGGCGAGGACGGCCTCAGCATCTGCCGGCGTCTCAGGGCGACCAGCTCCGTGCCGATCATCATTGTTTCCGCCAAGAACGAAGACATCGACCGGGTCGTCGGCCTGGAAGTCGGCGCGGACGATTATGTGCCCAAGCCGTTCAATCCGCGCGAACTGATCGCCAGGGTGCGGGCTCTGTTTCGCCGGGTGGAACTTGGCGGCGTGTCGGCACCGGCGGCCGCCGGCAAGCTGAGTTTTGAGGGCTGGCGGATGGATTGCCGCCAGCGCAGCCTGCACAACACCGACGGCGCACTGATTTCCGTCACTCCCGCGGAATTCACCCTGCTTCAGGTTCTGGCGGAACGAGCGGGCCGCGTGCTCAGCCGGGAGCAGCTGGTCGAGCTGACCCTCGGCCAATTCGGCGCCACCAATGGCCGCAACATCGACATCCTGATCAGCCGGCTCCGCTCGAAGCTCGAGGCCGGCGGAGCGCCTTACCAGTTCATCCGGACGGTCCGAGCCGGCGGATATGAATTCGTTGCCCCGGTCACGCGCGATGATGCGGCTGGTTAAACACTTCTGGCCGGACACGATGCTGTATCAGATCCTGGTGCTGCTCGCGGTGTCGGGCCTGTTCATGGTTCTGGTTGGGGCAGCCAGCTTTTATTTCCTGAAAGAGCGTCTCGATCGGAATCCGTCCGTCATGAACAGTCATCTTGTGAGCGTAGCCGTAGCAAAGCTCAATGAGACACCTGCAGACGAGCGACGCGAGGTTCTTGCCGCACTTCATGGTGAACTTCCCGATCTGATGCTGGAACTGGTCGATGAAAACGCGCTGACCGTCAGCGGCGGCGCCAGCGACGGCGAGCATTTCGGCCCCTTCGTGACCGGGAATACCCTTCTCGGTATGCGCATCGAACATGTTGTGGCCCCTCAAAAACGCGGCAAGAACGCACCTCCGCTGCTGTTTATCCGGCTGCGTGACGGGGCGCTTGTTGCCGCTGAATGGGGTATGCGCGGCCCGCCGCCACCGGTTCTAGGCGAACCTTTTCTCCTCTTTTTCGGTTTTCTGGCACTCAGTTTCTGCGGCCTGATGATCTGGGCGGCACGCAGTTTGGCGGGGCCTTTGGCAGCCCTTGCTGCCTCCGCAAGATCCTTTGGAGAGACCTCCACCTCTCCCGTGCCGATCAGGGAAAGCGGCCCCCGCGAAGTGCGCGCGGCAGCGACCGCTTTCAATCGCATGCAGCACCGGATCAACGAATTCCTGGAAAAGCGCACGCGCATGCTTGCGGCCGTCAGTCACGATCTCAGAACACCTCTGACCCGTCTGCGGCTTCGTCTCGACCTTCTGGAGCCGGGCGACATTCGGGATCGAAGCCTGCGGGACCTTCAACTGATGGAAGGACAGATCGACGCCGCGCTGACCTTTCTGCGCGACGGGGCGAGCGCGGAATCGGTCCAGCGCATCGATCTGCCCAGTTTCCTGCAATCCCTGTGCGATCAATATGCCGATACCGGCCACGCGGTGAAACTGCGCTATGACGGCCGCCTGTCGGTGATGGCGCGCAACACCGAGCTGCAGCGGGCGTTCTCCAACCTGATCGACAACGCGCTTTTCTATGCCTTCGGGGTGGAGATCCTGGCCTACCGGGACGCCGATCATATTCGCGTCGATATCGTCGACCACGGCCCGGGCATCGCGGCGGCGGACCGTGCGCGGCTTCTGGAACCGTTCGAGCGCGGTGACGCTGCTCGCCAGATCCGCGAAGGCACCGGCTTCGGCCTTGGTCTTCCCACTGCGAAGTCAATTGTGGAAGCGGCGGGCGGACGTCTGGAGCTATCCGACACTCCGGGCGGAGGCCTCACGGTGTGCCTGCATCTGCCGGTGGTTGAGGGCGGGGCGGAATAAGTCCGGCCGTTGGCCGCGACCGGTAAAGCGGGCAAATGCCTGAGCCTACACAACATATTCAGCGTCATCCTGAGGAGGGCCTTCAGGCCCGTCTCGAAGGATCTGCTGCGCACTATGGAGCAAGTGTCCGATCCTTCGAGACAGCCCTTCGGGCTTCCTCAGGATGACGCTGAATGTGTTGGGTTGCCGATGAAGGTGTCGGGCCTCCCAGGTTATTTCCTGGGGCTGGTGCAGTCCTAAAGATCCACCCCCTTGGGCTGGATCAGCATGTCGCGTTCCTTCAGGAACGGGTGGATCTTGACGGCTTCGCGCAGGGCTTCCTGTCCGAGCTTCACCCGGCCGAGGGTCATGAAGATCATCGCCCTTCCCGACAGGGCGCCGAAATGGCGTGGCTCCAGTTCCAGCGTGCGCTCGATATCCTCCAGGCTCGCCTCGTAATTGCCTTGCAGGAACAGGACAAAGGCGCGCTGGTTCCAGCCTTCCGAATAGTTCGGGGCCGTTGCGATCACCTCGTCGAGGAGATCCTTGGCGCCCTGAAAGTCATAGAGATTGCGCCGTTGCATCGCGGTCTCGACCTTGACCTGAAGCTCAGGCGTCGGGGCGGCTTCAAGCCAGGATTTCCAGATTTCGTTTTCAATCTGCTCGGCAGCCTGTTCGTCCGGCGCGTTTTTCAAGGCCTCGAACAGGGCCTCCTTGTCCGTGTCGGCGGCGGCCGGCAGCAGAGCGGAAAAAAACGCCGCGACAACAAGCGAAGCGAGGGCAACCGCCCGGCACGAACGGTTTCTTGTTGGGAATGACATCGCATTGTCCTCTCTCTGCGTTATGAAATGGGGCACGCATACAAAATGCCCAGTCTTTTCGCCGGAAGGCGCTGGTTTCGCAGCCTGCTTCCCGCTATACCCCACGCCTTGAATGCTATTACCGAAGACAGGGCCGGTCATGAAAACCATCCGGGTGCGGATCACAGCCGAAGAACTGGAAGCCAAACGGATCGCGGAAATTCTGGAGCGCGCCTTTGAGGATGACGGCAATCCGGTGACCATCTACGAGGCCTCCCCGGACGGGCGCATCTGGTCCGCGGAAATCCTGCTGTTCGACATGGAACCGGACGAAGCCTCGGCAACTGTCCGTGACCGGGTTGGCGCAGACGCCTTCGCCGCGCCGCTCGAGGCGGAAGAACTGCCGGATATCAACTGGGTTGAAAAGAGCCTGGAAGGCCTGAAGCCGGTCCGGGCGGGCCGGTTCATCGTGCATGGCGGTCATGACCGGGACAAGGTGGTTCCGGGCGCGATCGGCCTTGAAATTGAGGCGGCGCTGGCTTTCGGCACCGGCCATCACGGCACCACGGCAGGCTGCCTTGAGGAAATCGACCGGCTCCTGTCCTTGCGCGAATATGACGGCATCCTGGATCTCGGCACCGGCACCGGCGTTCTGGCCATCGCGGCGGCGCTCAAGGGCCGTCAGAGCGTGCTGGCGACCGATATCGACCCGATTGCCACAAAGACAGCGCTGGAAAACGCGCGGCTCAACGGCGCGTCGCATCTCGTCAAGGGGTTCACCGCCAATGGTATGGAAGACCGGCGCTTCAGCCTCTACGGCCCGTTCGACCTGGTGATTGCCAACATCCTGGCGCGGCCCCTGATGAAAATGTCGAAATCCATCGGCGAACACATGACCGCGACCGCGACGCTGGTGCTGTCGGGCCTGCGGGTCGAGGACGGACCGCGCATCCTGTTCGCCTATCGCTGCCAGGGCTTTGTTCTGGACCGGCGCCGGGAAAAGGACGGCTGGCTGACCCTGACGCTGGTGCGGGGCCGCAAGCTGGCGTGAGAATAGACACGAAAAAGCCCGCCGAACGGGTCGGCGGGCTTTTTCAATGCACAGTCTTGTTTCGAAAAACGTCCTGAGCCTCTTAGAAACCGCGGGTGGTGGAACCTTCGCGCTCCAGCTCGTCGCGGTCGTAGCCGTGGGCGGCCAGCGTGGCGTCGTCCAGGGACAACAGGTAGCCGTTGACATAGCGGCGGGCCTGAGCCGAACGGGCTTCAATCATGCGGTCGAAGGCACGGCGCATGAAGCTGCTGCCGGTGCGGGTCGAAGTGGTGGTCGTACGGGTCATCGTGATCTTTCCCATTTGAAGTTTAAGAGCTTCCCCAGAGCATCCTGCGTTCGAGAGAACGCAGGATGCTCTGCATCTAAGAAGCGATCAGCTTTTGGTTGTTCAAGCAGCTCCGCTTGAGCAACCGCTGATCTAGGGAGAAACGTCTTTGTTCTTGTGTGACCTCTATATGCGTGTTCCCGAGCTGCTCAGGTAGCCCTTCCGGCGCATGACTGCCTTGCACTCTTCGCATATGCGAAATGATTGCTGCATTGCAAAATGCAAGAAGAAGCTTTTCTCCCGAACAGGCTGATCCGGAATAATTATCCTGCTTGATCGGAGGCTCCGGCCAAATTACCGTGCGCCGCATGTTTCAGACCTTTGACGATCTCAGCGATCCTTCCTGCGGAGCGCCGCATGCAGCGCTTCTCAGGGCCGAACTCGCCCGCCGCGGCCTTGATGGTTTTCTGATCCCGCGCGCTGATGCGCATCAGGGAGAATATGTGCCGCCGCATGATTGCCGCTTGCAATGGCTGACGGGTTTCACAGGATCGGCGGGCGTTGCGGCCGTGCTCGGCGAAGACGCTGCGATCTTCGTCGACGGTCGCTATACCATCCAGGTGCGCGAACAGGTCGATATGGACGTGTTTCCGGCCCGCCACCTGATCAATGAACCGGTGACGGACTGGCTTGGCTCAAAGCTCAAGCCGGGCCAGAAGCTCGGCATTGATGCCATGCTGCACACCGTGCGCGAGGTGCGCCGCCTGAAAGAGGTCTGCGAGGAAGCGGGCGCCGAGCTGGTAACCCTTGGTGACAATCCGCTCGACAGTGTCTGGGAAGACCGTCCCGAACCGCCGCTCGGCGAGGTTGCGCTTTATCCGGTTTCGCTTGCCGGCCGCGAGGCATCCGACAAGATTGCCGAGATCCAGTCCGCACTGAAAGACAAGAAAGCCGATGCCTGCGTCCTGACGCAGCCCGATTCCATTGCCTGGCTGTTCAACATCCGCGGCTCGGACGTCAGCCACACTCCGCTGCCGCTGTCCTTTGCAACGGTGCCGAGCGACGGCAAGCCCGCGCTTTATATCGACGGCCGGAAGCTGTCCAATTCCGTGCGCGATGCGCTGTCGGATCTGACCGATCTCGGCGAACCGGACGGTTTCGTCTCCGGCCTGAAGACCCTCGGCAAGGCGGGCGCCCGTGTGTTGATCGATCCGGCACTGGCCGGGATCGGCATTGCAGATGCCATTACCGGGGCCGGCGGCACGCTGGTGGAGGCCCAGGATCCGGTGCTGCTGCCCAAGGCCATCAAGAACGCAACCGAGCTCAAGGGCGCGCGTGAAGCGCATATCCGCGATGCCGTCGCCTATGTGAATTTCCTGTGCTGGTTCGACGAGGAAGCCCCCAAGGGAGAACTCGATGAAATCGGCGCTGCGGAAAAGCTTGAGGAGTTTCGGCGGGAAACCGGTGTCCTGAAGGACATTTCCTTCGACACGATTTCAGGTGCGGGGCCGAACGGCGCCATTTGCCACTATCGTGTCAGTCGGTCCAGCAACCTGAATATCCCGCTTGGCAAACCGTTCCTGATCGACAGCGGCGCCCAGTATGAGGACGGCACCACCGACATCACCCGCACCCTTGCGGTGGGGGAGGTCAGCCCGGAAATGAAGAAGCATTTCACGCTGGTGCTGAAGGGCCATATCGCGGTCTCGACGGCGAAGTTCCCCGAAGGCACGACCGGGGCGCAGATCGACACGCTCGCCCGGATCGATCTCTGGAAAGCCGGCCTCGACTTTGACCATGGCACCGGTCATGGCGTCGGTGCCTATCTCGGCGTCCATGAAGGCCCGCAGCGCATTGCAAAGACCGGCACGGTTCCCCTGAAGCCGGGCATGATCCTGTCCAACGAACCGGGCTACTATCCGGCCGGCGAATATGGCATCCGCCTGGAAAACCTGGAAATCGTGACCGAGGCGCGCGATTTGCCGGGCGGTGAGCGGCCGATGCTCGGTTTCGAGACGATCACGCTGGTGCCGATGGATCTGCGCCTCGTGGACGTTTCGCTGCTGACCCAGGCCGAACGGGATTGGCTCAACAGTTATCACGAACGGGTCCGGGCGGAAATCGGCCCGCTTGTCGGTGCAAAGCAGCGGATCTGGCTGGAACAGGCGACCAAAGCTCTTTAAGAAGCGTTGGTCCGATGGAACCAAAGGAAATGGAATGCGCGCGGCAGACGTTCTCAAGATGCCATATTATGCGGCCGAACTGGCCACGGGGGCTAAGTCGTTCTGCGACAATCCGTTGATCGGCAGCCGGCGTCTCAACGAGGCCGGCCTGCATGTCAAACGCATCCAACTGGCGGAGCAAATGGCCGACGCGCGGCGCAGGCGGCTAGCGCATCTGATCAGCGATGCGGACCGCGCTGCCTACCAGCGGGACGGATATATCGAAACGCGGAACGTGTTGCCGGAGGAGCAGCTAGCCGGGCTGCGCAGGGAAATCGAGACCACGCGTTTTGATGCCTGGGACATGCGCCAGGGCAACTCCGTCACCCGGTTCATTCCCCTGCCGCCCAAGGTGCTCAGGAACCTGCCGCATTTGCGCGCTGCTGTCTGGAGCAAACCGCTCCAGAACGGCCTGCGTTATGTCGGTTCCACCAACGGCGATCCGCTGATCTATCTGCACATCGTGCTGACCAATCCGGACGGCAAGCGCAAGGCGGATCCGCAAACGGCGTTCCATTCCGACACGTTCCACCAGACTGCCAAATGCTGGCTGTTTCTCTATGACATTGACGACGCGGAAGGCCCCTTCACCTATATCCCGGGATCGCACCGGCTGACGCCGGAACGGCTCGCCTGGGAGCGGGAGCAGAGCCTGACCGCGTCGACCGACAAGAACCGGCTTCATGCACGCGGATCGTTCCGGCTGCCCGCCAACGAACTCTCCCGGCTGAATTATCCGGATCCTGTCCGCTTCGCTGTTCCCGGAAACTCGCTGGTTGTCGCGGATACCCATGGGTTTCACGCGCGGGCGACAAGCGAGCGGCCGTCCGTCAGGGTTGGCCTCTACGGTTCCCTGCGCCGGAATCCGTTCCTGCCCTGGACCGGTCTGGACGTCTTCAGCCTGCCAGGGGCCAAAGGGCGTCAGGCGCAGATCTACATGGGGCAAAAGGACCTTGAAATGCGTCTGAAAGGCAAGACCTCTCACAAATATGCGGGCAAGGTTCTGCCGACCGAGCCGTCCAGGTTCTAACGGTCGTTCTCGAACCTGGGGCTGAGAACCTAGGGTCAGGACCCATTAATTTGAATGAAATGGTAGGGATGAATTTGTTCGGATACGAGGCGCAAAGCTGCAGGTAACCGTCCGGTTTCCAAAGTTTTGCAACGATGTTGCCGGGCGAATTCACTCTATCCCGGGGACGCAAAAACGGCTTCGATCTGCTTCGTCAAACCGCTCAACCGGGCAGGAAGCCCGCTTGTCGCGCCTTTCCTTGCAGCTCATCGTCGTTTGTTGCGCCATTTCAATCAAATTAAAGGGTCCTGACCCTAGAAACGCTCTAATTGTGCTCTTCCTTGGTCGCGTTGATCAGGGCTGCGTTGAAGTAACGCAGGCCGCGAACGTGACGGGCCGTTCCGATGATCCGCGTCGCGTCGCCCTTGGCGACCACGGGCAAGGCAGCCCTGCCACAGGAATCGAAGCTTTTCAGCGCGCTTTCCAGCGTGTCCGTGTCATGCAGGTAAGGTCCGTCCTCGCCCGCGTTGAAGGCCCGGTCTTCCTCGGCTTCCGGGGGCGGATCCATGAAATCGCGCACCTTGACGGTTTCACTCAGGAACTGGTGCACACCCTCATTGACGAAACAGCCGCGCATGCCGAGCTGCCAGTGGAAATAGGACTTGCCGTGCACGGCTTGCGTCAGCCCTGTCGCAATGGAGACGGCGAGGAGCAGGGCGATGGAGAGTGCGTAGCCGCCGGTCAGCTCAAACACGATCACGGTGGTTGAGAAAGGTGCGCCGAGCACAGCGGCGGCAACGGCCCCCATGCCCAGGATCGCATAGAGGCCATGGCTGGAGGCCATTTCCGGAAAGACCGACGCGGCGATCAGTCCGAATGCCCCCCCGGTCATCGCTCCGAGATAGAGCGATGGCGAGAAGATACCGCCGCCGAAACGCGAGGCCAGGGTGATCGCCGTTGCCGCCGTCTTGACCACCAGAAGCGTCAGCATGGTTGCGATCGGCAGCTGGTGTTTCAGGGCAAGGTCGGTTGCTTCATAGCCGACGCCCAAAATACCGGGAAAAAAGATGCCGAGTGCGCCGACGGCGAGACCGCCGAGCACCGGACGCAACCAGAGCGGCATGGTGATGTTGCGGGCGGTCCAGTCGGTGCCGATCAGAGCGAATTGAAACAGGATGGCGACAGCCGCGCAGGTCAGGCCGAGCAAGGCAAAAGCAGGTATCTCCAGGTAGGACGTAATTTCGTAAAGCGGGATCTCGAAGGCGGCGACATCGCCGAACCATAGCCGCGACAGAAGCGTACCCATCACCGAGGCCAGCACGATCGGCACAAAGGCGGAAACCGCGTAGTGACCGAGGATCACCTCATGGGCAAAGAGGACGCCCGCGATGGGCGCATTGAACGAGGCGGAGACACCGCTGGCAACCGCGCAACCGAGCAGGATACGCCTTGCGGAATCCGGCAGGTGAAAAAAGCTGCAGACCGCCGTTCCGAGCGTGGCACCAAGATGGACAACAGGGCCTTCACGGCCGGCGCTGGCGCCGCTGCCGAGCGAAATCGTCGTTACCAGCGCCGACCACAGACCGGATTTCAGCGGCAGTCCGCGTCCGCCATGGGCGCGCGCCTCGATGACATCGGCGACGCCGCCGGCCCGCTGCTGCGGGTGAAACTTGTGCAGGATCCAGCCGACGACCAATCCGCCGACCGCCGGCGCCAGCAGGATCACCCACCAGGGCTGTTCCGCGGCCGCCTGCCAGGTGCGTTCCGTTGTCGTCTGGAGCCAGGGCAACTGGATGAAGCCGATCGCCGTTCGAAAGGCAATGGCGGCGAGCGCGACCAGCGCCCCGACTAGAATGGCCAGGCCCCAGACGAGATGAAGCCGGCTTGAGCGGAACTGGCGCACGTTGGGCGTGATCCAGCTGACAAGGATGCTGGGAAGGTGGCTGGCTGTTTCCAGTATTTTACGCATCGATCACGCGAAAGAGTTGCCTGTGCTTGTTCTGTCCGCATTGTGCCCGAGTCGGACGGAAAGAACAGGGTTGCGACCCGCAAAGATGTCCTGTTCACATGCATTTGCGCCGGTCTGGCACTCGTTTCAGGACTTTTTCCTGATTTCGATATGCCGGCCTGCGCGTTCAGGTCTGGGCAGACCCGCATGGGCGTTTCCAAGATCGGTCAGGTTGGCGAGGATATCCTCCGGCCAGGGCGCAACCTTGCGGGCGGTCATGTCGACATGCAGGCTCATCTGCTCGGATGTGGCGGACAGCCAGCCTTCTTCGCCGTGGTGCAGTTCCTGGTAGAAATGCGCGCGTTTGCCGTCGAAATCGATGAGCTGCAGGGTTGCGATCACCGGCATGCCGACGCCGAGCTCGCGGACATAGCAGACATGTACTTCGGCGGTGAAATAGGAGGCTTTCCGGGTTTTGACATAGTCCGGACCCAGGCCGAGCCGGTTGAAAACCTCATCGACCGCCGTGTCGAACAGAACGTTGTAATAGGCCATGTTCAGGTGGCCGTTATAGTCAATCCAGTCCGGCTTGACCTCCATGACACTGCTTTTGACCGGTTCAGGCTGCCAGGTCCCTGTCATACAATTCCTCCGGGTGCTATCAGATCCAGGTGCGTCTGCCCCGATTGGGCTTTGACCTTTCGGGCTTGCGCTAACATATTCAGGTTTTGACCGGATAAACAAAGCCGTGCGCGCGGGAGGAAACAACATGCCTGAATTGGCGACGACGCCGGACGATGCTCAAGATCTTGACGGAAAAGACAATATTGCCAGCGCAGTTGCGCAGCTGAAAGAACGGTTCAAAGAACGCTGTGCGACCTCCAAAGCCCTTCGGGAGCAGCATGGACACACGACCACCTGGCTGCGGAATCAGCCGCCGGACGCGGTCGTGTTCGCCGAAACGACCGAAGAGGTTGCGGACATCGTCCGGGTCTGCGCGCGCTTCAAGGTTCCGGTGATCCCGTTCGGGGCAGGCACATCGCTGGAAGGGCATGTCAACGCGCCGCGGGGCGGGGTATCGATCGACCTGTCGCGCATGAACGCGGTTCTGGAGGTCAATGCGGCCGATCTCGACTGCCGTGTCCAGGCGGGCGTGACCCGCAAGCAGCTCAACAGCTATATCCGTGACACCGGCCTGTTTTTCCCGATTGATCCGGGCGCTGATGCCACGCTTGGCGGCATGGCGTCGACCCGTGCCTCCGGCACCAATGCCGTGCGCTACGGCACGATGAAGGACGCGGTGCTCGGCCTGACCATTGTGACCGCCGACGGGCGTATCATCAGGACCGGCGGCCGGGCGAAAAAATCCTCAGCGGGTTACGATCTCACGCGCCTGTTTGTCGGCGCCGAGGGCACGCTCGGCGTGATCACCGAACTGACCCTGCGCCTGCACGGCCAGCCGGAAGCGATTTCCGGCGGCGTCTGCCCTTTCCCGGATGTTGCGTCTGCCTGCAACGCGGTGAGCACCACCATCCAGATGGGCCTGCCGGTGGCGCGTATCGAACTTCTTGACGAGGTCCAGATCCGCGGCTGCAACATCTATTCGAAACTTGGCCTTGCCGAAACGCCGACCCTGTTCCTGGAGTTTCACGGCTCGGAAGCCGGTGTGCGCGAGCAGTCCGAAATGTTCTCGGCAATTGCCGAAGAATTCGGCGGTGGCCCGTTCGAATGGGCGACCGCGCCCGAGGACCGGACGCGTCTGTGGACCGCCCGTCACGACGCCTACTGGGCCGGCAAGGCGCTGAAACCGGAAGCGCAGATCATGGTGACGGATGTCTGTGTGCCGATTTCCAGTCTGGCCGATTGCGTCGCCGCGACCCATGAGGACATTCGCGCCGAAGGCTTCCTGGCACCGATTGTCGGCCATGTTGGCGACGGCAATTTTCATGTCCAGGTCCTGGTCAACATCGACGATCCGGAGGAAAAGCGCAGAACCGAGAAATTTGTCGAGCGCCTGTCGCTGCGCGCGATTGACATGGGCGGGACCTGCACCGGCGAGCACGGCGTCGGCCAGGGCAAGCAGAAATACATGGCCCGCGAACATGGTGAGGCACTGGAGGTCATGCGCGCGGTGAAGCACGCATTAGATCCGGACAATGTGATGAATCCGGGCAAGATCCTGCCGCAGTCATGATATTGTATCGAATCAGACCAATAAGCTCGATCTGACGTTCTGGTGGCCTCTTTCAGCAAGGGCCGTCGGGCGGCGGCAAAACTGTGTTTGCAGTGCAGCAGCGATCGGGTACACCTGTTTGGTGACTTTGGAGAACAAGGAGACAAGGCCTGAACTCCGTTTATATCACGCTGGGAATAACCGTGATCCTGGTGCTGGTGGCAGCACTGGTGGGGCCGTTCTTTATCGACTGGACCAATTATCGCTCGACGTTTGAAGTCTATGCGGAACGCGCGCTCGGTCACCGGGTCACGGTTCTGGGCGAAGCCGACCTCAGATTGTTGCCTGCACCATCGATCAGTTTTTCCGATGTTCGTGTTGGCGAAGCGGAAGACCCGCTGCTGGTTGTTTCCAAATTCGACATGCGCGTCGAGCTGCCGCCGCTCCTGAAAGGTGAAATCCGGGTCATTGAGATGGAGCTGGACCGGCCGCATCTCTCCCTGGCGCTCGACGAGGCCGGCCGGCTGGACTGGCTGACCGCCATGACGTCAGACGGGGCATTGGCCAAGCTGGCGCCGGAAGACCTGGCCTTCGAAAAAGTCTCCATCCGGGATGGCGCCCTTTCGATTGTGGATGCCCGCTCCGGCGAGACCCACCGGATCGACGATGCCAATCTGTCCGTCTCGGCACGGACCCTGGCCGGCCCCTTCAAGGCCTCCGGCAGCCTGACGCTCAACGGCGCGCCCTATATGGTCAGCATGGCGACAGGGCAGGCGCGGGACGACAGCGGTATCCGGATCAAGGGGGAAGTCACCCCGACGGACCGGCCGGTCAATTTCGCCTTTGACGGCATGTTGCAGGAGGCCGATGCGGCTCCCGCGTTTGATGGCCGCTTCACCATCGCCTCCGTTGCCGTCGACGAGACAGACCCGAACAGCTGGCAGGCGGAGGGCGCGTTCGGGGCCACCATCTCCGAAGTCTCGGTGCCGGAATTCGAATTCCGCTACGGACCGGAAGACCGCCGGCTCAGCATGACCGGCAACGCGGACCTAACCTATTCGGGCGACAAACGCTTCGAAATCCGCGCCAAGTCCAAACAGGTCGATCTGGACCGGCTATTGGGTGGCGGGCCGCAAGCGCCGGTCGACATCGAAACCGCCGCGATGCAATTGGTCGATGCCCTGCGCGCGGTGCCGCTGCCCTCGATCGACGGTGCCATTTCCATGGATGTGCCGGCGCTGGTGGCCGGCGGCGGTGTCATCCAAAATGTCCGTCTCGACCTGGAGACCATGCTGGGCGGCTGGCGCATTGCCCGGCTTGCGGGACGTTTGCCGGGCCGCACCACCGTGGCAACCCAGGGGGATCTCGGGCTGGAGCCGGCGATGAGCTATCGCGGCGCCGTCTCGATCAGTTCCGATCAGCCCGGTTCGCTGCTCGGCTGGTGGCGGCAAAGGGATTTCGGTGTCAGCACCATGGAGCCGGTTTCCCTGGAGGGCCGGTTGAACCTGGTGCCCGAAGGCGCCGCGCTCGACAATCTGCGTCTGACACTTGCCGGGGCTGAAGCCCGCGGTGGGCTCGCCTACCGGAAACCGCGCAACGGCAACTCGGTTTTTTCGCTCAGCCTCGACGCGGACCGGCTCGATCTTGATCAGGTCGAGGGCCTCTCCGCCCTGATCCGGCCTGAGCGGAGCGAAACCGGCACTACCGAAGACCCGAAAGGGCTCGACGTGTCGGTGCGCCTGCGCGCCAAACAGGTGGTCGCCCGCGGCGTGGAAGGCGAGGGCCTGACACTGGAAGCGGAATATTCCGATGGCGGCGTTCGCATCGACCGGTTGTTTGCCAACGATCTTGCCGGAGCCCGTCTTGATGTCGACGGTGAGATCAAGAACCTCTTTTCCGCGCCGGAAGGCAGCGTCTCCGGCACGTTGGATGCCCGGGACCTGTCCGGGCTGGTGGCCTTGACCGGCAGTCTCTTTCCCGAGACCGTCTTTGTCGAGCGTCTGGAAAAAGCGGCCGCAAGTCTTGTGCCGGCCAAGTTTGACGCCCAGCTGCAGGCCGCTGCGCTCGATGGCGGCACGGATATGTCTCTGCGCCTCGACGGCACGGCGGGCGGCGCCGAGACGGCTCTGACGGCGGAGCTGAAAGGCCGCGTCGACGACTGGCATGCGGCCGACATCAATCTGGGTGTCTCCCTGGACGGCCCGGACGGCGGCAAGCTGCTGCAACAGCTCGGTCTGGATGTGATCCCGGTGGATGCCGCTGGTTCCGGGCGGCTGTCGTTGACGGCGGCGGGGAAACCGAAGGACGGGCTCGACATCGCGGTCACCGCCAATGTCGGCGCATCGCAGCTGGAAAGCACCGGGTCGCTGACGCTGGCCAAGGACGCGGATCCCGCCTACCGGATGAGCCTGACCGCCAAAACGGATGATCTCGGCCCATTGGCGCTGATGGCGGGGCGGGTGTTGCCGGTGATGACCGGTACGATCCCGGCCCAGCTTGCCGTCGACCTGGAAGGTGTCGGCAGTGCGGTTGCGGTCAGCCGCGCCGAGGGCGCCGTGGGCGAGACCCGCTTTGAGGCCCGGCTGGAGGGAGATCTCGAACCCGCACCTAGCGAGCGTACCCGGCGCTTCAACGGCGAAATCTCGCTCAATCAGGCGGATCTCAGATCCTTGTCGGAGCTGGTACTTGGGCCGGACCAGTGGTTCGCGGCCGGCGATGGCAGCAGCATGTGGCCTGTCGCCCCGTTCGGCGCTCCATTGCTCGACGGTTTCGATCTGACCCTGGCGTTTCAGGCCGACCGCCTGCGCCTCGACGAAGACAGCGCCATTACCGGACCCAAAGCCGAGTTGAGGATCTCTCCGACGCTGATGCGCCTCGACGGCCTGAGCGGTGCCTTTGCCGGCGGCAATCTTCAGGGCAGCCTGTCGATCCGCCGCTCCGAGGCGGAGGCGGCCGCGTCCGGGCGGGTGAAACTTAACGGTGTCGATCTGCGGCAGGTCAGCTGGCGGCCGGAGGGCCGCGCCGTCGCTTCTGGTACGTTGGACCTGTTTCTGGAGTTCGAAGGCGCCGGCCGCTCGATTTCCGCGATTGTCACCGGATTGTCAGGTGGCGGCACCTTCTCGATGGAAAACGGCGCCTTCCAGGGGCTCAACCCGCAGGCCTTCCCGCTGGTGACCCGCGCGGTCGATGCGGGTCTGGAACTGGAAGACGCCAAGATCCGGGAGGTCTTCGTCAGCCACATGGCCGCCGGCAGCCTGCCGTTCCAGCGCGTCGACGGAACGCTGACGCTTGTGGGCGGACGCCTGAGTGCCCGCAACGTGGTGGTCGATTCCGAAAAGGCGGAGATCTTCGGCTCGGCCGAAGTCAATCTCGGCAGCTACGATCTCGACGCGGATTTCTCGCTGCAGGTCGACCCGGGCGAGGACGCGGTCACCGGCGCCGAGCCGCAGGTGGGTCTTTTGTTCGAGGGGCCGGCGGACGCGCCGTTGCGCCGCATCGATATCGCGCCCTTCACCGCCTACCTGACCCTGCGTGCGTTTGAGCAGGAGGTCGAGCGGGTGGAGAAGCTGCAGGCGGAAATTCTGGAGCGGGACCGGCTGGTGCGTGAGTTGAAGGCACAAAGGGAAGCGACCGACCGAAGGGCGCGTCTTGCCGCGGAGGCGGCGCAGGCAGCAGAAGAAGAGCGTTTGCGTCTGGAAGAAGAACAATCCGGCACAGGCGGGACGGATCAGACCGAGCAGGAAAATTCGGCTTTGCCGCAGGAAAGCGCTCCTGTCACTCCGGCGCCGCGCCGGCAGAGCAGCGTTGTTCCCGCCGAACCGGCCGCTCCCTTCGCCGAGCGTATCCGCGCGGTTCTGGAAACGCCCGGGTCGGACGCCATTGCGGCACCGGCCTCGGCTCCTGCGTCCAAACCGGCTGGCAGCCTGCCGCCGCTGGAGCCGCCGGTTTCGATTGAAGACCTGCTCACCCGGGAAGTTGGCGGACCGCTGGTTCTACCGGGTGCGCAGTAAGACCGACTAGGTCGCCGCTGACTGAACCCGCTTCAAAGCCCACACCCGCACCGCCGACGACAGCGGATCGTCCGGATCGCGGTTGTCGTCGATTTCGGCGATCAGCCCTGCCAGGGACCGTTTTTCTGAAGAAATATAACCGTCGACCACGTCCCAGAACTCCGGTTCCAGGGCAATGCTGGTGCGGTGGCCGTGCAGGGAGAGGGAGCGTTTGATCAGCGCCATCTTGGATCAGCTGTCGGCGTCATCGCCGGGCGCGTCGCCTGGCTCGAGCTTGTGGCCGTCGACATGGCTTTCAAGGTCTTCGCGCCGCTTGCGGGCGGCTTCGCGTTCGGCTTTCGAGCGGCCGTATTTGCGGCGGTTGTCTTCCGCCGTCTTGTCCTTGTCCTGACGCTGTTTCTGTTTGCGCGCCATGCGCAGATTGATGATCTCCGCGCTCACGGGACCCTCCCGAAATCTGTCCGGATCAGGTTTTCTTGCGGAATGCGTCCAGCGAGACCACTTCACCGCCGCCATCGCCTGCGGGCGCTTCGGCTGCGGTTTCGGCCTTGTCGCCGGAGGCCGCTTCGGCGGCTTCCTTGCTGTCGTCCTGGCCGTCCGCCTTCGGCTGGCCGTCGGCTTGTTCCTGTTCGGCCTTGGCGAGCTCTTCCACGGCTTCCAGAAGTTCTTCCGGCAATTCTTCGGCGGTCTTGCCCGGATCGAATTCCAGAGCAAACTGGACCGACGGGTCGAAGAAACCTTTGATGGCGGAGAAGGGCACCAGCAGCTTTTCCGGCACGCCGCCGAAGGAGAGTCCCACCTCGAATGCATGCTCGCCGATGGCGAGGTCCCAGAACTGGTGCTGCAGCACGATGGTCATTTCCTGCGGGTAGCGCTCTTTCAGGCGCTGGGAAATGCGCACGCCGGGGGCGTTGGTGTCGAAGGCGATGTAAAAGTGATGATCTCCTGGCAGCCCGGTGCGTCCGACTTCGGCAAGGATCTTCTTGACTGCGCCACGCAGCGCGTCCTGAATCAGAATGTCGTATCGCAGAAGGTCTTCAGACATCAGTTTTGTTCGAATCTCGCTGGAAAAGTCATCTCTCTGCAGCACATTGACGGGACGGGATCAAAAAGAAAAGGCTCTTTTCCAAGTGAACCCAGATTAATGTGCCGCATCGCTCCGGAATTGCTGCAACCCCATGGGGAAGTAACTAGGACAGAGGCAAAATGTGGAAAGATCAGTGGAGGCTTCTGTTGCCAGGTGCCTCCGAACCCCGCCTGAAGGTGCTAACCAGCAGGACTTAGTGGACTACCGGCGCAGCATTACGCTGCGACAGCGTTGTCCATAGCATAGTTGTCGTTTGCAACTATTAGAACAGCCCGATAACGGTGGTACAATGCCGAGCAAAAGCGCAGTCTTTACACCCTCGTCGATCCTATTTCGCCCCCGCCGAAACCCATGAGATTTCTTGAGCTTAAGCCCCATGGGCTTGGGTGGAGGCGCCGGGTACCGCCCCCGGGTCCGATAGGTTTATTGCACTGACCATTTATTGCCATAGCTGGCGAACCAGCACGCCTGATATAGGGGTTTTGAACCTGAATGGAAAGGGGCATTCGTTGTGAGGGCTGCTTTGCCGGCTCACGGCAGCTTGATCTCCGAGGGGAGCGCGAAGCTGGGGAAAGTCGGCGACAAGGGCTGCGTTTTTGCGAAAATCTGCCACATTAACCCCAAGTCCAGAAACCCGGCGAGCAGGGGCCTCAAACGTGCAGCAATATCTCGATCTTCTGGCGAAAATTCTGGACGAAGGCATCGACCGCGGCGACCGCACCGGCACGGGCACGCGCTCCATTTTCGGCCATCAGATGCGCTTCGACCTCTCGGAAGGCTTTCCGGTGGTCACCACCAAGAAGCTGCATCTGAAATCGATCATCCACGAGCTGCTCTGGTTTCTCGCCGGCGACACCAATATCCGTTACCTCAAGGAAAACGGCGTCAGGATCTGGGACGACTGGGCCGATGAGAATGGCGAGCTCGGCCCTGTCTATGGTTACCAGTGGCGCTCCTGGCCGGCACCCGACGGGCGCTCCATCGACCAGATCGCCAAACTCTTGCAAATGATCCGCACCAATCCGGAAAGCCGCCGGCTGATCGTCTCGGCCTGGAACCCGGCCCTGGTCGACGAGATGGCGCTGCCGCCGTGCCATTCCCTGTTCCAGTTCTATGTCGCGGATGGAAAACTCTCCTGCCAGCTGTATCAGCGCTCGGCCGACGTCTTTCTGGGCGTGCCGTTCAACATCGCCTCCTATGCGCTCCTCACCATGATGGTCGCCCAGGTCACCGGGCTGAAACCGGGCGACTTTGTGCACACGTTCGGCGACGCGCATCTTTATTCCAACCATTTCGACCAGGCCCGCGATCAGCTGACGCGGTTGCCGCGCCCGCTGCCGCAGATGAAGATCAATCCGGATGTCACCGACCTTTTCTCGTTCAGGTTCGAGGATTTCGAGCTGGTGGGCTACGACCCGCACCCGCACATCGCGGCGCCGATCGCGGTGTGATCGTACGCTTGAGGACAGTACCAATTTTTGGTACTGTCCCTTTAGGAGCCAGTCATGCCGCGCAACACTTCCATTTCCCTTGGAAATCATTTTTCGGACTTCGTTGATGAGCGTATCCGCTCTGGGCGCTACGCGAGCGCGAGCGATGTCGTCCGCGCAGGCCTGAGGCTGCTCGAGGAGCAGGAAACGCGGCTTGAACAGGTGCGCGCTGCGCTGAAAGAAGGTGAGGCTTCCGGCGAACCGTACGATTTCGACTTCGACGCTTTCCTTGAACGCAAATTAGCGGATTGACCCTTGCGCCGCCTGCAGTTCACACCGGCTGCGGAACAGGATCTAAACGAGATCTGGCAATACACCGTTGATCTCTGGGGCAGACAACAGGCTGTCCAATATGTGCGGGATCTGAAATCGTCTTGCCAGGCTCTAGCTCGGGATAAATTGATTAGTCAGTCCGCTGAACATGTCCGCCCCGGATACCGGAAAGCGAAATCGGGTAAACATGTTCTCTATTTTCGAGAGACGAACGCGGTTCTGATCATCGTTCGCATATTGCACGAACGAATGGATCCGGATCTAAATCTCTGAAATTAGGCTGTAGTGAGACATTAACGACTGGCATCGTTGGCGTCAGGATCGTTCCTGAACAGGCGGAAAGCGCAAGGAAGTGCAGCGCACTTTCGAGCATTTCCAACGCCTTCAGGGACGATCCTGGCCCAACCCCGAAGGGGCCGTCCGATAATTGGGTCATTTCCGCGTCGCATGTCGTCGAATATGCCCCGCATGTCCGTCCTCCATGCTCCTTGAAATGACCCAATTCTCGGGCGGCGCTGCCAATCGTCAATGTGTCACTACAGCCTAGAATTTCCGGCTGATCTTCACCCCACCTCGAACCACGTCATCATGCCCGAGGCCGCGTGGCCCAGCATGTGGCAGTGGATCAGCCATTTGCCCGGGTTGTCGGCGACAAAGGCGATCTTGACGGTTTCCTGGGGTTCCGCTGTGAAAGTATCGCGCCAGTCCGGGTGCTCCAGTTTCTTGCCGTTGCGCTCCAGCACGCGGAAGTGATGGCCGTGCAGATGCATGGCATGAGCAAAGGAGGTGTCGTTGCGGCTTTCCAGGAGAATGGTCTCGCCGCGTTTGGCGGTGAACATCGGCGTGTCGTCCATGCGGGCCTTGCCGTTCAGCGTCCAGAACAGGCCGTCCTGCATCATCTGATTGAGCTCGTCCCTTGTGCGGCCCTCCATCAGCGCGCGCATGCCGCCCATGGCCCCGCCGGCCATGACCAGCGGCAGTTCCCAGGCCGCGGTGAGATCCGGTTCCGGCAGTCTGTTGATTGCGGGCTGTTTTAGCGGAAGGTCGTCCCCCTGTCCGGCGCCGATCTTGAAGGTCGCGAAACGGAAGGGCTTGCCGGTCATAGTCTCGAAGGGGATGTCTTCGGCTGTTTCCGGCCGCATCACCAGATCCATGCGCTGTGCCGGCGACAGACGCAGCCTACCGTCCATGTCGCGCGGGGTCTCGAAAGGCTGGCCGTCCAGCGCGATGACCTTGGCGCCGAAGCGGGATGGGGCGATGTCCAGGACCCTTGAAGCAGAGGAATTGATCAGGCGAAGACGATGCCAGCGGCCCTGCTGCAGAGGGATCTCCGGCATGGAGATCCCGTTGATGGTCAGCCAGTTGCCGAGGCGTCCGGCATGAGAAAAATCATGCATGGCGCCGAAGCTTTCCGTGTCCAGAACACCGTCCTCGTCGAGCCGCCAGTCGCTCAGCATCAGAATGATGTCACGCTCCGGAGTGAAGAGTGGTTCCTCCTCCTCGACGATCAGGGGACCGGCAAGCCCGCGCGGCACCTGGTTCCAGCTCATGTTATGGGCGTGATACCAGTACGTGCCGGCATCGGGCGCGACAAAATCGTAGTCGAAGCTTTCGCCGGGCTTCACTGCCGGTTGGGTCAGACCGGCAACGCCGTCCATCTTGTTGTCGATGCGGATGCCGTGCCAGTGCACGGAGGTCGGTTCGTCCAGGTCGTTCTTAAACCGGACACGGACACGCTCGCCGCGTTTCACCCGAATTTCCGGGCCGGGCAGGCGGCCGTTATAGAGCCAGAGGTCGGAGAGCCCGCCATCCGGGCCATAGAGCCGGGCCTGGCCTTTTTCAGCTGTCAGCTCGAAAAAACCGTCGGCGGCTTTCGCCAGAGAAAAAGTCGGCAACAGGGTGGCTGCGCATCCGGCCACGGATGTTTTCAAGAACGTTCTGCGATCCAAGGCGCGTGTCTCCCGGTCGACCATACTGACATCCCCCACCGTTAATTGAGGCCTCCAGCAGGAGGAAGGTCAAGATGTAGGACAAAAACTTTTGGGGCAGAAATCGGTCGCAATTCGCTTTGAAACCAATCACTCTACCCATGGATTTACCAGCAGGAATTTCAGGCGATGGTTTCAACTGGCGAACTTTCCCTCTCTCCACACGCGCTTGCCGCCGAACGGCGCGGCTTCGACACGGCGATCGGGCGCAGGCTCTGCGCAGGTGTTGAGGCGGGGCTTTTGCCGCATCTTCACGTCGTGCTGGCCGAACGGGGCGGCGAAACGGTTCTGGAAAGCTATGGCAGCGGCCCGGATGAGAATTGGGGCCGGTCCATCGGCGAAGTGACGTTTGCCGCCGACACATTGCATGACCTGCGCTCTGTCTCCAAAAGCATCGTCAGCCTGCTTTATGGCATTGCCCTGGAACGCGGTGACGTGCCGCGGCTGGACACGCCGCTCCTGGAGCTGTTTCCGGACTATCCGGACCTGGCAACCGATCCGGAGCGGCAACGCCTGACCATCGAGCACGCGCTGACCATGACGCTCGGCATGGAATGGGACGAGACCCGCCCCTATACAGATCCTGAAAACAGCGAAATCGCCATGGAAATGGCGCCGGACCGCTATCGCTACATTCTGGAGCGGCCCTTTGTGGCGGAGCCGGGCACACGCTGGATCTACAGCGGTGGTGCCACCGCGCTGGTCGGCGAGATCCTGCAGCGGGGTACGGGCAGAAAACTGCCGGACTTCGCGCGCGAGGTCCTGTTCGGCCCTCTGGGGATCGAGACGTTCGAATGGTCTGCCGGGCCGGACGGCACCCATTCGCCGGCCTCCGGCCTGCGCCTGACCGCGCCCGACCTTCTGAAAATCGGCCGGCTGTTGCTGGGCAACGGCGTCTGGCAGGACCACCGCATCGTCCCCGAAGCCTGGCTGACGGCCTCGCTACGGCCGGCAATCGCCACTGGAGAAGGCCCGGACTACGGTTATTCCTGGTTCTGCGGTCAGGCCCCGGTACCGGCGCTTGGCGGGCCCGCGGACTGGTTCGCCGGCTTCGGCAATGGCGGCCAGCGTCTGTGGATCTGCCCCAAGGCCGATATCGCCGCCGTCATCTTTTCCGGAAATTACAATGATTGGACCGCCTGGATCCCGCCGACGCGGGTCTGGAGCGAGATCATCCTAGCGAATTTGGTCAGGGTGTGACTGAAACTGCCACAAATTCCGTCGTCATCCTGAGGAGCGCGCTTGCGCGCGTCTCGAAGGACCGGCCTCAAGTTCCATAGCAAGTGGCCCGTCCTTCGAGACGCCGCTCACGCGGCTCCTCAGGATGACGCTGAATTGGGGGCAAACGCCGCAGGATGTCCGGATACGGCAAACCTACCGCGCCGCCAGCAATTCCCGATACCAGTGCGCGCTGGCCTTCGGGGTGCGGACCAGGCTGTCATAGTCGACGTGAACAATGCCGAAGCGCATGCGGTAGCCTTCGGCCCATTCGAAATTGTCCATCAGGCTCCAAAGGAAATAGCCCTTGACCGGCACGCCGGCGTCTTTCGCGTCGGCGACGGCGCCGAAATGGCCTTCCAGATAATCGATCCGGCGCTGGTCGTCGATGACGCCCCCTTCAGGCTCGTCGTTGTAGCAGGCGCCGTTCTCGGTGATGTAACAGTCGGGCAGGGCGTAGCGGACATGTAGATCCTTCAAAAGATCCGAAAGACCCGGTGCATAGACTTCCCAGCCGATATCGGTCTGGGGAACGCTGCCATTCGGCGGTACGGCCACGGCCTGCGGATAATCGGCTTCCAGGTCGCCGTCCTCGCGCACGCGCCAGGGCGTATAATAGTTCAGGCCCCACCAGTCCAGCGGCTGGTTGATTGTCGAAAGGTCACCGTCCCGGATGTCCATCGATGTGCCAAAGGCGTCCAGGAACTCTTCCGGATAGGCGCCCTCGAAGAGCGGCTTGAAATAGACGCCGTTGTGGAACTCGAACGCCCGCTCAGCCGCGGCCTTGTCTTCGGGCGCTTCGGAGGCCGGATAGATCGAATAGGCGTTGAGAACGATGCCCATCGGCAGATCGGGGCGTTCTGAACGGGCAGCCTTTACGCCGAGCCCATGGGCAAGGTTCAGGGTATGCAGGGCGGCGGCGAACGCCTCGGGGCTTTTTTCGCCAGGCGCATGAATTCCGTAAAGATGGCTGAGGTGACAGATGCACCAGGGTTCATTGATGGTCGCCAGCGCATCCATGCGGTCGCCAAGCCGCCTCACCACGATACCGGCATAGTCCGCGAACGCCTCGGCGGTGCTGCGCGCGGTCCAGCCGCCGTCGCCGGCCAGCATCAGGGGCAGGTCCCAGTGGTAGAGCGTCGGATAGACCTTCAGCCCGCGCGCCACCATGCCGTCGATCAGCCGGTCATAGAAATCCAGGCCCTTCTCGTTCACCTGGCCCCGGCCGTCCGGCAGGATGCGCGGCCAGGCGATGGAAAAGCGGTAGGCATCGACCCCGAGCGACTGGATCAGATCGAGATCGGCCTCCCAGCGGTGATAGTGGTCGCAGGCAACGTCACCCGAATGCCCCCGATAGACCCGGCCCGGCATTTTCGAAAAGGCGTCCCAGATCGAGGGCTTGCGCCCGTCCTCGGCTGCGGCGCCCTCGATCTGATAGGCGGCGGTGGCCACGCCGAACAGGAAGTCTTCTGGAAAGCGCTTGGCCAGATCTTTGGGGGATGCCATCGGAACTCATCTCGGCTGAAAGGAAGATGCCGATGTGATAGGTCTCAAAGCGCTTTGGTTCAAGTTCTTTCCTGCAAACCCAACAAGTATCGCCAAAAAGGCAGGGTCGGCGCCCAGCTTTCCACCAGCGCGGCAACGGCCCCGTTCCCGAGAACCGCCTTGGGGTCCGGCAAGGTTTTCCAGACACCCAGGCCCTTGTGCCGGGCCAGCTCCGCATGGGGGTGGTCCTTGGGAAAGCCGCGCGGTGCCTTGGCAAGATCCGGCTCGGAAAGCTCGAACTCCTTCTTCTGCAACTGGGTGAGCAGCGCTGCGACCTCGTCGCCGCCACCGGTTTCCAGCGCACTCAGATATTTGCCGAGCACCGGCTTTGAAAACGCCATGCAGCCTGTGCCGAGGCGGATGTGATCGGCCTCGATCGACAGAAAGAAGCTGGGCGGTTGGGCATCCTTGCCCTCAAACGCGGTACCGGTCGGCCAGAAAGCCATGCGGATATGCGTGTTGTAGGGTGTCTTGTCCTTGGAGAACCGGAGGTCGCGGTTGATGCGGAACTGCTTGGAGGCAAGCGCGCGCCCGGTAAGCTCTTCGAGCGCCCCTTGTAGCGCCGGCCGGAACTGATCCGCCGGCTTCTTGATGGCGCGCTGATAGTCCACCTTGTTGGCCTCGAACCACTCCTTGGAATTGTTGGCGGCAAGGTTTTCCAGAAACCGGAATGTCTCCGGCTCAAATCCGGCGGAAGTCATTGGGCGGCCTTTCCGGCTTTCGCCTTTTTCGGTTTCGCAGCCTTGGGCGGCAGGGCGCAAACGTAAGCGCGCGCCATCTCGACCCAGTCCTTCAGATCGTCATCCGTTTCGATGCCGTCCGGCTCGATCCGGATGAAGCCGGGCATCGGCCGTCCGGTCGGACGGCATTGCGAGGCATGCGGCTTGGAGAGGGCTTCTTCTTCCTGGTCCGCGCCGACACGGGCCATCAGGCCGCGTTTGGAAACGCAGACCAGCATGTTGCCGTTGACCATGAAACAGGTGCCGCCGAACATGCGCTTCTGCTCGACGGTGTCATCGGGAATGAGCGCGCGGGTGCGCTCGATCAAGACGGTGTCCATCAGGTCCGACATGGTTTGAAAACTCCCTTCAAAAAAGACGTTACCCGGCAAGGACGGCGCTGATCCGGGAAAACCGACACCGGGCCAAAAGAAATTCGCGGACTGCCACAGCAGGTGGAAATCATGCTAGGAGGCGGATTGGAGAAAGAAAACCGGATTCGGAGGATCGCTTGCCTGAACTCGTCCTGATCGCCGCCGTGGCGCGCAACGGGATTATCGGCGCGGACAACGACATGCCCTGGCGCCTGTCGTCCGACCTGAAATATTTCAAGAAACTGACACTCGGAAAACCGGTGATTATGGGCCGCAAGACGTTCCTGTCCTTCGGTGGCAAGCCATTGCCCGGACGCCCGCATGTGGTGATTTCGCGCGATCCGGCCTATGCCCCGGAGGGCGCGGAGAGCGCGACCTCCTTCGAAGCGGCGTTCGACCGTGCGAGCGAGCTCGCACGGGAGGCCGGTTCCGGAGAAATCATGTGCATTGGCGGCGGCCAGATCTATGCCCAGGCGATCACGCGGGCCGGCCGGCTGGAAATCACGGAAGTCGACGCCGAACCGTCCGGCGACACACGCTTTCCGGAGATCGATCCGGCGCTCTGGCAGGAAACATCCCGTGTTCCGGGGGAGCGCACCGAAAAGGACAGCGCCGACTTCACCTTCGTCACCTACCGCCGCAAGGCCTGACAAACGATTCCGAGACGATGCCCCTTTCCGATTCCATGACCGCCAAATGGCTGGCGTTTGATGCATTCTCCTTGAGCGAGCTCTATGCGCTGTTGAAGCTGCGGCAGGATGTTTTCATCCTGGAGCAGGAGTCCTTCTATGCCGATATCGACGGCAAGGACCCGGACGCGCTGCACTATATGATCACTGACAGGGCGGCGTCCGGTCTGCTCGGCGCGATCCGGCTGTTTGTCGAGGCCGGGGAGAATACCGCCCGGATCGGCCGGGTGGTGATCGCGCCGGAGGCGCGCGGCACCGGTCTCGGACGATCCCTGATGCAGGCGGGTATCGACAAGGCGCAGGAGCTTGCGCCTGGCTGCGGGATCCACGTGTCGGCCCAGGCCTATCTGGAAAAATTCTACGGATCGCTTGGATTTAGGACCGTTTCGGAGGTCTATATCGAGGACGGCATTCCGCATATCGACATGATCCGGCCGTGATATTGGCGCAGGCTTGCGGTGTGCGTGCAGCGAAGTGTGCGGCCGGTCTTGACAGAGCCGCCTTCAAGCCCCACCTGCGGCACGGGAAATCATATGGGTTTTACAAGGGTGGCAGCCGTTTACGGTACGCTTGGTCGCACCGGGCTTTTCGTTGAAAGCAGGCGGTAACCTCCCTATAACCAACGGTGAGTCAGAACGGGCGAAAACCCAAGTCCGGCATCGTGTGCCGGATACGATAGAAGGAAATCTTGATGCCTTGGAGCAATCAGTCAGGTGGCGGTGGCCCCTGGAAGGGTGGCGGAAACGGCGGCGGTCCCTGGGGCGGCGGCGGCGGAAACAACAACGGCCCCTGGGGAGGTGGCCCGAACCGGGGCGGCAACACCCCGCCTGACCTGGAAGAGCTTCTGAAACGGACACAGGATCGTATGAAAAGCGTGCTGCCGGGCGGCGGTGGCGGCGGCCTTGGTACCATCGGGGTGCTGATCGTCGTCGGGATCGTTGTCATTGGCTGGCTTGCGACCGGTTTTTACGTGGTCGACGAAGGTGAGGTCGGCGTCGAGCTGGTGCTCGGCGAAGTGACCGATCAGACCCCCCCGGGCCTGAACTACAACTGGCCTTATCCTGTCGGCGAGGTCTACAAGCCCAAGGTCGAGCAGCAGCGCGAAACCACAGTCGGCGTTGATGAAACGGTCAGCGGCTCGGGTGTCGTGCGGAGCCGGGACGTGCCGGAAGAAAGCCTGATGCTGACCGGCGATGAAAACATCGTCGATGTTGGGTTCAAGGTGCTTTGGCGTATCAAGAACACCCGCGAGGGCATCAGCGACTATCTGTTCAACATTCAGGATCCGGAAGGCACCGTGAAGGCGGTCGCTGAGAGCGCGATGCGCGAAGCGGTCGGCAGCTCGAACATCGACGCCATCCTGACCGAGAACCGGGTGGCGATCCAGAACGATGTTGTCACCCTGATGCAGACCACGCTGGATACCTATCGTGCCGGTGTCGAGGTCGCGGAAGTGCAGATGCAGCGCGTTGATCCGCCGTCCCAGGTCATCGATGCCTTCCGGGATGTCCAGGCGGCCCGCGCCGACCAGGAACGCATTCGAAACGAGGCGGAGGCCTACGCCAACCGTGTCGTGCCGGAAGCGCGTGGTGAAGCCGCCCGTGTCCTGGAAGCGGCCAACGCCTACAAGGAGCAGACCATCGCCGAGGCGACCGGTCAGTCCCAGCGTTTCACCAAGATTTACGAACAGTACAAGAATGCTCCGGATGTGACCCGCGAGCGTCTTTACCTGGAAACCCTGGAAAAGGTTCTGGGCTCCAACAACAAGATCATCATTGACAGCGATACCTCCGGATCTGGCGTTCTGCCATTCCTGCCGCTCAATGACCTGAACCCGCGTGGCGGCGCCGCCGCGACGGCACGGACCGGAGGAAACTGATCATGCGCAGTACTCTTCTCGCAATCATCCTGATCGTCGTCGCCGTGCTTGGCTATATGTCGATCTTTATCGTCAATCCGACCCAGCAGGCCCTGGTCCTGCGGCTTGGCCGGATCGTCGAGGAACCGAAAACCACGCCCGGTTTTTACCTCAAGTATCCGTTCGTCGAGAACGTGGTCTATATGGACAAGCGGGTGCTTAACCTGAACATGCCGCCGCTTGAGCCGATCTCGTCGGATAAGAAACGTCTCGTGGTGGACGCTTTCGCCCGCTACAAGATCTCCAATCCGGTGCTGTTCTATCAGCGTGTTTCCAATGTGCAGACCGCCAACCGGCGCCTGTCGACCCTGCTGCAGTCCTCGCTCCGCTCCGAGCTTGGCCGGACCAGCTTCGTGGCGCTCGTGCGCGACGACCGCTCGGGTGTCATGGAAGCGATCCGCCGGAATGTTAGCGCCAATGCGGAAGAACTTGGCATCGAGGTGATCGATGTGAAGATCCGCCGTGCGGACCTGCCGGACGCCAACTCCCAGGCCATTTATGCCCGGATGCAGACCGAACGTCAGCGGGAAGCCACCGAAATCCGCGCCCAGGGGGAGGAAGTCGCCCGCCGGATCCGCTCACGTGCCGACCGCGATGCCACAGTCCTGGTGGCCGAGGCCAGAAGGGACTCGGAAATCACTCGTGGTGACGGCGACGCCGAGCGGAACAAGATCTTCGCCGAGGCGTTCGGCGCCGATCCGGAGTTCTTCGCCTTCTACCGGTCCATGCAGGCCTATGAAGCCGGATTGCGGTCGGGAGACACGAGCCTCGTGCTGTCGCCGGATTCCAGCTTCTTCCGGTTCTTCAAGGACCCGTCCGGTGTCCTGCCGCCGGCTGTCAATGACAATGGCAGCCAGGGTGTTTCCGACCGGTCGCCGTCGCTTGCCGCTCAATGAGCGAGCTGGTGACCGCGCTGGGGCTGGTCCTGGTGCTTGAAGGTGTGCTCTACGCGCTTGTGCCCGGTGGCATGAAGGCCATCATGCGCAGCGCGCTGGAGACGCCGGACCAGACCCTGCGGCTGACAGGGCTCATTGCCGCGGTGATCGGCGTATTTCTTGTGTGGATCATTCGCGGATAACGAAAAGTTTTCGGGCGGCAGGCGCAAAAACGCCCCGCCCGTTCTATATTCTGGTCAAAGGATCAGAAAACCCATCGGATGCCGGCCCCGACAGACAGGCCGGCGGTCCCACCGACAGGGATGAGGAGAAAGCCCTATGGCTCCAGATTTTGTTCGCCGCCGGATGGCCCGTGTCGCCGCCGCTGCGGCCGGTGTCCTGCTTGGCGGAATGGCTGCTTTTCAGCCTATCGACGCGGCCTATGCGCAAGGCCCGGTTTCCGTCGCCGATCTTGCGGAAGGACTGGGTGATGCGGTGGTGAACATTTCCACCGCCCAGACCGTTCAGGGACGGCGGACGGTGCCGATGCCCGAGGTTCCGGACGGATCTCCGTTCCAGGAATTCTTCGAGGAGTTTTTCAACCGTCAAAATCGCGACAACGATCAGCCGCGCCGGGTGCAATCGCTCGGGTCCGGCTTTGTGATCGACGGCAAGGAAGGCATCATCATCACCAACAATCATGTCATTGAGGGCGCGGACGAAATCACCGCGAATTTCAATGACGGCACCAAGTTGCGCGCGGAGCTCATCGGTACCGATGAAAAAACCGATCTCGCGGTACTGAAAGTCGAACCGGAGACACCGCTCAAGGACGTTAGTTTCGGCGACAGCGACGCGATCCGCGTCGGTGACTGGGTGATGGCCATCGGCAATCCGTTCGGCCTTGGCGGAACGGTTACCGTCGGGATCGTGTCGGCACGTAACCGCGACATCAATTCCGGCCCGTATGACAACTTCATCCAGACCGATGCCTCCATCAACAGGGGCAATTCCGGTGGTCCGCTGTTCGACATGGACGGCAATGTGGTCGGTATCAACACCGCCATCATCTCGCCGTCTGGCGGTTCCATCGGCATCGGCTTTGCCATTCCGGCCAAGACCGCGATGAATGTCATCGAACAGCTGCGTGAGTATGGCGAAACCCGCCGCGGCTGGCTGGGCGTGCGCATTCAGGAAGTCACCGACGAGATCGCCGACAGCCTGGCCATGGACGAAGCCATGGGCGCGCTGGTGGCCGGTGTGACCGAGGACGGCCCCGCCGCCAAGGCCAAGATCGAGCCGGGCGACGTCATTATCAAGTTCGATGGCCGTGAAGTCGAAGCCATGCGGGAACTGCCGCGCATGGTTGCCGAGACTGCGATCGGCAAGGAGGTCGAGGTGATTGTCCTGCGCAAGGGCGAGGAAGTCACCATCAGCGTCACCCTCGAGCGTCTCGTTGAAAACGAGGTCACCGAGGCCAGCGCGACCACGGAGGGAGAGCCGGAAACCGCACCCGCCGAGCAAAGCAAGGTCCTCGGCATGATGCTTGCCGAACTCGATGACAGCCTGCGCGAACAGTTTTCGATCGAGGAAGACGTGACCGGCGTGGTCGTTACCGAGGTCGAACCCGGCTCGTCCGCGGAAGAAAAACGGGTCATGGCCGGTGACGTCATCAAGGAAGTCGCCCAGGAACCGGTGGAGACGCCTGCCGATGTCCAGGCCGAGATCAAGAAGCTGAAGGACGGTGGCCGCCGTTCGGCTCTGCTGCTTTTGTCCAACCCGACCGGCGATGTCCGCTTCGTGCCGGTACGGATCGAGGACGAGTAGGACCGGCCTTAGTTGCCAGAAAAGAAAAGGCGCCGGTAACGGCGCCTTTTTTGTTTGGGAACAAACTTACCTCTCCATCGTCATCCCGGACGCAGCGCAGCGGAGATCCGGGACCGGGGAGCTGTAGCCCGTAAAACGAATCTCGTTGCTATCGGCAAGTCTTGTGGCTCCCCGATCCCGGCTCGCGCTTCGCTTGGCCGGGATGACGAGGGTTGGGGTGTGCCTTTTTCCGACCGCTGAACGCTGATCCAGAATGAGCGAGCAAAAGCCGAACGGCGTCTTCCTAACTCAGCACAAAATCCCTCTCCGCATAGCCCTGCAGATAGAGCAGCGCGGTGAGATCGCCGTGGTGGATGCGGATGTCGGCGGCTTCGGCGACGGCGGGTTTGGCGCGATAGGCAACGCCCGTGCCGGCGCGCTCGATCATGGAAAGATCGTTGGCACCGTCGCCGACGGCGAGCGTATCTTCAAAGGCGAGGCCCTTTTCGGCCGCCAGGAGTTCCAGCCGGGCCCGCTTGGCTTCGCGGCCGAGAATAGGCTGGCCGACCTTGCCGGTCAGCCGGCCGTCCCGCTCCAGAAGCGTGTTGGCCTGGTGTTCGTCAAAGCCGATCATGTTGGCGACAGCCTTGGTGAAATGGGTGAAGCCGCCGGAGACCAGGGCGCAATAGGCGCCGTTGGCCTTCATGGTCTGCACCAGCGTGCGCCCTCCCGGCATAAGCTGGATGCGGTTGCTCAACACGGTGTCGATGGCGGAGACCGGCAGGCCTTCAAGCAGACCGACGCGTTCGATCAGGGCCGGCTCGAATTCGATTTCACCTCGCATTGCCCGCTCGGTGATTTCAGCGATCCGGTCCTTGAGGCCCAGTTCGGCGGCCAGTTCGTCGATACATTCCTGGCGTATCATGGTGGAATCCATGTCCGCGATCAGCAGACGCTTGCGGCGTCCGGCCTGCGGCTGCACAAAGACATCGACGGGCGCCTTGCCGACAATTTCCCGCAAGGTTTTCTCCGCCGCACTTGCATCGGTCGCGTCAAAGACGATATCGGCTGCAACACCGGTCATCAGGACGGTCGCTGCCTCTGAAGCGCCAAGCGCGTCCGCGGACCGGTCGATCAGATCCGCATCGACGGCGGGCGCAGTAGGAGTGGACACCAAGGTGGCGACGAGAGACATGGACGGTTCCTTGCAAGAAAGCGAAGACAGGACAATGGATAAGCGCGCCATTCTGATAGCCGGGCCGACCGCCAGCGGCAAGTCCGCCCTGGCGCTGGATCTGGCGAAACGATTGAATGGTGTCATCATTAATGCCGATTCCATGCAGCTTTATGAAGACCTGAGGCTGGTAAGCGCCCGGCCAAGCGCCGCAGAGGAAGCCTTGGTGCCGCACCGGCTTTACGGGGTGCTTTCCGCGGAGACGGCCTTTTCCACCGGTGCCTGGCTGCGTCTTGCCAAAACCGAGTTGGAAACAGTCTGGGGCAACGGCCAGATACCGATCCTTGTCGGTGGAACCGGGCTCTATTTCAAGGGACTGACGGAGGGCTTCGCCGAGCTGCCGAAGATCCCGGAGGACATTCGAGACAGCGCGCGCCATCTTGCCGACCGGGACGGTGTCGACGGCCTGAAGAGCGCGTTGCGGGATCTTGGCGACACGGAGGCGGCGGAGGCACTGGCCGACCCCCAGCGCCTGGCACGGTCCTTGGAAGTGCTGATGGCGACCGGCAAGACGCTTGGCCACTGGCAGCAGGCGCATCAGTCGCCGCCGCTGCTGACGCCCGATCAGGCCGGCCGCATCGTTCTGGCACCGCCGCGGCCCTGGCTGCACGAGCGGATCGCACAGCGCGCCGAACTGATGCTGGCGGATGAGGGCCTGTCAGAAGTGCGGAGGCTGCTGGCGCGCGGCCTTTCGGACAGATTACCGGCCATGCGGGCCATCGGCGTCCCGGAAATCGGCGATTTTCTGGCAGAACGGGCCGATTATGCATTAACGCTCCACAGGCTCACTGTTGCAACGCGGCAATACGCAAAACGTCAGGAGACCTGGTTTCGCAATCAGATGGGCGACTGGCAACGGCTTGATCCGTCGGGGGAAATCAATCTGGAAGAGTTGCAGGGCTTATTGTGACGGTATTCCGTCAACCTGTGGGGTGTGCGGTGCAGCGTGAGATATCACCTTAACTAGTTGGTAATACGAATTTATTTTCGCCGATTTTGTTCTTATACTTTGGTCTGCCATCGGGTTGGCACAATTCAGGGTTACATAGGGCCCTGGTGCAGCAATTGCCGATTCGACGGATGTTGCGGGCAGAAATCCAAGACTGGGAGGACACGGTGCAGACGATTTTTCTCGAATGCGGCGCAGTGCGGCTAGTCCCTTTTTCGCCCGCCGATATCAATCTCGTCAAAGACCTTCATTCCGACCCCTATGGAAACCGGTGTACAGATTTTTCCACCAATTGCACGGTCGTTGACGCGGCTGAACTGGTGCGCTCCGCACAGCAGACACAGAGCGATCTGGGCTTCGCCAAATGGAAGGCCGTGTCCCCGGAGGGCGACTTTCTGGGTTGGGCGGGGTTCACGCCGGTATCGGAAACGTCCGAGATCAGCCTGAACTATTGCCTGCGCAATGATCTGTTGGAGAAGGATCCGGATCTGCCGAAGCGGCTGTGTGCCGCGCTGTCCGACTGGTTCTTCGAGAACACCTATTTCTCGCATCTCGTCGCCGTGGTGCGCACCGACAACCGCACCATGCGGGACGTCGTGATGCAGACCGGCTTCTACCATCGCGAAAGCAAGGTGATCGAGGGCATGCAGGCGGATGTGTTCCAGCTGCTCAGCCCGTCCATGCAATCCTATCTCATGAGTGCATAGGCAGTGCGCCGGTGCCTTCGGGCACCCGGTTTGCCTGGGGCCGTGGTTTGACACGGTCCCTTTTTTTGAAAGATTTCGTTTTGACCAATCCCGTTTTGGAAACCGATCGGCTGCGTCTGGTCCCATTTACCGAGGATGACTTTCAGAACCTGCAGTCGCTGCATTCCGATCCCGAGGTCAATCGCTACCTGTCGCCCGGACCGGCGATCATGAGCCCGGAAGAAGTGCGGCACCGGCTGACCAACTATATCGGCGACCATCTCCACACCGGCATTTCCAAATGGAAACTGGAAACGCTCGACGGCGATGTGGTCGGTCGTGCTGGCTTTACCTGGATGAACGATCCCGAGGGTTATGAACTCGGCTACTGCTTGAAACAGGCGGCGTGGGGCAGGGGCTATGCCACGGAAATCACCCGGGCGCTGATTGCCTGGTTTTTTGAAAACACGGACCAGGATCACTTTCTGGCCTATGCGGTGCGGGAGAACGACGCGTCGCTGAAGGTGATGCAAAAGGCGGGCATGGGTTTCTGGCTGGATCTGGACATGCATGGTCTTGCGTGCCGGTTCTACCGCATCGACCGCTCGACCTATATGGAGCAGGCGATGGCGGCGTCCGCCTGACGCCGGCTCTCTCTCAGCTAGCCGCCTCTGGCCGCCGCCAGGGCCACCGGCAGTGCGGCGGCTGTAACGGCCTCCGCCAGTCCCTCTTCTGAAAGAGCCCGGGCCGTGGTCAGGGCGCCGATCAGCACACTGAGAAAGGCCCACGCGCGTGACAGCCGGTCACCCGGGCTGTCGCCGGGCAGTCCATCGGCAATCAGCTCAGCGATCTGCCGCATCTTCCGGTCATAAACGGCACGTGTCTCGGCGCTGGCGCGAGCGACGTCCGGGGACATCGCTGTCATCGCGCAGCCGCAGGCCCGGTCCCTGCGATGGGCGGCGCCGAGATAATAACGGGCAAATGCCGCGACCCAGCCGGCACCATATTGCGCCTGATAGGACGGTACGGTCTCAATCACCTCGTCGAGCCCGAGTTCCAACGCCGCGTGAAAGGCGCCGTCCTTGGAGCCGAGATGGGCATAAAAGGCACCCGATGTCGCCCCGGCCGCTTTTGCGATCGCGTCCACACCGACGCCTGAGTAGCCCTCGCTGCGAAACGCCCGGCTTGAAGCCGTCAACAGGGCCTTGTGCGTCTCCGCCTTGCGTTGCTGCTGTTTTGCCATGCCTGTCCATCACTTTTGTAACGATCGCTATTTGAATCTTGACTTAATAACGATCGTTACATAAATAAGGTCCGTCAGAAAATATAACGAACGTTATATTTAAAAGGAAAGGACCCTGATATGCCCCTCGCATTGAACTACACGGAAGGCATGTTGACCGCCGAGGCAGGCCGTCTTGCCGGTAAACGGATCACGGAAGCGTTTTTGAAATGGCACGGCCTTGCCGGAAACAAGGTGATGACGCCCAATGTCACCATGCAGATCCAGGCACTGCCGAAAACAGGTGCCCTGTCGGGCGGTGAGCCGGTGGACGGGGCCTGGCTCGAGTGCAAGACCCCGTCCTTTGCGCTTGTCGACCGCGACATTCAGGTCGGTTTTTTCAAGGAAGCCACGGCAATCATCGCGGATGCCGCCGAAGGACGTCTGCCACCCGAGAGGATCTTCTCCAACGTCGTGCACACGGTCGATGGTACCTGGAACCTGGATGGGGAAGCGATGACCAACAGCCAGCTCGCAGGCCGTATTTCACAAGGCTGAGCCGAAGCTCACACAAAAGGATCGATCACATGAAGATATTTAGCAAAACGCTGGCCGCAACGGCCTTGACGATGCTGACGGCCTTTCCGGTGCAGGCCGAGGGCTGCCTGGAACTTGGCGGTGTCGCCATCCCGAACTTCTTTTCTGAAGGCAAGGGAGAGCCGGTTATCATTTCGGCGACCCTGATGGGGTCGGTGACCAACGCGGCGGGCAAGATAATGGCGCAGCGTGTCACCGAAACCGGGCTAGAAATGGACATGGAACACTATTTCGGTCGGGCTGACGGCGGTGCGCTTTTCACCAGGGATGTCGGTGTATTGACCGCGGTGCCGGGCCGGCCGGGGCGGTTTATGATCGAGATCAGCTACGAAGTTCAGGAGGGCCAGGGTCGCGGCACGCTCGCCGAGTATAAGGGCAGCTTCAGGAGCTATGGCCTGGTCGACCTGCGCGACCCGCAAGACATGCAGGGCCTGGTGCGCTATTCCGGCGAAGTCTGCAAATAGCTGGTAGCTGAGCGTTTCACGGTTAGATTGAAGCATTCTGTTTGTCGTCCGGCGAGACGAATGCGCGGAGGGTCGTGAAACCCATAGCGGGGCTATGGGTGAGCGGCACGACAATGCAGACGTCCGCCGGACGTAAACCCGAAGGGCCGGGCCGGTTTGGTCCAATGCCGTCGGTCTTTGCCTCGACCGTGCAGCCAGCACGGCCTTCGACAAAGCCCTTGGCCTTGAACCAAACCGACCTCGGCAGAATGCTTCAATCTAACCGTGAAACGCTCTGGAGAGGGGCCGTGACGCGGCCCCTTTTGGCAGGGGCCTTCAGGTACTGATCGACTTCTTCAACTGCGCGAAAAACCGGGTCAACTGCCGGGGGCGGGTGAAGATATAACGCCTGCCGGAAAAGGCGTGAATGCTTTGCAGGTCCCTGTCGCGATGGGTGTCGCGGTAATTGAGTACAAACCGGAAGAACGGCCAGTCGACCCGCTCCAGGCACCCCTCGGGCAATTCACCGTCACGGCTCTTGCCGTGCCCGAGAAAAGTGCGCTTTGCCACCCGGGCGGCGCAGGTCAAGGTCGTGAAATCGAGATAAATGAGCGTGTCGGCGGCCTGAAGGCGCAGGTCCAGCGTGCTGGCGTAATTGCCGTCCATGATCCAGCGCGGCCGGGCGATCAGCTCCTGGATTGTGGCCCGCCAGGTTTCTTTGGAAGGCCGCTGCCAGCCCGGCTGCCAATAGTGACTGTCCAGATGGATGACCGGCAGTCCGGTCAGGTCGCCCAGGGTGCGCGCGGCACGGGACTTGCCGGATCCCGGGCTTCCGGCAATCAGGACCCGTTTCATGGTTTGTGCCGCATCGGGCTTTTGCATGCGAACCCACTCCGCTGGCAGCTGAAGTGTCTGAACGCGCCGTCGATGCGCGCTCCGGACGTTCCTTCATAGCATTGCAGTGGCAGTTCTGTCAGGTCCCGGGAATTTCGGCCGCTTCCAGGCTTGCCGCGACCCCACCCGCCAGTTCCGGCAGCAGCGTCGCCCAGTGACCGGGCCTGGGGGCCTTGATCACGTCCATGCTCGGATACCAGAGGCTCTTGCCGTTTTCGGCATACCAGTACCAGGGCGGCACATGCGGGACCAGCGCCAGGCCGGGCGTGCCGGCGGCCCCGGCCGCATGCAGCACCATCCCGTCCGGGCCGATGACAAAATCAAGCGCGTAGAGAAGCGCAGCCAGATCCTCAAGCTTTTGAACATGCGCACCGGCGTCGATGATGTTCTTCTGACCGCTCAACTGGTTCCGGCTGTGGTCCCAGACGGTGCCGATCAGAGTGCCGGGCAGTTCCGGCAGAGCGGTGAGCAGCGGTGCCAGTGTCAGGCCGGGCGCGGCCTCGTTCCAGGCAAGGCCGATCCAGGGCCGAGGAAACTCCGCCAGGGCCTCCTGCCAGCGGTTCAGAAGATCCTCGCGCGCCGGCAAATAGGGCAGCGTGCCGGTCAATCCGCCGCGTAAGCCTGCCGGCAGGGCAAGCAGCCTTGAGACGGGGAAGCCGCCGGACATCTCCGGCAATGCCTCGCCCGCACCCGGCGCATCATTGGGCAAATAGGTTTCGTATCCGAAAAGGCGTGTCAGCTGCACGGTCGCGGACGGTCCCACCACCGGAGTGTCGAGGCCGCGGCCGGTGTGGCCGAGAAAACGCGCCAGCACCATGAACTCGAGCGTGCTCAGACCGGGATCGATGATCATCGCGGCGGTCTTCAGGTGCTCGGCCATGCGCTTTTCGTCGGTGGCGGCCCGGAAGATGGTTTCCGGGAGCGCCGTCACCTTTTCCGGTTGGCCGGTCGACAAATAGGCATCACGCAGAATGTCGAAGAGCCGCGCTTTCGCCGGATCGTCGAGACGGTCGCTATCGCCAAGCAAGGGCTCCAGAAGCTGCAGGGTCTTGTCCGGCTCACCAGCGAGGCCATAAGCGATCCCGAGCGTGAGCATGGCGTCGATCCGGTCTTTTGCGGTCTTTGCCACCGGAGCGAATTCTTGCAGGGCGTCGGTAGCCTCGCCACGGTCCGCCTTCACCCGGATATAACAAAGCCAGGCCGGCATCAGCTCCGGGAACAATGTCCTGGCTCGCTGGGCGAAGCGGCCGGCCTCCGTGATCTGTCCTGTCTCGGCCGCGTTGTTGGCCAGGGCGATCAGGTATTCGGGATTTGCAGGCTGCTGCAAATGTGCCGTTTCCAGGAACGGGGCCGCCTTTGCGTGATCGCCGAAGGCGGTGAGGATCTGGCCGACCAGAGCGTTGAGGGCGGCGTTTTCCGGCGCCAGGTCGAGTGCTTCCTGGGCGGTCACCAGTGCCGGGCCGAACAGGCCATGACCGAAATAAAGCCGGGCGATGCCCTGCAGGATATCCGGGTCGGGTGTCTGGGCGCGGATGCCGTTCAAGAGCTCCTCGACCTCGGCAAGCGCACCGGTCGCGGCCAGAAACTCTGCCTTCAGGAGAGCGGACTGCACATGAAGCGGATCCAGGGCCAGGGCCCGGTCGGTCAGGCGTTCGGCCTCCTGCGGGTTTTGACCGATGAGGGCGACTTTCGCGGCAAGGGCCAGGAAACCGGGATCCTGTTGGCTTGCTGCGGTGGCGCTGGCCAGCAGTTTCTCCGCACCGTCCAGGTCGTTATGGGCGAGCCGCGTCTCGATCAGGCCGGACAGCGCCGCGGGGTGTCCCGGGGACAGATCCAGAATGCTTTCAAAAAGGAGAGCGGCATTGTCATGCCGGCCGGCGGCGGCATGGTCCTGCGCCGCCTTCAGTCTGTCATCCACCAGAAGCATTCAAATGGGCCTAACCTACGCTGACGCGCTTGCCGTCGAGGCGGACATCTTCCTCCGCCGTGATCATGGAGATTTCGCTGTTCTGGGTGGCGACGGTGTCGATGTTCTGAACCAGAATGCCAGCCTTCAGGGTCTCGGTTTCCTTGATGGCGCTGCTGCGGCTCTGCGCGGTCGTTGTGATCGTGCGGGCATTCACCATTTTGTCGACATAGGTCTCCAGGGTGCGGCTGAAATTGCTCACCAGCTTCTTGCCGGTCTGCATCAGCGTGTCCGCCAGAACCGTCATCCGGCGGGCACTGACCTGAACGTCCGGCGCGGCAAGCGCCAGATGGCCTTCCGCCTTCAGTGCCACATCCCTGGCGCCGGCAACACCGAGCTCGGCGGTGACGTCCGCCTCCCGGGCGAGCACCGACAGCACGAAGGCCTGTTCCGGGCCTTGGAAAACCAGCACGGTGTCGCCGATCACCGGTGCCAGCAGGCAGCTGGTGGCCTGAAAGGCGTGAATCTGATTGCCATTCGCCAGCGTCACCATGGCTTCCCGTTCGGTCACCAGGGCCTTGACGGTACCGGTGTCGAGGCTTGTTCCGGCCTGGGCGACGGACGCCTTATTGAGGGCCGCTTCCGCCTGAATGTCTCTTTGTGGGGTCATGCGCGGCTCACCGTTTCGCGTTGATGCGTTATCATATCAGATTTAGGCTGCTACGGCCTTCAGGTGAGGCTCAAAAGACGAACCTGCGAGGGAACGAGGGTCGTGCCGACGGAATTCGGGGACAGGCCGTTCTGAGCCGTCGGGTTCACGAGGGCGCGGGTCGCCGGCATGCACTGGAAGAAGAGCTTGAACGATCCAATGATGTTGCGGCTGTTTGAGCAGACCATGGCGGAAGCCACGCCGGGGCCGGGGCCACTGACCGTCACCGGGGCCACATTGGTCATGTTGTGCACGGGCGTGCACTGGGCGTAGGTCCGGAAACAGGTCGGGATTTCGGTGGATCGGTAGCCCATGGAGAACAGCGGAACCGGCACGGGGCCGGCCGGTGTCGTCTGTAGATAGATGTCGGGAGCCGAAAAATCCAGGCCCGGCAACGGACCCTGAGAATTAACAAAGCACATCAGGCTATCCCTCTATTGACCGGATGTTCGCCGTGAAGCACGACCTTGTCGGTCCGGTATCGTTCTGCTTTTAAACGTTCAGTATCAGTCTCGATCCGGTTGCCCGCTGTGCCGAGCATCACAGTTTGCTCGGTTTTGGCGCCATGGAACTTTGTATTGAAGAAGTGGCTCGCGCCGAGATTGGCCCCGGACAGGTCCGAGTTGGAGAATTCCGCCTGGCGCAGGTCGCAGCGGTCCATGAGGGCAGCCCGGCAATCGGCTTCCAGGAACACCGCGGAGAACAGCTGGGAACTTGTGAAGCGGGTGCCCGACAGGCCGGCGCCGGCGAAATTCGCCATGGTGAACTGGCTGCCTGACAGGTCGACCCCGTCGAGCCGGGACTTGGCGAAGCAGGTGGTGTTTGCCGTCACGCCCGTGAGACTGGCCCCTTCGAAATCGCATTCGGCGAAGACGGAAGCGCTTAAGTTGGCGCCGTCCAGCCGTGTGCCCTTGAAGGAGCCCTGGTGAAAGGTGCAATGCTGCCAGGACTGGCCCGACAGATCGCGGCCCGACAGGTTGGCTTCCGCGAACAGCGCGATATCGATATGGGCACCCGTGATATTGACAGGACGCAGGTCCGCTTCCGTCAGCATGAAATTCGACAGGACCGCATTCTCAAATGTCGCATTCTTGATGTCGGGGGCGAGCAGGGCGGCGCGGTCGAATTTCGTGGCGGAGAAATCCGTATTGGCGAGATTGGGCTGCGCCAGGGACACTTCGTTGAACGTGCTGCCGGCAAAGCTGCTGTTGCTGGCATCGCCGGCGACAATCTGGAGCCGCTCGACCTTGGTCTCGCGCATCTCTATGCCGCTCATCTCGCAGCGGACGATCTGGGTGTTTTTGAGGTTTGCCTTGTTGAACGCAGCTTTTGTCAGTCTGCAGGAAACGATCGTCGCGTTGCTGAGATCCGCCCCGGAAAAATCACAGCCTGAGAGATCGCACTCGATGAAACGGACGCCGGAGAGGTCTTCCCCGGCAAAGGTCAGGCCGATGGCGGTTCGCAGCATGACCGGCTGTTCATGGTCACGGAACGCCAGAACGTCTTCCCGGCTCACCGGTTTTCTGTCTGCCTTAAGCATGGGTTGGTTGCTCCAGCAGGGTCAGGCCGAGATTGGCGCCGGAAAAATCGCAGGCAGCCAGTTTGGCGTCCATAAGATCGGCGGCGTAAAGATTGGCCGCGCGCATGGAACAGTGCCGCAGATCGACGCCGGTCATGGCCGCCATGAACAGGTTCGCGCCGAAGAAATCGCTGCCCTTGAAATTCGAGCGTCCGAACAGAGAATTCCTGAACGAGGCGAGCCGGAAGTCGTTGGCCTCCAGGTCGCAGGTATTGAAGAAGACGGTTGTGCCTTTCGCCCGCAGGAAGCAGCTTTCCGCCATCTTCGCCATGTTGAAGGAACTGTCCGTGGCCTCAAGCGCGTCGAACCTGGATCCGGTCAGGTCGCAGGCACCCATGACACCAACGGAATTCCATTTGCCGTTCCGGCAATCGGCACCGGGCGCACGCACTTCGATGAAGGCGACACGTTCCAGGTCGCTTGCTGAGAAATCCATGCCCACCATCGACAGCATCACGAACATGTTGCGCTGAAGCTTTGAGGCGGTCGCGGCAAATCCGTCGGCGCGTCCGGTGAGAAACTGGCAATCGGCCACGCGGCTCTGCTTCAGGTGCACCCCGTTGAGGGTCGTCTCGATGAAACGCACCTGGTCCAGCACGGTCTGGTTGCCCTGCGACTGCGAGAAGTCGGATTGAAAGATGTGCAGGTCGCGCAGGATGGCCTTGTCGAGACAGAGTTCCTTCGCGCTGACCTTGCTGAGATTGGCGTGGGTGAGATCGGCGCCGGAAAAGTCGGCCTTGTCGAGGGTCGCACCTGTGAAGACCGCGCCGGTCAGATTGCAACCGGCAAAGCGCGCGCCGGTCAGGTCGGCCTGCTCGAAAAAGGTCTCGGAAAGATCCTGGCCGCTGAAATCTGCACCGCGCAGATCGGCGCCAGCCAGATCCGCCCCCTTGAAGGCATGCCCGTCACTGAGCTTTTCCGTAACAAGCGTACCAAGGCGCAGCGCGACGCCGTCCGGCAGCGGTTCCATCGGGAACAGCGCGGTCGGGGCGTGCTGGCGCGCCATCACCATGCTGTCGTCGACGGTTGCCTGGGCCTCTTCCAGTCGATCCATCACCATGTCGATGGAGGTCGGAGCGGCTTCGGACGGCGGACGGTTCGCCGGCGGCTGAAGCCCTTCCGGTTGGGCACTGTCGACATGCGCCATCAGCTCGTCCAGCATATCGCCAAACGTGTCCTTCTGAACGATCGGCGAACTGGATTGCGCTGCTTCCTGTTCCAGGCGCTCGGTCAGCATCGCTTTCGGCGGGAGGGCTTCGTTGCCAAGTGTGTCGGCGGGCGAAGCTTCGGTTTCCTCCGGAACGGCATGGGCAAGGCCGGACAGATCCATCTCTTCGACGGCCTTGCGGAAATCCGCCAGTAGGCTGCCTTCCGGCTGCCGCAGTGCCCGGGCAGCCGCCTTCCGATAGGCGGTTTCAACGGTTTCTTCGTCCGCGCCGAAAAGATCATCAAGGCGGCCGAGAGCAGCGGGCGTGTCACCGTCACCTGCATCCGCAGGCAAGCCTGTTTTTTGCTCCTCGATCACCGCCAGACTGTTCTTGATCTGGTCCAGGCCCTCCGCCAGTTCAGGGTCGAGCTCGATATCCGGAAAGCGGGCCATCAGCTCGTCATCGGCGATCGGTGTCTTCATGTTGGGGGGCTGGCGCTCTGGCGGCGTCACGGCCAGAACGGCCCTGCGCTGCAGCTCGGCCTTGACCATCTCCCGGTCCCGCTTTTCCAGGAGCGCATCTTGTACCGCCTGGATGTCGTCGAGCAGCTGGGCGATGTCCAGGTCGCCGCTCTCCAGTTCTTCCTGCGTCGGCTGCGGGACAAGCGGCAGATCGTCGAGGATGCTGGTGTCCCGCTCCGGCACCAGATTGGGGGGAATGCCCTCGTCCTCCAGCATCTTGCGGGTGGCCCAGGCCTGATTGTCGATGAATTTCTGGCGATCCGCAGCCGCCTTGTCCAGCTTGGCCTGCCGTCTGGCGCTCAGGACCGCGTCATCGACCATCGGCATCAACTGGTAATCGGCAAGCGCGTATTTGTAGGCATCGTCCTTCGACGTGCGCTTCTGGAAGACATCCGCGTAATAGGCGCCGTCCCGGCGGGGTGCATCGGTCTCCTCGACCGCCAGCATCAGTGTTTCGATGTCCTCGGCGAAACGGTTGCTGCCGCGGATCAGCCCCCGAAACGTGAGCACGGCCTTTTCGACATTCGGGAACAGGGTGACCGTGTCGCAACGCATGTCCGTTTCCACGAGGCCGCCATTCTGCGCCAGCTTGTAAAAGCAACGGGCGGTGAGGCGGGGGAGCACACCACCGACCGATGCCGCGCCACGCGACATGCCGGTGATTACAAAGCTCTCGCCACCTTCAAAGAACGTGTCGAAACGCTGTTCCAGCGGGGCGTCGCAGTGATAAAGCGGATTGAAATCCTCCGGCTTCAGAGGAGAGACGTTGTCGATCCAGTACTGATCATAGGTGCCCAGGTATTTCAGGCGGGTCGGATCGTCGGCCGGGAGCGGGCCGAAATGGGCCGGGCGCGGCTGGTCGTCGAGGGATTTTATGAGCCGCTCGGGGTCTTCCACATTCGGCAGGGGCGCGTCGTAGCCGGCATCGACCAGTTGCCGCGCACCAAAGCCCTTGCCGCGCGGGTTTTGCGGAAAAGCCTGCCCGCCAAAGGCCTGGGCGTCGCCGATCGGCATCTTCAGGAACGGCACCGGCCGGCTCATCTGAAGGCCCTGGTCGGTCAGCCGCCAGAAACGGTCGCCGAATACGGCCAGGCGCTTGTGAAAGGAGGCAAAGCGGGCCGATACCTCAACGCCCTCGACAGGGTCATCTCCGGGCGAGAGTGCGCAGCCGGCGATGATCAGCTCGGCTTTCGGTTTCAGTTGTCCCTTGTCGAAGATGGCCCCGTTGGGCATCTGTTCGACCACCATCGGCCAGAGCGCCTGTTCCGTCAGGAATCGCTTCGGGTCCGAGAAATCAAACAGCGCATAGGCTGAGACGGTGGTCAGTGCACCGTCCCGGGCAAGCTCTGTCTGGTGGGCTACCGAGATCCGCGATGGTTTGATGATTGCTGGCAAGCTGCTCTCTCACCGTCTGTTGTCTTTGGACCGGATGCTAGCGCCAATTGCTTAATCATCCGGCCATGATGTCTGGGATCCGGATCGGGTCAGACGTAGCAGGTGAGATTGCCGAGCTTGACGTCGCAGCCGGAACTCTTCAGGTCTGCCTGGACGGTCTCGACCTGAAGATTGCTGCACATGCCTTTCATCTGGCTGTTCTCGACCTTCAAGCTCTCCAGGCCCACCATGATCTGGTTCCATTCGGCCGTGCAATCGGTGGACCCGAATTTTGCCGTCACCTTTTTCATCACGATCGCCTTCAGGTCGATCTGGGTGCCTTTCCAGTTCAGGCACACCCAATCGGAAAAGAAGTTGAACTTGTCGAACTGCATGCGCACGCCATAGACGGATTCCATGATGCCGCCGTAGTAGGTCGTCATGTTGAAGCCATAGACGCTGTTGAAGTCCCAGCCCCATTTGTGGCTCTCGTAGGAGTCCTTGTATTTGATCAGGTGCCACTTGTCGTAAGTGTGCTCGGACTTGTCCTTGATCTTGCGCTCTTCCTTCTGGCAGGTGACCTTCAGCTTGCTGGCACTGGTGATGGTCATGTCACCGCTTTCGGTGCTCAGATTGTAGTGGTTCTGAATGGCGGTGTTCTGCGTGCCGTTGATGTCGAAGGTGTGATTGCCGTTGGTCTTCTGGTGATAGTCGCCTGATTCCAGATACATTTTCTCCGCGGCCTTCACCAGGATGCGGCCATCGCAGGACATCATGATGCCCTCGGACCCGCCGGCGGCGTTGGTATAGACGGAGCTGTCATTGCCTTCGTCGGAGATATGCTGGGCGGGAAACAGGTCGGACTGGTGACCGTGATCAAAAACCCGGTGTTCCACGTCGGAATATTCGCCGAGACGCAGAAACGCCCCCACTTTGTCGGTCGTCGAGGACGGGCTGCTGGTCGGGACCAGATAGAACATCGTCCGTCTTGCGGCCGGCGCATTGTGACGGTGGGGATGCAGAGCCATGGTTGATTCTCCATGTTTGGGTTTTTGTTTTGAAGTGGCCCGGCCTGCAAAAACAGACCACTTCTCGTTATTCCTGTGTCTTCCTGGGCACATGACGCGAACGGCGCTCTCGTCATGCAATCGCAACAGTGCGCGAGGCTGGCTGCGGTGAAGGTTTAAAACCTTCTCTTGCGCAATCTGTCACCCGCGGGGCGGGCGGTACATATATCCTTCGTTTATTCGGCCAGATGGCGCGTGACGTTCGCCGAAGACCTTGTCACCAATTCGTAACAATTGAGTTGATCATCGCGCTGGATTATTTCAAGAGGAAGAAATCTTCGGACACAGAAATTAACTGTGAATTCTCTGCAATGTCTTTGAGAGCAGGCAATAGAGTTAATTTTCGGGGTCAGGTATGACGCTTTATTTGTGACGAAAACAGCGTGTTTTTTTATTTGCGAAAGTGTGAACTAAGTGCCTTCAATACAGGAAACCCCTGGAACGGAGCCGGAATGCCGGTCGGTTCCAGGGGTTTGTTTTGGCTAGGGTCCCTGCTCGGTTACACCGCCTGCAGCGCGCCCGGGTTGCCGGTCTGCTGGCGCAGGGCCAGCTTGTTCATGGCCGAGACATAGGCGCGGGCCGAGGCGACCAGCGTGTCCGTGTCGGCGCCCTTGCCGGTGGCGATCCGGCCCTCGGCTTCCAGACGGACGGAGACTTCCGCCTGGGCGTCGGTGCCCTCGGTCACTGCGTGTACCTGATAGAGCGACAGGGTCGCCTCATGCGGCACGATGTCCTTGATGGCGTTGAAGGTGGCATCGACCGGACCGTCGCCGGTGGCTTCCTTGGTGATGTGCTGGCCGTTCACATCCATGGTCAGGATGGCCTTCTGCGGGCCGCCTGTGCCGGCAATGACGGTGAGCGCGATCACCTTGGTGCTTTCGCCCAGGATGTTGATCTCGTCCTCGACCAGCGCCTCGATGTCCTCGTCATAGACATGCTTCTTGCGGTCGGCCAGGTCCTTGAACCGGCGGAAGGCATCCTGCAAGGCGTTGTCGCCCAGTTCGAACCCCAGCTCCTTCAGCTTGTCGCGGAAGGCGTGGCGGCCGGAATGTTTGCCCATGACCAGGGAGGTGGCTTTCACGCCGACATCTTCCGGACGCATGATCTCGTAGGTCTCGGCATTCTTCAGCATGCCGTCCTGGTGGATGCCGCTCTCGTGGGCAAAGGCGTTCTTGCCGACAATCGCCTTGTTGTACTGGACGGCGAAGCCGGAGGCGCCAGCGACCATCTTGGAGGCGCGCACCATGAATTTCGGATCGATCTGGGTGGCATAGGGCAGAACGTCGGCTCGGGTGCGGATCGCCATGACGATCTCTTCCAGGGCCGCGTTGCCGGCCCGTTCGCCGAGGCCGTTGATGGTGCACTCGATCTGGCGCGCGCCGCCGGCGACACCGGCCAGCGAGTTGGCGACAGCCAGGCCCAGGTCGTCATGGCAATGCACGGAGAAGATCGCCTTGTCGCTGTCCGGCACGCGCTCGCGGATCTGCTCGAACATGGCCTTGTATTCTTCCGGCGTCGCATAACCGACCGTGTCCGGCAGGTTGATGGTGGTGGCGCCGCATTTGATGGCGGCCTCCACGCAGCGGCACAGATAGTCGATCGGCGTGCGGGTCGCGTCCATGGCGGACCATTCGACATCGTCGATCAGGTTGCGCGAGCGGGTCACCGTGTCGGTGATGATCGACAGCACTTCCTCTTCGGTCTTGTTCATCTGGAATTTCAGATGGATCGGGGAGGTCGACACGAAGGTGTGGATCCGGCCTTTCCCGGCATGTTTGACGGCTTCGCCGCAACGGTCGATATCGGCATGAATGGCGCGGGCCAGACCGGCGATGACGGAATTCTTCGAACGGCGGGCGATCTCGCTGACGGCTTCGAAGTCGCCATTTGAGGCGATCGGGAAGCCGGCTTCGATGATGTCGACACCCATGTCGTCGAGGATTTCGGCGATCTGCAGCTTCTCTTCCAACGTCATGGACGCGCCGGGCGACTGTTCGCCGTCGCGCAAGGTGGTGTCGAAGATCCGGATCTGATCCTTCTCGGAGGTGGTCGTCATGATGTTTCGTCCCTGGCTTGGATCGGCGCCGTGAAACGGTGTTGGGCTTGGGAGGCGCGATCCGATTGTCGTGATGCGGTTTTTGAAAAACGTTCCCCTAAGTGCCCGTTCCGCGGATCAAGACGCGGAGCAGCCGACGCTCAGGGGCATCTAAGAAGGAGGAGATCGCCAAGTAGGAGGAGGCCGCCGCGCTGGGTCAGCGCGATCGCAGAAGAACCGGAAATGTCGCGTGCCGCGATCATGGGTCTGCCTTGGGCCTTTGGTCGTCTTCAGGTCTGTTGCCGTCAAAGGTGGCGCAAAAGCGTGACCCGACGGTTAACGGGTTTTGTTCATAAGTCAGGTTTGAAAATGATGCAACCGGCTTTTGTGAAGCTTTCACATCTGTCCCTCTGCCGCAGACCAGTGGAGCGGGGAAAGCTAGGCGGCCGATGAAGGCGATGGAGGAGCTAGCCCTCCACCCCGTACCGGTCCCGCCGCCGCAGCCAGGCCATTGGCCAGGGCAGGTCGTCCTCGTGGCGGCCCATCGCGGTGAGATCGAGCAGGTTATAGGCCATGTTGAGCATGTCGAGGCCGCGGCCATAAGTGGAATAGGTGTGCGCGATCCGGCCGTCCTCCAGCTTCAGGAAGGTGCTGACGCCCGGCAGTTCCTCCGAAAAGGCCGCGTCCGTATAATTGTAGCCCTGGCCATTCCGGACCTCCTTGTCCGGGAAGGTGACGCCGAAATCGACGCCGAAGCCATTGCCTGCGGTCGAGACCCAGTCGAAGCTCCAGCCCAACCGTTTCTTGTAGGCCTGAAGCTTTGTGAGCGGCGCGTTGGAGATCGCAACGAGCGCGGTGTCGCGGGCGGCCAGATGCGTATCGAGCCGGTCGTAATTGTCCGCCCAGAACGAACAGCTCGGGCAGCCTTCCTCCCAGGTCTCGCCGAACATGAAATGATAGACGATCAGCTGCCTGTGCTGGCCAAACAGGCCTGCGAGCGTCTTTTTGCCGTTTTCCGTCTCGAAGACATAATCCTTGTCGACGATCACCATTGGAAGCTCGCGACGCGCAGCTGAGAGCGCGTCGCGCTCTTTGGTGAAGGCTTTTTCCTTTGCCAGAAACGCCTTGCGCGCTTCCAGCCAGTCCTCGCGGCTGACGATCTTCGGGGCAGTCATGATCTTCTCCCTGATTGGTTTGAACCCGGGTGTCACCCCGGACCAGCAAAGCGCAGATCCGGGCCCACTCGCATTTCAGCTTGTCGAGGTGGGAAGCTAAGTATGAGGCCCAGCCAACCGGCCAAGTCGCTGCAAACGAGTAGGACCCGGGTCTTCCTTTGGTTGCCCGGGGTGACACCTGCGACTGCCGCAAGACCCAGCCTTGTCCACCTCTTCGTGCCTCACTCGACGACAAACTCCACCAGACGCAGGAAGCAGCCGTTCCAGCCGCCGCCGACGCCGCGGCGGGCATCTTCGGTCTTGATGGCCTCATGGCGCAGCTTGACTTCCGTCGCCTTGCCGGCCTCCTCAAACAAAACGGTGACCTTGGAACTGTCGGTTGCCTCGCGGGTGCCGTCGGCGAATTCCTGGACATGGCGCCAGGAGAATTCCAGCCGGTTCGGGGCTTCGATCGCCAGGTATTCACCCTCGAAATGGATCTGCTTCTCGTCCGTTTTCTCGATGACAAAGCACCAGCGGCCGCCGACCTTCAGGTCGATTTCGGCGGCAACCAGATTGCCGCCTTTCGGCAGGAACCAGCAGCGGACCTCTTCCGGTTCGGTGAAGGCGCGGAAGACGCGGGCGGGCGTTGCCCGGAACAGGCCCTCGACGATGACCGGCTCCAGACCGGGCTCGGATTTCAGGAATTCGCGGGCGGGTTGTTGAACGGTCATCAGTCTTTGTCCTCCTTGGCAAGGTGGCGGGCGAGCGCGTCGAAGCGGTCGATCCAGAAGCCTTCATATTTGCTGAGCCAGTCGACCGCCTCCTTGATCGGTGCGCCGCGCAGGCGGCAATGGCGGGTGCGGCCGCGTTTTTCGATTTCGACCAGACCGGCGTCGGACAGCACCCTGAGGTGTTTCGAGACCGCCGTCAGCGACATGTCGAACGGTTCCGCAAGCTCGGACAGCGGCGCCTCGCCATCGGCGAGCCGGGCGACAATCGCCCGGCGGGTGCCGTCGCTGAGGGCTGAAAAGGTGGTGTCGAGTTGGGGCATGTCCATCACAGTCATAAGGTGAACCTTTTGGTTGACTATCATCTGAATTCATTATAGTCAACCATCAGGTTGAGTAAAGGCCGCCGTTCTGGGCCGGTCTCAACGGAAGGCGCTTCCCCCGCGCATTTGTCTGAACAGGAGAGGGTAAAATGAAGCTTTTTGTCACCGATCTGTCCCCCAACAGCCGCCGTGTCCTGGCAACCGTCGAGCATCTGGGCCTGAAGGAAGGCACCGACATCCGGAAATTCGACCTGATCAAGGGCGAGCACCGCACCGAGGAATTCCAGGCGGTCAATCCCAACCAGAAAGTGCCGGTTTTGGTGGATGGCGATCTGAAGCTCTGGGAAGCTAACCCGATCATGATCTATCTCGGTGACCGGCAGGGCGCTGAGAGTTTCTGCCCTTCCGACAAGCGCGGCCGCATCGAGATCCTGCGCTGGATGTCCTGGGAAGTGCAGCATTACAACCGGGCGCTTGGCGATATCGTCTGGGAAACCATCGCAAAGCCGGCTTTCGGCATGGGCGGTCCGGACCAGTCCAAGATCGACGCGGCCATGGAAAATTTCCACCGGTTTGCCGCCGTCCTGAACGAGCATCTTGCAGGGCGTGACTATGTTCTGGGAGACAGTGTGACCGTTGCCGATTTTGCGGTTGGCGCCGCGTCGGCCCTGGCGTTGCACCCGCAGTCCCAGGTGCCGCTGGACGCCTATCCGAATGTCAAAGCCTGGTATCTGCGCCTGGAAAGCCTGCCGTCCTGGCAGTCCACCGCTCCGCAAGCCCCGGCCGAAGCGGCCGAATAGGGCCCGGGACTGGCGACGGACAGTTCGAGCGCCACCGAACCTTGTTGGCAACGGCACTTCCCAACCGACGTCATCCCGGCCAAGCAAAGCGCGAGCCGGGATCGGGGAGCCAAGTGCGTAGAGTCTTCTGGCTCGCCGGTCCCGGATCTGCGCTGCGCTTGTCCGGGATGACGAAATCGGGGCATGCGAACAGTCCAAAGACGGCGGCCGGTTTGGCCGCCGTCAGTTAGGTTCTTAGATATGCATGCCGCCGGATATCTCGATCCGCTGGCCGGTGATCCAGCCGGACTGACCGGCCAGCAACGCGGCGATCGCGCCGCCGATATCGTCCGGCAGGCCGGCCCGGCCCATGGCGGTGACGGAGGCGACATACTGGTTGACCTCCGGAACGTCGCGCACGGCGCCACCGCCGAAATCCGTTTCGATGGCGCCCGGCGCAATCGTGTTGACGGCAATACCGCGCACCCCCAGTTCCTTCGCCAGATAACGCGTCAGCACCTCCACCGCGCCTTTCATTGATGCATAGGCGGCATAGCCGGGCAGGGAGAAGCGGGCGAGGCCGGAGGAGAGGTTGAGGATCCGGCCGCCATCGGCAATCAGCGGCAGCAGGGTCTGGGTCAGGAAGAAGACGCCTTTCACATGCACGTTCATCAGCTGGTCGAAGTCGGCTTCGCTGGTCTCCGCGAAAGGCTTGTTGATGCCAATGCCGGCATTGTTGATCAGGAAGTCGAAACTGGTCCGGTTCCAGGTGTCTTTCAGTATGGTTTGAAGCTGGCCGGCGAAGTCTGCAAAGCCGGAGATGTCGGATGTGTCCAGCTGCTGGGCGACCGCCTTGCCGCCCAGAGCCTCGACTTCGGCGGCAACTGCGGCCGCTTCCGCCTGGCTGGAACGGTAGGTGAAGACCGCGTCTATGCCGTTCTGCGCCAATTGCAGGACGGTGTTGCGGCCAAGGCCGCGGCTTCCGCCGGTGACAAGGGCGATTTTTCCGGTGGATGTCATGGGTGTCTCCTGGGGGCTTTTTAAACTGCGATGATCCGGAAATAGCCCTCCACAGGTCCGCCTGCCTGCCGGTTCCTCCTGAAAACATGCCCGATCCTCCATGGCTCGTTGGCGCCTGTCTTGTTCCCGCGTCTCGCATGGCCTATTGGCGGTGCCGGAGGTGTTTGTGATGCAGACCAAGGACCTTGTTCAGCGGTTGATTGAATTTGCCGACAGGAACGGGGCGGACGGGGCTCCCCTACAGGTTGGCGTGCCCGGCTTGAGCCTGGTGCGGCAACGGCAGCCTGAGCAGATTCATGTCTCGGTATACAAGCCGATTTTCTGCCTGGTTCTCCAGGGGGTGAAGGAAATCCGGCTTGGTGACGGGCCGGTGCGGTTCGGCGCGGAGGAATCCCTGATCGTCGGTCTCGACCTGCCTGCAGGCGCAAGCATTGTATCGGCGAGCCCGCAAGCGCCCTATGTCGCTCTGGCCTTGCATCTCGACATGGCTCTGGTCCGGGAGCTTGCGGCGGACCTGCCCGCAGATGCTTAGGGAGACAGGGGGCGGGCGGTCGAAAGCGGTACTGCGGATGCGGCGATCATAGATGCCATGAAACGTCTTTATGACCTGCACGACCAACCGGACGCGCGGAAAGTGCTGGAACCGTTGATCCGGCGCGAGATCCATTATTGGCTGCTCACCGCCCGTCACGGCCGTATTCTCCTGGAGCTGGCGAAGCGCGACAGCCGTGCCAACCGGGTGGCCCGGGCAATCGCGGCGATCCATAAGGACTATACGCATGCGCTCAAGGTCGAGGATCTCGCCCGGCTGGCGGGCATGAGTGTTTCGGCATTTTACGCTAGCTTCAGGGAGCTCACCGGCACCACTCCGCTGCAGTTCCAGAAACAGCTCCGCCTGATCGAGGCCCGGCGGCTGTTGCAGGCGGACCGACTGTCGGTTTCCAGTGCAGCCTTCCAGGTCGGCTATGAAAGCCCGACCCAGTTCAGCCGGGAATATTCCAGGCAGTTCGGCGTGTCGCCGCGGATGGACAAGGGCGCGGGGATCACGGCGCCGGGGTTTTAGCGTCCAGCTTCAATTACTTGTCTTCATTTTGCCAGGGGCAGGATGCCAAGCGCCCCCTTCCTGGTGGATAGGCTCAAGTCCGTCTTGAGCAACCGCGCCACAAGTTCTGTGTCGCCCTGGGCGACCGAAGGGAGACCGAGGTGATGACGACGCCATTCAAACTTGGCGAACCAGTTGTTGGGCCTTGGTAGCTTGGAGCCGGAACTTCAAAGAATTCAGATAAACAACTCGCCCCTGGCCACCAGCGTGGCCTGACCGCCGATGCGGACGGCGTGCATCTTGCCGTTGGCGATGTCGATTTCCAGGTCGATCAGCGATGGGCGGCCCATCTCGAAGCCCTGTTCGATGCGGATGTGGTGGGTGCCGTTTGGCAGGTCGTCGTAATAGTCGACAACGCCGGCAAAGGCGGCCGCGGCGGATCCGGTTGCCGGGTCTTCCGGGATACCCATGTCCGGGGCGAACAGGCGCGCATGGAAGGCGCTGTCGTGAGAGCGGGTCTCCCGGCAATAGACATAGGCGTCCGAATGGCCGTTCTTGCCGAAGCCGGCCTTCCACATGGCCTGGACCGGCTTGGCCCGGGCCAGCGCATCGAGATCGCGCACCGGCACGAAGGTGAAGGGAGGACCGACCTTGAAGCTCGACGGTGCATGGTTTTCAAAACCGATGTCTGTCGGCTCCAGATTGAGCGCGGCGGCGATCAGCTCGGCATTGTGGGTCGGGCCGGCCGGTTCCGGCAGGCGTGGCACGTCGAACTCGGCGAAAGCGGCCGCGTTTTCCCTGAGGATCACGGCGCAGCGCACGGTGCCGATCTGCTGTTTCAGGACCACGACGGCGTCCTGCTCGCCGGAGATGTCGCCGAAGCGTTCCTTGGCCATCAGGATCGCGGTGCCGACGGTCGGGTGACCGGCAAAGGGCAGTTCCATCTTCGGCGTGAAGATCCGCATATTGGCGGAATGGCCGGGATTTTCCGGCGGATACACAAACACGGTTTCGGAGAGATTGAATTCGCCGGCGATCTTCTGCATCTGCACGTCGCTCAAGCCTTCGGAATCCAGGACCACCGCAAGAGGGTTGCCGGCCAGGCTTGTGTTGGTGAAGACATCCAGGATCGCGTAGCGGCGGCTCATATTTCTTTTTCTCCTTAGGGCCTGCGGACAAACGAGTGTTTGAAAGCAGGAAACACGATCTGTCGCAAGCTGTTAGAGCTTTCATTGGGGTTTGAACCAACCGCATAAGCTCGCACGATTCACCAAATCACCCTTCAAGGGTGAGCGGACTTTTGCATGTTCAATCCCGTCCTTCCAGTGCTTAGTGCGCCAACGTGGTGAACAAAGTCTTGCAGCCCGGCGCATGCAACCGCCCCGCTAGGTCAGCAAGTGGCGGCCAACGGCCTTTGCATAGGAAATGATCGCCGGATCGTCGAGGTCGGCCGCAGTTCTGATGATCCGCACATCGGCCAGCTCCTGTTCTTCGGAGGCAGTCGAGAACTGCAGGATGGCCTCGCGCAGCTCTTTCGCGTGCCGGTCGACTTCCATGACCTGGCCAATGGAAATCCTCGGGCCGTCAAAGGCGACCAGCAGGTCCTTGCCGACGACTTGCTCTCGGGTGAGACCGGTTTCTTCTTTAAGTTCCCGGTAGATGGCGCCCACCACATCGACCTTGCCGTCTTCCGAGAGATCCGTTGGATCGAGATTGCCGCCGGGCGGATAGATCATTCCGGCGGTCGCCGTCCGGTCCGACATGACGCCATAGAGAAGGGCCCCGTCGGCGGAGCGCAGGATCGCCGACCCGAACAGGTTGAAGGCCGACGGATCAGGTGCGCCCCAGTCGCGCCAGGCGAGATAGGCGGCAAAGGAACATTCGGTGCAGGTGCCGTTGAAAACACCGTCCTCGAAGCGGTAACCGGTCAGTTTCAGTGTCCGGCCGTTCCACAGCAGTGCGATGCGTTTTTTCGCTTCCTCGAAATGGGCCTGGATGTCGCCTTCATTGGCGGTCTCGAACGCCCAGGGCGTTTCGGATACACCGATATTCAGGGCGCTGATCTTGTGTACGCTGGGTGGCAGCGGTCTTTCCATCAGCGGAATGTCACGGCCGGGGGACATCTGGCTCGGCCGGGTCGCGATCGTCTTGAAGCCGCGCTTTTCGTAAAAAGCAGCGGCAAAGGTATCGGATTCCAGATAAAGGCGGCCGAGACCTTCTTGGCGGGCTCGGTCTTCCGCTCGGGTCAGGAGCAGCTCTCCGATGCCCTGGCCCTGTAGCTCGGGCAGGACAAACAGGAAATCGATCAGCAGCGTGTCCTCACCCTGCCGGATCACGCCGGAAAAGGCCACCGGTACACCATCCTTTTCGGCAACGGTTATCGTCAAAGATCTGATCGTCGCCTCGGTGATGCGCCAGTGCTCCCGGTATTCCGCCATCATCTCCGCCGGATATCCCCAGGAAGCCTTGCTCCGGTGCAGGATGTCGGTGAGGGCGGGAGCGTCGGCAGGGGTGGCGGGACGAAGTTTCAAAGGCATGGGCTGTCCGGAGATTTGATGTGCCGCACAGCCCTAGCCAGTCTTTGTGAAAGTAACAAGGCGGTGGCGCGGTACTTCGCCTATGGCGGATCGTTCAGGCCCCAATGGGTTTGAACAACTCGGTTAGATCGTTTTCCGTCATCGCAAGTGGCCCTGACCCAGCTTCGTCAAAGAGATTATCGGCTAGCGCCTGTTTTTTGTTTTGAAGAAGCTGAATTGCCGCTTCCACCGTTCCTTCGGCGACCAGCTTGTAAACGAAAACAGACTTGTCCTGGCCGATACGGTGCGCACGGTCCATGGCCTGGCGCTCAACTGCCGGGTTCCACCATGGATCGTAGAGGATCACGGTGTCAGCGGCAGTGAGGTTCAGTCCGACACCGCCCGCTTTCAAGCTAATCAGAAAGATCGGAACCTCGCCGGTCTGAAATTTTTCGACCAACCGCGTTCTGTTCCGGGATTGTCCGGTCAAGGTCAGATAGTCCCAGCCGCGTTCCTTGATATCCGCCTCAACCAGGTTCAGCATTTCGACAAACTGGGAGAAGACCAGAACGCGCCGGCCTTCTGAAATAAGCTCTTCCAGCATTTCCAGCAGTCTTGCCCGCTTGGCGCTTTCAGACACCTTTGCAGCCGCATCGAGCTTTACCAAAGCAGGATCACAGCATGCCTGCCGAAGCTTGAGCAAAGCATCCAGCACAGTGATCCGGCTGCCGTTCAGACCCTTTTCGCGAATGGCCCGCCGGACGCGCTCGTCCATCGCCGAGCGGATCGTTTCGTAAAGAGCTATCTGGTCTTCGTTGAACGAAACCAGTTCGGTGATTTCGGTTTTTTCCGGCAGCTCAGGTGCCACCTGCTCCTTGGTGCGGCGAAGGAGGAACGGCTTGATCTTTGAAACGAGCAGCCGGTGCGCGGTAAGGTCGGTGTGCCTTTCAATGGGGGTCCGAAAGATCTGGTTGAAGGTCTTTCGGTTACCCAGCAAGCCAGGCACAAGCCAATCGAACAACGACCAGAGTTCTTCCAGATTGTTTTCCAGTGGCGTTCCGGTCAGGGCGATGCGCTGACTGCATTCGATCTCGCGAATACGCTTTGCCGCCGCAGAAGCTGGATTCTTGACAGCCTGCGCCTCATCAAGGACGACCAGGTTGAAAGCATGCTCCTGTAAGATCTTCAGATCCCGGTGCAGCAATGGATAGGTCGTCACGATGACATGATGCTCCGGAATCGAAGAAAACAATTTCTTTCGGTCCGGTCCGTGGAGGACCAGCAACTTGAGCCCCGGTGCGAACGTCGCGGCCTCGCGTTGCCAATTGCCGATGAGACTGGTTGGAACGATCAGCAGACTGGGTCGGTTGCTCTTGAGCTCCAGGTGAAGGGAGACAAGCAGGGCGAGCGTCTGAACGGTTTTACCCAGTCCCATGTCGTCGGCCAGCACACCTCCGAAACCCGTCTCGCAAAGAGAGCGCATCCAGCCGTAACCGGCAAGCTGGTAAGGGCGGAGCACACCGTGAAAGGCCTTCGGTACCTTCATTTCCTGAGGATTTGCCAGGCGCTGCAATTTCCTGCCCAGCTCCAGCAAGGCTTCTCCGCCCGAAAAGGGGATGCCGCACCCATCGAGTGCCTCCGCCAGTTCGGCAAGCTTGGCCGCTTCAGCCCTGTGAAACGAAGCGTCGAGACCATGAACTGAAATCAACGCCTTGATCAGTGGCGCAAGTGCGGTGGCATCGAGACGGAGATAAGAGCCGTCCGGAAGCAGTGGATAAAGGACCAGGTCCTCCAGGAAACTGTCGACATCGAGAGGTTCAGGTTCCCCTGGCGCAGTCTTCTGCGCCCAGTCGTCCATCAGATCCGGCGGCAAGGCTTCAATCAGGGAAAGTACAATCGGCAGAATGTCGATGATCTCGCCATTCACCTCCATTTTGAGCGCAAAGTCGAACCAATCGTTCTTTGCCGGCGATCCAGCTTTTCCCGGATTTGCGTCTTCAATGCTGGCGATCACGGTCGATGGACCCGAGTGCAGCCTGAAAGGCCAGCTCTTGTCGATTTCCACGATCCAGCCGGATCGTTTCAGCTCGGGAATTGCCTCCGCCATGAATTGCAAAACGGTTTCATTTCCGAAGACTTGCTCGTCTCCCGAGGTGCCAGCATATTCGGTCTGGGCCAGCATGTTCGGAAATGCCAGGTCGCCAGCCTTCATCGCTTCGCAGTTCAAATATCGAGCCGGGCGCAACGGTACCGCACCAAAGGTGCCCAGCCGGTCTATTGCGGCTTCTTCAAGACTTTGGTCGCGCTGGACGGTTATCAGCTTGTCCCCTTCACGGAAAACGGCTCCCCGCCGCGAGGACAAGGCGACATGGTGTCCTTCGTAGTTGAAGCCGAGGCGCAGAACCTGAATGGTGCGCTGTTTCCGGGAGGTTGAGGAAAAGTCGAACGGATCTCTGCCGGCGTCCAAGCTCAGTAGTTTAAGGACTGGCACTGGCGTGCAGCCCGACCAGACTTCCTGGGTCAGGGCTTCGGGCAGGGGAATTTTTCCGCCCGCGACAGACTGCAGCGTTTGCGCCACTTTCGGTGCGGCCTCCGGAAGGATCGCCGGAGCACCGAGCAACAGTCTGGCCGTGTGAGGTGCAACCCCAAAGTCCAGTTCGCCACAGGTGCCGGAAACCGGGTCGACATAATAGGGCACATCGATGTTGACGACGGAAAGATCTTTACCCGACAGGTCGACCGCGCAAAGGATTTGTTTCCCAGAAGCCCTGCTACGCCACTCGAATCGGCCTTTCCGTGAAGGGCCCAGGGTCAGTGTGGGCCCGTCCGGGGTCATCCAGCAGGCCCGTCCGGTGTCGAGCATTTTCCTGAAAGCCAGTGCTAGATCCTCCGGATGGGCTGTGGCACTGGATGCCCACTTCTCGATCAGATTGCAGCGATTGAGCAAAACGCAGACCCGCATGTCCGAAGGCAGCACGAATTTGGGCCGTTGCCTGCTCCGGAAGAACATCGGATCGTAAGGCCGGTTATTTTCCTTCAAGGTGCCGTCCTTGCGGCGCGTCATCTTGAACAGCGTGACATCCAGGAAACCCGAAACATCCGGAGAAATGACGTAGTACAGCCTGTCTCTGACGTTGGGCGGGTGAACCTCTGGTGTCTCCTCCCCGGGCAGTTTTTCTGTCTCCAGCTTTGCGAGCCAGGAATTGACGGCGGATTCCTTTTCTTCGGTCTTGTTCAGAAGTGCGCCGACGTCCAGCGACAGCGGATTCGAAGGTGAAGGCGCAGCATTAAACTGCCGAGAAGCTGCAAGCATGACCGCAGCAACATGTTTGCAGTTGAACCCAACCGGACAACTGCAATCACCGTAGATCTCAACAAGCTCAACCCGGTTGTTCCACTTGAGGGAGATGTGCTGCCGGTAGCGCGACTGCCCACTGCCCCTCACCACACCGGTGATGCTTGTATCGCTGGTGACTTCGCAAGAGAGAACCCGACCGTTCTTATAATAATCCACGCCCCTGGAATAGTCAGGTTCTTCAATCAGACGTCTTATGGTTTCATGTTCGACCGGCATGTTTGGAAGGCTTGACTCGCTCACGTGCTAGCGTCGAACCCGCTTCCAGGGCAGGATCGAACCTCGTGTCACTTCTAGCCGGTATTGATTGGAGGAGCCAATACCTGTGGTCTGGAAATTTCTCCTTGTGGCCGGACCCTGTTCGTGTGCCGGGGGTGTTTGTCAGATTTCGATCCTGACACCGCACCGTTAATATTGGCAAACCCTAGTGTGGTGAATTTGAAATTCGCTTCTATGGTCGCTGCAACAATGAGGCGAATTTCAAATTCACCACACTAGAAACATATGCTTGCTAGCCACCCTTTTGAATCTGAAATTCTTTCCGAGTATGCCGGGAAATAAGACGAACTTCAGATTCGGGTGACTAGCGGATGAACGTGCCGTTCTGCAATTCGCTGACCGCCTGGATCAGTTCCTGGCGCGTGTTCATGACGATCGGTCCGTGCCATGCGACCGGCTCCTTGATCGGCGCGCCGGAGACGAGCAGGAAGCGGATGCCTTCGTCGCCCGCCTGGACGACGATCTCGTCGCCGGACCCGAAGATGACCAGGGAGCGGTTGCCGGTCTCGTCGCGGATCTTCAGTTCCTCGCCGCCAAACTCCTTTTCGGTCAGCACGCCAAACGGGTCGGACGCGCCTTCAAATGTGCCGGAGCCTTCGAAAATATAAGCGAAGGTCTGCTTGTAGGTGTCGACCTTGAAGCGTTTTTTCCGGCCCGCGGGCACATGGATGTCGAGATATTGCGGGTCGGCGGCAATGCCGTCCACCGGGCCGCTCTTTCCCCAGAAGCTGCCGCAAATGATGCGCGCCGAAGTGCCGTCGTCGTCGACGACCACCGGAATGTCCTTGGCAGTGACATCCTGATAGCGCGGTTCGGTCATCTTCAGCGAAGAGGGCAGGTTGGCCCAGAGCTGGAAACCGTGCATGCGACCGTTTGCGTCGCCCTTGGGCATTTCCTGATGCATGATGCCCCGGCCGGCGGTCATCCACTGGACGTCGCCGGCACCCAGATTGCCGGTGTTGCCCAAGCTGTCGCCATGTTCGACGGTGCCGGCCAGCACATAAGTGATGGTTTCAATGCCCCGGTGCGGATGCCAGGGAAAGCCTTTCAGATAGTCCTCGGGGCGCTCGTTGCGGAAGTCGTCCAGCAGCAGGAACGGATCGAGCATCTCCGGGTCCTGAAAGCCGAAGACGCGTTCCAGCCGGACACCGGCGCCTTCGAGGATCGGTTGCGTCGAGCCGATATGGGTGACGGGGCGGATGGACATGTTCTTTTCCTTCAAGGATCTGGCTTTCCGGAAAGATAGCGGTTCTCTTGCGGAAACCCAGCCGCACGTGGGCAAACGCTGTGTTTCCCAAACCGAAACAGTCGAATGCCTGAACCGATTTAAGGTGCGGCCTTGTATCTTGCGGTGGTCTTGCCCACATGCCAATGTGCTCACCCCTTGGCCGTCCGGTCAAAAAACCAATCTCCTAGCCGGTTGGAACCCATGTCTCCGATATTGTCCGTCCGCGACCTGGAAAAGACCTACGATGGCGGTTTCCAGGCTCTGAAATCCGTATCCCTGGACATCCGGCAGGGCGAAGTCTTCGCTCTTCTGGGACCGAACGGGGCCGGCAAGACCACCTTGATCAGCACGATCTGCGGCCTGGTGACACCGACCTCCGGCAGCATTTTTGTCGGCGGGCACGATGCGTTGAAGGACTATCGCGCGGCACGGCAGATGATCGGCCTGGTGCCGCAGGAAATGCCGACGGCGCCGTTCGAGATGGTCGGCGACACGGTTGCCTTCAGCCGGGGCCTGTTCGGCCTGCCGCCCAACAGGGAGCTTGTCGACAGCATCCTGAAGGACCTGACGCTTTACGAGAAGCGCGACAACCCGATCATGGCGCTCTCCGGCGGCATGAAGCGGCGGCTGCTGGTCGCCAAGGCACTGGCGCACGAACCGCAGATCCTGTTTCTCGACGAACCGACTGCCGGCGTCGACGTGGAACTGCGCCATGACATGTGGCGCATCGTCGGCGAGCTCAAGAAAAAGGGCGTCACCATCATTCTGACCACCCACTATATCGAGGAGGCCGAGGAAATGGCCGACCGGGTCGGGGTGATCAACAAGGGTGAGATTGTCCTGGTGGAAGACAAAGCGGAGCTGATGCGCAAGCTCGGCCGCAAGCTGCTGACGCTCAATCTCGCCGAACCGCTGTCGGAAGTGCCCGCAATTCTCTCGCAGTACGATCTCTGCCTCGAGGACGAAGGCAGCAGCCTGGTCTATACCTATGACAGCCAGGCGGACCGCACCGGAATCACATCGCTGCTGACGGATCTTTCCAAGGCGGGCGTGCGCTTCCAGGACCTGCAGACCGACCAGTCTTCGCTCGAGGACATTTTTGTCGATCTCGTGAGGCAGGGATAGGGCGATGCCGGAGACCTTCACGATCCGCAGGGCGGAGTTGGCTGACCGGGACGCGCTGACGGACCTGTGCATGCGTTCCAAACAGTCCAACGGATACGACGATGCCTTCATGGCCATGTGCGCCGAGGAGCTTGCGGTCCGCGATAGCTGGATCCTCGACAACGACTTCTGGCTGGCCGAGACCGAAACGGGGGCTCCTGTGGGCTGCATCCGGCTTTCGGTCGCCGAAGACGGCGTCACCGGCGAACTGGAGACCTGTTTTGTCGATCCGGACTGGCAGGGCAGGCAGGTCGGCCGGACGCTGTTCGAGGTTTTCCTGCTGCGGTCGCGGGAGCTGAACCTGACCCGGATCGGTCTGGACGCGGATCCGTTCGCCGAGCCGTTCTACGGCCACATGGGCTTTCAAACAATCGGCCGGACACCGTCCGGCTCGATCCCGGGGCGCAGCTTGCCCCGCATGGAACTGACACTTTAACTGGGGCGACGGGGCAGATGAATTTCGAGGCGATCAAGTCGATCTACGTTGCGGAGATGGCACGCACCCGGCGCACGATCATGCAGAGCGTGATCTCGCCGGTGATCTCCACCGTGCTCTATTTCGTGGTTTTTGGAGCTGCCATCGGCTCGCGCATTTCGGAAGTCGACGGCGTCAGCTACGGCGCCTTCATCGTACCCGGCCTGATCATGCTGTCGCTGATGACCCAGAGCCTCTCCAACGCGTCCTTCGGCATCTATTTTCCGCGCTTTACCGGCACGATCTTCGAGGTGTTGTCCGCGCCGGTATCTTTCCTGGAAATCACCATCGCCTATGTCGGCGCGGCGGCCACCAAGTCGGTGATCGTCGGTGTCATTATTCTGATCACGGCCAGCTTCTTCGTGCCGCTCGAAATCCAGCATCCTTTCTGGATGGTGGCCTTTTTCATGCTGACCGCGATCACCTTCGCGCTGCTCGGTTTCATCATTGGCATCTGGGCCGACAATTTCGAAAAGCTGCAATTCGTTCCGCTGCTGATCGTCACGCCGCTGGCTTTTTTGGGCGGCAGCTTTTATTCCATCAACATGCTGCCGGAATTCTGGCAGAAGGTCACGCTGATCAACCCGGTGGTCTATCTGATCTCCGGGTTCCGCTGGAGCTTCTACGGTCAGGCCGATGTCAGCCTGTGGCTGTCGCTGGTGGCCACCATGATCTTTCTCGGCGGCTCGCTGGCCGTCGTGCATTGGATTTTCAGAACCGGTTACCGCCTGAAACCTTGAGGCGCCGGTCAGATTACGGGTTTGGAATGGGCTGCATCACCACTTTGAAACGCGCCGCTGTTGTTGCTCTTGTCGCGCTGCTGGCGGCCTGCCAGACCGCGCAGGGACCGACAACGGCGTCAGCGCCCGCAACCGCGACACCCGCAGTCCAGAGCGCGGCCCCGCCGGTCATCAATTACGCGCCGGCCAGCGCGGTCGAGCGCGGCTTTTCCGCGCTCGTCATTGATGCCTCAACGGGTGCGGAGCTCTACGCCGTTGAGGCCGACGCCCCGCGTTATCCCGCGTCCCTTTCCAAGATGATGACGCTTTACCTCCTGTTCGAGGCCGTCAGCGAAGGCCGCTATTCCCTGTCGTCGCCACTCACCGTGTCGGCCAAGGCCGCCGGGGAGCCGCCGGCCAAGATCGGCCTGAAAGCGGGCTCGACCATCACCGTGGAACAGGCGGCACGGGCACTGGCGGTAAAGTCGGCCAACGATGTTGCGATCGTGGTGGCGGAAAACCTGGCCGGAAGCGAGGCGGCCTTTGCCCGCCAGATGACTGCGCAGGCGCGTGCGCTGGGCCTCAGCCGCACCCGCTTTGTAAACGCGACGGGACTGCCGGATACGGCCCAGGTGACTTCGGCGCGGGACATGGCCAAGCTCGGCCTGGCGCTGAAAAGCAGCTTCCCGCAATATGGCAGCTATTACCGTGCGAAAACCTTTTCCTATAACGGGCGCACCTTCCGGGCGACCAACAACCTGGTCGGCAAGGTTGCCGGTGTCGATGGTCTGAAGACCGGTTACATCCGGATGTCCGGCTACAATCTGGTCGCCACCGCAAATCGCGGCGGCAAACGGCTGATCGTCGTGGTGATGGGCGGACAGAGCGAAGCGGCGCGCGACAAGGAAGTCACGCGGCTGATTGAGGCCTATTCCTGAGTTTGCCGGCGACGCCGTTCACCAGCTCCCTCTCTTCGGACGCACTGTCCGCGAAGGAGACCCGGTTGCGGCCGGCTTTCTTGGATTTGTAGAGCCCCTTGTCGACCGTCTGCAGAATATCGGTCGAGGCAAGGGCATTGCCGTCGCCGTGATAAATGCCGGCCGAAGCGGTCAGGCGGAAATCATCCGGTGCGAATTCAAAACGGAGGCCGGATATGCGTTCGCGCAACCGGTCCGCCACCTTGTAGGCATTGTCACGTGAGATAGAGGGCAGCAACACGGCGAATTCCTCGCCGCCAAGCCGGGCGAAACAATCGTTCTGGCGCAGATGCGCCTTTACCTCGGAGCTGACCCTGACCAGGGCCTCGTCACCGGCAACATGACCATAGCGGTCATTGACCTGCTTGAAATGATCTAGGTCGAAATGCACCAGGCCGAAATCCTCCCGCTCTCTACCGTCAAGCAGATCCTCCAGGCGCTCCTGGAATTCACGCCGGTTGAAAGCGCCTGTGAGCGGGTCGCGCCGGGCGGCTTCCTCGTTGCGCCGGGCGACAAGCTCGAACGAGAGCGCCAGAGAGAAGGCGCCGGTCAGCGTGACGAAGACCAGGGCGCACATCAGGTGAATGTCCAGGATCATGTCGGCGATCATGCCCGGACCCTGCGGGCCGCCCGTGACCAGGCCATGCACGGTCCGCAACACGCCTTCGACGCCCAGGAAGAAGAATGCCAGGATCAGCCCGATCGGCGACAGCAGTCCGCGGAAGGATTTCGTCGCATAGGTGCTGATGATCGCGACGGCGATGAGCGTGAAGATCACATTCGACGCCGTGTAGGCGAGGGCGTAGTTGGGCAGGAGAAAGGCGCAGGCGGCGACGAGCAGGTAAGCGGAGGCCGGCGCAAAGACATTGCCGAGGCGGCTTGGCAGATCGGCGATCTGGCGTGCGGCATGCCAGTGGAAACCGAAGCCGAGCAGCAGCAGCGCGTTGGGCAGGAGATAGACGGCGAGGGGCGGCAGGTAATCGTCGAGTGCGAAACACACCAGGGCAGCGGCCAGCAGTGCATTGGCGCCGGCCCAGCTGAGCCAATGCGCACGAGGGCTCACCTGGAAGGAGATTGCCAGGAAGGTGATCGAGAAGATCGACAGCAAAAGCACATTGGCTGAAAAAAGTGTCGATGGATCTATCAAGACTGTCTCCGCCTACGGCCCCCCAAACCGAAAATCACCGCATAACCTTAGGGGAAGAGGTCTTGCGATCCGGTTAGTGATCGGGAAAAAAATTTCATTAAAATGAGAGGCTTATCAGTCGAAAATCATTCTTCTCCATCGCGAGATATACCGATCGAGTAAGCCCGGGCGTCAGCATGGTTGGACACCAATTCCTTGCCGTTCCGGAAGTTGTCTGCGGGGGAAGCGCGCGGTAAGAGGGAGGTCCCGGGCCGTATGGACGAATTGGTATTGGCCGTGGCACCTGCCCAATTCGTCCACACGGCCCGGGCGCCGGGATGCAGTCCGCGCAGTATGCGCTCCAGTGTCTGTCGGCGCGAGAAACCGGTGGGGTCTTCGGCCGTTGGTGAAGGCTCTGGTTGTTCTGGGTGGGCAATGAGACTTCTTGGACTTGCACTCGCTTTTGTCCTTCTTTCCGCACTTGGTGCACACGCGGTTTCCCCCAAGGCCGGCGACAAGGAGCGAGACTGGAGCGGACACGGCCTGCGCCAGTATTTTTCTCAACCAGTGTCTCCAGCGCACAAATTTCCTGACGCGGTTCCGGACGCAGGCGAACTCGAAAAACTGCTTGCCCGAGAGGCCGCGCAAGACCCGGAAGACCTGTTTCGCCTTGGTCTGGCCTATGAGTCAGAGGCGCTCTGGGAGCCCGACAACAAAAAGGCCTTTTCCTATTTTCAGCGGTCCGAAGCCCTCGGCTATCCCTATGCCAAGGCGCAAGTCGGCTATTATTATGAAACCGGTCTCGCGGGTGTTCAGGATTACGAAAAGGCGGTTTCCTTCTACCAGGACGGCGCCGATTTCGGTGACGCCTGGGCCGGTCTTCGTCTGGGATACATGTATCTGGACGGGCTCGGTGTTCGAAAACATGAAAGCCAGGCTTTCTTCTGGATCAATTGGGCCAGTCAGGCGGGTGTGACCGAAGCCATCGTCGCACTGGGCTGGCTTCATGAATTTGGAATTGGCACGGACAAGGACATCGAGGAGGCCGCCGGCCTCTATGCCAGGGCCGGAGACGAGGGCCTGCCGAGCGGCTGGGTCCTGCTCGGGCTGCTGCATGAGCATGGGACCCTGGGACAAGCGGACTTGAAACAGGCCGTCGCGCTTTACCGAAAGGCAGCCGAAGCCGGCTATGGCCAGGGAAAACATCATCTTGGAACCATGTATTACTGGGGCCGGGGCGTTGAGGAAGACAAAACGCGGGCGATTGCCCTGTTTCGCGAGGCGGTCGATCTTGGCTATGTCGACGCCCATGTCTCGCTGGGCCTCGCCTATGAGCAGGGCGGCGGTGTGAAACAGGACTATGCCGAGGCCGCGGGGCAATACCGGTTGGCAATCGACAAGAACAGAGGCCCCCGTGCGCTTGCCTATCTCGGCTGGCTCCATGCGGAAGGTCTCGGCGTTGAGCAGGATTTGGAAACGGCGCGGGCGCTTTATGACGAAGCATCCGAAGCCGACGACCTGTTCGCGCTGACCGAATTGGGACTGGGCTACATAGCCGGCGCAGCTGTGACCGGAAGCGATGTCAACAAGGGACGCCGGCTGCTTGAGAAGGCTGCGGACGCGGAGCATCTTCCGGCCATCCTGTCGCTTGGCGAAATGTACAGCAGGGGAAATGGCGTTGCCGTGGATCCTACTGCGGCGGCGGGCTGGTACCGGAAGGCCATCGACCTTGGCAGCGTAGATGGCATGCGCGAACTTGGCACCCTTTACGAGGATGGCGAGGGGGTCGAACAGGACTACGGACGTGCCCTGGAGCTTTACCAGCAGGCTCTTGATCGGGGGAGCCAGGGCGCACTTCTGGATCTCGGCGTGCTTTTTACGACCGAAGCCTTTTCCGGACATGATTACGAGAAGGGCCTGAACTACCTGGAAAAAGCATATGCTGCGAATGTCGATGCCTCGGCTGCTGTGCTCGGCATTGCCTATTTCGATGGGGAATGGGTTGAGCAGGACCTGTTCCGGGCACGGGGCTATTTTCAGAAGGCTGCGGAAAACGGCAACTGGTTAGCGTCCGCCTATCTCGGCTATCTGGAAGAGAACGGGCTTGGCGGGCTGAAGGAAATACACGCGGCCATCCGCCACTACGAGAGCGCCGCCGAAGGGGGAAACCTCTACGCGGCACAGCGTCTCGTCGAGCTGTTTACAAAGGGAACCTCGGTCACACAAAGCCGGAAAAAAGTGCTGAGATGGCGCATCCGGGCGGCGGAGCTGGGCGATGCCGAGGCCGCCTATGCGGCCGCTGAACAGCTCTCCGGCGGATCTCTTCTCGGGGACTTGCCCAAAGCGTCCGAGCTTTACCGGCTGGCGGCCGACAACGGCAATCTGGATGCCTCCGTCAAATGGGCCCGCATGCAGATTCTTGATGAGGTGCCGGGCGCGATTTTCGATCTGGGCCTGAAGGAACTCAGCCAAATCGCAGCGACACAGCCCTTGTCGGCGCTCGGGGCTCTCTCCCAGCTGGTCAGCGACGGCGCGGATGCGGACAGTCATTGGCAGAAGCATCGTGAGCGCGAGCTGTTTCTGGGGCTGGCAAAGACCTACGGCATCATCTTTCCCCTCGATTTGGAAGCGGGCGAAGCGCATCTTCGCAAGGCGCTGGATTGGAACTCGGCGTCCTTCCCGGCAGCCCAACTGGGCCTTTCAAGGCTGCTCTCCAAAACTCTTCCCGAAACGGATGAGGCCAATGCGGAGATCCTGGGCCTCATCAGCCTTGCTGCCAATCAAGGCAATCTTAGCGCCCAGTTCGCTCTGGGCCAGGCCTATGAGAGCGGACGCTTCCTGGGCAGGACCCTGGTTACGCCCGACACCAAAAAGGCCTTGATGTGGTACGGTCTGGCCGCGAAGGAGTCGGCTGACGCGCGTTATTACCATGCCGCCTTGACCGGCAAGTCCGACCCGGAGGAGGGCATCCGCCTTCTGGAGGATCTGGCGGCTGCCGGTCATGCGAATTCGGCGCTGAGCCTCGGCAAGATCCTCGGTGACCCAACCGAGACAGCGACATACGACCCGGTCCGGGCACTGGCCTGGCTGGAGAAAGCCGCAAGACTGGGGCAGCCGCAGGCCGCGCTGGAGATCGGTTACCTGCATGACGACATGGTACTTCCGGGAACCGACCGCACGACCGGTTTCAGGATCATGGAAAAAGCGGCGCTGGACGGGAACACGGACGCTTATGCCGTCGTTGCCTGGCGTTACCAGAACGGCCAGGGCGTGGAAAAGGACGTCCTTAAAGCCGAGACCTGGTACCTCAAGGCGATTGAGGTTGGTGACGACACCGCCCGAAAATACCTTGCGCGACTTTATCTTTTCGAAGAAGCCTTTGGTGCCGACAAGAAGCTCTCCGGCCTCGAGACAATTCAGGATCTGGCGGCCTCTGAAGACCCGGGTGCAATGCTCACCCTGAGCAATCTGCATGTAAAGGGAGAAATCGTCTCGAAGGACCCGACCAGGGCGCTCGAGCTGCTAGAAGGGATCCGCGCGCTCGACCCCGTCCGTGGGCACCTCAATCTCGGCTATTTCTACTATTCAGGCGATGACAGCAAGGTCGACTATGCGCGCGCGTTTCATCATTTCAAGATCGCTGGGGAGATGGGCAATGCAGCCGCGCTGAACGCGATGGGCTGGATGTATCGCAACGGTCTCTACGTCGCGCAGGATCAGGCTGAAGCGGCGCATTTCTACGAGGCCGCGGTCCGGAAGGAGAACATATACGCCTATGTCAATCTCGGTGTGCTCTACCGCGATGGCGCCGGTGTCGCGCAGGATCACCTCAAGGCAGTCGAACTGTTCAGGAGGGCGATGGATCGCGGCTATCCGGGAGGGGCTGCCAACATCGGCTGGATGATGCTGCATGGCTGGGGGCTGCCCAAAAACCCGGAAGAAGGCCTTGCCCTGATCCGCAAGGCTGCCTCCGAAGACGATGGCGACGGCAAGTTCTATCTCGCCAGCCTGCTTGAGGCAGGCGAGCACATGGACAAGGATCTCGACCGTGCGCGGGAGCTTTACCAGATGGCCGCCGACAATGGCGACTGGGAAGCTCTCGCAGCGCTGGCGCGCCTCGGCGAGCATCGGGACGACACAAATCACTGAGCAGCAAAAAGGCCGGGCATTGCTGCCCGGCCTTTCCATTTGGTCGATGGGGCGCCTTGCGCTTAGTTCTTGGTCTTGTCGACGAGGGCGTTGGACTTGATCCACGGCATCATGCCGCGCAGCTTTTCGCCGACTTCCTCGATCTGGTGACGGTCGTTGAGACGGCGGGTCGCCTTGAACTTGGCGGCGCCGGCCCGGTATTCCTGCATCCAGTCGGAGGTGAACTTGCCGGTCTGGATGTCGGTCAGGACGCGCTTCATTTCCGCCTTGGTTTCAGCCGTCACGATGCGCGGACCGGTGACATATTCACCCCATTCCGCGGTGTTGGAGATGGAGTAGTTCATGTTGGCGATGCCGCCTTCGTAGATCAGGTCCACGATCAGCTTCACTTCGTGCAGGCACTCGAAATAGGCCATTTCCGGAGCGTAACCGGCTTCGACCAGGGTTTCGAAACCGGCGCGGATCAACTCGACGAGACCGCCGCACAGAACGGCCTGTTCGCCGAAGAGGTCGGTTTCGCACTCTTCCTGGAAGGTGGTTTCGATGATGCCGGAGCGGCCGCCGCCGACGCCGCATGCGTAGCTGAGGCCAAGGTCAAGCGCGTTGCCGGAGGCGTCCTGGTGGACGGCGACCAGGCACGGCACGCCGCCGCCCTTCTGGTATTCGCCGCGCACGGTGTGGCCCGGGCCCTTCGGAGCGACCATCAGAACGTCGACGGAAGCCTTCGGCTCGATCAGGCCGAAATGCACGTTGAGGCCGTGGGCAAAGGCGATGGCGGCGCCGTCGCGGATGTTGTCGGTAATGTGGTCCCTGTAGATGTCGGCCTGGAGTTCGTCCGGGGTGGCCATCATCATCAGGTCGGCCCAGGCGGCAGCTTCCGCCACGGTCATGACCTTGAAGCCGTCGGCTTCAGCCTTCAGCGCGGTGGTGGACCCGGCGCGCAGGGCAACCGCAATCTCGGTGCAGCCGCTGTCTTTCAGGTTCATGGCATGGGCGCGGCCCTGGGAGCCGTAGCCGATGATGGCGACTTTCTTGGATTTGATCAGGTTGAGATCAGCATCACGATCGTAATAAACGCGCATGGGGTATCCTTTCTCCCGTCTGCAGTTCTGTCTTTATCAAGGGCCGGCCTTGGGGCCGGTCGTTGGTGTTTGAGGTGTTCCCCGGTGGATCCGGCGGCGGGGCTTAAGCCCCGAACAGCCGGTAATAGCGGTCGACGGCCGTTTCGGCCTGGGATTTCAGATCCTTCTCGGCCGGGCTGGCGGCCTCGCCGAGAAGAAGGCGGATGTGAACGTCGCGGATCGCCAGGCCGTAGAGCACCTGGTAGGCGTCTTCCGAGTCGTCGAATTTCAAAAGCCCGTGACGGCGGCCGCTGTCGAGCATGGCGCGGGCTCGGGCGGAGATCATGTGCTTGCCGCGCACCAGCAGCAGATGGCCGAGCCGGTTGGAATTGGTGTTGCTCTGGCCGATGGAAAGCCGATTCAGCGCCAGCGAGCTTTCGGAGAACAGAACGCCGAGCAGGGCCTCGACAAAGGCGGTGACATGGGCGCGATAGGTGTCGGCATCGGCGGTCGCGCCGGCCTCGGACGGAAACTGCACCTGGCTGGCCTGGAAGGCGACAACAGCGGCAAGCAGCCCGTCCCGGTCGCCGAACCACTTGTACAGGCTTTCCTTGGAGCAGCTGGCCGTGCGGGCCAGACCCGCGGTTGTCAGCGCCTTCTCGCCACCTTCCACCAGCAGCGTCAGGGCATGCTGCAAAACCACCTGCTGGCGCGGCGAAAACTCGGGCGCTGCGTCCGGGCGGGAGGTGGCAATGTCAAAGGCGGTTGCGGGCATCTTGGTCTGATAGGTCGGTTGCGAAAGGGGCTCTAGCTGGTGAACCGTACGGTACGGTTCGGGTTATGGCAAAGCTCTCACGGCAGGTCAAGAGGGATTTTCAGATCTTTTCGTGCTGCTACCTCACGCAGGGAAAGGCGCAGGTTTCAGGTGCGGTTCGGCGGGTGCATGTAGTAACGATATGTTTTTACACTTGATAAGGAATGTTCCTTCAGAATACCTTCTGATGTCCATTTTCAACAAAAACAATAACCTCATGAGTACATTGGGTGGCTAAGTCATGTTCAATTGGAAAAAGTTTACGTTTGTGCCGTTTCTGCTGGCGTTTTTTGTTCTTGGTGCTCCCGCTGCCGAGGCCGCGCAGCGGGTGACGGCCAAGATCGATCTCTCCGAGCAGCGGCTTTATCTCTATGTCGATGGCCGGCTGCGCAGCAAATGGCCGGTCTCGACCGCCCGGCGCGGCTACCGCACCCCAACGGGAAGCTGGCGGCCGACGCGTCTGGAACGCGACTGGCATTCGCGCAAGTATAATTGGGCGCCGATGCCCTATTCGGTCTTCTTTTACGGCGGTTATGCCATCCACGGCACGACGGATCTCAAACGCCTCGGCCGTCCGGCCTCGCACGGCTGCATCCGCCTGCACCCGAAAAACGCCGCTCATCTCTTCAACCTCGTCCGGCGGGTCGGCCGTGCCAACGCGAAGGTCGTGATCACGCGGTGAGAGTTAGGGGCAGGACTCATTAATTTGATCGAAATGGCGCAACAAACGGCAACGAGTTGCAAGGAAAAGCGCGAAAAGCGGGCTTCCTGCCCGGTTGAGCGGTTTGACGCAGCAAATCAAAGCCGTTTTTGCGTCCCTCCGGGA
>NZ_JALNMJ010000001.1 GCF_023156505.1 Roseibium sediminicola | reverse complement strand
ACCGGCAGACGCCGGATCAGGCCTACTTCAACGCGCTGACGCCGATGATGGCGGCGGCATAATCCAGGCGGAAATCCACTTAGCAAACGCCCTGAACTGTTCAGACAAACCGAGCCACCTCTCTTTGTTTTCCTTACTTACGCCCTTAATTCCAGAAACGTCCTCGCAGAATTCATTCAAATCAGACCCAAAGAGCATAAGCCGCTCACCCAATCCTGCGTCTACATCAGGCTCAATCACACGCGGAGACCTGCCAAAACCCCGAACAATGTCACCTTTTGACTGCACAGTCGCAGAAAGAAAAACCTTAGGAACGCCCCGGTCTTCGAGCGCACCAATTTGCAACGAAGGAAGGAACGCAGGGGTAATTTCGATCGAGTATCGGCTAATAGTGACGCAGCAGCATTGCAAGTGACCACGTAAATAGTCATAAGGAAGCGCTAAAGAGAATTCTCGCTCCGCAAATGCAGAAAGTATCTGCTCAAACTCTGCGGCATGACTATAGACGCCTGTAGGAGGACATAGCGCGGTAGATCCAGCGGAATACTCAGCAATTACCTGGTCAAAGTTGTGAAGCTGATTAATTTCCTGAAAACACTTCCTAATCACTAACGCCAGCTGCTTATAGAGCTCGGTATTCTGCGCCTTCTTTACAGAAATTGTAAAAGAGTCTCGCACAAGCCTTTCACCGACATGTGCGTCATCAAAAATAATTGCTCCAGGCGTCTTTTCTCCTCTAAATTTATTTCTCGTATTAAAGAGAGCCTGATAAGTAGTTACGCAAAATGATTTGGATCTTGCAAAATTCTCATCAGAAAAGTTTTGCTGATGGTAGGTAGTTGGACTTAGGCCAATTCCCTTCGCTTCTTTTACCGTCTGATGAATCAAGTCGATTGTTGGGCAAGCATAAACAACATTGCGAAAGCCCTGGTTCAAAAAGCTTTGCGCAATCAAAACGCCGACAAGTGTTTTTCCAGCGCCGGTGTACATAGATATGAGCGCGTCTTTCTGAGGCTCTCTGAACCATTCGTCAAGCGCCTGCGCCTGCCCTTGCCAGAGCTCTTTGATTTTCGCTTTTCCGGAAGGCCTATTCCTAAAAATTTCTCTTGGGTTTGTTGCCTTCGCGCTCGCCTTCGGCTTGTCCAGTTTACCGAAATCAAAGCTCATAACGCACTCCTATAAGTTGGCGATTCTCGCCGCCTGAGCGCCTAAGTTACAATCCGACTTTGCTAATTACCAGTTGCCTAAAAAGAAACTTAAAACCACTTGGGCTCTGTAGCGCGACAGAATCTTATGTGTTACATATCTAGCAACGAACATTGCTTGATATGTAACGGATCGCTACTCAATGAAATATGTCTCTTACCTCCGCGTTTCGACAAAGAAGCAAGGCCAGTCCGGCCTGGGTGAAGAAGCGCAACGGGCCGCCGTAGAAGCCTTCCTGAATGGCAACGGCGCGAAGGTGGTTGAAGAGTTTACTGAGGTGGAAAGCGGCTCGAATGATCAGCGGCCAGAGCTGGAGAAGGCCTTAAAGACCTGCCGCGCACACAAAGCCACCCTGGTTATCGCCAAGCTTGACCGCCTGTCCAGAGACGCGGCGTTTCTTCTAAATCTCCAGAAGGCTGGTGTACGCTTTGTCGCCGCAGACATGCCGGAAGCGAACGAAATGATCGTAGGTATCATGGCCGTTGTCGCCCAGGCCGAGCGGAAGATGATCTCAGATCGCACACGAGCCGCTTTGACAGCTGCGAAGGCTCGCGGCGTGCGCCTTGGTGGCTTCCGGGGACATAAGGCTGACGACAACGCCAGGCGCAAGGCTGCAGACGTAAAGAGCCAACGAGCCAACGGATTTGCGAGTGACGTCTTCCCGGCAATCGCAGCGGCACAGAAAGCCGGGGCAACCTCACTTCGTCAGATTGCCGCCGAACTGAACCGCCAGGAAATCACAACCGCGCGGGGAGGCAAATGGAGTGCGACCCAGGTCCAACGCGTAATGGACCGTTTGCAACACAATACATAGGGAGCCGTTCAATACGTACTGCATCGGCCTGTTCACTGTGTTTTCAACAGCTCCAGATTTCTGAAACCCAACAATATTTTCAGTCCATTTGACAAAATACGGCCAAAAATCTCACTTTCCAAAAGTTTAAAAAAGTATCACCTATGTTAACGAGAAACTCAAAAAAGTCGAAGTCTTAGAAATCCACACATAAGCGGAACCCTATGCAGTCATTGTCGGCCAAATATTTCAATTTATGCTTCAATTATACTTCAAATAATTGTAGAATAGAGCAAATTAACCAATTGGAGTTCCCATGAATAAATTCACTAGCATTTCGATCCGCAAGGATACGCGTGATCTCCTTCGCTCAATCGCTCAGGCAGAACGCCGGTCGATTGCTGAGACCGTAACCATCCTGGTTGAGCAGAAGGCCAAGGCCGCCTCCGTGGGAGGCAAGTAACATGAGCGAGATGAACTTCTACGCCCTCACCTCAAGTGACTTGACTGAGTTTCAGACACGGTTCCAGGGCGAAGGCCCGTTCGCTGTCGGCAATGCGGAATTCAATTTTGGATCGGTGGACGGTGTGCCGACCGTCATCATCAAGTCTGCGGGTGAAGCTGTTGCGGTAGCCCTGGCTGATGATTGGTCGACTTTCCAGGCAACACGCAGCGACGGACAGCCGCTCGAGTTGACGGACATGTAGTCAAAACCCGTGCGCATGCAGCTCCAGGAGCGTACTGCGCACGGGATCTATTTGAGCATTTCAACCAGTTTTCCATCCCTACCAGGCCACGCACGCACATCTCTAAAAGATCACCGAGAACTCGCAGAATTTCGCCATAAAAGAATTGTACATCACTATAAGGTATCGTATAGTATTGCTCACTCATATGAACGGAGGAACGATGCCAAAGAAAACCCCTGCAATCGCCTACACCAGAGTGTCAACGAAGAGACAGAAGGATCAAGGAGCCGGCCTGGATCTCCAGATGACAAGCATTGAAGCCTTCGCAGATCGGGCTGGATTTGAGATTGTCGATAGGTTTAGTGATGCACATACCGGTGTGGGTGAAGACAGCATTAAAAATCGCCCTGGCATCATTGCTGCCCTGAACCGTCAACGAGAAACTCGCTACCCAATCCTTGTAGACAATTTTGACCGCATCAGCAGGAATACAAATTCCATACAGCGACTGGCAAGCGAAGGCAGGCTCCACGTCATCGCCTGTCGGAATGATCACAGCGATAAGGCGGCTGTGATGATTGCAGAAACTAGCTATGCGCAAGCAAGGGCGGAACGTATCAGCAAATCGACTAAGCGCGGCCTTCAGATGGCCAGGGAACGCGGTGTAACCCTTGGCAATACGAAGAACCTGAAGGAAGCGCAGAAGAAAGGTGCTGAAGCGAACCGGGCCAAAGCTGAGGCCTTCGACAAGGAACTTGCGCCGATTGTCAGCGAGATAACCGCGGACAGAAAGCTCTCCCGGGCCGAGGTTGCCGCCGAACTTAATAAGCGCGGCCTTACAACCTCACGCGGCAAACCTTGGTCAGCGAACAACATTCGCCGCCTCCTGGATCGCATTCAATCAACTGAAGAAACAAAAGCCCGCGAGGCGTATGAGAGCGACCCTAATTGGGGTGCGTTTTGATCACGCACCCCAAATTGCGCCATGCGAACCCCAAAGCGTTTGCAGCTTCTGCTCGCAACACATGAGGACGTTAAATGCTTCTCAGTGCCTCTAGTTTTGGAAATGGCTGCCATCTCAGCGCTGAATTGTTACATGCTGCGCTATTCACCAGGTATCCATATAGCTTTCCATCACGGACGGTAATCTCTACTGCTTGCCGCCCAGCGTAGCCGCCCAATCTATTTTTTGAGTTTGCTTTAACACATAGCCAGTGCAACCCGCTGTGCTTGTTTAATTGCATGTATGATATTTCTGCATCTCGAACTGAATAGGGATCGACAAGGTAATCGCGCGCCGCGTCAACAATTTGTGTTTTAGTCGAAGCTGGAACCGGCTTGGCCTGGTCAATAGCTGCCTGAAGTTCGGCTGAGGTTTGGCATCCGGCAAGGATGAAGGCAATTGCTACAATAAAAAGCGATCTCAATTTAGCTCCCCGGTTAGATCATTCCTCTTCCGGTTGTTGAACATGAGCACTAAACCTGTCAAGCCTCGCGTAGCATATTTCTGTTTAATTGCAGTCTCTTGGCACATGATGAAGAATTCAATGAACCGCTGAGATACTCAACGGAGCATAACCTATGAACGGCATTCGTCGGATTTCGAGCAGCTCAACGAAAGCCGAACGTCGGCAGACCAGGCGAGGCTGGAATCCACAACACATTTACCGACACAATCAACCGACACACTGCGAGAGAAAGAGACTTTAAAAGATCAGAAACCTGCCATTTCAAAGCCGAGTCACCAGTTTTCAAATCTCTCCGGCAGCACCAATCACATTTGACAAGATTCGACGAAACTTCGCTTCGATAACGCGCAACTCTGTGCCTTCTGTCGCCGCCGGGGCATCGCGAGCCGTCCTGGGAGATGGCAGAGCGCAAACACATTGCCGCTGAAACAGTCTTTCCAGTGCCGGCTCGACCAGGGCTTCGCCGCTGCGAACGCTTTGATCTGTGGTTTGTCTTTCAGGTCCGGAACAATACTGTTGTCCAATGCGGCCCTGCTCTGCCGGCGCATCTTGCGACGGCGAAGATCAGCAATATCAATAAACCCATTCCCGCTAACCAGCCGATGGACGCTTCGGGATGCTGTGCGAATGTGCCCGCCTGGTAGGCGATGGTGGCCCCAGCATAGGCAACGATCGTGGTCCAGCCGGCCGCAAAGGCAGCCCACCAGGCGCCGATTTCCCGGGCGATGGCCGAGAGTGTCGCGACGCAGGGGATATAGAGCAGCACCGCCAGCAAATAGGCGAAGGCGGCGGCCTTGCTGCCGAAGTTGCGGTTCATTTCCGCAAAGACGGTGGCGGGAACGTCCTGTTCGGAGGCGGCGATTTCGAAGCTGGAAATATCGCCGACATCAAGACCAAGCGGGTCCAGCAGGGCACTTGCGAGGCCCGCTGCCGACGCACCGAGTGTCCGCAAGGCGGTTTCCGCGGTTTCAAGCGGACGCGGTGCTGCGTCGTCGGCAGGCTCCGCGGCGGCATAGAGCGCCTGCAGCGTGCCAACCACGGTTTCCTTCGCGAACATGCCGGTAAAGAGGCCCACCGCCGCCGGCCAGTTGTCGGCGCGGACACCCATCGGTTCCAGCACCGGCGTCACCTGGCGCGCGGTCAGCGCCAGGATCGACGTGCCATTGTCCTCGTTGCCGAAGCTGCCGTCCGGCCCGACCGAATTCAGGAAGGACAGCAGCGCCACGACGATGACGATGGTCTTGCCGGCCTCGGCAACGAACTGACGGATGCGGGCCCAGCAAAGGCGTAAAACGCGCGACAGCGGCGGCATCTGATAGATCGGCAGTTCGATCGCCAGCGGACGTGGCCGTTGCAGCGTCAGTCTCGGCGCCAGCATCCAGCCGGTGAAGAGAGCCGCGGCAATGCCGATGAGATAAAGCGCGAACACCACATTCTGACCGCCCACCGGGAAAAAGGCGGCCGCAAAAAGCGCATAGACCGGCAGGCGCGCGCCGCAGGACATGAACGGCGCCATCATGGAGGTGAGGATCCGTTCCGCGCGTGTGTCGAGCGTGCGGGTTGCCAGAACCGCCGGGATGGTGCAGCCGAAACCGAGCACCAGCGGCAGGAAGGCCCGGCCGGAAAGACCGAGGCGGCGCATCAGCCTGTCGGCGACGACCGCGGCGCGGGTCATGTAGCCGCTCTCCTCCAGGAAAATCTGGCACAGGAACAGGAAACCGACCACGGGCACAAACGTCCCGACCGTTTGAATGCCGGTGCCGACCGCCCCGACCGCAACATCCGCGGCACTTCCGGATAAACCCAGCCAATGGAACAGCAATGCCGGGGTCTCGACGAAGGCGGCCTGGCCGAGACCGTCGAACAGATCGATGAAAACACCGGAGACGTTGATGGTCAGGAAAAACAGGACATACATCACGCCGAGAAAGAGCGCCGGGCCGAACAAGGGCGACAGGGCAATCCGGTCGATCCGGTCGGACAGGAACCTGCGCCCGACAGGCGCCGGCATGTCGATGCGCCGGACCAGGGCAGACGCTTCCGCCAGCGGTGCGTCCGTCAGGTATTGATCGGCAGGAACGCCATCCACTGGCCCTGCCTCATCCAGAAGCCCGTCACGGATCTTGAGCAAATCCGCGTTGGCGCGCCGTTCGGTCAGCCAGTCCCGCTCCATCAGGCGGCGGGCGACGGCGAGGGTGTTGGCGTTCTCGTATTCCGGGCCTCCCTCCAGCGCCTGCCGCATCTTTTCCAGCGCGCTTGCGACCCTGGCGGGCAAAGCCGTCGAGGCCGGAATCACAGAAAGGCCTTCCCGCGCCTGCAGGCAGGCCACGAGCGCTGCATGTAGTTGGTCGAGACCGGCCAGAGTGCGGCCGGAGACGGGTACCGCGGGAACGCCGAGCTCTTGCGTGAGGATCGCAGCCGCATTGTCCACGGCGGCGGCGGTCCAGCAGTCGGCCTTGGTCAGGACCGCGATCACCGGAACGCCGTTGCCGCGCGCCTGCAACAGCATGGAAAGCCCCCGGTGCGGCGCGGAGAGATCGACGGCAATGAGCAGCGCATCGTGCGGCACGTTGGTCAGGGCGTCGCGGGCAACCCGTTCGTCGATGCGTTCGGCCTGCGGCGCCGACAGGCTGGAAATGCCGGGAAGGTCGACAAACTCGACAGCCAGCCCCTGTATCTCCGCCGTACCGCTCTTGCGGTCGACGGTCACGCCGGGCCAGTTGCCGATCGTTTGCCGCGAACCGGTCAGCATGTTGAAGAGCGTCGACTTGCCTGAATTGGCCGGCCCGAGCAGGAACACCCGGTATTGCGCCGGCGCGCAGGGCAGGATCTCCCGCTTAATACAGCCGGACGCGGCGCAGCTGGAGCATCCCATCAGTTTGTCTCCCCGGCATCCGCGCCACCGGCGTCTGTTTCCTTTACCACGGTGCACCGGAGTTCATGGGCGCAACCACAATCGCTGCCGCAAGGCGCCAGCCTTATGCTCGTGGCAAGATCCGCATCGATGGCGGCGCGGATACCGCCGCAGGCGACGATACGTGGCCGCCCCCCCTCCCCTCGGAGCAGATTGACCACAGCACCCGGTGCCAGTCCCGCCGACAGAAGTTCCAATTGGGCCATGCGTGTCTCGCCGAGAGACATGACGTGATAGGTCCTTGCAGGCACCGCCGATGCCAGGGTCAGCGCCGCGTTACCGTCAGGCACCCCTCTCTCCCTACGCTTGCTTGCCTCTGGCAAGGCCTGAAACGCATTTTGTGTCATGTCAGCACTCACTTTGATCGGTTGGAGACCGGGCGGCATTTGGACGGCTGAGAACGAAGACCGCCGCAGCGGTCATGCAGGCGACCTGCACGGCCAGCACGGTGACTGGCAAGGACAGCGCAAGGCTGAGTCCCAGGGCACCGGCCATCATTGCGACAGCGAGCACTTTGAAACGCGAGGCAATGGCGCCAGCCGCACGCCAGTCCGCAATCGCCGGACCGAACATCCGGCTCTCTTCCAGTTTCTTCTGCAGGTCCGGCGCACTCTTGCCAAAGGCAAAGACGGCAAGAAGAACGAAGGGCGTTGTCGGCAGGACAGGCAAAAAAGCACCCAGGCCGCCAAGTCCGAGCGCCAGCAACCCGAGCGACCACCAGAGGATGCGTCCCAACGGCGGGGCAACAAAGTTCAGGGCCGATTTCAAGGGGAACCTCATTAACTGGAATGACAGCCTCATGTTTATCCAGCGACCGGAGGTCTGGTTTTGACTTTCGTCAATCCGCGTCCACTTTTTGCGAATGAATTTCAATTGCAAGGCAGAGGCGGCGCAGTGCGCAAGGAGATAGCCCCCGGTACGCTGGCTCAGTCGGTGGCCGAACCCGTCAGGCCCTGCCACGGGCGCAGACTGTCACCCGGATCGAAACCCGCAGTCGCCAATGCACGGGCGGCAATCTGGCGTGTCATGTCCTCAAGGCTGGAAAGGCCGGCATAAAAGGGCGGCACGGGCGGCAAGACGATGGCGCCCATGCGCGTCACCTTGAGCATCGCTTCCAGGTGGCCTTCATGAAGCGGTGCTTCCCGCGCGAGCAGGACGAGGCGGCGGCGTTCCTTCAGCGTGACATCCGCCGCGCGCGCCAGCAGCCCCTCGCCGGTGCCGTAGGCAATGGCGGCCAGGCTGCGCATGGAACAGGGGGCGACGATCATTGCCCCCATGGGATAGGAACCACTGGCAATCGGTGCGCCGAGCTCCGCCATGGCGTATTCCCCGGTCGCCAGCCCACGGATCTCGCCGCGCGCTTCGTCCCCCAATTCGTGTTGGATGGTCAGTTCAGCGCCCTTGGTCACCGTGACGAAGGTCTCGATGCCAAGGGATCTCGCGAGGCGCAACAGTTCAAGTGCGATGACCGCACCGGAAGCGCCGGAAATTCCGAGAATGAGGCGTCTGGAGCGGTTCATGACAGGGGCTCCGGGATTCCGGCCGGCTGTAGCAGCGCGAAAAGCCGTTCGGCCTGTTCTTCCAGAGCCAACGGCATGATCAGCTTCTCGGCAAAGGCGCGAGATGTTTCCGCGCCGATCTTGATGGTCGCGTCGATGCCGAGCTTGCCGCCAAGGCCTTCACGCGGGCTCGCGAAATCGAGCTGGTCAACCGGCGTGTCGGTCAGGACCAGCAGGTCACGCTCCGGATCGGACCGTGTGGCGACCGCCCACATGACCTCATCCCAATTGCGGATATCGATATCCGGATCGACGGCGATCACATATTTGGTCATGGAGAATTGCGGCAGCAGAGACCAGAAGCCCATCATCGCGCGGCGGACCTGACCGGGATAGGACTTGTCGATCTTCAGCACCGCCACCCGGTAGGAACAGGTCGCCGGCGGCAAATAGACATCCAGGATTTCCGGGATCGCCTGGCGCAGCAGCGGGCGGAAGATGTCCAGCATGGCTTCGCCGATCACCGACGGCTCGTCGGGCGACCGGCCGGTAAAGGTGGAGAGATAAACCGCCCCCCGGCGTATCTTCATGCCCGTGAGCCGGAAAACGGGATAGGGCGCGGCTTCATTGTAATAGCCGGTATGGTCACCGAAGGGGCCTTCCAGCTCCGTCTCGCCGGGCCACACCTCGCCCTCCAGAACGATCTCCGCACTTGCCGGGACATGCAGGTCGATGCTGTCGCAGGGCACCAGGCGTGCCGGCCTTCCGTTAAAAATGCCGGCCAGGGCAAGTTCACTGACATTGCCCGGCGCTGGAATGACGGAGGCAAGCAGGGTTGCGGGATCGCAGCCGATGACAACGGCAACCGGCATCGGGCCTCCGCCAGCAAGCCACTGCCGATGATGCTGCGCCCCGCCGCGAAACGGCAGCCAGCGCAGGATCGCCCGGTCGCGGTCCAGCACTTGAATACGGTAGATGCCGAGATTGTAGCTCCGCGGATCGTCCTTGCCCGGTGCACGGGTGACGACCATGCCCCAGGTGATCAGCGGTCCGGCATCGCCGGGCCAGCAGGTCTGAACCGGCAATTGCGCCAGATCCGGGTCGACGCTGCACAGCTCCTTTGCAGGGCCAACGATCTTCGGCCGGGCATTGAGCCCTGCCTTGGCTATCGGGAACAGCTTGCGGGCGTCCCGCCAGGACGCCGGCGGCTGCGGGCTGCGCAGCGAGGCCAGGAAGGTCCCGAGATCCGGCAGGTTCTCCGGCTGCAGTCCGAGCCCATTCGCGACCCGCTTTGCCGTGCCAAAAAGATTGATCAGGAGGGGTGCGGCAAAACCGCCCCTGCCCGCACGGACGGGATTGGAGAGAAGCACGGCCGGACCGGCTGCGCCGATCACCTTGCGATGCAGGGCGGTGGCCTCCAGATGCAGATCGACCGGTGCCTGCAATGCCTTCAGCTCTTCCTGCCGGTCCAGAAAACCTAGGAATTTCCGCAAGTTGGGGAATGGAGGCAAGTCGCGGCCGGTCATGGACTGCTCGTCTGCTGGAATAGGGCAACGCGCCTTGAAACGCGCTTTCGGGATGTCCGGCGATATCGTCAGAACGGCCAGCCCCCACCTTGACAATTGTCAAGATGGCGGCGGTGGCAACCGGATTAGGGTCTGGCCACAGAAAGTGAGATCCGGATGCAAACACACCCCTCCTCCGAAAGCCTGCCGCCCCTCGTTTCCACTCTCATCTCTCCCTTGCCGAAACCACCGATGGAAGCCTTGCTGTCGACGCTGACCAGGCGCCTCGTCGCGCGCCGGCCGGATCTGATCCGCCGGCTCGGGGATGTTGTGCGGGTGCCGATCGCCATCGTGCCGGATGACCTGCCGCATGCCTTCCTGCTGTCTCTGGATCCTGACACGTCGCGTGTCCGGATCTGCGACAAGAGCCGGATCGGCGACGCGTCCGCAATCGTGCGGGCCCCTTTCCTTGTGCTGCTGGGACTGCTGGACGGTACCTACGACGGCGACGCCCTGTTCTTCAGCCGCGATCTCCGCATCGAGGGACGGACCGAACACGTGCTCGCCCTGCGCAACACGCTGGAAGAAGCGGACCTGACACCGGGCGCCTTTTTCGGTCTCGGCGGACGCTCCGCCGATTGGGTGAACGCGCTCAGCGACCGGCTGCTCGGCCAGGTGCGCGCCTATGCGCAGAAATCCAAGCCCGCCGCAGGCAGTGCCCGGCACCTGTCATGACCGGGACAAGACCGATGGAGCTTGTCTGTCCGGCGGGAACGCCCGCTGCCCTGCGCGCCGCCGCCGATGCCGGTGCGGATGCCATTTATTGCGGGTTCGCCAATGAGACCAACGCGCGGAACTTCCCCGGCCTCAATTTCACGCGGGAAGACCTTGCCGACGGCGTCGACCACGCGCACCGCAAGGGATCGAAGGTTCTGGTTGCCATCAACACCTTTGCCCGGGCCGGAAGTGTCGGCCTATGGACAGAAGCCGTCGATACGGCGGCGCGCTGCGGCGCCGATGCCATCATTGCGGCCGATCTTGCCGTGCTTGACCATGCCGCCAGCAATCATCCAGACCTGAGACTTCATCTCTCCGTCCAGGCCGCCGCCAACACACCGGAGGCGATCCGGTTCTATGCGGAGACCTTCGGCGTCAAGCGGGTGGTGCTGCCGAGGGTGCTGTCCGTGCCCGAGATCGCGGCGCTGAACAAGGAGATCGAGGTGGAGATGGAGGTCTTCGTTTTCGGCGGGCTCTGCGTGATGACGGAGGGACGCTGTTCGCTCTCCTCCTATGCCACCGGCAAGTCACCGAACCTTACCGGCGTCTGTTCGCCGCCCGATCATGTCGACTACCACGAAGACCCATCCGGCAAGCTGCTCGCCCGGCTCGGCGGCTTCACCATCGACAGGTTCGAGGCCGGACAGGCGGCCGGATACCCGACGCTTTGCAAGGGGCAGTTTTCCGCTGAAGGCAAGACCGGATATCTGTTCGAGGACCCGGTCAGCCTCAATGCCTTCGAATTCCTGGGCGATCTCGCCCAAGCCGGAGTGACCGCCCTCAAAATCGAAGGTCGGCAGCGCGGCAAGGCCTATATCGCCGGTGTCGTCAGCGCCTTTCGCAAGGCGGTCGACAGTCTTTCCGGCGGTGGCGACCCGAAACCTGCCATTGCCGCGCTGAAAGCGTTTTCGGAAGGCGGCAGGGAAACCGCCGGTTCCTACAAGAAGACCTGGCGGTGACCATGACGGACGTGACCCGGATCGAGCTTGCCCTTGGCCCCTGCCTCTTCAACTGGCCGGCGGACAGGCTCACGGAATTCTACGGCCGCATCGCGGACGAGGCGGAGATTGACGTTGTCTATCTCGGCGAAGTCGTTTGCGGCAAACGCATGCCCTTTACCGATCCGGTCTGGCCGGAAGCCATCGACAGACTGACGGCCGCTGGCAAGAGGGTGGTGCTGTCGACACTCGCCCAGCCGGTCAACAAACGCGAGCGGGAGGTCCTGCGCCAGCAGGCGGATTATGATTTGCCGATCGAAATCAACGATATGTCGATGCTGGCGGCCTGTTCGGGCCGCGCCTTCACAGCGGGGCCTTTCCTCAATATCTATAACGAGGCGAGCCTTGCCCTCTTGGCTGGCCGCGGCGCGACTGTCTGGTGCCCGCCTGTGGAGCTGCCGCTCGCCTCGACCCAGAAGATCGCCGCGCTGGTGCCGGAAGTGGAAGTCGAACTCTTTGCCTTCGGCCGGCTGCCGCTGGCGTTGTCGTCGCGTTGCTACCACGCGAGGACACATGGGTTGCGCAAGGATTCCTGCCAGTTCGTCTGTGACAGGGATCCGGACGGCATGCTGGTGGAGACGTTGGACGGGCGCCGGTTCCTGGCCGCCAACGGCATACAGACCCTTTCCGACACCTGCCACGTCGCCGGACTTACCAGCGGACATCTGACAGCCTCAGGCGTCAAGCGGCTTCGCCTCTCACCACACACGGTGGACATGGTTGCCGTCGCCAGGCTGTTCCGGAGCTTTCTCGACGGTGCCATGAACGCCGACGAATTCGAGACGAAGCTGGAGGCTCTGGATTTGCCCGGGCCGCTCAGCAACGCCTATCTGGCCGGAGACGCGGGATGGAAGAAGACAGCGCTGCCAGTCTGACAGGAGCCGAATACAGCGATCTCCTGGAGCAGATCCATCGGGAACTGGCCGGGCTCGACATGCCCTGCACCTGCAAGAGCGAGCTCGACCGGACCATCCGGGCCATCGAGACCTGGCACAGGCTGAAGACCCGCGCGGAGCTTACCCGGGAAATCGCCGCCGATTACCGGCATCTTGCTGCGGGGATTTCCTTCCTGACGGATCTCGGGCAGATAAGCACCGCGCCTCTCTCCTCCCAGGAGCTGCGCGATCACGCGGAAAGTCTTCTGTTCCTTTCCAGCCTGGCGTCGAGATGCTCCGGGCATCTTGTCGCGCTGGCGAAAGTTGCCGAAGGAAACCCGGATTTGCGCGACACTTGCGCCGGGACAACTTGACGATAGTCAAGACATCCGGATTTCAACCCTGTGACCATGGCCCTTCAGCGGCCCGGGAGACGCGGCCGTCCCGCAATTCCCGACTTTTGCAAAGGGCATCACCATGGCAGCCAGCATTCCCTCAAGGGACCAGGGAACGCCCTTCCGGGTGCCGACGGTCTTCACCGCCGGGTTCCGCTTCTTCTTTCTCTCCGCCGGGCTCTTCTCGGTGCTCGCGATGACGGTCTGGACGCTATGGCTTGGCATTCAAGCCGCCGGTGGTGAGGCCATGGCGGTTCCGATCGCCATGGCGCCGCAGCTCTGGCACGCGCATGAGATGGTGTTCGGCTATGCGGTTGCGGTGATGGCCGGTTTCTTCGTGACGGCGGTGCCAAGCTGGACGGGAACCAAGGAAACGGGCGCGGCCTTTGTCACCTTCAGCGGCCTGGTCTGGCTGGCGGGGCGACTGGCTGTCTGGTTTTCTGCAGTTCTCGATCCGATCCTTGTCGCCGCGGTCGATCTTGCGTTCGTTCCGGTCCTGTCTTCGGCTGTGATCGGTCGTCTGGCGCAGAAATCGCAGACCCGGAACATGGTGTTCCTGGCACTGCTTACCGCGCTCTTTTCCGGCAATCTCATGATGCATCTCGACTGGATCGGCTGGACCGGGGGCAATGCAGAGGCGGGTGCGCGGCTCGGCATCTTCACCAGCGCCGCAATGATTGCCGTCATCGGTGGACGTGTCGTTCCCGCCTTTACCCGCAATGCGCTGATCCGGCAGGGGATGGAAGATGACCTCCCCCGCTCCCGGGCCTGGCTCGACCGGTGCGGCATCCTGCTATCCCTTCTGACCACGCTCGCCTGCCTGCCCTTTGTGCCAGAAACTGCACTCGGTGCCCTCTGCGTGGCGGCGGGGATCGTCACTCTCATGCGTCTTACCGGCTGGCAGGGTCCTGCGACCCGCAAGGAACCGATCCTCTGGATCCTGCATGTCGCCTTCCTTTTGCTTGGTGCCGGGTATCTGCTCTATGGCCTGACCTTGCTGGCCGGGATCTGGCAGGAGACGGCAGCCCTTCATCTTCTTGCAGTCGGCGCGATCGGCAGCATGACCTTAGCGATGATGACAAGGGCGTCGCTTGGGCATGCAGGCCGGCCGCTGACGGTTTCAAGGCCAATCGTTGCAGCCTATCTCGCCCTGATCGTTGCTGCGCTGGTGCGTGCCTTCGCCCTCCCCGTCTGCGGTTATTTCGAAACCATGCTTCTGTCGGGCAGTCTCTGGATCCTGGCTTTCGGGCTCTATTCCTGGGTCTATTTTCCGATCCTCACCCAGCCACGACAGCGAAAATAATTCTTTGATTTTAGGACGCTCTCAGCTGGGGGAGCGACACTGTGTGTCGATAGTCCTCTCGGTCGTCATCCCGGCCAAGCGTAGCGCGAGCCGGGATGACGAGGGTGGGTCCACTCATTGCCAACAGCCTTTGAGACTCAAGCTTACCAGGCGTTCCTTTTTGCTGCAGAGCGAAAACAATTTCGGCCGGCTTGACTATCGTCAAGACGTCCAGGCCTCCCAGGACCGACAACAGGCTCCAAGAGATAAACTAGGATTTCCGGAGCACATCTCGTGGGTCGTCCCCGTCACATTTTCAGTTTTGCCCTGTTGTGCCTTGCTATGCTTTCGGGCCTAGCCGGAACGTCTGCCACGCAAGCGGCAGAGGCGCTGGTCACCCGTTATCTGGAGAAGGTTGAGCCGGGCGACCTGGTTCCCGGTGCGGACAGCTTCGGAGCCTTGAAGGCGGACGTGCCGGTCGTTCCCGCGCTGAAGGGCTCGGAAACGCTCGGCTGGGTCTATCTCACTTCCGATTTCGTCTCCACTACCGGTTATTCCGGCAAGCCCATCCACACGCTGGTGGGTGTCGACAAGGATGCCGTCATCACCGGCGTCCGGCTGGTCAAGCATTCCGAACCCATCGTCCTTATCGGCATTCCGGATGCCAAGATCCGCGGTGTCACCGAAGGCTATGCCGGTCTGGACCTGAAAGTTGAAGCCGCGAGCGGCGGCTCGGCCCACGACCTCGACATCATCTCCGGCGCCACCGTGACGATCATGGTGATCGACGATTCCATTGTCCGCTCCGGTCTCAAGGTTGCCCGGCTCATGGGACTGGGCGGCCTTGCCCCCGATGTCGCGGACCGGGGTCCCAAGAAGGATATCGATCCCGACAGGAAAGACGTCAGCGACTGGACAAGCCTGACCGGCGACGGCTCCGTGCGCCGCCTCTCCCTCGACGTGGTACAGATCAATGACGCCTTCCGGCAGCAGGGCGATCCGCGCGCGCTGAAGCGCCCGGAGCCCGGGCCGGAAACCGATACCTTCATCGATCTTTACCTGGCCCTTGCTGATGTGCCCTCCATCGGCCTGTCGCTGTTGGGCGAAGCCGAATATGCCAACCTTAAGAAGCGCCTGAAAGAGGGCGACCATGCCATCCTCGTTGCCGCCCGGGGCCGCTATTCCTTCAAGGGATCGGGCTATGTCCGCGGCGGCATCTTCGACCGTATCCAGCTGATCCAGGACGACATCTCGGTTCGCTTCCACGACCGTCAGCACAACCGCGTCGGCGAAATTGCGGCGGCGGGAGCTCCGGCCTTTTCCGAGATGGATCTCTTCATCATTCCGGCGGAGTCCGGTTTCGATCCGGCGAAGGACTTTCGTCTGCAGCTGCTGGTGCAAAGGCCGGTCGGTCCCATCGACAAGGTGTTCCTGACCTTTGATCTCGGTTACCTTCTGCCCGATGTCTACCTGAAGACTTCGGCGCCGGCTGCAGTTGCATCCGACACAGCGCCACAGGCCGGCGGCACCGCCGCCGGTAGGGACACGGGCGTCCAGGAGCTCTGGGAACGGATCTGGAACGACCGCAAGGCGGATGTCATCGTTCTCGGCGCAGCCGTCGCGGTGCTGACGCTGGTGTTCTTCTTCCAGATGCAGGTGACCCGCAACGAGCGCTTCACCTTCTGGTTCCGCATCGGGTTCCTGACCTTCACGCTGGTCTGGCTCGGCTGGATGGAGAACGCCCAGCTCTCGGTTGTCAACGTGCTCGCCTTCTTCTCCGCCCTGACGAGCGAGTTCAGCTGGGACGCGTTCCTGATGGATCCGCTGGTGTTCCTGCTGTGGTTCTCAGTCGCTGCCGCCCTGCTCTTCTGGGGACGCGGTGCCTATTGCGGCTGGCTCTGCCCCTTCGGTGCGCTGCAGGAGCTGACCAACCGGATTGCCAAGCTGTGCCGCATTCCACAGTTCGAGGTGCCCTGGGGTCTGCATGAGCGCCTGTGGCCGGTGAAATACATCGTCTTCCTCGGCCTCTTCGGACTGTCGCTCTATTCGCTCGATGTCGCCGAGCACTATGCCGAAGTCGAACCGTTCAAGACAGCGATCATCCTGAAGTTCCAGCGCGCCTGGCCCTTCGTTCTCTTCGCGGTCTCGCTTCTTGTCGCCGGGCTCTTCATCGAACGCTTCTATTGCCGATACCTCTGCCCGCTCGGCGCTGCGCTCGCCATCCCGGCACGCCTGCGGATGTTCGACTGGCTGAAGCGCTACCGGGACTGCGGCAATCCCTGCAATCGCTGCGCCAAGGAATGCATGGTCCAGGCCATCCATCCGGAAGGCCACATCAATCCCAACGAGTGCCTGAACTGCCTGCATTGCCAGGTCCTTTATCAGCACGATCAGAAATGTCCCGTTTGCATCAAGAAGCTCGCGAAAAGACGGCGGTTCGAAGTGCAGACCGGGCTCGTGAAGCCGGAACCGGATGCCAAGACGGCAAAGACGGTGCCGGCCGAATAACCTTCACCAGGCAAACAAGGAGAAATGCCATGAAGGAGTTTGAAGAAAAACAGGGCGTGTCCCGCCGCGATCTGCTGGGTGGCACCGCCAAGACCGCAGTTGTCGCCGGCATGGGCGCTGTCGCCGTGGCCGGCGCCAATCCGGCCTTTGCTCAGGAAGGGCATCAGAAGTTCGAGCTGTCGCCGGGTGAACTGGACGAATATTACGGTTTCTGGTCGTCCGGACAGAGCGGTGAACTGCGCATTCTCGGGGTTCCGTCCATGCGCGAACTGATGCGTGTGCCGGTGTTCAACCGCTGTTCGGCAACCGGCTGGGGACAGACCAACGAATCCCTGAAAATCCTGACCGAAGGCCTGTTGCCGGAAACCAAGGCATTCCTGGCCGCACAGGGCAAGGTTACCTATGACAACGGCGACCTGCACCATCCGCACATGTCGTTCACTGACGGCACCTATGACGGCCGGTATATCTTCGCCAACGACAAGGCCAACACCCGCGTTGCCCGCATCGATTGCTCGACGATGAAATGCGACAAGATCATCGAGATCCCGAATGCGCATGACATCCACGGCATGCGGCCGCAGAAATATCCGCGCACGGGCTACATCTTCGCCAATGGCGAGCATGAGGCTCCGCTTGTCAATGACGGCAAGATCCTGGACGACCCGTCGCAATACTCGTGCATCTTTACCGCCATCGACGGCGACGAAATGAAGGTTGCCTGGCAGGTGATCGTCTCGGGCAACCTGGACAACACCGACGCCGACTACCAGGGCAAATATGCCTTCTCGACCAGCTACAACTCGGAAATGGGCATGAACCTTGCCGAAATGACCGAGAGCGAACTGGATCATTGCGTCGTCTTCAACATCAAGGCGATCGAGGCCGCTGTTGCGGCCGGGAATTATCAGGAGCTCAACGGTGTGCCGGTCGTCGACGGCCGCAAGGAGGCGAACTCCCAGTTCACCCGCTACATCCCGATCCCGAACAGCCCGCATGGCTGTAACGCGGCGCCGGACAAGAAGCACATCGTCATCAACGGCAAACTGTCGCCGACGGTGTCAATTATCGATGTGACCAAGGTGGATGCCCTGTTCTCGGATAATGCCGATCCGCGCTCCGCGGTTGTCGGTGAGCCGCAACTGGGTCTCGGCCCGCTTCACACCGCGTTCGACGGCCAGGGCAATGCCTTCACCACGCTGTTCCTGGACAGCCAGGTGGTGAAGTGGAACGTCGACAAGGCCATCCGCGCCTATGCGGGAGAAGATGTCGACCCGATCATTTCCAAGGTCGATGTGCATTACCAGCCGGGCCACAACTCCACTTCGATGGGGGAAACCGCGGAAGCGGACGGCAAGTGGCTGATTTCGATGAACAAGTTTTCCAAGGACCGGTTCCTGAATGTCGGCCCGCTGAAACCGGAGAACGAACAGCTGATCGACATCTCGAGCGACGACATGAAGGTCGTTCATGACGGCCCGACCTTCGCCGAGCCCCATGACAGCATCATCGTGCACCGCTCCAAGGTGAACCCGGCGATTGTCTGGAACCGCGACAATCCGATGTTCGCCGACGCGGTCGCCCAGGCGGCTGCCGACGGCATCGACCTGGAAGACGCCGCCGACGTCGTCCGCGACGGCAACAAGGTGCGTGTCTACATGCATTCCGTCGCACCGACCTTCAGCCTTGAGAAGTTCACGGTCAAGCAGGGCGACGAAGTGACCATCTACGTCACCAATATCGACGACATCGACGACCTGACACATGGGTTCTGCCTGTCCAATTACGGCATTGCCATGGAGGTCGGACCGCAGGCGACCGCATCGGTAACCTTCATCGCCGAACGGCCGGGTGTGCACTGGTTCTACTGCCAGTGGTTCTGCCATGCGCTCCATATGGAAATGCGCGGCCGGATGTTCGTCGAACCGAGGAACGCATAAAGCCATGCACCGCGCCATCTTCAGACTGACCGGTTTCTCTGCCACACTCCTCGCCAGCCTTGCGGCCACAGGGCCGCTGACTGCCGGGGAATGGCAAGTGCCGGCTGATAAGGGCGCGTTGTCTGAGATCCTTGCAAAAGCGCAGGCCGGGGACATTCTCCGGCTTGCTCCCGGCAACCATGCCGGGCCAGTCCTACTGGACAAACCGGTGACCCTGGCGGGCGCAGGCAAGGCCCGGATCACCGGCACCGGCACCGGTAGCGTCGTGACCGTAGCGGTTGCGGACGTTGTCGTGGAAGGCCTGACCCTGACCGGTTCCGGCCTGTCGCAGGAGACCCTCGACGCCGGGGTGAAACTCACCAAAAAGGCGCATCGCGCGATCGTCCGCAACAACCGTATCTTGAACAACCTGACGGGCGTCGATGTCCATGGGGCGCGCGATGCGACCGTCTCCAACAATCTCATCGAAGGCCGCCGGGACCTGCGCATGAATGAGCGCGGCAACGGCATATATGTCTGGAACGCGCCCGGACTTCTGGCGGAACACAACACCATCCGCTTCGGTCGCGACGGCATTTTCGTCAACACAAGTCCAAAGGACACGTTCCGCGCAAACCGGTTCGAGGATCTGCGCTTTGCCGTCCACTACATGCACGGCAACAGCGGTGTCATCGAGGGAAACATCTCCGAAGGCAACGACATCGGCTACGCGCTGATGTTCTCCGACCGCCTGAAGGTCCGCGGCAACGTTTCCATCGGCGACCGAAACCACGGCCTGATGCTGAACTATGCCAACCACGCCGAGATCAGCGGCAATCAGGTGGAAGGCGGCGGCGAGAAGTGCCTCTTCATGTACAATGCCAACAAGAACAAGGTGACGGACAACCGCTTCGAGGGCTGCCCGATCGGTGTCCATTTTACCGCCGGATCCGCCAACAACGCCTTTGAAGGCAATGCCTTCGTCGGAAACCGGACACAGGTCAAATATGTCGGCAGCCGGCAGCTCGACTGGAGCACGGACGGGCGCGGCAATTTCTGGAGCGACCACCCGGCCTTTGACATGAATGGCGACGGTATCGCGGATACCGCATACCGGCCCAACGACATGATTGACCAGGTCTTGTGGACCCAGCCGTCCGCCAAGCTGCTCGTCGGTTCCCCCGCGGTGCAGCTGCTGCGCTGGACCCAGTCGCAATTTCCGGCGCTGCTGCCCGGCGGCATCGTCGACACCGCCCCGCTGATGCATCCCCCGGCGCAGGCGTTCCCAAGTGCGGGAGTTCAAGGATGACCGAGACAAATTTTCATTCGCCAACGCTGTCAGTTCGATCTGTCTGCAAGACTTTTGCCGGTCTCAAGGCCGTGGACGGCGTCTCCTTCTCGCTGAACCCGGGCGAACGAGTCGCCCTGCTTGGCCATAACGGCGCCGGCAAGACGACATTGTTCAAGATCGTGCTGGGTTTCCTGAAACGCGATGGCGGCGATGTTTCGGTGCTCGGGTCCGCTCCCGGCAGCCATGCCGCCCGTGCCGGCACCGCCTATCTGCCGGAATCCGTCGCCTTTCCGGGATCGCTCACCGGCAGGGAGGTCCTGACCTTCTATGCGAGGCTGAAGGGCGAAAGTCCCGCCGCCGCACTGCCGCTGCTCGACCGGGTCGGTCTGGCGGATGCAGTTAAACGTCGGGTAGGCACCTATTCCAAGGGCATGCGCCAGCGTCTCGGTCTCGCCCAGGCGCTGATCGGGCGGCCGAAGCTGATCCTGCTCGACGAACCGACAACCGGGCTCGATCCGATTTCGCGGCAGAACGTCTATGAGCTGATCGGCGAGATCGCCGGTCAGGGCACGACCGTGCTGCTGTCGTCCCACGCCCTGACGGAGCTCGAGGCACGGACTGACCGGATCCTGATCCTCTCCAGAGGAAAACTCGTCGCCGACGATATCCTGAGCAGGCTCAGAGCCCAGGCCGGCTTGCCGATCAGACTGAAGGTCTGGACCCGCCCGGAGGACGTCGCACACGTTTCCGAGTGTCTCGGCGGCGGCCGTATGAACGGACGCTCGGTCGAATTCGACTGCAACGCCGATGACAAGATCCAGCGGCTATCTGCCATCAGCGCTCTCGGCGGGCTGGTGGAGGATGTCGATGTCCATGCGCCGAGCCTTGACGATGTCTACCGGCATTTTTCCAATGCCGCGAACAGGGAGTCATAAGCGATGTTTTCCAGAATTCTGACCATCGCGGGCCAGGAAATACGCATCGGCATCCGCAACCGCTGGATCCTGCTTGCCGCCATAATCCTGGCGGTGTTCTCGCTGGCGCTCGCCCTGCTCGGCTCGGCGCCGGCCGGCACGCTCGGTGTCGATCGACTGACGATTACCGTCGCCTCGCTGGCGAGCCTTTCGGTCTATCTCGTGCCGCTGATTGCGCTCCTGCTCGCCTTCGATGCCATTTGCGGGGAAGTGGAACGGGGCACGCTGCTGATGACCCTGTCCTGCCCGATCTCCCGTTTCGAGTTCCTCATTGGCAAGGCTCTCGGCCATTCGCTTGTGCTCTCTTTCGCGCTTGTCGTCGGTTATGGCCTGACGGCGGGACTTCTGGTTGCGGCCGGATCGGGATCGCTCGACGGCCTCGTGGATTTCGGCCGACTGATCGTGACCTCGATCCTTCTCGGGATCTGTTTCCTCTCGGTTGGTTACGTCTTGAGCGCGCTGACGCGCCAGTCCCGCACTGCCGCGGCGTCGGCCATTGCGGCATGGCTGTTTCTGGTGGTGCTCTATGATCTTGCGCTGCTCGGCGCGCTGGTCGCCAATCCGAGCAGCGTCTTTGCCGCGGATGTCTTTCCCTATGCGATCCTGCTCAACCCGGCCGACGCCTTCCGCCTGTTCAACCTGGCAGCCCTCGGCGCCAGCGACCTTGTCGGTGGCATGGCTGGTGTCGCGGAAACCCTTCCCTTCGATCCGATGCTTGCCCTTGGCTCCCTCGCAGCCTTTGCCGGCCTGGCCCTGGCGGGATCGGCCCTTCTTGTCAGAAGAATTGCGCCATGAAGAACACGCTCATCGCCCTTTTTGCACTTACTTTGGTGACCGCCTGCCAGGATGAAGTTCAGGTGGTCAAACCCGCAGCTATCGCCCTGACGCCGGAGGCCGCCGGACACTATTGCCAGATGACCGTACTCGAACATGACGGTCCAAAGGCACAGATACACCTGAAGAGCTTCGACAATCCGATCTGGTTCACCCAGGTCCGTGACGCGGTCGCTTTCACGCTGTCCCCGGAAGAGCCGAAGGACATCGCCGCGATCTACGTCAATGACATGGACAAGGCGGAAAGCTGGGCGCAGCCGGGGTCCGACAACTGGATCGAAGCGGACAAGGCCTGGTTCGTCACCGGCAGCCGGCAGACCGGCGGCATGGGGGCTCCGGAAGCCATTCCCTTCGGCAGCGAAGAAGGCGCCAGGACCTTCGCCTCGGCACACGGTGGCAGCGTCCTGCGCTTCAAGGACATACCCGCGAACTATGTCCTTGGTTCCGTGGATGTCTCGTCGGCAGAAACAGTGACTGCACACGATATGCGGGGAGTTTCGCAATGAGCCCGTCGACAGGCACCCCCCGCAAATTCGGCCGCAGGCGGTTCCTGCGGATCTGCGCGGCCGGTGCAGCCGGTCTGGCGTTACCGGTCGGTGCCGCCTTTGGCGATAACAAGGCACAACTTCATCGCTGGCGCGGGATCGCCCTTGGTGCTGGCGCGGAAATCAATCTGTTGCATGAAGATGCTGGTGAAGCTCAATGGCTCTTCGGCCGCATCGAGGCGGAGATCCGCCGGCTGGAAGCAATCTTCAGTCTGTATCGGCCCGAGAGCGAACTTGCCCGGCTGAATACGCAAGGACGGCTCGAAGCGCCCTCCCTGGATCTCGTCGACCTTCTCGGGCTCTGTGCAAGGGTACATGCTGCAACAGAAGGCGCGTTCGATCCGACAGTACAGCCGCTCTGGGTCCACTATGCCCGGCAGGCGACGGGTGACACCGGGACGGACTTCGAGGCCGCGCGCAGATCGACAGGCCTCAGGCATGTCTCGGTCGAACCCGGCAGGATCCGCTATCTTCGCCCGGGCATGGCGATGACCTTCAACGGCATCGCCCAGGGTTATGTCACCGACAGGATCAATTCCTTCCTGGCCGCCAATGGCTGCCGGGATCTCCTGGTCGACCTCGGAGAGATCGCTGCGCGCGGTCTGCCGGACTTGGATTTCGACGAGGAAAAAGGGTGGCCGGTCACCTTGAGGCCGGTCTCCGAAATGCCGTCAGCCGAAGCAAAAATACGGCTGACCGATGCAGCGGTTGCTAGCTCGGCCCGGCTCGGCACGACCTTCGATCAGGCGGGCCGCCGGTCGCATATTCTCGACCCGCGAACGGGCCGGCCGGTGGATGGCGGCCTGTCGGGTGTCAGCGTCCTTGCTCCGACCGCAGCCCTGGCAGACGGGCTCTCCACCGCCGCGCTCGTTTGCGGCGAGGAGAGGCTCGCCTCGGCGCTTGCCGGATTTCCCGAAACGCGGGCCTTCGTGGTGCGCGAGGATGGCGCGGTGAGATTTCTCGGATAATTCAGTCATGCAGAATGGTCGGACACCGCGAAGTGTCCGCTCCATTTCCACGACAGACCTGGCAAGCCCTTGGCACCTCCTTCTTCAGCGCCCCCCTACAGAGCGTGCGATCATGGTCATCCCTCCCAGGAAGGCCAGCCTGAAGATCAGCGCGAAGAAGGTGCGAATCTCGTGTGCCCCGCCCGCCAGAACATGAACCAGAAACACGAGAAAGACGATGAACGTACCCGTCAGCACGGCGAGCGCGAGCCAAAGGGTCCAGCGCTGGCGTTTCAGAATCCCGATGCCAGCGAAGACGTATCCGAACCCTGCCAGAAAGTTGAACCAGAGCACATAATCGACGACGGCACCGGCGGCTGTCCTCGGCCCATCGCCTCCGAACAGCACCCAGCCGCCGGACAGGATTGTTGCGGACCCGAACAGCATCGCGAACACGGCGGCTATGAGCGAAGCTTTAGATTTCGCGCTTTTGTCCTGCATCAATCCCCCTTCCATCACGGCGACAGTTCCACCTGTTCTCGGCCACTAATTCACGCCGTCAGCCTCATCCATCAGCCGGCGCACCCATCTGGCCACCAGCCAGGTTGCGGGAACACCAAGTGGCAGGGACATCCAAAGGCTGGTGATAGGTGAAAGCGCCGGCAGGCCGATGGCCTGCCCCATCAAACCGAGCATGAAGAGGTTGATGGCAACGGCTGCCGCCGTGAACGGATAGAGCAGGATCGCCAGTTTGCGAAGGGGCCAGCCGGTTTGGATACCTGTCATGCCGCGAGATCCTTGCTGTTGGCACATTCAAGCGCACAGGCGATGAGCTTTGGAATGAAAGCAGCCTCGATCAAAGGTGCCAGACGCAGACCCTTGAAACCCGCCTCATCGAGCGCTTCGGGAATATCTTTCGTGACATGACCACCATTGCCGGCGAAAAGCGGCAACAGCAGCGTTTTCAGGCCACACCGGGCTGCCGCATTCCGAAGCCACGGAGTTTCTTCCAGAAAGCCGATACGGATTGGCACGTCCCCCAGGTTTTCCGCCAGCCCGGCAGCGAAGCGCAGCGTGCATTGGGCCGTCGCCGCACAGGTCGCCGATCCGTGAGCTGCCAGCAAAACCTCGTAGCCGGAGGTCCGCCAATGGGACTTCCCGGCCACCTCGTCCAGGTAGCGGGCCGTCAATTGCGGCAGGTCGGCATGAACACCCAGGGCCGGCAATTGTCGCGCGCCTGTTCCCGTCAAACGGCCCGCCAGCGCCTTTTGCGTGAACCAGCCCTCAGCCATGAAGACCGGGAAAACCAACGGCTCGGACCCGGCCTGAACGAGAGCCCGATCCAGACTACCCTGCTGAGCCAACGTCGCGGAGCGGACGGACCAGCCGGGTAGGAACGCGCGGACCTTTTGTGAAAGTGCGCGCAGATGCGCTTCACCTGCCTCCGGCTGCGACGGCTGTCCATGCGCGACCAGCACGGCCTCAATGGCTTGTTCCTTCCGAGAAGGTGATCTTGTTCCAGACATTGTATTTTCCCGAAGGTTTGCGCATGGGCAGGCGCTTGACCTCTTCCAGGGTCTCAGCGTCATAGACGATCACCGCACCGTCATCTTCCCAGACGGAGACAAGGGCAAAACGGCCGTCCTTGGTAAATTCGACATGGGCCACCGTCGCTCCTTCGACCGGCCTCAGTGTCTTGACGATTTCCAGGCTTTCCTTGTCGATCACATGCATGACGTCCTTGTTTGGACCGAAGAAAACGTCGACCCAGACATAGGGCGAGTTTTCGTGGCTGCGCATGAAAAAACCGGGACCGAGTGTCTCAATCCGCTTCACGGTCTGCCAGGTCGACATGTCGATCACCGTGACCGCACCGTCCTTGAGGTGCGGGGTCGCCATGACGGTCGTGTCGCCGTATTTCCAAGTGATGCCGGATCCAAGATGCGGCATGCCCGGTAGGTCGAGATCCGCCGTTTTCTGCCCGATCACCAGATCGATCACCTGGCCGCCGTCGCCGCTGCGCGAAGCGCCCATGACATATTCATAGCTCTGGTCGAAGAAGAAATCGTCGAGATAATCCGGTGTTGTGATCTTGCGGACCGGGAAGGGATCACCGGTCTTGATCGGACCTTCCATGCGCCAGTCATGGGCAAACCCCATCTCGGGTGGGTTTTTGCCATAAAAGACTTCCCAGATCTCCGGCACGTCCTTCAGGGCCAGCACGAAACTTTCCCGCGGCGGGGCCTGATAGACCGCCGAGATCCGGCTCGGTGTTCCGTCCTTACCTTTTACTTCCTTGACCTTGGCAACGCTCAGGTCATCCGTCGACAGGATGGTCAGCGAATTGGGCAGGTAGTTGGCAACTGCCAGCCATTTGCCGTCATGGCTGATGGCGATGTTGCGACTGTTGAGCCCGGCCCGGATACGGCCAACTTCCTGCAGCGCATAGAGATCGTATTTCTGCACCCAGCCGTCACGCGACATGATGAAAACGAAGCGCCCTTCAGGAGAAAACTTCGGTCCGCCATGGACGGCAAAGGGCGTTGCAAACCGATCCAGCCGCTCAAACGTGTCGCCATCAAGTACGCTGACATGATGGTCACCGGTCTCGACCGCGAGCGTGATGTTCATCGGGTCGGAGGACCAGGTGGGTTGGTCGACCGGCGTGTAGTCTTCATTCATCAGCCGACTGGCCATGATCTCGGCCTCGGTCCAGGGCGGGACCTCTGCAAGCGGCTCTTTCAGATAGACCGTTAGGGCCTCGATCTGCTCAGCAGAAAGGATCTCGTCGAAAGCTGGCATCTGGGTCGCCTCGCGGCCATCTCGGATAACCGAGACGAGATTGGGACCCCGCATCCGGCCCAGTGTCTGGGGGATCAGGGCCGGTCCCAATCCGCCCAGCCGTTCAGCGCCGTGGCATTCCTGGCAATTGTCGGCATAGTCGCGCGCCGGGTCCGCCAGCGGTGCGGTGACTGCCAGCGCCAGGGCGCTAAGCGAAACGATGAGCCGGATCATGGCGTTTTCCTCGAAACGGGGTCACGGCGAGGCGGTCGCCTGCGGAGCCGCTAAGCCCGATGTCTTCATCATTGAGATAACAGGCCGGATCTTCCGCCCACGGGTCACCGGTCAATTGCAGCGCGCGGATACGGGTGTTGCCGCCGCAGACATCCTTGAACGCACAGGCGCCGCATCTGCCTTTCAGCGGCCGCGGCCGGGTCCTGAGCTGGGCCAGCATCGGATCCTCTCCGGTCCAGAGTTCCGAGAACGGTACGGCTTTGACGCTGCCGATGGTGTAGTCGGACCAGTAGGTGTCCGGATGGACATTGCCGAGCGTGTCGATATTGGCAACGCCAAGCCCGGATGAGTTGCCGCCCCAGGCAGCAAGATGACTGCGGACATGTTCCGCTTTTTCATCGCCGAACCGGCTCCGGACCCAGGCCAGGAAATAGACCGCGTCGGCATCGTTGTTGCCGGTGACGATGTCAAGCGGCCGTCCGCTGCTGATGCCCTGCCAGGCCCGGTCCAGCAGCAGGTCCATCGCCCAGCGGGAGCGCCTGTGTTCGGCGTCCTCGCCGCGATGCTTGTCACCGCGGCCCGCATAAACGAGATGAGACAGATAGAATTTGTCGACGCCTTCGTCGTCGCACAGGCGCAAGAGGTCCGGCAGACTTTCGGAATTGCCTTCGGTCAGGGTGAACCGCAGGCCCACCTTGATACCGCGCGCCTTGCAAGCGCGCACACCCCGCAGGGCCGTTTCAAAGGCACCGTCGACGCCGCGAAACCAATCATTCGTGGCGCCGATGCCGTCAATCGAGATGCCGACATAGTCGAAGCCGATTTCGGCGACCCGGTCTGCCGCATCACCATGGATCTTGGTGCCGTTGGTCGACAGGGCCAACATGCGCACAAGGGCGCGGGCACGGGTGGCGATCTTGAAAAGATCCTTCCTGTCGAGAGGTTCGCCACCGGACAGGATCAGCGCGGGCACCCGAAAGCGGCCGAGATCCTCCAGGGTCTCCATGGCCTGCTCATGGCTGAGTTCACCCGGAAAGTCGACATCGGCCGACACCGTATAACAGTGCCGGCACTTGAGATTGCAGCGCCGGGTGAGGTTCCAGATCACCACGGGTTTCACCGGCCCGTTGGCCGGCCGCACACGCACGGGCGTCTGCTCCACGATCTGATGCATGTATTCCGACAAACGGAACATGGCTCAAGCCTCCTTGCCGCGCAGGCGCATGCCGGTCTTTTTCAGGATGCGGGTGGAAAACAGGATGTCGCCTGCCCGGCTCGCACTGCCTAGCAGTGCCGAAATTTCGGTCCGCTTGGACTGGACTTCTTCACGGGTCTCGCCATGGACCATGGCAAAGAGATTGTAGGGCCAGTCCGGCAGGGCCCGCGGGCGGCGATAGCAATGGGTAACGAAGGCGAGCGCGCCCACCTTTTCGCCAAGAGCATCGACATGGGCATCGTCGACATCCCAGACCGTCATGCCGTTGGCCGTCATGCCGAGGCGATAGTGGTTGGGGGCGGCGCCGATCCGGCGAATGATGCCGTCCTGCTTCAGCCGTGTCAGTCGGGTGATCAGCTCCGCTTCCGAAAGTCCCAGATTTTCCGCGACCACGGCAAAGGGCGCGGGCACCAGCGGCAGGCCCGCCTGCGTTGCCTCGACGATCGTTCTGTCCTTTGGGTCCAAGCTCATGCTGTCACGCGGAAGCCTATGAAAAATTCGCGTTCTTTCGGAAACAGGAGAACCTTCAGGCCCGTGTCCCGCTCGATTGCAGCGGCGGTCGCGGCAATGGCGGCCTGGCTTTCGGTTGCCAGCACGAACCACATATTCAGCCTGTGGTCCCGTTCATAGTTATGCGCCACCTCGGGGTAGGCATTGACTTTGGTTAAGACCTCCTCGAAACGCTCCGCCGGAACAGCCATGGCGCAAAGGCAGAACGCGCCGCCGAGGGCCTCGGCATCAAAGAAAGGACCAAAGCGCGTCAGCAAACCATCGTCGCGAAGACTTCTGATACGGCCGACGACCTCTTCCTCGCTGAGGTCCAGCTCCCGCGCCAAAGCGGCGAAGGGGTGCGGCACCAGCGGCAGGTCATCCTGCAACCGGTTGATCAGGATCCGCTCCAGGTCTGAAAGAGCACGAGTCATGCGGCCACACCCCGGCGGGAAATCAGGGCGCCGGTCTGCTTGAAACAGCGGCTGGAGAACAGGACCTCCTGCGCGGCGCCCGCCACTTCCGGCAACCGGCGAACCCGCGCCAGCACATCCAGCGCCTCCTGACGGCTCCGGCCGTGGATCATGCAATAGAGCCTGTAGGGCCATTTGCCGGCGACGGGGCGGCGTTCATAACACAGCGTAACACCCGGAAAGGCGGCGAGCACGGGCCCGGCCGCGGTGATCCGCTCGGGTTCGATATCCCAAACGACCATGGCGTTGGAACGCCAGCCAAGCGCACGGTGTCGCACGATCACGCCAAGGCGCGCGATAATGCCGGAATTCTGGAGATCGGCAAGGCGCTCCAGAACATCGCTTTCCTGCCGGCGCAGGGCCTCCGCGATCCGAAGATAGGGACGCGTGTCGAGGGCAAGGCCCGTTGTCAGAGCCTGCAGGAGGTCATCGTCTCCCTCCCGCAGTCGCTCCAACCGGACCGGTCGGGGCGCTGTTGGCTGGGGCGCTGTTGGCCGGTCCGATCCGCCATTCAAGCTGAAACCGAGATCGATGTTGAACGGGCGGATGATGGGCAGGTCGAGAACGGCGAGCCCCGTTTCCGACCGGATGGTCTCCAGAACCTCGTCGACATGACCGCGGTCCGGACCCGTAGCGACAAACCAGAGGTTCCAGCGGTTTTCACGCAGATACGAATGATTGATGCCCGGTTTGGCGCCGACGATTTCAGCGACAGCCTCGATCCGCTCCTGTGGAACCGCCATCGCTGCCAGTGTGCTGGCGGAGACAGTATTGGGTGCGCAGGTTCCGCCGATGCGGGAGATTCTGCCGGCAGCGAGCAGCTGCGCGAACCGGCCGATGACGTCCTCTTCCGCCAGACCAAGGGCCGCACCGATTTCCGCGAAAGGTCTTTCGACCAATGGGAAATCCCGTTGCCAGTTGTCGAGCAGGGAAAGATCAATCGGATCGATGAAGCTGGTCATGGCTCACAACCCCGTCCTGTGTGCCCGGGCGGTAAAGAAGATGCCGGAGGGGCTGTCCGCGTCGATCTCGGCTTTCTTCTCGAAAGTCCGTGTGTCGTAGACCATGACCTTGCCGGCATCGCGGACCGAGACCCAGACCTCGTTGCCGCGCGGCGTGAACTCCATATGCAGGACCGCAGGACCGGGCTTGAATTCATGCACGACCGTCTTCGTCACCGTGTCGATAACCTGGATGATGTCGTTGAGCGGATGAGCGAAGTTCACCCAGACCTGACGTCCGTCCGGACGCGCCATCGCAAAGACGGGCTGCCCATGTGTCTGCGTGCGCCCGGTCTCCTCCAGCGTCTCTCCGTCGATCCACAGAACCTCGTGGTGACCGACCGCAGGCAGGACAAACTCGTTCCCGGCCTTCGCCCAGCCTTCCAGATGCGGCATCTTGTAGACCGGCATCTCCGCCTCGCCCCGGCCATATTCCGGCAACACCTTGATGGGCTTGGGTGTTTCCTCCCAGAGATCGAGCGCCGTCAGGCCGTCCTCGCCGAACAGGCCGGCGATATAGAGACGGCCATCGCCCGTGATGAGCGCGTCATAGGGATTGCGACCGATGCCGGCGATCTTGGTAATCTTCGGCTCGTCCTTGGACAAGTCGGCAATCCAGGTCTCGCCCGCATCCCACAGCGTGAAAACAAAACGGCGGCCGGGAGCATCGACGAGACCGATGGTTTTTGAGCCCGTGGGAATGTCGGCGACCATCTCCAGCGTATCGGCATCAAAGACCCGCACACCACCGGGTTCATAATTGGAGACGGCCACGAGCCTGCCATCGTCGGAAATGGCACCGCCGATGGCGTTGCCCGACTGGACGACGCGTTTTGCAATCGTCTTTTCGACCAGGTCTACCTTGGTGAGGCCGCCGTCGCGGCCGAAGACATAGGCAAACCGTTCGTCCGGCGAATAGACGAGGCTGGCATGGGAGAGATCGCCGAGACCGCCGATCCGCGCCAGCGCGGCACGCTCGGACTGATCGACCAGCAACAGCGCGCCCGAGGCGCGCTCAACGACGAGGCCTAGGTCACCTGTGGCGACGACATTCTGCGCCTGAGCAACACCTGTCAACATGGCCGCCAGCGCGACCCCGCAAAGCCACTTCATTTCAGGTCTCCCTCAAGCAGGTATTCGGCGATCCGTTTGGCATCGGCCTCGGACAGGATCGGCCGCCATGGCGGCATTGCGGTTTCCGGAATGCCGTCCAGAACAACCAGGGACAGCGTGTCGATATCGTAGTGGCGCAGCGCCTCCGGCCGGATGTCCGGGCCTAGCCCGCCTTTCAGCGTCATGCCGTGGCAGGAGCCGCAGTCCTGGCGCACAAGGTTGACGAGCTTGGCTGGCGAACCGGTTTCCTCCGCAACCGCGAGGCTTGTGATCACCAGAAGACAGAACGCAACTGTCAGCAGCGCCTTAAGCATGGATCCGCCTTCCGGCAGCTCCGCTGTCGGCCGTTGTCATCAGGGATTTGAGATCCTGAGCGGACCATTCCGCGCTCAAGGTCACGACCTTGCCGATGACAAAGAGCACGGGTGCCGTCAGTTCGGCGTCCCGCACGTCGAGCGCGATGCGGCCAAGCTGTGAAAAGAGTCTTTTTTCGCGTGGTGTGGTTGCGTTGGCGATGGCCAGCACGGGCGTCGTTTCGCTGAGGCCCTCGGCCACCAGCCGCATCGCGATCTGGCCCATATTGGCAACGCCCATATAGACGACCAGGGTCGTTTCCGCGCTGGCAAGGCTGTTCCAATCGAGATCCAGAGTACCGTTGGCCTGCCTGTGGCCGGTGACATAGCGCACGCCTGTCGCCAGCCCCCGATGGGTCAGCGGCACGCCCGTCGCTGCCGCGGCGCCCTGCGCCGCCGTGATGCCCGGTGCATATTCAACGGCAATGCCATGAGCGGCAAGATGCTCCGCTTCTTCCGATCCGCGTCCGAAGATCAGCGGATCCCCGCCCTTGAGCCGGGCGACCGTCCTGCCTTCAAGGGCAAGATCGACCAGGATCTTATTGATCCTTTCCTGGGGCACGGGATGATTGTCGGCGGATTTTCCGACCGGCACCTTCAAGACCCCTTCAGGAGCAAGCGCCAGGATTTCCGGCGAGACGAGCCGATCGAAGACCACGGCGTCCGCCGCCTGCAGCATGCGCATCGCCCTGAGCGTCAGGAGTTCCGGGTCCCCGGGTCCCGCGCCGATTAGAAAGACTTTTCCAGTCATGAGGACCTCGCTTCTGCTGAAATCAGTCGGCCATCCGGTGCGAAGCGCCGGAGCGCTGTCGTTTGTCGAAAGGACGCCTTGGCACGGCAACGACAGTTTTTGTTCGGCGCTTCGCGGAACCATGATTGCCTGTTTCAGGTGCAGGTTGATTGACAATAGTCAAGCTGCCCTGGCTCCGCGAAAATTGGGATAACTACCTGAAATTATTCACCTACCGAGACCATTCCGATCATTTCCTGTGTTTCCCAGTGAGGACCGCACAGATAGGTCTGGTCTCCCGGGCTCAGGAACGTGAACTCAAAGGTTTCTTCCGGAAACAGCCGGTCGGATTCCGGTACGCCTTCTTCTTTGAGCACGATGGAGTGACTGGTGCGCCTGTCGACATTCACCCAGCGCACCGTGGTGCCGACAGGGACCGAAAGCTTTGGCGGGCAGAAGCGGTACTTGAACATCTTGACGACGGTTACGCCCTTCTCATCCGCAGAGGGATGACCGAACATGTCCGTATAGCTTTCTTCGGCCTGCGCGCACAGCGCAGCGAGGTCTTCCTCTCCGGCGAGAGACGAGCCCGCGGCCGCGAGTGACAACAGAGCTGCGGAAACGATGGACTGGACAAAACGCATTTCGCTTCTCCTGTTCTGATACGGAAAGGGCGGCAGTCTCCTGCCGCCCTGGGGTTACTACTGCTTGGTGACGTTGATCTGTGCCGTGTCATCATCCAGGGCGAGGCTCGTGTTGAGCGTCACGTGGTGGAAACGAGCGGCGGCAAAGTCATCGTGGATGGCGAAGCCGACCGTGTAGGTCTTGCCAGGTTCGAGCGGGATGTCGCCCGGTGCCCCGGAAGCCAGCGGCCGCGAGAAGACAACGGTCCAGACGCCGGCTGAAAGATTGGCTTCCGCCGACATTTCACCGTCATTCACCACCCGGCGCTCCAGAAGGTAACCGTTGCTGGCCGTGCCATCCGCATAGACCCGCAACAGATCCAAATAGGCGCCATCCTGGAACAGCTGGCTGATTTCTTCTGCGCTCTTGAGCTTGTCCCAGCCACCTTGTGCCTTGCCACCCCGGCCTTTGATCTCGACCTTTGTCCGGCTTTCGGTCAGATATTTGGTAATCTTTTCCGATGCTTCCAGACGGCTGGCGACGTCGGCATTTCCGGCGATCGCGTCGGCGCCCGGGTCGAATGGCATATAGGAATTGTCAGCGTGGCAGGACGACCAGCACCCGGTTGTCGCACCCAGTTCAATCCCGGTGCCCGCGATCATCATCGCAACCTTGATCTGGTTGTCGGGGTCCATCTTGCCGCCGTCGACAAATGGAGCCGGGTTGTGGCCGGCATCGGGCCACTGGAGACGCACATAGAGGTTCTGGTCGTCATGGGCGGCCTGGATTGTCGCGTTGATGATACCGCGTTTGCCCGGGATCGGTGTCGGCTCAAGATCTCCACCCGCGACGATCTTGGTGCCGATGGCTTCCAGTTCCGCGGCGTGACAGGTGGTGCAGGCGTCGCCGCCCTTGGTCAGCGGACGGGCACCGCCATGGGTCTTGCCATTCTGCACCCATTCAAAGGACGCCTGGCCCGGATAGAACAGGGTCATGTCCGCCGCCGGAACAGCATTCCAGTCAACATTTGCTGCAACGGTTCCCGTTGCCGCACCGTCGCCGGCGGTTTCACCATCTGCACTTGCGCCCGCATCATTTGCCGTGGCGCGTTCTTCGGCAACAGCCGCGTCAACGGCCGCCGCGATTTGCGCCTGAACGGCTTCCTGATGGGCCTTCTGGGCGGCTTTGGCAGCGGCGGCTTCCTCAGCCTCCTTGTTGACGATACGCTCTAGGCTGGCGATGTATTCCGCCGGGACCTCGCGTTTGAAGGCCGGGTTCGGTGCTTCCAGCTTTTCAAGATACTCTTCATCCGCGCGATCGCGCAGGTCGGAGTGGGCAATGCCCTTGTGGCAGTCGATGCAGGTCTGGCCCGCTTCCATTGCATTCAGGTGCTGCTGGCGTGCGCGCGGTCTCTGGAATTCGGGCATCATGGATTCGAAATCGTGACAGTTGCGGCACTCGCGAGAATCGTTGGCCTTCATGCGCTCCCATTCGTTCTGGGCAAGCGACAGTCGTTTGGCCTCGAATTTTTCGGGGGTGCTGATGGTGCCGACCATCTTGCCCCACAATTCCTTCGAGGCCTGTACCTTGCGGATAATCTTGTGGGTCCAGTCTTTCGGTACATGGCAGTCGGAACACATGGCGCCGACGCCGGACCGATTCACATCGTGGATCGTGCCCTTGTATTCTTCATAGACAAAGTCACGCATCTCGTGACAGGAGATACAGAATTGCTTCGTGTTGGTGGCTTCCATTGCGGTGTTGAAGCCGCCCCAGAAAATGATACCGGCGACAAAGGCGGCCGCGGCCCCTCCGATCGGCATGCCCCATATCAGGTACCTGCGCCAGATCGGCTTTTTCTTGTCACCTTGGCTGCTCTCGGTCATGTCCAGGCTCCGTGTTCATGTTTCTCCGCCTCACCCCTGAAAGGGCAGGCAGCGATCGCATCGCGGGCGCAGGGAACGTCTCCGTTTTTCCGGGGTAACCATCTTTCGATGCAGTCCCGACACCGCTGGCAAAAAGAAGGGCGGGCGATGAGCCCGCCCTTCTGACGCTTGGCTGTTGTCGTTAAGTGACGTGGTTCGAACGGTTGTAGACGTTGAACTTGCCGGTCGGGGCAAAGAGACCCTTGATCCGGGTTTTTTCTTCAAGTGTCTTGGCGTCGTAGACCACGATCTCGCCGTTTGGCTCTTTTGAAGTCGCACGGTTCCACTTGGAGACCCAGACTTCCGAACCGTCCTGGTTGAATTCGAAGTGAACGGCGACGTTCCCTTCTTCATCCGTAACCTGGATGGTCTTCACGATCTCACCGGTTTCCTTGGAGATGACCTGCACCGACTGTTGCACTTCCGGCTCCGGATGCTTGGTCTGGTCGGCCCAGATGTAATCCGAGTCCGGGTGCGTTCTGATGAACAGGCCCGCGCCGTCGGTTTCAACTTCGTAGCAGACCTTCCAGGCATCATCCGGACGGTTTTGCGGATCGTTGCCCCACACCGTGACAGTGCCTTCACCGAGGTGAGTGGTGCCGGCGACCGGACCGCAATTCGGATCATTCCAGTTCGCGCCCGGGCCGGGATGCGGCAGGGCTGCCGTGTCGATCATTGCCTCGAGCTTGTGCGTTTCCGTGTCGACCACAACCATCTTGTTCGACGCGTTTGCGGCGATCTGGAAGTAGCGGCCGGTTGGATCGAAGAAGCCGTCATGCAGGAACTTGGCGGAATTGATCTTGTCGATCCGGAGGTTGTCCAAATCGGTGTAGTCAACTTGCCAAAGCTGACCGAGTTCCTTGACAGCAACAATCCAGGTCGGCTCGTTCGGCGTGGTGTAGATCGCCGCCACGCGGCTTTCTTCCACATAGTCGCCGTCGACATTGACGCCGCGCGTGGAGACGACTTTTTTCGGCTCCATTGTTTCGGCATCGACGATTGCGAAATGCGGTGGCCAGTAGCCTCCACCGATCACGTATTTTCCATCGCCGGAAACGGCCACATCGCGGGCGTCATAGGCGATCTTCACTTCGGCAACCAACATGTTCTCCGGCTTCTGCCAGAGATCGATCTTCGTCATCTTGCCGTCGCGGCCCATCGTGTACCAGAAGCGGCCCGGATTTTCCGGTTCTTCCAGCTTGTGGTGCTCGGAGGCCTTCAGGACGTGAACGGCATAGCCGGTTGGAATATGGGCCAGAACTTCCTTGGTGTCGCCATCGATAACCGCGACCTTGCCGACGTCACGCTCGATGACCACGAAGAAGTTTTCCCAGTTCCGGCCGTGAAGCGGCTCGGTCGGATAATCCTTGGGCTCGACATAGACCTTTCGGGTCGCCTCCATCTGCGCCAGCGACATTTCCGGCGGTTTGGGCGGCTCCATCATGATGTAGGTCGCCATGTCCTTGATTTCCTGCTCGGTCATGATGTCCGAGAAGTTGTTCATGCCGCCTTCGGTGCCCCAGGAAATGATCTTCTCAAGCCGCTCCTGGCCAAGCTTCAGCGTGCCGCCCTCTGTCACGGTGCCGTCGGCCGCGGTCTTCTTCCAACTCGGTTCCAGGTTCTTGCCGGTTGCGCCCTTGCGCAACACGCCGTGACAGCCCGCGCATCTTTCGAAATAGAGCTGCTTGGAACTTTCAAAGGCCTCCTCGCTTAACGTTGGGCCCTCTGCAAGGGCAGGCACCGCCGCGCTGCCCAATAACAGCGCGAGACTGGCCGCTAGCGCGGGTCCTGTCCTTGTCTTCAGTCTTGGATGTGACATTTTCAAACTCCAAATGCTGGTGAGGCAATCGCGAGCCTTAAGCAATCGCGGTCCCCAATCCTTGACTTTCGTTAAGATGAAAGCCCCGAATTTTTTCACCCCCTTTCTTCATCGATGAAACCGGCATCGAAGCGGCTTGGTTTTCTTAAGGTTTGCCTTGTGCCATCCTCAGTAGACTGGAAGCGATCCGACCGCGTTTAGGGCACTGTTCAGCAGGAAACATGTTGCCGGACGCCATGGTTTTTCGTTCAAAAGCTGCGAAGCAGCCGACGCGTCCCCGAATACGGCCTCAGGTGGCCCGCTCCGGTCCGCCGGATAGCGCTGCCTGCTTGAATGTCCAGCCAGGCCGTCCTGCGCTATGCGCCTGGTGGAGTGAAATTGACATTTGCTCTCGTGCTTGCGGCAAATGGATGCAAATGTCAGAAACGAACCGCTAGCCGGCCTAGCGATTACCCGCCGTGCAATGTCCTTTTTTACGCTGCGCATGAAGACCGCAAATCTACTGCGGCGCGGTTTGTTTGTTTTCATCTTGACTTTGGTTAAGGAAAACCGGTCTCGCGCTGTCACCCTCCGGCCTGGGGTACGGACCCATAAGAGTGTTCTTTCAGGCGTGGTTCGAGCGTGGCACGTTCGAGGCGCCACGCGGAGGCGGGGCGCAATGGTGTCCACCGCGTACCGAAATCCGGTTCGCGTCCAGTGGATCGCTCAGGCAACAGCCTGAATGCACGATCTTATGTGTCCGTACCCTCGGATCAACTCGGGGGAAAGGAGCGCGCGATGCGCGAAGTCATGACCAAAAGCATGGCCCGAAACATATTTTATGGCGGGTCACTGTTCTTCATAGTTATCTTCGTGGGGCTGTCGATACACAGCCACCTCTACATTACCGGCACATCGACCGATCATGCAGGCATCACGGAAAGCGTGGCGGCCGGCAAGCGCGTCTGGGAAGACAAAGCCTGCATCAACTGTCACACGATCTTGGGGGAAGGTGCCTATTTCGCACCTGAAGTCGGCAACGTGATGACCCGCTGGGGTGTCCTCGACGATCCGGATGCGGCCTTCGATACGCTGAAAGGGTGGATGGAAGCCATGCCGACCGGCATCGAGGGCCGCCGGCAGATGCCGCAATTCAATCTCACGGACGAGGAAATCCGCGATCTCGCCAATTTCCTGATCTGGACCAACAAGATCAACACTCAAAACTGGCCGCCGAACGACGCCGGTTGATCTTGAACGCGAAGGAAACCCAAGATGAAATATCAATCCCAAAAGGTCGCACTGGCGTATTTCGCAGTGGCGCTTGCCCTGTTCGCCGTTCAGGTTCTGGGCGGTCTGCTGGCCGGCTGGATCTATGTGTCTCCGAACTTCCTGTCGGAGCTGCTTCCCTTCAACATCGTGCGCATGCTGCACACCAACAGCCTGATCGTCTGGCTGCTGCTGGGCTTTTTCGGCGCTGCCTATTTCCTCGTTCCCGAGGAAGCCGAACGGGAGCTCCACTCCCCCAAACTCGCCTATCTGCAGCTGGCCGTCCTGGTGATCGGCACGCTCGGCGTGGTGCTCACCTATGTCTTCAACCTGTTTGAGGGCAACTGGCTGTTGGGCAAAGAGGGCCGCGAGTTCATCGAGCAGCCCAAATGGGTCAAGGTCGGCATCGTCGTCGCGGCGCTTATGTTCCTCTACAACATCACCATGACGGTGCTGAAGGGCAAGAAGACCGCGATCACCAACATCCTGCTGCTCGGCCTGTGGGGCCTGGCGCTCTTGTTCCTGTTCAGCTTCTACAACCCCAGCAACCTGTCGCTCGACAAGCAGTACTGGTGGAACATCGTGCACCTGTGGGTGGAAGGCGTCTGGGAACTGATCATGGCCTCGGTCCTGGCCTACCTGATGCTGAAACTGACCGGCGTCGACCGCGAAGTCATCGAGAAGTGGCTCTATGTCATTGTCGCCGCCGCCCTCTTCTCCGGCATCCTGGGCACCGGCCACCACTATTACTGGATCGGCACACCCGGCTACTGGCAGTGGATCGGCTCGATCTTCTCTTCCCTCGAAGTCGTTCCCTTCTTCGCCATGATGTCCTTCGCCTTCGTCATGGTCTGGAAAGGCCGGCGGGACCACCCCAACAAGGCTGCGCTGCTTTGGTCGCTCGGCTGTGCCACGCTCGCCTTTTTCGGCGCCGGTGTCTGGGGATTCCTGCACACGCTGCACGGGGTCAACTACTATACCCATGGCACTCAGATCACAGCCGCCCACGGACACCTGGCCTTCTTCGGCGCCTATGTGTCCCTGAACCTGGCGATCATCAGCTACGCCATGCCGCTGCTGCGGGGACGGGACCCCTATAACCAGGTCCTCAATATGGCGTCCTTCTGGCTGATGGCCGGCGGCATGACGTTCATGACCTTTGTGCTTACCTTCGCCGGCACAGTGCAGACGCATCTGCAGCGGGTGATGGGCGAGTACTTCATGGAGGTCCAGGACCAGCTCGCCGTGTTCTACTGGATGCGGTTCGGAGCGGGCGCTGCCTTCGTTCTCGGTGCCTTCCTGTTCATCTATGCGGTTGCCGTGCCCCGGCGCGAAGTCATCCAGCCGGGTGAAGCAGCCGGCGTTCCAGCGGAGTGATGGATATGGATGCCAGTGTCTCCATGGCAAAGGGGGCGGCAAGCGCCCCCTTCTACCTCTCGCAAGGCGACGAATGCGATGTCTTCGAAGCTGCGCACAGAAACGGCCTGCCGGTTCTGCTCAAGGGACCGACCGGCTGCGGCAAGACCCGCTTCGTCGCCCATATGGCGGCAAAGCTCGGCCGCAAGCTCTACACGGTCGCATGCCATGACGACCTTGCCGCCGCGGATCTGATCGGCCGGTACCTTTTAAAAGGCGGCGAAACTGTCTGGGTCGACGGACCGCTGACCCGGGCCGTCCGCGAGGGCGCGATCTGCTATCTCGACGAAGTGGTGGAGGCCCGCAAGGACGTGACCGTTGTGCTGCACCCCTTGACCGACGACCGCCGGACCCTGCCGATCGACCGGACCGGCGAGGAACTGGTCGCGGCACCCGGCTTCATGCTGGTCGCCTCGTATAACCCCGGTTACCAGAACATCCTGAAAACTTTGAAACCCTCCACCCGGCAGCGTTTCCTGTCGCTCGAATTCGACTTCCCGCCCGCCGATCTCGAAACCGAGATCGTCAGCGAGGAAAGCGGCCTCGACCGGGACCGGACAGCCTCTCTGGTCCGCCTGGCCGGCAAGTTGCGCGCACTCAAGGGCCAGGATCTTGAAGAGGGCGTTTCGACCCGCCTGGTCGTCTATGCGGCCACGCTGATTGCCCAGGGCATGCCGGTCGAACGCGCGATTGAAGCGGCGATGATCGAACCGCTGACCGACGATGAAGACGTGAAACGCGGGCTCCTTGATCTTGTTACGGTCGTGTTTGGGTGAGGCCGGACCGATGGGCAGGATCGACTTCGAGCCATGGGAACCCGAGGAAACCGTCGGGAAACTGTGGCACGCGTTTGCAAGCCGCCTCGATGCACCCGAGGTGCATCATGGAGCCGCGGTCGGCCTCAATGAGGTCGGCGGGCGGCTTGCTGTCCTTTTCCGCGGACTGGGAGGCGCTCACAGTGTCGAGCTCCGCCCGGTCAGCGAGGAAGTCTCGCGTCACCGCCTCGGATTTCTGAGACGGCTCGGCACGGAAGCCGAGACCGTGGCGCGTACCAGTTTCGACGGAGAAATCCTGCGGCTGCCCGCCAGCCTCGCGATTTTTCCACAAAGGGAAGCCAATGCCGCACTTTATTTCTGGCTGACGGCGCTGGCAGCCCATGCACCGGTCCACGTCGCCGAGCACGATCCGCTTGCCGCGGATTTGCGAGCCCTGCAGGTAACAGGCACCATGGTCCGTGAGACCCTCGACCAGGCGCCGGGCCTGCGTGATCTATATGCCGCGCTTTGCCGGCAATCGCTTTTGCAGCGACCAGACGCCAAGCTGCCCGAGCTGGAAGCCAGGATCGAAAGAATTGTCCGCCACAGGCTCGGCGATCCGGCCGAATTGCCACTGGATGTCCGGGACCTGCAGGAACAGATCGATGGCGGTGCATTCGAAGATGTAGCCGCCCCGCGCGGTTACCGTCCTTTCCGCCCGGTTGCACTCTGGCCGGACCTGCGTTTGGTTACCTTTTCCGCAGGTGACGAGGTCGAGAACCGGGAAACCGAGGGGACCCGGGAAGAAGCTTCCGGCAAGACCGTTCGCGCCCGCCGCCGCAAGGCCGATCAGGCGGAGCGCAAGGACAGTCTGATCCTGCACAAGTTCGAGGCGATCCTCAGCTGGGCGGAATTCCTCAATCTCAACCGCCGCGTTGACGACGACGACCACGACAGTGCCAAGAAGGCCGCCGAAGAGCAGGAAGAGATCGGCCTCGGCCAGATTTCCAAGGCGCCGGCCACAAGACTGAAGCTGCATCTCGACCTGTCGCCGGAAGATGTCGACCGGGAACGCCTTTCAGGCAGACATCTTTATCCCGAATGGGACGCGCGCAGCGGCGCATACCTGCCGGATCATGTCTGCGTTCTGACAAGCCTTGCCGAGGCGGACCCGGAAAAAGCCGCGATCACCCAGGACGACCGCGCCGCCCGCCGCATCCGGGCCGTGAAAAAACAGTTCGAGGCCCTGCGACCTGGCCGGGTGACGACACGCGGCCATCTGGAAGGCGATGCGCTTGATCTCGACGCAGTCGTCCGCTCCGAAGCCGAGCGCTCCGCCGGCGGCGCCGGATCCGAGCGGATCTGGCTGCAGACACGGCCAGAAGCGAGAGACCTGGCGGTCTCGATCCTGCTCGACGTCTCCCGCTCCACCGAGAGTGCCGTTACAGGGCGCGCCGTGATCGATATCGAACGCGAGGCGCTGACGGCACTCGCCTGGGGCCTGAATGCCTGCGGGGACGATTTTGCGATCACCGCATTCTCATCACTGAAGCGCCACCGTGTCTACCTTCAGACCTGCAAGCGGTTCGGGGAACCGATGACCAAGCTGGTTGAGCAGAGAATAGGTGGGCTGAGACCCGGTTTCTACACGCGGCTCGGCGCCGCCATCCGCCATGTCTCCAGGGATCTTGCAGCCCAGTCCCGCAAACGCAGGCTCCTTCTGGTCATCACGGACGGCAAGCCGAACGATCTCGATCACTATGAAGGCCGCCACGGCATCGAGGATACAAGAATGGCTGTCCACGAAGCCCGGCGCGCCGGACAGTCGGTCTTTGGCGTGACCATCGACAAGTCTGCAAAGTCCTGGTTTCCACGGCTGTTCGGCCAGGGCGGATTTGCAGTGATCCCGCATCCGGACCGGCTGACCCAGGCCCTGCCTCAGATCTATCGCCAGATTGTCGGAGGATAAAACCGGCCGTGCATGCACCCGCCCCCAAACCCGATGCCGGACTTCTGGATGACCTGCCCGGCGAACTGATGATGTGGGTGCTGATTGTCAGCGAGCTGCTCGTCTTCGGCGCCGGGCTCGCCGCCTTCCTGAGTGTCCGGATCAGCGATCCCGCGGGTTTTGCGGCAGCAAGGGCGGCGCTCGATCCGGCTCTTGCCGGCATCAACACCGTCGTCCTCATCACCAGCGGTTTTCTCGCCGCCAGGAGCCTCGACCTGCGCCTTGGCCTGAAACGGGCGGCGGCCCGCTGGCACCTTGCCGGCGCGATGCTTCTGGGCGCTGTCTTTCTGGCGATCAAGTTCCAGGAATACGCAGCGAAGGCAGCGGAAGGCATTTCCACGGACACCCATGCCTTCTTCACCTTTTACTATCTGCTCACCGGGTTCCACGCGGCGCATGTTGTCGCGGGCATCGTTCTTCTGGGGCTCGTCGCCTGGAAGGATGCCCCGCGCAACATCGAGGCCGGAGCCGCCTTCTGGCACATGGTCGATCTCGTCTGGGTGCTGCTCTTTCCGGTGATCTATGTATTGGGGTAGGCGCCGATGACATCCAATCCGCTTTTTCTCGCCTGGCTCACCTTGATGAGCCTCGGCATCGCCGCCGTTCTGGTGACGGCTGGCGGCGCGGAATTCTTTAGCCCCGTCCTCTTCGGTGGCCTGCTCCTGCTGCTGGCCTGGGCCAAGGCACGGATCATCCTGTCCCGGTATCTGGGCCTTTGGCAGGCTCCCGGGTGGCTGTCGGGTTTCAGCTGGGTGATCGGCCTCTTTTGCGTGTTGCTGCTTTGCCTTTACGCCGTTGCGGGTCTCAGCCGCTGAAGGCGGCGGCGAGCGGTTCCGGCAAATCGAATTCGGCCAGCACCCGCGCACGGCCATCATCCGACATCTTGCAGGCGGTCTTCTGCACGATGTCAAGCACCTTGGCGTCCTCGTGTTTGGCGGCGAAGGGCGCGAAATACCATTTCAGGAAAACAAAGCAGATCACGTCTTCCAGCGCCTGCACGTCCGCGTCCCGCTTGAGGCCCTCCTTGCGCAGCATCCTGGCCGCGGCTTCAATTGCATTGTCCGAATAACCCGCCGCCGCCATGATCCCGCCGACGCGATCCGCATGATGTCTTGCAAGATCCCGGCGCCAGGCGTGATAACCAGCCTTGCCTTCTGGGTAGGCACTGCGCGGAGAGGTCCAGCGCTCGATATGCTGGCCTCTGGCCGCGATCTTCAACGGATCGGCGGCCTGCGGGAAAAGCCGTCCGAGCTCTTCACTCATCCGCCGTCCATAGAGCAGGGCCGCCGGCTCGCCGTCTTCCAGATTAGGATCGGCCGCATTGGCGGCATCGATTTGTTCAAGCGCGGTTTCCAGTTTCATGGTCACCCCTTGTGCCAGGCTTCAACAGGATCTTCTTCGGAGAAGGCCCTCAGCCTCTCGATATCCTCGATTTCCGCATGGTTGCGGTTGATCTGCACGCCGACGGATTTCAGCCGGGCGAAGGAGCGCGACAGGCTTTCCGGCTTCATGCCCAGACGGCCGGCGATCAGGAATTTATCGTAGGGAAGCGTAACCTCGCATTTGCCACTCTCCTGTTCGCACAGTTCCAGCAGGAATTCGGCAACCCGTTGCGGCCCGGTCTGCGCCTTGAGCTGCTCCAGCTGGGAGACAAGAGAGTGCAGATGGATGAAGGTCGAGGCGACGACGGAAAGGGCAATCTCCGGGTCCTTGCGCATGGCCTCCAGGATCGCTGTGCTCGGAATGCGCATGACCTCGCAATTGGTTACGGCTTCGGCCGAAACCGGATAGGCGATACCGCGGAAGGCGACCGCCTCGCCGAAACTCTCCCCCTTGGCAAAGACGTTCACCACCGCCTCGCCGCCATTGGGCGCGATGCGGTAAAGCTTCACCCAGCCGTCCATGACGATATGGATCGCCTGGGCGGTCTCGCCCTGCAGGAACAGCGTCTCGCCGCGGTCGTAGGTCCGCCAGCTCGACAGGCTGAGCACCATGTCGCGGATCTCCTGCGGAAAGCTCTTCAACAGCAGCGAGTTCTGCGCGATTTTCCTTTGGCGATCTGTCGGCATGCGTCTTTTCCTGATCGGGTAATACGACAGAACCTCTACCGCGTCCCTGTCGCTTTGCACAATAGCCATATCAGGTCATCGGCGCTTTCCACCGCTTCTTGACTATTGTCATTCAGGCTCCGGTCCCAGGCACTTAGGGTCGTTCCGACATGTGAGAAAGCGGGGATGTCATGGACTATCAAGCTTTTTTCAAGGACCGCCTCAAAGAGCTGAAACAGGAAGGAAACTATCGGGTTTTCATCGATCTTCAGCGCAAATGCGGCAACTTTCCCGAAGCCAGCTGGGCCTGTCGGGACGGGACGAAGGATGTCGCCATCTGGTGTTCCAATGACTATCTCGGCATGGGTCAGCACCCGAAGGTGGTCGCCGCCATGCACGAAGCGGTTGACCGGTGCGGGGTCGGCGCCGGCGGGACGCGCAACATTTCAGGCACCACGCATGACCATGTGCAGCTGGAAGCCGAACTGGCGGACCTGCACGGCAAGGAAGCCGCGCTCGTCTTCACATCCGGATATGTGTCGAACTGGGCGGCGCTCGGGACCCTTGCCGCCCGGATCCCGGGCTGTATCGTCTTTTCCGACAGCCTGAACCATGCCTCGATGATCGAGGGCATTCGCCATTCGCGCGCCGAGAAGGTGATCTGGAAGCACAACGACTTGGCGGACCTGGAAGCAAAACTTCAGGCCGCCGAGCCGGACCGGCCTAAACTGATCGCCTTCGAGAGCGTCTATTCCATGGATGGCGACATCGCGCCGATTGCTGAAATCTGCGATCTTGCCGACCGGTATGGCGCCATGACCTATCTCGACGAAGTTCATGCCGTCGGCCTTTACGGGCCGCGCGGCGGCGGCATCGCCGAGCGGGAGGGCCTTATGGACCGGCTCACCGTCATTGAAGGCACGCTCGGCAAGGCCTACGGCGTTGTCGGCGGGTATATCGCCGCCAGTGCGGAACTTTGCGACTTCGTCCGCAGCTTTGCCAGCGGCTTCATCTTCACGACCGCCCTGCCTCCGGCCATCGCGGCGGCGGCCACAGCGTCCATCCGGCATCTGAAGGAAAGCAACACGGAACGCGAGGCGCACCGGGCCATCGTCGCCCAGGTGCGGCGGCGCCTCGACACGCTTGGCATTCCCCATGTCGACAATCCCAGCCACATTATTCCGGTCATTGTCGGCAACCCTGCCAAATGCAAATTCCTGTCGGACACGCTCCTGGAAGAATTCGGCATCTACATCCAGCCGATCAACTATCCGACCGTGCCCAAGGGAACCGAACGGCTCAGGATCACGCCATCGCCGGTCCATACACCGGGCGACGTCGACCGGCTGGTCTGCGCGTTGCATTCGCTCTGGGCGCAATGCCAGTTGGCAAGGCAACCTATCGCCGCCGAATAGACGGGCTCCGCTTGACGGTTGTCAAGGAGCCGCCAGGCCCGTTCGGCTTTCTTAGGCCGTACAGGCTGACACTTGATACCGGCCGTCCGACAGTGAGGCCATAAGACGAGCCGGCAACGCCGGGCGAACACAGCTTCGCCCGGCCCTTCTCTGCCGCATTGCCTCGGGCCGTTCCCGTTTCGCTCAGACGGCGGGGTCGCGGCAGAAAGGAAAGGAAAACCCATGCGAAACATACTCACCTGCCTTGTCACTCTTGCCGGTCTGCTGGCGGTTCAACCCGCTCTGGCCGACGGTGATGCCGTCGCCGGAAAAAAGGCTTTCAAGAAATGCGCCGCCTGCCACGCGGTTGGTGACGGGGCCAAGAACAAGGTCGGGCCGGCGCTCAACGGCATCGTCGGCGCGCCAGCGGCCCAGGTCGAAGGGTTTAAGTACTCCGCCAACATGGTGGAATTGGCGGAAGGCGGTCTTGTCTGGGACGAGGAAACCCTTGCGGCCTATCTGCACAAGCCCAAGGACGTCGTCCCAAAAACCAAGATGTCCTTTGCCGGCTTGCGCAAAGACGAGGATGTTGCAAACGTCATTGCCTATCTTAAGACGTTTGAATAGGCCTCGACAGCTTCAGAAGCCGATTGAAACCGGGCGTTCCTGGCAGTGGGAACGCCTTTTCTTTGGCAATCCAGCAGCGCTCGCCGGTTTACTCGAACGCGGGGCGCTCCCTATTCCAATTCCAGGTATCTCGCGAAGTGTCGACACATAAATCACCGAATGCCCCGCTGACGCCGCGCCCTGTGACTTTTGAACGCTTGTTTTTCGAGCACGCCGTGTGAGCGCCGCTCGTCTCAGCGAACACTTTCCGGCAGCTGCTGCCTCTTCGCCAGACCCGGTCAGCGCGGTGCGAGCGTTGCGATCAGGTCGTTGACCACATGGGCCATCTCCATGCCGGCGCCGAAATTAAATTGATTGATGGCGATGAACACGCCGACATTGCGGTTGGGCGCGAAGGCGATGTAGCTGAAAACGCCGTCCGCCCCGCCCGCTTTCTGCAGGATCAGCGGCCGGTCGCCTTCCGGCATCATAATGACCCAGCCGAGCCCCATGGTGTTCATGTGCCCGGATTCATCCAGGCCGTAGACCGGCGATAGACCGTCCCGCTGCATCCATGCCGCCTGGCTGAGCCTGCGGGCCTCCATACCCTCAGAACCGAACCGGTCGAGATGCCAGGCAAGGTAGCGCAGCAGATCCTCGGCCGTGGTGTAGATCCGGGAGGCGCCATAGCGCTCCGCAGGGGCCGGCGGCTCCATCCTTTCGCCATTCCAGTCATAGCCCTTGAAAGTGATCTCGTCGGCGGGCCGGTCGTAGCCGGTGTTGTCCATGCCCAGCGGCTGAAGAACACGTTCGCGTAGAAACTCCGGGTAAGGCTGCTCCGCCGCGCCTTCCAGGGCGACGGCCAGAACATCGAAGCCGATGTTGGAATAAAGAGCGCCCTCCCCGGGTGCGTAAAGCAGCGGCAGCGTGTCGACATTGGCGGGGAACCTCTTGCCGCCCTCGGTCTCTTCAGATGGAAAGAGGTCGCGCTGCAAGCCGCCGGAATGGGTCACCAGGTCGATCAGCCGGATTTGCCGCCCGTCATGATCCGGCAGCCCATTCAGGTCCGAACTCCATCTTCCTGCCGGGTCGCTCAAGGAGACCGTGCCGTCGGCGGCAAGATGGGCCAGGGCGAGGCCGGTCAGCGTCTTGGTGATCGAGCCCACCCCGATCCGGGTCGCACCATCCGGCGCTGTCCCGCTGCCCTTGGCAATCTCGCCGAAGCCGTAAATCGCGGTCTCGCCGTCCTTGATCGCCCCGATGATCAGGCCCGGGACCTTGCTGTCGAGAAAGAAAATCTGGCCGGTGAATTCGACGGTGTTGTCAAACAGCGCCTGATCGGACCGCGCAGGGATCGTAGCAGCGACGAAGACAACAAGGGCGGCAAGTAACCTCATCGGACGGTCCTTTGCAGGTTATGGAAACAGGCGTTCCATTCAGGCTAGCGCCCGAAGTGACGTTGCGCAAACATCGACTTACCGTGTGGTAAACCCGTTCCACCGCATTCGAGACCTCGCTATCGCCTTCAAGGCAGGCTTATGTTCTGGCCTTTTCAAACGCGGCCCACGCTGCCTCGAATTTTTCGAAGGAGAAGTCCGGCTCTCTTGCAGGCCCGAGCACAATCTGCTCGGTCTCCAGAAGCTTGCGGATCGCACCGGCCAGGACCGGGATGACGGTTTCCGGGATCACGAGGGCCCCGTGCCGGTCCGCATGAATCAGTTCGCCGGCGAGAATGTCGAGGCCGAAGATCTTCACCGGCGTGCCGATCTCTTTCACATGTACATAGCCGTGGCTCGGGCCGACGGAGCCGGCGACGACCGGAAAGCCGTCAGGCAGATCGCCAAGATCGCGCATGACGCCGTTGGTGAGCGCGCCGGAAACACCCAGTCCCTTGTGAACCGTGGTGTTGATCTCGCCCCAATAGGCGCCGATCGCGTTCGGGAAGTCGACATCCTCGACCACGGTGATCGCCGGACGCGGGCCTTCGGACATGTAGCGGTAATAGTCCATGCGCCGTGCCTTGATCACCTCCGGGGCCTCGGTCGATGGGGCCAGGGCCGAGATCTTGGCCGTTCGGGCATAACCGACCATGGCGCCGCCATCCGGATCGGACGAGAGCATGGTGCCCCGTGTGAAGCGGTTGAAACCGCGCCGGCCTTCGGCCACCTCAATGGCGTTGCAGACGGTCGGCGTGTCGACGGTTTTCAGAAGGTCCAGAAGGTCAGTGTCCATCACAGGTCCAGCCAGGTCTTGAGGGCAGCGGTGACGGCATTGGGCTGTTCCAGCGTGGGCAGGTGACCGGCACCGTCGATGATTTGAAGGGTCGAGCCGGCAATGAGCGCATGCATCAGTTCGTGCCGGTCGCGCGGACAGAGCCGGTCGTCGGCCCCCATGAGAATGAGCGTTGGGCAACGCACCTGTTTCAGCGTTTCCTGCTGGTCCGGTCGGGTCTGAAGGGCGCGAGACTGGCGTTCAAAGACGTCCGGGCCGAGATCGAGCGCCATCGCCATGCAGAGATCCAGCACGTCCTGGCGGCGCGGCCCTTCTGCCAGATAATTCGGCTTCAGCTCGTCGCGCATGATGTCTTTCAAGCGGCCATTGCGGACCGCTTCGATCTGCGGCTCACGCCGCTGCCTGACCTCCTCAAGCTCGGCTCTTGGATTGGTGTCGAGCAATGCCAATCGGTCGATGCGTTCCGGTGCTTGGCGAATCACTTCCATCGCGACGATGCCCCCCATGGACAGGCCAGCCAGGGCAAAGCGCGGCGGTGCGGTTTCCAGAATGTCCACCGCCAGCTCTTCAACGCTTTGCCGGTCCTTAATCGGCGCCAGGTGGAGCGGCACCCGGCCGGACAGGGCGGCAATCTGTGGCCCGTAAAGCCGCGCGTCGCACATCATGCCCGGCAAGAGTACGAGCGGCGTCACGCGCGCGCGCCTGCGATGGACGCGCCTTCAGCAAGCGCGGCCAGCTTGGCATAGGCGATTTCCGGATCGACCGCGCCGAAGCCGGCAAAGGTGCCGAAGCCGCAATCGGACCCAGCGATGACGCGGTCCTTGCCGACAATGCCGGTGAAGCGTTCCAGACGCTGCGCCACCGCTTCCGGATGCTCGACGAAGTTGGTGGTCGTGTCGACGACACCGGGCACCAGGATCTTGTCCTCCGGGATCTCCGCCTTGCGGTCGCGGAAGACCGTCCATTCATGGGCGTGGCGCGGATTAGAGGTTTCGAACAACACATAATTGGCCCGGGCGGACATCAGCGTGGAAAACACTTTGTCCATGGAGATGTCACAGACATGAGGGCCTTCATAGTTGCCCCAGCAGATGTGAATGCGCACCCTTGCCGGATCGATATCGGAGAGCGCATGGTTGAGCGCCTCGACGTGGCTGGCCGCTACCTTGACGAATTCCTCGTCGGACAAATCCGTGAACAGCATGTGCCGGGACAGCGCCAGGTCCGGACAGTCAAGCTGAAGATCGAGGCCGGAGGCTACAATGGTCTCGTATTCCGCCTTCATCACGTCGGCGAGCGCCGCCAGGTAGGCGTCCCTTGTGGGGTAGAAGTCATTCTGCAGGAACAGCGAGATCACGCCCGGCGAGGCCGCATTCATGAAGCCGCGGCCAGCGCCGTGTTCGGCCATCGCCGCTTTCAGGTTGGCGATGTCTTTCTCCAGCTCCCCCTGCCCTTTAGACCGGACCTCGCCGGTGCACATGGGCCTTGCGTATTTCGGCGTGCCGCCGCTTTCGGCGATCCGCTTCAGAAAGCTCGGATAGAGCTTCAGATCGGCCGGCGCGTTGCGCGGGCTGTCGCCGGAAAAGCCGGTATAGCGGTCCTTCACATAGGTGGCATAGGAGATCTTCGAGGTCTCGCCGTCGCTGACGATGGAAACGCCGGCATCGACCTGTTTGCGCACGGTCTGCGAAACCGCCTCCGTCATCGCTGCGTCGAAGTCCGCCTCCTCATAGGGCGTGCCGTTCTCGCGGGCAAAAATGAAATCGACGACCTTTTGCGTGCGCGGCAGCGAGCCGACATGGGTAACCTCAAGCGTGCTCATGGGGGCCTCCCTTGTTGTTTCAGCTGACCCAGGTCGGTCCGGCCGGATCCGCCGTGTTCATCGCGCGGAAGAGGCTGGCTTCACCACTCATTGACGGGGCAAGGCTGTGTTCGAGACCCGGCGGCACGGCGCAGGTATCGCCCGGTGCCAGCACCTTTTCGCCATCCGCCCAGGAAAGCTTCCAGTGGCCGCGCATGACCATCAGGATCTCGTGAGCCTGGAGCGTATAGGCCGTTTCCGGGATCGAGCCGCGGGTCAGGAACTCCACTTCGAAGCCAGGCTTGTCCTTCAGGAGCGCCGTTTCGCCGATGACCTTGCAGGGTCTTTTCGCGGCGAGCGCCATCATGTCCCAGTAGCGCGCAACGTAATCGCGGACCACAGCCTCGTTGCCGGGCTCCGGGAAGGCTTTCAACTCGTCATCGCTCAGGAGAGGCATCGGCTTGACACCTTCGGGAAGCGACTGGCCCTTCTTGCTGTCATAGAGCACGCCGTTCTCGCCGAGGACCAGGCCGTGATCCCTGGCATCCTCGATCACCTGGGGCGCCCAGGTGACGCCGCCGCCGGCATCATCGCCGCCAAGGATCGCCATGATCATGCCGTAGTCGGTGCCGATGTTTTCAAAGCCCCGGAAGATGCCGGTCGGAATGTTGAAGATGTCGCCTTCTTCCAGCACCACTTCTCCGGCGGTGCCCCAGCGTCCCCAGAAGAACCGCCAGCGGCCCTTCAGCACGAAGAACACTTCGGCAGTGGTATGCGAATGCAACGAGTTGCGGCATTTCGGCGGCTGGCCGGCCGCGCCGATGTTGAAGCCCGGCGTTTCCTTGATATGGACATGCTGGTCCGGGCTTTCGGACACACCACCGCCGATGATGGTGAAATTCTCCTTCTGGTCCGAGCCCGGCGTGTGGGCATCGATAAAGGCGGTGCGGCAGGGTTTCAGATCGCCATAGCGGACAATCCGGGTTTCCATCTCTTCAGGGCTCATGACAGGACCTATTGAGGGGTTGGGCTGGCGATCAGCCGGTTTTGAGTGCGATCTGCTTCCAGATCGACGTTTCATCGAAAAGCACGTATTCGCGGCGCAAGCCCCAGGGGCCGAATTCGGCGTGGGCCGCGCCCATCACATAGACCTCGGCTCCCGTTGGCTCGCCGAAGGCACCCCAGCCGTCATGCTTGCCGTGCAACGACCAGCGCAGGGCCGCACGCGGCGGCATCAGGGGATCGTCGCGACCGATCTGGTGTTCGATCCGGAAGGTGGCCGAAGGAAAGCTGGCGCGCAGGCCCATCCAGAACCGGTCGGCATCGCCCCAGGAATAACCGTTGACGCCGCCCGGATAGGCGAGCTGGCAGGCGCGGTCGTATTCGGTCTCGATGGCGGCCATGTCGGCGCCCATGATGCGGCCGAGAATGTCGGCGTATCTGGCGCCCCATTCATTGTCGTTGCCCTTGCCCTTGTAGGGACCGGGCTGGTCGATGGCCGACGTGAACGGCCGGACGCAATCCTCCGGCCCTCCCTGGCGCTCAATCAGATCCCGCGCATAGGCGGCCGGATCCCAGCCCATCTGGCGCACGATCGCGCCCTGGTCGCGGATCAGCCATTCGTCGTTGATCTGGTTGTTGATGGCATGGCAGTCGGCGATGATCCGGTATTGCAGCTTCTTGCCCGTCGCCTTGCCATAGACACCGTCGCCGAGATGGGTGGCGGTGGAAATGATCCGGTGGGAGGAGAGCATGCCCTCCTCCGGCGTGCCCGACCAGATGACGTCTTCCCCCAGCAGCGTCCGGTCCGGGAATTCGGCCAGGGTCGCCATGGTCGCGCCGATGACGTCCTTGTTGCCGACCACGACGGAGGCGGGCGAGCGTACGACGATGTCATCGGAATAATAATGGTGCAGGGTCGCGATCTTGCGGTCTTCCCAGATCTCCTTGGTGATCCCGATGATGTAATCGGGGAAATCGGACCAGCGCGGGTCAAAGCCTTTCATCGGGCCATCCTTCGGGTAAGCGTGCGGAACCGCGGATCATCAGCGGTCCGTCGATCTTGATTTTCTGAACATCCTGGCTGCCTTCCTCGATCCAGCCGAGCAACGTTGAGACGGTCGCCTCGACCATGCGGTTGGAGGGTTGGCGCAGGGTTGTGAGGTCATAGGCCGGCCAGGCGGCCAGCGGCACGTCGTCATAGCCGACGACGGACACATCGCCGGGCACGTCGAGTTTCAGTTCGAAGCGCAGCACGTCCATCACGGCAAAGGCCATGTGATCGTTGCCGACAAACACCGCGTCGGGGCGATCCTTGGCCGAAAAGATGTCCCGCGCCGCCTGGGCCGCGATATCCCGCTTGTACATGCCATCGATACAGACAGAGAGCTCGAGACCGACCTCTCTCAGGCCTGCCCGGAACCCAGCCTCGCGGTCGCGCCCGGTGGACGAGCCTGACCAGCCGGCAATGTGGGCGATTTTCTTGTGGCCACCGGCGGCCAGGAAGGCGGCGATCTTGCGCCCGCCCTCGAAATTGTCCGAGGTCACCTGGTTGAGACGGACGTCGTCCTGGCCACGGTTGAACAGCACCACCGGCACGCCGGCCGCCGCGCAGCGCGAGGTCAGCGCGTTGGACATGGCGACAGAGGCGGTGATGATGCCGTCGACCTGATAATCCAGGAGTTCGCCCATCACCTTGTCGATGCCGTCGTCGTCGTTCGAAACCATGAAGACGAGGATGTGATAGCCGTGGGCCTGGAGCGCATTGGAGAGCTTTTCCAGCGCGTCCGGATAGAACTGGTTGTCCAGATAAGCCACCACCAGGCCGATGATGCGCGAGCGGCCGGTGATCAGCGAACGCGCCAGGACGTTCGGCCGGTAACCAAGCTCCTCGGCGGCCTTCAGCACTTTCTCGGCCATTTTCGGCGAGACGGAGGCGCCAGGCGTGAACACGCGGCTGACCGCCGACTGGCTGACGCCGGCCTTCTTGGCAACTTCGATGGAGGTGACTTTCTCGTTTGCCATCAGTCAGCCGTCCAGCCTCCGTCGACAAGCAGCGATGTTCCCGTCACCAGGGACGAGGCGTCGCTGGCGAGATAAAGCACTGCGCCCATGATGTCCTGGACCTCGCCCGTCCGGCCGAGCTTGATTTTCTCCTCGATCCACTTGACGCGGTCGGGATTGTCAAAGGTCGGTTCGGTGAGCGGCGTGCGGATGAAGGTCGGGCAGATCGTGTTGACGCGGATCTGTTTGGGACCGAATTCCAGCGCCATTGCCTTGGTGAAGCCTTCGACGGCGAATTTGGAAGCGCAATAGACCGCGCGGTCGATGCCGCCGACATGGGCCATCTGCGAGGACATGTTGATCAGGGAACCAGGCCTGCCCGCTTCAATCAGGCCTTTGGCGACCGCCCGGGTCACGAAATAGGCGCCACGCAGATTGACGTTCATGACGCGGTCGAAATCCTCCGGGGTGGTCTCGGTCGCCGGCGTGTGCAGGGCAAAGCCGGCGCTGTTGACCAGGACGTCGAACGGTCCGTTTTTTTCGACACTGACTTCGACTTCCAGGACATCTGCAATGTCGAGCTGCAGCGCGGAAGCTTTCCACCCCCTTGCCGTCATGGCGTCGACCGCGTCTTTCAGTCTGTCTTCCCGCCGCGCCGCCAGCACAACGTCGCCGCCGGCCTCAGCAAGGGCGGTGGCACAACCCAGGCCGATGCCGGAGGAGGCGCCGGCAACAAGAACGCGTTTGCCGGCAAGAGAAAAGCTCGGGGTGGAGGGAAGATCGATCATGACAAGGCAACTCCGGTTTCTGGATCAAAGCCACAGCGGGCCTTGTTGAATTCCCGAAGCCGATGAAAGACGTCAACACCCAATTGCTCGTAAGCGTCCAGAAGATCGACCAAAACCCAGTTTTCCCGGATCAAGCCGTTCTCCACTCGCCAGAAATCCAGGCTGCGCATGGTGATCTTCCTGCCCGAGGGAGCAATGCCCATCCAGCCGTCATGGCTGACAGTCTGGATCATGTTCGGCCAGCCGGTGACTGCGGCATAGTCGCGGTCGCCGAAAAAGTGGTACTCGATCTCGTCGACATATTGGCCCCGGTCGGGCATGCCGTTCAGAAACGGGATCTGGTGCCAGTTGCGGAAACCCTTGATGCCGCGGCCAGTGCCGATGCCCGAAGGGCCGTACCAGCTCATGCGCGGATGCCAGAACCTCGGCATTTCCATTACTTCCGGCCCGCCCTGGGACGGGTGTTTCTTCAGATGCTCCAGCATGTCGATGATGTGCTGGCAGGTCCGTCTGCCTGCCTCGTCGTCATAGGGCCCCGGCACGATGCCGTCCTCGGTCGCCGGGCCCGGTACATGCCACTCGCGGCCAAGGCTCGGCGCCATCGGCCAGGCCTTCGCCTGCATCATCACTTCCGGAATGTCCCACAGCGCCTGGAATTCGACCACCTTGCCGTCGACAAAGCGGTAGAACTCGTGAAAGCGCATGGCGACCTGGTGACCGGTCGCGGGAATGTCGAGCCACGGCGTTTCGAAGGAGCCGGTGTAATAGCCGCCGCAGCCGACCCAGTCGTTGCCTTCCGGGGTCGGGCCGGCCATGACGATGGTGTCGCGGCGCTCCAGATCCGGAATTGCCTTGAAGAGCGGTGCATAGGCCTTGTCGTAAAAGGCGTCCGTGCCGGTGGTGTCGCCAAACGGGTGGCACAGACGGAAAAGGACATCCGACGCGCAGACATCGGACAGCGCCTTTCGCACGGTGCCTTCCTCGAAGTCGTACATCGCCGCCCGCAGCGGAGCAATCAGCGCCTTGTGGTGGGTATGCCGGTCCATGGTTATTCGGCGGCCTCGCCGTAAGGCACGTTGCCGCCGCCATAGCGGCGCACCCGGATGTTGGCCTGTTCGGCGTGCCCCACAAATCCTTCCAGCATGCACAGACGCGAGCAATAGGCTCCGATTTCAGCGGCGGCCTTGTCGGTCAGCACCTTTTGGTAGGAATGGGTCTTCAGGAACTTGCCGACCCAGAGCCCGCCGGTGTAGCGACCCGCCTTCTTGGTCGGCAGGGTGTGGTTGGTGCCGATGACCTTGTCGCCATTGGCCACATTGGTGCGTGCGCCCAGGAACAGCGCGCCGTAGCAGGTCATGTTCTCAAGGAACCAGTCGTCCCGGTCGGTCATCACCTGGACATGCTCGGAGGCGATGTCGTCGGCAACGGCGAGCATCTCGTCATAGCTGTCGCACAGGATCACTTCGCCGTAGTCCTCCCAGGACTTCGAGGCGGTTTCCGCTGTCGGCAGGATCTTTAGGAGGCGGTCGATCTCCGCCATGGTTTCCGTGGCAAGCTTGCGGGAATTCGTCACCAGCACCGCCGGCGAATTGTAGCCGTGTTCGGCCTGGCCAAGCAGGTCGGTGGCGCAGAGTTCCGCATCGACGGTTTCGTCGGCAATCACCATGGTTTCCGTCGGACCGGCAAAGAGATCGATGCCGACCCGGCCGAACAGCTGCCGCTTTGCCTCGGCGACAAAGGCATTGCCCGGGCCGACCAGCATGTGCACCGGGTCGATGGTTTCGGTACCGAGCGCCATGGCACCGACTGCCTGGATGCCGCCGAGGACGTAGATCTCATGCGCCCCGCCCAGATGCATGGCGGCAATGACCGCCGGGTTCGGCGCGCCCTTGAACGGCGGCGTCGCGGCGATGATGCGCGGCACCTTGGCGACGGACGCCGTCGCCACGGACATATGCGCGGAGGCCACCATCGGGAACTTGCCGCCCGGCACATAACAGCCGACCGATTGCACCGGGATGTTTCTGTGTCCCAGGATCACACCCGGAAGGGTTTCCACCTCGATGTCGAGCATGGAATCGCGTTGCGCCTGGGCAAATTTGCGCACCTGCTCCTGGGCGAACTTGATGTCTTCCATGTCCCGTGCCGAGACCTGGTTCATCAGCGCCTCGATTTCGGACGGGCTCAGGCGAAAGGACGACGGCGTGTAATTGTCGAATTTTTCGGACAGCTCGCGCACGGCGGCATCGCCGCGGGCCTCGATCTCCTTGAGTGTTCCCTCCACGATGGAGCGAACCTTGGCATCGTCCTCGGAGCGTTCCGTCTCCGGCTTGCCGCGCTTCAAATACTCAATCGCCATGTTTCTTCCCTTTCGAGGCGCGGACCGGAGGGCTTCTTTGGGACCCCGTGTTCCAGCCGCTGTCATTTTCAATTTGCATACGTATGCACGATAAATCAAGCGGCTTCGAAGAAATGCCCGAAGCCGCAAGGTTCCGCGTTACGCAGCCTGCTCCGGCGCCGACGGTTGCCGCTCACCACGGTCATAGGCTTCCCAACCTTCGCCGTTGAAGACGTCCTTGCCGAGCTGGGCAAGCACATGCGGAAAGTCGACCATCACCCAGTTGTCGACGATCTTGCCGTCCACCACTTTCCAGAAATCCATGTAGCGGATCTCGACCCGCTTGCCGGTTGCGGCGACACCCATGAAAGGACCGGAATGGGTGGCCTCCTGGCGGCCGAAGGCGGCCGCCCACTCGCCCATGTAAAGCCTTGCCTCGTCGACGCAGACCTTGTCGGAAAAGGCGGCCTGAAACGGTTTTTGCCAATTGTCCTGGAATTCCTTCAGGCCGGTCTTGGTGCCGCAGCCGCAATTGCCCAGCCATCGAAAGCCATCGGAAAAGAACTCGCCGATATCGGCAATGCGGTGGTCGTTCAGCCCGTCGACCATACCTTCGATCACGCGGCGGGTCTCTCCGGTCTTGCTCATGTCCGTGTCGCGGCTCAGCACCGCCTGTTCGGGACGGGATCCCTTCATCTCAATTCTCCATCGATCGTGTCTGTGTTCCGGTGGGCAGCAGGCACGGTTGAGCCGGAAGATCACGTGGGAGCCGGTTGCGCGCCGGATGCCGGATCGGGAATGGTGTGACCAGATAGATCGTCATCCCTTCACCGCCCCCGCGGTGAGACCGGACACGATCTGCCGCTGGAAAATCATGATCAGCAGGAACAGCGGAGCAATGATGGAAACGGCTGCCGCCACGGCCTCCACCTGGTCCGTCGTCGTGGTCTCCCGGTTGAAATACCCTGCAATCGCCGGAACCATTGTCTGGTTCTGGGCATCGAGCAGCAGCGAACAGACCAGGTAGTCGTTATAAGCCAGCAGGAAGCTGAACAGGCCTGTCGTGATCACCCCGGGCCACATGACCGGCATGATCACCCAGCGAAAGGCCTGGAAATGGGTGCAGCCGTCGACCCGCGCCGCTTCGTCCAGCTCATTCGGAATGTTCTGGAAGAACGAGCGCAGCATCCAGATGGTGAAGGGCTGGTTGATCGACACCAGCACCGCGATCACCGCCCAGGGCTGGCCGTAAAGCGTCGGCGCGGCGTCGCCCAGGATCGGCCGCAGGAGTTCCGCCGAGTTGATGAAGGGCGGCAGGTAGCCAGCCACTAGCACCGAATGCGGCAGAGCCCGGAAGATCAGCGCGATGATCAGGATCCAGAAGGCAAGGCTTGAGCCCGAGCGCGCCAGGCCATAACCGGCCAGCGTCCCGACGGTCAGCGACACGGTCACCACGCCGACCGTGATGACCAGCGAGTTGATGAAGTTCTCGTAGAAGGCGTTTTCGAACCAGACCGCGCTGTAATGTTCCGTGGTGAGGCCGAGGATCGGCTTGCCGAGCGGACCGAGCACGGAGTTGACCGCCCCCAGAAGCGGAGGCAGCAGACCGGCGAAGACGATCAGGAAGCCAAGCGCAAACACCAGAGCGCCGATGATCCAGCCGGGCACGATCAGGTGCGGCGGCGAATACTGCTTGACCAGCCGCGGCAGCGTCGTGGTCGCCAGGCGGAACGTGTACCAGAGCGCCACCATCCCGACGAGAATGCTGACAATCGACAGGCCCCGTCCGGTGGCAACGGTCTCCGGTCCGAAGATCACGTCCAGGGGATTGGCCGCGAACGCGTCCACCGGATCCTTGAAGCTCATCACCGCGATCCAGAAGATCGGAAAACTTGCGAGCAGGCACCAGAACGCCAGGAAGCCGGCGGAGGAGACGCGCAGCGCCATCGGCTGCTGCATGGACTTCGGCAGGCTCATACCTTGCCTCCCTTGTGATCGCGCCAGGTCTTGCGCAGAAGCGGCACCAGCAGGACGACGATGCCGATCATGGTCAGCATGGCGCTGGCCGAGGCACGCGAGATCGACCGGTTGCCGCTGTCATCGGGCGTCAGGAAGTCGTAGGTCAGCCATTGCAGCGAGATGCGGTAGGCCTGGCTGGAGAAGCCGACGATTTCCTCGAACACCCGGTAGGAATCCATCAGGTGGATCAGAGAAATGAAGACGATCAGCGGCATCAGGTGCGGAATGACGACGTAGCGCAGGCGCTCCCAGCGGCTGGCCCCGTCGATCATCGCGGATTCCAGCGTGTCCTGGTTGACCGTCTGCAGGCCGGCATAGAACACCACGAAGGCAAACGGTGCCACGTGCCAGACCCGGTAGAACATCATCAGGAGCTCGATGGTCCAGCCCTGGGCGAACATCGAAATGTCCCGGGCAAGCCACCATTCCAGGAAGGCGGTCATGATGCCGTCGCCGATGAACAGCCAGCGGATCGACAGAGCGCCGATCACCGGGGTGATGATAAAGGGCAGCAGCGATACGAAGATGATGGGGCCACGTATCATGCGGGTGGCGTTGTTGACCGTGATCGCGATCGCCAGCCCGACGCCGATAACGAGGGGAAGCGTTACCAGCGTGAAGGTGAGGGTAAAGCGCAGCGCCTTCCAGAAATCGATGGTCAGCAGCGCGCCTATATCGAAGGCCTTCAGGGCTGCCCAGGCCCGGTCGGGCTCCAGGACATTGCGGTAGCTTTCCAGCCCGACATATTTGACCGTGGTGACGATCTTGCCGTCGTCTCCCAGAATGGGCTGGGTCTTTGTTTCGGTCACGCAGGTCTGGGTCGGGAAACCGGGCGTGCAGGTTTCCACCTGAACCGTCTCGAAAACCGGCTGGGTGAGATAGAAGCTCTGCAGAAACACGCTGATCAGCGGCGCGGCAATGAAGAGCAGCATGAGGAAGATGGACGGGCCGACAAAAGCGGCGAATGTCTTGGAATTCATGCTCCCCTCCCGGTCTGCGTGTTGAAGTGGATGGACGGAGGGCGGGACCGCCCTCCGCTTTTGCCAGGCCTGATTACTTGATCAGACCGGCTTCCTTGGCAGAGGTCGTGTAGGCGCCAGCGATGTCCTTCAGCGTCGTTTCCGCGTCCTTGGCACCGGTCAGGTAGTCGGCAACACCATTGCCGAGCGCGGTGTGCATCAGGCCCATCTGGGAGCTCGCCGGATAAGGCAGCGCGCCGGCTTCGGCGGTCTGGACCACGCCCTGCGCCAGGGGACCCGGCTCATACCCCTGCACCAGCCAGACAGCGGCGTCATTGTTGGCTTTCACCATCTCCGGGGTCAGGCCGTTCATCGCGACCCGGAAAGCGGCTTCGGCTTCTTCGTCCGTGATGTTCTTGGCGATGACCATGCCATCCCACCAGAGCGTCGACGCGGCACGTGCATTCGCTGTCGGTGCGCCGGCCATCTTCACCTTGCCGACCACCTGGGATTCGTCCGGATCGTCCATCGCGCCGGCGCGGCTGGCCCACAGGTTCGCCATCGCGATCTTGCCCTGCTGGAACTGCTGCTGGACATAGGTGCTGTCGGACACGAGATATTCCGGGTCCATGTACTCGGTCAGCTTCTTCAGCATCTCGAGCGAGGCAATGCCCTCGGCATTCTCGATGGTCGGGGTGTTGTCCTCGGCAAAGAACGTGCCGCCCATGCCCAGATACATGTTGACGAATTCCTCGCCAAGGTTCCAGCCGGTCTGGAAGGTGCCGCCGATCGGATAGTCGACGACGCCGGCCTCCTTGATCTTCGCGGCCGCCGCCAGTACCTCGTCATAGGTCTTGGGCACCGGAATGCCGAGATCGGTCAGGATGTCCTCCCGGTACATCAAATGCTGGGCGTTGACCATCATGGCGATCGCCATGATCTTGCCGTCGACCTTGATTAGCTGGTTCGGCGTCAGGTTCTGACCGTATTTTTCGACCAGGTCGTCAAGCGGACGGACCGTGCCTTCGTTCATGAGCGGCACCAGCGTGCCGTTGGCGACGCCGCCGATCTGGTAGAGTGCAGGGTCGGCCGCGAAGGCTGCCGGCTGCTTGGTGCGAAACTCCTGGTCGAGCTCCGCTTCGAAATTGCCGCACTTGGCCATTTCCGTGGTGACGGCCTTCCAGGCCTCGAAACCCGCCGACAGCGACTTGATCGTGGTGGTGTTTTCAAAATCGCAGGCGCTGGCCGCGCCCGTGACCGCCAGCGTCATCGCGCTGGCAAGAAGCAGTTTCTTCAACATCTGTCAGGTCTCCCTGCTGTTCTACGCGCCTCTCTGGCGCAGCTCTGGTTTGTTTGGCTTGGTGCCGATCGGACCGGGTTCACACGTCGAGGCGTGCCCCGGTCTCGTGATGAAAGAGGTGGCAGATCCCTGCCGGTATGCTGAGGCCGACGGTCTCGTCGATCTCGATGCGAAAATCCTTGTTCGCCTTGACGGAGACCAGGGCCCCGCCGGCCTTGACGGTGATCATGGTGGCATCACCGAGCAGCTCCATCGTGTAGACAGGCGCGCTGATCTGGGCGGCCCCGCCCGCCTGGGCAACCGCCGCATCTTCTGCGCGGAAGCCGAGCGTGACTGGACCGTCGGGCCCAGTGAGGCCGCCAATTGTGACGTTTACACCGGTGAAGGTGCCGCCCGCGAGCGTTCCGGTCATCAGGTTCATGGCCGGAGAGCCGATGAACCCGGCAACAAAGGTGTTGGCCGGCTTGTCGTAGATGTCGGTCGGCGTGCCGACCTGCTGGATCACGCCGCGCTTCATGACGACGACGCGGTCGGCCAGGGTCATGGCCTCGATCTGGTCATGGGTGACGTAGATTGTGGTGACTTTCAGTTCATGCTGCAGGTTCTTGATCTGGGCACGGGTGGAAACCCGGAGCTTGGCGTCCAGGTTGGAAAGCGGCTCGTCCATCAGGAAGACGTTCGGCTCGCGCACGATCGCCCGGGCGAGCGCCACGCGCTGGCGCTGGCCGCCGGAAAGCTCCGCCGGCTTGCGGTGCAGGAATTCCCGAAGTTCGACCATGTCCGCGGCGCGCAGGACCCGTTCATCATGGCTGGCGGGATCGACCTTGCGGACCTTCAGCGGAAAACGGATGTTCTCGTAGACATTCATGTTCGGGTAAAGGCCGTAGGACTGGAACACCATGGCGATGTCCCGATCCTTGGGATCGAGGTCGTTGACCACGCGGTCGCCGATAACGATCTCGCCGTCCGTCGCATCCTCCAGCCCTGCGATCATGCGCATGGTTGTGGTCTTGCCGCAGCCGGACGGTCCCAGAAGGACGAGGAATTCACGATCGGCGATGGTCAGGTCGAAATTGTCGACCCCGACAAATCCACCCCACCGTTTCGACACGTTCTTGAGCTGAATTTCAGCCACAGCGTCCCTCCTCAATCGTCCGCTGGCCATTTTTTGCATTCCTATGCAAAATAGCTAGACACAGAGATAAGACTTTGGCAATGATTTTTTGCATACGAATGCAAAATAGTGTTTCGGCACACAAACCCTTGGTATTGGCAGGCACTCCCATGTCCGACTTCCGGCAAGCTCCCCACTCCTTCCTGAACGGCATTTTCGCGACCGGATCCGATGCGGATAAGGAGCTTATCTCCAAACACTTACGCGACGACGTGGTGTTCGATGTCGCCTTTCCGGTCAATCGGCTGGAAGGGTGCGACGCCGTTGTCGAGGGGTTCTATACGCCGCTGAAAGACGCTTTCTCGCATGTGCGCCGGCGCGACGAGATCTTCATTGGCGGGCCCAACCGGCGCGCGCCCGGCGGTCACTGGATTGCCAGCGTCACGCATTATGTCGGCAATTTCGAAAAACCGCTGTTCGGCATTCAGCCGTCACATCACCTCGTGTTCCTTCGTTCCGGAGAGTTCTACCGGGTGGAGCCGGACGGCCGGATTTCGGAAGCCAAAATCATCTTCGATCTCCTTGACCTGATGCGGCAGGCGGGACTCTTCCCCCTGCCCCAGATGCTCGGCACCGAAATGCTGTTTCCCGGTCCGGCCACCCATGACGGCGTCCTGCCGAAAGGCCAGGCGAATGGCGAAAAGACGCTCGATCTCTGTGAAGCCATGCTGGCCGACCTGAAGGCCTTCGACCCGGAAAATTTCACCTCCAAGGGACAGACCGGCGACGACGGCTACTGGCATGACGACATGCTCTGGTACGGGCCGGGTGGCATCGGCTCGAACTATCGCTGGAGCGGCTTTGAGAAGGATCACCGCGCTGCCTTCCTGACGGCCTTTCCAGACCGGGTCGGCGGCAATCACTATTGCCGGATCGGCGACGGCAACTTTGCCGCCGTCAGTGGCTGGCCGTCCATGACCATGACCCATCAGGGCGACTATCTGGGCGTCAAGGCGACCGGCAAGCCGCTGACGCTCCGGGTGATGGATTTCTATCGCTGCGCCGGTGGCAAGATCATGGAGAACTGGGTGCTGCTGGATTACCTTGAGCTGTTCCACCAGATGGGCGTGGACCTGATCGAGAGATCCCAAACCGCCGGCAAGCCTTAAGGCTCAACCTAACGAGGCCCATTTTCCTCATTGCAATCGGGCATACCCCTACACAAGCTCACCTACAGAACCGAAATAATAGTCCGAAATCTGGCTAGTATCCAATAATCAAAGCCTAAATAGGAAAACTCGGATCACGCGATCCCTTTTTGGTATTATTATTACCTTCGGACAGCCTACGGACAACTTGACGTGTATTTTTTTCTTAGTCCATATTGTTGGAGAAGTTAAAATCCAAAAAACCACGTTGTGTGAGGGGGATACTCAATGAGAAATCGGGAGAATTCGCCAAAATTCGGCGCCTATTTAGCAACCAGTTAAAGTTGAACAGCCGACATCCCGGCACTTGGCGTTGAATCCATCGAGTTGCGCTTGCTCTTGGAGAAACAACAACTCACTGGCATCTCTTACCTTTTCGAAGATCTACAAAAACAATAAACTCAAAACTACTTCCAAAAGGCAAGCCAGCTACTCTCATAAGCGATTTTAGCTATTTAAAACGTAATTATCGAGGAAAATGATGGGTGACACACTAGATGAAATTAAGAGTAACTTACCGATCGAGACCACAACTGCCTATGCCGGCATTATGGCACTAGCAAATCGAGGAGAAAACATCGCAGGCCATATGAATGCTATGACTATTGTTTTTGTAATACTACTTCTCTTTACGGCCGCTCTTAGCCTTATCAGAACCAAGTCTCTTTTGAGTCTATGTCTTGCAATATCAGGCTTCACCGTTTGGGTGATTAATATTGACATCACCCGTTTCTCAAACATCGTTGCGAACATTTATAACGAGTACTTATTGCCCTCTGGAGCTGACCCAACAGAATTCACAGACGGCCTTGAACTGATTTTGCCCAGTCTTGCGATTTTCTATAGTGTAATACTCACAATCATTTCAGCGGCTAAATCAAAAGGTGTATGGGGAGAAGCAAATGGGTAATCTCGCTTGGTCAAGAACCGACATCAAGTCAATTTGCTTGGCTTTTTTTGTTGCAACTATTTGGCCGGATGCAGTCAGCGCCGCATCGTTCGACGGTGCGTTATCATTAAACAGGGAGAACCTGTTTGGAACGATCGCACTTGTTCCCAAGGCGATCCGGAAAGGTCAATTCTCCAGTATTAATAAATACAATGTGATACCACATGAAAGTGAAGTAAAATTATCTGGGCAAACTGCGTATTGTTTTATCGCCACCCATTTTGACCCGGAAAATTCCAGTAAAATTCTTGCTTACAAATTCAGCACTACCGTTATGGAGGGAGATCAACTATTAGTCGTAGACCCGGGAACCCGTAAAACTCTTCCAATTACAAACAACAACGCGAGCACAAAATTTCCTTCTTATTGCATGTATGCTCGTGCCGCCGGCACCAAGATGAACGTGAGTGTTCAGATAAAGACTTCTGAGAGAGAAATAGATCGAAGTTTCACCATTGTTTTTCAGTGAAACCACCTTGGGTCAGGAGCCCTACTCAAGCTGTCCTTCTTCACTTGAACTGTGGAATGGCCCAGCCAGCAGAACTTAACGACCGGGGAAAACGTCAGCAACACGAATTGATCGTGCGCTTGAACCGGGAGGTTTCAGAAGCAGGCCGCCGCCGCCCTGGTGTTCGGCGGTCAATGTCACCGGCCGCCGCCCAATAGATTCTCCATTGTGAGGTCGATATTGCGCCTTTGCCGGCGCAGGTCGCGGATCTGGCCGTGCCACCTCTGATCCAGGGCGCGCAGCTGGGAATTCACCTCGACCCAGAAATCGTACTTCAGATTGGTCGACAGAAGGATCTTCTGGTCTTCGGACAGATCCGGATGGTTTTCGTCGATATAGGCTCTGACATCCCGTTCGAAACGCCGGTACCAGTCCGCGCGTTCGGTTTCGGACATCAGCAGCAGGCCATTGGCCGGCGCGTCGATCGACATGAAGATTTCGGCGATCCGGTGTGACACCAGCTCCTCGATCATCTCGCGCATGGCCCGGCGCAATTCTCTTGGACGCGCGTTCGGATCGCGCAAGATGGCGCGGTGCCGTTCGGTTCCAATCGACGTCTCCAAAAGACCCGTGCGGTAGGCCGCGAAATCCTCCGGCGAAAACTCCGTCTCGTTCCATTCCTCGCGGATGAGATCAAAAAGGCGCGACAAGGCGCTGTCGCCTACATAACGCTGGAGAAAATGCGAGACCGGAACCCGGAGCAGGATGGTCTGCAGGATCTGAGCAGAGATGAACCCGGTCACGCCAAGGCCGATGGCGCGCGACGCGGTCACGTCGATGGTCGTGCCCAACGGAGTCGCAACGGACACCGTCCGGGCCACAACGGGTGCGCCGAGCCGGCCGGTCACAAAGGCGGCTCCATAGGCCCGGGACAGGATCTGGGAAACCACAAACGCTCCGAAACAGGCGGCAATTCCTGTCACCGCGACGATCTTGACGTCCCGGCTTGCCTGCTCCAGATCCGCGGCAAATTGTGAATGCGTGGCCGCCTCGTGCAAGCTGCCGGCAATGGCCTGACGATGGGCGCCGTAGACGACCACTTCCGAACGTTTCTGTTGCAGGATCGCCAAGGCGGCGATCGCGGTATCCAATTCAACGAGGCGTCGAGTGCGCCTTGACTGATCTCCTGGCATTTCGGGCTCCTGTCATGAATATTTGCGTAAAACGCTTCATACACATGGCAATCGGGAGCGGCTCATCAATGTAACCTCAAGAAAAGCGGCAAAAAATCGCGCAGACATGTGAATCTCGTCACACCTCACAAGAATTTCAACTGGATTTGACTTCCAAATAACAACTCAAGATGGCGTAATTATTTCACCGGGACCCATGAGCTCCTGATGTTCCGAAACAAGGCCCCGGCAAACCGGGACATCAGACGTCCCGTTCCTCCCAAAGACTGGACTGTCGCGTCACCAAATCGACGTCGTAGCGCTTCTGGTCCGGCGGGCGCTTGCCTGCCGTGATCCAGGCGAGCATCGCCTCGGCGGCGTTTTGGCCGAACAGGGCGGAATCACAGCGAACGGAACTGAGCCTTGGATAGGCGATGGAACTTTCCTCGATGTCGTCGAAGCCGACGATCCTGAAATCCCGGCCGGCCCGGATACCGGCCTCGGCAAAGCCGCTGAGCATGCCAAGAGCGACCAGGTCGCTGAAACAGATTGCCGCCTCGATGTCCCGGTGCTCCTTTGCAAGATGCAGGGCGATGTCGCGGCCGAAGGCTCGCGAGGGGCGACCGTAAAAGGCTTGGGGTGCAAGACCGCCCGCCGTCATTGCTTCGTGATAACCGGACATGCGTTCCAGCGTGATCGGACGGTCCTCGATGCCGCCGACAAACGCGATTTTTCTGCATCCTTGCGCGATCAGGTGTTCTCCCGCCAGCCGGCCGCCGGCCGTGTAGTCATGGGAGGCGAAGGGAAACAGGTCCGTACGCTCGTCCACCTGACGCAGCACCTGCATGGTCGGAATGCCCGCGCGCTCGATACGGTCGAACGGCCGGTCCTCGCCGCCATAGGTCGGCGATATGACAAAGGCCGAGACACCATGTTCGATCATGCTGTCGATCACCTGCGCCTGGATGTCCGGTTTTTCGTCGGTGTTGGCAATGACGGTGGAATAGCCCTGACGGGCAAAACACATCTGGGCACTGGCGGCGAATTCGGTGAAGAATGGGTTGCGCAGATCGTTGATGATCAGGCCGATCAGGCCGGACGCCGCGCCGCGCAGGCCGGCGGCCGAGCGGTTATAGACATAGCCGAGCGTTTCCATGGCCGCGGTGACCTGGTCCCGGGTCTGCTGCTTCACCAGCGAGGAATTCTGCAGGACAAGGGAGACGGTGGATTTCGAGACCCCCGCCTTTTTGGCCACATCCAGTATGGTCGCCCGCTTGCCCATTCCCTGTCCCTATTCCACGCCGTGGAGCTTCAATAGCAGCTTCATCCGGTCAACCGCCACCTCCGGCTTTGACAACACCCGGGCCTGATCCGCAAGCCGAAACACTTCCGCATAATGAGTGATCTCCCGGGCGGACTGGAAACCTGCCGGCATGATGAAGTGGCTCTGCGCGCCGTTCAGCCAGGCAAGGAAGGCAATGCCGGCCTTGTAAAACTGGGTCGGCGCCTTGAAGATCTCGCGGCTGAGCGGCACGGTCGGCGCGAACAGCGTGTGGTAGGTCTCCATGTCGTCCTTGGCCAGCGCTTCCAACGCCTGGCTCGCGGCAGGCGCGATCGCTGCGAAGGCTCCCAGAAGCGCATGGGAATAATGTGTTCCGTCGCCGGCGATCAGGTCGGCATAGTTGAAATCGTCGCCGGTATAGAGCCGGACCCCTTCAGGAAGTCTCGCCCGGAACCGTTCTTCATAGGCCTGGTTGAGCAGCGAGATCTTGATGCCGTCGACCTTTTTCGCGTGCGCCTTGATGATATCCAGAACCGCCGAGGACGCGGTTTCGAAATCGGCGGCACCCCAGTAGCCGGCAAGCGCCGGATCGAACATGTCGCCGAGCCAGTGCAGCACGACCGGCGCCGCCGCCTGATCCAGCAGCCTGCCATAGACAAAGGCGTAATCGTCCGCTGTGGCGCCGATTGCCGGAAACGCGCGCGAGGCCATCAGGATCACCTGCCCGCCGGCCGCCTCAACCGCCTCCATCTGTTCGGCATAAGCAGCCAGGATATCGTCACGATTCTTCAGCTCGGACAGCAGCTTCTGATCGGTGCCGGCGCCGCAGGCAACGCGGGGTTTCAGCGGATGGGCCTTTGCTTCCCGCATCGTGCGTTCGATGAGTTCCTTCGCCGTCGGCCAGTCGACCCCCATGCCGCGCTGTGCCGTGTCCATGGCTTCGGCAAGGCCAAGGCCCTGATCGAACAGCCAGTTGCGGAACCGGAGCGTGTTCTCCCAGTCGACCGCAGGAGACCCGACCCAGGGATCGCGCTCGGCGAGCGGATCGGAGACGACGTGGGCGGCGGCAAAGGCGGTGCGGGTGAGCGGCACTTCGGGCGCGCGTGGCACCAGCGGCTCCCCGGTCAGCCGGTAGGGTTCCAGTTTATTGGCATAGGTCGGAAGGGTCAGCATCGGAAACTCCAGAATGGGCGGTGGGCCAGGTCAGGCCGCGACCGGAATGTCCAGCACCAGGATGCCGTCGATCCCGCCGATTGCGTTGGCGACGAGCTTGCCACCAAGGGCCTTGTGGTCCGGGTGGGTTTGGTAGCGTTCCAAAGCGTCCCAGTCGTCGAAATCGACGACAAAACCGTGCATATAACCCCGTTCGATCTTTTCAGGACTTTCGCTGCGCCCGGAAGTGATGCCGCGGATGCCGGAGACCTGCTTTTCGATCTCGCGCAGCTCGGCGAAGAGGTCCGAGATCGTCTCTTCCGAGACGTCTGGCTTGAACTTGATGAGGACGATGTGACGGATCATGGTCAGGCTTTCAGGTCTTCACGGATCATGTCGGAGGCTTTTTCGCCGATCATGATGGCCGCGGCATTGGTGTTGGAGGAAATGACGTTCGGCATGATGGAGGCGTCGACGACGCGCAAGTTTTCAATGCCATTGAATTTCAGGCGCGGCGTCACAACAGCGCCGTCATCGACGCCCATGCGGCAAGTGCCCGCCGGGTGATGCGAGGTCTTGGAATGCTCACAGATGAACCGGAAATACTCATCGTCCGTCTTGAGATCCGGTCCAGGCAGCCGCTCGGCCTTGATGAAGGGTTTCAAGGGTGCCTGAGCCAGGATCTCCTGGGTCAGCTTCAGGCCGCGGATCGACATTTCCCGGTCACGCGGATCTTCCAGGTAATTCGGATCGATCAACGGTTCGGCCGACGGATCGGCGCTGCGCAGGCGTACTGTGCCTCTGGAGCGCGGCCGCAGGTAGCAGGAATTCAGGGTGACGCCGCCATCGGGCATGGCGGCCACGCCCGATTCAATACCGGTGCCGAGGCCCAGGTGAAACTGAAGATCGGGTGAGCGCGCTTCCGGATCCGCGTACCAGAAACCGCCGGTCTCGAACAGGCTTGAGGAGACCGGGCCGCGCCGGGTCAGGAGATATTGCAGGCCGGCCATCACAGACAGGTGCGGCTTGGCGAACCGGTCATAGGTGTGCGGTCCGCTGACCTCGCAAATGCAGTAGAGATCAAGATGATCCTGCAGGTTGGCGCCGACATTCGGCTGGTCGAGCACCACATCGATGCCAAGGCCATGCAGATTGTCGGCCGGGCCGATCCCGGAGAGCTGCAGCAGCCTCGGCGAGCCGATCGAGCCGGAGGAGAGGATCACTTCCGCGTCCGCGGTCAACCTGGTGCCATCGACCAGTTCGACCCCGGTGGCCTTGCCCGCTTCCACCACGATCCGACGCACATTGGCGCCCGTGCGGACCTCGAGGTTCGGCCGGTTCTTGTTGGGGGCCAGATAGGCCATGGCCGCGGAGGACCGGCGGGCGTTGCGCTGGGTCAGCTGGTAATAGGCGACGCCATCCTGTTTCTCGCCGGTGACATCCTCGTTCTTCGGAATGCCGAGGGCGGCCGCGGCCTCGAAATAGGCCTCGCATATGGGGAGCGGCGCGCAGGGTTTTGAAACGCCGAGCGGCCCGCCCTTACCGTGATAGCGGTTGTCGTAGGTGTCGTTGTCCTCGGCCTTGCGGTAATAGGGCAGCACGTCCTCATAGCCCCACCCCTCGCAGCCCAGCTGGCGCCATTCGTCATAATCGAGCGCGTTGCCGCGGGTGTAGATCTGGGCGTTGATGGCGGAGCCGCCGCCGATCACTTTGGCCTGGGTGTAGCGGAAGACCCGGTCGTTCATGTGCTTTTGCGGCACCGTGTGCCAGCCCCAGGAACCGATGCCCTTGGTCATTTTCGCGAAGCCTGCCGGCAGGTGATAGAACGGATGCCAGTCGCGTCCGCCCGCCTCCAGCAGCAGCACCTTGATATCGGGATTTTCCGTCAGCCGGGCCGCGACGACGGAGCCGGCGCTGCCGCCGCCGATGATGATGAAATCGTAGCCTTTTTCCATGTTCAACCCAAAGAGTGCTGTTTCTCAAAGACGCGGGATCGACAGCCCGCCATCCACCTTGATGGTCGTACCGGTCGCAAACGCCATCTGGCCTTCTGCAAGCGGCACCACGGCTGCGGCGATGTCTGCCGGCTGGCCCCAGCGCGCCGCCGGCACCAGCCCCTGTTCGATCTGCGCGGTGTATTTGTCCTTTACCCCTGCCGTCATCGGCGTCTCGATGATGCCCGGGCGAATTTCGAAGACGCCGATGCCGTGCGGCGCCAGGCGCACGGCAAAGAGCTCGGCCATCATCGCGGCGCCCGCCTTCGACAGGCAGTATTCGGCGCGCTCAACCGAGACCATGCTTGCGCTGACCGAGGTGATGAAGATCAGGGAGCGGTAGCTGCCGGCATCGCGTGTGAGCATCCGCCGGGCAACCTCCTGGGCCAGGAAAAACGCCCCGCGCAGGTTGACGCCCATGACGAAGTCGAAATTGTCCGGCTGCAGATCCAGGAGATCGCCGCGGATCTTTGCCGGAACGCCTGCATTGGAGACCAGCGTGAAAACGGGCCCAAGTTCCTGTTCGATCCGGTCGAGCACGGCCGCATGACCATCGATCTCCTGGAGATCGTGCTGGAAATAGGCTGCATCAGGGCCGAGACGGGCGAGTGCCTCGGTGACTTCCGGATCGCCGGCCGAAAGCTGGGCCAGGATCGCAACCCTGTATCCCGCCGCAACAAGCGCCTCGGAAATGCCGAGACCGATGCCGCGCTGTCCGCCGGTGACCAGTGCCAGCTTGCTCATGCCGCCAGATCCTTTTGAATCGTTTCCGCCGTCCGGAGCGCAAGCGCCGCAACCGTCAGGGCCGGGTTCACCGCCGCCGAGGTTGGCAGTGCGCCTGCGTCGGCGACATAAAGGTTCGGATGGTCCCAGGTCCGGCAGTCGGGCCTGAGCACCGACGTTGCGGGATCGTCGCCCAGTCTCACGGTGCCGCATTGGTGGGAGGGGACCTGGCCGTCGAAGAGACGGGTCATCACCAGCGGAAAGCCGGCCCGGCGCAATGTCTGCCGCATTTTTGAGACCAGCTTGTCATGGGCGGTCATGTTGGACCGGCGCCAGATCAGCTGCACCTTGCCCTCGTTCAGGACCACCCGGCTCTCGGGATCTGGCAGGTCCTCGGAAATGAGATAAAGATCGAGCGCGTGACCGGAAATCCAGCGCGCGGCGATTTTCGGCAGTTGCGGTACCTGGATCTTCAGGATGTCCGGGGTGACCCGCCCCAGAAGCTGAACATTGCCGAGCGGCCTGCCGTCCTCACCGTCGTCCAGGTACCACTCGTTGATGCCGAAGGTCTTCTGGTAGACGGAGGTGTTGCGGAAGCGTGGGTCGATGGCGATCATCGCCGTTGCATTGTGGTTCATGAAGCAGCGGCCGACATAGTCGGAGCTGTTTGCAATGCCCGAGCGCAACAGCAGCGCGGCGGACTGGACAGCCCCGGCGCACAGCGCCACCACTCCCGGCGTCAGGCAGATGTCCTCGCCGTCCTTCTCATAGACGACTTCCTCGATCCGGTCGGTCTTGTAGCCGGTGCGCAGCTCCCTCACCTCGGCCCCGGTGACGAGGCTGACATTGTCGTGGGAAAGCGCTGCCGCCAGGGGACAGGTCTCGGCGTCCATCTTGCCGCAGCGCAGATCCGGATAGCCGTCCCAGCCGGTCTGCCCCGCGTCGAGCCAGCGGTCGATATCGACCCCGAGCGGCAGGCTGAAAGGCACGACGCCGGCCTGTTCCAGGCGCCGCCTGGCGTGACGGATCGCCTCTTCGTCCGGCACGGGCGGGAACGGATAGGGTTTGCCATGGGGCGGCTCGGTGGCATCGGAATGGGCATCGCCGCGGACCTGGAACAGCTGCTCTGCCGCATCGTACCAGGGCGACAGCTCCTCATAGGCAAAGGGCCAGGCGGGCGAAACGCCGTCATAATGCTCAAGGGCGGCGAAATCCTCTTTCCGGTAGCGGATCAGGACCGCGCCGTAGAGCTTCGAGTTGCCGCCGACATTGTAGTAGTTGCCCGGCTCGAACGCCTCGCCATCGGCATCAAGCCAGGTCTCGTTGGAGCGGAAGGCGCTGTTGGTGTAGATGCGCCAGGGATCGCGCGCCGGTGCGTCGTCCGGGATACGGTTGCCCCGCTCCAGGATGACAATACGCGCACCGGACGGCGCAAGGCCGGCGGCGAGTGTCGCGCCGCCCATGCCGCTGCCGATGATCACGATGTCCGGGGCGTTGGTCACGGGTCAGGCAATCCTGTTTTCTGTCTGCGGATCGAAGGCAACCGCCTTTTCCATGTTGAAGGCAAAGGGGAAGACGTCCCCTGCCCGCACATTGACGTCTGCGCGGAACCGGCCGGTGACATCCTTGCCGCCGATCTGGCTGACCACAAACGTATCCGAGCCCGCGGGTTCGGTCACTTCCACCGGAGCCTCCACCATGTGGACCGCGTTGGAGTTGCGATCGGCGCCGTCCTTGTCGGTGATCGCTTCCGGGCGAATGCCGAGGACGATGTCACGGCCGACACTGGAGGCAAGGGTCTCACCGGCAAAGGGCACTGCAGCGGACTTGCCGTCCGCGAGCGCGATTTCGGCCGCCGGACGTCCGTCGAGCGAGACAACCTTGGCCGGGAAGAGGTTCATCGAGGGCGAACCCATGAAGCCTGCGACGAACATGTTGGCCGGGTTGTCGTAGATCTCCTTGGGCGTGCCGAGCTGCTGGACATAACCGCCATACATCACCGCGATCCGTGTCGACAGCGTCAGCGCCTCGATCTGGTCGTGGGTCACGTAGACGATGGTGGTGCCGAGCTTCTGGTGCAGCTTCTTGATTTCGGTGCGCATGTCGACACGCAGCTTGGCGTCGAGGTTGGAGAGCGGCTCGTCGAACAGGAACACGTCGGGTTCGCGCACCAGGGCGCGGCCCATGGCAACACGCTGGCGCTGGCCGCCCGACAGTTGTCCCGGCTTGCGGTCGAGCAGATGGCTGATCTGCAGAAGGTCTGCGACCTGGTCAATGCGTTTCTGCCGTTCCGGTTTCGGGATGCCGTGCATTTCCATGCCGAAGGAGATGTTTCCGGCAACGGTCATGTTCGGGTAGAGCGCGTAGGACTGGAACACCATGGCGATGTTCCGGTCCGCCGGCTTGACGCCGTTCATGCTGCGGCCACGGATCGCGATCTCGCCAGAGGTGATGTCCTCCAGTCCCGCAATCATGTTGAGCAGCGTGGACTTGCCGCAGCCGGATGGGCCAACCAGCACCAGAAACTCGCCTTCCTCAACGGAGATGTCCGTCTCGTGCAGGACTTGCAGGGAGCCGTATGATTTTGTGGCTTTTTTGATATCCAGGAAGCCCATGGTCTTATCCTTTGACTGAGCCGGCCATCAGGCCGCGGACGAAGTAACGGCCCGCGACAATATAGACGAGCAGCGTGGGCAGCGCGGCCATGATCGCGCCGGCGAAATGGACGTTGTATTCCTTCACGCCCGTTGACGACTGCACCAGGTTGTTCAGCGCGACGGTCATCGGCTGGCTGCTGAAATCGGAGAAGGAGGCGCCGAACAGGAAGTCGTTCCAGATGTTGGTGAACTGCCAGATGATGCACACCACCGCGATCGGCCCCGACGACGGCAACAGGATGCGCCAGAAGATCCGGAAGAAGCCGGCCCCGTCGATCTGCGCGGCCCGGACCAGCTCGGTCGGAAAGGCCGCGTAGTAGTTGCGGAAATAGAGCGTCGAGAAGCCGATGCCGTAGACGAAATGCACGAAGATCAGCCCGGTCACGGAACCTGCCAGGCCCATCAGGCCGAGCATGCGGGCCATCGGGATCAGCACCATCTGGAACGGGATGAAGCAGCCGAAGAGCAGCAGGCCGAAGACAATGGTCGCGCCACGGAACGTCCACTTGGTCAGAACATAGCCGTTGAGCGCGCCGACCAGCGTCGACAGGGCGACCGCCGGTACGACCATGATGATGGAATTGAGGAAATAGGGCTTCAGGCCTGTTGCCTCGACGCCGACCTGGGCACTCGACCAGGCACTGAGCCAGGGCGCGAGCGTCCAGTCCTTCGGCAGCGCCATCATGCCGCCCGCGGTGATTTCCGACAGGGGCTTCAGGGAATTGACCAGCATCACATAGAGCGGCAGCAGGTAGTAGATGCAGAACAGGGCCAGCAGGGCGTAAAGGACAAACCGGCCTGGACTGAACGAGCGGGAACTGGTTACGGTCACCATCACTTTTTCTCCCGCAGTTCCGACCAGAGATAGGGCACGATGATCGCGGCGATCGTCATCAGCATGATCACGGCGGAAGCCGCGCCGATGCCCATCTGGTTCCGGGTGAAGGTGTAGGAATACATGAAGGTTGCAGGCAATTCGGTCGATGTCCCCGGCCCGCCGCCTGTCAGCGCGATGACCAGGTCATAGGACTTGATCGCCATGTGTGCCAGCACCACGAAGGCGGACATGAAGGCCGGGCGCAGCTGCGGAATGATAATCCGGCGGTAGAGCGCGAAGGTCGAGGCGCCGTCGATCTGGGCCGCCTTCATCATCTCGCTGTCGATGCCGCGCAGGCCTGCCAGGAACATCGCCATGACAAAGCCGGAAGTCTGCCAGACCGCCGCGATGACAATGGTGTAGATCGCCATTTCGCGATCCTTGATCCAGTTGAACTTGAAATCGGTCCAGCCCCAGCCCTGGACGACCGCCTCGATGCCGATGCCGGGATCCAGGAACCATTTCCAGGCCACGCCGGTTACGATGAAGCTGAGCGCCATCGGGTAGAGATAGATGGTCCGGATGAAGCCTTCCGCGCGAATGCGCTGGTCGAGCAGGATCGCCAGCAACAGCCCCAGCACGCAGCAGATCGCGATGTAGAGAACACCGAAGATCACCAGGTTGGAAACGGCGGTGTCCCAGGCGCGCAGCCGGAACAGCTTGTCGTAGTTCTCGAAGCCCACAAGCCCGAAGGTCGGCAGGATCCGGCTGTCGGTGAAGGAGAGATAGAGCGTGAACAGGATGAAGCCATAGACGAAGATCGCCACGATGGCGACGGTCGGGCTCAACACCAGTTTGGGCAACGCGTCACGCAGTCTGTCAGCAACGGAACCGCGCGGGTTCGCTGTTTCAGAAATAGACATTGTCAGTCCCCGGCCGTTTTGGAGAGAGCGGTGACGGATCACCGCTCTCATTGGCACGCTTATTTGTTGATCTGAACCGCGTTGACGAGTTCCTCGACGGCGGTCTCGCTGTCGTATTCACCGTTGAAGTGGGCGGTGATGACGTCATACATCGCATTCTTGATGGCTGCCGGGTTGGCATGGCCATGCGCCATGGAGCCCACCAAATTTCCACTTGCTGCAGCAGCCTTCAGATCGGCTATACCCTTTTTGCCGCAGGCATCGAAAGCTTCGTCCGAAACATCGGTTCGCGCAGGAACCGAGCCTTTCACCACGTTGAACGCTGACTGAAAGTTTGGCGACATTATCGCGGCCGCAAGTGCAGCCTGTTCCTTACCGACTTCGGGTCCTTGAGCAAAAAGTGCAAACTGGTCGGAAAGGAAGGTCACCTTTCCTTCTGTACCCGGGAAGCGGAAGCAGAGGAAATCCGTATCGGGCTGCTTGCCGGCATTGAGGAATTCACCCTTCGCCCAGTCGCCCATCATCTGGAAAGCGGCGTCGCCGTTGATGACCATCGCAGAGGACAGGTTCCAGTCGCGACCGGAGAAGTTGTCATCCACATAGGAGCGGATCACGGCCATCCGGTCGAAAGCCTGCTTCATCGTATCAGAGCCGAGGGCTTCCTCGTCGAGATCGACAAAGACCTTGTTGTAGAACTCAGGTCCGCCAGTCGATAGGACGACCGCATCGAACACCGTCGCTTCCTGCCAGGCCTGACCGCCATGAGCGATGGCGGTCTTGCCGGAGGCCTTGACCTTTTCCAGCGCGGCGACGAATTCGTCCCAGGTCTGCGGCGGCGCAATGCCGAGCTCGTCTAGAACGGCCTTGTTGGCCCAGACCCAGTTTGTGGAGTGCACGTTCACGGGTGCTGCGACCCACTTGCCGTCATATTTGGAGAATTTCTGCAGGGCTTCGGGCACGACATCGTCCCAGCCTTCCATGCCGGCCAGGATGTTCAGGTCGGCGAGCGCGCCTTCCTGGGCCCAGTCGGTGATGTCGAAGCCGAGCATCTGCACGGCGGTCGGCGGGTTGCCGGAGGTCACGCGCGCGCGCAGCACGGTCATGGCCTGGGTACCGCCGCCACCGGCGACCGGCATGTCCTGCCAGCCGATGCCCTGGCTTTCCAGGTCTTCCTTCAGAACGTTGAGGGCCGCAGCCTCACCGCCGGAGGTCCACCAGTGCAGGACCTCGACATCCGCTGCCTTTGTCGCTGTGCCGGCCGCAAGAAGCGCGGCGGCCGCTGTCATCATGGTTGTGAACTTACGCATAGATTTCCTCCCTGACTGCGTATCTTCATCCTTCCAGTCCGGGGATCAGGTCCCCGGGTCGACCCAAGGCGCGCGCGTGCGGCCGATCCGCATCGTCACGGTTTTCGCCTCGAGAAACTCCTCCAATCCGTATTTGCCCAGCTCCCTTCCCTGGCCGCTTTCCTTGACGCCGCCAAAGGGCAGTTCGGCAAAGCCGTCCATCCAGGTGTTGGTCCAGACCGTGCCGGCCTGGGCGCGGCGCGCGAATTCCATGCAGGTGTGGACGTTCTCGCTCCACACGCCTGCGGAAAGGCCGTAATCCGCGTCGTTGACCAGCGCGATGGCCTCGTCCAGCGTCTTGAAAGTCAGCACCGACAGTACCGGGCCGAACACTTCCTCGCGGGCGATCGGCATGTGGCCTTTCACATTGGCGACCACGGTCGGCTGGTAGAACTGGCCGGCAAGTCCCGGCACTTCGAGAGCAGCGCCGCCGAGGCGCACATCCGCCCCAGCCTTCGCGGCCTCCTGCACATAGGTGTCGATCTTCTGCTGGTGGCCGGGGGTGATGATCGCCCCGACCTTGGTCGATGGGTCCAGCGGATCTCCGAAGGGAACCTTGCGCGACACCTCCACGATGCGCGCAACGAAGGCCTCGGCTATGTCCTCGTGCACGATAATTCTGGATCCGGAATTGCAGCATTCGCCGGCATTGAAATAGACGCCGAAGACGACTGCATCGACGGCACTTTCAAGATCCGCGTCCGGAAAGATAACCTGGGGATTTTTCCCGCCAAGTTCGAGCGACACCTTCTTCAGGGTGCCTGCGGCTGCCTTGACGATGGCCTTGCCGACGCCGGTCGAGCCGGTGAAGGTGACCATGTCGACGCGCTTGTCCGCCGTCATCGCCGTTCCCACCGGGTCGCCATAGCCGAGCACGATGTTGACGACGCCGGCGGGAAGTCCGGCCTCGATCAGGAGTTCGCCGAGAATGACGGTCGTGGCCGGTGTCATTTCCGAGGGCTTGATCACCGCGGTGCAGCCGGCAGCCAGGGCGAAGGGCAGTTTCTGGGACACGATCAGGAACGGGAAGTTCCACGGCGTGATGATGGAGACGACGCCGATCGGTTCCTTCAGCACCAGGCCGAGAAAGTCGTTGCCGAGGGAATTGTAGCTCTCGCCGTGAAGCGTGCGGGCGAGCGAGGCGGCAAAGCGCCAGATGTCGGCAGCGCCTTCGATTTCCGCCCGCGCCTGACTGATCGGCTTGCCGGATTCCAGCGTTTCCATGAGCGCGATCCGCTCCCGGTCGCGGTCGATCAGATCGGCAACCTTCAAAAGAAGCGTCGCCCGGTCCTTGCCGCTGGTCCACGACCAGCGCCCCTTGTCGAAGGCCAGCCTCGCGGCGGAGATCGCCGCATCGACATCCTGCACGCCGCCCTTGCTCGCGCGGGTCACCAGGCTCGCATGGGAGGGCGACAGGCGCTCGAAGGTCGCCCCGTCCGCGCTTTCCCGCCAGCTGCCGTCGATCAGGTGCCGGGCAAGGAAAGACTCGTTCGGGATTTTGGCTTCGCTGATCGAAACAACGTTGAGGTCACTCATGGTCATTTTCCAGGAAAAGTCGGTTTGCGTTTTTCGCGAAAGGCGGTGACGCCCTCGTCGCGATCGGCGGTCGGCCCGATCATGCCGGCTCCCAGCGCCTCGATCATGGCGCCCCGGTCTTCGTCGACAGCCGCGTGGATCATGTATTTCGCCACTTCGATGGCGCAGGGCGAGCGCGACGCCTGTGCTTCCGCGATTTCAAAGGCCCTTGAGCGCGGGTCCTCGGCGATCTCCGCGCAGAACCCGGCCGCGTGGGCGCGCTCTGCCGAGATCCTTCGGCCGAACAGCGCCATTTCCTTCACCAGCGGCTCGCCAAGCAGGCGGATCAGCCGCTGGGTACCCGACCAGCCGGGTACGATCCCGACCGCGGCCTCCGGCAGGGCCAGCGTTGCCGCCGGCGACATGACGCGCATGTCGGCGGTGCCCGCAAATTCCAGCCCGCCGCCAAAGGCATGGCCGTTCATCGCCGCGACTGTGGGTTTGGCAAGGCGCGCCAGGCGGTCGAAGATCCGGTGGCCATAGCGCACCCAGTGGCGGGCAAAGTCCCAGGGTTCCAGCTCGGACCAGGCGAGAATGTCGGCCCCGGCACAGAAGGCGCGGCCCTCCTCCGCGCTGATAACCACTGCGCGGATGCTGTCGTCCCGCTCGATCTCCACGCAATGCGGTTCGACGGCTTCCAGCATTTCCAGCGTGAAGGCGTTCAGCTTGGCCGGATTGTCCAGGCGCAGCTCGGCGACACTGCCATGGCGGATCAGGTGCAGCGCGCTCATAGGGCAAGCTCCATCGCGCCTTCATTGAGCAGAGCCTTCGGCATCATCTGCAGGTTGCCTGCCAGTTTCACCCGCCCACCGGAGGCTTCGACAATGTCCCTTTGCGGATCAATGCCCGGCATGATCTCGGTCGCTGTCAGGCCGTCGCCAGTCAGCTCGATGACACAGCGCTCGGTGACGTAAAGCACTTGCTGGCCGAGCTCGCGAGCCCGGCGTCCGGAGAAGGTGACGTGTTCGACCTCGTCGACCATCTTGGTGAACTTGCCCGGCGTTTTCACCTTGAGGGCGTCCGGTGTCAGCTCGATCTCTGCGCCGGCCTCAAACAGGCCAGAGAAGACGATCTTGCGCGCATTGGCCGTGATGTCGACAAAACCGCCGCAACCCGCTGTCAGGTAAGGTTTCTTGCCGAGCTTGGAGACATTGACGTTGCCGTCCAGGTCGACCTCGAGAAACGACAGGAAGGAAACGTCGAAGCCACCTCCCTGAAAATAGGTGAATTGCTGTGGCGACGGCATGAAGGCGTCCGCGTTCGAAGCGCAGCCAAAGGCAAAGCCGGTCAGCGGCATGCCGCCCGTTGCACCCTGCTCGATTGCCCAGGTGACCGCCTGTTCGCGGCCGGCCTCCAGAAGCACCCGCGGCACGATCGCGGAAATACCGAAGCCGAGATTGGCGGTCTGGCCGGCGCGCAGCTCCATGGCGGCGCGGCGCGCGACCACCTTTTCCACGCTGTGCTCGGCCAGGGAGAAGCTGGACCAGGGCCGCATGATTTCACCGGAGATGGCCGGATCGTAATCCGTTTCCGTGGTCTGGCGCTGGTCGGGATCGACCACGATCAGATCGACCAGGTGGCCGGGAATACGCACGTCATGAGGGCGCAGGGACCCGCAGGCGGTGACCCGCTTGACCTGCGCGATCACCAGGCCGCCATGGTTGCGGGTCGCAATGGCCTGTTCCAGACCGCCGAGATAGGCGCCCTCGTGTTCATAGGTCAGGTTGCCGCTTTCATCCGCCGTCGTCGCCCGGACAATAGCAACATCGGGCACGATGTTCGGGAAATGCAGCCAGGTTTCGCCGGCAAGCTCCAGGCGGTTGACGATCGGTTTGGCTTCGGCCGCCTCGTTCATGGCGCAGCCCTGGCGAACGGGATCGACAAACGTGTCGAGGCCGACCTTGGTCATCACGCCCGGACGACGCGCCGCGACATCGCGATGCATGTCGAACAGGATGCCCGACGGCACGTTATAAGCAGCGACCCGATTGTCGACGAGCATGCGCCAGATCTCCGGCATGGGCAGCGACGACGGTCCGGAGGGATAGGACCCGGCGATGATCGTCGACAGCAGTCCATCCTTGGCGATGTGGTCGATGCCCTTGATGCCGTACATGTCGCCGGCCGCGATCGGGTGCAGCGTCGTAAGGTTTCTCGGATGCCCTTCCCGGTCGAACCTGTCGCCGATGGCTTTCAGGATCCGGTCCGGGCATCCGAGGCCGGAGGAAGAGGAAACGGTGACAACCGCGCCATCCGCGATGCGTCCGGCGGCGTCTTCCATGGAAACGATCTTGGAGGTCATGTTCAAAAGCCTCCGTAATTGACGGTGACGGCCTGGCCGGTCTGCGCGGCCTCGCGCACGGCAAGGGCGACCGCGAGCGACTTGATGCCGTCGACACCGTCCGCCGACGGGGCGCCGGTGCCCGCGACTGCACCCTTGAAGAGACCAAGCGCATATTCGTAGAGATTGTGTTTTGCGAACGGGATCGCGTGCTCGCCATCCGCATCGACCAGGACGATCTCGCCGGTCGGCTCCTGGGTCATGACGTTGCGGGCGAAGAGCGAGCCCTTTGTGCCGTGGAATTCGATGCCGGTGCCGGCAAAGGGATGGGTGAAGCTCTCATGGCTCTCGACCATGGCGCCCGAGGGCATCGACCAGACGGACATGACGCTGTCCTCGACCCCCTGCCCCATCCCGGAGGCACCCGCTTTCGCAACAACTTCCTGCGGGTCTTCACCCAGGTGAAAACGGACCGTGTCCGCGTCATGCACCGTGATGTCGGGAATAACCCCGCCGCCGGCGGCCGCGTCGTTGATCCGCCAGCCCTGCAGCACTTCGGGCAGATGCACCGCGTGGAAGACACGAGCGCTCAGCACTTCGCCGATACGGCCCGAGCGGATCAGGTCGCGAATGGCGAGATGGGAGCCGGCATTGCGCAGATGGTGATTGGTGGCAAAGACGACACCCTTTTCCTTTGCAGCCCGGACCATTTCGCAGGCGTCGTCCAACGTCATCGCCAACGGCTTTTCGCACAGGATATGCTTGCCGGCCGCGATCGCCGCCAGAGCCTGGGCATGATGCTTCTCGTTGGTCGTGGAGATATAGACCGCGTCGACGCTGTCATCCGCAAGCAGCTGGTCCAGATCGGTAAGGCTCCGGCCAATGCCGTTCTCGCGGGCATAGCCTTCGCCACGCGCGGCATCCGAACTGAGCACCGACAGGATGTCACCGCCCTGTGCGCGGATCGCCTCAATCATGTAGCTCGACGCAATCCGGCTCGCGCCGATCAGGGCCCAACGCATTCAGACCTCCCAGATATCTTGTTGCTTGCCTTTTTTGGAACGTTCCAAATCTTGTTTCTGAATATTGGAACGTTCCAAATTTGTCAAGAAAGGAATCCGAAATTTAGAAGCACTGCGCTTCGCGCTCTACAAGCGAGACCTTTGCAAGGCGTTTCAGGCAACGCTCGGCATGGAAAGGAGAGAGATGGTTTTAATGGGCGCTAGCTTCGGCAATTGCGGATGTCACGACGCTGGCCCGACCTTCTTCCGTCGCACCTTTGTCGGCGTTTCACCGAACTCGGCCTTGTAGGCTTGCGAGAAGGTCGGCGCGGTCAGGAATCCGCAGGCGATCGCAATCTCGATCAGGGAAATATGCGTGCTGGTCACCAGTGTGTGGGCCTTCTTGAGGCGGATCTTCTTGTAGAACCGGGCCGGGGTCGTGTTGAGATAGACGGTGAAGAGCCGTTCCAGATGGCGCGGCGACAGGCCGACCTGGCTGGCAAGGTCCGACAGGCGCAACGGCGCCTCGACATTCTGCTCCATTAGCTGGACGACCTTCTGAAGCCGCTTCTCGAACAGGTTTGTGTTGTCGCTCATGCCCTTGGGCTGCGGATGGGAAAACCCGCGTACATTCTCGACAATCAACAGGCTGGCGATCTCGGCGCATTGCCAGCTTTCCAGATGGCTGGCCAGTACCCCGATCACGGCTTCGACGGAAAAGCCCTCGCCGGAACTGGTGACGATGCTGCCGTTTTCCTGGGCAAGGCTGTCCGAAAGCTGCGGCGTGTTGCCAACCTCGCGCAGCAATCCGGCATCGCGCCAATGCGCGGTCGCGCTGCCGTCTTCCAGATTGGCGGCCTTGATATATTCGCGCGACGCATCGGAAAGAAGCAGCACCCGCCGCTGAAGCTTCTGCATGGCCCGGAGGCGGCGCAGCCAGCCCTCATGCCGGTTGCCGGGACCGGCTATCACGATCAGGCAATCGCGCAGGAACTGGTCGCCGATGGTCGGCTCCGCGCGCGCAATCATGTCCGACCGGCTGTCGACGAAACCCGGCGTGTCCGATGTCAATTGCCAGGCAAACCGGTCCCGGTTCAGGACGTCGTTGGCCGTTCTCAGGACGGACAGAACCGAGGCCAGTTCGAGATCGGAAAAGCCGGGTTGAATGAAGATTTCAAACGTGAGCTTGTCATCTTGTTTTTGGTTGTCAGTCGGCACTTGGCTCTTCGATTGCGGCGTTCGGGTTTCGGGCGCGGCACCGGTCAAGATGCTTTGCAACTACATTGCCCCAAGGGTCTACTGCCCAAACTTCACCTTAGTCAAATCGTTGACACGAACCTGCAAAACGCAAAAACACGCACGGCTCCCGTCAAAACGGAAGCCGGTGCGGGTTCATGTGCCGATTGTCGGGCGTATCGCCCTACTTCGTCTTTGCGTCCAGGCTGTATCGGCCGGCGCCGAAGGCAACAATCTGCAAAAGGCCACCAGCAATGGCGATGTTCTTGAAGAAGTGGATGAACTGGTTCTGATCGCCCAGCTGGTTGTGGAACGCCAGTGCGGCAGCGACCGTGAAGAGGGCCATGATGCCAGCGGCATAGCGGGTCTTGTATCCGGCGATCAGCGCGAGACTGCCGAAGATTTCGACAACAACGGCGGCAATATAGCCAAGCGTTGCAAAGGGCAATCCGGCCGCGTCGATCCAGGCGATGGTCGCTTCCGCCGAGCCCAGTTTGTTGATGCCCGCAAGAAGAAACAGCGGCGCGATCAGAAACCGCGCGGCGAGCGGTGCCAGGCCGTCCAGGGTCCCGAAGAGTGCAGCTCCGGTAGTATCGGCACCGGTATTCACATTGAGAACAGTCATGGGTCTTGTCCTCATCTGTCCGGCGATCCCCCTGAGCGCCTTGCTGTGAGATCACGATACTGTTTATCTAATATTTTATAAGGTAAGTATTTTTCGCCTGTTTGTTCAACAATATCGAACAATCATAAATACTCTCGCACCGATTTCGAGAGAGAACCCATTGACCTGTGCGCTTCCATTGTCATTCCGGTTTGACGCGATAGCGGCAAGACCACGCCCCAGTACACCGTGTCGCAAACGCTTGAAAACCAAACACAACTACGTAGTTACCGGGCCCCGACCTTCCGCTTCGCTCCAGCCGGGATGACAAAATGAGAGCGTGTATCTTTTGCGTAAGGCAGCGACGCTTCCGGAGGAGTTTCTGCTCTTGGCAGTGGGTCTAACCTCATACCTCCCCGCAGCGCTTACCTGTCCGGTTCCGGCCCCTCCTCCTTGAACCTTACGGGCGGTGACTTTTCCGGAATGAGACCGGCGCGGAACCGCTGCAGCACCACCTGCAGCAACAGACCGACCAGCAGCATGCGGATGAAGGAGCTGCGTGTGGCCCATTCTGGCGGCAGACGGTTGGTGAAGATTTCCGTCACCGACCACAGGGTCCAGATGGCGAGCGCGCCCAGGATCGCCCCCTTGTTGTTGCCCGAGCCACCTGCCATCAGCATCACCCAGACAAGGAAGGTCACGAGCAGCGGATCGGTCGCGGTCGGCGACAGGAAGCGGAAATAATGCGCCGACAGGCCGCCGGCGATGCCCATGACGGCGCAGCCGATGACGAAGGTCTGGATGCGGAATTTCTCGATGTTCTTGCCGGCCGCCGCCGCCGAAGTCTCGTTGTCGCGAATGGCCCGGAGGCTCCGCCCCCAGGGACTGTCATAGAGACGGCTGGAGGCCACGAAGACCAGCAGCACCACCAGCCAGACAAAGCCCAGAAACACAACGTCGCTCATGCGGCCTGTGGCCAGGTCGCCAAGCGGGCGCGGAATTCTGGACACGCCTAGGCTGCCATTGGTGAGCCAGTCCTCGTTGACGATGACCAGCCGCAGGATCTCGGCAATGCCGATCGAGGCCATGGCCAGATAGTCGCTCTTGAGGCGCACACAGATCTTGGCAACCGCCCATCCAGCCAAACCGGCGAGGATCGCCGCGCCGACAAGTCCGAGCGGCACAGGCAGACCGTAACCGCCGAGATGCCGGGACGAGGCTGCCGTGGTCAGGATCGCCGACGAATAAGCGCCGACGCCGTAGAACCCGGCGATTCCCGCATTGAAGAGCCCGCCCATGCCCCACTGAATGTTGAGGGCGAGGCAGAGCAGCGCGTAGATGCCGCCGAGGATCAAAAGGCTGACGAGATAGAAAAAGAGACCTGTGAGTTCCATCAGAGCAGCCTCCCCTTGAAGAGGCCCTGCGGCCGGAAGATCAAGAGCGCGATCATGCAGATGAAGGCAACCGCTGTCTTGTAGGACGGCGAGATCAGTGCGTCGTCGCCGATCCAGTGATAGGAGGACAGCTCCTCGGCAAGGCCGATCAGGAACCCGCCGGCCATGGCGCCCATGGGTTTGCCGATACCGCCGAGGATCGCCGCGGCGAACATCGGCAGGAGCAGGTTCCAGCCGAGGTTCGGATGGGCGCTGGTGTTGAGCGCCGCGAAAGCGCCGGCAATGGCCGCAAGCGCCGCGCCGATGATCCAAGTCCAGCGCACCACTTTTGCGGTATCGAGACCCGAGACTTCGGCCAGTTCCGGATCATCCGCCACGGCGCGCATCGACCGGCCGGTTCGGGTCCGGCTCAGGAAGAAATGCAGCAGCACGGCGATGATGGCGGTGGCGACGATTGCCTGGAGATGCAGGACGGACACCCGGATCGTGTCGAACAGCACCAGGGGCGGCTTGACGCCTGTCGAGAACACCTGGTTTTCCGAGCCCCAGATCAGCTGCACGAGCGAGCGGAACACCAGCGCAATGCCGAAGGAGGAGATCACGGTGTAGATGGTCGGGAGCGCGCGCAGCGGCTGGTAGAATAACCGGTCCACCAGCAGCGCGGAAACGATGGTCAGCACCATGCCGAAGGGGATCAGCAGCAGCGGATTGACCGGCAGGATCGCCGCCGCGGCGAGGATGCCGTAGGTGCCGAGCGTCATCAGATCGCCATGGGCGAAATGGGCAAAACGCAGAATGCCGAAGATCATCGAGATGCCGACGGCGCCGAGCGCATAGATGCTGCCGATGGTCAGCGCCGGAAACAGATAGAAATTGATGAATTCGATCATGCGGCCGCGCCTCCCAGAAACAGGCGGCGGACGTCTTCATCGGCGAGCAGTTCCTTGCCCGTGCCGCTGACATGGTTCCGCCCGGCCACAAGGATATGGCCATGATCGGCGATCTGCAGCGCCTGGCGCGCGTTCTGTTCCACCATCAAGATCGTGATCCCGGTTTTGCGGATGTCGAGAAGCAGATCGAAGATCCGTTCCAGATAGGCGGGCGAAAGGCCCGCGGTCGGTTCGTCCAGCAGGATAAGCTTCGGCTCGCTCATCAAGGCCCGGCCCATGGCAACCATCTGGCGCTGACCGCCGGAGAGCTCCCCCGCCGGCTGGCCGAGCTTGTCCTTCAGGTCCGGGAACAGGGCGAGGATCTTCTCGCGTGTGGCGGCCTTGTCCTTCGGCGGGGCGGCATAGGTGCCCACATCCAGGTTCTCTTCCACCGACAGGGTGGCAAAGACGTTTTTCGACTGGGGCACGGCCGAGACCCCGAGCGGCACCAGCGCAGAGGTCTTGCAGCCGACCAGTTCCTTGGCGCCAAGGCGGATTGAGCCGGCGGCGACTTGCGTCAGCGCGAAAATGGTCTTTAGAAGCGTCGACTTGCCGGCCCCGTTCGGGCCCAGAATGACCGCGATCTCGCCCGGCTCGACGGTGAGTGAAATGTCCTCGATGATCGGCGGGCCGCCATAGCCGGCCGTCAGATCCGTAACCGACAGACGTTCGGTCATAGGCGGGCCTCGTATTTGCCGCCGCCGAAATAGGCTTCAATGACCCGTTCGTCATTGCGGACAGCCTCGACCGTGCCTTCGGTCAGGAGCGTGCCTTGCGCCATGACCAGCACGTGGTCGCAAAGCTTGGAGACATAGTCGAGATCGTGCTCGATCAGGCAAAAGGTCAGCCCGCGCTCGCGGTTGAGCATCAGGATCTTGTCGGCGAGCTTGCCTAACAGCGTTCGGTTGATGCCGGCGCCGATCTCGTCGAGCAGCACCACCTTGGGCTTGCGCATCAGGGCCCGGCCAAGCTCGACCAGTTTTTTCTGGCCACCAGAAAGATTGCCGGCTTTCTCGTCGATGACATGCTCCAGTTCCAAAAGGCGAATGGTGTCACGCGCGGTGTCGTAGATCTCCCGCTCCTCGGCGGCATAGCGACCACGGCGAAAGATCACGTTGATGACATTCTCGCCTTCCGGGGCCGACGCGGCGGCCATCAGGTTTTCAAGCACCGAGAGACGGTCGAATTCATGTGGGATCTGGAAGGTGCGCGCGAGGCCCGCCGCTGCCCGCTGGTGGGGTTTCAGGCGGGTGATGTCGCGCCCGTCCAGGATCACCCGTCCGGAAGTTGGCCGGACAGCGCCGGCGATCACGTTGAAGGCGGTGGTCTTGCCCGCACCATTCGGCCCGATCAGGCCGGTGATGCGGCCTGCACCGATTTCGAAGCTTGCGTGGTCAACCGCCCGCAGTCCTCCGAAATCGACGCAGATCTTGTCCAGTCGGATCACGTCAGGTCCGGCTTATTCGACGATTTCGACTTGCTTATAGCCGTCGCCATCGACGACGAACTTGCCGATGTAACCGCCGACATCGCCATTGGCGTCGAATTCAGCGTTGCCACTGGCGCCGTCATAGTCGATGTCCTTGCCTTCCTTAAGGAGGGCTACGGCCTTGGCCCATTCGCCCGGACCGACTTTCTCGCCGGGAGCCATGGCGACATCGCGCAGCGCCTGAGCCATTGCGGCCCGGTCGGTCGAGCCGGCCTTCTCGATGGCCAGCAACGCCAGGAAGGTGGCGTCATAGGTCTGGTCGACAAAGGCCTTGTCGGCGCCTTCGCCATATTCGGCGTTGAAGGCGTCATGCAGGGTCTTCTGAGCCGGGTTCTCGGCCGGAGACGTCGGCGAGGAGAAGAACGAGGTCTTCAGCGCGTCAGCGCCGACATTCTCGATCAGGAGCTCGTCACGCAGGCCGTCGGTGCCGACAAACTTGGTGAAGAGACCGCCCTCGATGGCCTGGCGCACGATCTTGCCGCCACTGTCACCGGCATAGGCGATCACGACCAGAGCCTGCGGCTCACCCTTGGCGAGACTTGCCAGTTCGGAGCGGTAGGAATCCTTCTTTTCCTCGTGCTTGTTGGACGCGGTGATCGTGCCGCCAGCGGCCTCATAGGCAGCCTGGAAGGTCTGGCCGATGCCCACGCCGTAGTCGTTGTTGACATAGGTCAGCGCGACTTTGTCGAGGCCGTCGGCAAGCACCATCTTGGCGAGGATCTCGCCCTGGTAGTTGTCGGAAGGCACGATGCGGAAGACGAGACCGTCGTCCTGAAGGTCGGTCATGGCCGGCGAGGTCGCCGTCGGCGAGATCTGGGCAACGCCGGCCGGAATGATCGCGGCTTCGGCGGCGGCGATGGTGGTGCCGGACATGAGCGAACCCATGACGATCGGCACGTTCTCGATATTGACCAGCTTCTGCGCCGCATCGACCGCGCCCTGGGCCGTGCCGGTGGTGTCGCCATAAACCGCCACGGCCGTACCGCCGAGCAGGCCGCCCTGGTCGTTCACCTGTTTCACGGCGAGATTGGCCGCGTTCTGCAGCGGCGGAATGAAGTTTGCGATCGGTCCGGTGATATCCATCAGAACGCCGATCTTGGTGTCGTCCGCGAAGGCGGCGGAGCCTGCGCCCAGCAAGGCTGCGGCCGCCACAAATGTCGTCAACTTCCTCATGCTGTCATCCCCTCTTGAAGCTTGCTGTCATTACGCCTGCACGGTTTGCTCATTCCTCCTCGGCAAACTTTCCTCGCGCAGGATTTCCGTATCGAACCGGCCCGGCAGGCTGACTTCCAGCAGTTCCAGGTCGGTTGTCGCGCCCGTGTATCTGGTCGCCATTTTCGGCGGGATAACGAAGGCGTCTCCGGCGGACAGGCGGAAAGGATCTTTGCCTTCGCCCTCAAGGGTCATCTCGCCTGCCAGCACAAAGTTGAACAGGATGTCGCCGTGATGGCGCGTCCAGGGAGCGGTCTCCCCGGTCGGTCGCGCCACCAAAACGGAGGCGACACCCTTGGTGTTGTCGCAAATGGTCGTGTCGCGCGCTTCAAATCCGGGAACGCGGAACGGCGCGAAAACACCCTCCTTTGCCAGATTATGCACGAATTTCTGTCCCTGCCACTCCCTGTCAGGCCGTTCCTGCGGGGTCGGCAGGGTCATGTCGTGATCGATCTCGGTGATGTGCTCGGCTGGCACACCGATTTCGACCACCTCGATGCCGTCAGCGGCATGCATCACCCGGTGCCGGATTTCCGGCGGCTGGATGAAACAGTCGCCCGCCGTCAGACGTCGCATGCCGCCCTGATCCTCGTAAAGCACGTCGACCCAGCCGCGCACGCAGAAGATCAGCTGGAAACCGACCTTGTGGAAATGCACCATGTCGGGCACGGGCCCGTCGGGCACACGGATATGCGAGGCAATCATCGCGCCGCCGAGGCGGGTTGGGACCAGGTCGCGGTATTCCATGCCAGCGCGCCCGATCACCCAGGGCGCCTGATCGGCAAGACGGCGCACAACGAAAGCATGTTCGGTTTCGGGCAGAACCAGTGGCGGGTTCAGTTCGTCGATTTCAACACGGGTGCCGTTGGGCGCGACCAGCAGGCGTTCACCGCCGGCAAAGCCGCCCGGATCCTCGGTCAGGATGCGCAAGGTGCCCGGCCCTTCCGGCGCGTCCTTTTCCACCCGCACGCGCAAGCCGTGACCGGAAAAGACGGCGATTTCCGGATTGTCCGCCGGGTAGATCATGTCGAGCCGCATCTTCAGCGTCTTGGTGAAAAACGGCAGGTCCCTGGCCAGATCCTTCGTCGGCAGGCGTATCTCGGCGCGTGTTTCCGTCATTAAACTTTCCCCTCCCCTGGACCCGCGCGATTATCCAGCCCGCGCGGTTGATCCGGATTGTTCTTTCAAAGCTGCCGCATGCGCGGCGAGATAGGCGGTTTCGCCGTCGAAGACGAAGCGCAGAATGCGGTCACTCGCCGCCACTGCGTCCCGTTGGCAAAAGGCCTCGTAAAGCCTTGCATTGCCGGCGACGATCAGCGGATGGTTGGCCTTGTCGGCAAAGGTCATCATGCGCACGGCCTGGACCTGGGTCATGTAGCGCTGCAAGGCCTTGCGCAGCGAGGCGTTCGACACGGCGGCAATCCAGCCGTTTCTGAAGATCTCACAGGCCCGGAACAGGCGCTCCGGATCACCCTCAGTCATGGCCGATCGGGCATCGTCCAGGATGCCGCCGAGGGCGGCAAGCTCATCCTCCGTCAGACCATGCGCCGCCATGGCAGCTGCACGCGGCTCCAGCAGACGGCGCAGGTCGAAGATCTCCAGGATTTCCTCATGGTCCAGCCTCGGCAGAACGAAGCCCCGGGTAGTCGGCTCCAGATAGCCCTCATGGGCAAGCCGCATCAGCGCATCGCGCGCCGGCATGCGGGAGACCCCGAACTCGGCGGCGACCGCCGTATCCACCAGCCGCACCCCTTGCACAAGCTCGCCGCGCTGGATGCGCCCCATCAAAACATCATGGATCTGGCCACTGGTGCTCTGTCCGCTCGCAGCTGCTGTGGAGATCTTGGCTTCAGTCATCCAGAGAACTCCTGGAGCGCGCTCCGATCAGCCCAAAACTGTATACAGAACTAGGACGCAAACCGGAAACGTACGGACCATTTTCTCCAGAATTCTGCAAAGGAAAAATCCTTTAAGCTTGAACTATTCCAAAAACTGTATACGAATAATCACATACTGGTCAATAGCGGTGAAGCCGGTGAAACGACGATTTGTCCATGCACCGGCCGGACACCAGACAAAGACGTTCGGGAGGAACCATGACCACCAGAGAAGACGGCTATTTCCTCTATCACTCGATCGGCCAGTACCCAGGCAAGGAGGCGGATCTCGCCGCCGCGATGGCTGATTTCGGGACGATCTGGTGCGCCTCCGACGACCGGCAATGGCCCTATCTTCTCGGCAAGCGGGCTGAATTCATCGACCTGTGGCGCCGCCTTCTTGGTGCGCCTGACGGCTCTGCGACGACCTGCGAGAATGTCACCCAGGGCGTGCACATGTTCCTGACGGCCCTGCCGGACAACTATCTGCGCGGGCGCAAGGTTCTGGTCGCCGCCGACTGTTTTCCCTCCAACCATTTCCTCCTCACCCGGCTGCAGGACCGTCTTGGCTTCGAATTGGTCACGGTCAAGATGCGCCAGGGTTCCGGCTGGGTCGCGGACGAGGACATGATCGCCGAATGGGATGGCGACGTGGCGCTGGCGCTGCTCACCTGGGTCAGCTCGACCACCTCCCACCGGATCGATCTCGAGGCCCTTGTCGCTCATGGCCGCGCCATGGGCAGCCTGATCGGCGTGGACATCACCCAGGCGGCCGGACTGCTGCCTTTCTCTGTCCAGGAGCCCCAGGTCGATTTTGCCGTCTCGACAAGCCTCAAATGGATGTGCGGCACGCCGGGCGCAGGCGTCTTCCATGTCCGCCCGGACCTGATCCCTGAATGCCGGCCGGAGCTGCGCGGCTGGTTCAGCCAGGACAACCCGTTCAACTGGGACATCGAAGCCTTCGACTATGCGCCGGACATCCGCCGCTTCGACAACGGCACTCCCGCCATCCTGCCGGCGGCCGCCACGGTTCCAGCCCTGACATGGCATGCGAATGCCGACACGGATGCGATCCTTGCTCATAACAGGCGGCTCAGTGACATCCTGATCGGCGGTGTGGACAAACTCGGCCTGAAGCTGCTGACGCCTCGGACGGAAAAAGAGCGCGGCGGCAGCCTGATGATCGCGCTGTCGTCGACGGAAGAGGCCGGCAAAGTGTTGAATGATCTCCGGGATGTCGGCATTTCCGCCGACACGCGCGGGGCGACCCTGCGGCTGTCGCCGGGCGTTCAGACCACGGAAGACGCGACCCGGGAAGTCCTGGAGGTGCTGGGCAGGTCGCTGGGCACTGCGGGCTAGGCGCCGGTCAGACGAGACGTTTTGAGAGAGCCCGCATGTGGAATGGAGCAAGTGGCCGCTCCTTCGAGACGCCGCTGACGCGGCTCCTCAGGATGACGCTTAAGGGTGTAGCAGCCCATTGAACTATCAACACATTCAGTGTCACCCCGAGAGTGGGACAGCCCCTTGATCCATCAACACACTCAGCGTCATCCTGAGGAGGGCCGCTAGGCCCGTCTCGAAGGAGACGGCTGCATACTCTAATCCCTCTCCATCGTCATCCCGGACAGAGCGCAGCGAAGATCCGGGACCGGCGAGCCGAGGCCTCTTGGGAAGATTTGCGCTGCCTTACGACAGCCTGGTGGCCTCCGGTCCCGGCTCGCGCTTCGCTTGGCCGGGAAGGCGATGGAGGGTTTTAATTCGTCACCCCGCCCCGGCAAAGCTCTCCACCGTCTTCAGCGCCCCATCCAGATCCGCGCCCTTTTCGTCCTTGAGCGCGGCCTCGCGCAGTCGGGCGACCCAGTCGGGACCGTCGTCGCGGCCCTCCACCAGCCTTGCACCGGCCAGCACCTTGTCGAATTTCGTCAGGCCGCGCGCATGGGTGTCGGAATAGCCCTTGATGAGGCGACGGCATTTCAGGATTTCAACCGCCATGCCATAGCGGTCCGGCAGGTAGCCTGAAACCATTTTCAGCCAATCGTCCAAATGCGCCTGCTCCATCCGGTGACGAAGGGTTTTCAGACGCCAGCCACGAAGTCCGCCCAAGACATAGAGCATCAGAAATCCGCGCAGACTGTCGGAACGGATCCGGCGGCCACGATTGAACCAGCGGTCGATGCGGGCCCGCCAGACCGGATCGGCGTCGAGTTTGACCCCCAGCGTGGCCGGCAGAAGCCCGATGATTTCCTCCGCCCGCGGATGCAGGTAGTCGGTCAGCTGCAGCAGGTTGCCGTCCGCCAGTTTCATCTCCGCCTCGATGCGGCGGAAGCGCTGCGGACGGGTCTTCAGGTCGGCCACCCGGATGACGTCATCATAGGCCATGGCGTTGGCGATGTATTTGGCGGCCTCGCGGGTGAGTTTGAAATGCCTGTCCACGCTGTCCTTTGCGGCAAGCGCTTCCAGACGGTCGAGATAGTCCCCGCCATAGGCGCAGTCCTGAAAGTCGACGACCTTTTGCAGGCCCGCCCTCGCCATTTCCCGGCACGGTTCGGGCAATGAAGCGATGCGTGCTTCCAGGCTGGAATAGGCATCGCGGCTTCCTTTTGGACCGGAAGGCGCAACGATCTCAGCCTTGGCGGGACGCAAAGGCGCCGCCTTTTCCGGCTCACCGTTTTTGGCAAGTTCATATCCCGCCGCAAAGGCTCGCAAGCTGGCCTCGACGCCCTTGCCACCGGCCCGGATTGCCTCCTCGAAGGCTTCGCGCGGAAACGGCAGTGCTTCGGAGCCGGCCAAGGCACCAAACAGGGAGGCCGAAATCACCGACCCGACCCTCAGCGCGGCCGCATCCATATCCGCCAGCACAAGCTTGTGCGCCGCGAGTTCCGCTGCGGCCTTCACTTCCTCGGAGGAAGCCATGCCATCGCCCGGCACGGTCTTTTCAGAGACCGCCAGCATGCGGTGGCTGGAGGCGATCAAGGTCGTGCGGTCCGGCGTCACAAACCCGCGCATGATCGCGCGCCCCGCCTCCATCATCTCCGCGGCGATGATGATATCGACATCCCCGGCTGACGGTGCCAGCGAGAACACCGGCGCGGCCACGGTTCCAGGTGCCATCTCGATATAATAGATGGTCGCGCCCGTGCGCTGCGCGACGCCTGCGACGCTTGTTGCCTGGCAGTGATAGCCTTCCGAGCGGGCAAGACCCTCGATCCAGTTGGTCAGGACACCGCCGCCCTGGCCCCCCACCGCCATGACTGCAAGCTTGATGATGCCGTCAAGCGCCGGATCGGCAGGCTGGGCATCGAGAGGAAGGGACAGAGACATCAAACGCCCTCCGCGTTGAAGGTCAGACGCCGGCCTGCACGCCGGGTCTGCAGCCAGGAAATGAGTTTGGTGCGAAACCCGGCCAGCCAGCTTTCAAGGCCACCCGGGTTGTGGACCACCTTGGCCTCGAAAAAGGACGGGCACAGGATCGCCGCATCGGCAACCTCGCCGCAATTGCCGCAGCCAACGCAGGACTGGTCGATATGGGCGACCGGATCGTCGCGCAGCGGATCGTCCAGTTTCTTCAGCGACAGAGACGGGCAGCCGGACAAGCGGATACAGGCGTGATCGCCCGTACACACATCCTGATCGACACCGAAGCGTGGCACTTCAACCCGCTCGCCACCGGAAATCGCCTTGTTGCGCAAGGGCTTTTCGCGCCGCTGGCGATTGAGCATGCATTCCGACGAGGCCACGATGACCTTTGGACCGTCATAGTCGGTGGTCAGCGCCTCGCGGATGGTGGCGCGCATTTTGGTGACGTCATAGGTCCGGTCGATCTGCCGGATCCACTTCACCCCGGCGCCTTCCAGCGCCTTGGTGATCGGGTTGTTGGTCGACTTGGACTTGTTTTTCGCCCGGCTGGAGGGAATGTCCTGGCCGCCGGTCGCGGCGGAATAATAGTTGTCGACGATGATGGCGACGCTGTCGGACTTGTTGAAGACCATGTTGCCGATAGAGGAACTGAGGCCGTTGTGCCAGAAGCCGCCATCGCCAAGGATCGAGATCGCCCGCTTTTCACCGCCGCCGTCAAATGCGGCGTTGGAGGCGGGTCCAAGCCCGTAGCCCATGGTCGAGCCGCCGATCTCGAAGGGCGGCAGGCAGGCAAAGAGGTGACAGCCGATGTCGCCGGTGATCTGGTGCTGGCCGAGATCCTGTTCGACCATTTTCAGCGAGGCGAAGATCGGCCGCTCCGGGCAGCCGGTGCAAAAGCCGGGCGGGCGGATCGGTACGGTCTGCGACAGGTCCGGCAATTCCGGCTTGGGTGCGTTCGGCGCCAGCACCTTGCCCGGCAGAAGGTCCGGCGCGTGCTGGCGGATGAAGGCGTCGATGCCGTCCAGCATGATCTGGCCGGTATATTCGCCGGCGCGCGGAAACGTTCCCTTGCCTTCCAGCCTGGTGCTCCGGCCTTCCTTGTAGAGCATGGCACCGAGCTGCTGCTCGATGAATTCCGGCTGACCTTCCTCGACCATCAGGACGGCTTCCTTGCCATCGCAGAAATCGAGAAGATCGGATTTTACCAGCGGATAGGTGACGTTCAGAACGTAAAGCGGCACGGACGTGTTGCCGCTGATATCGGCGAGGCCCAGCCGCTGCAGCGCGCGGATGACACTGTTGTAGATGCCGCCGAGACAGACAATGCCAACCTTGCCCTCGTCAGGACCGAAGCGCTCGTTCAGCTGATTTTCCAGAATGAATGTCTCGGCCGCCGGCCAGCGGTTGTCGATCTTGTCATGCTCGTGGGCATAGGACATCGGCGGCAGCACGACGCGCTTGAAGTCGCGCATCGGGCTGGAGAGCGCGTCCCTGACGGACAGCGGCGGCGGAACGTTGTCGCTGGTCTCAAAACTGCCGGTGACATGACAGGAGCGAATCCGGACCATCAGCATGACCGGCGTGTTGCTGGCCTCGGAAAGCGCAAAGCCGTCGCCAACGGATTTGACGATTGATGTCAGGTTCGGCCGTGGATCGAGCAGCCAGAACTGGGATTTCATGGCAAAGGCGTAGGAACGCTCCTGCATGATGGAGGAGCCTTCGCCGTAATCCTCACCGACGATCACCAGCGCACCGCCATTGACGCCGGAAGACGCGAGGTTCGCGAGCGCGTCGGAGGCAACATTGACGCCAACCGATCCCTTGAAGGTCACCGCGCCGCGAATGGGATAATGCACGGAGGCTGCCAGCATGGCCGCGGCCGCCGCCTCGGAGGCATTCGCCTCGAAGCGGATGCCGAGTTCGCCCATCAGGTCCTCGGCATCGGCGAGCACATCCATCAGGTGCGAGATCGGAGCGCCCTGATAGCCGCCGACATAGCCGACCCCGTTTTCCAGGAGCGCCTTGGTGATGGCCAGAATGCCTTCACCGGTAAAGGTGTCTCCGGTGCCTTTTCTTAGATGCTCAACCTCAGCCTTGAACGACCTTTCGGCCATCGGCTCCTCCCTCCACGGTCAACTCATATCGGGTGCTTGCGCACGTTCTTCAAAATGGTCTGCAGCGTGGCGACAAAGGCGCGCTGCTCGGCATCGCTGATGCCCTTGAACATCTGCTGATAGGCGCTCGCCAGATGCGGCCAGAGCTGTTCATGGGTCTCCCGCCCCTTGGCCGTGATATGAACACGCACCGCACGGCTGTCGTCCTTGTCGGCAACGCGCCGAACCAGCCCGTCGCGCTCCAGCGCATCCAATGCTCTGCTCAGGGTCGAAACTTCGGTGATTGCGTAAATCGCCAATTCGCCGATCAAAAGGCCGTCAATCACCGAGAGCACGGCCAGGGTTCGCATCTTCGGCGTTGTCAGGCCCAGATTGGCCATTTCCTCGCGCAGGGCCGCGTTGTAGCGGCCCATGATGCGGTTCATCAGGTAAGGCGGGAAGTTCTCCAGTCCGATTTCACCCAGCCGTGGCGTGCGGGCTTCTTCCGCCAGCTCGTCCGTCCGATCCTCGTCGCTCATGCACCCATCCATTTCGCCAGATTGTAGCCGGAGCCGCCGCCGAGCCCTGGACCGGGATGGGTCGAGGCACCGATCATGTGGAGATTCCGGATTTGGGTGGCGCTATTAACGGACTGGGCAAAGGGGCGCCAGATGAAAAACTGGTCAATGCCGCAGGACCCGCCATAAGGATCGCCGCCGACCAGATTGATATTGAGGTTGTTGAGATCGGCTGGCGAATAGGCACGCCGCGCCAGCTTGATCTGATCGAAATTCCGGATGTGCCGCGCCAGGATCTGCTCCAGCCGGTCCGCGAAGGCTTCTCTGACGGCTTCCGTCCACTCCGGTCCGGTTTCGATAGCATTGGCAGCGTCGCCCTTGATTACCCGCGGTGCGTCCGGGATCTGCAGCCACAAAACCGCTTTGCCGTCCGGAACCCGGGAGGGGTCGAGACGATGGGGCTGACCGACGCAAATGGTGGGCACTTCAGGCAAGAGACCCCGTTCGGCCTCATTGGCGGATTTCGAGACGCTGTCGATGCCGTCCGCCAGATGGATCAGGGCCACGTCTTCCAGTCCGTCCGCGATCCAGTCAGGCTCACCATCCAGCGCGTAGTGGAGCTGGAAATTGCCCCGGCCATAACGATAGGTCTTCACTGCCTCGGGCGCGGGCTCTTGCTTCAAAAGGCGCTGATAGAGCTGTGACGGCGTGACCGAGGCAATGACGGACTGTGCCTTGATGGTGTCCCCGTCCGAGGTCTTCACACCGATCGCCCTGCCGTCCTTTACCAGGATCTGGTCGACATCGACGCCTGTGCGGATCTTTCCGCCCTTTGCCTCGATCAGCTTACGAAACGCCTCCGGCACGCTGGCGGAACCACCCTTGGCGACCGGTGCACCGGCGGCTTCCAGGGCAAAGGCAATCACCTTGCCCATCTGGCCCGAATAGGTGCTTTCAGGCGTCAAGCCGGTGTGCAGGACCCAGGGCGCCCAGAGCGCCTGAACGGTCTCGCTTGAATAACTTCCTTCCAGCCAGCCCCGCGCGGGCTGCAAGGCCGCGCCGAACCAGGCCTTGAGGCCTGTCAGCCCGCGCTTCCAGGCTTGTTTGGCGAGTAGCCCGGCCATTTTCATCGACCAGAGCGGATTGCCAAGCAGGGCAAACAGGAAGTCCGCATCGGCCTCGATACCGCCGACATCGGCGGCATGCTGCTCTCCGTCCCCGGCAGCCAGCTGGCTGAAGGCGGCGACATTGGCGGCCCGGTCCATGGCGAGGCGCGCCGCTTCTCCATTTGGCCGGATTACGGCGGTCGGATGCTGCGTGTGACAGAACTCCAGGCCGTGCCGGCCGAGATCTTCCGCCAGCTCCGCATAGGCGGGCGATGTCAGGAACAGGACAAAGGTGGCCGCCATGACGTCATGCCGGTAACCCGGCAGCGTGATCTCCTCGGTGCGCATGCAGCCGCCGATTGTCTCGGAGCGCTCAAGCACCAGCACCGGCTCGCCCTTGCGCGACAGCAGAGCTGCCGCGACCAGGGCGTTGATGCCGGAGCCGATGATCACATGCGGGGCGGCCACGGTCGCGTCCTCAGGCTTTCGGAACCAGCGCCAAAGCGCGGATCGGGCTGCCCGTGCCGCGTTCGATCTTGAGCGGCGCGGCAATCAGGATCGCGCCCTTGGCGGGCAGCTTGTCGAGATTGGCCAACGAAGCGAGGCCAAAGCAATTGTCCCGGTGCAAAAGATTATGCGCCGGATAAGGCGGCTCCATGCCACCGGCCTGGCCGGCATCGGTTCCGATGCACTGGCTGCCCCAGCCGACAATCTTCTTTGACAGAAGATATTCGATAGCATCCGGGGTCGGCCCGGGGCTATGCGGCCCGGTTTCGTCGGCATTCAGGAACAGGGCCTCGTCATCGGCGCGCTTGTCCCAGTCGGTGCGCATGACCACCCATTCGCCAGCGCCGATTTCACCATGTTCGGCCTCCCAGGCCTTGATCAGGTCGGCGGTCAGCAGGAAATCCGGGTTTGCCTCGGTTTCCTTCGAACAGTCGATCACGTTGACCGGCGCCACCAGACGCTGGACGTTCAGCGTGTCAGTGAAGCCGTCGGAATAGTCCTTGCCGGTGATCCAGTGATGCGGGGCGTCGAAATGAGTGCCCGAATGCTCACCCAAAACCATCCAGTTCCAGGCAAAAAACGGCCCGTCTGAATCGTATTCGCTGATCTTGTGGATCTCGACCTTCGGTGTGTTCTTGGCGAAATCTGGCGGCAACTGGATGATCGGTGTGTCGGGACCCAGAACGCCCGTGCAATCCACCACTTCCACATCTCCGGACAGGAGCATGGCCCCCAGTCCGCCGAGCGCGTTCTCTGCAGACATAATCGTTCCCTCTGTATGTGTACGGCCTGTCGGCTCTTTATCACAAATCGATGCTAGACAGATTTATTTGTATTTGCAATTATCTTCTTCAACGAGCGGAGGGGAATTGCGTGAGCGAGACATTGGACAGCGTGATCATCGGCAGCGGACACAACAGTCTCGCCTGCGCTGTGCATCTGGCCTCCAAAGGCTGGAACGTCGGCGTGTTCGAGCGCGCGTCCGAACCTGGCGGCGCGGTCAAAACCGGCGAATACACGCTCCCCGGATACCGCCACGACTGGGCCGCCATGAACCTGTCGCTGTTTGCAGGCTCAGCCTTTTTCAAGGAATACGGGCAAGAACTCTCCACTCACGGACTGGCATTTGCACCTGTAGCCGATTGTTTTTCCTCTGTCTTTCCGGACGGAACCTGGCTCGGCGTCAGCAATGATCTTGAAACGACAGCCAAGCGCATGGCCGCGGAGAATGCAGATGACGCCGACACCTGGCGTGCGCTGACAGCGGATTTCCCCACTCAGGCAGAGACCTTGTTCGGCCTTCTGGGCAGCCCGGCAAAAAAACGTGCATTTGCACATATCCTGTTCAAGGAATGGCGCCGGAACGGCACAGGCGGCGTGCTCGATCTTGGCCGTTTCCTGCTCGCTTCCCCGAGGGACTGGCTGACGGAGACCTTTGCGTCGCCCAAGGTGCGCGCCATGCTTGCCGCTTGGGGCATGCATCTGGATTTTGCGCCGGACATTTCCGGCGGCGCGCTCTTTCCCTACCTGGAAGGCATGGCCAACCAGGCCTTCGGCATGGTGCTTGGCCAGGGCGGCGCCGACACGATCGTCAGGGCCATGGTCGCCAGCATCGAGGCGCGGTGTGGCTCGGTCACCTGCAACGCAGAGGTCAGCCGCGTAATCGTTGAAAACGGCCAGGCGCGCGGCATTGAGCTTGCCGACGGGCGCAGGATCATGGCGAAGAAAGCGGTGATCGCCAATGTGGCACCCGACGCCCTTCTGAAACTGACCGGCGACACCGGCAACACATCCTACGACCAGGGCCTGAAAAAATCGGCCCACGCACCGGGCACGATGATGATCCATCTGGCCATGGACGCCCTGCCCGACTGGACCGCTGCTGAAGACCTCAAGAAATTCGCCTATGTGCACCTGGCGCCGGATCTCGACCAGATGGCACGCACCTATACCCAGGCCCGGGCAGGCCTGTTGCCCGACGAGCCGGTCGTTGTCTGCGGCCAGCCGACTGCAATCGATCCGAGTCGCGCGCCGGAGGGAAAGCATGTGCTCTGGCTTCAGGTACGCATGGCGCCCGGCACCATCAGGGGCGATGCCGCCGGCACAATCGCGGCGACCGATTGGGAGACCGCGGCCGAGCCCTTTGCCGAACGGGCGCTCGACATTCTGGAGCGCTATGCGCCCGGAACGCGGGCCAGGATCCTTGGCCGGCACATTGTGACACCCGCCATGCTGGAGGCGGACAATCCGAACCTGGTCGGAGGAGACCAGATCTGCGGAAGTCATCATCTCACCCAGCACTTCCTGTTCAGGCCCGTTCGCGGCTTTGCCGACGGCTCAACTCCGGTGGGGAACCTGTTCCACACCGGCGCCGCCGTCTGGCCGGGAGCGGGAACCGGAGCCGGGCCCGGATACCTGCTCGCGCAAAAACTCGCCGGATAGCGACAAAAGACAAACGCACCGGCGCCAGAGACCAGATGGGGAACTGAAACCATGACAGTATCAAGACGCACATTGCTGAAAAGTGCGGCCGTCAGCGGCATGCTGACCGCCGTCGGAACACCGGTTTTCGCCAATGACATCGAGGAACTGGTGATCGCCTACAACGTCAACCTGCCGAGCTGGGACCCGACCGTCGGCCCGTCGGCGGTGAACCCGACGATCCAGGGCATCTACCAGTCGGTGTTCGACATGTTCATCCACCAGAACCCGGACCTGAGCTTTGCCTCCGGCATTCTCACCGACTGGGGCTGGAACGAGGACAAGTCCAAGGTCTGGATGGATGTGCGCGAGGGCGTCACCTGGCACAATGGCGACCCGCTGACGCCGGAAGACATCGTCTGGTCGCTTGAGCGCGCCGGCAGCTCCGACACAGGCAACCCGATCCAGTTCATCTGGGGCAAGATCGGCAATTTTTCGATCGACGGCAACCGCGTCACCGCGGACGTCAAGGAATACGAGCCGACCATCTTCAAGTGGATGAGCTTCCTGACCGGCTATGTCATGCCGAAGAAATACTATGAAGAAGTCGGCGCCGACGGCTTCGAGGCCGCGCCCATCGGGACCGGCCCCTACATGGTCGACAAGTTCGAGCGCAATGCGTTTGTCCGCCTGAAAGCCAACGAAAACTACTGGGGCGGTGCGCCGGAGTTCAAGACGGTGACCATCAAGTTCGTCACCGACGCCTCCAGCCGCACCTTCGAGGTCATGTCCGGCAACGCCCATGTCACCCTGGAAATGCCCTATGAGGAATTCGACCGGCTGAAGGAACAGGACGGCATCGTCGGCACGGCCACGCCGATCTCCGATATCGGCATGATCTTCATCAACGATATCGAGCCGATGAACGATCCGAATGTGCGCAAGGCGATGGCCCACGCCATCGACAAGAAGACCATCATCGAGCGGCTGCTGTCGAATTACGGTGTGCCGATCGACACGCTGCAGACGCCCGACTACACGGCCTATGACCCGTCGATCACCGTGCCATACGATCCGGAGAAGGCCAAGGAACTGCTGGCGGCGTCCGGTTACGGCCCGGATAACCCGGTCTCCTTCAAGATCCAGACCACGCGCGGCTTCAAGCCCAAGGATTACGAGATCATCCAGGCGATTGTCGGCCTGTGGCGCAAGATCGGCATCGAGGCCGAGATCGAAGTCTACGAAATCGCCAAGCATTACGAGCTGCGCGCCGCCGACACGCTCGCCCCGGCCGCCTTCTACAACTGGGGCAATGCCATCGGTGACCCGACCACTTCGACAGGCTTTGCCATGTTCGGCCCCTCGCCCCATTCCGTCTGGGACGGCGAGGACCTGATGCAGAAGATCCTGCCGCTCTGGGGCGAGGTCGACGAGGACAAACGCATTGCCGGCTGGAAGGAGGTCGACCGGTTCATAGCCGACAATGCCCTGGTCATTCCGCTGATCCAGTATGTGCAGCCGATCCTGCATTCGGACAAGGTCAAGGTCACACCGCACGCCTCCGGCGCGCTGCTACCGGCCCTGATGACCAGGTCCTGATACAGCCACACACCCCGCCTACGCCGCAGCGCTCAAGCTGTTCCGAGCTCCCGGAGCGTTGCGGCGGTTTTTTCTGAACGGAATACGGGCCGGCCCACATGCAGATTGCGCGCGCGTTGATCACGCGCCTCATTACCACCCTGGTCACGCTCCTGGGCGCGGCCGTCATCGTCTTTGTCGTCATCCGCGTGGTGCCGGGCAATCCGATTGCCATGATGCTGCCTCCCGGCGCGACCGATGCCGATATCGATCGCCTCAAGGCGCTTTACGGCCTGGACAAGAGCATACTCGAGCAGTTCTGGATCTGGATCGGCAATGTCGTCCAGGGCGACTTCGGCATGTCCATAACCCTGCGCCAGCCGGTCTATGACCTCGTCATAGGCCGCCTGCCCGCAACGCTCGAGTTGTCGATCCTGGCGCTCCTGATCGCCGTTTTCCTGGGCGGTGCCGCGGCGCTGACCGCAACGCTTTACCGGGGCACAAAGATCGAGGGCGGCATCGATGTCGCCGGCGGCGTTGCGCTCTCCCTGCCCGACTTTCTCTGGGGCCTGGCGCTGATCCTGGTCCTCGGCGTGCTCTGGCCGCTGTTTCACATTTCCGGCCGCGTCTCGCCCTCGCTCGGCTTCGAGTTCGGCTCCAACTTCTACCTGTTCGAGGCACTCGCCCGGCTGCAGTTCAACGTCGTTGGAGACCTGATCGCCCACATGCTGATGCCGGCCCTCGCGCTCGCCATTCCACTGGCCGCGATCATCCTGCAGCTGTTGAAGCAATCCCTGAAGGAATGCATGCACGACGACTACATCACGCTCGCCCGAACCAAGGGGTATTCGGAAAGCTCGATCATCCTGCGCGACGCCCTGCCGAATGCCATCCTGCCGACCCTGACGCTGATCGGCGTGCAGTTCACCTTCCTGATCGGCGGCACGGTGATCATCGAACGGCTGTTCTCCTATGAGGGGCTCGGCAACATGGCCATCGACGCGGTCATCAACCGCGACCTGCCGCTCATCCAGGGCATCGTGCTGGTGTTCGCGCTCCTGTTCACGCTGGTCAACCTGGTGGTCGACATGACCTATGCCGCCCTGAACCCGAGGCTCCGTCATGCTTGATGCCAGAGGACAAATCCGCCGCCTTCCGGGCGTCAGGCTCTGGCTCAGCGGTGGCTGGTTGGCGCTGCTGGTGCTCGCTGCAATTTTCGCCCCCCTGATCAGCCCGCACGATCCGCTGGCCCAGGATCTGTTTGCCGGTCGCCTGCCGCCGGTCTGGGAACAGGGCTCGGATCCCGCCTTTCTGCTCGGCACCGACAGTCTCGGCCGCGACGTTTTGAGCCGTATGCTTTACGGAGCGCGTCTTGCCCTGATCGTGGCGCTGGTCGCCGGCACGCTCACCTGCCTGATCGGGGCGACGCTCGGCCTGATCGCAGGCTTCTTCCGGGGCTGGGCCGATCTCATCATCTCGCGCCTCATCGACATCTGGATGGCGTTTCCACCGGTCCTGTTCGCGATCCTGCTGATCGCCGTCATCGGCACGGGACTGACCTCCGTGATCGTCGCCATTGTCGTCATCGACTGGACCCGCTTCGCTCGCGTAGTCCGCGCCGAGGCGATGAGCCAGGGCGCAATGGACTACGTCGCCTCGGCGCAGGTTGCCGGCCGCGGCCGTCTTGGCACGGCAATGACCGAGATCCTGCCCAACGTGCTGCCGACGATCGTCGCGCTTCTGACGCTGGAAATGGGCATTGCCATCATCGTCGAGGCGATCCTCTCCTTCGTGAACCTTTCCATCTCGACCGACCAGCCGACCTGGGGCGGCATGATCGCCGAGGGGCGTGCCTCCATCTACCAGGCCTGGTGGGTGCTGGTGTTCCCGCTCTTCACCCTGTTTCTGACCGTGCTCAGCTTCTCCCAGTTCGGGGAAGGCCTGAAAGAACATTTCGACCCGGTGCTACGATGAGTTTTCTTTCGATCAGGGACCTGAACGTCTCGCTGGCCAACGGCGCGCCCCTGCTGAGGCGCGTGTCGCTGGATGTCGCCGCCGGAGAAGTCCGTGCCCTGGTGGGCGAAAGCGGCGCCGGCAAGAGCATGATCGGCAAGGCCGTGCTCGGCATTCTGCCACGCGCCGCCAAAGTGACCGGAGGCAGCATCCAGCTCGACGGCGAGGATCTCGAGACCCTGTCACCCAAAGCCAGGCGTCAGCGCATCGGTGCCCGGGTTGCCCTGATCCCGCAGGATCCGCTGACGGCGCTCAACCCGTCACGCCGGGTTGGCCCTCAGATCACCGACCGGCTGGTCGACATTCTCGGCTGGAAGCGCGCCGAGGCCGAAGCCAGGGCACTGGAGCTGCTGGAGGAGGTGCATATCCAGGCGCCGGACCGGGTGATGAAAGCCTATCCGCACGAACTGTCTGGCGGCATGCGCCAGCGCATCCTGATCGCGTCGGCCTTTGCCGCCGAGCCAAAGCTGATCATTGCGGACGAGCCGACCACCGCGCTCGATGTCACCGTCCAGAAGCAGATCCTGAAGCTGATACGCGAGATGCAGCAACGCCACGGCACCGCGCTGTTGTTCGTCACGCATGATCTCGGTGTCGTCTCCAAGATCGCCCAATCGCTCACAGTGCTCTATGCCGGCAAGGTGATCGAAGAAACGGATATCAAGGCCTTTTTCGCAGGTCCGTCTCATGCCTATTCCCGCGCCCTCCTGGCCGCGACACCGAAATACACCGACCCGGATGGATCGCTGACACCTGTGCCCGACAGCGTGATCCAGGCGGTCGAAGCGGAAATTGCCGCCTTTGACGCCGGGCAAATGGGGACGGTGCGCGCATGAGCGAGATGATCTACCAACTGAAAGACCTGAAGGTGTCTTTCCCGGACATGTCGAAAAAGCCGCTTCTGGGAGCCGCTCCGCGTATCGATGTTCTGAAGGGTCTGACCTTCGACATTCCGAAGGGCGAGGTCCTCGGCATTGTCGGCGGGTCCGGCTCTGGCAAGTCAACACTCGGCCGCGCGCTGATCCGGCTGATCGAGCCTGATGACGGCGCCATTCTGTTCGAAGGCACGGATATCACGCATCTGGGCGAGGACCGACTGCGGCCGCTGCGCCGCCGTTTCCAGATGATCTTCCAGGACCCGATGTCCTCGCTCAATCCGCGCCGGCGGGTCGGCGGCATCATTGCAGGCCCGCTGAAACTTCAGGGACTGGACAACGTCAAGGGCCGGGTCGACGAGGCGCTCGACATGGTCGGCCTTCCGCGGTCCTTCGCCTCACGCTATCCGCACGAACTCTCCGGGGGACAGAGACAGAGGGTCGGCATCGCCCGGGCAATCGCGCTGAAACCGGATTTCATCCTGGCGGACGAAATCGTTTCCGGGCTGGACGTCTCCTCCCAGGCGCAGGTGCTCAACCTGCTGGAGAGCCTGGTCCAGGACCTCGGCCTGACGCTCGCCTTCATCAGCCACGATCTCTCGGTGATCCGCCGTCTGTGCACGCGCATCCTTGTGCTCTATCAGGGCGAGATCGTCGAGAATGCCGAAACACCGGCGCTCTTCGCAGATCCGAAGGCCGCCTATACCCGCACATTGCTCGACGCCATCCCCTTGCCCGATCCGGCGCAGGCGTGGTTTTAGAACCAGTGTTCTGCCCCTGGGGTCCGGCCCCTAGAGCCGGCTAACGGACCTGACCGGCACCTTCAGGCGTTCCGAGGCGCCGCTGATGTGAGCTGCCATGGCCGTCCGGGCTCCGGTCCGGTCACCGGCCTCGATCGCTCTCAGAACCCTGCGGTGCTCTTCTCGTGTCACCTGGAGGAGATCGTCCTTTTCATAGACATCGGAGGTAACGCGCGCCGTCTCCTTGAGGCGCGAGGAGATGTAGCAGATGATGCCATAGAGATAGGCATTGCCGGTCGCCTTGCCGACGGCGCGGTGAAAGGCGGCGTCCGCTTCCAGGCGCCGCTCGTCGAAATGGAGTTCCCCGTCCAGTTCCGCGATCGCCTTGCCCATGTCTTCCAGATCGAGCGACGTCCGGCGCACCGCGGCAAGCCCCGCCGCCTCGATTTCCAGGAGCCCGCGCAATTCGAACAGGTCCGCCAGATTGCCGGACTTGCCGAGCGCCTGGATGTCGACCCGAAACGTCTCGCGCTCTGTAATCGGCTTCACCACCGCGCCGCGCCCCTGGCGCGATTCGACCACGCCATCCGACCGCAGCCGGGCGATGGCTTCCCGCACCACGTTGCGGCTGACACCGAATGTTCCGGCGAGCGCGTGCTCGGTCGGCAACGTGTCCCCCGGCACCAGCTGCCCTTCTGTAATTTTTGACATGATGTCGGCGGCAATCTGATCCGGCAAAAGCGATGTGCGCCGAACCTCCCGAAATTCCGTCATAGCCACGCTCCTCTAGCCCCATCCCGCGGGCATTTCTTTGTTATAGCGGCTCAGCGCGCGGCATACCCTGTCTTATCCTTTTGGCTAATACCGCGCACCAATGCATGCATAGGCCAAGGCGCGGGTCTTGTCGAGCGATGCTTCCCGAGGGGAAGGTCGTCACGCGCGTCAAATCGGAAAATTGATTGAAAAATCACAGGGCAAAGATGACTTCCGCGGCGCGCACAGCGGCAGACGCACGGTTCTCGACGCCAAGCTTCACGAAGATCTGCTCAAGATGCTTGTTCACCGTGCGCGGAGACAGGCCCAGGATCTCGCCGATATCCTTGTTGGACTTGCCCTTGGAGATCCAGATCAGCACTTCCGCCTCGCGCTGGGTCAGTTCAAAGCGTTCCTGCAGCGCCTGCACCTGGCCGGCTTCGTCTTCCGCCGTCACCCGGAAAAGGTTCTCGTCAGGTCCCACGCGTCCCAAGGGATGCAGCTGAACGGCCAGCTCCTCCGACAGGCCGAGCATGAAACTCTTGCGCCGCCCTTCACCCTCCGAGGACCTGTCCAGCCAGTCGCCAAGCGCCCGGCCGAGCCGGAACAGGCTGGTCTCCGCGGCGCCGGTCCGGGACAGCAGATTGTGGATCTGAGGGGTCGACCAAAGCACCGTCCCCTCCCCTGAAACCGCCACCAGGTGCCGGCCGGCGGCGTCGAGCGCCACATGAGCACTCTGCACGGAGCGGGCGTTCTTCAGGTGCACCTTGATCCGGGCCTTCAGCTCGTCGACATCGATCGGCTTGGTCAGAAAGTCCACGCCGCCCGCTTCCAGCGCCCGGACAATATGCTCCGTCTCCGAAAGCCCAGTCATGAAGATCACTGGGACATGCTGAAGCGCCTGGCTGTCCTTGATCTTCCGGCAGGTGTCGAAGCCGTCGAGACCGGGCATGACCGCGTCCATGAGGATCGTGTCCGGTGTCACCTTTTCGCAGATCTTCAGCGCCGCCTCGCCGCTGGTGGCAACCAGAACGGCAATCCCCGTCTTCTTCAGCGCCTCGGTGACGAAACCGAGCGTTTCGGGGCTGTCGTCCACCACCAGGACCGTATCGCGGCGTTCATCCGTCATGGGTTTCCAGTTCGCTCAGGACGTTTCTGTAACTGTCGAAATCGAACCGGGAGAGATGGTCCTGTAGTTCTTCGATCAAGGGCTGGTTTTCGGGGGTTGCCGCCAACTCGTTCAATTTTGCCTCGATCCCTTCAACATAACCGATATCGGCAAGAGACATCAGGTCAGCGACATGAACAGCCCCGGGCGACCGCAAGGGTCCGGTGGGCGCCTCCGATGCTTCCTGCCCGTTCGCCAGTTCGGTCCAGGTCACGCCCAAATGCTTTTGCAACAGGTCGTAGAGCTGACCAATCGCAAAGGGTTTGGCAAGCGTCGCGGAATGGTGGGCGGGGCCTTCCGGGCGCAGGCTCTGGTCGCCGATATTGGCCGAGAGCATGATGATCGGTGCTTTTTCGCCGCGCTTGCGCAGGGCCTCGGCGAGTTCCCAGCCATTCATGCCCGGCATCAGAATATCGATCACGTAAAGATCGGGCGACAATGGCGCCACCGTGTCGACACAGGCGTACCCACTATCGGCTTCAACAACCGCAAAACCGATGGGTTTCAGAATATCGCTTACGAGCGCCCGGTGATCGGGATTGTCGTCGACCACCGCGATCGTACGCCTTTTCCCTTCGTAGCCGCGGACCTGTTTTTCCAGCCGGATGGTGTCCACGGGGCGGTCGACACCGGACAGCATCAACCGCACCTCGAACGAGGCGCCCTTGCCCGGTTCGCTGGCGAGCGCGATGGCGCCGCCCATGGTTTCTGTCAGGAGCTTGGTGATGGTCAGGCCGAGACCGAGACCCGGCACACGCTTGCCACTCGCGGCCTTGCTGCGGCCGAAGGGCTCGAAGATCTTGGTCTGGTCTTCAAGGTCCACGCCCGGGCCGCTGTCATCAACGACAAAACTTGCGACCTGAGACCGGTAGCCGACCTTCAGTGAGACAGAGCCCTTGTCCGTGAACTTGATCGCATTGGACAGGAGATTGACCAGGATCTGGCGCAAACGCTTTTCGTCCGTGCGCACGAAAACCGGCAGGTTTGGCGCACGCTGATAGCTGAAGCCGAGGCCCTTGGAAGCCGCCTGCATGCGGAACATGTCGACGATCTGGTCGAGGAATTCGTGGATGTTGATCTCGTTGGAATAGATCTGCAGGCGCCCGGCCTCGATCCTGGAAATGTCCAGCAAGCCATCGATCAGGCCGGAGAGATGCTCCGCGCTGCGCCGGATCGTGCTGATCGCGGGCCTGCGCTCCACCGGCAGACTGTCGTCGCGCTCCAGCACCTGCGCGTAGCCCATCACGGCGTTGAGCGGCGTGCGCAACTCGTGACTGAGGCCGACCACATAGCGGCTCTTGGCAAGGTTGGCCGCTTCGGCATTCTCCTTGGCCTTTTGCAGGGCCGCGTCGGTGACGCTATGGGCATCGATTTCCTTTTGCAGCAGGGCGTTCTGGCGGGCCGATTCCTCCTCCGCGACCCGGCGCGTATCATGCGCGAGCACCAGGAACCAGCAAGCGATGCCGGCGACGACTGCAAAGACAAAGAAGATCAGCGCGACGGTCTGGGCAATGATGCCCGTCGGATCTCCCAGTCGGCTGGCCGCCTGTTCGTAGATGACCCAGAGCACCAGTCCGATACCGGTTATGGAGAAAACGGAGGTCAGTGCATAGCGGCCAAGTCTTGAGCGGAAGGTCGCAAGGATACTCTCCGGCAACACAAGCGCGGCGACGGTGCCGACCTGGTGCGCCACCCTTGCCTTGGGCTTGCAGCTGTCGCGGCAGCGGGCATCGAGCGAGCAGCACAGCGAACAGATCGGCGCCTGGTAGGCCGGGCAATAGGCCATGTCCTCCGGCTCGAACGGGTTCTCGCAGATGGAACAGGCGATCTGGTCTTTCTGTTGCCAGCTCTGGCGCGGCTTGCGAGCAAGATAAAACCGGCCGCCGGTCGCCCAGGCGATCGCCGGCGCGGCAACAAAGGCGATTGCCATGGCGAGAAATGTCGCCAGGGCGGCGGCGGCTTCACCGAAAAGGCCGAAATGCGCGGCCAGGGAGAGTGCTGTCGCCAGCAGCATCGCTCCGGTACCGACCGGGTTGATGTCATAAAGATGCGCCCGCTTGAACTCGATCCCCGGCGGCGACAGGCCAAGCGGCTTGTTGAGAAAAAGATCGGCGGAAATGGCCGAGAGCCAGGCCATGGCCACAATGGAAAAGACGCCGAGTGTTTCCTCGAGCAGGCGGTAGATGCCGAGTTCCATCAGCAAGAGTGCGATGCCGACATTGAACACCAGCCAGACAACCCGTCCCGGATGGGAATGCGTCAGCCGGGAAAAGAAATTCGACCAGGCGAGCGAGCCCGCATAGGCGTTCATGACGTTGATCTTGAGCTGCGCAACGACCACAAAGGCGGCCATCAGAAGCAGCACCACGGTTTCGTTCGGGATCATGTAACCGAAGGCAACCGTGTACATGCGCGAGGGCTCGTCCGCATGGCCGACCGGGACGCCGTGCGACAGCACCAGCACGGCCAGGAACGACCCGGCGATCATCTTGGGCGCGCCAAGCAACACCCAGCCGGGACCGGCCAGGAACAGCGCCAGCCGGTGGCGGCGGCGGGCGAAATCCTGGGCGGGCAGGAAACGCAGGAAGTCCACCTGCTCTCCGATCTGCGCCATCAGCGCCAGGATCACGGCGGAGGCGGCGCCGAAGCTGACCAGGTTGATGCTGGCCCAGCCGCCCACACCCGTCTTCGGCATCTGTGTGGCCGGATCGATCCCGGTGAATGTCAGCCAGCTGCCGACCGCCTGCCAGTCAGTGAAAACGATGAAGATAAACGGCAGGATGTTCAAAATGATCCAGAAAGGCTGTGTGGCCAGCTGAAACCGGCTGATCCAGGTGATGCCGTGGGTCACCAGCGGGATCACCGCGACCGCACTGACGACATAGCCGAGCCAGAGCGGCAGCCCGAAGGCGAATTCCAGCGCGCTCGACATGATCGAGGCCTCGATCGCGAACAGGATGAAGGTGAAGCTGGCATAGATCAGCGATGTTACCGTGGAACCGATATAGCCGAAGCCGGCACCGCGGGTGAGCAGATCGATATCGACCCCGTAGCGCATGGCATAGCGGCTGATCGGCAAACCGACCACGAGCAGCACAAGGCTGCCGACCAGGATGGCGAGAAAGGCATTGGCCGTGCCGTGCGACAGCGTGATCGCGCCGCCGATGGCTTCCAGCGCCAGAAAGGAGATTGCCCCGATGGCCGTCTGCGAGATCGCGCGGGAGGAAAACCGGCGTGCGCTCTTGGCGGTGAAGCGCAGGGCATAGTCTTCAAGGGTCTGGTTGTTGACCCATTTGTTGTATTGCCGCCGGACCGGCAGAATGCGCTGACGGGCGGTCATGAGTTCGCAGGAAGCGGGCGGACCGCATCCCTCCCCATCCCCGATCCGGGACAAAGACCCTCGACGCTCCCTGCCACTCTTTTCATCAACTGCCTGTATTTTTGGCAATCGCTTTCTGCCATGCCGTGGTCTTTCGCCCCGTTAATTGCGCCAAGCCTTCCTCACAGCACATTTCGTGCCGGAATGACCTCAAGTGTGCCAAAGGCCTCCACAGGCCCGATTACGTCAATTGACGTATGTTGCAGTGCAAAGGTTCCGGCGCACGATCCGTTCCCGACAGCGGCGCTCCTTCCTGCCGCCTTTCACCGGCCCGGGAACCGGTGACGTCACGAAAAGGGGAACATCCATGAAAAAGACACTCACATCCTTCGCACTGGCAGGCCTGATGGCCTCCACAATGATTGGCGGCGCGTCCGCCCAGGAAGACACCATCAAGGTCGGTATCCTGCATTCGCTGTCGGGCACGATGGCAATTTCGGAAACCACGCTGAAAGACGCCATGCTGATGCTCATCGACGAGCAGAACAAAAAGGGCGGCCTGCTCGGCAAGAAACTGGAAGCGGTCGTTGTCGACCCGGCCTCCGACTGGCCGCTGTTCGCGGAAAAGGCCCGTGAGCTGATCGAAGTCAACGGCGTCGATGCCGTCTTCGGCTGCTGGACGTCCGTCTCGCGCAAGTCCGTGCTGCCGGTCTTTGAAGAACTGAACTCGCTGCTGTTCTACCCGGTGCAGTATGAAGGGGAGGAAAGCCAGCGCAACGTCTTCTACACCGGCGCCGCGCCGAACCAGCAGGCCATTCCGGCCGTCGACTACCTGATGAACGAAGAAGGCGTGGAGCGCTGGGTCCTGGCCGGCACCGACTATGTCTATCCGCGCACGACCAACAAGATCCTGGAAGCCTACCTGAAGGCCAAGGGCGTTGCCGAAGAAGACATCATGATCAACTACACGCCGTTCGGTCATTCCGACTGGCAGACGATCGTGTCCGACATCAAGGCCTTCGGCTCTGCAGGCAAGAAAACCGCTGTGGTCTCGACCATCAACGGTGACGCCAACGTGCCGTTCTACAAGGAACTCGGCAATGCCGGCATCAAGGCCGAAGATATTCCGGTCGTTGCCTTCTCCGTGGGTGAAGAGGAACTCGCCGGTCTCGACACCGGCCCGCTGGTCGGTCACCTCGCCGCCTGGAACTATTTCCAATCCGCCGACACCGAGATCAACGCTGAGTTCATCGACGCCTGGCACGCCTTTATCGGCGACGAGGAACGCGTGACCAACGACCCGATGGAAGCCCACTTCATCGGCTTCAACATGTGGGTCGAGGCCGTTGAAAAGGCCGGCACCACCGATCCGGACGCGGTCATCGACGCGATTGTCGGCGTCAGCGTTCCGAACCTGACCGGCGGCATGTCGGCGATGATGCCGAACCACCACATCACCAAGCCGGTGCTGATCGGCGAGATCCAGGATGACGGCCAGTTCGAAACCGTGTGGGAAACCTCCGGCCTGGTCGTGGGCGATGCCTGGTCCGACTATCTGGAAGGCTCCAAGGACCTGATCTCCGATTGGCGCGCGCCGCTCTCCTGCGGCAACTTCAACACCGCCACCGGCAAATGCGGCGGCTCCGGGTCCTAAGGGAGGAAACGGAGTTGGGACGGGCTCTTTAGCCCGTCCCCTTTTCCCGGTTCTTTACCGGAGAAGCCCCCCACCCCTAACCCCTCCCCACAAGGGGGAGGGGAACACCGCCGAAACCGCCGAGATGCTTTTCTTCCATGGTGAGATGGAAAATCGAAGCACGGCATTTTGGCAAACGGGGCGTCATCCCCCTTCCCCCTTGTGGGGAGGGGTTAGGGGTGGGGGTTCCCTGCAAAAATACCGCCGACAGGCGACCGAAATCTCCAATCTTCAAGGCGGACACGATGTCCCTGGCAAGACCAATTCTTCTTCTCTTCGCGCTGATCGCCGGCGTTCTCGCTGGCCCGGCGGTCGCCCAGTCCGATCCGGATACCCTGCGCCCGCTGATCAACGAGCTGGCGGACGGCAAATACGACCAGACCCAGAAACAGATTGAAGCGCTGGCAGCCACGGGCGATCCGGCGGTTGCCCCCGCGCTTGAGGCGCTTGGCGAGGGCGATCTTTATGTCCGCAAGTCCGACGGCCTGGTGTTCATCACCAAAAAGGACGGCAAGGGTTACAAGCTGACCGATCCGCTGACGCTGGAAACGGCTGGCGAAGCAGGCCGGCGCGAAGTCTCGAAGATCAAGGTCAACAACAAGCTGCGCCGGGTGATCCGCTCCGCGCTCGGTTCGCTGACGCTGAGGGCCCCCGATCCCGAAGTTCGCCGTCAGGCAGCTGAAGCCATTTTCAAGGCCCAGGACCCGGACGGCATCGAGGCGCTTGATGCAGCGCTCGCCGCCGAGACCGATGTTGGCGTGCGCAAGGTGATGGAAGAGGCCAGGGCCGCCGCGGTGCTCAATTCCGGCATGGACGAGGCGCAGAAACTGGACGCGGTCCAGACCCTTTCCGACATGGGCAACCGGGATGCGCTGTCGCTGCTGCTTGCAACGCAAGCCTCGACTGAGGGCGCGGTGCGCGACGCCGCGGGCAGAGCTATCGTAAAAATCGAGAAATCCATCGCCGCCTGGGATGCGGCACAGAACATCTGGTACGGCCTCTCGCTCGGCTCCGTGCTGCTCCTGGCCGCCATCGGCCTTGCGATCACCTTCGGGGTCATGGGGGTCATCAACATGGCCCATGGCGAGATGGTCATGATCGGCGCCTACACCACCTTCGTGGTCCAGGAACTGATCCGCACCTCCGCACCGGGCCTCTTTGACTATTCCCTGTTCATCGCCCTGCCGCTGGCGTTTCTGGTTTCCGGCGCGGTCGGGGTCGCCATCGAGCGCGGCGTGATCCGCTGGCTCTACGGCCGCCCGCTTGAAACGCTGCTCGCCACCTGGGGCATCTCCCTAGTCCTGCAGCAGGCCGTGCGCTCTCTGTTCGGCCCGACCAACCGGGAAGTCGGCAATCCGGACTGGATGTCGGGCGCCTTCGAGATTGGCCAGATGACCATCACCTATAATCGCATGTGGATCATTGTCTTTGCCATGCTGGTCTTTACCGGACTGATGCTGGTGCTGAAAAAGACCCCCTTCGGTCTCTATACGCGGGCCGTTACCCAGAACCGGCGCATGGCCGCCTCCATGGGCATCCGCACCCCCTGGGTCGATGCCCTCACCTTCGGCCTCGGCTCCGGCATTGCCGGCATTGCCGGAGTTGCGCTCAGCCAGATCGACAACGTCTCGCCGAACCTCGGTCAGGGCTACATCATCGACAGTTTCATGGTCGTGGTCTTCGGCGGGGTCGGTAACTTGTGGGGCACGCTGGTCGGCGCGATGACGCTCGGCGTGGTCAACAAGTTCCTCGAGCCCTATGCCGGCGCCGTGCTCGGCAAGATCTTCGTGCTCGTCTTCATCATTCTCTTTATCCAGAAGCGTCCAAGAGGCCTGTTCGCCCTCAAGGGCCGGGCAGTCGAAGCATGATGTCCTCCTTCCTTTTCCGCGCCATGGACACCCGCGCGGGGATCTTCCTCGCCTTGATGGCGGCCGTGATCATCCTTGTGCCCGCCGGCAATCTGCTGGTCCCGGAAGGGTCCCCCTTCCATGTGCCGACCTACGCGGTCACGCTGATGGGCAAGTATCTCACCTATGCGCTGCTGGCACTCGCCGTGGACCTGGTCTGGGGCTATTGCGGCATTCTCTCGTTGGGTCACGCCGCTTTCTTCGCCCTGGGCGGTTATGCCATGGGCATGTATCTGATGCGCCAGATCGGCACGCGCGGGGTTTATGGCGACCCGATCCTGCCGGATTTCATGGTGTTCCTGAACTGGAAGGAGCTGCCCTGGTACTGGTACGGCTTCGACATGTTCTGGTTCGCCGCGCTGATGGTGGTGCTGGTCCCTGGTCTGCTCGCCTTCGTCTTCGGCTGGTTCGCCTTCCGCTCGCGCGTCACCGGGGTCTATCTGTCGATCATTACCCAGGCACTGACCTACGCCCTGCTGCTTGCCTTCTTCCGCAATGACATGGGCTTTGGCGGCAATAACGGCCTGACGGATTTCAAGGACATTCTCGGCTTTGACATTCAAGCCGACACGACCCGCGCCGGCCTGTTTGCAGCCTCGGGCCTGGCGCTGGTCCTGTGTTTTCTCCTCTGCCGGGCGATCACGCGGTCGAAACTCGGCAAGGTGCTGGTGGCGGTGCGCGACGCGGAGAGCAGGACGCGCTTCCTCGGCTACCGGGTGGAGCATTACAAGCTGTTCGTCTGGACACTGTCGGCGATGATGGCCGGCATCGCCGGTGCGCTCTACGTGCCCCAGGTCGGCATCATCAATCCGGGTGAATTCGCCCCGGCCAATTCCATCGAGGTGGTGATCTGGGTGGCGGTCGGCGGCCGCGGCACGCTGGTCGGCGCCGTCCTCGGAGCCGTTCTGGTAAACTTCGCCAAGACCTGGTTCACCGCCGCCCTGCCCGACATCTGGCTGTTCGCCCTCGGCGGCCTGTTCGTCGTCGTCACCCTGTTCCTGCCGAAAGGCATTGTCGGAACGCTCTCCCAGGGCTGGAGCGCGCTGCGCCAACGCAAGGTGTCGGCCGATTATGAAGCCGGGTCCGATGAACCGCCCGCACCGCCGCAGTCTCCGAGCGCACCGGCGAAGATCCACCCGAAACCAGCCGCTTCGCGCCTTCCGGCCGATGCCGAAGCCCAGCCCGCGGAGTGATCAGATGGCCAGATCCAACAGCCTGCTTTACCTCGACGGCGTGTCGGTCTCCTTTGATGGCTTCAAGGCGCTGAACGAGCTGTCGCTGACGATTGCCCCCGGCGAGATGCGTGCCATCATCGGCCCAAACGGCGCCGGCAAGACCACGATGATGGATGTGATCACCGGCAAGACCCGTCCCGATTCGGGCGAGGTCTATTTCAACGGCACCGTCGACCTGACCGGCGAAGACGAGGCCTCGATTGCCGAACTCGGCATCGGCCGCAAGTTCCAGAAGCCGACCGTCTTTGAAAGCCACACGGTTCTAGACAATCTGGAACTCGCCCTGAAGGCCCCGCGCGGACCGTTCGCGACGCTCTTTCACGTGATCGCGCAGAGCGAGAAGAAACGCCTCGACTATCTGCTCGACCTGATCCGGCTGGGGCCGAAGCGCGGCGAACTGGCGGCCAATCTCAGCCACGGCCAGAAACAGTGGCTGGAGATCGGCATGCTACTCGCCCAGGATCCGAAACTGCTTCTGGTCGATGAACCCGCCGCCGGCATGACCGACGCGGAAACGGCTGAAACCGCAGAACTCTTGAAAGATATTGCCAATGATCACTCGGTCGTCGTGGTCGAGCACGACATGGTGTTTGTGCGTTCCCTGGGTGTCAAGGTCACGGTCCTCCACGAAGGCTCAGTCCTGGCCGAAGGTTCGCTCGACCACGTCTCAGCCGATGAGCGGGTCGTTGAAGTTTATCTGGGGCGGTGAGTGACCATGGTGATCCCTAACCATTGTCATCCCGGTTTGGCTGAATGCCAAGACCGGGATGACAGACGAGAAACCAGGCACGTTCGCCACCTTTAAGGTCTGAAGTCATGCTGCAAGTCGACAATATCGATCTCCATTACGGCGCGGCGCAGGCGCTGAAGAAGGTGTCGCTCACCGCCGAGACCGGCAAGGTGACCTGCCTGATGGGCCGTAACGGCGTCGGCAAGACCTCGACGCTCCGGGCCGTCTCGGGCCAGCATGGCATCAGCGCCGGCAAGATCCTCTGGGACGGCGAGGACATCTCGGCGCTGCCTGCCCATGCAAGGGCCAAGAAGGGGATCGCCATCGTGCCCCAGGGTCGCGAGGTCTTTCCGCTGCTGAGCGTCAAGGAGAACCTGGAAACCGGCTACGCGCCGATCCCGCGCAAGGAGCGGTTCATCCCGGAGACGATCTTCGAGCTCTTTCCAGTCCTGAAGGACATGCTGTCACGGCGCGGCGGCGACCTTTCCGGCGGCCAGCAGCAGCAGCTAGCAATCGCCCGGGCACTGGTCACCCGGCCGAAGCTCCTGGTCCTGGACGAACCGACCGAGGGCATCCAGCCGTCGATCATCAAGGATATCGGCCGCGCGATCTCGTGGCTGCGCGACCAGGGCACCATGGCGATCGTTCTGGTGGAACAATATTTCGAATTCGCCCGTGACCTGGCCGACGGCTATGCGGTGATGGACCGCGGCGAGATCGTGCTCTCCGGCAGTGGCGCGGATCTGTCGGAAACGGAGGTCCGGCGCTTTCTGACGGTTTGATCAGGAGATCAAGCAAACTTCAGCGTCATCCTGAGGAGGCGCCAAGCGCCGTCTCGAAGGATGGGCCACACGCTCCGGAGCAAGTGGCCGATCCTTCGATTCGGACCTTGCGGTCCTCCTCAGGATGACGCAGTCCTGTTTGGCCTCGTCCGCGATTTGACGTGCGATGCGTGATTGATAGGGTGCGAGCAAATCACCCGCCTCTTTTCGATCACGCCGGATTCCCATGCCCCTGTCTCAAGACGCCATTGCCGCCATTACCGCCGCCGTCGACGCTCAATTCGAGGACCAGGTCGACTTTCTGCAGGACATCGTCCGAGCGCCGTCGCTGCGCGGCGAGGAAGCCGGTGTGCAGGGGATTGTCGAAAAGGCTCTGAAGGGACGCGGGTATGACGTGGAGACCTATCCGCTTGATGTGGCCGTGCTGAAGGATCACCCGGCCTATTCGCCGGCAACAATCGATTATGCCGATACCTTCAATGTCGCGGGCCGGAAAACGCCTGCGACCTCCTCCGGCCGCTCGCTGATCCTGAACGCCCATGTGGATGTGGTGCCGACCGCGAATCCGGACTTCTGGACCCACCCGCCCTTCTCCGCCACACGCGTCGGCGACTGGCTCTATGGCCGTGGCGCCGGCGACATGAAGGCAGGCCTCACTGCCAATCTCTTTGCGGTCGATGCCATCGAAGCGGCCGGGTTCCGGCTGCAGGCGCCGCTGGAAGTCCAGTCGGTGATCGACGAGGAAGTGACCGGCAACGGCACGGCAGCAGCCATCCAGCGTGGTGCGCGCGCCGATGCGGTGCTGATCCCCGAGCCGACCGACGAAGAGCTTACCTATGCCAATTCAGGCGTCATCAAGTTCCGGATCACGGTCCAGGGCGTTCCCGCCCATCCGCGCGAACCGGACTCCGGTCTTAGCGCCATCGAGGCCGCCTTTCTGGTGATCAAGGAGCTACGGGGTCTTGAGGCGCGCTGGAACGCCGAGAGGCTCGATCACGCAGGCTTCGACAAGCTGTCCAATCCCGCCAGTATGAATATCGGCACGATCTCGGGCGGGGAGTGGCAGTCGTCGATCCCCTTCGAATGCACTTTCGAGGGCCGGATCGGCTTTTATCCCGGCGACCGGCCCGAGGACCGCATGGCAGCGTTCGAACAGGCCCTGAACGGACTCGGATCCCTGGATCCGCGCCTTGAAAAGGCAAACCCGCGCCTGGAATGGACCGGCACCTGCCAGGCCGGTTACCGGCTCGCCGAAGGAACGGACGCCGAGAAGCTGCTGGCAGCCGCGCATGGTGCGGTCGCCGGAACAAGCCTTCAGCGCTCCATCATGGCCTGCTACCTTGACGCCGCGCTCTATATGAACCATTGCGGCATCCCGTCCCTCACCTATGGTCCTTTGTCGAAAAACATACACGGCATCGACGAATGCGTGAGCCTGCCGTCCCTGAAGCGGGTTACCAAGACCATCGCCCTGTTTACGGCCGGCTGGTGCGGCATTGCTCCGGAATAAGCGACTTCAGGCGGCCCGTTCGGCCTTCTCGGCCAGGGAGCGAATGAAGGCCAGGCATTGGTCCGGTGCCTGCGGACGGCTGAAGAAATACCCTTGAAACCGGGTGCAGCCGAGACGTTGCAGGCGCGCGAGCTGGTCTTCCGATTCCACCCCTTCCACAACGGTGCTGAAATCCAGGCTGCGGCTGAGGTCCAGGATCGAGCTGATGATGTGTCCGCTGACCTCGCCCTGATCGGACTGGGTCAGTGAGCGGTCGATCTTGACTTCGTCGAGCGGGAGAGCCCGCAGATATCTCAGTGACGTGTGCCCCATTCCGAAATCGTCGAGTGCGATGCGGACACCGTGTTCACGCATACGCTCCAGCGATGCCAGAGCGGCGTCATCGGGAATCAGCATGGTGGATTCGGTGATTTCCAGCATCAGAACATGGGTCGGCAGAAAATGGGCGTCCAGACGTGCGAACACCCTTTGGTCCAAAGTGCCGCTCAAAATCTGGGCCGGAGCGACATTGACCGCGATCATGAAGTCGTCCGGTACGCTGCCCTGCCAGTCCTTGCGCTGCGCGCAGGCCAGATCCAGCACGAAATCTCCGAGTTCCGGCATGATGCCAAGGTCCTCGGCGAGTTGGATGATCACCGGCGGCGGGATCCGCCCGTGAACCGGATGATCCCAGCGCAGCAGGGCCTCGGCCCCGAAGGCCCGGCCGCTGCGCAGGCAGATCTGCGGCTGATACTCCAGAAACAGGTGTCCGCGCCGTTTAACGGCGATTTCCAGATCGCCCGCAAGGCTCAACGCCAGGCGCCCGAGGTCGCCAGTCCGTGACAACAACCGCTTTCCAGCCGACCTGTTATCGCCCTGCTCGGTAATAACCAGCAGGCTTTGCAGGGCCGCCTGCCCTTTCAGCGCCGCAACGCGCTCCGACAAGCGAACGAAGGGCGCATAGACGACAACGCTGATCAAAAGGCAGAGGGCCTGGACAAGCGCGCCGTTCACCGAACCGGTCACCGCATAGCCGTTGATGATCGCGGGCGTTGTCCAGGCCACCTGATGACCAGTCAGAGGCATGAAGTCGGTGCTCATGGCAAGATACATCACAATCGTGTTCACAACCGGCACCAGCAGGAACGGCAGCGCGAATATCGGGTTGAGAACGATCGGCAAGCCGTAAAGCAGCGGCTCGTTGACATTGCAGAGCGCCGGCAAGGCGGCCAGAAGGGCGAAGTTGCGTGTGCTTGGGGACCGGCTGACCAGCAGCATGGCGATGATCAGTCCGAGCGTCGCACCCGATCCTCCCATATGCAGAAGATCGAAAAACTGAGACGTAAAAATGAATTCCGGTGGCTTCCCGTCGATGACGGCGATGTTGTTGGCGATGCTGGCCGGGGCCATTTGCAAATCCTGGACAGCCTGCAGAACATTGGGGCCATGAATGCCGAACAGCCAGAACACCTGCGAAACGATAATATAGGTCAGACCGAAGCCGAGCGTGTCTGCACCGGATGTCAGGGTCTTCGCCAAGGTACCGTTGAGATCGGCTACGACATCGGTTGAGCCCAGGCTCAACAGCACGGCCTTGAGGATGGCGAACAGGATTATGGTCAGACCGGCGGCCGGCATGATGGTGAAGACGTCGCCGATCATGCCTTCCTGGCCGATCGACTTCGACTTGATCCGCAACACCTGCATCCTTGCCAGACGCAGAAACACTTCCGTCGAGCCGATGGCCACGAGAAGCGCGACCGGCAATCCGAAGCTGAGAGAGATCGCGGCCTGGAGCGTCGCCTGCTCCGTCGGCGCGACCAGCACGAAGAAACACGTGACCGTGACCATGACCACCAGAACCGGGCTGGCAATCGGAGTGCTTTCGCGGGTGTTTCTCAGATTTGAATAGACATAAGCGTAGCCGCACATGGCCAGCAGCGCGGCGATGCCGAAGGTCGAGGACACAAGGATCGACAGGACCGTGTCAAACTGCGGACCGAACAGGATTGCGAAGAAAGGCTTCAGTTCGGGAAAGGGCGGATGCTGGAAGAGAAGCGCCAAGGCACCTACCATGATCAACGGCAGTGTAAGTGCCAGCCCCCTTTGCAGGGCGTTGAGCATGGGAATGCGGCTCAAGACATCCGCGAAGCCGATGACGTCAATCTTCAAAATCGGGCCCTGTCTAAACTTTGCCTTCACAACCCACACGCCCAAAAAAAACGGCTGTTTACTAAGGCGGGAACCTGGAAGCTTGATCTTTTTCTTTTATATTACGCCCTCTTAACAAATACCCTCCTCGTATTTTTGCCATGATTTCTGGCGTTGGTGCCGCATTTGCAAAGCCTTGGGACACGCCGGCGCTGCCTTGGAAGCGGCAAATTGACGGCGCGGCCGACTTCGGGTCTGGCAATTTCCTCCGCAGGGATGTAATCCCTGCACACTTCGTCATCCTCATGGCGGCCGGCCCATGCCGGAAAGACGACCAGAAGCAGGAACATTAGAATGCGCGTTGCAATGATTGGAACCGGCTATGTCGGTCTGGTATCCGGGACATGTTTTGCAGATTTCGGTCACGTGGTGACCTGCATCGATAAAGACGTATCCAAGATCGATGCGCTCAACGCGGGCCAGATCCCGATCTATGAACCCGGTCTGCGGGAGCTGGTCGCAAAGAACGTTGCCGAAGAGCGCCTGTTTTTCACCACCGATCCGAGTGACGCGATCCGCGAAGCCGACGCGGTGTTTATCGCGGTCGGCACACCGACACGGCGCGGGGACGGCCATGCGGACCTGTCCTATGTCTATGCGGCGGCGGAAGAAATTGCCGGTCTTTTGAACGGGTTTACGGTGATCGTCACCAAGTCGACCGTTCCGGTCGGAACCGGTGACGAGGTTGAGGCGATCATCGCAAAAACCAACCCGGACGCCGAATTTGCGGTGGTCTCCAACCCGGAATTCCTGCGCGAGGGCGCGGCGATCAACGACTTCAAGCGCCCCGACCGGGTTGTTGTCGGCACAGACAGCGACAGGGCTGTCGAGGTGATGCAGGAGCTTTACCGGCCGCTCTATCTGAACGAGACGCCGATCATCGTCACCCGGCGGCGCACGTCGGAACTGATCAAATACGCCGCCAACGCCTTTCTTGCCGTCAAGATCACTTTCATCAACGAGATTGCCGACCTGTGCGAGAAGGTCGGCGCCAATGTGCAGGAAGTCTCGCGCGGTATCGGTCTGGACAACCGGATCGGCGGCAAGTTCCTGCACGCCGGCCCCGGTTATGGCGGTTCGTGTTTTCCGAAAGACACGCTGGCTCTTTCCAAGATCGCGGCCGATGCCCAGTCCAGCCTTAAAATCGTCGACAGCGTCATCGAAGTGAATGCCGCGCGCAAAAAGAAGATGGCCGACAAGGTGATCGATTTCCTGGGCGGCGACGTCAACGGCAAGACCGTCGCTCTTTTGGGTCTCGCCTTCAAGCCGAACACGGACGACATGCGTGAAGCGCCGAGCATCGACATCGTTGAAAAACTGCAGAGTGCCGGCGCGAAAATCCGTGCCTACGACCCGGCCGGCATGGAAGAAGCCGAAAAGCTGATGTCGGGCGTCATGTTCTGTGACGGCCCCTATCACGCCATTGAAAACGCGGACGTGGTTGTAATCGTCACCGAGTGGGACCAGTTCCGCGCTCTGGACCTGGATCGTGTCAAGTCCCTAGTCAACGCACCCAAGGTCGTGGACCTCAGGAACATTTACAAGCCGGATTACATGGCCGCCAAAGGGTTTGACTATACCAGCGTCGGTCGTAGCTACTGACACCAAGCCAGCTTGCAAATACAACCTGAATAAGAGGCGCCGGATTTCTACAATCTGGCGCTTTTTTTAAATGTTACCAATTTTTCACATCACTTTTGACTCTGGTTTATTGCTCCCGCGCCGCCTCCATGGTAACCAAATCCTTAATAGACAACAATTTTCCGGTTCTCGTTAACCTAGTATTAACGATATCGTAGCGCTGAAGAATACGGCCGGATATGATGGTTTTGCACATCCCCTTGTAGCGCGTAACGGGTTGAGGCTGGCGTAATTTGGCAGACGAAACAGTTTCCTACGGTGCTGAAGACCACAGCCGCGAGGCGTTGAACCTCGCAGGCTACGTCGTCTGGGGCGGTCTGGCAGCCGGGGCTATCGGCGGGACCGCGGCACGGCGGACGCGCAGGAACCGCCCGAGCCGCGCCCTCAACAGCGCCATGAAAAAAGCGCTCGACCTGACCGGCGCCACAGCGGGTCTGCTTCTGCTTTTTCCCCTCTTCGTTGCAATCTCAGTTGCAATCAAGGCAACGAGCCGCGGACCGGTCCTGTTCTGTCAAAAACGCTACGGGCGCAATGGAACTCCTTTCACCGTGCTGAAGTTCCGCACCATGCATTTGCACCAGTGCGACCCGTCCGGCGTAAGCCAGACAGTGGCCAACGACCCCCGTGTCACGACAGTCGGCTCCTTCCTGCGCAAGAGCAATTTCGATGAACTCCCGCAGCTGATCAACGTCCTCAGGGGAGACATGTCGCTGGTCGGACCGCGTCCGCATGTGCCGGGCATGCTGGCGGCCGGCGTTCCCTATGAAACCTTCGACCCAAGATACATGGCTCGGCACGAGGTTCTGCCCGGCCTGACCGGCTTGGCGCAGGTGAGCGGCTTTCGTGGTGAGACCAAGGAAGCCTATGCTGCCCGCATGCGCCTGGAATGCGACCTCGCCTATATTCGCCAGCAGTCCATTCTTCTGGACCTCAGGATCATCGCGGCGACAATCGTCAATGAATTTTTCAAAGGCAGAGGGTACTGACCCCGCCGATCAGGCTCCGCCACACAGGCTCGCCATACGCTGCAGTGCCAGAACGTAGCCCTCAACACCACATCCGGCGATCACCGCATCGGCCCGTGCCGACACGTAGGAATGGTGCCGGAAGCTCTCACGTTTGTGGATGTTCGATATGTGCACCTCGATCACCGGGCAGTCACAGGCCTTCAGAGCGTCCAGCAACGCGATCGATGTATGGGTGTAGGCAGCCGGATTGATGACAATGCCCGCGGCTTGCACTCGAGCCTCGTGAACCCAGTCGATCAGATCGTGTTCGGCGTTGCTCTGACGGAACACGATCTCCATGCCGTGAGAGGAAGCTGCCGTTTCACACATGTGGCGCACATCCTCCAGCGTCTGCGCCCCATAGATTTCCGGTTCCCTTAGGCCAAGGAGATTGAGATTCGGACCGTTCAGAATGTAGATGCTGCGTGCCATGAAATTGCCTCTTGTGCTGCCGTGGCAGCGTGCTGCGGGATTGCGGTTTTTACCAAGATTCTCGCCGTTTTTCAGCAAAACCCTGTGGACGGTTTCCGGGTGCGTCAACATCGTCTGGACATAACCTTGCGCTGATCGGCTTTACGCATTATTAACTATGAAAATCCAGGGCGAACGGAACGGCTCAACGGGAAATGATGGTAAAGCGGGAACGGCTGGACACACTTGAAGCACTGATGGCGGCGGTTGAAGGTTATCAACATCTGCCGATCGACGTGCTCTCTCAATTTCTGCTGGACCACTACACTGTTGATCTCGACGTTCTGGCGCAATTCGCCGATGCCGCTGAAGCCGAGAATACAAGCGTGCAGAACGGCACCACCTATCAGGTGGCCGATCGCAGGTCCGGCGCACAGTCCGCCGCCTGATCCCATTTCACTGAATTGACGACCTAGTCACCCGAATCTGAAGTTCGTCTTATTTCCCGGCACACTCGGAACGAGCTTCAGATTCCAAAGGGTGACTAGCAAGCATATGTTTCTAGTGTGGTTTTCGAATTTGAAATTCGCTTCGATGGTCGCTGCAACAATGAGGCGAATTTTAAATTCACCACACTAGCCGATCGCGGTGATGCCGCCTTCGTTGCCGCCTTCCTGACCGGGAGGCTGTCCCGGACCGCCTTGCCAGATCTTCTGACGGTTGCGGATTTCACGCGGGGCCGGACCGAAATAGGTTGCCGTCTTGATGAAGTCGCGCGGATGCAGGATCACGCTGGACACCCGCTGATAAAGCGATTTTGCCGAGATCGGTTTCGACAGCAATTCGTGCACACCGAGGCGGCGCGCCTCGACAATCCGGCTGCGTTCCGTATGGGCCGTCACCATGATGATCGGAATATAGGCGAAGGGATTGTTGGGGCTGCGGATCATGCGCACCATGTCGGCGCCGTCCAGGATCGGCATGACCCAGTCCAGAATGAGAATGTCCGGGTTCGCGCGGTCCATGGCCTCTAGACCGGACGCACCGTCTTCCGCTTCGACAATACGGCGCGCGCCGAACCCCTGCAGCATGGTGCGCAGGATGGTTCGCATATAGGCGCTGTCTTCGACCAGCAGGAATGTCAGCGAGGCAAGATCGAGGCTCACCTAGTCCTCCATGTTTGATCCCAGTCTTGTCATGAAAGTCTGAACAATGAGTTAGCCGTTTTTTCCACAGCTCGCCCTCCCGTTTTCACAGCACAACCTGGGCACAACTCATGGGCAGTGCAACTTCTTGCACAATTGCTTCGGAATACACGGAGCGGCTTCATGCCTTGGTAATATTGCAGCGAATTAATCTTTTGCGGGAAGCCAAATTAACGGGACTTTCAAAACTGAAGCGTCATCTTGCGGCAAAGAAAACAAACCTGATGAGCTGCCCTTGCCAACAACAGTAAGAACCATGTCACGGGAACCCGACCCTTTTGGGGAAGAAAAACCGCTCCCTTACGAGCCTCACCCCTCAGAAACAGGCGCCGGCGGACGCCTGCGGGACAACCTGCTGCTGCTTGCCGGCGTCGGCCTCGTTCTACTCGCGACGGGAATGGCCCTGTCCAATGTCCTGTCCTGACGTCCTGCCGCCTCACAAGCGGACCGGCTCGGCTTCCTTCATCTTGCGCTGAACAGCGCGACACAGCCGATCATCTCAATCCGAACTTCCTCAAACCGCAAAGCCAAGGCCGCCTCAAGGGTGTCCCGGGTGTCGTCCTCGTTGGAGAAGACCCCCTTGGAATTGTAGACTGCCATCAGTTTGCGGGCGATCCAGGAGCGCGGTGCGTCTCCCTGCAGGATCGTCGATCCGAAGACCGTGCCTCCCGGGGCCAGGTGCGGCTTGAGATGGTCGAGCAGGACCGTTTTTTCCGTCATGGTACCCGGCAGGCAGTGAAAAACGTAATTCAGCCCGACGGATTGAAACCGGCCGAGTGTTTCCGGCCAGGGGATCAGCGCATCGGCCTGAACGGTCCGGGGCTGATAGCGGCTGATCCGGGCAGCTGCCGCCTCCAGGCATTCCGCGTTCGGATCGAGCAGCGTGATCTTCGGCTGGGCGACCGGAAAGACGGCCTTGTCGAGAAAATAGCCTGTGCCGACTCCGATATCGAGGTGATCCGCCGTCAGGTGCCTTGAATAGAGATCGACCAGATGCTTGCTCGCGCAGCGCCAGATCAGGCTGTTCGACAGGCCCAGAACCAGGGCGTCATAGATGGCCAAGGATTTCCTGGAATAGACGGCATAACCAGGTTTGTGCGCCTCGGGAAACTGTTCCATGCCTCGACCTCGCAGAATTGACGAGGCTCCCGCTAGAATGCCTTAGCGGCACTGTCAAGTGCTGCCCCCCGATTGCACTGCTGTCAGTCCGGCAGATCATCGTCATCGAGGATGCGCCACTTGGCCCCTTCCAGGTCGTCATACTGACCGCTTTTCAGCGACCAGAGAAATGCGCCAAGGCCAAGCGCGCCGAGAAACAGCGCGATCGGGATCAGAAAGATCAGCACATCCATGATGTTATCCCCGTGCCTTTTGCGGAGCTGCGTTGAACGCGATCTCCGCCGTTTTTGCGCCGCCCTCGCCCCAGCGCAGTTTCAGGGCATTGACAGTCACCGCCAGGGACGAAGCGGACATGGCGACTGCGGCCATCAACGGTGTAACGAAGCCGGCAACCGCAACCGGCACGGCAATGACATTATAGAGCGCGGAGATCCAGAGATTCTGCTCAATCGCCGCCCGCGCGCGTTTCGACAGGCTGAGCGCATCGGCAACGGGCCGCAGCCTGTCGCCCAGGAAGACGGCGTCGGCGGCTGCCTGGCTGAGATGAACCGCGGAAACCGGCGACAGGGAAACATGGGCACCCGCAAGGGCCGGCGCATCGTTCAGCCCGTCGCCGACCATCAGCACCTTGCGGCCCTGACGCTGCAATTCTTCCAGCCGGGCGATCTTCTGGGCCGGCTTCATGCCCGACCGCCAGACTGAGATGCCCAGGCTCTTCGCGCAATCCTCAACGGCCGGCTGCGTATCACCGGACAGGATTTCAAGCGCAAGGTCCATCGCAGTCAGATCCTCGATGACCTCTTTGGCGTCGGGGCGCAGGCGCTGGCGGAAGGCCAGCAGGCGAACGGGCCGATCGCCAAGGCGAATGGCCAGCAGGGAGGCGCCGGGTGTCTCGGCCAGCGTGCGATCGATCTGATCCATGGACGCGCCGCAGAAAAGCGGGCTGCCCAGGCGCAGACGCTCGCCGTCGACCGTGGTTTCCAGCCCCGCCCCGGAGACTTCGGTGACCTCCGGCAAAGGGGCCAGCGCTCCGGTCGCCCTGACCAAGGCCATCGACAGAGGGTGCCGGCTCGCCAGCGCCAGACGACCGCCGAGGACGACGTCTTCGTCTTCAAGGTCGATGTTGCTGCTCAGATCCGGCTCGGCAAGGGTCAAAGTGCCGGTCTTGTCGAACAGGATGGTGTCGATCTCCGCCAGACGTTCGATGGCATCGCCCGAATTGAGCAGGACGCCGCGGCGGAACAATTGCCCGGATGCCACCACCTGGACAGCCGGAACGGCGAGACCAAGGGCGCAGGGACAGGTGATGATCAGCACCGAAATGGAAATGACCAGGGCTGGTTGCCATTCGAGCCCGGCCAGCAGCCAGCCGAGAAAGGTCAGCGCGGCGGCGCCGTGAACCAGCGGCGCGTAAAGCCGGGCGGCACGGTCGGCGATACGGACATATTTCGACTTGGCCTGGGAAGCAGCCTCCAGCAACCGGTTGACCTCGTCGAGCAGCGTCGCGCCCGAGGCGGCCTCGACACGCACCTGCAGGGCCCCTGCCCCGTTCAACGTGCCGGCATAGACCCGCTGACCGGCCGTCACAGGTACCAGCACACTTTCGCCGGTGACAAGGCTCTGGTCGATTTCCGACGTGCCGGTCTGGACGACGCCGTCAACGGGCACGCGTTCGCCGCCCGATACCAGGACCAGATCTCCGGCATTGATCTTGGACAGCGGCACTTCGCGCACGCTGCCGTCGGTGTTGATGCGCGCGGCGACTTCCGCCTTCAGTGCCGCGATATTCTCGGCGAAGGAACGCGTGCGTCCCTTCATGTTGTGATCGAGGTAACGGCCGACCAGCAGGAAAAACAGCAGCATCACGGCGGATTCGAAATAGGCGTGATGCTGGTGCTGGATCGTCTGCACGACCGACAGGGCGACAGCCAGAAACACGCCGATGACGATCGGCACATCCATGTTGAGCCGTCCTGCGGTGAGCGCCCGGACGGCGCTGGAGACAAAGGGCCGGCCGGAATAGGCAACCGTCGGCAAGGCAATCAGCGCCGACAGCCAATGGAAGAAGTCGCGGGTTTCCGGCGTGATGTCGGTGGCGTTGCCCGACCAGACGGAGACCGACAACAGCATGATGTTCATGCCGGCGAAACCGGCGACCGCCAGGCAACGCAGCAGCTGCTTGCCGGTGTTGTCCTGGCGCTGTTTCTGGCTCGCCGGGTCAAAGGGATGCGCGGTATAGCCGAGACGTGTGAGCTCGGCGACGATTTCATCGGCGCCGGTCTCGTCCTCCACCCAGTCGACGGCGAGCCGCTGGCTGGTCAGGTTGACCCGCGCCGTGCGGATGCCGGGTAGCCGTTTCAGGCCGCGTTCGATCTCACCCATGCAGGCGGCGCAGGTGATGCCGTCGACGGCAAGATCCATATGGACCGCGCCGTCCTTGCCCGGAGTTACAAAAGCCTGCCAGTCTCGTTGATGTGCCGTCACCGTGTCACTCTTTCACGAAGATCCGGTTTTCGGATTTGAACTTGCGCTCGCCGTCCTTGCTGATCAGAAGAACCAGCGTCCAGTTGCCGGGTGCCAGATTGTCGACGTCACCGACATAGCGCCCGCCGCCATCGGCATGGAACGTCACCCGCAGATCGGCCCCGTCGTGGACAGGGTTGCGGAGCATGGCGTTGAGCTCGATCCCGTAAAGGGGCTCGCCGGCCGCATCCTTCGCGGTGACGACCAGTTTGCCCGTTTCGGCGTCCGACCGGACCAGCTCACTCGACACCTGCCAGTTCAAGTCAGCCTGCAACTTCGCGGCGGCAATCTCCTGATTGTAGGCCTGACCGGCCTCGTAGGAACTTTCCACCACCACGCCCGGAAAGGATCCGAGCGCGAGGTAGATGAAGACCGCATTGGCGGCAAAGACCACGCCGAAGAAGCCGAGCAGCCAGGCGAGCACCGTCTTGCCGGTGATCGCCTTAGGGTCTTTCATGTTCGATTGAACCATTGTCATCTGTTGCTCCTCAAGGCTTGTCCGGCGCTTTGAACGTGTCCCTGGCGGTCACGACCTCGCCCATGACACTTTCGGTGATGCGGAAGGTCACCGGCGTCGAATGCGGCATCTTCTCCCATGGCGGCGAGGTTACGAGGATGCGCACTTCGCGTGTGGTGTCCGGCCCGACGGAAATGATCGGCCGGCCGGCGAAACTCGCGTCCACTCCAACAGCTTCGACCAGCGTATTGGGCGGCATGCCTTCGACATGCAGCATGAAGCTGCGGTCATGGCGGCGCTTGTTGGCAAGTCGCACGGTGTAACCGTTGCGGACCGTGCCGTCCGACTGCTCGACAAAGACCGGATTGCGGTCATGCAGCACGCTGATATCGGCAAAGTCACGGGTCATAAGCGCGAACAGCATGATCGCACCGACCAGGGCGATTACCGCCGCATAAATGACCGTGCGCACCCGGACGATCTCGTACACCGGCTCCTTGCCCTCGATCCGGCGCTCGATGTTCTCGTCCGTATCATAGGCGATCAGCCCGGTCGGTTTGCCGATCTTGGTCATGATGTTATCGCAGGCATCGATGCACAGCCCGCACTGAATGCAGTCCAGCTGCATGCCCTTGCGGATGTCCACGCCGGTCGGACAGACCTGGAAGCACTGGTAGCAATCGATGCAGTCGCCGGCGGGCAGGCCCTGTTCTTCCAGCTTCTTGTTCTGTTTCAGCGATCCGCGCGGCTCGCCCCTGTCCCAGCGATAGGTGACGTTGAGCGCCTTTTCATCCGTCAGCGCCGCCTGGATGCGTGGCCAGGGACACATGTAGATGCAAACCTGTTCGCGCATGAAACCGGCGAGCAGATAAGTGGTCGATGTCAGGATCGCGATCCAGATGTAGGCGATCATCGGCGCCTGGAAGGTCAGCAGCTGCCAGACCAGCGTCGGCGCGTCGTTGAAATAGAGCACCCAGGCACCACCGGTCCACCAGGCGATCATCAGCCAGAAGAAATGTTTGGTGGCGCGCTTGCGGACCTTGTCGAAGGTCCAGGGATCCTTGTCGAGCGCAATGCGCTCGCGCCGGTCGCCCTCAACCTTGCGCTCGACCCAGAGGAACAGGTCGGTCCAGACAGTTTGTGGGCAGAGATAGCCGCACCAGATGCGGCCGGCGACCGCGTTCATGAGGAACAGGGCAACGGCCGCGATGATCAGGAGGCCGGTGAGGTAATAGACCTCCTGGGGCCAGATCTCGATGAAGAAGAAATAGGCGCGTTTCGCGTCCATATCGATCAGAACCGCCTGATCGGGCGCGTTCGGTCCGCGGTCAAAGCGGATGAAGGGCAGGAAATAATAGATGCCCAGGGTGATGAACAGCAAAGTCCACTTGATCCTGCGGAACAGGCCGTGGGTAGCCATGGGATAGATCTTCTTGGCCGACGCGAACCATTCTTCCGAATGCGCGCCCTCCTGCGTGTCGGTGTCCGTGGACATACCGTCCGTCCTTTTCAACGCGACCCCGCCCCAATGGGATCCTGATAAAACCAGATGCCGTCAATCATGAACGACATGGGCTCAAAATAAACCGGCGCAAAGCGTCACACTTTGCGCCGGATCAATTTGCTGGGCGGATCCGGCGTTTTTGTCGCACCGGACCCTGTCAGGATTACTGACCGCCACCGAAGGAGTGGACGTAAACGGTCAGCGACTTGATTGTTGCCGGGTCCAGGCGATCCGCCCAGGCTGGCATGACGCCGTTGCGCGGGTTGTTGACCTGCGCCTTGATGGCTTCGAGCGACTTGCCATAGAGGTAGTTCGCCGAGGTCAGGCTGGGAGCGCCCATTTCCTGGATACCGCCCAGGTTATCGCCGTGACAGGCCGCGCAGTTGTCCACATAGAGGGTTTCTCCGGCAGCCAAATCAACACCGTCCTCGGTCTCCAGACCGGCACGGGAGGCGACGTAGTTGGACACCTGATTGACCTCTTCGCGGCTCAGGATCTCGTCCCTGCCGAAAGCCGGCATGTCACCGATGCGCGTGTCATCGTTACCTGCACGAATGCCATACTCAAGCGTGGTATGGATGTCGTCCAGCGTACCGCCCCAGAGCCAGGTATCGTCCTGCAGGTTCGGATAGCCTTCCGCGCCCGTACCGCCGGAACCGTGACACGGTGCGCAGTTGTCACCGAAAGCCGCCTGGCCGTTGGCCAAAGCAAACTGCAGCAGTTCCTGATCGGCAGCGACCTCCTCCAGGGAGGCGGCGACGATCTTGTCGGCGAATTCGGACCGGCCGGCGACGACGTCGTCATAGGCCTGGATCGCCTCAAGGCGCTGGTTGGCCCCCAGCACACCGGAGGTGTAGCTGGAGATCAGCGGCCAGGACGGATAAAGCACCCAGTAGATCACTGCCCAGACGATGGTGACGTAGAACAGGTACAGCCACCATTTCGGCAGAGGATTGTTGAGCTCCTTCAGACCGTCCCATTCATGGCCGGTGGTTTCGACCCCGGAGATCTGGTCGACTTCCTTGTTATGTGTGTCTGCCATCTATCAATCCTCCCGAAACGGGATCTGAGCAGCGTCGTCGAACTTTTTACGGTTCTTGGGCCACAGCGCGTAGGCCAGAACGACAGCGAACAGGAGCATGAAGTAGAGAAGGCCCCAGGTTTGAGCGAAGCCTGCGAATGCGGAATATGTCTCGTTCATCGCCCTTACCTCGCGTTGGCCTTGTCGTCATAGATCGAGAAGTCGACCATGGTTCCGAGCACCTGGAGGTAGGCGACAAGCGCGTCCATCTCGGTGACTTCACCCGGATTGCCGTCGAAATCGCGGATCGTGGCGGTCGGCCAGCGTTCCTCGAAGGCATAGGCGGCATCCGTGTCCGGCTTGGCCTGGCCCCAGAGATCGCTTTTGGCGTTGGCGATCTGCTCTTCCGTGTAGGGCACACCGACGATGGTGTTGACCGAAAGGGCCGCTTCGATGTCACGCGTGTCCAGCTTGTTTTCCGCCAGGAACGGATAGCCGGGCATGATCGAGGCCGGGACCAGTGAGCGCGGATCCTTCAGGTGTTCCACGTGCCAGTCGTCGGAATACTTGCCGCCGACGCGGGCAAGGTCCGGACCGGTACGTTTCGAACCCCACTGGAACGGGTGGTCGTACATCGACTCCGCCGCCAGCGAAAAATGGCCGTAGCGCTCCATCTCGTCGCGCATCGGGCGGATCATCTGCGAGTGGCAAAGATAACAGCCCTCGCGGATGTAGATGTTCCGACCGGTGAGCTCCAGCGGCGTATAGGGCCGCATGCCTTCCGTCTTTTCGATCGTGCTCTTCAGGTAGAAGAGCGGCGCGATCTCGACCAGGCCGCCAATGGCGACCATGACCAGAATGCCGACCAGCAGGACGAAGGAGTTCTTTTCAAAGACTTCGTGTTTTTTCCATGCAGACATTTTCAAAGCCTCCCTTATTCGGCCGGAGCCAGGGAGCCAGCCGGCGTGGCATCGGCTTCTTCAGCCTCGCCGTGACGGACGGTCATCCAGAGATTGTAGGCCATGATCAGGGCGCCGACCACGAAGAGCGCACCGCCGAGAGCACGGATGATGTAGAAGGGATGCATCGCTTCCACGGTCTCCACGAAGGAGTATTCCAGGAAGCCGAGGCTGTCATAGGCGCGCCACATCAGGCCCTGCATGATCCCGGACACCCACATTGCGGTGATGTAGAGGACGATGCCGAGTGTGGACAGCCAGAAGTGCCAGTTCACCAGCTTCAGCGAATAGAGGTTCCTCTTGTTCCACAGCCATGGAACCAGGCAGTAGATCGCGCCGAAGGAGATGTAGCCAACCCAGCCGAGTGCGCCGGAATGCACGTGGCCAATGGTCCAGTCGGTGTAGTGCGACAGGGAGTTGACCGAGCGCAGGCTCATCAGAGGGCCTTCGAAGGTGGACATGCCATAAAAGGCGACCGAAACCACCATCATGCGCAGAACCGGATCGGTCCGCAGCTTGTCCCACGCCCCCGACAGGGTCATCAGGCCGTTGATCATGCCACCCCAGGAGGGCATCCACAGGATGATCGAGAAGGTCGCGCCGAGGGTCGAGGCCCATTGCGGCAGGGCCGTATAGTGCAGGTGGTGCGGACCGGCCCAGATGTAGATGAAGATCAGAGCCCAGAAGTGCACGATCGACAGGCGGTAGGAGTAGACCGGACGATCAGCCTGCTTCGGAATGAAGTAGTACATGATGGCCAGGAAGCCTGCGGTCAGGAAGAAGCCCACAGCGTTGTGACCATACCACCATTGCACCATCGCATCCTGCACACCCGCCCAGACGATGTAGGACTTCGTCGAATAGATCGAGACCGGAATCGTCAGGTTGTTGGTGACGTGAAGCAAGGCGATCGTGACGATGAACGCCAGGTAGAACCAGTTGGCCACATAGATATGCGGTTCCTTGCGCTTCCAGAGTGTGCCGAGGAACAGGAGCAGATACATCACCCAGACGATGGTCAGCCACAGGTCGGCATACCATTCCGGCTCGGCATATTCCTTGCCCTGCGTCGCGCCGAGCAGGTAACCCGTGCCGGCGATCACGATGAAGACGTTGTAACCGAGAATCACGAACCAGGGCAGGATCTTGCCGGGCATGCGTGCGCGGCAGGTCCGCTGGACAACATACATGGAGGTCGCCAGCAGCACGTTGCCGCCGAAGGCGAAGATCACCGCGGACGTGTGCAGCGGCCGCAGACGGCCGAAGTTGGTCCAGGGCAGATCGAAGTTGAGCGCCGGCCAGGCCAGCTGCAACGCGATCACCAGACCAACCGTAAAGCCGGCGATGCCCCAGAACATTGCCGCGATTGTGCCGAACTTGACCGGCCCCATATTGTAGTTGGGTTTGCCGTCGATCTCGGCCGGGATCACTTCCCCGCCGTCGTCGAAGTATTTTTTGAAGATCAGAAAGACACTGACGGCGGCGAACAATGCGCCGATGCCAGCGTGAAATGCCATGACCTGGTCAAAGGTCTTGCCTGCTACGATGATGCAGGCAAATGCAAGCAGCACGAGGAAGATGGCGAACCCACCTTCCTCGAGCGAGACCATTTTGGCCTTGTTTTGTGCCATTTTAGCGCCCCAGTCCTTAAAATCGTTACAAGGTGCCAACGATGGCACGACCATGCACACGACTCTCGAAAAGCCGCGTTGATTCATATCAAGAAGCTACCGGCGAAGCGGGTTGAAATGGACATGCATTCTGTCGCGCAAGACCGGCAGATTGTCGCAAGCGAAGAAATCTCCGGCACTGAACCGGCGGCCGCAGCGTCATTGTCCTTTCGCCTACCGGCAGCCGGACACAGTTGACTTTTGCGGCGCGATCCCGCCTCACTCATCTCCTCTCCGAAGCGCCCTCCCACGGACAATTGGTCCGGTTCCGGCCCCTTTTCCGACAAAGGTTTTCATCCTTGACTTCGACGTCCCTCAAATCCGCGTTTCTTTCCCCCAACGCCGCCGGCAGTGTCTGGATGATCGCGGCCATGGCCGCCTTCGCGCTGGAAGACGCGTTCGTGAAACGGGCCGCCCTGCACCTACCGGTCAGCGAAGTGCTGCTGCTGTTCGGCGCGGGTGGCGCACTGCTTTTCTGGGGCCTTGCCACGCTGAACCGCGAATCCGTGTTCAATCGCGATGCGCTGTCGCGAGTCATGCAGATCCGATTTTGTTTCGAACTCGCCGGCCGCCTGTTCTACGTGCTGGCTTTGGCATTGACGCCGTTGTCGTCGACAACTGCGATCCTGCAGGCCGCCCCGATTTTCGTGGTTCTGGGCGCCGCGCTGTTCTTCGGCGAGACGGTCGGCTGGCGCCGCTGGACCGCCATTGTGATCGGCCTCATCGGCGTGCTCATCGTGCTACGACCGGCGGGCGACAGTTTTTCGCTCCTGTCCCTGCTTGCCGTCATAGGCATGCTGGGCTTTTCCGGACGCGATCTGGCCAGCCGGGCCGCACCGGCCTCGCTGAGCACCAATCTGCTGGGGTTCTACGGTTTCCTGACCATCATCATCGCCGGAGCCCTGTTCGGTGCCTGGGACAGGTCGCCCCTGGTCATGCCTTCATCGCCTTCCTTGCTTGCCCTGGCCGCCGCTGTCGGCTGTGGGGTCTTTGCCTATAGCGCGCTGATGAAGGCCATGCGCACGGGCGAGGTCGCCAGCGTCACCCCATTCCGTTATTCGCGGCTGCTTTTCGGCGTTCTGCTCGGGGTCGTCTGGTTCGGCGAAACCGTCGACCTTCAGATGCTGATCGGCTGCGGCGTCATTGTCGGCTCCGGCCTGTTCATCCTGTGGCGCGGCAACAAGGCCAAACGCATCAAGACGCCACGAGGCTAGCCGTCTGAAACTGAAAGCCTGCGCAATTCCGAAGCAAGCGTATCGACCACCGCGTTGCCACGTCCACCGGGCAGGCTCCAGAGGGAAATTCTGTCCTTGAGCGGCACAGAAACGGGAAAAGGCGCAACCAGCGCTCCGGAAGCCAGATGACCCGCGACCAACGATCTGTGGGCCATCAGAACACCGGCGCCGCTCAAAGCCTCCTGCACCGCCAGCGAATAGAGCGAGAAGACAGGCCCTTTTGGCGTGAATTCCCGACCCGGCAAGGCTTCGTCCGCCCAGATCTGCCAATCCCGTGCCCAGGCGCTGTCTGTCAGGCAGACAGCCTCCAGGAGATCTTCCGGCCGCTGCAACGTTGTCGCGACCGCCCTGGTGCAGACCGGAAGCAGGTCATCCTGTGCAACCGCCGAACTGCCGTCCGGCGCATAAAACAGGCACAGATCGAACGGAACCCGTTTCAGGTTGGGTGGCGTCTCCATGGCGGTGATCGAGATATCGACCTCCGGGAGCGTCTCCCGAATGGCCGGCAATCTCGGCGCCAGCCAGAGTTCGGCGAGTGCCGGCAGTGCCGCAATGTGAACCTTCCCCGGTACGGCTTCCCGCCTAAGCTCCGTAACGGCCAGCCCAAGACTGTCGAAGGCGGCGACAAACCCCGGCAGGGCCCGCCGTCCCAGCGGTGTCAGATCGACGCCACGAGCATGCCGAACAAACAGGGCGCCGCCAATCTCCTGTTCGAGCGCCTTGATCTGGGCAGCGACAGCGCCCGGCGAGACCTGGAGTTCTTCGCCAGCCAGCGCGAATCCGCCCAGCCGCGCGGCGGCTTCAAACGCTCTAAGCGCGTTCAGCGAAGGCAGTCTCGGAAAAGGCGGTGCAACCGGCATCAACAAGACCTAATTTTTCTAGCCCTTGAAATTCTAAAATCTGGTTTGCGCGCAATCAAGAGGGTGATGAAACTGTAAGACATGGAAATCGCACAGCAAGGAGCTGAAGCATGAGTGTTGTGGACCTTTGCCCTTGGCTGCCGGAAGCCGCCATCGCCCGTATCGATGGCATCACGGAAGCGACCGCCAGCCTGTCGTCCAGGGATCTCGCGGCGCGCATCGAAGCGGTTGCCGGGGCGAACAAGACGATCCACGAGCGCGACTGTTTCAATCTCAACCCCGCTACCAATGTCATGAACCCGCGCGCCGAGTCCCTGCTCGCCAGCGGCCTCGGGTCGCGCCCGTCCCTTGGCTATCCGGGTGACAAATACGAGATGGGCCTCGAAGCCATCGAGGAAATCGAGGTGATCGCGGTGAACCTTGCTTGCGAAATCTTCAAGGCGTCCCACGCGGAGATCCGGGTTGCTTCCGGCGCCCTCGCCAATCTCTATGCCTTCATGGCAACCACCAAACCGGGCGATGCGATCATCGCCCCGCCAGCGTCGGTCGGCGGTCATGTCACCCACCACGCCCCGGGCTGCGCCGGTCTTTATGGGCTCGACATTCACGAGGCCCCGGTGGACGCGGACGGGTACACGATCGATCTGGACGGGCTGCGCTCGCTAGCGCTGAAGGTCCGGCCGAAGCTGATCACCATCGGCATGAGCCTCAACCTTTTCCCCCATCCGGTCCGGGAGATCCGCGCCATTGCCGACGAGGTCGGCGCGCACGTGCTGTTCGACGCCGCCCATCAGTGCGGCATGATCGCCGGCGGCGTCTTTGCCGACCCGCTGGCCGAGGGCGCGCATCTGATGACCATGAGCACCTACAAAAGCCTCGGCGGCCCGGCCGGCGGGCTGATGGTCAGCAACGACCGGGGCCTTGCCCGGAAACTCGACGCAATTGCCTTTCCGGGCCTGACGGCCAATTTCGATGTCGCCAAGTCCGCGGCCCTGGCGATCACGCTGCTGGATTGGCGCGATTTCGGCAAGGCTTATGCCGAGAAAATGGCGGCTACCTCCGGGGCCCTCGCGGACGCGCTTGCCACGGACGGCCTGCCTGTCTTTGCCACGTCAAAGGGCGTCACCGCCTCACACCAGTTTGCCCTGGAGGCGGCCGCCTTCGGCGGGGGCCAGACGGCGTCCAAAAAACTGCGCAAGGCCGGGTTCCTTGCCTGCGGCATCGGCCTGCCGATTGCCCCGGTCGAAGGCGACATGAACGGTCTGAGGATCGGCACGCCGGAGCTGGTGCGCTGGGGCATGGACGTCGAGCACATGCCGGAACTCGGCAATCTGATTGCCGAAGCCTTGCGCTCGAACGACCCGGCTGCCATGGCGGGGCGTGTTGCCGACTGGCGGCAACAGTTCGACAGTTTGCATTTCATCCACGGTTGATGGGGCTTATTGCTCTTCGGTTTGCCGCCGCCCAAGCACCAGCCCCGTGACGAAGGGTAGGAGCAGGACCATGCCCGTGAAGCGGGCGATCTGGTGGGCGGCGACGAAGGCTGGGTCGAGATCCAGCATGAAGGCAAGCAGCGTCATTACCTCCAATCCGCCTGGCGCATAAGCGAGCAGCGCCTGGCCGAACGGGATGTCGACCAGGTTCGAGACCAGCAGCGCGCCGGCGATCGATGTCAGGAACGCGGCGGAGAAGGCGGCTAGCGATGCACCGAGCACGCTCAGGAACTGGCGCAGTGTCATGTTGGCGAACCGGCAACCGATCATAGCTCCCATCATCACGAAACACGGCACCACCACATATTGCGGCAGCACCAGTGTCAGCAGTCCGGAGGCATTCAGCCCGGCACTCATGAAAAATGCCCCGGTCATCCAGCCGCCCGGAACGCGGAGCTTGACCGCAAGCCAACTTGCCACGAGGCACAGGGGCACGCCGATCAGGATTTCCCGCAAGCTGGAGACGAGCGGCGCGCCTCCATCCCCATGGATCCCGCCACTGGAGGACACGACCGCGAAGGGCAGAATGGCCACCAGAACGAACAGGCGCAGCGATTGGCTGGAAGCTATGCGGGGCAAGTCGGCACCACGGTCGGTCGCGAGCGCGATCACATAGGACAGCGCGCCCGGGATCGCGCCGAAATAGGCCGTTTCCCGCGACCACTTGGCGCCGAAATGCAGCACCATGTAACCGACAAGGGTGACGCAGACGACGACCACCACCAACAGCGCCATGGAGAACGGCCATTCGCCGACCCGTTCGACCACATCCGGTCGCACGCCCGCCCCCATGGAGATGCCGATCGCAACGAAGAGCGCATCGCGCAGCCGGTTCGGCAACAGGGTTGGCGCGCCTGCCAGTGTCGCAACGGCGACGAACACCATCGCTCCGGAGAGCCAGGCGGCCGGCAGGCCCAACCAGTGAAAGACCGCCCCGCCAAAGGCGGCAATGACAAGCGTCAGGCCCAGGCGGGCAGCATCAGCCTGAAAGGAAGAAAGTGTCATGAGCAACCGGATATCATCTACAGACATCCGGTGCTATATCGCCGTCTTTACGACTTCTCATGATTGATTGCATGGATCAACATGATCAATTTAATCAATGCTAGCCCGTGACGCCCGGGAGGCTGACCGGTTTCGGCTGTGTGAAGGGCAAGCCTTCGATCAGCTCCTGGTCACAGGCGCGGCGGATGGCGGGCCGCGTTTCAAGCGATGCGCACAGGGCGCGCAGACGCGGTGTCCCGGAAAGATCCCACTTGCCCTTGTTGCCGTAAATCTGGGTCCAGCGCGCGCAGGCGGCGAGATAAATGTCAGCGACGGTGAAGTCCGGTCCCAGCAACCAGGGACCGCCTGTGGTTTCAAGCTCCGCCTCCAGATGCAGGAACCCGGCGGAGATTCGTTCGAGCAGCGTGTCGGCGAACAACTGGTGCCTTGTTTCATCGGGCAGATAACGCCCGACCTTGAAGGAAATGCGCAGATCCGAATGCAACGTGTTCGACAGGAAAAACAGCCATTTCAGATAACGGCCACGAGCAGACGAGGTCTTCTCCGGCGCCAACGCCCCATGCCGGTCGGCGAGATAAAGAAGAATCGCTCCGGTCTCGAATAGTGGCGCATCCTGCCCGGGCACTTCCAGAACCGGGATCAGTCCCTGCGGGTTGAGCCGGCGATAGGCTTCCGATTTCTGTTGCGAGGTCAGCCGGTCCACGGGAACATAATCATAGGCCACGCCGAGTTCCTCCAGAACCATGCGCACCACAAGATTGGCGCTGTCGGGCGAGCCGTGCAGTCGGTAGCGCGCCACGGCGGCTTCACTGGAAAGCTGACGGTCACCTGCAGGTGGGCACTGGTTCACGGTTGACGGTCCTTTCCTTCTTTTCGGCACTTGCGACCGGCCTTGAGCAATATCAAGGCGGCGTGAAACGGCCATGGCTTAGATGACGCCATGATGAAAGATCCGCTCTCCCACGCCATGCGCAATGTACCGCGCTACACCAGCTACCCGACCGCGCCGCATTTTCATGACGGCGTCACGGCGGCGACCTATGCCAACTGGCTGAGCGCCGTTACGCCGGATGACACGCTGTCGCTCTATCTGCATGTGCCCTATTGCCGGGAGCTTTGCCATTATTGCGGCTGCCACACCAAGGCAACGCGCCAGGATGCGCCACTGAAAGCCTATGCAGCGACACTCGGCGCCGAAATCAGCCTGGTTGCCGGGCACCTGACAGACGCTGGGCCAGTCCGCCATATCCACTGGGGCGGAGGCACACCGAGCCTGCTGCCGCGGCAGAGCCTGATCGACCTCGCCGGCCTGATGCGGGTGCATTTTGACCTGGCAGAGGATCTGGAACACGCGATCGAACTCGATCCGCGCCTTGTCAGCGCGGAACTTGCCGAGACGCTGGCAATGATTGGCGTCAACCGGGCCAGCCTCGGCGTGCAGGATTTCGATCCGGACGTGCAAAAGGCCATCGGCCGGGTGCAACCCTATGAGACGGTGGCGCGCGCCGCCGCCCATCTGCGGGGAGCGGGCCTCACCGCGCTCAATTTCGATCTGATGTACGGCCTGCCGGGCCAGACACCTGCGACCATTCTGGACAGCGTCGAAAAGACCCTGTCGCTGTCGCCGGGCCGGATCGCCCTGTTCGGCTATGCTCATGTGCCCTGGATGCGCAAACACCAGCGGCTGATCGACGAGAGCACCCTGCCGTCGGCCGCCGAGCGGCTCGAACTGGCCGATCTGGCGCGCGCAGAGCTGCTCAAGGCAGGTTATGTCGCCATCGGCCTGGATCATTTTGCCCGGCCCGACGACAGCATGGCGGTCGCACTCCGGGATGGGTCGCTCAAGCGGAATTTCCAAGGCTACACCACCGACCAGGGCGACCAGCTGATCGGCTTCGGCGTCTCCTCCATCGGCAAGCTCTCTTCCGGATTTGTCCAGAACATGCCGGATGTTGGCAATTGGCGCCGCGCGGTCGAAGCCGGGCAATTGCCCGTGTCCAAGGGTCTTGCCCTTTCCACCGATGACCGCCTGCGTGGCCGGATCATCGAGGAGATCATGACCAGTTACGAATGCGACCTGACCCCGGTGTGCAAATCCTATGGCCTGACACCCGATCACCTGCAGGATGCACTCGCCGTGCTTGGCGATCTGGCCCAGGACGGTCTGGTGCGACTGGAGACCGGCAGCAACGACAATGCCAGGGTCCTGGTAACGGAGGCCGGACGTCCCTATGTGCGCCTCGCCGCGGCTGCCTTCGACGCTTATCTGGCACAGGGCAAGGCGCGCCACTCGGCGGCGGTGTGACCGGCAAGGGACGCGAAAAAGGGTCGCGAAAACGCGACCCTGCGATTAATCTGGAAACTCTCTCGGCGGGTCAGTGCATGCCGGTCATCTGGCACAGGCTGCAGACCTTGTTGAGATGGATCTTGTCTGCCTTGTCGACCCGGATCACGCCGCGGCGTTTCAGATCGGAAACCACCCGGCTGACGGTCTCGATGGTGAGGCCGAGATAGTCGGCGATTTCCTGTCGGGTCATGTGCAGCTGCAGATCAAAGCCGTCGTCGCTGTCATCGCTCGGACCGACACAGCCAACACCACCGCGTTCGGGCACCAGGTGCATCAGGAAGCTTGCCACCCGCTCAACAGCGGATTTGCGGCCGAGCAGCACGGCATGCTCGTGCAGAACACGCATCTGGTTGGTGAGGCATTTGGTCAGCGTACGCTGCAATTCATCGGATTTCTCGACATGGCGCAGCTCGATTTCCTGCACTTCCGCATCGGTCAGCGTTTCGGCTGTGCAATCGTTTTCTTCGCCGCCTGCGAGACCGAAAATATCCCCCGGCCGCAGAACCTCGACCACCTGACGGCGGCCGTCGGGCAGCAGCTTGTAGAGCATCACCGATCCCTTGACGAGCTCGTAGAGCCGCTTGGCCGGGTCGCCCTCGTAGTAGATGACGGCATGGGTCTCAAACCGGGCGGCCTTGCCACCGAAATCAGAAAATGAAGTCTTGCCGGAAGTGCAAAGCGGTACACCTTGAAGTCTTGCACCTGCGCCCTGGCCCGGGGTGCCCGCGTCGAAATAAGCCATAGTCCCTCCTTCGTGCAAATGCACGGCACTAGATTGCGGCAAAGCCGCAGAATTCCCCCGAACGCTCAATCGTCCACGCGTTGGGAAGAATGTCAGTAGCAGTGAGCGCCCCGTCCGACGCTCCGCAGCTTTCTAGGTGAACTCTAGTCTCCTCACTTGAAGGGGGAAATTCGGTCGACTGCGTAAGAGGAACTACTGATGAGTTGTATGGACGCAGTTCGCGACCCGCCCTCAGTCAGGCCATCGCCGCGGTCAGCATTTCGATCGACAGCGGTTTGCGCAACACTCTGAGGTCGGGCAGATCCCGCAATTGCCGCAGCAGACTGGTGCGCGACTTGCCGGAGATGGCAACGATTCCCGGCGGATTCGCGCGATTCATCAGCTCTATTACGACTTCGGTGCCGCATTTGCCCGGCAGGCCAAGATCAACAATGACCCAGTCCTCGGCCGAGGGGTTAGCGGCAGCCAGGAAAGTTTCACCGTCCCGATACGTCACCGGACGGTGGTCGAGATCCTCCAGCGCAATCGCCAGCGCATCGGCTACGGCCGCATCATCTTCGACAATATGAACGAACACGAACGTCAATCCTCAAAGCCGGGCGGTATTGCCAGACCTCGATCAAATATATGCCGAATTCCACTTGGTATATGTACGCATAAATACGTTTTCGAATAACTACGTATCCAGGCGGCACCGACTGATCGAAAAAATGGGCAGTCTTAACCGCCCGCCGGATGTCCCAATACAATACGGACCAGATCCGCCGCATTGCGGGCACCGAGTTTTTCCATGATCCGGGCCCGGTGCACCTCCACGGTCCTGGGACTGATGCCGAGCGTGCGCCCGGCTTCCTTGTTGGAGGCGCCGTCCGTTATTTCCTTCAGGACTTCCAGTTCACGGCGCGTCAGAAGGTCCGCTCCCTGGAAAGTCGCGGCCGTGGCCTCGTTTTGCCGCCTGGACAGCGCGATGCTTTCCCGGACCCGTTCGAGAACCGTTTCCGCGGAGAACGGTTTTTCGACAAAATCGAAGGCACCGTTGCGGATGGCTTCGACGGCCATCGGAATATCGCCCTGCCCTGAAATGATGAAGATCGGCGCCGGATAGTTTTCCGCGTTGAGTGCTTTCAGGATCTCGATCCCGGAGCGCCCCGGCATGTGCACATCCAGCATGACGCAGGCGGGAACGGACTTTTGCGCTGAGTTTACGAAAGCGTCACCGTCGGAAAAGGTCTCCACAACATAGCCCTCCATGTTGAACAGGACCGACAGCGCGTCGCGCACGGCAGGATCGTCGTCAACGATATAAATGGCCTCCGCGTCAGCTTTCATTTTTGCCGTTTCCCCCAATTGTCTGCAATCATACTGCTCATCTGCGATCCGTCCTCTTCGTCGTCGGGCGGATCCAGCGGCAAGGTCAATACAAAAGAGGCTCCCTGCCCGTCCGAAGCCGTCTCCAGACGCAGGTCTCCTCCGTGATTTTGCGCAATGGAGCGCGAAATTGCCAACCCCAAGCCAACGCCCCTGTGTTTTGCACCGGTAAAGGCGCGAAACAGGCGGTCGACCAGCTCCTTTGGCACCCCAGGTCCATTGTCCGTCACACGCAATTCGAGCCTGTCACCGTTGCGGCAGACAGACAGCACCACCTTGCGATCCGCTCTGTCGGCAACCGCCTCGCGGGCATTGCGCAACAGGTTGATCAGGATCTGCCGGATCTGCACCGGGTCCGCCTTCAGGGGCGGCAGGTCCGGTTCAATCTCGGACTGCATGAACGTCCTGGCATCGCCAGCCCCCAGTTCCGCCATTTCCAGGCAGGTTCTGACAAGGTCGTCAACATCGATAACCTGCCGCGCCGGAGCCTTTTTCTCCACCAGCTGGCGCATGCGCTGGATGATTTCGCCTGCCCGCTCCGCCTCTCGCACGGCCTTGTCGATCACCTCGAGGATCAATGGATCCAGCAGGGCCTCAGCCTTTGCCTTGCGCGACACCGACTGAAGATAAAGCAGCACCGCCGTCAGGGGCTGATTGAGTTCATGGGCAATGGCCGCGCCCATCTCGTCCAGAGCACTGATCCGGGTCATGTGCAGGAGCTGGGCCTGGGTCTTGGCAAGACGGTCTTCCATCTGTTTGCGCGAGCGCAGATCCCGCAGGATACCAATAAATTGGCGCCCACAAGGTGTCGACGCCTCTCCCACCGACAGTTCGATAGGAAACACGTTGCCGTCCTTGTGCCGAGCCATGACTTCCCGGCCGATGCCGATGATCTTTTTCTCGCCGGTGTCCAGATAGTTCTGGACATAGTGATCATGGGCTTTGGCGTGATATTCGGGCATGAGCCGGCTGACATTGCGTCCCAGAAGATCGGAGGCTTCATAGCCGAATAGGCGTTCGCAAGCCTTGTTGAAGGCAAGCACCTGGCCACGGTCGTTGATGACCACCATGCCGTCGGCAGCCGTGTCGAAAACGCTGGCAAGGCGTGCTTCCGACACGCCAGCATTTTCTTCATCCTGATCTATCACGCCGTCGCAGACCATCCTGGCACCCAAATGGAAATCGCATCCATTCAAGGTTTAAGGGGTTTCCCGTATACCAGCAACCCTACGACGGTCTAAATCGCTGGTAACCAAGCGCTAATTCGCCGCACCGCTTCTTCCAGATGGTCCGGGCTGCGCGCATAGCACAACCGCAGACAATGCTCACCGCCCGCGCCAAAGGCTGTGCCGGGCGCGAGGCCTACACCTGTCTGGCGCACAAGATCAAGTGCAAACTGGCGCGTATCGGTTACCCCTTCGATGGAGAAGAACAGATAGAAGGCCCCCTGCGGCGGCGGCACGTTGACCCGGTTCAAGCCCTTGAGTCCGTTGAGGACACACTCACGGCCCGTACGTGCCCTGGCCACCTGGCTTTCCAGGAATTCTCCCCCTTCGGTCAGGGCCGCAACAGCTCCCCATTGGATGAAGGACGGCACGCCGGAGGTCGAATACTGAATAAGGTTCTCGAACACCTGACCAAGGGCAGGCGGCGCCGAAATCCAGCCGACGCGCCAACCGGTCATCGCCCAGTTCTTGGACATGGAATTGACGAAGATAACCGGATCGTCGTCCGCGGCGATGTCGTAGAAGGACGGCGCGCGGTCACCCACTCCATAATGAAACAACGCGTAGATCTCGTCGGCTATGATCCAGAGCTCATAGCGGCGGGCGAGGTCAAGGAAGGCCTTCAACAGGTTTTCATCGGCCACCCAACCGGTCGGATTGCATGGCGAATTCAGAAACAACGCCGTGGTCTGCGGTGTGATTGCCGCCTCTATGTCCTCGATCCGCAGCTGCCAGCCGGTCTCGTCCTCGTGCATCGGCACGGTGACGGCGCGGGCGCCGTGGATTTCGATCGCGGCAGTGACGTTCGGCCAGGCAGGCGTCGGCACCACCACTTCGCTGCCGCTGCCCGATACAGCCTGAACGGCCAGCTGAATGGCCTGCATTCCAGAGCCTGTCACATAGAACCGGTCCGACGAGAAAGGGCGCTGGTAGAGACCGGAATGATACTCGGCGAGCGCTTCGCGCAGCGGAGGAATGCCTCGCTGCCAGGTGTAGAAGGTTTCCCCCCGGTCCAGCGATGCCTTGGCGGCGGCGCTGATGAAATCCGGGGTCGGCAGATCACCTTCGCCCGCCCAGAGCGGAATCAGGTCGTCACGCCCCCAGCCGGCATTAAAGACTTCGACAATGCCGCTTTCTGGCGCTTTGCGCGCGGCCGGGCTCAAGCGATCGATCAGGCTGGACACGTGGGGCAGATCCTCATTTCATTTTCGGCGCACCTTAGCGGCTTTGTCCGGTGTTGTTTCATGAAAGGATGTGAACAAGACTTCACAGTCCGTGATCGATTAGCGTTACGCCGACCGTCGCAGGCACTCTGTCTCGTTCGCAAGGCGAATAGACAGAACAACTTAGCTGTGATCCGATCAAGACTGGCCACGCATGAAATTTTCGTGCAACGGTTCGAGGCAGCCCGGCAAGAGGCGCGGCGGACCGGCAACCGGTCGGGAGGACGGTAGAACAGACCATGCTGCATGGATGGCTCGTGATATTGGCCGCGACGGCCTACATCCTGTGCCTGTTCGCCATCGCGAGCTATGGCGACCGCATGACACGCCGCAAGCCGCCGCGTTCCGGCGGACGCCCGTTCATCTACGCGCTGTCGCTTTCGGTCTATTGCACCTCCTGGACGTTTTTTGGCTCCGTCGGCAATGCCAGCCGCACCGGTGTGGAATTCCTGACCATCTATATCGGGCCACTGCTGGTCTTTGCCCTGGGCTACCCGTTGTTGCAGCGGATCATTCAGATCTCGAAGACCGAAAGCATCACCTCGATCGCGGATTTCATCGGCGCGCGCTACGGCAAGAGCCAGTCCGTTGCCGCCCTGGCAACCCTGATCGCCGTGATCGGGGTCGTTCCCTATATCGCCTTGCAGCTGAAAGCCGTGTCGCTGTCGATCACAACGATGGCCGGCCCGCTGATCTCTCCGAGTGATATTTTCACGCCGGTCTTTGACGACATTACGCTCCTGATCGCCCTCGGCATGGCGATCTTCAGCTGGGCTTTCGGCACACGGCATATCGACGCGACGGAGCATCAGGAAGGCCTGATGCTGGCGATCGCCACAGAGGCCGTCGTCAAGCTGCTGGCCTTCCTGGCGGTCGGCGTCTGGGTCACCTACTCGCTGTTCGACGGGCCGTTCGATCTTGTGCGAGCGATCACGGAAGCGCCTGAAGTCTCGGCCGTCTTCGAACGGCCGCTGAACATCGACAACTGGCTGGTCATGTCGATGCTGTCCGCCTTCGCCGTCCTGCTGCTGCCGCGCCAGTTCCATGTGACGGTCACGGAGAACAATTCCGACGCGGAGCTGCGCCGGGCGACCTGGATGTTCCCCGTCTACCTGGTGCTGATCAACCTGTTCGTGATCCCGATTGCAGCCGCCGGCCTGTTGCGCTTTGGACAGGACGTCAACCCGGACACGTTCGTGCTGGCCCTGCCGATCGACGCCGGCCAGGGCTGGCTGGCCCTGTTTGCCTTTATCGGCGGGTTGTCGGCGGCGACCGCCATGGTCATTGTCGCCACGGTGGCCCTTTCCATCATGATCTCGAACGACATCGTCGTGCCGCTGATGCTGCGGCGCCACAGCGAGGACGAGATCATCAACGCCACCGGCCAGGACATGAGCAACAGCCTGCTCACCATTCGGCGACTGGCGATCTTCGGCATCCTGCTTCTTGCCTATGCCTATTACAAGGCCGCCGGCAACACCGCCGCGCTGGTGTCCATCGGTCTGCTGTCCTTCGCCGCGATCGCGCAATTCGCCCCCGCCTTTATCGGCGCCCTGTTCTGGCGCCGGGCGACCTCTCTTGGCGCGCTTGCCGGGCTCAGCGGCGGCTTTCTGCTATGGGCCTACACGCTGCTGCTGCCGACCTTCGCAAAATCCGGCCTGATCTCGGACGGCTTCCTGGAAACCGGTCCGTTCGGGATCGGAATGCTCAACCCGCAAGGGCTGCTCGGCCTGACGATCGATCCTTTCATTCACGGCACGCTGTGGAGCCTCGGCGTCAATATCTGCCTGTTTGTCGGCGCGTCCTTCCTGCGCAAACCGCTCCCCGCGGAGACCCTTCAGGCCAATGTCTTCGTCCCGGCGGAGCTGACGCCCTCGCCCAATCTGCGCTACTGGCGCACCTCCGTCACCGCCGGCGACCTTCAGGCTACCGTGGCGCGGTATCTCGGCGAAGTGCGCACGGAGCGCTCCTTCCAGCGGTTCGCCAGCGAGCGCGGCAAGGAGCTCGACCCGAAAACGTCGGCCGACGCCAATCTGCTGCGCTTTTCCGAACAGCTCCTGGCGAGCGCCATCGGCGCTGCCTCCTCGCGGCTGGTGCTGACGTTGATGCTCAAACGGCACGACCCGTCCACCAAAGGCGCGGTCAAGCTGCTCGACGATGCCTCCATGGCGATCCAGTACAACCGGGACCTCCTGCAGACCGCGCTCGACCAGGTCCGCCAGGGGATCGGCGTGTTCGACCGCGACCTCCGGCTGATCTGCTGGAACCGGCAGTTCCGCGACATGCTCGGTCTTCCGGCCGAATATGGTCAGGTCGGCACCACACTGGACGCCATCCTGCGCTACAACGCCGAACGGGGTGAACACGGCGGCGGGCCGGTCGAGACCATCGTCGCGGACCGGATCGAAAAGCTTGTGCTCGTCCAGGAAACCTTTCAGGAAAAACTGGAATCAAGCGGCACGGTGTTCGAGGTCCGGATCAGTCCGATGCCCGATGGCGGCATCGTGACCACCTATACGGACATTACCGAACGGGTCATGGCAGAGGAGGCTCTCGCCAGAGCCAACGAGACCCTGGAACGGCGCGTGCGCGAACGCACCGAGGAGCTCACCCACGTGAACGAACGGCTGGTGGAGGCGACCCGGGCAGCGGAAGAAGCCAATATCGGCAAGACCCGGTTCCTGGCGGCGGCCGGCCACGACATCCTGCAACCGCTGAACGCCGCCCGGCTCTACGCTTCCGTGCTTGTCGACAAGCTGCAGGCAGGAGACGAAGGCGCCCTGGTGCGCAATGTCGAACTGGCGCTGGAATCGGTTGAGGACATTCTGGGCGCGGTGCTGGACATCTCCCGTCTCGACACCGGGGCGCTCAAGCCGGAACCGACCGTGTTCCGGCTTGAGGAGCTCCTGAACGGCCTCGCCCTGGATTTTCAGCCGGTGGCCGAGGACAAGGGTCTTGAACTCCGTTTCGTGTCGACCTCGGTCTCCGTGCGCACGGACCGGCGCCTGCTGCGGCGCCTGTTACAAAACCTGGTCTCGAATGCGCTCAAATACACCCAGCAAGGTCGCGTTCTTGTTGGCTGCCGACGGCGTGGCAATCGGGTCATCGTGGAAATCCATGATACCGGCATGGGTATTCCGAAAAACAAGCAGAAGGCCATTTTCCAGGAGTTTCATCGCCTGGATGACGGCATGCGTATGGCCAAGGGGCTGGGCCTGGGTCTGTCTATTGTCGAACGGATCAGCCACGTCTTGAACCATCCCGTGGACCTGAGGTCAGACGCCAAAAATGGCTCCTGTTTCTCGGTTGAACTGCCGCGCTCGACCGCCGTGCCCGACGCCGCCCCGATTCATCAGATATCCGCTCCGGTGGGCCAACTGGACGGGCTTTGTGTCGTCGCCATCGACAACGAGCCGGACATCCTGAGCGGCATGCGCCATCTTCTGACCAACTGGAATTGCAAGGTGGTCGCGGCGCCGGACGAAAACGAGGCTGCGATCGAGCTGAACAAGGCGGGCCTCAGCCCGGATGTCATCCTGGCCGACTATCATCTCGACAACGGCACCGGCATCGAAGCCATCGTCAAGCTGCGCTGGAAATTCGGTCAGCAGATCCCAGCGATCCTGATCACGGCCGACCGAAGCCGCGCAGTGCGCACCGAAGCCAGCGAGAAGGACATCGCCTTCTTCAACAAGCCGCTCAAGCCGGCGGCGCTGCGCGCCCATCTGGCACGTTGCCAGGCCGGACAGGCCGCCGAATAGCCCTGCTAAAGCATTTCAAGAATTGTTTGAAACAAGCATTGCCGACTTTGCGTTCGAGGCAGAGCCGAGAGGCAGCTAAAGTCGGCTCAGACTTTTCTCGAAATGCTATAAGGGCATCACGTCCTCCGCGCAGATAGTCTTGCCAGACATTAAACAGAATGAGCCATTCCAACCGGGAACAGCTCTTGATCAGGAGACTGAGCGCAGATCCGAGGGATTTTTCGGTGCCGTGCTGGGCGAGCGGTCTTCCCAGTCTTCCTTGCGGATTTGTGTGATATTCATCGGATTGGCGTCCGGCCTGCCGAAATAATAGCCCTGCATGGTATCGCAGCCGAGCGTCCGCAGCGCGTCGACCTGGAACTGGCGCTCCACCCCTTCCGCGGTCACCTCAAGTCCCAGATTATGCGCCAGGGCAATGACGGCCGAGATGATGGCCAGGCCATCGCTGCGCTCACCAATTTCATCGACGAAGGACTTGTCGATCTTGATCTTGTCGAACTTGTACTGCCTGAGATAGGACAGCGACGAGTATCCGGTGCCGAAATCGTCCAGAGCGATGCTGATGCCCAGGTCGCGCAGTCGTTCCAGCTTGGTCGAGGCCGAGCCGAAATCGCGCAGGAAAACCGATTCCGTGATTTCAAACACCAGACGCTCCGGTGGGAACCCTGTTTCGTCCAGAACCGCGCAGACCTGCTCGACCAGATTCGGATCCATGAACTGGACCGGCGACAGGTTGACGGCAACGCTTTCCAGCTCCGGACACCGGGCGGCGGCTGCGCAAGCTTTCTTCAGAACCCAATTGCCAAGCGGCAGAATCAGGCCGGCGTGTTCGGCAATCGGAATGAAGGTATCAGGCGGAATTTCGCCTCGGACCGGATGCAGCCAGCGCACCAGAACCTCGCTGGAGACCACCTGGCCGGAGCGCGCGTCCACGATCGGTTGGAAATCCACATTAAGCTTTTCATATTCGAAGGCTTCGCGCAGGTCGGATTCCAGTTCGCGCCGTTCGCGCACCTCGCGTTCCATCTCATGCTCGAAAGCCAGCGCCCTGCCCCGGCCGCCTTCCTTGGCCTTGTAGAGTGCGATGTCCGCCTTGCGCATAAGATCGTCGAGCGTGTCCCGGCTGTCGCGGAAGCGTGTGAACCCAACCGTTGCCCCGATGGCAAAGTCCCGCCGGCCGATCCGGAACGGCTTGCGGGTGACATTCACAAGTTCCTCGGCAAAGGCCGTGGCGGCCTCATCGCTGTCAAAGCGTCCAAGCGCCGCGAATTCGTCACCGCCGAAACGGGCCAGCAAAGTCTTGCCTTCGCTGAGCACCGTGAACCGGCTCGCCACCTGGCGCAGCAGATCGTCACCGGCCGGATGGCCGCTGGTGTCGTTGACGACTTTGAAATTGTCGAGATCGATCAGGTACAGGGTCAGCAAATCGTCGCCGAACTGGGACTGGCCCTCCATCGCCGTTTCCGCCTGTTTCAGGAACCAGCTGCGATTGCCGATCCCGGTCAGGGAATCATGCTCGGCCAGGTGAGACACCAGAGCGCTGGCCCGCCGCGCCTCGGTGATATCGGACGCCACACCGCGATACCCGGTGAAAGACCCACGATCGTCATAGACCGGACGCGCCGCGAGCGACCACCAGCGTTCCTCGCCATTGACATCGACACCGATCACGACATCTCGAAAGGATTTTTGCACTTTAAGAGCGGTTTCCAGCGTGGCGACAGCGGAGCGGGCGTCGCTTTCATCGAGTGAATAGGCCAGATCGACCATGCGCAGGGCTTCGAGTTCCGCGCGGGCCCTGCCGCTGGCATGAAGAAACCTGTCGGAAACATGTAGGAAGTGCCCCTTACTGTCCGTTTCCCAGATCCAGTCGCTGGCCTTTTCCTCAAATTCGTTCAGGAGCAATGCGATCAGTTCACCGCGCTGCTCCAATTCGGCTTCCGCCAGAAAATGCGACGCGAACAGCCAGCCCGCCGAGGCCACACTGCCGACAACCACCAGCGTGTAGCTCGTCAAGAGCAGGAACAATGGCCAGAGATCGGTGCTTTGGCCGATGACGAGCGACACAAGAGACGCCACATAGAGCATCGCCACCCAGCGGAACGCCGCTTGCGGCACCGTGGCAAGCGTGAAACCGCCGCCGCACAGCATGCCGGTGGTGACGCAGGAGGCCATCCAGATGCCATCGGCATTCCCTGAAGCAAAAGCCACAATCGGCACCACCGCCCAGAATCCGCTGAACACGGTCGCATGCAGCACCGCCTTGTTCAGCGCTCCCCGGGAGGCGATTTCGATGGGCGAACGGTTCGCCTTGAGCCATTTCAGCGTCGTGTATGTCAGGAACGCGGCAATTGAGATCACCCAGGCCGTCAGATAGCTGGCGGGCAGGAAGTCCCTGAATGTCAGCGTGATGACAATGGTATTGACGATATTGGCGAAGATAATGAATGGGGTCAGGCGCGCGATGCTGGCAATTTGCGCGGCACGGACCCTGCGCGCCAGCACGTCGTCGACAACCGGATGGCCGAAGGCCAGCAGAAACGCCCGGGTCGGATCGCTTTCCTTCTTGCCGGCCTGCTCGACGGGTCTGTAGCGCTGCGCCGCCTGAAACGACTGTCCCGGCTTCAGAAAGGCCATGCAGATCGTCTGAAGGACCAGGTTCCAGTTGGAGCTGAGCCGCATTTTGTCTCCGCAATTGGGTCTCGACTGTGCGCGGCACAGCCTCGCAGGTTCCAGCCCTACAGCCATTCCCTGAAATTCCGGTAAAAACGACGGTCAAGAATTCAAGTCACCGCGTAAATTTGCCGATAGCACCTCAAGGCGGGCCATGGCGCGGTGTGTTGCGGACCGGCTTGCGGGCTATTGAGCGCCCGCCGTCTCCGCCGCTTCGCCGCCGACCTGCCATTGGCCGGCTTCGATCTTGGAGGCCGCAATGACGGCTTGCGTCCGGCTTTCGACCCCGAGCTTTTGCAGGATCGCCGAGACATGGGCCTTGACCGTGGCTTCCGACACGGACAGTTCATAAGCGATCTGCTTGTTCAAAAGGCCTTCCGACAGCATCATCAGAACGCGCACCTGCTGCGGCGTCAGCGTGGCGAGCCGCTGAACCAGGTCCCCGCTGCCGTCATCCGCTGACATGTCCACATCGGGCGGTGTCCACATGTTTCCAGACATGACTTCGGAAATGGCCTCGCGGATCACCTCAATACCATGCGACTTCGGAATGAAGCCGGATGCACCGAATTCCACGGCACGCCGGATGGCCTGCGGGTCTTCATTGGCGGAAACGACCACCACCGGCACCCCGGAATATTGCGCACGCAAATACATCAGCCCGGAGAACCCGCGCATGCCCGGCATCGACAAATCCAGGAGGATCAGATCCACATCACCGTCTTTTTCCAGACGGGTGGTCACATCTTCAAGGGCGCCTGCTTCCTCGATCGCAGCATCCGGATATTGTGTTTCCAGGGTTTGGCGCAGCGCGCCGCGAAACAGGGGATGATCATCCGCGATTATGAATCGATACGATGTCGCCGACACGTTGCTTTTCCTCCCACACCGGCCTTGAGTTCTCAATTCGACCCTTTGTGACGCGCGCTCTTGCCTCCCCGCACGTTCAGGTCCATCGGAGCCAAGGTGGTGACTCTTTGTTGCGGCCAATTGGAAGTATGTTTGCAACACCGTTTGCGCGCAAGTCAAACCATGCTTTTGACCTACATGGCAGATTTACGGAGGTCCGCCGGACCGTCATGACGCCGTCCGCCGTCCAATGGCCCTCCCCAGCATTGCAATCACCTCTAAATATCAACCCAAGATAAGCGACAGGCTTGAAACGGCTAAAAATTAGCCTTCATCCTTTTCCGAATGGTCAGCTAAACTTCTTGTCCATAGTTTACATTTCGTGTTGATAATCAACACAAAGACAGCAACAAACGCCCTGCCCCATCAAGGCATATAATCAAGATCAACGAGTGCGCGAAACCATATTATGACCATCCAAGCGACGCTGTTTTCGTTTGTCAATCGCTGGGAATGCGATGAAAATGACCATCTCAACGTTCAGTTTTACTTCAGCCGGTTTGAAGAGGCCGACCGTCAATTCCGGCTGTTGTCGGGACTGAACGAAACCCTGGTGGGGGCTCGCCGGGTCCGCCACGTCCGGTATCATTCGGAACTCAGAACGGGCGACCTGGTCACGGTTCAGTCGAGCATTGCCTTTGACGGCCCCCACATGCTCACGGTGGTGCACGAAATGCACAACAGCGCCACCGGAACGCTGGCAGCGACAGCCCTGGACGGCTATGAACCCAGCGCCAACTCGGCCAAGACACTGCGGCAACGCTTCAAGACCTATCAGACCTCGATGATCGCGGAAGCCGCCCCCAAAGGCATTCCGGCCGGTCCGGCAAACCAGAAGGTGACGCTGGCGGGACTTGAAGCCAAGGGCGCCCAGGTCGTCTTCCGGGGCACGGTTCTACCGCGGGATATCGGTGTGGACGGCAAGGCGGATGACCGCTTCGCGCTGTCCTGCTGCACGGACGGTGTCGCCCATGTCTGGCAGCGGACACCGATGACCCATGGCTACCTGACCGAAAACGGCTTTGGCCGGGTCGCCGTTGAAATGAAGCTCAGCTGGGCGACCCCACTCAAGACCGGTGACATGATGCTGGTCATATCGGGTTTCACCAGTGTCGGCGCCAGGACCTTTTCCATGCGCCACCACCTCTTCGAAAGCCGGACCAGCCGGCTGGTGGCCACATTGGACGTCGTCGCCCTAACCATGGATCTTGCAACACGCAAGGCGGTCGACTTGCCGCCCGAAGCCCATCAGGCGATCAACAAGATGCTGATCGACTAGAACTTTTCCCGGTCGGACTGGTTCATTCTGCCTGAGCCGGCTCAGTTGCCGTCGCCGTCGAAATCCTTCTGCAGGTCGCGGACCATGCCGAAGAAGCGCCGCATGGCGCTTTCGGTGAAGGTGAGCATCTTGTCCAGCTCTTCCTCGTCCTCGCTCGTGAGCGGGGATTTGCCGTCTTTTTCCTTTTGCGGACGATCAAGGGCGGAGCCCGGCGGCAGTTGCCGCTCATCTCCGCCGGCACCGCTGTCAATCTCTTCCAGGCGCGCCGTCAGCCTGTCGACTTCGCCGGCCAACTCATTGATCTCGGCGAGATAGGCCTCTTCGGCAAGCGGGACCGGGTTGCAGCGCCAGGCGTCGTTGCGCTGCCGGCAGACGGAGACCGTGCCGTTCTGCCGGTCCACCCTCAGGATGTCTCCGTCGACCGCAACCAGGGAGTACCGGTCGGGCCGGCCGTCCGTGGCGCCCGCCACGTCCGCGGGAGCGATTTTGTCTTGCGCGGCCGTGGCCGTTGCCAGCGTTGCCGCGGTCAGTCCGCCGGCAAGCAGCGCGAACAGGGTGTTACGGATCGTCATGGTGCCTCTCCGGTGCCGGCCGGGCCGACTGTGTGTGTTTCCTGAAAGACGTGCCACGATTCCGTGACCAAAGCACGGCATATCCCGGATTTTTCGCCAGATCATCCGTCCAGAACGGCTTATTCGCGGTCCGGTAGCAGCGCTTCCAGGGTTTCCAGACGGTCGGCTTCCACCGCCGGTTTGTCCCATCTGAGCCTTGAAATACGCGGGAAGCGCATGGCGACACCGGACTTGTGACGACCCGAGCGGTTGAGCCCCTCGAAGGCAACCTCCAGAACCAGCCCGACGTCCTGGTCATGCGTGACCTCGCGCACGGGACCAAAGCGGTTGATGGTGTTGTTGCGGACAAACCGGTCGATCTTGCGAAGTTCCTCGTCGGTGAAGCCGAAATAGGCCTTTCCAACCGGAACCAGTTCCAGCCCTTCCGCCCCGTCCCGCCAGACGCCGAACGTGTAGTCGGAATAGAAGGACGAGCGTTTGCCGTGACCGCGCTGCGCATACATCAGGACAGCATCTATCAGATGGGGATCGCGTTTCCACTTGAACCAGAGCCCTTTCGGCCGTCCGTTTACATAAGGCGCGTCCCAGCGTTTCAGCATCAATCCCTCGACGGCCTCTGCGTCGTCCTTGTCCAGATGGTTCTGCGGATTGGCCCTTGCGGCGGCGATCCATTCCCAATCTTTGGCGGCCACCATTGGCGACAGGTCGATCCGGCTGTCGGCAAGTCCGGCGACAAACGCTTCCAACTTCTTGCGGCGCTCCTGAAAGGGCAGGCCGCGCAGATCCTCGCCCTCATGTGTCAAAAGGTCATAGACCCGGATGGCCGCAGGATAGTCGCGCAGCAGCTTCGGCCCGGCGGTCTTGCGATTGAGGCGCTTCTGCAGATCGGAAAAGGGCCGCACCTTGCCGTCGGACACCACCAGCAGCTCGCCGTCGATGCAGGCATCGAAAGTCAGGAGATCGACAATATCCGGAAAGGCCTTCGAAATATCCTCGCCCGTGCGGCTGTAGAGACGGCGGACGTCCTGGCCCTGCTCCGTCCGGCCCGCGGCAGCCTGGACCCTGATGCCGTCCCATTTCCACTCCACCGCAAAATCCGCGGCCGGCAATTGCTGCAGGTCCTTGTCCTCATCCAGCGGATGGGCCAGCATCACAGGCCGGAAGGGTGCCGGATCCTGCGTTTCGGGCGGACCGGCGCGGCCCTCCACCCAGGCGAACAGCGCCTCGTAAGGCGCCTTCAGCCCATGCCAGACCTCCTCGACATCGGCAACTTCCAGGGTACCAAGCCTGGCCACGGCGGACTTTGCCAGCCGTGCCGAGACACCGACCCGAAGACCACCGGTGACAAGTTTCAAAAGGGCCCAGCGACCGGTTTCGTCGAGACCATCCAGCCAGGCCGACAGGAGCCCGGGGACCTCTGTCTTTCCGGCACTTCCCAGCTGGTCGACAATTTCAGTCAACGCGGGCGCGGAAAGCATCTCTGCCTCCTCGGGGGCTTCCGGCCGCGGCCACATCAGGGCAATGGTTTCCGACAGGTCGCCGACAAAGTCATAGGACAAGGCGAACAGATGCGGATCTGCCCGCTCTGCGATTAGCGCCCGCAATAGCGCCGGTTTGGCGTGCTTGAAACTCTGCCCCCCGGTCAACGCCGCCAGAGCATAGCCCCGGTCCGGGTCCGGCGTTTCCCGGAAGTACCGCACCAGCAACGCTTCCTTGGCGAGGCGCCGCGGCTCAAGGGACAACCTGTCAAGCAGTTGGGAAAAGGCATGCATGGACGGGATCCAACCGGGAAAACTGTTTTGAAGCAAGTTCTTCCCGGCTAGATACGGTGCTAGTCGCTCCGGTCAAGGCAGCCATTCGCTGCGTGGGATGGACGGCGGCGCGATTTACCTGTATAAGCCGCGGCCATTCAAGGGCACGTGTGATATTTGCCCGATCCGGTAGACTGCTGACTGGCATGCAGATGATCCGGAGCAGTTGAAAGATCTCTATGACTGAATTGACTTCCGTCGCCCCGGCCCTGCAGGCCGCGCTGGCGAAACGTGGCTATGAAAGCCTCACCCCCGTCCAGGAAAGCGTCCTCACAGACGCCCCGCCCGAGGCAGACCTCCTGGTCTCCGCCCAGACCGGTTCCGGCAAGACCGTGGCCTTTGGCCTGGCACTCGCGCCGACCCTGCTTGGCGAAGATGAACATCTCGGCCAGGCCACCGCTCCCATTGCGCTCGCCATCGCACCGACCCGTGAACTGGCGCTGCAGGTCAAGGAAGAGCTGACCTGGCTTTACGCCGATGCCGGTGCCGTCACGACGTCCTGTGTCGGCGGCATGGACCCGCGCACCGAGCGGCGCGCGCTGGAACGCGGCGCCCATATCGTTGTCGGCACGCCGGGCCGCCTGCGCGACCACATCGAACGCGGCGCGCTGGACCTCTCCGAACTCAAGGCTGTCGTTCTCGACGAAGCCGACGAAATGCTCGACATGGGCTTCCGCGAAGATCTGGAGTTCATCCTGGACGCGGCCCCTGCTGATCGCCGCACGCTGATGTTCTCCGCAACGGTGCCCCGGCCGATCGCCGAACTCGCCAAACGCTTCCAGAAGGACGCGGTGCGCCTGTCGACCATCAATGCCCGCGAACAGCATGTCGACATCGATTATGTGGCCCATCCGGTTGCCCCGAACGAACGCGAAAATGCCTTGATCAATGTGCTGCGTCTGCATGATTCAGAAAAGGCGATCGTGTTCTGCTCAACGCGCGAAGCTGTCAGCCGGCTGACCTCGCGTCTCGCCAATCGCGGCTTCTCCATTGTTTCGCTGTCCGGCGAACTCAGCCAGGAACAGCGTTCGAGCGCGCTCGCCGCCATGAAGGATGGCCGGGCTCGCGTCTGCGTCGCAACCGACGTTGCCGCCCGCGGCATCGATCTGCCCAACCTGGATCTTGTGATCCACGCGGATCTTCCGACCGGCAAGGCAGCGCTGCTGCACCGTTCCGGCCGAACCGGCCGCGCCGGCCGCAAGGGCACTTGCGTCCTGATGGTGCCGTTCCCGCGCCGCCGCCAGGCCGAGCGCGTCCTGCATTTCGCCGGCATCACCGCGACCTGGAAAGGCGCGCCGACTGCCGATGATATCCGCGCCAAGGACAAGGAGCGCCTGCTTGCCGATCCGGCTCTCACCGTTGAGCTGGAAGAGGAAGACCGCGCGCTGGCCGCCGAACTCCTGGCCCTGCACAGCGCGGAGCAGCTCGCCGCTGCCTTTGTCAAACTGCGCCAGTCACGCCTGCCGGCACCGGAAGACGTCTCAGATCTTGACGAAAGCTCCCTCCGCGGCCGCGACGCCGGCTCCAAGGGCGGCCGCAGCGCCGAGATTACCGGCAAGTTCGAGGACGGCATCTGGTTCTCGCTGTCGCTCGGCCACCGTCAGCGCGCCGAACCGCGCTGGATCCTGCCGATGATCTGCCGCTCCGGCCACGTCACCAAGAAAGAAGTCGGCGCGATCAAGATCTTCCAGAACGAGCTCTATTTCGAAATCGCCGGCAGCCATGGCCAGCGTTTCAACGAAGTGGTCAAGCGCGACGGCACGGGCGAGGAAAATGTCACCATCACGCTGCTGGATGCGCGCGGCGGCAAGGTGCCCTCACCGCCGAAGGAAAGCGGCGGCTTCCGCCGTGACCGTTCCGGACCGCCCAAGCGCCGTCCGCGCGGCGACGCCCCGGATTACGAAAGCATGGGCCGTGAAGACAGCCTGAAGCCGGACCGTCCGAAACGCGCCTTCAAGGACAAGTTCGACGGTCCGCGCGGCAAGAAGCGGCGCCACGGCGACGACGAGGCCGCCCCGCATCATCCGGCTTATGAGCCGCTCGACATGAAGGCACTGGCCCGGGATCTCGACGGCGGCGAACGCCCACCGCGCAAAGGCCGGAACGCTGGCGCGGATGAGGGCGACAACCGCAAGCCGCGCAGCCGTCCGGCAGGCGCGAACCCCGCGCCGGGCAAGAAAAAGCCGGCCAAGAAAAACAAGCCGTCACGCTCGGAACGCAAGGCTGCCAAAGCAAACAAATAAGCTGAAGCCCGGATCTCCGATCCGGGCTTTTCGGTTTTGTGGGCCTTAGTCTGATCCGTCGTTATTCATTGACGATGCAGGCAATCACCCAGTCCGATCCGTCCTGGATCAGCTGATAATGGCAGGTGAACTCGAAGACCGCCTCGCCGTCGGTGCTTTCCTGGGTCCAGTCCAGGGTGACCAGCGCCGTGGACCCGCTGACATGGCTTGAGACGACGTGAAAATCGGAATGGCTGACGCCTTCCTTTTCAAGCGCTTTCAGCAGAACCTCGACGTTTTCGATGAGCTCTTCGTCGTCGTTGAAGACATGCCCCTTTTCATGTTGCCAGATAACGGTTGGCAACGCGAAACAGTCGCAGATCCGGTCGATGTCGTAATCGTTGAACCCGGCCTGGTAGTCGTCGAAGAGTTGGGCGATCGCCTCTTCCGCGTCGCCATTCGTGCTGGCGCCGGAACCGTTGGCCTGGCCATTGCCGGCACCTTCAAATCCACCGTCATCCGCCATGACTGCCTCCCCAAGGGACCGGTTGCCCGGTTGAAAAAGAACAGGTCCGGTCATCCGTTTGCGACCTGTCCGGAATCGGCGTCCTCGCCGTCGTCATAGCCTATCATATTGAGCGGGCGGGCCTTTCGTCCATTCAATTCGCACCAGTGCACAAGGGCGTCCTCAGCTCCGTGCGTCACCCAGATCTGCTCTGCGCCGGTTTCCATGATGGTGCGGCAGAGATCGTCCCAGTCGGCATGATCGGACAGGATCAACGGCAATTCGGCGCCGCGCTGGCGCGCCCTGGCCCGCACCCGCATCCAGCCGGACGCCATCGCGGCCACCGGATCGCCGAAGCGCCGGGCCCAGCGGTCGCCGAGCTGACCGGGCGGACAGAGCACGATCTCGCCGGCCAGCTCCTTGCCGCGCTTGCCGACCGGCTCGACCGGACCGAGCTTCACACCCTGGCTCTCGTAATAGGCGGTCAGCTTCTCCAGCGCGCCGTGGAGGTAGATGACCTTCGAATAGCCCGCGGCCCTCAGTTCCCCGATCACCCGCTGCGCCTTGCCAAGCGCATAGGCGCCGACCAGATGGGTCTGCTCCGGGAACAGTTCGAGAGAAGCGAGCAGCTTTGCGATTTCTTCGGACGCGGGCGGATGGCGGAACACCGGCAGACCGAAAGTGGCCTCGGTGACAAAGGTATCGCAGGGCACCAGCTCGAAGGGCACGCAGGTCGGGTCCGCCTGGCGCTTATAGTCGCCGGAGACGACCGTGCGCTGACCCTTCGCCGCCAGCAGCACCTGTGCGGAGCCAAGCACATGGCCGGCCGGGTGCAGGGACACTTCGACACCGCCGAGGTTAAGCCTGTCGCCATAACCGATCTCCTGGGCCTGGCCGCAGAATTCCTCGCCATAGCGGATCGCCATGATGTCGAGGGTGTGCCGCGTCGCCAGCACGGCGCCATGTCCGGCGCGGGCGTGATCGGCATGGCCATGGGTGATGATGGCTTTCTCGACCGGCCGGACCGGGTCGATATGCGCGCCAGCTTCGGGAGAATAAAGGCCCTCGGGCGTCAGGGTGAGAAGATCGGACATTGTTGATTAGATAAGTCCATTGTGGGGGTTTGTCATGATTGCGCCTGAATGGACGCTAAGCGTACAAAACATTCTCCGGTTGTCATCCCGGCCAAGCGCGGCGCGAGCCGGGACCCAGGACTCCCGGGAAGTCATTCTATTTCACCCATAGATTCAGCAGGTTCTGGGTCCCAGCGTTCACGGGGATGACATTGGGTAGAGCGCGAAAAGTTTAACTCTTCAAACGTTTCCTCCCTTTTACGCTGAAAACCCAAGCAAGAACACAAGAAGAACAAATTTCCTCACGCGCTCTCGCCTTTTGCCAACCGCTCACCTAAAACAATGCGATGGACGCCGCATTGCTTCCCAATCGATTCCAGAGCTGGTTTGCCGCGCGGGGATGGGCGCCGCGGCAACATCAGCTGCAGCTGATCGATCATCTTTCCGCTGGTCATTCCACATTGCTGATCGCGCCGACAGGCGCCGGCAAGACGCTGGCCGGTTTCCTGCCGAGCCTTGTCGAGCTGGAAGCACGCGGCAAGCGAAAGCCTGGCACGGCGGGAGACGGCATCCACACGCTCTATATCTCGCCGCTGAAAGCGCTCGCCGTTGATATCGCCCGCAACCTGGAAGCTCCGGTTTCCGAAATGGGCCTGCCGGTGAGGCTGGAAACGCGCACAGGCGACACGCCCTCCCACAAGCGTCAGCGGCAGAAACTCAATCCACCGGACATCCTGCTGACCACGCCGGAACAGATCGCCCTGCTCCTGTCGGACCCGGCCTCCGCCCGGCTGTTCGCCTCGCTGAAGACCGTCATTCTGGATGAGCTGCACGCGCTGGTGACGTCCAAGCGCGGAGACCTGCTGGCGCTCGGGCTGGCCCGACTTCGGCGGCTGGCGCCCGGGCTCAGGACCATCGGGCTTTCGGCCACGGTCGCCGAGCCTGACGACCTCAGGGCCTACCTGGTCGATCAGCCGGATCCGGAGGGTCGTGCGCTGTCGCATATGGTTCAGGTGGCCGGCGGCGCGCAGCCGGATATCTCGATCCTCGACAGCGAGGAACGGGTTCCCTGGTCCGGCCATTCCTCGCGCTATGCCATCCGCGACATCTACGAGCTGATCAAGAAGCACAAGGTCTCGCTGCTTTTTGTCAACACGCGCAGCCAGGCCGAAATGGTGTTCCAGGAACTCTGGCGCATCAACGACGACACGCTGCCGATCGCGCTCCATCACGGCTCGCTCGATGTCGGCCAGCGGCGCAAGGTGGAAGCGGCGATGGCCTCCGGCGCCCTGCGTGCGGTTGTCGCGACGTCGTCGCTCGACATGGGCATCGACTGGGGCGACATCGACCTTGTGATCAATATCGGCGCGCCTAAGGGCGCCAGCCGGCTGGCGCAGCGGATCGGCCGCGCCAACCACCGCATGGACGAACCGTCCAAGGCGGTGCTGATCCCGTCCAACCGCTTCGAGGTGCTGGAATGCCAGGCGGCGCTGGCAGCCTCCAAACAGGGCAAACAGGACACGCCGCCCCTGCGCCAGGGCGCGCTCGACGTTCTGGCCCAGCATCTGCTCGGCCTGGCCTGTGCCGACCCGCTCGACGCGGTCGCCACCCATGACGAGATCCGGTCCTCGGAAACCTACCGGCATCTGGACTGGGAGACCTTCGAGAAAGTGCTCGATTTTGTCGCCACCGGCGGCTACGCGCTGAAGAGCTATGATCAATACGCCAAGCTCCGGAAGGGTAAGGACGGGCTCTGGCGCATTGCCCATCCGAAGATTGCCCAGCAGTACCGGCTGAATGTCGGCACCATCGTCGAGGCGCCGATGCTGAAAGTGCGGCTGGTACGCTCCAAGGCCGACGGACGGCGCACGCCGGTCGGGCGCGGCGGCCGGGTGCTTGGCGAGATTGAGGAATATTTCATCGAGCAGATGGCACCGGGCGACACGTTCCTGTTCGGCGGCGAGGTCGTCCGCTTCGAGGGCCTGCGCGAGAACGAGGCCTATGTCTCGCGCACCAAGTCGGACAATCCGATGATCCCGTCCTATATGGGCGGCAAGTTTCCGCTCTCCACCTATCTCGCCGAAGGCGTCCGGGCCATGCTGGCGTCGCCGTCGACCTGGAAGGCCCTGCCGGACCAGGTCCGCGAATGGCTGGAGATCCAGCGGGACAAGTCGGTTCTGCCGGCAAAGGACGGCCTGCTTGTCGAGACCTTCCCGCGCGCCAACAAGCATTACATGGTCTGTTATCCGTTCGAGGGGCGGCTGGCCCACCAGACCCTCGGCATGCTCCTGACAAAGAGGCTGGAACGGCTCGGCGCCCGCCCGCTCGGGTTTGTTGCCAATGACTACGCCCTGTCGGTCTGGGGGCTCAGCGACCTGTCGCTGTCGTTTTCCAGCGGAAAGATCCCGCTCGACCAGCTCTTCGAAGAAGACATTCTCGGCGACGATCTCGATGCCTGGCTCGCAGACTCCAGCCTTTTGAAACGCACGTTCCGCAACTGCGCCGTGATTGCCGGGCTGATCGAGCGGCGCCATCCGGGCCAGGAAAAGAGCGGCCGGCAAGTCACCGTGTCGTCGGATCTGATCTACGACGTGTTGCGCGCTCACGAACCGGACCACATCCTGCTCAAGGCCACCTGGAACGATGCCGCCGAAGGACTTCTGGATATCTCCCGCCTGGGCGAACTTCTTGCCAGAATTCGCGGACGAATCACGCATACTGGTCTTCCACATGTCTCTCCCCTCGCCGTGCCTATTCTGCTGGAAATCGGCAAGGAACCGGTCTACGGGGAAGCCATCGACACGCTGCTGGCGGACGCGGCGGAGGAACTGATCCTGGAGGCCATGGAATGAGTGCCCTGACATCCCATTTGCGCAAATATGCTGCTGCGCCGGTATGTCATGACATTCAGATCAACGGCCAGCTGGTCGGCCTTCATGACAGCGGTGTGCTGTGGTGGCCGGACGAATCCATCCTCGTGGTCGCGGACCTGCACCTGGAAAAAGGCTCAAGCTATGCCCGACGCGGCGTCATGCTGCCGCCCTATGACACCGGTGCGACTTTGGAAAAACTCGCCGGTGTGATCGACGCCTTCGATCCTGCATGTGTCATCTGCCTGGGCGACAGTTTTCACGATCCCGACGGCTCCGACCGCTTGCCTGCCCCCTACCGCGCCATGCTGACCACGCTGCAGCTCGGCCGGGAATGGATCTGGGTGACCGGCAACCATGATCCGGTCGCGCCTGTGCGCCTGTGCGGCGTCACGGTGGATGAGGTCAAGGTCGGCCCGCTGGTCTTCCGCCACGAGCCAGTCGAAAAGGTCGGCTCCTCGGAAGCCGCCGGCGAGGTCTGCGGTCACCTTCATCCGGCCGCCCGCGTGCGCCGCTTCGGCCGCTCGATCCGCCGCGCCTGTTTTGTCACCGACAACACCCGCCTGGTGCTGCCGGCCTTCGGCGCGCTGACCGGCGGGCTCAATGTCACCGACAAGGCCTACAGCATGATCTTCCGCCGGCGCCAGTTCTCGGTGTTCATGCTCGGCAACGACCGTCTCTTCCCGTTCACCGCCAGCCGGGTCGTCGGCGACTGAAGCATTTCGAGAATTGTTTGAAACAAACATTGCCGACTTTTGCGTTCGAGGCAGAGCCGAGAGGCAGCTAAAGTCGGCTCAGACTTTTCTCGAAATGCTATAGGGCTCTAGCTCGACATCACCTTGCCAATTTGAACTTCTCCCTTCCGTAGGGCGTGTACCGCCTCACCAGCGGTACCTGAGACCCGATCTCGGGCACGGTGATGTTGCGGGCGGTCACAACGATGGTTCGCCCGTCCTGCAGCTGAACGGTCAGGACAACCTTGTGCGCTCCCATGTCGTCCTGAAGCCGAGAATGATGCATCAGGGTTCCGGACACTTCTTCCACCGACCAGTCGGTGCTGCTTTGATTTTGCCAGAGACCCAGAATGACGGCGGCGACGACGGCAACAACACCGCCCGCAACCAGCCAGATTTTAAGACGCTCCCAAAGCAGGAACCGGTCCAGTTCATTCATGTGTCACTCACAGAACCTGTCGTGAATATCGTTACAACAGCCGGTAACCCACCCAGGCCAGCACCGCGATCCCAACGACGATCAGAATGATGGTCTTGCGCAGTTCCCTGCGCAGAAAGCTGTCGAGCTGCTTGCTCATCGGGTTTCCCTGCGTCTCAAGGCGTGAGTGCTATCGGCATTGCCGCCAGAACCTTTACCAAGGTCATACCCACCGGTGTCCCCCCGGGCAAGCGAAGCGCAGACCCGGGGCCTACTCGCAGTCCCGCTTGGCAAGGTATGCGCCGGTTGTTGTTGCAGTGCCGCTTTCCTGACGCTCTGGCAGTGAGTGGGCCCCGGGTCTTCCTTCGGTCGCTCGGGGTGACACCAGAGTTTGCGGCGCATTTGCGCCACATCAGATTGCGCTCGCGATCAGGAGGCCGCGTCCTTGCTCTCCTCGCCGACCTTCACCCAGGCGACCACCAGCTCGTAGAACACCGCCAGAATGACGGGGCCCAGGAACAGCCCCAGAAGGCCGTAGGCAATCGTTCCGCCGAGGACGCCGATCAGGATGACCAGCATGGGCACGTCGAGACCGCGCGACATCAGGATCGGGCGCAGCACATTGTCGACCAGCATGACCGGGACCATCAGCACGGTGAAGGAAAGCGCCGGCACCAGCTCCCAGGAGCTCCAGGCCCAGATGATGGTTGGGATGATCACGAGCGCCGGTCCGATCTGGATGATGCACAGGAACAGGGCGATGAAGGTCAGGACGCCCGCCAGCGGCACCTTGAAGACGATCAGCAGGATACCGGTCAGGAGCCCCTGGATGACGGCGACGCCGATGACCCCGCGCGAAACATTACGGATCGTCGCGCCCGCCAGATCGACGAATTCGGCGCCGCGCGGGGCGATGATCCGGTCGGCGAAGCGCTTGGCGCCCTTAGCCAGCATCGGACCGGGTACGAACAGGCAGCCCGACAGAATGATCGAGACGATGAAGAACAGGACCGAACCGCTGAGCGCGGCCAGCATCGACAGGATGCGTCCGCCCGCCGGCACCAGCATCGGACCGACCTTGGTGATAACACCTGCCAGCCCTGTGGCGGCATGCGCCCAGGCGGCGGCGATCTTCTCGCCAATCACCGGCAATGTCGCCAGTTTCTCCGGCAGGGGCGGCAGCTTCAAGGAGCCGGCCGACAGGCCCTGCAGCCAGCCCTGCAGCGTGTCGGCCAGACTGACGATAAGAACCGCGACCGGTCCGATGACGATTGCGAGGCACACCAATGTGACCAGCACCGCCGACAGGACCTTGCGGCCACCGAGTTTTTTCGCCAGCCAACCATAGAGGGGATAGAGCGCGACGGTGAGCACGACCGCCCAGAGCAGAAACAGGAAAAACGGCGCGATCAGCTGGAGTGAAAAATAGGCGAACAGGCCCAGGACCCCGAGCCGGACGGCAATATCGATCACCCGCGCATCGACCGACGGTTCGGGTTTGCTCGTCTCGTTCGCGGGTTGATCCGAGGTCGGTTCTGTGGTCATGGCCCCTGCCCAACAAATTGAAATCTCTGCCTGTCTGACAATAACGGCACCGGCCCGAAGTACCAGCCGAAAGTGCAATGAGACGGATTGCAACGAGACGGCGCTGCATGCGCAGCAAGGAGCGCCTTGACCTATTTGGCCGCTCCTTCGAGACGGACCTCAATCCTTGCGGAAAATCACACCTGCCAGCCAGCCGGTGAAGATGGCGAGCGAGACGGCGAGCAGGCCGTAGACCAGGGAATAGTTCTGGGCAAGCTGAAAGGTAAACTGCTCGAAACCGGTCTTGGCGACATAAAGGGTCTGCTCGGTCTGCGAGACCACCTCGCCATGGTGAAACAGGAAGCTCTTCACCTTGTAATCGCCGACCGGAATATTCGCCGGCAGGGGGATGTTGGTGCGGAACATGGTATCGGTCAGGAACTTGATCGAGGTTTCCTGCTCCGAATAGAGCCCCGTTTCCTCACGCAGCCGGATGAAGGCTCGGCGGAAATCGTCGCGGTCGGCCAGCGCGACATTGGAGGAGCCGGAGACCGCCAGATTGATGTGGTTGAGACCGATGCCGAGCTCGTCCAGAACCGTCCGGTCCGCCATGTGGCCGATATCGACTGTGCTGGCGACCGCGTAAAAGGACGGCACATTCTGGAACCGCTCGGCCTCCCGGTTGACCCAGACGCCCAGAAACCTCCCCTTGCGCCGGGTGGTGATGTCCTGCGGCGGTCCCTGCACGACAATCGCCAGTTCATAGCCGCTCGGGTCGTTGGGTTGACGCACGATGTTCTGCGCCTGACCGAAGATGACGATTTCCGTGCCGGTGAAATTGGACTGGATCGAGATCATGTCCGAGGACAGCGAGGTCACCAGGTTCAGGCCGTGGTGGTTCTGCGCGAAGGCATTGGTGCAGACGAACAATGTCGCCAGAAGGAGTACCAGACGGATCATGAGCCGGCCCCCTTTCGGATCGCGATGGAATAGAAGTCGTCCGGCACCAGCAGCAGATCGACAGCAAAGCGCAACCCGACACCCAGCACCAGCAAGGCCAGCAGCAGGCGCAGCTGGTCGCCGCGTAGGTTCTGGCCCATGCGCGCGCCGAATTGCGCACCGATGACGCCGCCAATCATCAGGGTCATCGCCAGGACGATATCGACGGTCTTCGTGCCCATGGCATGGAAAACGGTTGCCGCCGCCATGGTGAACAGAATCTGGAACAGGGACGTGCCGATGACGATGCTGGTCGGCACGCGCAGCAGATAGATCAGCGCGGGCACCATCATGAAGCCGCCGCCGATGCCGAGCACGGTGCCGAGAAAGCCGATGATCGCTCCGAGCCCGACCACCGGAATGACGCTGACATAGAGTTTGGAACGGCGGAAACGCACCTTCAGCGGCAGACCGTGGATCCAGTTGTGCTGGCCGGGTTTGCGGGCCTTGGGCGCGGCACCCGACTTGCGCCGCCGGATCGCTCTAACCGATTCAAACAGCATCAGGCCGCCGATCGTGCCCAGAAAGGTCACGTAGGACAACGAAATCACCAGATCGAGCTGACCGACAGACTGCAGCACATCAAACAGAACGACGCCGACGAGCGACCCCATGACGCCGCCCGCCAGAAGAATGCTCGCCAGCTTCAGGTCGATCGCCTTGCGGCGCCAGTAATTGACCACGGCAGACGCCGAAGATGCGACGACCTGTGTGGTCACGGTCGCGACGGAGACCGCTGGTGGAATTCCGGAAAAGATCAACAGGGGTGTCAGCAGGAAACCGCCGCCGATACCGAACAGCCCCGACAGGAAGCCCACGGCCCCACCCATCGCAAATATCACGAAGATATTGACCGGAATCTCGGCTATGGGCAGGTATAATTGCACAGGGTCACGCCGGAACTGACAGAAGACTGGTAGGCAGAGGCTACATTTGAATTGGTTAAAGACCCGTGCTGGCCAGCGTGTCAACCGGCCAGCGGGTCCGTTCGGTTCGGATGGTCGAAATTAAACCAGTGCCGGCCGGTTTTCCGTCAAATCGCCTGACTTTTAAGCTCATCCATCAAACGGTTATCGACTTCCCCGGTTTCCGGCAGGCCGAGGCTGCGCTGGAACGCTCGGATGGCGCTGCGCGTACGCGGTCCCATCTGGCCGTCCGGCGTGCCGGTGTCGAAGCCGAGATAGTTCAGCTTGTCCTGAGCTTCCTTGATCATCGCCGTGTTGTCGGCGGCCTGAACCGAGGCCTTTTCGGCCGGCAGCGACGAGCTGTCGGACCAGCCCGGCTCCATGGTCACCTTGTTGGCGGAGGGATTGGGCGTTTTCAGGGTGAACTGCTCAACAGCCAGGCGCGCATTGGCCAGGGTTTCCTGATCCATCATGTTGGCGACATCGTCGCGGCGCTTGGCCGCTTCCGGATCGCCCTGATCCGCTGCAATGGCAAACCACTTGTAACTGGCGACAAGGTTCTTATCGACGCCGATGCCGCCAGCATAAAGAATGCCGAGATTGAACAGGCTGTCCTTGACCCCGTAATTGGCGGCTTCCTCGAACCATTTGGCGGCCGCGGCATAATCCGGCTGTTCGCCGCCGCCCTCCGCGAAGAGAACGGCCAGATTGTGCATGGCCTTTGCGTTGCCCGCCTCGGCGGCCTTGGTGTACCAGGCCTTGGCCTTGGGCACGTCCTTGTCGACACCGCGGCCCTTTTCGTAAAGGCTCGCGAGCCGGTACTGAGCCGGAGCGAGGCCCTTGTCCGCCGCCTTCTGATACCAGACAGCCGCCTTGGAGAGATCCGGTGCCACACCCTGGCCTTCGGTGTATTTCACACCGACCAGGAATTCGGCGGAGGCATTGCCGGCGGCGGCGGCGCTGCGCAGCGCCATCGGGCCGACGCCTTCAGGCGGCAGCGAGGCCAAAAGGTTTGACGGTGCATTGCCCGCTTCGCTCGGCTGGAAGCCCGAACTTGCATCCACGGGTGGCTCGCCGAAGCTGCCGGAGACACCAGAAGGAGGCGCAAAGGCCAGACCCGTATCCGCTTCCATCGGCCCGGCAGCGGAAGCGGCCTGAACGGTTTCCGCCTGGCTGACAGGGACCTGGCTGGCAGGGGCCGCTGCGACCGCGGGAGCGTCGCTGGCCGGCATATCGGCGGCGGGTGCAGCGCCGGCCTGCTCTGTGCCGGTCATGGTGCTCTCGGCTGGCGGCTCGCGATCTTCGGCAAGCGCCACCGGAGCGGTGTTGGCGGGCGCGGCTGCCGGAGCCGATGCCGGAGCGGCCTCGGCGGTTTCCTGGGTCTCCTGCGGAACGGCGGCAAGCTGGTCGCTATCTTCCGAGCCAGTCGAAGCCAGGCGGAACACCTGCAATGTGCCAATCAGAAGGACCACCGCAGCGGCAGTGTAAAGGATCGCGCGGCGGCGGCCTCCGGACGATTGCGGCGTCTCCGGTGCCGGCCGGTCTCCCGGCAGCACAGTGGCATCCTGGGCCTCGAATTCCCGGTCAGTGACGTCTTCCGGGCTGAGTTCCAGATCCTCCGCAGGCGCGGCCTTGTTTTCCTTGGCAGATGCCGACTTGTCGCGTTTCAGAACGTTGCGCAGCCAGCCGACGCGGGCCTTGCCGCGCTCTTCGTCCGCGTCTTCCGGCGCGTCCTCAACCTTCTGCCTTTTCTCCAGCTGAGCGGCTTCCGCGGAAGCTGCCTGAGCCGCACGGCGGGCGGCGGCGATGAAATCAGCCTTGCGGTCCCGGCCACGGTCTTCCGGCTGGACCGGCGCCGCGGCCTGCTCGGCGGCAGGTGCCGGCCTGTCCGCTTGAGGAGCGCGGCCGAACAGCGGCGCGGGTTCCTCGACCTTGATCGGCGAGAAACTTGCCGCCGGCGCGGCCGGTGCCGAATTTGACGTATCGAGCTTTTCCGCCCGCTCCAGATCGTCCAGACGTTCGGTCAAGGAACCGAGGACCGACTTGACCCCGTCAAAGGTGTTGCGGGTCCGCTCTTCGCTGCCTTCGGCCGCATCCAGCAACCGTTTCAGGTCCCCCTGGAGCGAGTTGATGGCTTCGTCATATTGTGTGTTTTTTGGCGCCGGGGCATTGGCCACCGCTTCGCGGGCGGCCTGTCTGGCAATATCCGCGACATCCTCGCGGGTCTGCGCCAGGCCTTTTTCAAGCCGTTCGAAATAGGGCGAGAACTGGTCGACGCTGAACGCCTTGGACGACGTTCTTTCGATCTGCTCGGCCAGTGCGGCAACCTTGGCGCCGAGCTGTTCAAAGCGGCCATCGTCGGTGACTTCCGCGCCTTTGGTGACGATCTGCGCAAGATCCGAAATACGCTGTTCCAGGGCTTCCGTGTTCGGAGGCGTGGCAACGCTCGCCCGCATGGATCCGATTTCCTGGCGCAGCTTGTCCAGATCCGAGGTTGTCACCGTGTCCTGCGGCCGGTCGAGCCGGGCGCTCAACTCATTGAGGCGTTCCTGCAACTGGACCATGAACTTGGTGTCGCCACCGCCACCCGCGCGCATGGTCGCCGCGTCGAGCACCGGCACGGGACGGGAGGATTTTTTCTCGATCGCGTCGATCTTGCCGGAAATGGCTTCCAGCCGTGTCTCCAGCGCCGCAAAGGCGCCGCTGTCGCCTGCCGGCAGAGGCGGGCTTTGTTCCATCCGCTCCAGCCGGTCGACAATATCGTTCAATCGGCGGTCGACCTGGTCGAGTTGATCGGTGTCGACCGGTGTTGCCCGGTCGTCGGCCATCATGCCGACGATATCCTCCAGCCTGCCCTGGAGCCGGGAAATGGTCTCCGGCTCCGGCATGCGCTGCTCCATCGCCGACAGACGGTTGTCGAGACCGCGCTGCTCGCGAGCCAGGACTTCCAGATCGTCCAGCCGGCTGGAGACAAATTTCATGCGGTCGTCGATGCCCTCGACCAGCCCCTTGATGTCGATCTGCTCGACAAAACCACGGACCTCGCGCAGTTCGGCGCGCAGCGGCTCGATGTCGGCATGGCTTTTCTGCTGAAGCAGCTCTTCCATGCGCTCGGCAATGCTGACAACCCGGTCTTCCAGGACCATCATGTGCTCGGAGCGCGGCAGCACCGCGAAGGCGTCTTCGATTTCGTTGAGACGCGCGGTCACGCCGCGCAGGATCCGCGGGTCGACAGACGCTCGGGAGAGTTCGTCCAGGCGCTGGAGGATATGGGCATAACCATGCTCCAGTGTCTGCAGAGCGCCTTCCACATTGGTGCGGCCGACCATGTCCTTCAGGTCGGCAACTTCCTTGCGGATGTCCTTTGCCAGCTGGTCGTTCTTCTTGTCGGCGCGCAGACGCTCGACCATGTCCGCCAGACGGCGCAATTCCGCGTTCTGGCGGCTGACCGTTTCGCTGGTGCCGCGCGACAGACCGCCAAGCGCGTCGCGCAGGGAGCCGATTTCCTCGCGCACCTGGTTGAAGGCCTTTTCCTGCGGTGCTCTCAGGGCGTCGATACGGCGGCCGAGATCCTTGTAGATATGCATCGAGGCGTCGCGGTTGGCGCGCGCGCTGCGCTCGCCATGCCGCCCATTGCGCGGAGCGTAGTCATGGTCATCGTGATCGTCGGAATAATAGTCGTCGTCCGGCAGGTTTTCGATGGCATAGCTGCCTGGGCGGCGCTGGCGCCGGGGCGCCGGTTCTTCCAGCTCGTCGTCGTGGCGGGCGAGGCCCTGCACCTGCTCGTCGAGGCGGTCAAGGGCGCCCATGACGTCGTCCATGCCGCTTTCCCGGCGTGGAGCCCGCCGGCGCGGTGCCGGCCGCCGGCCGCGCGATTGTTCCTGGTCGGCCAGCAGCCGGTCGAGTTCGTCGGCCACAGCGTCCAGGTCCTCGTCCCGTTCGTCATGCGGAAAGCGGTCATGGCCCCCGAGCGCCGTCGCCGTTCTGGTCAGCCGTTCAATACGGCTGCGCGCGGGTTCGCGGCGCGGAGTGTCGTAAAAGTCGTCGCTTTCATACGCATCACGGCCGCGGCGTCCTGCCTCGTGTTTCTTCCAAGCCGGCATGTCTTGACCCTGGGCTTACGGTCATTCAGACCGCTGATGGAACAGTCTGCGCCCAAATTTCGCCTAAGCGACGAGAAGCACAGCGTTTTGAAAGACTTTGTCGGTTTAGGGTAAACAGGCCGTTAATTCTTCTTGCTAATTGCGAAAACCGATTGTTTTCGAATGAAGAATCGCTATCCACAGCCCCTGTTCGAGCGAATCGCCCGGCACCGCGTTAACGAATTTTGACAAGGCGACCTTACGTGGCTGGACCTTAACGCAAACGTAAGCTAAACAAGGCGCAAGAAACCGGCTGAGCCAACTTGCGTTTATCCGCATCCGTGTCGCCCTTTTTCGCACCGGGAAAGTTTTCCCGGGTGCGGGTTTCGAAAAACTGACAACTTTAGCAATGAGCCGGCAAACGGCTTGAAGATGAGTACAAACTGCTATGAGCGAAGCGCTTTCGATCCTCAACGAAGACGACCTTGTGGACGTCGTGTCCGCAACCGATGACAGCACCAAGAAGACCCAGTTTACCATTGGCGACCTCGCCAAGGAATTCGACTGCACCCTGCGCACGCTGCGCTTTTACGAAGACAAGGGCCTCTTGAACCCCAAGCGCGACGGTCTCAACCGTGTCTATAACCGCCGCGACCGTGCCCGCCTGAAGCTGGTGCTGATGGGCAAGCGCGTCGGCTTCTCCCTTTCGGAGATCCGCGACATGCTCGATCTCTACGATCTGCGCGACGGCCAGGTTACCCAGCTGCGCGTGGCCCTTTCCAGGTTCAATGAGCAGATCGCAGTTCTGGAAGAACAGCGCAAGGACATCGAGCAGGCCATCGAGGAATTGTCCCGCACGGTCGAAATCGTGTCCGGCATGCTGAAGCACAAGGAAGCCGAAGAGGCGTAAGCCGTCTTCTTCAGCAGCGTTGACAGAAACCGTCGGCCGTTTCGCCGACGGTTTTTTTGTGCCTGCTCGTCAAGGGCGACATGGTCTGCCGCAGCGTGACGCGCAACATCTGGTATCGATTCCCGTCACCTTGAAGCAATTTTTGATTGCTTTTTGAAAGACCTCCCGCACAGCGTGATGTTGCAAACCCCCTCAAAAACACGGCTTCCCAACACGGATCCGTGTCCGCGTCCCTCGAAAATCATTCCCTTGAGCATGTTTTAGGCGTATTTTTTTGTCATCCCTTCCCTAGGGACACCACTTGCCGGACGAAATCAACACGCGTATATAGAGCCTCAAGTTGACGTTTACGGAAACGTAAACCTGAGACCAACCGGCTGATCTGGGAGGATTTCCATGCCGAGCTATTCCGCGCCCGTCGATGACACGCTTTTTCTCCTGAAAGACGTCTTTGGCTACGAACGCTATTCCAACCTGCCCGGTTTCGCCGACGCGCCGCTCGACCTGGTCGAAGCGATCCTTCGTGAAGGCGGCAAGTTTGCGGAGGAAATCCTGCAACCGCTGAACCAGACCGGGGACCAGGAAGGCTGCACCCGCAACGACGACGGCACGGTGACGACGCCCAAGGGCTTCGACGCCGCCTACAAGGCCTTTTGCGAAAACGGCTGGGGCACGCTGTCCGCGGACCCGGACTATGGCGGCCAGGGTCTGCCGCACACGCTGGCAACCATCTTCAACGAGTTCGCCTCCTCCGCCAACATGGCCTTTTCCATGTATCCGGGCCTGACGGCCGGAGCGGTTGCGGCGCTGACCACCCATGGCACGGACGAGCAGAAGCAGACATACCTGCCGAACATGATCGCCGGCACCTGGACCGGCACCATGAACCTGACCGAGCCCCATTGCGGCACGGATCTGGGCCTGATCCGCACCAAGGCGGTGCCGCAGGCGGACGGTTCTTATAAGATCTCCGGCACCAAGATCTTCATTTCCGCCGGTGAACATGATCTCGCCGAGAACATCATTCACCTGGTGCTGGCCCGCATCGAAGGCGCGCCGGACGGGGTCAAGGGCATCTCGCTCTTTGTGGTGCCGCGCAACGAGATCGCCGATGACGGCTCGGTCGGCGCCAACAACGGCGTCTCCTGCGGCTCGATCGAGCACAAGATGGGCATTCACGGCAACGCTACCTGCGTGATGAACTACGATAACGCCACCGGCTGGCTTGTCGGCGAGGAGAACAAAGGCCTCAAGGCCATGTTCATCATGATGAACGAGGCCCGCCTCGGCGTCGCTGTCCAGGGTCTGGCCCAGTCCGAGGTCGCCTATCAGAACGCGGTCACCTACGCCAAGGACCGTCTGCAGGGCCGTTCGCTGACGGGTCCGAAAAATGCCGACAAGCCCGCCGATCCGATCATCGTGCATCCGGATGTCCGCCGAACCCTGATGTCGATCCGTGCCTTCAACGAGGCCGCCCGGGCCTTTGTCATCTGGACCGCGCTGCACGGCGATGTCTCCCACCGCTCCGACGACGAGAAGTCCCGGCAGTATTCCGACGACATGATGGGCCTGATGACACCGGTCCTCAAAGGCGTCCTGACCGACACCGGTTTCGCCAACGCGGTCAATGCCCAGCAGATGTATGGCGGCCACGGTTATATCGGCGAATGGGGCATGGAGCAGTTTGTGCGCGATGCCCGCATCGCCATGATCTATGAAGGCGCCAACGGTATCCAGGCGCTGGATCTCGTCGGCCGCAAGTTACCGGCCAACGGTGGTCGCGCCATCATGAGTTTCTTCAATGAACTGAACAGCTTCCTGAAGGAACACAAGGACAATGAGGAGCTCGCAGCCTTCACCGGTCCGCTGAAGAAGGGGGCCGACGACCTGCAGGCCGCCACCATGTGGTTCATGAACAACGCCATGAAGAACCCGGACAATGCCGGGGCTGGCTCCACCGACTACATGCATCTCTTCGGCCTTGTGGCCCTTGGCTACATGTGGACCCTGATGGCCAAGACCATCAAGGAGAAGCTGGCGAACGGCGCCGGCGACAAGGCCGAATGGCTGGAAAACAAGCACGCCTTCGGCACCTTCTTCATGGAACGCACCATGCCGGAAACCGCGGCGCATCTGGCCCGTATTTCCACAGGTTCGGACACAATGATGTCGGTTGACGCCGAGGCCTTCTAAGTCTTTCCGGCCCGCTCACTTCTTCGTGTGATCGGGCTGGAAATTCACCCAAGCAAATTGGATCCAATCCGGATAATCTTTCCACCGATTCAATTTGCCAGGGAGATTTCACGTTATGGCTGATTACGTTCTTCATTGTATGGCCCAGTCCGGTCACTCTTACAAAGTGGCCTTGATGCTGGAACTGTGCGGTGCCGACTGGACCCCGAGATGGGTGGATTTCTTCAACGGGGAGACCCGCACGGAAGAATTCCGCTCGACCTTGAACGAGATGGGTGAAGTGCCGGTGCTGGATCACCGCGGCAAGCTGCTGACCCAGTCCGCCGTGATCATGGATTACCTGGTCGAGAAATTCGGCCGGTTCGGCTGGGACAATAACGAAGAACGTCGTGAGGTGCTGCGCTGGACGATCTTCGACAACCAGAAGGTCTCCGGACTGATCGGTCCGCTGCGCTTCATGCGCACGCTGGTAAAAACCGGCGAGACCGACGTCACCAAGTTCCTGGACGGCCGGTCGCAATCCGCGCTCGCCATCCTGGACAAGCATTTTGCCAAGAACGAATTCGCCATCGGCGCGAAGCCGACGACCGCCGACTTCTCGCTGTGCAGTTACCTCTTTTACGACGGCGAGCTCGGCATCGACCTTGCCGCCTACCCGAATGTCGTTGCCTGGCTGGGCCGCATCAAGGCCCTGCCCGGCTGGAAACACCCCTATGACCTCATGCCCGGCCATCCCATGCCGGAGAGCAACTGAGGACGATCTGATCTAGAGGAGGATCTGATGCCCGAAGCCTATATTTACGATCACGTGCGCACTCCGCGCGGGCGTGGCAAGAAGGACGGCGCGCTGCACGAAGTGCCCGCCGTCCGGCTCGCCGCGACAGCGCTGGAAGCCATCCGCGACCGCAACGGCCTGGACACCGGCCGGGTCGACGATGTCGTGCTCGGCTGCGTCGACCCGGTCGGCGAGGCCGGCGGCGACATCGCCCGTGCAGCGGTTTTCGCGGCAGGCTACGACACGTCGGTTCCGGGCATGCAGATCAACCGCTTTTGCGCCTCCGGCCTCGACGCGGTCAACATGGCGTCGGCCCAGGTCATGGCCGGCCAGCACAAGCTGGTCATCGCCGGCGGCGTGGAAAGCATGAGCCGCGTCGGCCTCGGTGCATCCGGCGGCGCCTGGCCGATCGAGCCGCAGGTCGCGATCCCCTCCTATTTCATGCCGCAGGGTGTCTCCGCCGACCTGATCGCCACCAAATACGGCTTCAGCCGCGACGATTGCGATGCCTATGCGGTGGAAAGCCAGAAACGGGCCGGCAAGTCCTGGGACGAAGGCCGTTTTGCCAAATCGGTGATACCGGTCAAGGACATCAACGGCATCACCATCCTCGACAAGGATGAGCATATGCGCCCGGACACCGACATGCAGTCGCTGGCATCGCTCAACCCGTCCTTCGAGATGATGGGCGCCATGGGCGGTTTCGACGCGGTCGGCATCCAGGCCCATCCGGAAATCGAAAGCCTCAAGCATGTGCACCATGCCGGCAACTCCTCCGGCATCGTCGACGGCGCAGCCGCCGTCCTGATCGGTTCCAGCACGGCGGGCCGCTCCTCCGGCCTGAAGCCGCGCGCGCGCATCAAGGCCTTCGCCAACATCGGCTCCGAGCCGGCCCTGATGCTGACCGGCCCGGTGGATGTCACCGAGAAGCTCCTGAAAAACGCCAAGATGGAAATGAAGGATCTCGACCTGATCGAGATCAACGAGGCTTTCGCCTCCGTTGTCCTGCGCTACCAGCAGGCCTTCGATCTCGACCCGGCGACCGTCAACGTCAATGGCGGTGCGATTGCCCTCGGTCATCCGCTCGGCGCGACCGGAGCCATGATCCTCGGCACCGTTCTGGACGAACTGGAACGCCGCGATCTCAACACCGCGCTTGTGACGCTGTGCATCGGTGCCGGCATGGGCACGGCCACCATCATCGAGCGGGTCTGAACGATGATCAGCAACATCGACAAGGAGTTCGCACAGATCACCGACTATTGGTCGCCGCGCGTGGTGGCCGATGTCAACGATCAGACCGTCAAGCTGGCCAAGCTGAAGGGCGAATTCGTCTGGCACGACCATGAGGACGAGGACGAGCTGTTCTTCATCGTCAAGGGCAGCCTGACCATCCGCTACCGCGACCGGGACGACGCCGTGCTGATCGCGGGCGACATGCATGTGGTGCCCAAGGGCGTCGAGCATAACCCGGTCGCCGAAGAGGAATGCTGGGTGATGCTGTTCGAACCCGCGGAAACCAAACACACCGGAGACGTTGTTGTTGAAGGCACGAAGACGGCAGCGCAGCAGCGCGCCCACCTGCCTTCCGGCAACGCCTGACCCCGAGGAGGAATGACACGATGAGCTACAAGAATTTCACCATTGAAACCGATGAGGACGGTTTCGCCCTGATCAGCTGGGACATGCCGGAAAAGTCGATGAACGTCATCGATCTCTCCGTGATGGACGAACTGGATGCCCTGGTCGACCAGGTCGCCGGCGACGAGACCATCAAGGGCGCGGTGATCACCTCCGGCAAGGCCGCCTTTTCCGGCGGTGCGGACCTGACCATGCTGGAAGGCCTTCTGAAGGACTTCCACATCAAGCGCGGCAACGACCCGGAAGCGGCCGCAAAGGCCCTCTTTGAAGGCTCGCGCAAGCTGTCGCTGGTCTATCGCAAGCTGGAAACCTGTGGCAAACCCTTCGTCGCGGCAGTCGCCGGCACCTGCATGGGCGGCGGCACCGAACTGGCGCTCGCCTGTCACGGCCGTGTGGTCGACGAAGGCCTGAAAATGGGCCTGCCGGAAGTGAAGGTTGGCCTCTTCCCTGGGGCCGGCGGCACCCAGCGTGTCATGCGCATGACCGACGGCCAGCAGGGCATGCAGTTCCTGCTTCAAGGCCGTACCCTGCGCGCACCACAGGCCAAGCAGATGAAGCTGGTCGACGAGGTTGCCGGCACCAAGAAGCTGGTCGCGGCCGCCAAGAAGATGCTGAAAGCCGGCCTCGATCCGGTCAAGGACTGGGACAAGAAGGGCTACAAGCTGCCGAACGGCAAGGTCTATTCCCCGGCCGGGTTCCAGTTCTGGCCGGCGGCCAACGCCATCTACCGCCGCGAGACCTTCGACAATTATCCGGGCGCGCGCTATCTGCTGCATTCGGTCGTCGAGGGCCTGCAGCTGCCGATGGATCTCGCGCTTCAGGTGGAAAGCCGTTACTTCGCCAAGGTGTTGCAGACGCCGGAAGCCGCCAGCATGATCCGCTCGCTGTTCGTCTCCATGCAGGAGCTGAACAAGCTGGCCCGCCGTCCGGTCGACCAGCGCCCGAACAAGATCAAGAAAGTCGGCATTCTGGGCGCCGGGTTCATGGGCGCCGGCATTGCCTATGTCACCGCTCAGGCCGGCATCGATGTCGTCCTGATCGACCGCAGCCAGGAAGCCGCCGACAAGGGCAAGGCCCATACCGACGAGCTGATGAGCAAGGCGATCAAGCGCGGCCGCGGCACCGAGGAGCAGAAGGAAAAACTGCTCGCCAAGATCACCGCCACCACGGACTATGAGGCGCTGGCCGATTGCGACTTGGTGATCGAGGCCGTGTTCGAGGACCGTGAGATCAAGAAGACCGTGACCGAACAGGCGGAAGCGGTGATGAAGTCCCGGGCGATTTACGCTTCGAACACCTCGACCCTGCCGATCACCTCGCTGGCCCAGGCCTCCAAGCGGCCGAAGAACTTCATCGGCATCCACTTCTTCTCGCCGGTCGACAAGATGATGCTGGTGGAAGTGATCCTCGGCAAGCGCACTTCCGACCGGGCGCTGGCCATGGCGCTCGACTATATCAAGGCCATCAAGAAAACCCCGATCGTGGTCAATGACAGCCGTGGTTTCTACACATCGCGGGTCGTCATGACCTATATCCGCGAAGGCCTGATGATGCTGGCCGACGGCGTCCCGGCGGCAATGATCGAGAATGCCGGCAAGATGGCCGGCATGCCGGTCGGCCCGTTGTCGCTTGGCGATGAAGTGGCGCTGGATCTGGCCTGGAAAATCGTTTCGGCTACCCGCAAGGATCTCGGCGTCAAATATGTCGAAGGCCCGCTCGACAACATCCTGGAAGAAATGGTGGTGAAGCAGGAGCGCTTCGGCCGCAAGAACGGCAAGGGCTTCTATGACTACAAGGGCCGCGACAAGAGCCTGTGGCCGGGCATTCCGGATGTGGTCGGTCAGCCGAAACCGGCCGAGAGCTTCAACATCGAAGAGCTCAAGCAGCGCCTTCTGGTGATGCAGGCGCTGGAAACCGCCCGCATCTTCGAGGAGAAATGTCTGACGGACGTGCGCGAAGCGGATGTCGGCTCGATCCTCGGCTTCGGCTTTGCTCCCTATTCCGGCGGCACGCTCAGCTATATCGACATGATGGGCACGCCCGCCTTTGTGGAACTGTGCAAGAAGTTTACCCGCAAATGGGGTCCGCGCTTCAAGCCGAACAAACTGCTGCGTGAGATGGCCAAGGAGAACGCGACCTTCTACGGAAAGTTCCCGCCCAAACCCGCCGAAAAGGTCAGCGAAGCTGCCTGATAAAAGCAAAAGTGCCGCCTCCCGACGGAGGCGGCATTGTTATTTATACATAAGTTTAAAGACATATTTGTTTGCAAATTACGACAGAACTTGATCCAGCCTGACTTGTCATGCACAGTTTGAATACGTGAAATCGTGCACGGTCTGGCAGGAGACTTTGATGCCGCTTGAAGGCGAATGGGCGCGCTCGGACGTGTTCCGGGTACTGCGTGACATTTGTCCAAATGCGAATTTGGACTGGCCGGCGATGGCGCGCCAATATGATTTTGATCTCGCCAGCCTCGACGATCCTCAGGGAACCGTCCCGATCACGGCCTGGCATGCCGTCTTCGAGCATGTCGCCGATGTGCTTGGTGACGATGCCACGATGTTCGACCTGTTCAACAATGTCGAAATCGGCTGTTTCTCCATTTTCGACTACCTGTTTGCCTGCGCGCCGACCTTGAGAGAGGCATGCCAGGCCTGGGTCCGGTTCTCGCCGATCCGCACCAACGCCTACCGGATGATTTTCGAGGAAGACGAAACCGGCGGCTATGTCGAATGGCCGATCCTGGAAGGTCGGGGTGAGTGGCGCCAGAACATGTTCGGCCGGATCGGCTGGGCCACCCAGCAGATCGAACTTGCCCTGGACATGCAGGTTCCGCCGATCCTGATCGAACTGGCCACCACGGCACCGGTATCGACCTCGAACTTCCAGAAAAAATACCAGGGCCGGCTGAAATTCGGCGCTGCGCACAACAGGATCCTGATCCCGACCACGCTCCTGTCACGTCCGCTGCGCCGGAACGACGCCCATCTCTACGACATCATCCTGAAATCGGCGAGCAGCGAACTGGACCGGTTCGGGCAAATGGAATCGCCCCTGTCCAGGATCGCCAACGAAGTTGCCTCGAACCTCTCCAACGGCGCTTGCACGCTGCCGCAGATCGCGGCGAAGCTCGGCATGTCCCAACGCGCCGTGCAAAGGCTCCTGGAAAAGGAAGGCACGAGTTTTCGGAAGCTCAGCGAGGAAATCCGGCGGTCGGCAGCGGAACGCTATTTGCGTGGAACGGACATGCCGATGAAGGAAATAGCCTATCTATTGGGTTTTTCCGAGCTGAGTACTTTTTCCCGCGCGGTAAAGACATGGTTCGGCGTCTCACCCAAAAAGGTGCGCGACAGTTCCGGCCTGACTGGCAGGCGGACAACTTTGTTCGCCGGTTCAAGGCCTGACACTGCCGAGGCCGCTGAATGATCGCAACCGAGTAGAAAGCCAAACAGGTCATCGGGAATTGAGGCACGGTGACAGCTTCGGGCAGTGCCATCACCGTGCCAGAGATCTTTCCTTGCAAACAGACATCCGCAAGACTCCCTCCTGAGGGTCTGTCTGGTGCCCTTCCGTCCGGATGAGGAAACGGAGAGCCGTTCTCCGGATCGAGGGCCCCGTTGGCGTGATCGTCTTTTGATCTCCGGCCACCGTCCGCTACGGCCGGGAGACTGTCTTTCACCACCGGTGGAGGAATGCAGAACGCAAGCGCGTGTGGGAGCATCGCTTACGTGTGGTTGCAACTTCCTGCCTTTTTCAATACGCCAGCAGTTGCCTCTTGTCTTTGGCGTGACACGAACAGGATTTAGCGATTTACGACACCACCTGCAATTAATCGGCAAGTTTACGGAGGGTCCGAAGGCGGTCGCTTGAGCAGCGCCCTGAGGGTCTGGCCCATCAGGTCACATTGTAATTTCGCGCTCCCCTTCCTAACTTGGGACTCATGGAACACGACCACGCAGGAGTCCCCGAAATGTCCGATACAGGCCTGAGCCGATTTTTGGGTGGCTCGCCCGCCCAGGTCTTGCTGCGGCTCGTGTTCCTGTCCTTTGTGGTCGGGATCGTCCTTTCCGCCCTCAATCTCGATCCGCTCGACCTGATCGACATGGCCGTGAATTTTGTCGAGCGCCTGTGGGACATGGGGTTCCACGCCATTGACCGTCTCGGCAATTATCTGGTCATAGGTGCGATAGTGGTGGTGCCGATCTGGCTGATCACACGCGTTCTGGCAATGGGACGGCCCCGTTCATGACCGTTCTTGCGGTCCTGTGCAGGGTCAGATGCCGGTCGGCGAGCTCGTCGATATCGGTTGAATAGCCGCCGCCCAGAACACCCGCCAACGGAATCCCCGCGGCCCTGACGGTCTCCATCACATATCGGTCGCGCCGGCAAAGGCCCTCGCGTGTCAGCGCCAGACGCCCCAAGCGATCGCCGCCATAGGGATCGACCCCGGCATTGAAAAAGACGATGTCCCAGGCGCGCGTGGCCAACAGCTCCGGCAGGGTTTCCGCCAGGATCGCCAGATAGACCTCGTCGCCGGTGCCGTCTGCAAGGCCGATGTCCCGATGCGAGGGCACCTTGCGAACGGGATAGTTCTTTTCCGAATGCATGGAAAACGTGAAGACGTCCGGATCTCCCTGAAAAATGTCCGCAGTGCCATCGCCCTGATGCACGTCCAGATCGATTACCAGGGCATTTCGGACCGCCCCGTCCGCCTGCATCACCTTGATGGCGACGGCGACATCGTTGAAGACGCAGAAGCCCGCGCCATGGGCCCGCCGCGCATGGTGGCTGCCGCCGGCCGTGTTGCAGGCAAGTCCATGTTCCAGGGCAAGATAGCCGGTCAGTACCGTGCCGCCGGTGGCGCAGCGGGCACGCTGGGCAATGTCGGCGCGCATGGGAAAGCCGATTTCCCGGGCGACTTTCTCCGGTACATGAGCGTTGAAAACCTGATCCACATAAACCGGGTCGTGGGCAAGCGCGACCCATTCGAAGGGAGCCGGCCGCGGCCGGTAGAACGGGTGGCCGTCCAAGAGATCTTCGGTCCGGATCAACTCGGCCACCGCCAGGAACTTGTCCATCGGAAAACGGTGATTGGCGGGCAGATCGGCGCAATAGGCCGGATGGTGGACAATCGGCAAAGTCATTGAGCGCAATATAAGGCGCCCGCTGACGGGTGACAGCCCCGAAATGCCGCCCGGTCTGACCGGGCGGCGGTATGGCTTACCCCACCTCACGTAGACACGGTGAGCCTGGAATAACTCCTGCGCAGGCGCAGGATCGAGAAGACATGCGCGGACAGGAAAATCGGTACGAAAAACGCCGGAAACAGCACCAATGGGAAATGGTTGATAATGTTCGGATTCGCTTGAGCCATCACGTGAAAGAACCCTTCCGATGTCATCAACCCGGTTCCGACCGCCACCGCAAAGTCGGCGAGCCCGATGACATTGGCGCGCCACACCAGTGCCTTCGCGTTTTCTGCCCCACGGTTCAAGGCCTGGTATGCCTGCCAGCCGGCGATGCCCGCCCAGATGTCACCAAGCCCCGCGGGCAGAGCGAATTGCCAGGGAATTTCACCAAACACCCAGCCCAGCAGAAACACGCCACCCATGACCCGTGGCACCTGGAGGGCGACCAGCACTCTCTGATCGGCTTGTCCCGTCAATTTGCGCCCGAGTTTCGTTGCCCGGCCCAGAAGGATCAGAAGTGCCGAACCGCCGAACAGAAAGAACAGGATATATGGTACACCGGTGACCGTTTCGGGCGGCATCAGTAGGCCCTGCAGACCCATGAAGGCAGCCAGAGCATACCAAAGTCCGAACAGCAGACCGAGACAGCCCACCGCAAGCGCGGTCTCTCGCATGGTTGCTCTGGCCTGTTGTGCCGAAACTGCAACGGCAGCCGCAGCCAGCATGGGCAACAGGGTCGTGAACACCCTCACGTAAAATTCCAGGAAACTTGCAAACATGAAACCACTCCACATACTACATTTCACATAGTCACTATAAAAATTGTAGTTACTTCACAAATTGCAAGTGGCGACCTACATTTCATGCCATGAAACAGCTGTCACGTGCCAACTGCCCGATCAGACGGGCAACCGATGTCATTGGAGATCAATGGTCTTTCCTGATCTTGAGAGAATTTTTCCTCGAAGGAAAAAAACTTCGGTTTCAGGATTTACAGGCCGTACTCGGCCTTTCACCCAATACGCTGTCGAGCCGGCTGAAAAAGCTGGAAAAGATGGGCATCGTCGAAAAACGTCTCTATTCAAGCCATCCGCCCCGGGGAGAATATGTCCTGACCGCAAAAGGCCGAAGCTTTGCTCCCGTCATGGACGCCCTGTACGACTGGGGTAGCGCGCTTGCTGACGATGGAAGCCTTCCTGACACAGGTTGACCTTAAGCAACGAACTGGACACAAGGGACCGGTTCAACACGAGACCTCCATGTCCCAGTCCGCAAACACCCCCGATCCGTCCGGGCTTGCCTTTTCCGTCACTCATCGCTCGGTTCTGGCCATCGCCGTGCCGATGACGCTGGCCTACCTGTCAACACCACTGCTTGGCGTCGTCGACATGGCGGTGATCGGACGTCTGGGCGATGCCGCCCTTCTCGGCGGCATCGCGCTCGGCGGCATCATCTTCGACCTTGTCTTCACCACCTTCAATTTCCTGAGATCCGGCACGACCGGACTGACGGCCCAGGCCGTTGGCGGTCGCAATGAGGAAGAGATCAAGGCAACCCTCTTGCGCGCGCTGGTGATCGCCTTCGCGGGCGGCCTTGCGGTCATGGCCCTGAATGTTCCCCTTTTGAAAGTCGGGCTCTGGTTTCTGGGCGGCAGTGACGATGTCCAGACGGCCACAGAACGCTACTTCGACATCCGTCTCTTCAGCGCGCCGTTTCTCCTGGCCAATTACGCCATTCTTGGCTGGTTCATCGGTCTCGGCCGAGCGGGCACGGGGCTTCTGCTGCAGCTGGTGCTCAACGGGCTCAACATCGTGCTCAGCGTGTTTTTCGTGATCGGGCTGGGCTGGAGCGTGGAAGGCGTGGCGCTCGCCACGGTCCTGTCCGAGGTCGCGGCGACACTCGTGGGCGGATTTCTGGTTCTGGCCCATGCCAAGGGGGGTAACTGGCCCGCGGCCGCCGTCATTTTCGACCGGCGTCTGCTCATACGCATGATGGCGGTCAACCGGGACATCATGATCCGCTCCTTCACGCTGCTCTATGCCTTTGCCTTTTTCATGGCCCGCTCGGCGGACCAGGGCGACACGATGCTGGCGGCGAATGCCCTTCTGGAGAAATTCATCATGGTCGGGGCCTTCTTCCTGGACGGCCTTGCCACCGCGGCCGAACAGCTTGCCGGCCGCGCCGTCGGTGCGCGCTACCGGCCTGCCTTCGACCGCACGCTGAAACTGACCGCCCTGTGGAGCTTTGCCCTGGCCGGACTGCTGGCTCTGCTCTTCTGGGCCCTTGGCCCGGCCATGATTGCCTTCATGACCACGGCCCCGGAAGTGCGTCTCGGCGCGGAGACCTATTTGATCTGGGCGGTGATGACGCCCGTCTTCGGCGTGCTGGCCTTCCAGATGGACGGGGTCTTTATCGGCGCCACGTGGTCGTCCACCATGCGCAACATGATGCTTCTGTCGCTCGCGCTCTATCTGGCGGCCTATTACAGCCTGTTCCCGCTGCTCGGCAACCACGGCCTCTGGCTGGCGTTTCTTCTCTTTTTCGGCATCAGGGGCCTGACCCTGCTGGCCGCCTGCCGGAAGCGGGCGGCGGAGACGTTTGCGTGAGGCGAATGGGGCCAGACGCTGGCGCCTGACGGTCCTCGAACACTCAGGAGGCAACACACTCTCCATCATCCTGAGGAGGGCCAAAGGCCCGTCTCGAAGGATCGGCTGCACGCTCCAAGAGCAAGTGGCCGATCCTTCGAGACGCCGCTGTCGCGGCTCCTCAGGATGACGCGGAGTTTTGTGCGGCTCTTGCGATCCTAAACCGTTTCGGATGCCCAGGCCTCGACATTGGCGTCGCGCGCCTCGCGCAGGGTGTTGAGGCCGTTCTCCCGCAGCTTGGCAGACAGTCCGGTCAGGATCTCGTCGACCAGCGCCGTGCCCTTGAAGACCAGAGCGGAGTAAAGCTGCAACAGGTCTGCCCCTGCGGTGATCTTGATCCAGGCGGTCTCCGCGCTGTCGATGCCGCCAACCCCGACGATCGGCAGGTCCGGACCGGCGAGCTTGCGCGCGCGCGCAAGCACGATGGTCGATTTGCGGAACAGCGGCCGGCCGGAGAGGCCGCCGGCTTCATCGGCCGGACCTCTGCCGCTGAGACCGTCGCGGGTGATGGTGGTGTTGGAAACGATCAGACCGTCGACACTCTTGGCAAGAACTTCCTCGACAATGTCCCTGAGATCCTCGTCTGCGACATCCGGTGCAATTTTCAGCAGGACCGGCACATGCCGGCCGAGTTTTTGTGTGCATTCATCCCGGACCGAAATCACCGCCGTCAACAGGTCGGCCAGGGCAGACCGCGCCTGCAGGTCGCGCAAGCCCGGCGTGTTCGGAGACGAGATGTTCACCGTGAAATAGGACGCAATGTCGGCGAACTGATAGATCCCGGCGACATAGTCGGCAATGCGGTCCTCGGCATCCTTGTTGGCGCCGACATTGATGCCGACAATGCCGGCAAGGCGCTTGCGGGCGTCGAGGCGCGCGCGCAGGGCCGCATGGCCGTCGTTGTTGAAGCCGTAGCGGTTGATGACGCCCTGGTCCTCCGGCAGCCGGAACACGCGCGGCCTGGGATTGCCCGGCTGGGGCCTCGGAGTGACAGAGCCGACTTCGGTATAACCGAAGCCAAGTTTCAAGAGAGCGTCGGGCACTTCGCCGTTCTTGTCGAAGCCGGCCGCCATGCCGAGCGGGTTGGGAAACGTCAGGTCCCAGAGCTTGACGGCCAGTTTCGGATCGCCAGCCGCGGCGCACCCGGGAACAAGACCGGTTTTCAACGCCTTGACCGTTAGTCGGTGCGCGGTTTCCGCGTCCAGGCATTGCAGTCCTTTCAGGGCTGCGTTCTCAAGCAGAGGCAGTCTCACTGGTCCAGCTCCGGAAAGAGATGCGCGCCCTCGGCCGACAGCGGCAGGTCGCGGACCCAGAGCGCGGCGCCGGGCTCGAAGGTGTCGTAGAGATGGGGAAACAGCGCACCGCCGCGAGAGGGTTCCCACTTCAGAGCTTCACCGAACCGCTCCGCTTCAAAGGCCGCCAGCAGCAGATCGGTCTGGCCGGCAAAGTGCTTGGCGGCGGTCTCCCGCGCCTGCTCGCCGGTCGAGAAGTGAATGTAGCCATCGGCGAGGTCCACGGGTGCTCCCTCGAAGACGCCGCGCTCAACGGCCTCCTGCCATAGGGTTTTCGGTACGATCTTGAATATCAATGTCATCTGCGCCCTGGTCCTGCCTGCCGGTTCTGCCTGCCGGTTCTGCCTGTCTGTCTCCCGACCGGCCCGGACACTACTCAGGAGACCGGCGGGGAACAAGAGAGGCACACCGGTGATTTTGCGCCTTTTGCATTTTCACCGGGAAAAACCATATATCGGGCAAGGAATATCTTCCTGTCCGAAGATCCTGGAAAGGAAAACCGGCAACCGTGCTCTCGCATGAAACAGTCTGGGCCGCGATCGACGCGCTGGCGGCCAGGAACGGCCTGTCGCCATCGGGCCTCGCGCGGCGTGCAGGCCTGGACCCGACATCCTTCAATCCGTCGAAACGGCACGCGGGCGACGGCCGCCCGCGCTGGCCATCGACGGAGTCGCTCGCCAAGATCCTGAACGCAACCAACGAGACCCTGGAAACATTCGCCTATCGCTTCGGCAACCCCGACAGCGGGTCGAACAGAGCCCCGGCCTTGACGGTCGGACGCCTCTTCGACGACCGCAATCAGCGGCTTGGATCCGGTCTGACGGAATATGACTTGCCCGACATAGCCATGCCTGGCGCTTTTGCCATGCGTGTGACGGGCAAAGCCTTCCTTCCGCATTACCGCGACGGGGACATCCTCGTTGCGTCCCGCGATGCCGTCATCAGGCAGGGCGACCGGCTTGTGCTCAAGCCGCAAGCCGATACCCCGTCCCTTTTTGAACTTCGCGCCCGCACGCACGCACGAGCTGAAGCTCAGTTCAATAGGGGACAAGCCCGCCTCGGTGAGCTATAGGCACTCGGCAATCGAGTGGTCAGCCCGTATTATCTGGGCAAGCCAGTGAAAGTGAGTGACGTTGGATGAGACTTCGGCCTCTCTTGGTGCCAGCCTTTCTCCTGACCGCCAGCGGCGGCCTGGTGGCTTGGCTGTTGCTCGCCGAGCCGCCATCTGTCGAGGGCGAGACGTCTGTCGCTTCTGCGGAAACCGCCCAACTTCCCGCATCCGTTCTCGATCCGGCCTCAACCGGAACAACCGGACCCGCCACGTCTCAGCAGACCACAGCTCCCCTGCCCGATGACATTCGCGACGTGTCACCGGAAGGCGTATCGGCGCCGAAGGTTGACGGCAGTCTCAAAAGGATCGAACCGTCCAAGCGCTATCTGGAACTGAAGGATCCGCCGATCGAGCCTGTCCCGGACGGCCCGCTGGAACTCGTTCGGGTTCAGGTTCTCGATGGCGGTCATATCAAGTCGGACCGGTTGACGGTCACCCTGGCGCATATCAAACCGTTGAAACTGGATGAAACTTGCCTCTCCCGGCTGGGCGGCACATGGCCGTGCGGTACACGCGCGCGAACCTTTCTGCGCGGGCTGGTCCGTCAGTTCAAGGTGACCTGCGAGAAGATCGAGGAGACGGGACCGCAACAGATCCTCGCCACCTGCACGCGGGGCTCATTCGACCTGAGCAAGCGTCTCGTCCAATATGGCTGGGCCGACCCGGCCGAAGGCGCGCCCGCCGATTTCGCCGAGATAGCCGACAAGGCCCGGGAAAAGAAAATCGGCAAATGGCAGGCAGAATGGCTTACGGACCTGCCCAAGACCAGCTGGGAAGGCGAACCCGACGCAACTCTGCCAGGGCTCGAGGACCTGGAACCGGAGATTGTGGAATGGAGCCTGCGGACGGACACGGCCCCCGCCACCCTGTCCGGAAACGAAGCCGAGCCAGTTTCGCCCGTTCAATGATCGGCCAGCCCGTCGCGCCGTGCATTCCCTAACGTTAACCCTCATTGACCAAGATCTAATATAGTTAATAGGTAGAAATGACATGTCCTACAATTAGACATATATTTACAGAAGTAAGCGACAGTCGGCCCTACCCATCCATTCCGCCACGAGGGCCGAAGAGTAATGAGCGCCGCCGCCCATAAAAAACCTGTAGAAGCTAACAATATCTCCAAATATGTACAGTTCATGTCCCAGAGCGGCAGTAATACAGCGACCGCACAAAAAGCCTGGAAATCCCTGCAATCGGCTCTGCCCGGCATTCTTGACCGCTTTTACGAAGAGCTGCTGAAACAGGACGAACTGCGCCAGAAAATGGGGGCGCACGAAAAGAACACAGGACACCTCAAAAACGCCCAGACCAAACATTGGGATTATATCTTCAACCACGATCCCGATCTGGAATTCATCGGCCAGGCCGCGCGGATCGGTCAGGCGCATGTGAAGATCGGTCTGAAGGCGGAATGGCTGATGTCCGCGTTCGGCCGGCTGCTGAATGAAATCCTCCCCGTGATTGTAAAGAAAAACCGGTTCTCCCAAGGCGCGATGATCCGCGACATGCAAGCCGTTGTGACCCGCCTGTTTCTGGACATGATCCTCGCGCAGCGCGCCTTTGAAACGGAAAACCGCCGCCTGGAGGAGCTGGAAAAGCGCGAGACCATCGATCTCAACAATCTGCGCACGACCGCCAACACGATCAGCGAACTCAACGAGATCGTCATGTCGATGGCCCTGTTGTCGCGGAACACGCAGGAAGCCAACGCAAACGGCCAGTCGATTTCAGCGGCCGCCGACCAGCTTGTCGCCTCCATCGGGCAGATTTCCGAGAACAGCGAAGGCGCCGCCGAGGAAGCCAATCACACCAACGCCGCCGCGAAGGACGGGCTCGACAAGATGTCGGCCGTCTCCAAGGCCATCGGTGACATTTCGTCGACGTCCCGGCAGACTTCTCAGAGCCTGGCCGACCTCAGCGAAGCCGCCTCCCAGATCAGCGAATTCCTGTCGGTCATCCAGTCGATCGCCGACCAGACAAACCTCCTGGCCCTGAACGCAACCATCGAAGCCGCCCGCGCGGGGGAAGCCGGCAGGGGCTTCGCTGTTGTGGCCTCCGAGGTCAAGACACTGGCTTCGCAGACCGGCAAGGCAACCGAGGATATTGCGCAGCGGATCGAAGCCCTGTCGGCAGGCATGGAAACCATCCAGACCGCCATTCAAAGTTCGGAAGGTGCGGTTCAAAACGGCGAGGACGCGATCACGGCCGCCAATGAAATCATGCAGTCCATCGACGGCATGGTCGGAAATGTCTCCGACCGCGTCACCCAGATCACGGAGATCCTGCACCAGCAGAAAGAAGCCAGCCACGAGATTGCGCGCAATGTCGCAAATGTGGCGGACTCCAACCGGAACACGGACGAGCAGCTCGGCAGCATGCAGAAGGTTCTGAAGAAGAGCAACGACAGCTTCAGCGGCTCTGCAAAAACCTTCTTCGACGCCGATTCCGACAGGTCCCTGATCGAAATGGCGCGCATCGATCACGTGCTCTTCAAGAAGCGGGTCGTCGACACGGTTACCGGCCATGACGACTGGGCCTCAACGGCCATGCCGGACCACCATCACTGCCGTCTTGGAAAGTGGTATGACAACATCAAGAACGAGAAGATCCGGGCGCATTCGGCGTTCAAGAACCTCGTTGCTCCCCACAAGGACGTCCACGATGCCGGTCACCGCGCGCTGAGCGCGGCCGAACAAGGCAACACCACGGAGGCCTTCGTTGCGCTGGTGGACCTGGAAAAGGCCAGCACAAAGGTGCTGAAAGGTCTGCAGGACCTTGCGGCCGCCATGGAACAGGAACTCAAGGACGCGGAGGCCCGCAGATCGCCGCGCCAGGACATGGAAACCAGGGCGGAAATCCAGGTCGAAGGCAAAACCCAGTCTGTCACGCTTGAAAACCTGTCCGGCACCGGTGTCGGCCTCAAAGGCGTTTCCGGCCTCAAAACAGGGCAAACGGTCTGCGTGCGTTATGAAGGCAGGGAACGCCTTGGCCATGTCATCTGGGTGGAAGGCACGAAGGCCGGTGTGCAGTTCTTCGACGAACACAAATAGGATGCTATCCGGCCATCAGGGTTCGTTCCAACCCGCGTGACAGTCCAGTTTGTCCCCGCTAGGCTCCGGAGTTCACAGCAATGATCTCCGGAGTTTTTCATGTCTCTGAAAAAGACCCTCGGCATCATCGGCGGCACCGGCCAGCTCGGCAGCGCGATGGCGACCGCCTGGCTGGAAAGCGGCTGCCTGGCCCCGGACAGTCTGTGGATCTCGAACCGGACCGGCAACAGTGCCGGTTTCGACACCTGGCCGGACATCACCTTCACAAACAGCAATCAGGCGCTCGCCGACGCCTGCGACATCATCGTGCTGTCGGTGCCGCCGGCCCTCATTGAGTCAGTCCGTATCGAAGCGCGGGGCAAACTGGTTTTCTCCGTGATGGCGGGTGTTTCGCTTGAAGCGCTCTCCGATCTGACGGGGTCAAGCCGGGTCATCCGCGCCATGTCGAGCCCGGCGGCGCGCCAGCGGCTGGCCTATTCGCCCTGGACCGCGCCTGACGGCCTGCCCGGCCCGGACCGAGAGGCTGTCAACACCCTATTGTCCGCCTGCGGCCTTTCGGACGAGGTCCAGGACGAACGCCAGATCGAGGTCTTCACCGCCCTCACCGGACCGGTGCCGGGCTTCGCGGCCTTCTTCGCCGACGCCATGGTGCGTTACGCGCTTGCCAATGGCGTCGCGCCGGAGATTGCCGTCAGGGCGGTCAAGCAGCTGTTTCTGGCCTCGGGCCAGATCATGTCCGCGGATGCGATTTCCCCCGAAGACCGGGTCAAAGAAATGATCGACTACGCCGGAACGACGGCAAGCGGACTGGTCAGGATGCAGGAGCTGGACCTGCCGCGCCTGATCGCCGAGGGCTTCGAGGCCAGCACCGCACGCGTGCGCACTATTGCGGGCGGGGATTGAGCGGCAACCTCCCATTGATCTGCACGATTTAAAGAGGCGGCGCTCGACGCAGCTTATTTGCCAACGCTATCGATCGTCGTCCCGGACGCAGTGCAACGGAGATCCGGGACCGGGGAGCCGTGTCCTCTCCATGGAAATGGAATATCTAACATTGGTTTCTGGCACCCCGGTCCCGGCTCGCGCTTCGCTTGGCCGGGAAGTCGGCGGCGAAGAAGTGCATTTGTCGTAAAGAAAAGGCGGCGCAAATTGCGCCGCCTTTTCCTTCAAGGATTTGCGTCCGTTCAGGCCGCCAGTTCGCCGGCCAGCGCCTTGCGGATCATCTCGCGGGTCTCGGCAACGCCATAAAGCGCGACGAAGGAGCCGAAGCGCGGGCCCTTTTCCTGGCCCAGCAGCAGCTGGTAGAGCGCGGAGAACCAGGCGACCGATACTCCGGGACCGCCATCGGGGCCCTTCTTGTTCGGATCCTGGTAGCGCTCGATGGCACGGGCCACGTCCAGAACCGCGTCCTGGATCGCCGCGCCGTCTGCATCCGCCGGCAGTGCGGCCAGTTGCCGGTCCAGCTGCTCCAGCGCGGTCCGCTCGACCTCGTCCGGCGTCTTGAAGGACTTGGTCGGTTTGACGAAATCGTCGAAATAGCGGATCGCATAGCCCACAAGGGCATCCAGTTCCGGATGGGTTGCGGCGGTCACGCCCGGTGCATAACGCGAAATGAACGCCCAGAGCACGTCCTTGCTGTCCGCGTTGGAAGCGGACACCAGGTTCAAGAGCATGGCAAACGGAACCGGCATGTCGATCTTCGGGATATTGCCCGAATGGATGTGCCAGGCCGGGTTCTGCAGCTTCTGCTCGACCGGCATCTGCTCGTATTTCTGGACGAAGGTGAAATACTCGTCCACCGCCTTCGGGATGACGTCGAAATAGAGCTTCTTCGCCGTTTTCGGCTTCTGGTAATTGTACAGCGCCAGGCTTTCCGGCGAGGCATAGGTCAGCCACTCGTCGATGGTCAGGCCGTTGCCCTTCGACTTGGAGATCTTCTCGCCCTTGTCGTCCAGGAACAGCTCGTAGACATAGTGTTCCGGTGCCTTGCCGCCCAGAATGTTGCAGATCTTGTCGTAGATCGGCGCATTGGTCATGTGGTCCTTGCCGAACATCTCGAAATCGACGTCGAGCGCCGCCCAGCGCATGCCGAAGTCCGGCTTCCACTGCAGCTTCACCTTGCCGCCGGTCACCGGCAGCGTGATGTCCTCGCCGGTTTCGTCCTCAAAGGTGATCGTGCCGTCCTTTGCATTGACGTCCTTCATCGGCACGTAAAGCACGCGGCCGGAGCTCGGCGAGATCGGCAGGAACGGCGAATAGGTCGCCTGACGCTCCTCGCCGAGGGTCGGCAGCATCACATCCATGATCTTCTGGTACTTCTCGGTCGCCTTGATGAGGACGTCGTCGAATTTGCCGGCCTTGTAGTATTCGGTCGCGCTGGCGAACTCGTAGTCGAAGCCGAACGTATCGAGGAAGCGGCACAGCATGGCATTGTTATGCGCGGCAAAGCTCTCGTAATCGCCGCCGAACGGGTTCGGCACGGCGCTGAGCGGCATCTGCAGATACGGCTCCAGCGCGGCCCGGTCCGGAACGTTTTCCGGGATCTTGCGCATGCCGTCCATATCGTCGGAAAAGCTCAGCAGCCGCGTCGGGATCTTGTCTTCGGTGAGCAGGCGAAAGGCCGTGCGCACCATGGTCGTGCGCAGCACTTCGCCGAAGGTTCCGATATGCGGCAGGCCTGACGGGCCATAACCCGTTTCGAACAGAACCGGTTTGTCCGAATCCCGTTTCTCGACGCGTTTGACCAGTTTTCGCGCTTCTTCGAACGGCCAGGCTTTCGATTTCCGGGCCGCCTCGACAAACTCTTGCGAAAGGTCAAGCGTAGGCAGGGATTGGTCGGTCATTTTTTAAGGTCTGTTCTGTTCATTTGGATGGATGGATCGCTGCACAGGCAGGTTTTTGTGTGCTCCTGCCGTTTGCTGCGGCGCGACACTAGATCAAGCCGCAAGCATGTGCAATCACATGTCGAAAGACCATGACTTGAAGCTTTCCCGCCAACCCGATACACCGGGCCTTCACTTTGCCTTTGAAACCGGCGCCACTGGAGAATGAATAGTGTCTATGAATGAGCCGATCAGCGTTCAGGAAGCCCTCATCTACGTGATGGTCATCGTTTCGGCGTCGGACAATGAAATGACCGACAAGGAACTGGCCACGATCGGCGACGTGGTCAAGATGCTGCCCGTCTTCCAGGGTTATGACGGCAGCCGGATCATCCCTGCCGCCCAGCGCTGCGGCGACATTCTTCAGGAAGACAACGGCCTGCAGCTCGTGCTCGAACTGGTCGGCGATATCCTGCCGCACAAGCTCTATGACACCGCCTATGCGCTGGCTGTTGAAGTCGCTGCCGCGGATCTTCATGTCGAGCAGGAAGAGCTGCGCATTCTGCAGCTTCTGCGTGACCGGTTCCGCCTCGACAAGCTGACCATCGCCGCTATCGAGCGCAGCGCCATCGCCCGTCATCGTCCCGCCTGATCTCGGGGAGAGCATCCCTTGAAACGCAGACGGGTTCTTGTCTGGACCGGGACAACGATCCTCGTTGTGCTTGCCCTGTTGTTGTTGGCCTTCCTGGGACTGCGGGATTTCGACTTTTCCGAATACAGGACGCGGCCACTCTCCTTTTTCTTTGGCGATGCCACGGTTGCCGGAACGCTGCATTTGCCGGAGGCCGACAATCCGCCCGTCGTGTTGCTGGTCCATGGCGACGGCCCCGCCGACCGTTATTCCGGCGGCGGCTACATGCCTTTGATCAGTGAGCTTCTGGACAATGGCATCGCCGTCTACAGTTGGGACAAGCCGGGCGTTGGCGAGAGCAGCGGCGACTGGCTCTCCTTTTCCATGGAGGATCGGGCCGGACTGGCGGCAGCCGCATTGGATGCCGTGAAGGCCCAACCTGAGTTCCAGTCCTCGCGCACAGGATTTGTCGGCTTTTCGCAGGGTGGCTGGGTGGTGCCCATCCTGGCAGAGGCGCCTGCGGAAGCCGATTTCTTCGTGATCATCGGCGGAGCGGTCAACTGGCTGCACCAGGGCAGGTACTATACCAAGCGCAGACTGGAACTGGCCGGAGCGGATATCAAGACGATCGAGGCAACGCTGGCGGACGACGACGCCGGCAACGAAAAGCTGTTGTCGGACGGTTATACCTATGAGGCCTACCTGGCCGATCACTCGAACGGCGCACCGATGTCCGAAGCGCGCTTTGCTTTTGTCCGGAAAAACGCCCATGCCGATTCCAGCGCCAGCCTCCAGCGCATTTCAGCGCCCGTTCTGACGTTGCATGGCAGTGGAGACCTCAATGTCGACCCGGCCTATAATTCCGACCGCTACCGGGAAATTCTGGGCGGCCGGAACGATGCCAATCGTAATCTGGTGATCGAGGGCGGCAGCCACGCGCTTTTGAGAACAGCTCTTTTCAACCAGCAGACCGCAGGCGACATGCCGGCCTGGAGCAAGCTTGCCTTTGCGCTGCTTGGCCGGAAGGCTTATGCGCCGGGAGCGCTGGACACCCTGACGAGCTGGATCCTGGACCGGGCCGGACAAGCCGGTTGACCGGCAACGTCCTCAGATCGTTCAAATTGCACCGAATTTGTTTTCCCTTCCCTAAATCCCGGACCCGTAAGACCGTTTGAGGGAACGGGGAGCGATCGCGCGGAAGAGCTGCGAGCCTGCCTCAAGTTTTACAGCAGCGGGAACGCGCATGAACAGTCAGGCTTTCGGGGAACAAGGCAGTGTCCGTTATCCGTTGAGGCGCCGCCGGCAGCAGCCCCCTTACCGGCGTCATCAGCCGGTGGCCATGCGGCAAATTCAGGTGCGCCGGGGTCCGAAGCCCGTCAACTGGGGCCACCGCATGCTGATTGCCTTTGCCGGCTTCCTGTGCGGACTTGCGGCGGACTCGCTGGTGATGTTCGCCGAACACCATTTCCATCTCGCCAAGGACCGTGACCCGGATCTGTTCGCCCTGGTTCTGGGCACCGGCTTTGCCGGACATGCGCTTTATCTGATCTTTGCGGCTCTGGCCGTGTCGCTCCTGGTGGCGTTCAACCGGCGCAAATGGATCCTGTGGCTCCTGCTCGGCTTTGCCGGCGGGCTCATAAGCATCTGACCCCGACAGCTTCCGTCAGTTGAGGCTGTGGATCGCGTCCGGCAGATCCAGGGAGAACGCCGGGATCGTGACATCGAACAACGACCCGTCCGGGCGCTCCATGGAGAAGAACCCGGCCATGATCCCGCTGTCCGTCGCAAGCGGGCAATGCGAGGAATATTCGTAGGTTTCGCCCGGCTCGATCACCGGTTGCTCTCCGACGACGCCTTCGCCGCTAACCTCTTCCTGGCGCCCGATCGCGTCGGTGATCTGCCAGTAGCGGGTCTTCAACTGCACCGGTTCATCGCCGCCATTATGGATCTCGACCATATAGGCCCAGATGAACTCGCCCGCTTCCGGCCGCGATTCATCATCCAAATAAAACGGCTCGACCGAGACTTCGATCCCTTCGGTGATGGCGCTGTAACTGCCCGACACGTTTGTTCCTTTTGCCTTCAGGCTTCGGTTCCGGAGGCGCTTATAGGGCGAATGACACAAGCGTGAAAGGGACTTGCTTGTGATTTCCGGATGGATTTTGCATGTAGGGCGCGAAATCACTTAAAAACAGGTTCCCAATCCGTGCTCGATGCCCGCCTGCGCCCCCTGATCGACCCACCGCTCAACCGCATGGGCCGGGTTTTGGCCGATGCCGGTATCGGACCGAACACGGTGACCCTGACCGGCTTTGCCATCGGGCTCTGCGCCGCGATTGCGATTGCGGCCGGATATTCCCTAATCGGCCTTGTGCTGATCGCGCTCAACCGCATCGCTGACGGTCTCGACGGTGCCGTTGCGCGGGCGACCCGCAAGACCGATCTCGGCGGTTATCTCGACATCACCCTCGACTTCTTCTTCTACGGTGCCATTCCGCTGGCCTTTGCCCTGCAGAACCCCGCGGCCAATGCGCTGGCCGCCGCAGCCCTGCTTGCCAGCTTCTATGCCAACGGTTCGGCCTTTCTCGCTTTTGCCATCATGGCGGAAAAGAACCGGCTCTCGACGACGGAACAAGGATCGAAGTCGCTCTATTACATCGGCGGTCTGGCCGAGGGCACGGAGACCATCGCGCTCTTTCTCCTGATGGCACTGCTGCCCGGCTGGTTCCCAGCGCTTGCCTGGGGGTTTGCCGCCATCTGCTTTGTCTCCGCGGGCGCTCGCGTTCTGATCGGCATCAAGGCACTGCAAGAGCCTTGAGCGGCGGCGCCGTCACGGCGTGAAGCGGCCGCAGAACTTCCAGAAGGTTTCGGCGGCATTGGACTTGAAGGTCTTGCCGGTCCTCGCCCAGCCAATCACGCGCGGTGCCACAGGGTCCAAAGGCAGGACCCGGCATTTGCCGCTGACATCCGGCAGCGCCAGCTCCGCCATGATCGAAACACCGAGCCCTGCCTGCACCAGCGCCACAATCGAGTTCACCTGCAGGATCGTATGCGCGATGTTGGGGGCGACCCCGGCCTGCGCGAACCAGCGCTCCACAAGCGGCCCGCTGCCGCCCTTGGTCAGAATGAAAGGCCTTCCCGCGAGATCGGGCGCCGTCAGGAGAGACTTGCCGCCGAGCGGATCCGTCAAGGGCACCAGCGCGACCAGCTTGTCCGACGTGATCGGCACGATCTCCAGGTTTTCCTCCTGTTCGACCGACAGGATCGCCATATCAACGATGCCGTCTTCCAGCGCTTTGCGAAGTTCCTCGTCCGGAAATTCCAGCACCTCGACGGCGATCCCTGGGTATTTGCCGGCAAAAGCCGCCAGGGTCTTCGGCAGAATATGGAACGAGGCAGACGAGCCAAAGGAGCCGAGCCGCACCGTGCCGCTGCGATTGTGCCGGGCGTCTTCCAGCGCGCCGAGCGTTACTTGCCGCGCCAAGTCCTCCTGGCGCGCATAGCGAGCAAGCGCCTCGCCTTCCTCGGTCAGCGTCAACGGCCGGGAGCCGCGCCGCACGAGGTTCACACCAAATCGCGCCTCCAGTTGCGCAATGCCCTTGCTGATCGCCGGCTGGGTGACACCGAGCCTTTTCGCCGCTTCCGATACGCTTCCGGTGGTGCCTATCAGGTCCAGGGCCCGGGCAATGCTCAGCGGAATATCCGGTCTGTCTGAAGCAGGCTTCATAACCATGAGTTATTTCCATATGTGAATCATTTCTCATAGTTATGAAAGGTCGCTCCTCATCTGTCATCCCTTTTCAAAAGCAGTCCCGCCGACATGACCCTCGAAGCCTATCTGGCCTTCATAGCCGCTTCCCTGATCCTGACCATGAGCCCAGGCCCCAGCATATTGCTGGGCATGGTGCATGCCCTGCGCTTCGGATCCCGAAAGACCCTGTTCACGGCGCTCGGCGACATCAGCGCGAACCTGATCCAGATGCTGCTGGTGGCCATCGGCCTTGGCGTCCTGATCGCCAGCTCGGTTCTGGCGTTTCAGCTTTTGAAATGGGGCGGTGTCCTGGTTTTGGTCTATATGAGCCTGCGCATGCTGCGCGGGGCCCCCGGCGCTTCACTTGAGACCGCACCCGTGTCTTCGTCGCATCCGGCCCGGCTGTTCCTGTCGGGTTTCCTGGTTGCCTTCGGCAATCCGAAAGCCCTGCTCTTCTTCACCGCCTTCTTTCCGCAATTCATCGACCCGCAAGCGGATCTGGCATCCCAGCTCCTGGTGATGTGCCCGACCATGGCGGCGCTGGATTTCACCTTTGTCATGCTCTACGCCAGCAGCGCCCGCGCGGCCCTTGGCTTTCTGCGCTCCCGTCCCATGCTTTTGAACCGGATCAGCGGCACAGCCCTGATGGGCGCTGCGGGCATTCTCGCCTTTGCCAAATAAAACCCCGGCACGCGGGCCGGGGTCTTCACCAGATTGGAGCTATTCTGGTCCGTCAGACCGCGCCGAGTGCCTGTTCGACATCCTCCAGCAGATCCAGCGGATCTTCCAGGCCGATCGACAGGCGCAGGATGCCGTCGGTGATGTCGAGTTCGGCGCGCGCTTCTTCGCCGATCGACTGGTGGGTCGTGGTCGCCGGATGGGTGATCAGGCTCTTGGCATCGCCCAGGTTGTTGGAGATCTTGATGACCTCGAGCGCATTGGTGAAGCGGAAGGCTGCCTCCTTGCCGCCGTCGATTTCAAACGCCAGCATGGTTGAGCCGCCGCGCATCTGGCGCGCGACCACATCGGCCTGCGGATGGTCGGCGCGGCCCGGATAGATCAGGCGCGACACCTTGGACTGGCCGGCGAGAAAATCGGCGATCTGGCCGGCGGTTTCGCTCTGGCGTGCAACACGCAGCGGCAGGGTTTCCAGGCCCTTCAGCAGCACCCAGGCGCTGAACGGGCTCATATGCGGACCGGTATGCTTGATGAACGGCATCACCTCGTCGTTGATCCATTCCTCGTCCGACAACACCACGCCGCCAAGACAGCGGCCCTGGCCGTCAATGTGCTTGGTGGCGGAATAGACGACCACGTCGGCGCCGAGCTGCAGTGGCGACTGGTAAAGCGGGGTGGCAAAGACATTGTCGACGATCAGACGCGCACCGGCTTCCTTGGCAATGTCGGCAACCGCGGCAATGTCGATCACTTCCAGCGTCGGGTTGGTCGGGCTTTCCAGGAACAGCGCCCTGGTGTTCGGGCGCACGGCTGCCTTCCACTGGTCGATGTCGGTGCCGTCCACCAGGGTGCTCTCGACACCGAAACGCGGCAGCAGGGTCTCGCAGATATAGCGGCAGGAGCCAAACAGCGCCTTGGCGGCGATGACATGATCGCCCGCCTTCACGGACGCCATCAGCGCCAGGTTGACGGCCGCCATGCCGCTGGCGGTGCCGCGCGCGGCCTCCGCGCCTTCCAGCGCCTTGATCCGGTCCTCGAACATGGTGACCGTCGGATTGGCATAGCGGGAATAGACATAACCCGGGTCGTCGCCGTTGAAGCGCGCCTCGGCGGCCTCGGCACCGGCATAGGTGAAGCCCTGCGTCAGATAGATGGTTTCGGAGGTCTCACCGAAGGGCGAGCGCATGGTGCCGCCATGGACCAGATTGGTTGCGGGACGCCAGTTCTTGTTTCCGGTCTTGGTGGTCTCAGTCATCTTCCATGCTCCAAACGCAAAAAACCCCAGCCTCAAGACCGGGGTTTGCACCTCCGGCCTTTTTAGCAACTTGTTTAACGTGGCTGCAAGCCGGCCGGCCCAAATCACCACGAAGTGCCCCTCTCCTACGGGATAACGCCACGCCGGTCAATCTTCTTTGGCGAAAACGGCTTGCCGGGCGCAAAGCCGGTTGGCGCGGCGCGCCGCATCCGTTAAGGACGTTAGGACAGACAAATGCGGGAAAACTCGATGAATGTGACAGCGGGGCAGGTCTTGAACGGAAGCGCATCTTTGCAGGCCGAGGGCATCCTGCCCGAGCGGATCATCCACGCCATGTTCGCAGCCGGCGAAATCGCCGCCGCCCTCCCCCCGGTGGAAGGCCAGGTGCAGCCCGCCAGCCTAGACCTGCGTCTCGGCCAGGTGGCCTACCGGGTGCGCGCCAGCTTCCTGCCCGGACCGCAGATCAAGGTCGCCGACCGGCTGGAGCAGCTGAAGCTGCACACGGTAGATCTCTCCGAGGGCGCGGTCCTGGAGACCGGCTGTGTCTATATCGTGCCCCTGCAGGAAAGCCTTGCCCTTGCGTCCGACATTTCCGCGACCGCCAATCCGAAAAGCTCCACCGGCCGGCTCGATGTCTTCACCCGCGTCATCACCGACAACGGCCTTGCCTTCGACACCATTCCGGCCGGCTATTCCGGCCCGCTTTATGCGGAAATCTCGCCACTGACCTTCCCGATCCTGGTCCGCTCCGGCTCACGCCTCAGCCAGATCCGTTTCCGCCGCGGCCAGTCGCTCATTCCCGACGCGACGCTGGAAGAGGTCCACAAGGCCCACACCTTGATGAGCGGCGGCAACGGCCGCATCGGCAATGGCGTGCAACTTTCCATCGACCTGGAAGGCACCGGCCCAAACAGCCTGATCGGCTACCGTGCCAAGCAGCATTCCGGCCTGATCGATGTCGACAAGGTCGGCGCCCAGGACGTGCTCGATTTCTGGGAACCGATCTACCGCCGCCAGCGCGCCGAACTGATCCTCGATCCGGACGCATTCTACATCCTGGTCAGCCAGGAAGCGGTGCATGTGCCGCCGGACTATGCCGCCGAGATGGTGCCGTTCGACCCGCTGGTCGGCGAGTTCCGCGTGCATTATGCCGGCTTCTTCGATCCGGGATTCGGCCATGCGGGCGCCGGCGGCGTCGGCTCCAGGGCCGTCCTGGAGGTCCGCTCCCACGACGTGCCGTTCATTGTCGAACACGGCCAGACCATTGGCCGGCTTGTCTATGAGCATATGGCCGAACGCCCCGAGCGGCTTTATGGCGAAGGCATCGGCTCCAACTACCAGGGCCAGGCGCTGAAACTGTCGAAACATTTCCGGGCGCCCGCCTGATCCGGACATGTCACTGAAAACGATCACCCGCGAATTTGAAGGCTTTCTGGAAGACCGGAAGTCGCGTTTCCTGGCGCATCTGGTGCCGATCGATCTCTTCGAGCAGCGTCTGGAAGAGTTGCGGAAAGAACACAAGAAGGCCAATCACATCGTCACCGCCCACCGGCGCCTGCTTGACGACGACCGGATCGAGGAAAGCGGCAAGGATGACGGCGAACCGGCCGGCACCTCCGGCATGCCCACTTTACGCGTGCTGCAGGGCGCGGACCTGATCAATTGCGCCGTTCTGATCGTGCGCTATTTCGGCGGCACCAAACTTGGCGGCGGCGGCCTCGCCCGCGCCTATTCCGGCGCTGCGCAGGACGCCATCGCCAACGCGAAACTCGTGCCGTTTCAAAAGATCCTGACGAAGACGGTCAGCGCTGATTTCGCTTCCGGCTCGGAGCTGGAACGGCGGGTCGAGACCCTGGGCCTCAGCGTGATTGCGCGGGACTACACGGAAGACGGCGTCACCCTGACAGTGGAAGGGCCGGAAGAGGTGCTGGCGGCGCTTTAGGGCGTGGGGCCGATCCTTCGAGACGCCGCTGCGCGGCTCCTCAGGATGACGCTGAACGTGTCGCGATCTTGTGATTTGCCACTTCTTCTGCGTCATCCTGAGGAAGCGCGTCAGCGCTGTCTCGAAGGATCGGCCACTTGCTCAGCCGAGCTCACAAAGCGCCACAGCATGATGACGGGCATATCGCAATAAGGCCTGCACCCGATACACAAACGCCTCACGCCTGCTCGCGGCCGACCTCCGCCTTCAACTCCCTGAGTTCCGCCCGGAGCGCCTTGACCTCTTCCAGGATCAGGCCGGTGTCGTCGTGGATGGCCTGGCGGTTGGCGTCGGCTTCCGCGTCGTGCTCCTCCTGCATCGCCGAGACGATGATACCGATGAAGAGGTTCAGCACCGTGAAGGCGGTACACAGGATGAAGGGCACGAAGAACAGCCAGGAAAGCGGATAGACCTCCATCACCGGCCGGACGATGCCCATGGACCAGCTTTCCAGGGTCATGATCTGGAACAGCGTATAGAGCGAGGCGCCGAGATCGCCGAACCATTCCGGGAAGGCCGCGCCGAACAGCTTGGTCGCCATGACGGCAAAGACATAAAAGACCAGTGCCATCAGCACGACGATCGAGCCCATGCCCGGCAGGGCGGCGATCAGCCCGCCAATGACGCGCCGAAGCGAGGGCACCACTGAGATGAGCCGCAGCACACGCAGGATCCTGAGCGAGCGCAGAACGGAGAGATTGCCGGTCGCCGGCATCAAGGAGATCGCGACGATCAGGAAATCGAACACGCTCCAGGGATCGCGGAAGAATTTCGGGCCATGTGCATAGAGCCGCAGCACCAGCTCGACCACGAAGATGCCGAGGATCGTGCGATCGACCAGCATCAGGAAACCGCCAAATTCGCTCATCGCCGCTGGACTGGTCTCCAGCCCCAGTGTCACCGCATTCAGGACGATGATCCCGATGATGCAGAATTCCCACTTGCGCGAGGTGACCAGCGCCTTGACCTGATTTCGCATGTAACCGACCCGACTTTTCCTTTAAAAACGCGGCTTCACGCCGCGCCGGGCGGAACATGGCGATTTCCGTGCCGCAGTGCAAGATCAGGCGGTGCGGGAAAAGCAATCATCCCCGGCGGCGTCCGCTTGACAGGCCCGGCACTTCAGCGCAGAAAGCTTGAACGGTCCGGCACGGGCCGCCAAGCGGGTGTAGCTCAATGGTAGAGCAGAAGCTTCCCAAGCTTAAGACGGGGGTTCGATTCCCCTCACCCGCTCCAGAGAATTCATTGTTCAACCTTGTCGCAATCGACGGCGTCATATTTGAAGACGTCGCCAATTGCGTTGGTAAGAACCATCTGACGTTTTTTCATCTGAAGCGTGAAGGTGTGGGTGCCTCCGAATTGGGAATGCGCGGTGAAAACAAAGCTTCCCTGACTATTGGCGGCGACAGCCACAATCTGGGCCCGCTGTTCCCAATAGACTAGGTCTCCGGAAGTTTTGTTGCCAAACGTGTCCAGCAATCCGGGAATATCGTGGAAGGCTATTCGGTACGTTGTTGTATTATCGCTTCTGAAGGTGAACTCGTCCGTGTCAAGAACCCAGTCACCAATGAGCGACTGGTCGGAGCCTGACTTTCGTGACCAGATGCTCTCCCCCCAGTCAAATTTGGTACCGTCGTTGCTGATTGCAAATTGCTGCTTGCCGCTCGAGAGAAAAAACCTCCCGTCAGCCAGTAGCCGCAAATAATGGGGCCGACCCGATTTGAGGGCGTGCTTCCAACACCCTCGAAACTGCGGCGGAACAACATCGACGTGTGTTGTCTCAGCAGAAACAGCTGTTGCCGGATCTGAATCGTCAGGCATGCGCCAGCCCAGGTAGGGGAACGGCTGCAATGGCAAAGCCTGAATTATGATTCCCTTGTCAATCAAGCTCAAAACGCTTGGTATTTGCGCAAGCGTGACAAGCACCAGAAACATTGCGAGCACGATGCCGCCAAAATAGAAGGCTATTTGCCAAACCCAACCCTCAATAACAACGGCCAACAACAACGGCACTGCAAAACCAAGCAGCAGTGGTGGCGACAATAACAAAATGATCGCAACGCCTATGCCAATCACCTTGTTAAATCCGTAGAAGGCATAAAAACTCGGCACATTCCCGACAACTGTGTCCTTGGACACGATTTTCGGCGCGTATCGAATTGCTCGACTTGTATAAATGGCGATTGCAAGTGTGCAAAAAACGAGTATCCACGGTGCAATCAGAACGGCATCCCTCAATTGAAGCGAAACGGAGATCACCGGCAACTCAAGTTCGCTCGCCTGACCACCCGCTCTCAAGTGCAGCTGAGCTTGTTTTTGATAAGCTTCCTTCAAATAAACGCTGGTTTGTGCGAGCGTAAGCGACACCCGCCGCTGAATTTCCTGTTCCTCGAGTGCGGTATTGGCATTGCCGCGCGAGGCCGAGCTTATCCATTTTTTCCAGATTTTTTCAGCGAATTGCCGCAACCTTTTGTGTTCCATGGATTGGACATCAGCTGAAACACCCGCCAAGTCCGACCCAAAGTCGTCCAAAACAGAACCTTTTTTCAGTGCGTTAATGTGCTTAGTCAAGACTTCCGACCATCTCGGCAAATCGAGTGTGCTAAGCCACAAGTAACGCGCTGCGTCCTCGATCCGCAAATCTTCAATCTTTTCACTAACGAGATAGCTGCCAGCCTCATGCTCGGCGAGAAGAAGGGAGGGTTCAGACGGGATGATGCTTCCATCAGGGTCAACAGCATCGTTTAACAACAACATCCGCCACATGTAGTTGATCGAAGTATTGATTTCTATTCTCTTATCATTCGGCATTTTCGATGTCACCTTAAGCAGGTTTTCATCGAGCCAAATATGTTTCTTAATGATTGAGCTTCGAAGTTTTCGAATTGTCTCAACTCCACCTTTTTCATTTTGGTAGTTCGGCAATAAATAAACTGCCGTTCTAATAATTTTTGCCACAGTGACCGCGTCACGTTCAAAACCGGAGTAGAAATCGATTAGGTGGTCATTCGTATTTACTTCACGGTGATAGGATCGAAAATCGAGAAAGGCAGTCAACAACACCAAGGATGTCACCAACCACATCAAAATATAGAAACTGTTTGCTCGACTAAAACTATCTTCCGAGGCTTCAATATTAGTCATGAAATAAGGCCTAGAATTAAAAATGAAAGTAATAAAGCGACATCGAAGGAGACTGTGAACTAACCGTCTTCGTCAATTGCCTGCAGGTTTTGTGGTCAGCGACCCGCCACATTCTTGGCGGCAATTGCGCCGAGATCACTCTGCCGCTCCCCCCCTTCAATGAGCAGCTGCGAACCATCTATCAAGATAGCGATCGCATACGCTGTGTGCCCGATAGGCGTAAGTTATAGTCAAGTATAAAATTCAACTTATAGCATGTCACACCCATATCGACAAGCTGAAGGAGAAGGCGGAAGCGCCACTTGCGATACCGCCCCGCGCGATCGGTCGCAATGCACGTCCCACGCCTAACGTCAACAACGGCGCCCGATATTATAGCCGGTCTTGCGGGAAATACCGAAATCACGATTAACCGAATTCATGCCTTCTCCATCAAGAAGACGGGCGATGAAACGAAGACGTTCCTCCACTTTGGACACCTCTTGCCACGGCATCGACACCTTCCGAAAAACGGAAAGTGTTACCTATGTGTCCGGAACGTTTTGTCACCCATGTCTCAGGTCGGGCAGCTTCCACCTGAGGGGAGCCAACGTCTCCGACTTCATCGGAGCAGAGGCACTCCTACCACTTGTTCCGGCAAATGGCGTTCTCCATGGCGACAAAGGCTTCGACAGTGACCGGATCCACCGAAACGTCGAGGCGCGGTTCTCTGCCAACAACGCCCCACAAAACACGCAAATGGAAAACTGTTTCTCGCTGTACCCTTACAAGGGCAGAAACGTCATTGAGAGGAGTTTCGCAGGGTCGCAACTCGCTATGACCGCAAAGCTTGGAATTCCCCTCGTCCCTCTGCCTCGCAGCAACCTTGCGTTACTTGTCATGAGTCTCAAGCCTAAGTGTGGAATTGCCGGGGTGCCGGTCATGGTCAGTCCAGGCCGTTGTGAGCGATGGGTCTTCACCGAATGACTCGCGCCGGTTAACACCATCCAGACACGCTCAGCGCACAAACTCTTCTCGTTCTTCCATGGTCGACGTCTCCTGCCATGGCATGAACACCTCCCGCGGCGAAACACATGCCAAAGTGTCAACCATGTCTCCGATTTGTACACCTACCCCGGGGGAGACAAGGCCAAGTGGCGGTGTCTCCCTGGGGAATTGGCGAGGCTTCTGGCCTATCAGGCGAAGAAGTCGTCTCCATTGAGCGTGATCCTCAGGCTCTCGGTGTCCGTTGCCCCGGCCGCATCCGTGATCTGGATCTGGTAGTCGAAGATCAGGCTTTCGCCGGCGCCGAGCCCCTCCAGAACATTCGCAAGGGCCGGATCGGACATATCGAAGTTCCAGTCCACCGTATCGGCACTCTGATCGACGGCTTCCAGATCGAGGAAGTCGAAGGCATCCGACGGGTTCAGCAGGCCGTTGTCGCCTGTAACCGTCACAGATGCCACGGCCGCGCTATGGGTGTCGGTGACATCGATATCGTCAAATGCGACCGTGCCCGAACGGATGATCTCCATCTCGTAATCAAGGCCGACGAAGTAGTTGGTTTCAGTCGTGTTGTCGCTGGCCAGGAACAGTTTCAGGCCGAGAGACGGGTCGAGGGCGTTGGTCTGATCGGCAGGGTCCCCGGCAGCGCTGTACCCGTCGAAGGTGCCAACGAGAGCACCGTTGCTTCTGAAGATCGAGATCGTGTCGTTTTCTCCATCCAGAACGATCTCGAGCCGGAAACTGTTGTTCTGTCCCCCGCTGAGATTGACAGCGTTGGACGTGATCGCGCCATTCTGGACGGAATCCCCGGGTTGAGCATCTGTCTCCAGGTCGCCGGCATAAAGCCGTCCCGAAGCGCCATTGACACTGAAATAGGAGACCTGGCCCCTACCATCGGTCAGACCGAAGAAGATATCCTGATCGCCACCCGTGCGGGTGACCTGACCTTCGACGGTCAGGCTGATCTTGTCGTCCGACTGAAGGACCCCGGCTTCGACGATTTCCAGGAACGTGTGCGGATTGCGCTGGCTTTCCGAATTCACCTGAACCCGGAGCGCCTCCAGGCCATTGACGGTGACGACCGAGGCCGTGCCCCTTGAGGTATCGAACGCGGCGAGGAAGTCAGTGGCGTCGAAACTGCCCGAAAGCCTGAACCCGGCCGTGACCTCTTCCGTCAGATCGGAAGCGGCCAGATCGATCACCGGTGCATCGTTGACCGGTGCCACATCGATCGTGGCGGTTGCCGTGGAGCTCCCCCCGTTTCCGTCCGACACCGTGTAGTCGAACGAGGTTTCTCCGAAAAAGTTCGCGTCGGGCGTGAAGACGACATCGCCATTGACATCGAGGCTTACACTGCCGTTGACGGCGTTGGAGACGGAGGAAATCGACAGGCTCTGGCCGTTTGTCGCGATGTCCGCGTCGGTGTCATTCGCCAGAAGGTCTTCTGCCGCGATCGTCAGCGGCACGTCCTCCTGAGCTGCAATGCCGCCGTCGTCATTGGCAACCGGGCCATCGTTGACCGGATTGACCGTCACCGTGAATGTTTGGGTGCTTGTCGCCGTGTCGCCGTTTGATGTCTCCGTCGACGTTACCGAGACTGTCAGGTCAAACGACCCGTTCCAGTTCTCCGCGGCCCGAAGTGTCAGGCCGCTCAACTGGGCCTGGGTCACTGTCCAGGTGCCATCGTTGTTATCGGTTCCGGCCGAAAGCACGGCGCCGTCCGGCACACCGGAGATCGTGATATCCGACAGGGTTTCCGACCCGTCGGTGTCCGTGAGTGCTGCTGAAACATCGAGGGCGATATCCGTGTCCTCATCGCCCGAGGCGCCGCTGCCGGCCGCCGCGCGGACAAAGACACCCCAGCCCGAACCGTCGGCGCTATTGTCCGACCATGTCACGACATATCCGCCATCCGGCCGGGCGTCGATGCTGGAATATCGCTGGTCATTAGCCGTCGTGGTATTGATCAGAACTTCCCCGCCGACCTTGTTGCCGGCAGCGTCGAATTCCTGCGCCACGACGCCGTAACCGGAGCCATCGGCCACACGACTGTCCCAGATCACCACAAAGCCGCCACTTGCGAGACCCGTAACGCCGCCAAAATACTGGGTGCTGCCCGTGGTCGTGTTGACCTGGAACTCTGAGCCGACGGCATTTCCCGAAGCATCGTAACGCTGTCCGAAGACACCATAGGCACTTCCATCCTGACCATTAGACGACCAGGTGATGACGTATCCGCCGTCGGTGAGCGCCGCGACATTGGCATAGAGTTGATTGTTTGTCGTGTAGGTGTTGACCTGAAACTCAGCCCCTACGGTGTTTCCGTCCGCATCGTATTGCTGGGCGAAGACCGCATAGCCGGACCCGTCTCGGCTATTGTTATCCTGCCAAGAAATGACAAAGCCGCCATCCGCGAGACCGGCAATGTTCTTGTTGATATGGCCATCGTTAAACTGGTAGCCAGATGTAACTGTGTTGACCTTGAACTCGGTACCGACCGGGTCGCCGTAGACATCGTATCGCTGTGCGAAAATTCCGTAGCTGGACCCATCCTGGCCGGAGGAGTTCCAGTTGACGACGAACCCGCCATCGGCGAGCGTTGCGACGTTCGGCAGATACTGCGTGCTGTTGGTGTAGGTGTTGATTTGGAACTCGGAACCGGCAGGATTCCCGTCAGCGTCAAAACGTTGACCGAAGACGCCATAGCTGCTGCCGTCCTGCTCGCCGGATGACCAGACAACGACAAACCCGCCATCGCCAAGATCGGTCGTACTCGCGTATTGCTGTGTGGAAGTCGTGGTGGTGTTGACGCGGAATTCCGATCCGGCAGCCGATCCGTCGGCTGCATATCGTTGGGCATAAATACCCGTCCCGGATCCATCCTGACCGGACGACGCCCAGGTCACGACATGACCGCCATCGGCGAGCGTGGTGACTTCCGAAAAATACTGGGTGCTTAGCGTATAGGTATTGGCGCGCTGCTCTGCCTGCAATTCACCGGTGCCGCCAGGCACTTCGATCACGGGCGCGTCGGCGACCGCATCGACGTTGAGCGTGACCGAACCCGACGCGGTGCCGCCATTGCCGTCGGAGACGGTGTAGTCGAAGGTGGCCGCACCGGAGAAATCCGGTGCCGGCGTGTAGGTGAAATCGCCATTTTCGGCAATCGTGACACTGCCGCCGTCGGACGTCGCAAAGGTCCCCGTGGTAACGGTCAGGCTGTCGCCGTCAACGTCGCTGTCATTTGCAAGGACATTGCCGGTGATTGCCGTGTCTTCATCGCCCGCGAAGGTGTCATCGACCGCAATCGGTGTGTCATTGACCGCGGCGACATCCAGCGTGACGGTCGCCTCACCGCTGTCCTCCAGCCCGTCGCTGGCAATATAGGTAAAGCTGTCGGCACCGTTGTAGTTGAGGTCCGGCACGTAGGTCATGGCGCCACCGGCGCCGATTGTGATCGTGCCGTGGTCGGTCGCGATCGTTGCGCCGGCCGTTGCCGCCTGACCGTTGATGGAAACCACGGACAGCGTTTGCGTCACGACAGGGACGTTGTTGCCGTCGGTGTCGTTGCCGAGGAGATCCAGGGTCGCGGGCGTGTCTTCGGCGACCGTAAAGCTGTCGTCATTGGCAACAGGGGCAACATTGTCTCCAGACCCACTGATTTCCAGCGTCAGAGTCGCCGTATCCTCGCCTCCGTTACCGTCGGAGACCGTGTAGGTGAAGACTTCGAATGCGGTTTCACCGTCTGCCAACGCTTCGGTGTCCGGATCCAGATTGTCCAGCGTGTAGTCCCAGCTTCCGTCCGCCTGAATGGCCAGAGAACCGTAGCGCCCGAGGACGATCTGGACCGTCGTCGCGTCGACAGCCATATCCGAGCCGGGCTCTCCCGTGCCGGAATTCACCCTCGTCACCGAAAGCACATCCGACAGATCTTCATCGCTGTCATTGGCGATGACATTGCCGGAGGCCGTGTCGTCGCCGGCAACCCCAAAACCCTGTTCGACGAGGACGTCGTCGGCGTTGTCATCATTGACCGCGACCGGTCCGTCGTTGCGGCCCTCGATCACGAGGGTTGCGGTGGCCGGCACCGGTTCAGGAGAGACATTGACAGCAAGCGCGTCGAATGCGGGCTGAATTCCCGGCGCCGCCTGATCAAATCCGGTGAAGACGAAGGTGTGGGTGGCATCGCCGCAATCGCCGCCGTCGCGCGGGATCGCGATCGTCAGCGTCGAATCCGCCAGTGTGCCCTCGTAGAACGCGTAGGTAGGGGGCACGTTGTTGGGATCCAGCCCGACCGTGCCGGTGAAATTGGTCATCGATTGAATGGCCGAGGCATCACCGATGGCAAATACACCGTCGACAACGGTTCCCGCGGAGACACCAAGACCCCGCGAATTGTCGTCAACCAAGACGACACTGCCATCTGTCACGCCTGCGGCATTGATGGCCTGCTGGTGCGTGACAATTGCGGAAGACCGCTTGACCCGAATGATAGACCCGGTGTCGTTGTCCGCGATGAAGAACGTGCCGGCATTGTCGAGGGCCTCGCCGGCAGCCGTGTCGTCATAGGCGCGGTCTTCCTCGATCACATCGTAGGCAATCGTCAGCGTGGCCTGTTCACCAGCGGCCAGATCGTTGAACTGTGACGGATCGATGCTGATCTCGCCCGTGGATACGTCGACCGACTGGACGACAACGGTGCGGCCGTCCGAGGACGTCACCGCGACATTGGCTACGCCCAGATCGTCCCCTTCCGCGTCGCTGGCATTTGCTAGAAGATCGACGGTGACGGGAGATGCATCCTCGTGCGTGGTCCCGCCATCCACATTGCCGCTGACGCGCGGCAGGTCGTTGGTGCCGGTCACGGTCACGCTGACCTGAACGGTGTCCGCGCCCTCGGCATCGGAAACGGCAATTTCGTAAGTGAAAACCAGCTCTTCATCGCAGCCGAGATGATCGAACAGGGCATTGTCGGCCGAGAAGGTCCAGTCTACGGAACTGTCCTGCGCAAACGCGCTTGTCGACAAACCGGACAGGCTCAGGAAGGTCAGGGCCTGTGCGGCCGTGATCGGTCCCAGGTCACCTGTGACGGATACAAGCGCGCGTGACGCGGACTGGAGGTCCGTTGTATCAACATCCGAGAAGGATATGGTTCCGGTGTCGGAAAGAGTTTCAGCGCTGTCCTCGACAACCGTCCCGCTAAGATCGGAAGCTGCCGCATCAATGACCGGGGCATCGTTCGTACCAGTAACGGTGACGGTGACAACCTGGGTCGCAGTCGCCCCGAAGTCGTCGGTAACGGTCGCTGTGAACGTCTCCGTGACGGTTTCGCCCACGACCAGCGCGTCGGTGTCACCGTCGGCATTGTCCAGCGTGTAGGCCCAAACACCGGTCGCCGGATCGATGCTGAACGAGCCGTAAGTGCCGGCGGCATCGCCGGACCAGGTTGCGGTCGCGCCCGTGTCGACGTCGGACGAGGTTAGCGTGCCCGTGGCAACCGGGGTTCCCGGAACGCCCGTGTCCCCCGCTTCGACAACAGCGCCTTCATTCGCGCCGGTGGCTGTGGTGATGACCGGGCTGTCGTTCGTGCCGGTGATGGTGACGGTGACAACCTGGGTCGCAGTCGCCCCTAAGTCGTCGATAACGGTCGCGGTGAAAGTTTCTGTGACGGTCTCGCCCGCAGCCAGCGCGTCAGTATCGCCGTCCGCATTGTCCAGCGTGTAGGTCCAAACACCGGTCGCCGGATCGATGCTGAACGAGCCGTAAGTGCCGGCGGCATCGCCAGACCAGGTGGCCGTCGCGCCCGTGTCGACGTCGGACGAGGTCAGCGTGCCCGTGGCCACCGGGGTTCCCGGAACGCCCGTGTCCCCGGCTTCGGTGACAGCGCCTTCATTCGCGCCGGTGGCTGTGGTGATGACCGGGCTGTCATTGGTGCCGGTCAGCGATATCGTGACCGTCTTCGAAGCGGAGCCGCCCTGGCCGTCATCGACCGTAACCGTATAGACCTGTGTGATCACCTCGCCCTCGGCCAGGTCGTCAACCGCACTGTCTGCGACCTCGAAGGTCCAGGTGATCTCGCCTGCACCATCTCCAGTTGCCGCATCCGAGACGACGGCGGACAGCGTTCCGCGTGCCGCCACAGAGCCGAGCAGGCTGTCGGTGGCCGAGACCGGTGTCACGGTGACCGAGTGGGTGTCGATCAGGTCGACATCCGAAAAGGCGATGGTGCCGCTGTCGGAAAGCTGCGCCGTGTTTTCACCCGCAGCACCGTCGGCGATTTCCGTCACGGCGCCGCTGACATCCGCCAGACCGATCACCGGATCTTCATTCGTGCCGACGAGATTGATGGTGACGGTTGCCGTGTCCGTGTTGCCGCTGGCGTCCTGAACCGTGTAGCTGAACGTGTCGGTGGTCTCTTCGCCTTCTGCCAGATAGGCGAACTGGCCGTTGGCGTTGTAGCTGAAGCTGCCGTCGGACTTGATCGTCACGATGGCGCCGCTGTCCAGCGTGATCGTCGCGATGCCATCGCCCGTCCGCTGTGTGAAGGTTCCGGCCAGCGACACGTCGTCGACCTCGAAGATCTCGCCATGAGAAGAGGCCTCCGCGATCAGACGGATCTGAGCCGTCTCCGCGTCCCCCGCCAGTGCGGCCAGATCGTAGGACAGGGCAACAAACCCGTCCGACACGGCAACTTCCTGTCCGCTCTCCCGGCCGACAAAGACCTGCTGACCGCCCCGCCACTCGACGTCGAACACATCGATGGTCCGGTAGGAACCGTCGTCAAAGCGGACCTGAACCTCGACGAAGTCCCGTGCCCAGCCATAGGATTCGAACCGCTGACATCCGAGAAGATCCGCATTCAGGGAAAACGAGAAGATCTCGTTGTCGAGACCGGTAATGTCAACCTCGGCGAATTCAAGCTCGCCACCGGAGCGGTTGGTGGTCCGGGCTGCCCCGTCGACGCCGTGCAGGTCGCTGTCTTCAACCGTCTCAAGCTTTTCAAGGTTGCGTTTGGCGTCGTCGAAATTTTCCTCGAAAACGGTCACATCCTGCTCGATAGAACCGAAGAGGTCGACACCCTCGGCGGAGACGATTTCCAGCGCCTCGCCGTTGCCGTCCGTGTCGTTCGCCAGCAATCCGCTCTCGTAGCCTGTTTCGACCGTCTGTTCGCCCTGGATCAGAACATCGTCGAAGGTCACGATCTCGCCGAATTGCGAGAAGTCGGTGACGAAACGAAGCTGGACAGACCCGGCGCCCTCGGGAAGGGCGTAGGAGAGCGTGGCACCGTCCGAGCTGAAGGTCTGGCCCGTCAGGCTGCCGACAAATGTCTGCAGCCGCCCTGCAAGTCCCTCTTCGGATTCGGGAACCGAAAACAGGTCGAGCAGAATGAACTCGCCGCCATCGATACTGATCTCGACACGTACATAGTCACCGAAGCGGCTGCCGGACGCTTCGAAGCTGGCCCAGCAGGTCGGATCGGAATCGATGACGAAAGACAACGTACCGGCTTCAAGGCCGGTCATGTCGACCGGTTCGAACAGCAGAACACCGTCCGCGCAGGCGTTGGAGAACGCCTTGCCGTCAACGGCGGCCAGATCGCTGGAGGCAACCGTGTCGAGACGTTTCAGATGCCGGGTGCCGGAAAAATCCTCATCGAGGACGGTGACGCTTTCCGTCTCAGTGCCCATGACGGCAGTGACGTCCAGGACTTCGGTTTCGCCGAGATCGAGCGTATAGGAGTCGTTTTCCGCCTGCGGTGCCGTGTCCACCAGACTGACATTGTCGATCAGGGCTCCGACAGTATCCCGGTCTTCGTATTGGGCTGACGAGAAGGACAGCGAATAGGTTCCAGCATCGAGGTCCAGATTGGCCTCGAAGCGCTGCCACGCCACTTCGAGATTGCCTTCCCTGGCGGAAAACTCCTGGAAGAAAACAACGTTTCCGTCTTCGTCGGTGATGGTGACGGAGAAATCGCTGGTCCGCGTGCTGCAATTGGCGGCGTAGCTGAAACCGAGGGCGAAGCTGCTTGCCTCCTCAAGGGTGAAACTCTGGGAAACCGTGCTGTCCGCCTCGCGGCCGTCCGCACGCCAGCACCTGGACTGGTAATCGTAACTGTCAAGCTCCAGAACGGACCCGGAAGCCAGAATGCCTGTCTCATCCACCGGGGTGCCGCGGCCTCCACTCGAGGCGTCCTGAATTTCAATCAGGCCTTCCGTCGCTTGCCAGCCTTCGATGGCTTCGGCGGTGAACCAGGTGCCGTGATCGACCGCGCCAGTCGCGTCGTCGGCGCCTGTTGCTTCGAAATCGCCGTTGGTCAGAATGTTGTTGCTGTCAGACATGCTGCGCTCCCTTGAGACCGGGATGACGACGTCCGACAGGATGTTTCACAGCACAAAAGCTCCCGTTCCGGCGCAGGAAGCACCAGACCAAAATCATTCGTATTGCAAAGGTTTTCCGGCCCAATCGCCTCAATCGGACCAATCTTCCCCCGTCGGAAAAATCGCCTCCAGTGGAGAAATAAAATTTTTCCTTAAATTTATTCGTATTCTCAAAAGTATAATGCCGCAATCACCCATTCGGGTGGCTTGAACCACCCAAATTCACCTAAAATTATCTCACTGGATTCTTGGTAAATTCAATCAAAGATAGATTTAACTTCTAATCGTTCCCGTATAACGTGTCTTTCGCCCGGCGGTTTTTCAGAATATTGAATTCAGGCTAGTCACCCGAAACTGAAGTTCGTCTCATTGTCCGGCAGGCTCTGAACGAACTTCAGTTTCGGGTGACTAGTAAATGTATGCTTCTAGTGTGGTTTTCGAATTTGAAATACGCCACGGCGGGTGCTGCAATGATAAGCCGTATTTCAAATTCACCACACCAGGGTGGGGGCAGATTGACAATCCATATAAGGCCAACGGAAACGCATGCTGAAGCGGTCTGATACACCTGACCAGCTGTCGTTCCTGATTGCCCAGGCCCAGCAGCTGAAGGCGGGCGTGATCACATCCTGCCTGTTCGTCGAGATCATCATCGCGAACAGTGCTGTGATGCTGTTCTTCCAGAACCTGAAATCTGAAGCTGCCATCTGGTTCGGCACCGCGAGCCTTCTGGTCCTGGTGACCTATGTCTACAATACGCAGGCCGCCAAATCGGGGATCCGTGCGGAAAATGTCCGCACCTTCCTCAAAGGGCACATCGCGGTCACCTGCCTTACGGGCCTGACCTGGAGCGCCAACGCGATCTACCTGTTCGATCCCGCATCCGATTTCAGGGTCTTCATCGGCACCCTGATCGTCTTCAGCATCACGCTCGGCGGCATGCTTCCGGGCGCGGTCTACAGGCCGGCCTTCGTGGCGCTGGCAATCTGCTGCCTTCTGCCATTCGGAACATATGTCCTGGCGACGGCGGACTGGCCCTACCGCGCGGTCGGCATCGGATCCTTCGTCTATTTCGCTTTCGGCATGATCACCAGCGCGCGTTCCGAATCCAACAGCCGCGAAGCCTCTAGCGCGGAGACCACCAAGGCGCTGATGGCGGAGGTGGTCAGCCAGAAGGACACGATCCAGAAGATCCACGAGGAAAAGACACGGTTTCTCGCCGCCACGAGCCACGACCTGTCGCAGCCGCTTCATGCGCAGGGTTATTTCCTGCATCTGTTGCGGGACAAGCTCACCGATCCGGACGCCCTGGATCTTCTGGAGCGCATTGAAAACAGCTGGCGCGGACAGGTCGAGCTGCTCAGGGGCCTGGTCGAGATCAACCGCCTGGACAGCGGCTCCGTCATCCCGGATCTGAAGGTGTTTGTCCTGAAGCCGGACTTCGAGGCACTGGCGGCCGAATTCGACGCCCTGACCACCACGAAGTCGATTTCCCTGACCACGGATATCGACAATGTCCAGGCCATCACCGACCCGGTCCTCCTGACCCGGATCGTCCGCAATCTTCTTTCAAACGCAATCAAGTACACGCCGGCCGGAGGGGCCGTCTCCCTGATTGTCCGTCACGCCGGCGGCATCGCAACAATTGAGGTGGCCGATAACGGTCCGGGCATTCCGGTGGACAAGCAGGACGCCATCTTTGACGAATATGTGCAGCTTCAGGGCCGAGGCACGGAGACAGCCTCCGGCTTCGGACTGGGCCTTTCCATCGTCCGCCGCCTGGCCCAGTTGCTCGATGTCGGTGTCTCGCTTGTGTCCGAACCCGGAAAAGGCAGTACCTTCCGTTTGGCGTTGAAGGCGGCACCGGCCACCAACACCGCCTCTCCGGCTTCGTCTGCGGGCAGTGAAAAATTCGAAGGCGCACCGCTGGTCGTTCTGGTCGATGATCAGGCGGCCGTCCTGAGCGGCATGGGCGGGTTGTTGACGCTGTGGGGATGCCAGGTCATTTCGGCCACCGGTACCAGGGAAGCAATACGCCTTCTGAGCGAAACCGCCACCGATCCGTGCCTCTTCATTGTCGACAAGAGACTTGGCGAGGGTGAAAGCGGCGTCGACCTGATCCTTGCACTGCGCGACGAGGTGAACGAGGAAACACCGGCATTGCTGATGAGCGGCGATCTTGGCGGCGAGGAAAACCTTACCCTGCCCGTCGGCGTGGTCTTCCTCAAGAAGCCGGTCGAGCCCGCGCGTCTGCGCCAGGTTCTGGAGAAGACCCTGCATCGCAGAAATTGTCCCTGACCGGCAGACAGGACTTCAGATCAGTCCGAAGACCCTTGCCTGACGCACGCAGGCAGCCCGCTTGTTGACCCCGAGCTCCGAGAACAGGATCTTGATGTGGCTCTTCACGGTGTTCTCGCTGATCATCAACTGATCCGAAATATCCCTGTTCGATTCTCCGGCCGCAATCAGTTTCAGAACCTCAACCTGCCGCTCGCTGAGTTTGGGGTACCGGAAGCTTTCGCCGTTTGCTCTTTCAAGGCTGCGGACCGCGGACGCCGAAGGCCGCTCGGACACCTTGCCGTTGATGTAGGTCTTGCCGTCCATGGCCGCCCTCATCCCCTCGAACAAGGCTTTGTGCCCGACTTTCTTGGAGACAAACCCGCTCGCGCCGGAAGACAGAATTGCCTCTTCCGTCAGGTCTTCTTCCACGCCCGACAGCAGCAGAACGGGCAGGTCCGAAGCTCGGTCGCGAATTGCGGATGCAAAAGCGAGCCCATTCATCTTCAGCATGAACAGGTCGGTCACGACGAGCGCAATATCCGAGTTCGGTGTCAGCGTTTCCAGAAACTCGATCGGGTCGGCCGATGTCTTGATGTCAATGTCCGGCATTTCCGACACGATCAGATTGGCCAGACCATCCAGCACCATCTGATGGTCGTCGACCAATAATACCTTCTTGTTCATTCAATGCGCCCCCAACGCACTGCCGGTTGATCCCGCCTATCGACATCCGTCAGTTTCACAAACGGCGCATGCATTAAGCACACTCAAGGCGGACAGGACAACCACCGCCTTCGTACCAGTGGTTCGGCACAAGGATTAACGCAATGGGGCAGTCATCCAATCGCGATCCTTAAAAAAGGGAGCAGAGATCGAAGCGATGACCAGTCGCCATCCGGTGGTTTACGCCGAAGCAACATAACCATCAAAACAAGCTGAGCACTGTCAGGAGACCAAATAAGGTGTTGAGCTCAAATTGGCGGCAATTGTTTTACGGATCAAACCGCTTCGACAGCGCCCAGACCATTTGCCCCGTTCATCGCCACTCCTCTTTCACCGGCAACACGACGGGTAGGTCCGTCCGCGTCAGGCCGACATCCTCCAGTAGATAATCCGGCAGTTCGGCCAGATGCGCGCGGTCGCGGTGGCGGCGCAGCCGGGCGAACACACCTCGCCAAGCTCTCCACGCCACTCGCAAGAGATTGAATTGAGCCACTTGTTTTGGCCCAGAAAGGTAGGTGGGCAGGATCTGGTCGCTCATGGTCTTGCTCCTTCGAGGATCGATGAAACAAGCCTACGCACCAGCATTGCGAATTGCGCGCGACTTTCGCTCCATGAAGTTATTTGGTCGCAATATTTTCTATTATTCGATAATTTCTCTTATCAATCAGCTGGAGAAAGCACACATGGATCTCGACGACTTCGATCATCAGCTGCTGCGGCTTCTCAGCCTGGATGCGCGCCAGACCGGCAAGGAGCTGTCGGAAAAAGTCGGCCTGTCGCCGGCAGCGTGCCTGCGCCGGGTGCAGCGGCTCCGGGAGATCGGCGCCATCCGGAAGGAAATCGCCGTCCTGGCCCCGGAGGTGACAGGCACCACGGTGACGTTGCTTGCCATGCTGGAAATGGTGCGCGGCCAGCCGGAGCGGAACGCCAGGGCCCGCGAAAAGCTTTTGAGACTGCCGGAGGTCAAGAAGCTCTACCACGTCACCGGCAAGGCAGACCTGGTCCTGACCATCGAATGCGCCTCCATGGAAGCCTATGCGGCCTTCACCGAGCGGCATTTCTACGCCGAGGAGATCAAGGGTTTCGATACGATAGTTGTGCTCAGGTCGTATGATCCGGAGATCGAAGTGTAGTCACTCACACCAATGGGTTAACCGTCTCTGCGTGTCACCCCGGGCGAGCGGAGCGAGACCCGGGGCCCACTCGTTTCCAGAGCGCTGACGAACACTGTTGCACTTCCGGCAATAACGCTGTTGCTTCAGCAAGCCGAGCAGCGAGTAGGCCCCGGATCTACGCTGCGCTTGTCCGGGGAGACATCCGTGTTAGTGGCGCGGTCTCTTGCCCTGTGCCAAAGAGCAGGCTGACAAAGGCGTCTGGTTCACGATACTCTGCTCCTCATGATTCCCGGCTTATTCCGCCGGCCATGACTTGATACGGAACGGGACGGCCGCGTGCCACTTTCACTGCCTCTCTTCGAACCTCTCCGCCGGCTGACCGCCGGGCTCCTGGCGTTTGGCGTGGCCACGCTCTGCGCGCTGCCTGCCTCCGCACAGGATCCGGAGATCCGCGTGCCCAATTTCTGGGATCCGAAGGCGGTGCATGACCGGCCGACCACCATTCCGGACAAGATCCAGTTCCTGGCGATCGACAACTACCCGCCCTTCGTCTTTCGCGATCCGCAGGGCCGACTGACCGGGTTCAATGTGGATCTGGCCCGTGCGCTCTGCCAGGAACTCGGCAGTTCCTGCGCGCTGCGCATCAAGCTGTTCGACATCCTGTTGCCCGCGCTTGACGAGGAGGAGGGCGACGCCATCATCGCCGGACTGTCCCGCGCGAAGGCCGCCGGCAAGGGGCTCAACTTCACCGAAGACTACCTGAAACTGCCCGCGCGCTTTGTGGTCCCGGCGGACAAGGCCGCGGAGTTCGACGAACAGGCGTTAAAAGGTCTGAAGGTCGCAGTCGTTGAAGATTCGCGCTACCAGGCCTTTGCCGAGCGGTTCTGGCCGGAAGCCGAGATCACCGGCTATGAGACCCCGCAGGAGGCGCGCGAGGCCGTCAAGGCCGGTCAGGTGGACGCCCATTTCGGCGATGGCCTCAGCTTGTCCTTCTGGCTGCCGAGCGATGGGGCGGACGGCTGTTGCGCCTTTGCGGGCGGGCCATGGCTGGAGCCCGGCTATTTCGACGAGGGCATGGCGATCGCCACCCGCCCCGACGACCCGGAACGCGCCGCCGCGCTCACCTATGCCCTGCGCCAATTGCACCAGAAGGGCATCTACCGCGAACTCTATCTGCGCTATTTTCCGCTGAGTTTTTATTGAGGCGCGCCCCTTTCCGGTGTCACCCTGGATCAGTGCAGCGCAGATCCGGGGCCTACTCCCCAGAGCTGCCATTCACGCCCAACGCAACAGGCAACACAAGCCGGGTGTCCTCATAGATTGGGGGACACTTTGGTCCCTCCCCACAAGGGGGAGGGAGATGCTGGTGGCACCGCCGCGCAAACACCCAGGCGTTTGTAATTGACGAACGCTTCAGCGCTCCTGGGCCGGCGCCTCCCCATGCTTTTCCCCCCGCTTCTGCTCATGCGTCGTCACAAACGGGATCGCCAGGCTGAAGGGGAAGGAATGCGCCCTTGGGGTGAGCGACGGGCCGAGGCCGATTTCCATGGTCTCGTGGCCCTGTTCCGGGTCCTCGGTGTAGGTGCCGAAGAGACGATCCCAGACGGAGAGGTAAAAGCCGTAGTTGCTGTCGGTCTCGCGGCGGAGCACCGAATGGTGGATGCGGTGCATGTCCGGGGTGACCACCAGCCACCGCAACAGGCGGTCGGCGCGCTCCGGGATCTTCAGGTTGGCGTGGCTGAAAACGGCTGAACCGTTGAGGACGATCTCGAAGAGCAGCACTGCTTCCCAGGGTCCGCCGAGCGCAACAATGACCGCGCCCTTCCAGACGAAGGAGAGCAGGATCTCGATCGGATGGAAGCGCAGCGCCGTCGTTGCGTCGACCTCGCTGTCGGCGTGGTGGACCCGGTGGACGCGCCAGAAAAGCGGGATCTTGTGAGAGGCAAGATGCTGGAACCAGACGGCAAGATCGAGCACCAGGAAGGCCAACAGTCCGACCACAATACCCGACCAGCCCAAAAGGCCGAACAGGCCCCAACCCTTGTCCTGCGCCAGAAGCGCGAGACCGACGCCACCGATCGGAAAGATCAGCCGCACCAGCAGCGCGTCAAGCAGGATGAAACCCCAATTGGTCGGCCAGCGTTTCAGACGACTGCTTTTCAGGCCCCGGCGCGGCAGCCAGACTTCCATGAGCGCCATCGCCAGAAAGACGCCGCCGAAGCAGGCCATGCGCAGCGTGTTGATGTCGATCTCGTCAAACATTCCGTTTTGTCGTCCAGGTCTTTATCGTCCCAGAGGGACGAAGCCGCTTGCCATGAGGAACGCGGCTCTATAGGGCAGATCCTATCCTTCTATACACCTCTTGCCGCTGCGACAGATCACATCACCATGACCGACTTTCTCTGGACCCGCCCCGACACCGATCCGACGGCCACGCTTCTCCTGGCCCACGGCGCCGGCGCGCCGATGGATTCCACTTTCATGGAAAAGCTGGCGGCCGCGCTGGCGGCCGAAGGGATCGCGGTCGCCCGGTTCGAATTCGCCTATATGGCGGGCCGGCGCACTGGCGGACCGAAAAAGCCGCCACCGAAGGCCGACAAGCTGATCGGAGAGTTCCAGACGGCTTTGCAGGCGCTGATGAAAGACGTTGACGGCCCGTTGCTGGTCGGGGGCAAGTCGATGGGTGGCCGGGTCGCAGCGATGCTTGCCGGCGGCGGTTCCCTGCCCGGCCGCGTGAGAGGCGTTGCCTGTTTCGGCTATCCGTTCCATCCGACCGGCAAGGCGGACGCCGAGTGGCGCCTCGCGCCTCTGGAAGAAGCCAAAAGGCCGGTTTTGGTGCTGCAGGGCGACCGCGACCCGTTCGGTACCCAGGCGGAGCTCGACGCGATCACCCTGCCCGGCCATGTCGCGATCACGTATCTGGAAGACGGCAACCACGATTTCGGCCCGCGCGGCAAGTCGCCGGCAACCCTCGACGGCAATATCCGGCAGGCGGCCACAGCAACGGCCGCCTTTTCCAGGCCCCTCTGATCACTCGGCCGGTGTCAGGTCGCGCCCGGACGCAGTTGGTGCGTGCGGCCGGTGGCGCATCCTGACCAGGCCGCCGAGATCGTCGCCGATCTTGATCAAGGCAGGCACCAGCACGAGCACCAGCACGGTGGCGGTTCCCAGACCGAACACGATAGTGATTGCCATCGGCAGCAGGAACTGGGCCTGAAGGCTGGTCTCGAACATCAGGGGCAGCAAGCCGCCGATGGTCGTCAGCGATGTCAGCAGCACGGCGCGCAGGCGGTCGCAGCTGGAACCGACCGCCGCGGTATCGAGATCCTCGCCGGCCGCCAGGCGCTCCTCGAACCGCGCCACCAGAATGATGGAATCGTTGACCAGGATGCCCGCAAGGCCGAGCAGCCCGATCATGCTGAGAATGGTCAGGTTGAAGCCCATCAGGTAATGGCCGACAATCGCACCGACGATGCCGAAGGGAATGATCGACATCACCGCCAGCGGCCGGGAATAGCTGGCAAAGATCGCCGCCAGGATGATGTAGATGCCGATGACGGCCAGGATCCCGCCGATCATGAGATCGGAAAAGGCGGTCGACTGTTCCTCGGCCCTGCCGGCGAAGGAATAATCGAGGCCGTAGCGCTCGGCCAGCTCCGGCAGGAAAGCCTTGTTCAGCTCGGCGATGATCTGGGTGTTTGAGGTGACGGTGCTGTCGACATCGGCGACCACGGTGACAACCGTGCGGCCGTCCCGGCGCAGGATCACCGAGAAACCCTGATCGTCCGTCAGCCGGACCACCTCGGACAGCGGCACGAATTCGCCGGCTGGCGTTTTCAGCGACAGCTGGCGCAAAGCCGCCGTGCCGTCCTGGTCGAACACCTGTTTCACCCGAACCGTGACTTCCTCGTCGCCTTCGGCGAAACGGCGGGCGATGTTGCCCTCAAAGGCGTTGCGGATCTGGCGGGCGGCGGTTTCCACCGTGAAGCCAAGCGCGCGGCCGCGCGGGGTCAATTCGACCACCAGCTCCGGCTTGCCATAGGGCAGATCGTCCTCCACGCCGCTGGTACCCGGGAAGCCGGAGAGCTCCTGCTGCAGTTCCTGGGCGGCGGCCTTCAGCTCATTGAGCGGCGCACCGGTCAGGCGGATGTCGAGGTCGCGGCCCGGAGGTCCGCCGCGGCGTTCGGCAATGGCAATCCGGGCGGTGCCGGGAATGGACGGCAAAGCTTCGCGCCAGGCCCGGACGATTTCCGGTGTGCGGACCGTGCGGGCCTCGGAGGGGCTGAGCTGTACCTTGATGTTGGCGACGTTGTCGCCCCGGTTGTTTCCGGCCTTGCCGAGCGTGGCATAGGTGGCCAGCACCAGTTTCTGATCCGTGCCCTCGGTGAGGTTCCGCTCGGTCTCGGTCAAGGCCGTTTCGACCCGCAGGATGCCCTCAATCGCCTGATCCTCCGGAATGCCGGCATGGAAATAGATCGCCGCCGTCAGGTTTTCCGATTCCGGCGAGGGGAAGAAGGTGAAGCCGACACGGCCGCCGCGCACCAGCCCGACCGCCAGGATCATGGAGGCAATCGCAAGCGCCAGCGTCACGTAGCGCCAGGTGACGGCGGCTTTGACAAATCCGCGGAAGGGGAAATCGCGCATCCAGTTGAAACCTGCATCGAAGGAGCGACGGAACCAGCTCGGCCGCTCATAGGCGCCGCGGCGCCGTTTGGACCGGCGCAGGGCCATCAGCAGTGTTTCCAGGGCCAACGCGAGCAGGAAACAGACAACGACCACCACGATCTCGAACACAACCGCGCCGGCACTGTCCCGCAGAGACCGCAGCGGGTCGTCGATCAGGTCGAGATAAGGTGGCACGGACATGTCCGGCTGGGCTACAAGGCTGCTCAAGAAGATGGCTGGCACGCCGGCCACGAACACCACCCGCCACCAGCTCCAGCCCGGCCGGCTGTCGAGCGCATGGGAAAGATGGCCCGGCAGCACCAGGAAACACTCGAGCAGCGACGCGATCACCACAGCCACCACCACGACCGGCAGCGTGCCCATGATCTGGCCGAGCACGTCGCTGACCAGCAGGATTGGCAGAAAGGCGGCAATGGTCGTCAGACTGGCGGCAAAGACCGGCGCCAGCATGGTGGTCGCCCCGTTGACCGCCGCATCGTCCGGCGTATCGCCCAGGCTCTGGCGCGTCGCGGTGTGTTCACCGACCACGATGGCATCGTCGACGATCACGCCGAGCATCATGATCAGCGCAAACAGGGAGATCATGTTGATGCTCTCGCCCATCAGCCACATGATGCCGATCGTCGCCATCATCGCCACCGGGATGCCGGCAGCGACCCAGAGGGCGATCCGGGCGTTCAGGAACAGGAACAGGATGCCGACAACCAGCACAAGGCCGGTGAGGCCGTTTTCGATCAGGAGCGAGATGCGGCCTTCGACCAGGTCCGCGCTGACATCGTATTTGACGATCTCCAGGGATTGCGGCAGCTGGGGAATGGCTTCCGACAGATAGTCGTCGACGATCTTCGCGGCCTTGATGGTGTCGGTGTTTTCCGTCCGCAGGATCTGCAGTTCCACGGCCCGGTCACCACCGGAAAACCCCTGGTTCTCGCTTGAATCGAAGTCGCGGCTGACGTTGCCGATATCCTTGACCAGCGTTTTTTCACCCGACGCATAGGATTTCACCTCGACCCGTCCGACGGCATCCGGAGAGCGCTCTTCCGACAGGGCCCGGATCTGCCGTTCGACGGCTCCGTCGAGATTGCCCGCGGGCAGGTCGACTGTGTTGCCCGCGATCTGGCTGGCGACATCGGCGATGGTGAGGTCGAGACGGCGCAGCTCGCGCTCGGGGATCTCGACCAGGTATTCCGGCGAGCGGTAGCCATAAAGTTCGACCTTGTCGATGCCGCGCGCCAGAAGATCGTCGCGGATCTGCCTTGCGAAGATCTTGAGCGCCCGCTCAGTAAAGGGCCCGCGCAGGGCCAGGGTCGCAACACGGTCGGTGAAGGTCGAGGCGGACACCACCGGTGTTTCGGAATCCAACGGCAACGTTGTGACGCCGGCAACGGCCTGTTCCACGTCGGACAGGGCCTGCTGCATGTTGGTGCCTTCGACGAATTCCATCTGCACCGAGGCGCTGCCCTCGCGGGCATAGGAGACGATCTCGTCGAGGCCGTCGGTGAAGCGCAGCTCCGGTTCGATCACCTCCAGGATGTTGGCGGCGACATCCTCCGCGCTCGCGCCTGACCAGGAGATCGAGACGGAGATCCGGTCGGTCTTGATCGTCGGAAAGAACTGGGTGTTGAGCTTGGCAAAGCCATAAGCGCCGAAGAGCACCATGGCCGCCATGATCAAGTTGGCGGCATTTGCGTGACGGACGATCAGCTCCAGAAAGCTGCGGGACCGGTTGGCGGTCATTTCGGAACGTTCCCTCACTGGCCATTACCCGCGTTTTGGGCATCCGGGTTGTTGGCGCCTGCCTGCGCTTCGACGACATCCTTCACGAGCAAGCCCGCCCCGGCCTCGGGAATCCGGGTGGTCAGAAGCACATCGCCGTCCTTCAAGGCACCCGTGACCAGAAGCCAGCCGTCATCAATGGCAAGCGAGGTCACCTTGCGCGGCTGGAGACGGCTGTTCTCAACCACGAAGACCGTGCCGTCGCCATAATAGGCGGTTTCCGGAATGCGGTAGCTCTGTGCGTAGCTGCGGTCCGCCAGCGACACTTCGACAAAGGCGCCGGGCCGGAGCGGAATGCTGGTTGCCTTGCCGTCGATCCGAGCGATCACCTCGACACCGCCGCGATTGCTGGCGACATCAGCGCCGATGCGGGTGACAGTCGCCGGATAGATGACTGGCTCGTTGCCGAGATACCAAGTCACGTTGACCGGCCGGCCGACCACCGTGCCAGTTTCCGCAAGCAGGCGGCCATACTGGTTATCGGAGAGCGTGAAGCGGACCTCGAACGCATCGCTGCTATAGAGCGAGACGATGGCGTCGTTGATGCTGACCAGCCGGCCGAGTTCGGCGGATTCAGAGCGCACGATCGCGTCGAACGGGGCCGTCAGAATGGTATTCTCCAACTGGCGCTGCGCATTCTGCAGCCGCCATTCCAGCCGCTTGATCGCGGCTTTCTGCTGGTCGACCCGGGCTTCTTCAAGGGCCAGCGAATTCTGGGCCTGTTCCAGGGTCTGGCGGCGCTGCGACACGATCAGCTTGCGGTCGTCGAGCGTGCGCTCGGTGACCGCGCCCTTGCCGAGCAGTTCCTCGGCGCGTTCCAGATCCCTCTGGGCAAACTCCAGCTGTTCCTGTGCCCGGACGACATTGCCCTTTTGAAGTTTTACCCCGCCCTCGCTCTCCACCAGTCCAGCGCGGGCTTCGGCAAGATTGGCCTCGGCCTCGGTCACGGCACCCTCATAGTCGAACCGGTCGATGGCGACCAGAACCTCGCCCTGTTTGACCGCACCGCCGGCCTTGAGATCCGGATGCACCTCAACCACCTCGCCGGCGACCAGCGAGCGCAGCTCGACTTCCCGCCCGGCGGTGGTCTCGCCGTAGACATTGATGGTCGGAGCATGGTCGGCGGCGGCAAGGTTGAGCGTTTCTACGGCGTAGCTCTTTTCCTGGATCGGGCGCTTGGGCACCTCGGGCTTGGAAGCGATCAGGACGTTCATGCCCTTCACCGCGCCGAACAGGATGGCGAACGCGATCAGCATCTGCAGCAGCGCCTTCAATAGCAGCGTCCAGCGGCCGCGGACGCGTTGCGCCACTTTGCCTTCCGGCGGCAGCACTTCGGAGACGGGCTGTTTTCCGGGATCTTTCTGAAGGGACTGCAACATATCTGCTCACCAGGGCCTTGGGCTGTTTCTTGCGCGCACGAGCATTAGATTTACTTTGCACTGCAAAATTCAAGCCCGGCTTACCTTTGAAGGCAATTCCTGGCACGCCGAAAGTTGTAACAGAATGTGTCCGAAGGCCGCTGCCGCGACCTCCGGTTACCAGGAGACTGTCAATCAGACAGGTGAGACACTCAGGATGCGTCGAAGTCGTAACGGCTGCTGCAGAATTCGCAGGTGACGACAATCTTGCCGTCGACCGTCATGTGTTCGATTTCCTCAGCGCTGAAACCGGCCAGAACACCCTCGATCTTGTCGCGCGAGCAGCTGCATTTGTCCGCGAGCGGCTGGGGCTCGAAGAGGCGCACACCGCGCTCATGGAACAGGCGGAACAGCAGCATTTCCACACTGACTTCCGGGTCCGTCAGTTCAACATCCTTGATAGTATCGACCAGCACCTTGGCTTCCACCCAGGCATCGTCCTCGTCGATCTCATGCGGCGAAACGCCTTCCGGCGCGTCGCCCGGGTCGATGTCGGCCTGCTTCATGCGCTCCGGTGCTTCGGGCAGGAACTGGATCAGGACGCCGCCTGCGGTCCAGGATTTGTTTGGTCCCTCGCCTTCCTGACGCGTGAACAATTCGCCGACACCGAGACGCACCTCGGTCGGGATCTGCTCGGAGCGCTCGAAATAGCGCCGGGCCACCTCTTCCATTGAGATGCCGTCCAGCTCCACCAGCCCCTGGTAGCGCTGCATGTGGCGTCCCTGGTCGATGGTCATCGCCAGATGGCCGCGGCCCAGGAGCACCTCCTGGGTCGCCTTGCCGCCGGCCATCAGTTCCTCCACCATTTCCCTGTCGAAGGTGGCACAGGCGCGGATGGCGTCGGGGGTGGCGAAATCCACCACCAGCATGGACACCGGGCCATCGGTCTGGGTCTGCAACGTGAAGCGGCCGTCGAATTTCAGCGACGTGCCGAGCAGGCTGGTCAGGACGATGGCCTCCGCAAGCAGGCGGGAAACCGGCTCCGGGTAGTCGTGCCGGTCGAGAATGTTTTCCAGAACAGGACCGAGCGCGACCGCTCGGCCGCGCACGTCGAGGGCTTCCACGGCAAAGGGCCGGACAGCATCCAGCCCGGCAGGCGTGATGCCCAGGTCATCAAGATTCAGTGCCACGATGGCTCCGCCTTAAGCTGCGCCGAAACACCAGGCCAGGATGCCCTTTTGGGCATGGAGCCGGTTTTCGGCCTCGTCAAACACAACGGAATTGGGACCGTCCATGACTTCCGAGGTGACTTCCTCACCCCGGTGGGCCGGCAGGCAGTGCATAAACAGCGCATCGCCGTTCGCTTCCGCCATCAGCCGCTCATTGACCTGATAGGCGCTCAGGAGATTGTGACGCGTCTCCGTGTCATCGTCTCCCATAGACACCCAGCAGTCGGTGACGACACAGTCGGTCCCCTTGACGGCCTCATATGGGTCTGTCGTGACCTTAATGGAACCACCCTTGGCGCGGGCAGCGTCGATCAGCTCCTGCGGCGGTGCCAGTTCGCCGGGCGTGGCGATGCGCAGTTCGAAGTCGAACCGCGGCGCCGCATGGATCCAGGAGGCCAGAACGTTGTTGCTGTCACCGGTCCAGGCGACGCTCTTGCCGGCGATCGAGCCGCGATGCTCCTCGAACGTCAGGAGGTCGGCCATGATCTGGCACGGATGCGACAGCTTGGTCAGGCCGTTGATCACCGGAACCGTCGCGGCCTCGGCCAGCTCCCGCAGCTCGTTGTGATCGAGAATGCGGATCATGATGGCATCGACAAAGCGGGACAGGACACGCGCCGTGTCGGCGATGGTCTCGCCACGGCCGAGCTGCATTTCCGCGCCGGTCAGCATCAAGGTCTCGCCGCCGAGCTCGCGCATGCCGACATCGAAGGAAATGCGCGTACGGGTCGAGGGCTGTTCGAAGATCATCGCCAGCACCTTGCCGGCCAGCGGCCCCTCGCCGCGGCGAACGCCGTTGCGGCCGGCCTTGATCTTGCGGCTGGTTTCCAGGATCTCGCGCAGGTCGTCGCCTTCGAAATCGGTCAGGTCCAGAAAATTCCGGTAGGATCCGTTAGCGGTCATCCGGCCGCTCCTTCCACCAAGTTGGCCTCGACCGTCCGGGCCGCCTGTTCCAGGCGCTCGACGGCGAGGGCAATTTCATCTTCGTTCATGGTCAGCGGCGGCATGACGCGCACCACATTGTCGCCGGCCGGCACGGCCAGGAGGCCTGCCTCGCGGGCGGCGGCGACATAATCCGCCGCCGGCACAACGCATTTCAGGCCAAGCATCAGGCCGTTGCCGCGCACTTCGCCGAGAACCGTCGGATGGCTGTCGACAAGACCGGCCAGCTTCTGCTTGAAGCTGAGGCCCTTGCGCTGAACCTCTTCCAGGAAGCCGTCCGCCAGGACCACGTCCAGAACGGCGTTGCCGACGGCCATTGCCAGCGGGTTGCCGCCGAAGGTCGTGCCATGGGTGCCGGGCGACAGCGCGGCAGCCGTCTCGGCGGTCGCAAGGCAGGCGCCCATCGGGAAGCCGCCACCAATGCCCTTGGCGATCGCCATCAGGTCCGGCGCAACACCGGTCCATTGATGGGCGAACAGCTTGCCCGTGCGGCCGACACCGGTCTGGATCTCGTCAAAGATCAGCAGAAGGCCGTTGTCATCGCAGAGCTTGCGCACGGCGCGCAGGAATTCGGTCGGGATCTCGCGGATGCCGCCTTCGCCCTGGATCGGCTCCAGGCAGATCGCGGCAGTCTGCGGACCGATGGCCGCCTTCAGCGCGTCCAGATCATTGGCCGGCACCTGATCGAAACCGGGCGCCTTCGGGCCGAAACCTTCCAGATACTTCGCCTGGCCGCCGGCCGCGATGGTCGCGATGGTCCGGCCGTGGAAAGCACCTTCAAAGGTGATGATATGGAAGCGTTCCGGCTGACCGTTGTCATAGTGGTAGCGGCGCGCGCATTTGATCGCGGCTTCCATGGCTTCGGCGCCGGAGTTCACGAACAGCACTTTCTCGGCGAAGGTCGCCTCGCAAAGCCGCTGTGCCAGCCGCTCGCCTTCCGGGATCTGGTGCAGGTTGGACGTGTGCCAGAGCTTGGCGGCCTGCTCCTGAAGAGCTTTCACCAGATGCGGGTGGCTATGGCCGAGGGAATTGACCGCGATACCGGAACCGCAATCGAGGAATCGTCGGCCGTCTGCCGTTACCAGCCAGACGCCTTCCCCGTGATCGAAAGACAGGTTCGATCTTGCGTAATTTCCGAATAGTGCCGTCGCGGACATAACCTCGTTGATCTCCTCAAGAACGCCCAAACGCCCCGACGTCACCCTGACGCGGAGCAGGCAACCGTTAAAGGTGCCATTGGGCCAAAACGCAACGTGCCGCCTCATCGGGCGGCACGCAGCGGTTTTCTTATACACCGGCCCCACCATGGACTGTCAATGGAAATGGCGCACAAGACATATATGAGCGGCCCCGGAGCGAATTTCGTAAAATTCTCAATAGCCTCGCTTATTTGGGGAAAAGTCCCTTCATCCCCAACTGGTTTGGGTCAAACGGTTGCCTGATAAATTAACGTTATTGTAACCTCTGGGACATCGAACACGAGATCTCGTGCGGCAAATCACTTAGAGGCACTAGATATGCCATACTTAGGCGTGCACGCGCATGCTTAACACGGGGTTAATGGCTGCAGGGCGGTCAAATTAAAGGGTGCGGCAATGAGTTGGACAAACGAACGGGTCGAGCTTCTCAAAAAGCTCTGGGGCGAAGGTCTGAGCGCGAGCCAGATCGCTGGCGAGCTGGGTGGCGTCACCCGCAACGCTGTGATCGGCAAGGTGCACCGCCTGGGCCTGTCCGGTCGTGCCAAGACCTCCTCGTCCAGCGCTAAGCCGCGCCGGCCGCGGACCGCCGCGCCGGCCAGTGCCGCGCCCAAGAAGCCAAGCCAGCAGCCGCAGAGCATTGGCGCGACGGCGCTCAAAGCCGACATCGCACCGGCTCCGGTGGTCCAGGCCAAGCCGCAGGTCGAGCCGATCGCGGATCTGGTGCCGATCTCCCAGCGCGCCTCGATCCTGACGCTGACCGAGCGGACCTGCAAATGGCCGATCGGCGATCCGGCAACCGACGACTTCTATTTCTGCGGCCGCAATTCCGATGCCGGCGTGCCCTATTGCGCCCATCACTGCAAGATCGCCTACCAGCCGGTCGCCGACCGCCGCCGCGACCGCAAGGTCATCGCCCAGGCCGGCTGACCAATACAAGCCGAGTTCCCCCTTTTAAAGCCCGCCAACCGGCGGGCTTTTTTCATTCCAGGAATTCAGCGACCGGAATCTGCTGTTACCACCATCGTCATGCCGTTTCCCTTCCACGAGGCAAAGCCTTGTTAGCCGGCAATGACGAAGTTGGAAGTGGCGTCCAGGTCCAAGCCTTTCCATCGTCATCCCGGACGCAGCGAAGCGGAGATCCGGGATCGGGGAGCCGAGATCTTGCGAAGGTACATCAGAGTACCAGCGGCCACTTTGGGCTCCCCGGTTCCGGCTCGCGCTGCGCTTGGCCGGGATGACGATGGAAAGGTCGTGTAAATACCAAAAAGCCCGCCAGTGGCGGGCTCTTTCCAGTCAATGTGGTCACTTCTCAGGCGGTTGCCGTGAACTGGTCGTTGAACGCATAGCCGGCACCGCGAACGGTGCGGATTGGGTCCTTGGCCTTGCCCTTGTTGAGGGCCTTGCGCAGGCGGCCGACATGGACGTCGACGGTGCGCTCGTCGACATAGACATCATGACCCCAGACACCGTCGAGCAGCTGCTCGCGCGAGAACACCCGGCCCGGCGACGTCATCAGGAACTCCAGCAAGCGAAACTCGGTCGGCCCCAGGTGGATTTCCTTGGTGTTGCGCCGGACGCGGTGAGTTTCCCGGTCCAGTTCGATGTCGCCGGACCGCAGCATGGTCGAGACCACTTCCGGGCTCGCCCGGCGCAGGATGGCGCGCACGCGGGCCATCAGTTCCGGAACGGAGAACGGCTTGACGACATAGTCGTCGGCACCGGTGGACAGGCCGCGGATCCGTTCCGCCTCTTCGCCACGCGCGGTCAGCATGATCACCGGCAGGCGCTCGGTGTCTTCCCGGGCGCGCAGACGGCGGCAGAGTTCGATACCGGACAGGCCCGGCAGCATCCAGTCGAGCAGCAACAGATCCGGCAGACTTTCGCGCAGGCGGATCTCGGCTTCATCCCCGCGGACACACGATTCAACCGCGTATCCCTCGGCTTCCAAATTGTATCTTAACAGAAGGCTGAGCGGTTCTTCGTCTTCAACGATGAGCACCTTCGGCATACGTCTCGCTCCAATTACAGCAGCCGGCACAAGTCTCTAGTCGATCCGCGCCGGCCGGATCTCTTCCGCGGAAATCGTCAGCGGTTACACAGCACCGGTTTCGTCAACCTTGGCACGCTCTTCCGGCAGTCGCTCACCCGTCACCATGTAGTAGACGTTCTCGGCGATGTTGGTCGCGTGGTCGCCAATGCGCTCAATGTTCTTGGCACAGAACAGAAGATGCACACACTGGGTGATGACGCGCGGATCTTCCATCATGTAGGTCAGGAGCTCGCGGAACAGCGACGTATAGATCGCATCCACTTCCGCGTCGGCTTCCTGCACCCGGCGGGCGGCTTCCGCGTCCTTGCGCGTGTAGGCGTCCAGAACCTGCTTCAGCTGGGCCAGTGCCAGTTCGGTCATGTGTTCCACACCGATGGCAAGCTTCTTGGACTGCAGGTCGCTGTCGATGGCAATCACGCGCTTGGCAACGTTCTTGGCCAGGTCACCGACCCGCTCCAGGTCGTTGGCGATGCGGGTTGCTGCGGTGACTTCGCGCAGGTCCTGGCCCATCGGCTGGCGGCGGGCGATGATCTCGATCAGCTTGACCTCGACCTCGTGATGCAGCGCATCCAGACGCACGTCGTTCGCAATGGTGGATTTCGCCAGGTCCAGGTCCTGCGACACCAATGCGTGAACGGCATCGGCGAAGGCTTTTTCCGCCAGACCGCCCATTTCGGCGATCTTGCCGGCCATGGCCGTCAGTTCCTCGTCGTATGCCGAGACTGTATGTTCAGACATCCCGTGTCCCCTTCAGAATTCGGATAATCGCTTAGCCGAAGCGGCCAGTGATGTAGTCCTGCGTACGCTTGTCTTTCGGATTGGTAAAGATGTCCTCGGTCGGACCTTCCTCAACCAGAATGCCGAGATGGAAGAAGGCCGTGCGCTGCGACACGCGGGCCGCCTGCTGCATGGAGTGCGTCACGATCACGATCGTGTAGTTCTCACGCAGTTCGTCGATCAATTCTTCCACCTTGGCGGTCGCGATCGGGTCGAGAGCCGAACAAGGCTCATCCATCAGGATGACTTCCGGGCTGACGGCAATCGCGCGAGCGATACACAGACGCTGCTGCTGACCGCCGGACATGCCGGTGCCCGGCTCATCGAGCCGGTTCTTCACTTCTTCCCAGAGACCGGCCTTCTGCAGGCTGGACGCGACGATGTCGTCGAGATCGGACTTGCTCCTGGCCAGACCGTGAATGCGCGGGCCATAAGCGATGTTGTCGTAGATCGACTTCGGGAACGGGTTCGGCTTCTGGAACACCATGCCGACCTTGGCGCGCAGCTGCACCGGATCGACCTTCGGATCGTAGATGTCTTCGCCGTCGATCTTGATCGAACCCTCGACACGGCAAATGTCGATGGTGTCGTTCATGCGGTTGAGCGTCCGCAGGAAGGTCGACTTGCCGCAGCCGGACGGACCGATGAAGGCGGTAACCGAGCGCGGCTGAATTTCGATGTCCACGTCCTTGATGGCGTGGGTATCGCCATAATAGACCTGCACCTTATTGGCGGAAATCTTGCTGTCGGTCATGTTATTGGCCCGTTCAGTATTGAGCATCTGGTTCATCGGTACATCCCTTACCAGCGGCGTTCAAATCTGCGGCGCAGGATGACCGCGAGAATATTCATGGTGAGGAGGAACACCAGAAGGACGATGATCCCACCCCAGGCTTTTTCGTAGAAGGCATAGTCCGCGCGGGCTGCCCAAGTGTAGATCTGTGCCGGCATGGCCGAGTTCGGGTCGACGAAGCCCGAGACAACGCCGTCCGGATAACCGCGGGCCACGAAGCCGACCATGCCGATCAGCAACAGCGGTGCGGTTTCGCCGAGCGCCTGGGCCAGGCCGATGATGGTGCCGGTCAGGATGCCGGGCATTGCAAGGGGCAGCACGTGGTGGAAGATCGCCTGCATCTTGGAGGCGCCGACACCGAGAGCCGCGTCACGAATGCTCGGCGGCACCGCCTTCAGCGAGGCGCGGGTCGAGATGATGATCGTCGGCAGGGTCATCAGCGTCAGCACCAGACCGCCGACCAGCGGTGCCGATTGCGGCAGATGCATGAACTGGATGAACACCGCCAGACCGAGAATACCGAACACGATGGACGGAACCGCGGCCAGGTTGGAAATGTTCACCTCGATCAGGTCGGTGAGTTTGTTCTGCGGCGCGAACTCCTCCAGGTAGATGGAGGCGGCGACGCCGATCGGCAGCGCCAGGAACAGCACCACCAGCATCATGAAGAACGAGCCGACGACCGAGGCACCGATGCCGGCACCACCCGGGTTGTCCACACCGGAATCCGCTCCGGTGATGAAGTTCCAGTTGAACACCGTTTTGATGATGCCGGATTCCGTCAGCTTGTCGACCAGATCGAGGTCGGCCTTCATCAGGAAGCGGCTGTCGGTCATGTTTTCGCGGGTGACGCGACCGTTCATGTAGCCATCGACCCTGGAAGAGGCCGCCAGTTCGAACTGCACCGGCTCGCCAAGCTTGTCCGGGTTGGCCTGGAAAAATTCGCGAATGGTGCCGCCCGGCTTGCCGACGATGCGCTCGATGGTGGCATTGTCGAACGGCACGCTGACACCGCTGGCCTCAAGCTGTCCCTGAAGCGCGTTGACGAAGATCCCTTCATAAGCCTTGGTCTTGAAAAGCGTGCCTTCGGCTTCGTCGAACTGTTCCTGGGTCAGGGTGAAATCCACCGAAACCACGGTTTTGGTGAAGGCCGGAATGCCCTCGGAGATGATCGACACCGCGAGCACCACCAGGAAGAACAGTCCGATGGCAATGGCTCCGATGCCATAAGCCTTGAAGCGTTTTTCAGCGGCGTTGCGCTTGCGGGTCAAATCGTCGATGGCATAGAGCGACTTCGATTTGGCCGGTGCACCGGAGGGCGTTTCGGACGTTATGGGAGAAAGCGTTGTGTCGGTCATCAGTCATACTGCTCCCGGTACCTGCGCACGATGTAGAGCGCGACGATGTTGAGACCGAGGGTAACCACGAACAGGGTCATGCCCAGGGCAAAGGCGACCAGCGCGACAGGCGAGGCAAAGTCGGCATCGCCGGTCAGCTGACTGACGATCTTGGCCGTCACCGTCGTCATGGCTTCGAAAGGGTTGAGGCTGAGGCGCGCGGCCGCACCGGCGCCCAGTACCACGATCATGGTCTCGCCGATGGCGCGCGAGGCGGCCAGCAGGATGGCGCCGACAATGCCCGGAAGCGCCGCCGGCAGAATGACCTGCTTGACGGTTTCGGATTTGGTTGCGCCGAGGCCGTAGGAGCCGTCGCGCATGGCTTGCGGCACCGCGTTGATGATGTCGTCGGAGAGCGAGCTCACGAACGGGATCAGCATGATGCCCATGACGAGGCCCGCGGTCATCACGGCCGTGCCGGCTTTCATAATGCCGAGGCCGCCGTCACCGAACACGGACAGGAGCAGCGGCCCGACGGTCAGGAGAGCGAACAGACCGTAGACGATGGTCGGGATGCCGGCCAGGATCTCGAGCAGCGGCTTGGCCACCGCACGCACTTTCGGACTGGCATATTCGGACAGGTAAACTGCGGCGAAGAGGCCGATCGGCACAGCCACGATCAGCGCCACGATCGAGATGTAGAAGGTGCCCCAGAGCAGCGGGATAATGCCCAGTTCGGAAGAGCCGCCGCGGCCCGAGAAGCTCGGCGACCAGGTGGTGCCGAAGAAGAAGTCCGTCGCCGGATACAGCCGGAAGAACTCGACCGTGTTGAAGACCAGCGACAGCACAATGCCGATGGTGGTCAGGATGGCGATCGAGGCGGCGGCAATCAGAATGAAGCGCACGCCCTTTTCAACCGTGTTGCGGGCCCGGAAGTCCTTGTTGGTTTCGCGCAGCCCCCAGAGGCCGCCGGCGATCGCGGCCAGGATCACCACGATGGACATGATCAGGTTGCCCGTCGACACCATGATCCGATAGCTCTGCGCCGCGCGCATCACCGGTTGGGTGATCTGCGAGGTGACGATCTGGCCGGCGTCTTTCAGGCGCGCTGTGATGTCGTTGAAATCGGCTCGTGCATTGCGGGCGAAATCATCGGTCATCTGACCGCTGGCAACCGCGTTGTCGAGGCCGGTCGCCGCGCGGCGCACCTCGGCCATCACCAGTCCGAGCGACGAACCTTCGCCGACCGCGGACTCGGGGATCATCTGGGAAACTGTGCCATTAATGTAAAAAGGCTGCGCCAGCAGCCAGACAACAAGGATCAGAAAGGCCGGCACCGCGGTCTTCATCGCCACGTTCGAGCCGTAATAAGAAGGAAGAGAATGCAGGATCCGCATGTCTCCTCCGGCGCTGGCCAAGGCACGCGCGCGCCCGACAACGTAGCCAGCCACGGCAATGGCGAGCACGATCACTATGAGCCAGAACAAGGACATGTGGTCCCCCGAGGAATAATACTGTCCGGAAATGAAAAAGGGGCGGCGGGAAAGCCGCCCCTCGAAACGAGCCTGGGCTCGATTACTTCATGGTTTCTTCAGCTTCGACGGAAGCCTGGACAGCAGCCAGCTCCGGGTCGGAAACCAGGCCGTACTGGGCCAGCGGGCCCTGCGGACCGGCGATTTCGTCAGCAATGAAGAACTGAGCGTATTCTTTCAGGCCCGGGATCACGCCGATATGTGCCTTCTTGATGTAGAAGTACAGCGGACGGGAAACCGGATATTCGCCGGAAGCGATGGTCGCGGTGGACGGAGCGATACCGCCCATGGTGGCGACTTTCAGCTTGTCCTGGTTGTTCTCGTAGAACGCCAGACCGAAGACGCCGATGCCGTTCGGGTTGCTGTCGATGCGCGCCAGGGTCTCGGTGTAGTCACCGTCGATGTCGGTGGACTTGCCGTCGGCGCGGACGTCGATGCAAGCGTCTTCAGCGTCGTCTTCGGACATGCCGCTGTCGATCATCGCCTGCAGGGCACCGGTTTTTTCACAGCCAACAGCCAGAACTTTTTCTTCGAACACTTCACGGGTGCCGTGCTTGGTGCCCGGGATGAAGGCAGCAATGCCAACGTCCGGCAGATCAGCGTTGAATTCGGCCCAGTTGTTGTACGGGTTGTCGACGATCTTGCCGTCAACCAAAACCTTGGCGCCGAGGGCGTTGAAGACGTCTTCCGGCTGGAAAGCAGTGAAAGCCGGGCCGTCTTTCTGGGAAGCGAAGACGATGCCGTCATAACCGATGCGGACTTCGATGATGTCCTTCACGCCGGCTTCGGCACAAGCCTTGATTTCCTTTTCGCGGATCTTGCGGGAAGCATTGGCAACGTCGATGGTGTTTTCGCCAACACCTTCACAGAAGCGCTTCAGGCCGGCGGAGGAACCGCCGGACTCAACAACCGGGGTCGGGAAGTCGGTGTTTTCACCGAAAGCTTCAGCAACGATGGAAGCGTACGGCAGAACCGTGGAGGAACCAGCAACTTGGACCTGGTCGCGAGCCTGGGCTGCGCCAACGAATGCAGTGGAAGCAACGGCCAGGGCAGTTGCGCTAACGAGGGTCGTAAATTTCACTTGACCACTCCCTTTGAATGTCAAGGTTTCTAGATGATCACCGTGCCTTGAACTGCACGAGCGATGCCGGGAACCTAGGCTCCGTGGATGAGAGTTCTATGACAGTTGTTTTTCAGTTTTGTGACAATTTAACTTATTGAAATGATTGAAGTTTTTTCCATTCTTGACTCTTTTGTGTCGCGAACTTCCGTAAATACGTGTCAGTTGAGGGTCCGAACGTCGCGCATTGGACTCACCCGTAAAGATGACAGGACGCATTAATAGGATGCATGCGATCCTGGTCACCAGCCGATGTCATTTCGCTGCGGTCTCAATCGGTTGTAGCAAGGCCTGCATTTTTCCGGCTCACAATCCTCACAATTGCAAGGCGGTCAAGGACCGGGCTTCTATCGCCTGCTGCGTGCGGGTTTCGGGTGCGAGCGGAATCAGTCCTTTGGCGGCAAGATAGCCGTCGTCACCCCAGGCTTCTTCGCTGGTAAAGGCTGACACGTAGGCCTCGAGACCCGGGATCAGGCCGACATGTTCTTTCTTGATGTAGAAGAACAGCGGCCTGGAAACCGGATAGGCGCCAGAGGAGATGTTCTCAAAGGTTGGCTCCACCCCGTTGACGCCGACGCTCTGGATCTCGTCCATGTTCCGTTTCAGGAACGAATAGCCGAAAATGCCGACCGTGACCGGGCTTGCCTTGAGCGCGCCGACAATCAAGTCGTCATTCTCCCCGGCCTCGACAAAACTGCCGTCATGGCGCATCCGCGTGCACTGATCCGTCTCAAGGCCGCCAACCGCCTTGCAGCCCTCCTCCATGACCAGTTCCTCAAAGGCGTCGCGCGTGCCCGATGTCGGCGGCGGTCCGAGCACCTCGATCTTTTCAGCCGGCAGCGATGCTTCGATGTCCGACCAGGAGGCGTGCGTGTTGTCTGCAATACCGCCGCTACCCGGCAGTTTTTCCGCAAGCGCTTCAAAGATCTGTTCCAGCGTCAGGCTGAATTTCGGCCCTTCCCTCGAATTGGCGAGCACGATGCCATCATAACCGATTTTCACCTCGACCGGCGTGACGCCATTGGCGCGGCAGGTCTCCAATTCCGAAGGTTTCATGCGCCGTGAGGCGTTGGTGATATCGGGCGTGATGTCGCCCGTTCCCCTGCAGAAGAGTTCAAAACCGCCTCCCGATCCGGTCGATTCCACGATCGGATATTTCATGCCGTCCGCCCCGACCTTTTCGGCAACGGCGGTCGCGAAGGGAAATACGGTGGAGGAACCGACGATGAGCAGCCGGTCGCGTGCCTCGGCGGACCAGGCGGTCAGACACAAAAGTCCGCCAAGCAGGGCGCGGCAAGTCAGTGTTTTGGACACGTCAATTCTCCTAAAATCAAGCCGCTCGCCCCGGCAATAATCGGGACGAGCCGGAAGCGCGGATCCGAATGACCTTCGGATATCAGCGCCCGGTCTCAGCTTTACGACAGTTGCGCGTTAGAGCATGCCCCGGTCAAGGTGGGCCATATCAACGAAACAGACACCCGACCTCAGGCCGAGATCTTTTCCGGAAGACCCTGGGTGTTCTCAAGCGCTGGCAGGTTGACCTTGAACGTGGCCCCCTTGCCCGGATCACTCTCAACCTCCATGCGCCCGCGGTGCCTTGTCAGGATGTGCTTGACGATGGCCAGACCCAGCCCTGTGCCTTTCATGGCCCGGCTTGATTCAACGTCGACGCGGTAGAACCGTTCGGTCAGGCGCGGCAGATGCTCCGGCGGAATACCTTCACCATAATCCCGCACCGCGAGTTGCCAGGCCGGCGCGTCCTGGCTGTCGGACAATTCGCTCAGGGTGACATCGACATATTCGCCGCTATGGCCATATTTGAGTGCGTTCTCAATCAGGTTTTCAATGACCTGAATGAGTTCATCGCGATCGCCCTTTATGCGGACCGGCGTGTCGGGAATCCGGAGACGGACTTCGACCCCCATGTCCGCGGACAGGGGCGACAGCGCGTCCGCCGTGTGCCGGATGATCTCCGTCAGGTCGACCGTGTTCGCCGGGCGGACATGAGCTTTCAGTTCGATTCGCGACAGGGACAGGATGTCATCGATGAGACGGCGCATGCGGCCGGCCTGATCCAGCATGATGGTCAGGAACCGGTCCTGCGCTTCCGGATCGTTGCGTGCCGGCCCTTGAAGAGTTTCGATGAACCCGGTGAGCGACGCCAGCGGGGTGCGCAATTCGTGGCTGGCATTGGCGACAAAGTCCGTGCGCATGCGCTCCAGACGGCGGTTCTCGGTCAGGTCCTGGATCACCACCAGAATAAAATCCGGCAGGCTGGGCGTGCGTTCCTGGCCCGCGTTGCCCGGCATATAGATCGGCGCCAGATGGGCTTCGTACCAGGTTTCAGTCGGCACCTTTTCAATCCAGCTGATCCGTTCGGCCTCGCCCGTGGCGCAGACCCGGTCGAACGCTTCCAGCAGCGACGGCGCCCGCAACGAAAAGGACAGCGGATCGCCAGGCTTCACGCCCTTATAGGTCTCCAGCGCCTGCCTGTTGATATAGCGCGTGATACCTCGCCCGTCGGCAACGAAACATGGTGTCGGCAAGGCGTCCACAGTCACCTTCATTCCGGTGCCTGGCCACATTCGGCGGATGTCTCGCTGCGCATTCAGCTTGAACCGCCGGCTGGCGGCCCGGCGCGGGATGAATCCTGCGGTCAGGGCTACCACCACGAGAAATCCGACCGCGGGTCCAATCGGCACGTCATAGAGGACAACAGCCGCCGCCGACGCGCACAAGGCGGCAAGCAGCACCCACCGCGCTTCACCGAGGCGCGTCAACGGCGAGGCAGTCGGCTGAACATCAGCTGACTGGTCGAGGGGCGATTGCGATTGTGTCATGGATACATGCGTGGGCTGAGGTCGGCGGTTGGCGTCTAAATCTGCGAGTACTATTTCGACGCCTTAGTAATTGCGCAAGGCCGAAACAGGGAAAACCGAGCATTTTGGATGACATCCTCTAGCATGAGAAGCATGTCATCCAGGCGACAATAGTCGCTTTTTTTTGCAGCAGCTCATGGGCAGCAAACCTCAGCGCCAATCCCGTCGCCGCGCCGCAGATTTCAGCTTATCGAGAATACGCGGCCAGCCCTCGGGCGAGCACATGCGGGCAAGATAGTCGGCACCGGCTTCGCCATGCCGCAGGAATTCGTCATGGAGGATTTCCAACCGGGTTGCCCCACCCGCTTCCCTGAAATTCACCATCAGGCGGCTGGCGGTGCCGGGGTCGGCGACTTCTTCGCCATCCTGCGTCACCTGCCAGGCCAAGCGCACATAAAGCGGAGGTTCAATGGACAGAACCGTGCCCCAGATACGCCGGCCCGCGCCGTCGATCTCATAGCAGGCTCCACCGGCAAAAGGTTCGATGCCGACCTCCAATGCGTCGCCGCCCGGTACCCTGAACGGCGACACCCACCACAGATCGGGCCGGTCGACAAACAGCGAGAACGCCCTCTCCCGCGGCAAATCCAGCAAGGTGTCAAATCGGCATTCCGTTTCGTAGGTCATCGTGTTTCGCCGAGCATTTCGCATTTCAACCTACCCGCTACTGTTTCACAGATGGCCCCGGATTGGCAAAGTTCTGCTTCCCTATCCGATTCAAACGTCAGATACATGACGTCAGCGCCAGCACTGACGAAGGGGGTTCGGCCGGTATGAAACACGATCGGGTTTTTGATCCACATTACGGCACTGCGGTCGAGGTCGCTCCGGGCATCCGGCGCCTGACGGCCAACAATCCCGGACCTTTCACCTTTTTTGGCACCAACACTTATCTGCTGGGAACACGGCGGCTGGTCTGCGTCGATCCGGGCCCGGCGGCAACCGATCATATCGATGCCATTCTCAATGCCGCTTCAGGTGCAGAAATCGAGGCGATCCTGGTCACGCATACCCATATCGACCATTCTCCCGGCGCCCGTCTCCTCAAAGAGCGTACCGGAGCTCCCATTGCCGGCTGCGGTCCGCACGAAGCGGCGCGCGCGCTTGGCGACAACGAGATCAATCCACTTGATGCCAGCGGCGACAAGGATCATCGACCTGACCGTCAGCTTTTCGACGGCGACGTGTTTTCCGCTTCCGAGTGTCAACTCGAAACCATCGCCACACCCGGCCATACCGCCAATCACCTTTGCTTTGCCCTCCAGGGGACGGACCACTTGCTGTCGGCCGACCATGTGATGGGCTGGTCGACCTCCGTGGTCGCGCCGCCCGATGGCAACATGCGTGCCTATATGGCTTCCATCGACACATTGCTGAGCCGGGACGAGGACATCTACCTGCCTGGCCATGGCGGCGTCATCCGGTCCGCGCGCGCCTATGTGCGCGACCTGAAGCAGCACCGCCTCGCACGGGAACAGGCGATCCTTGAACAGCTGCAGGATGGAGAGAAAACGATTCCGGACATCGTGCGGGTTCTTTATGCCGCCGTCGACCCGACGCTGCATCCGGCCGCGGGCCTATCCGTCTTTGCGCATCTGGAAGATCTTGCCGGCCGAGGCCTGGTTACAGCGACCCCGTCGCCAACCCTCAGTGCCCGCTATCGCGGCGGTGTTTCGTCAGACTGAACCGGTCAGCCTTCCAGGTCCGTCGCGTCGACGCCATCCGGCACGGTCGCGTCTTCCTCTTCGAAATAGGGTTTGAAACCCGGTAGCGGAATCGTATCTCGCGGTTCTCCCGCCGGTTCGGGCTGAAGCTCGACGTCCTCCAGATCGCTTTCATCGACGGCAAGGCGCGCCAGATCGCCATAGGTCTCCAGCAGAACGCGGTCGATCTCGGCAAAAACGCTGCGGATATGATCCACGTTTCCGGACAGGTCCCGCAGCGGCGTGCGCGAGCGGGCGCGCACGTCCAGCAAGGCGCCGACGGGATCGGGCTGGATCCGGAGCACAATGTCTGTCTTCAGTCCAAGCAGCTGCGAGGTGCCCTGCGCCTGCAGCCGGGTAGCGGCATCCAGAAGGTCCGGTGGCAACTCGTCCACGATTGTCCAGCTCAAACCGTCCATTGCCTTGACACCGGCGGCGTGCAGCTGTGCCGTGGTGATCCGGTAGCGCCTTGAAACAATATCGGGATACCGCGCGGTATTTACAGCTTCCGCCGGTTCTTCCCCGCCTTTTGTCAGCGCAACAACCGGCCAGACATGATTTGCAAGAGCGGTGTCGAGCCAGGTCAGGAAGGGAGTTCGTGTCAACACGACCTCGGCCTTGATCTCCGGCGGCTGCGCGCGGTCGGTCGACAAATCGTGAGTGCCCGGATGCAGCGTCAGCAAGCCAATGAGCAAGGCCGATGGCGTCAGTGCCAGCAACGCAAAAAACGTCCCTGTCAAAGCCGCCGGCACCCCGGGACCGCCGCGTGTCCAGATCCGGTTGAAGGCAAAAAGCGCCAGCAGCATGGCCAGCATCGCGACAACGGCCGCCGCCACGAGGGACAGGACGAAAACATCCGCGTCGATCAGATCGAAGCGTTTTGCCAGGAGCGCAATCACCGCCAGCGCGAGGCCGATGGAGCCCAGCTTGCGGCTCGCGGGAGCCGCGGAGGTACGATAGACGGCGTAACGCTTCATCTGGTCCTGTCTCGCGATAACCGTCTGAGACGGCCAAGGCGCCGCAGACGTCCTCATTGTTTGTTCGTATCAGGCCCAAATGTCAAAAATGAACTTCACTTCCGCGCCAGACGACGCCTAAATGTACACAGGACATGACAATATGACGTGCCAGGCGCGCGCAGGCCGGGCAGGGCCAATGATAGTCGGGGTGGGGAATGACCGGACGACGCTCCCGTTTTCCGGCGGCTGGTGAGCCGGATCACCGGAGAAGCAGACAGCGACGAACCGTATACCGGTTCCCGGCGACGGTGTTCCGCCCCGGTCCGGCCAATATCTGTCTGTGCCACATTCTGGTGGCGAGCCTGGCGCTGGCCCCGCTCGCTCTCATCTTTTCCGTTTGGTATGCCGATCCCGGAGCGCGCTGGCTTGAAGCCCATTATCTCTACCTGAGGACATCCATTGCCCTTCTGGTGATCGGCGCCGGGCTCGGCAGTCTCATGATCCTTCTGGGAGCACCGCTGTCCTCGCTTCTCATGCTCGGTGGCCTGGCCCTGATTGCGGCAACCCTTCTGCTGACGCTGGCACGCTGCTGCAACGGCTTCTTTCGGACGCTGTTCGGGCGCCCGCTGCGCGACCCCAAAAGCTATCTTGTCTGAACGGTGAACGACGTCCTCAAAGACGACCCCACCCGAGTGGTAAATAAAACCTTACCCTAATACTTCAAATCCGCCGCTATTTCGTTACATCCTGTTATGGTAATTGACTGGCCGAAATCGGCCGATAAGCGCATGCTTATTCCGTCCAGATCAGGAATTGGCAGCTGAAGGGGAAAATTGCCCTTCCTTTGCCGCATTTGGATACGACATGCACGCGGCCCGCGGCACCTCAACAAGATCACCAGAGTGCGGGCCCTGGAAATGAACAACGGACCTGACAAATGTCTGAGCAAACCAACCGCCCGACCCAGTCCAATTCGGCCGACGCGAAACTTGTCAATCTCTACAAGCCCGTCGGCATTGCCGCGCTCAACGCGGCGGCCCTGTGCCGGAAACCGGTCACGGTGACCAAAAAGGGCAAATAAGACGCCCCTTCGGCGGCGCGCCTTTGCAAATTGACGAACCTGACGATTGTCGGGCCGTCGCTGCGCCAGCGCCGTTCAGTGGTTGCCGAGACAAGGTCTCTTGGGCAAACTGCCGCCAACAAGGGCACAGCTCGTGTCCACGCGGAGATTGCCCGAATGATCATTGCCTATTGTCCTTCAGTCCATGGCCTGGAGCGCGTTGAACTGGCGCCGGGCGATGCCCTGCCCGCCACCTCCATATGGATCGACCTTGTTGCGCCGACCCAGGAGGAGCAGCGTGCAGCGGAAAAGCTGATGGGCGCGGAAATTCCGACACGCGAAGAGATCGCATCGATCGAAACGTCGGAACGGCTTTACCTGGAACCGGGGGCGATCGTCATGACCGCCCAGCTGCCGATCGCCACGCGGATGATCGATCCTGCACTGTCCTCCGTCACTTTCGTCGTCAACTCAAAACGGCTGGTCACCGTGCGCTATGGCGAACCCAGATCGATCACGCTTGTGTCAAAGAAGGTGCAGGCCGACAAGACCATTGCCCACCGGGGGCCCGCCGTCCTGTTTGCCATGCTGGACACGATCGTCGACCGCTGCGCCGATGAAATGGAAAGCGCCTCCGCGCGCTACGACAATCTCGCGGTCGAGGTGTTCGGCGACGGCCTCAACACCCGCAAGACGGCAAGCTATCAGATCGCCATCAAGAAACTTGGCCAGGTCGGCCTGCATGTCTCAAAGATGCATGACGTGTGCACCGGACTGTCCCGTATGCTGCTTTACATGGCGACCAATGCCAAGCGTCTCGGCCTCGACGAACAGCAGATCGCGGACTGCAAGATGTATGGACGCGACATTCACTCCATCAAGGAGCATGGCGACGCCCTGGACAACAAGCTGGCTTTCCTGCTGGATGCAACGGTCGGCCTGGTCACCCTTGAGCAGAACCAGATCTCCAAGATCTTCACGGTCCTCGGTTTGATCTTCCTGCCGCCCACGCTGATTGCATCGATCTACGGCATGAATTTCAGGAATATGCCGGAACTGGACTGGCAACAGGGGTTCCTGTTTTCTCTCGGCATGATGTTTGTGTCGGTCGTGCTGACCTTCCTGTTCTTCCGCTGGAAACGCCTGCTCTAGGGTCAGGACCCTAGGGATAGAGCCGCAGCTTCGACCAGGGCTGGTCCGCGGACGGCCGGGTGAACTGAACCCGGTCATGCAGGCGGAAGGGCCGGTCGTGCCAGAACTCGATCGAGGTCGGCTCCAGCCGCATGCCGGACCAGTGGTCAGGGCGCGGAATATCGCCGATGCCGAATTTGGCGGTGTATTTGGCGACTTCCTTTTCCAGCGCGAAGCGGCTTTCCAACGGCCGAGACTGTTTCGAGGCCCAGGCGCCGATCCGGCTGCCGCGCGGCCGCGAGCGGTAGTATTCGTCGGCCTCTTCCCCGGAAACTTCAACGACCGCCCCGCGAATCCGGACCTGACGGCGCAGAGATTTCCAGTGGAAACACATCGCCGCCTTGCCGGCGTTGAGCAGCTCACGTCCCTTTGCGCTTTCGAAATTTGTGTAAAACACAAAGCCGCGCTCGTCGAAATCCTTCAGGAGAACCATGCGCACATTGGGCAGCCCGTCCTCGTCGACGGTCGCCAGCGACAGCGCGTTCGGATCGTTGGGCTCCGCGGCCTTAGCGTCTTCAAGCCATTCAGCGAAAAGATCAAATGGTTTCACAACCTCCGTGAAGTCACCTTTTGTTAACTCTTCCGGCGGATCTTTAAGGTCTGTCATCGGTAACCTGTCGAAGGAAGCGACGGCCTGCTAACGGGCATTCACATGCCGACCGCGAGGGCTGTCTGAAGATGTTTCGTATGCGTTCATATACTGGCCGGCACATCAAGATCCACCCCCTAGCGGCAACCATCGTCACGATGGGTGCCCTCTTGAGCGGGTGCAGCCAGGTTTCCGTTCCCATGGGCAGCAACAATATCGACACTCCGACGGTGCTGACCGGGTCGATCCCTTCGGCCACGGACGTCGCCTATTCGGACATCAACGACGGCGACCGTGGCATCATTGCCGCCCATCTGGATTCCCTCAGCGAGGACCTGACGGGCGAGCAGGCGGTAGCCGGCCTGTCCCTGCCCTGGCTGAACTCCGTCTCCGGCAATTCCGGCACCCTGTCCGGGATCGACACCGCCACGCTTTCAGAGACCGGCTGCGTGACCTTCCGCACCACAGCCAACACGATCACCGGCATCAAGCTTTACGACGGCACGGCCTGCCGGGACGTGACACGGAAATTCTCGGTCACCACGCTCACTGTTTCCGACGCTTGAACACTGAGAAAAACCCGTTAAAACCGATGGGTCTTCGAACCGGTGGCGCAGGTCTGGAATTTTTTCCTATCCATCCCGATATAGAAGACAAGTCCGGTTGAGCCGGCTCCGAACGTCATTGCAGCCGCACCAAAAAGGGCGGGAGCGGCCGCGCACGGGGCGCTTTTCCGGAAAATCTAAGAAACCTGGTGAAACGAATGCGTGATCCCTACAGCGTTCTCGGGGTGGCGAAAAACGCCAGCGAGGGCGACATCAAAAAGGCCTTTCGAAAGCTGGCCAAGAAATACCATCCGGATCAGAACAAGGATGATCCGACCGCACAGAAGCGTTTTTCCGAAGCCAACCAGGCATATGAAATTGTTGGTGACAAGGAAAAGCGCGCCAAGTTCGACCGCGGTGAAATCGATGCGGAAGGCAAACCGCGCTTCCACGCCGGCGGCTTTGACGGCTTCACCGGATACGAGGATTTCGGTGCTGCCGGCGGTGCGCGCGGCACGCGCTCCGGCGCCGGTGGCGGCGGCAGTTTCGACGATATCCTGAACGACATTTTCGGCAGTTTCGGCAGCGGCCGCACCCGTGCCGGTCCGGGCGCCAGTGCGGGCGGCGGCGGCTTTGGCGGCGCGCGTGCCAAGGCGCCGCCGAAAACCCAGGGCGCCAATGCCGACATCACGGCCCGGGTCACGCTTGAAGACATCGTCAATTCCGGCAAGACGCAGGTAACCCTGCCGAGCGGCAAGACCGTCAATGTCACCTTGCCCAAAGGGGTCGTGGACGGCGAGAAGATCCGGCTGAAGGGTCAGGGCTATCCGGGCGACAATGGCGGACCGGCCGGCGATGCCCTCGTTGAGGTCCGCTTCAAACCGCACAAGCTGTTTGAGGTCAAGGGCTCCGACCTGCACCTCGACCTGCCGCTGACGCTTTATGAAGCGGTGCTGGGCGCCAAGGTGCGGACACCGACCTTGTCCGGCGCGGTCAACCTGACGGTTCCGGCCAACGCCTCGAGCGGCAAGACCATGCGGCTGAAAGGTAAGGGCCTGCCGACCAAGACCGGCGGCCACGGCGACCTTCTGGTCAAGCTGCAGATCGTCATGCCGCCTCATGGCGACGACGAGCTGGACACGTTGATGAAGGCCTGGAAGGAAATCACACCCTATCGTGCGCGCGGGCCGGAATTCGACTGACCCCAGACCAGACCTGTTTGAAGTGCCGCCGCGAGGCGGCACTTTTCGTTTCAAGCACGGCCGGCATTGTGTCGCTCAGGCTTGCAGCTCTTCCAGCAGCTCGGCCAGAAGATCCATGCCCTTACCCCAGCCCTTGTCGAGGCCGCTGATGGCACCTGCGAAGCAGGAGATTTCCGCCTCGCTCGCCTCATGCGGCGCCCATACCAGCCGCACGACGGTCTCGTCCCCCTCCTCCAGGAAGGTCACAGTCGTCAGGAGGACACGCGGCCAGTCGGGCATCATCGGATTGGCCGCTATGTTCCAGGCGGCATCGGCGACGGAGTGCAGCCAGACCAGTTTTTCCGGCGCGATCACTTCCGTGTATTCGACCCGCTGGTAATGCGAACCGCCCCCCATTCTCATTTCGTTCAGCCAGAGGCCGCCGGGCGTGACATCAAGTTTGTGAATGACGGTTTCGACCCCCGGCCCGTACCACCGGGCCAGCAGATCGGCTTCGGTCCAGCTTCTCCAGACCAGTTCGCGCGACGCGTTGAAACGTCTTTCCAGTACAAATTCCGGCAGTGCCATATTCCACTCCTACTCATCTACCTTTTTGAGTTCTTCCAAAAGCGCGTCGAGCTGATCGAAGCTTGACGTCCAGAACCGCTTGAATTCCTCGAGCCACGCAACGGCGTCCTGCATCGGCGCGGCGTTCAGTTTTGCCGGCCGGCGCTGCCGGTCGGTGCCGCGGGTCACCAGGCCGGCCTTCTCCAGAACCTTGAGGTGTTTCGAGACAGCCGGCTGGCTCATGTCGAAAGGCTCGGCCAGTTCATTGACCGACGCTTCACCGGAGGCGAGCTTCGTCAGAATTGCGCGGCGCGTCGGATCCGCGAGCGCGGAAAACACCGCATCGAGGTTCGGCGGCCCACTTGTATAACCAATCTGTTCCATAACCTATTAGTTATATTAATTGATCAACCCTGTCCAGCATCGCTTGCCGTTTCTTTGATATCGTGTTATATAACTTGTTATGTTATGAGGTGTCCGATGGAAGATGTCGTTCGCGCGCTTGGTTACGCCACTTTGGGCAGCCGGCTGAAGCGGATCGGGGAAAAACTGCAAGCGCAGACGCAGGACCTTGCCGGGGAGCTGGCCGGCACCGGCCTGCCGACGCCGCACAATCCTGTTCTGGCGGCCCTCGACCGGCAAGGCCCGCTGAGCATCGGCGACCTGGCCAAGGCCCTGGGCCAGAGCCAGCCGGGGATCACCCGCATGATCAACAAGATGAAGTCGGAAGGGCTCGTCAGCGTGACATCGCTGGAACAGGACCGCCGGGTCAGCACCGTCGCCCTGACGGAGGCGGGCCGGCACCTTGTCGACCACCTGAAAGCAACGCTCTGGCCGGCGGTCTCGTTCGCCGTCGCGGATGCCTGCGCTGGTCTGGACGGCCCCTTGCTTCAACAGCTGGACCAGCTGGAAGCCGCCCTGACCGAACAATCCCTGAGCACACGTCAGACAGGGCAGCCCCTGCCCGATTGGGATACGCTAGACCTGGAGACAAGATCATGATCAAGCGCATCTGGCACGGCTGGACCACGCCGGAAAATGCCGACACCTATTGCAAGGTTCTATTGAGCGAGGTGATCCCGGGGATCGAGGACAAGGCCATTCCGGGATATCTCGGGATCGAGGTGCTCCGGCGGGACCTCGAACGGGAAGTGGAATTCATCACGATCATGAGCTTCCGCACACTTGAGGATATCATCGCCTTTCAGGGGCCCGACTATGCCCGCTGCTATGTTCCGGACGTCGCTCAAAAGGTGCTGAAACGGTGGGACCAGACCTCGCAGCACTACGACCTCAAGGAGACGCGAAGCTATGCCTGATGCTGTCACACCTGTCTTGAACCGTGTTGTCTGGTCCGCGCTAACCACGAGGCAACAGGGTTTTGTACACGGCGGCAGCCTGGCCCGCCGGTTCGATCCTGCAGTCTCGCCCTTCGCCGCGTCGAAAGACAATTCTCCCGAAGCCCTTGAAGAGCTGGCCGGGTTGATAAGCCCGGGCGAGGATCACGTCTATCTGCTGCAGGCAGAGGGGATTGCCCTGCCCGACGACCTGGAGGCCGAGGTCACGGCGGTCGGTGTCCTGATGACCGAAACGCGGCCGCCGGCTGCCGCGTCCCCCTCCGTGGAGATCTCATCGCTTACAGACACCGATATTCCAGAGATGGTGGCGCTGGCGGACTTGACCAGGCCGGGTCCATTCACCGCGCGCACGCCGGAACTCGGGGCTTTTTACGGCGTCAGGATCGACGGCAGGCTCGCAGCCATGGCGGGTACGCGGTTGAACCTGACCGGCTTCACCGAAGTGAGCGGCATTTGCACTCATCCCGATTTCCGTGGCCGCGGCCTTGCCTCGGTCCTGGCCATGCAGGTGGCCTCAAACATCCGCGCACAAGGCGACACGCCGTTCCTGCATGCCTATGCGGACAATCACGGCGCCATTGCCCTTTACCGCAAGCTGGGTTTCGAGATCTGGCGGGAAGTCAATGTCGCGGTCGTCCGGAGAAAGAACCGGAGCTGAGGGTTCAGGCGGCGTTTTCCGGCCGTTCGGCTTGGAACGTCCGGATTCGCTGGCGCAGATATTTCACGGCTGAGCGATAATGGCTGGGGCCTGCGGCTTCTGCCCAACGCCCAGCGGTCCAGTCATTGTTGGCGCCTTTCATGGGCCCGGCATAGAGATCCTCGTCCTCGAGGCTTTCCAGCAGCGCCAGCAGCTCCGCGTGACCGGTCTCCAGGAGTGATCTGGCGGACGGCCAGGACAGGCTGGACTGTTTTTGCCTCAGCTCGGCATTGTAGCGCTTCAGCTCGTTCCACTTATAGCCCTTGGCGGGAAAGAAGACTTCCTTGCCGTCCCTACCGTCGTGGTACCAGCCGAGGAACAGCTGAATCCAGTGGGCACGGTGACCGACGATGTCCTTGGGAGACGTCTCGTCGGCATCCTTCTCCAGCCGCAACATGGCCGGCATGTCATCTAGCAGCCTTTGCAGCTTGTCGAATTCCTTGTCGGCCAGGGCCAACAATTCTTTCTTGGTTTTTGCGGGCATCGCTTCCTCCTGACAACTCCCGCGAGAGTGGCAAACTCCCGCACACCCTTCCTTGACCCACAGCAAAGAGTTGCCGGTTAAATTTGACGTCCGCACCATATGGTTCCGCGGGAACCGCTATCCGGCACAGTCGCGACCGGCTCAAAACCGCGAGACGTCCAGAAAGCGAGCCCCGCCGAATTGACGGCGCTGACACCGGCATGGACTGCGCCGGCGCCACATCGCCGTGCTTCGGCCAGCCAGGCTTCCAGCAGCCGGGAACCGATCCCCTTTCCTTGCGCACGCGGCAAAAGGTTCATGTGAATATGCGCCGGGTAGGCCTGAACGATTTCCTCCGGCACATGCGAAGGATGATGGATCGACCAGATCCTGCGCTCATCCATCGTCCAGGACGCGGGGTCGCCGGTCGGTTCCGGATAGTATTTCCGGAAAGACGGCCACCAGTCCTGCTCGAGCTGCTCTTCAAAGCCGCGCGTGTCCGCGGCGCCAACCGCATAGCCAACGATCCCATCGCTGTCTTCGGCGACAAAGCTAACCAGCCCGCCCATGATAACATAAGGCCCGGCATAGATATGGCCGATCAGATCCGGGTCGTCATACTGCTCCGTCGCGTCCCGCCCGGCATCGCCGGTTTTCAGGCAGACTGCGTAGACCGCATGCAGATCTCGCGGTTCCGCCGGCCGGATCGTCACAGTGTCACTCATGTTGGTCGTCATCGCGTTCCTCGTGGAGCCCAAAGGTCACTAGTGTGGTGAATTTGAAATTCGCCTCATTGTTGCAGCGACCATCGAAGCGAATTTCAAATTCGAAAACCACACTAGAAACATATGCTTGCTAGTCACCCTTTGGAATCTGAAGCTCGTTCCGAGTGTGCCGGGAAATAAGACGAACTTCAGATTCGGGTGACTAGTGTGGTGAATCTGAAATTCGACTCATTGTTGCAGCGACCATCGAAGCGAATTTCAAATTCGAAAACCACACTAGAAACATATGCTTGCTAGTCACCCTTTTGAATCTGAAGCTCGTTCCGAGTGTGCCGGGAAATAAGACGAACTTCAGATTCGGGTGACTAGGGTCAGGACCCATTCATTTGAGTGAAATGGTAGGGATGAATTTGTTCGGATACTAGGCGCAAAGCTGCAGGAAACCGTCCGGCTTCCAAAGGTTTGCAACGACGTTGCCGGGCAAATTCACCCTATCCCGGAGGGACGCAAAACGGCTTTGATTTGCTCCCTCAAACCGCTCAACCGGGCATGAAGCCCGCTTTTCGCGCTTTTCCTTGCAACTCTTTGCCGTTTGTTGCGCCATTTCGATCAAATGAATGAGTCCTGACCCTAAGCAGACCCGGCGGCAAGGTTCAACGCGTATTTGGCCTGGGACTGTTCAGCAACAGGTCGGAAACCTCAGGTAATTCCCGCCTCTGCAGGCTTGCGCAAATTGACCGGCTGCAATACACACCCCATCGTCAAAAATTACAGAGGTAAAAAATGCGTATTATTTTTGCGTGCCTGTTTGTTTTGTTTGTTTCTTCAAATGCCCAGGCAGATACATTCCGTGAAACCGTTCCACGGAACAAATCCACCGTCGTCGGATCGCGTGCGACAACCTTGCCCGGCTGTTTGACCGGCGCCCCGCCCAGGATGAAGGTGACGGTGCCGCCTAAACACGGCAAGGTCAGCTTCAAGCAGGTCAGTGGCCAGCTGGGTGAAAAAGCCGGGCGTTGCGCCGGCAAAACCGTGAAGGGCACCCTGGTGATCTACCGGCCGGACAAGGGCTACAAGGGTGACGACGTCTTCAAGGTCGGCTTCGTCATGGACATGTATGTGTCCGGATCGGCCAAGGTCCGGAACGTAGTCGACAAATACGTGATCAAGGTGAAGTGACTTGTGGCGCGGCCGCGGCGCGGCCGCGGCGCTCCCGCGGCCGCACGCTCACCTGTCCTGGTATCCGTACCACCAGTAAGCGCCCTGCAGATACAGCTTGCGCAGGGCGGGCAGCGGGAATTTTCTGAATGGCCGCTGCAGGGGCAGCGGCAGGTCCTGCGCGCGCAGCTTGCCCAGGATCAGTCCGGCCAGCTTTTCGCCTGAGATCGACGCCATGGCAACACCGCTGCCATGCCAGCCCATGGCTGCATAAACGCCGTCCAGCCCTGGCACCGCGCCGACAAAAGGCGTCAGGCTGCGTGACAGGCAGACATGGCCGTGCCAACTGTATTCGGGCTCGATATCGGCCCAGGCGGGAAACATCTCCCTGAAATCGGCGCGAGCGCGTTTTTGCATAGCCGCGAGCGCCGGAGCGTTTTCAAAAACACCGCCACGGGTGCCGAACAGGAAACGGCGATCCGGCAACAGGCGGAAGTAATGCAGAAGGACCCTGGTGTCGGACGCCATCGTGTCCGTCGTCCAGCCTTGCGCCGACAGTTCCGCATCGCTCAACGGACGTGTCACCTGAATGGACGACATCACCGGCATCGTGCGCCCATGGAGCCATTTGGGAACGTTCTCGTTGGCATAGCCGTTGGCGGCGAGCACGACCTTGCGGGCACGCACGAAGCCGTGCTCCGTTTCAAGATGCCAACGATCGCCGTCCCGGGTCAGGCCGGTGACCGGCGACTTTCCGAAAATCCTGCCGCCCGCCCGGCGCACCTGCTCGGCCAGCGCCTGAACATAGGCCATCGGATTGAGCGCAAAGCCATAGGGCATGCGCAAACCGCCATAGAAACCGGGGCCGCCATAGCCTTCCTCCTGGAGCTCATCCCTGGACAGGAGGCTGGCCTTGATGCCGAAATTTTCTTTCAGAAAGGCCGCGTTGGACCGGAGCGACTCGATGTCCTTGAGCCGGTGCGCCAGATAAATCTCGCCTTTGGAATGGCGGTCCGCGTGAACACCCCAGCTGTCCAGCCGGTGCGCGACGAGATTGATCCCGGCGACCTGATAGGCCACGAACTTGCGCGCCTCTTCCAGGCCGAACTTTCGGATCAGCTGACGTTCGTCGAGCTTGGTGCCGCCGAGGCAGCAGAAGCCGCCATTGCGACCGGAGGCACCATAGCCGACATGCTCGGCGTCCAGGACACACACGGAAACGCCCGATTGCGCCAGCTTGAGCGCGGCGCTCAGCCCGGCAAATCCCGCGCCGATGATGGCGACCTCGAAGGTAGCGTTGCCGATCAGCTGCCTGTCCGGCTTCAAAACCGGGACACTCGCCTCCCAGTAGCTGCCGATGGTCCGGCGCGGTTCGTTCCGGGTCTGCAGCACGTCAGATCCCCAACTTGTCGCGCAGGGAGAACCAGCTCATGGCCAGAACGAGCAACGGGAACCGAAGCCTGTCTCCACCCGGGAACGCTGGAATGTCGAGCTTTTCAAAGACATCGAACCTGCCGGCCGTGCCGGCAACCGCTTCGGCCAGAAGCTGGCCGCCAAGGGTAGCCATGGCGACGCCGTGACCGGAATAACCGGTGGCGGTCAGGGTGTTCGGGGCAAGCCGGGAGAAAAAGGGCATGCGCTTGGGCGTGATCGCCAGCGTGCCGCCCCAGCCGTAATCGATGGCAACATCGTCCAGCTGCGGAAAGATCTCCAGCATCGGACCGCGCACAAAGGACTTGATGTCCTCCGGAAAACGGTAGCCGTAATTTTCGCCGCCGCCGAACAGCAAGCGCCTGTCGGCGGACAGGCGGAAATAGTTGATCACGAACTTGCTGTCGGCGACCGCCGCGTTGTTCGGGATGATCTTCTTCGCCTCGTCCTCCGAAAAGGGTTCGGTGGCGACGATGAAATTGTTGATCGGCATGACATGAGCCGCCGTCTCGCGGTCAAGCCGGCCGAGATAGCCGTTGCAGGCCAGGATCAGGTGATCGGCGCGCACTTCGCCGCGCTCGGTCTTCACCGTGACACGCCCCGTGCCCTTGCCGTCAATACCGGTGACCCGCGTTTCCTCGTACAGCTTGGCACCGGCTGCCTCCGCGGCGGCCCCAATGCCGAGCGCGAAGTTGAGCGGGTGCAGATGGCCGGCGCCTGTGTCGAGCGAGCCGCCGTAGTAGCGGGGGCTGCCGACCTGGTTGCCGATCTCGTCACCGTCGATGAAGCGAATGTCCTCATAACCATATACCAGCCGGAGATGCTCGACATAGTCGCGGCTTTCCGGAACGAAACTCTTGCGATGGTCGGCATGCAGGATGCCGGGCGTATAGTCGCAGGCGATCTGATGCTTGGCGATCAGGCTCTTGACCAGGGACTTGGACTCTTCGGCAAGATCCCACAGCAACCTTGCATGGGACTTGCCGTGACGCTCTTCAAGAACCGTCTGTTCCACGCGCTGGCCGGTGCCGACCTGGCCGCCGTTGCGCCCGGAAGCACCCCAGCCGATGCGGTTGGCCTCGAGCAGCATGACGTCGATGCCCCGCTCCGCCAGATGCAGGGCGGCGGACAGTCCCGTATACCCGCCGCCGACGATACACACGCTGCTACTGCGCGCGCCTTCCAGAGGCGGATGAGCTGTTGCCCGGTTTGCTGTCGCGGCGTAATAGGACGGAGCGTGCTGGCCAGGCGTGTCATTAGCTGTCAGGAGATCAAGCGCAGTCAGCATGTCGGCTCCACGGCTCCGATTTGCAATAGGAATGGTCGTGACCCAGATAGGATGGCCACAATCTCTTGTTCGGTGGCTGGTTTCAAGGTGTAATCAATTCAAAGCGGCCAGGTTTCTCGTGGATTTGCAAACTCTTGAGGCTTTCCCTGCGTCAAGTGACAGCCACGGACCAGCGCCCAGATGACCCAAAAGGAAGGCAAAACTGTGTTTGGACCCGTTGAACATCCCTGGTTTGATCCGCTCTGGCGCAGGATCGTTCTTGTTGCCTTCTGCGCTGCCTGGACCGGCGTGGAATATTCCTTCGGAAACACCACCTGGGTTTACATCATGGCGGCCATCACCGCCTATGCCGGCTGGGCCTATCTCGTGGCCTACAAGGGCCCGGATCATGCGGACCGCCAGACCCGGCCCCGGATGGAAGAAGACGAAGGTTAGCGTTTGATGGCTTTTCTGGCGCGTCTGCCGATTGCAATCCGGTCGCTGTCTTCGCGTCTCACAGGGATTGGAACGTGCGTTTCCGCCCAGTTTGTCATTGCCTTTGCGCTTGCCTCCCCGGGAACAGCGCAGCAGGCAGCCTCGCCAATTCATGACGTCCTGAACAAGCGCTGCGTGGTCTGCCACGGCTGTTACGACGCCCCCTGCCAGCTGAAACTGTCGTCTCCCGCGGGCTGGGCACGCGGCGCGAGCAAGCAGAAAGTCTATGACAGCACCCGGCTCGACGATGCGCCAATGACCCGGCTCGGCATCGACGCCCGGACCGTGCCCGCCTGGCGGCAGAAGGGCTTTTTCTCGGTGACCGACAAGGCGAGCGGCAAATCGGTGCTGGAAAAGCTGCTGCAGGCCGGGCGCGACAATCCGTTCAAGATGGGCGCCCCCTTGCCGGACAGCATCGATATTTCAACGCTGCGCAAGAATGCCTGTCCCGCCGACGAAGATATCGCCGGCTATCTGGACGAGCATCCGCAGGGCGGCATGCCCTTCGCCATGGCACCGCTGCCGGACGCGGATTTCCAGCGTCTGATCTCCTGGGCCGCGGACGGGGCTCCGGCCCCCGAAAAGCAAAAAGCCCTTCCCGGGGACATACGCGAGATGCTCGCCTCGTTCGAAACGTTCCTGAACGGCGACGAGCCCAGAACCCGACTGGTGGCGCGCTATCTTTATGAGCACCTGTTCCTGGCCCATCTGCACCTGGAAGGCGACACACCGCGCCGGTTCTTCCGCCTGATCCGCTCGCGCACGAAACCCGGAACCGCTGCCGAAGAGATCGCCACGCGGCGGCCGTTCGACGATCCCGGCGGGCCGTTTTTCTACCGCCTCGTTCCACTTGAGGGCACCATCCTGCACAAGGAGCACATGGTCTACGAGATCGGCCCCGAGCGGCTTGAGCGGTACCAACAGCTGTTTCTTGACGACGAGTGGACGCTGGCTGCCCTGCCACCCTATTCCTCGGCCGCCGGCGGCAATCCGTTATCCACCTTCCGGGCGATCCCGGCCCGCAGCCGCTACCAGTTCCTGCTCGATGACGCGCTTTATTTCGTGCGCTCGTTTATCCGCGGTCCGGTCTGTTACGGCCAGGTCGCCGTCAACGTGATCGAGGACCGGTTCTGGGTGTCGTTTCTGGACCCGGACGCCGATCTTTCCGTCACCGATCCCGCATACCTGAATAAGGCCATCCCGATCCTGGAGCTGCCGGTGGCGCAATCGGAAGGCAAGGTGGCCGACCGGCTGAAAAACTTCCTGCAACTCGGCCCGGTCAAGTATCAGGAATTCCGGCAATCGCGCTATGCCCGCCGCTATGCCGAAGAGGGCGGCCCCGGATACGAGGATATCTGGCATGGCGCGCCCGACAATGCCGATGCCAGGCTGACCATTTACCGGAATTTCTCCTCCGCCTCGGTGACCACCGGTTTTACCGGCGCCGTGCCCGAGACCGCCTGGGTGATCGATTTTCCGCTGTTCGAGCGGATTTATTACAATCTGGTCGCCGGTTTCGATGTTTTCGGCAATGTCGAGCATCAGCTGACGACACGGATCTACATGGACAGCCTGCGCCGGGAAGGCGAGCGCATCTTCCTGTCCTTTCTGCCGCCGGATCAACGCGACCGGCTGCATGAAAGCTGGTACCAGGGCCCGCTGGTCAATCTTGTCGACCTCTGGAAGGAAAGCGCCCTCGACGAGACGTCACCCACCGGCATTGCCTTTGAAAGCAGCGATCCGAAAGCGGAATTTCTGACCCATCTGCTTGCGCTCAATCCGAAGCTCTGGCCGGTTACGGATCCGATCAACCGCTGTAAGGGCGAGGCCTGCGCTCCTTCGGATACGATTGCCGGCAAGCTGCGCCCGCTCACAGGGAGACCTGCGCCCTTTGCCAAATACCTGCCGGACATTGCCGTCCTGCTGGTCGAGACGGATCAGGGCGACCGGATCTTCTCACTGGTGCATGACGAGGCGCACGCCAATGTTGCCTTCCTTTTCAACGAGGATCTGCGCCGGCAGCCGGAACAGGACACGCTCACCGTCGTGCCAGGCCAATTCAGCAGCTACCCGAATTTTATCTTCCGGATGCGGGAAAACCGGCTTGCCGACTTCGTCGCCGCTGTCAGAGAGATCCGGACCCAGGACGATTATCTCGGCGTTGTTGCGGAATTCGGCATCCGCCGGACTCACAAGGATTTCTGGCAGGTCTACGACCGGGTCCAGGCGGCGCTCAATGCCCAAGACGCGATTGAGGCAGGACTTCTGGATCTCAACCGCTATCGGGATCCCAAAGCGCCGGACCCGATCGAAAGGCTGTTCGAGTTCACGTTCAAGGTGGAGTGAGCGGACTTCGCCTCTTACGGCCTCATCCCGAGGAGAGTGACAAGCCCGTCTTGAAGGCAAAAATCTTGGTTCCGTTTGCACACCCGCACCACTCAAACAGCGTCATCCTGAGGAGGACCGTCAGGTCCGTCTCGAAGGATCCGGCCGCTTACTCCTGCGCAAGGTGCCGATCCTTCGAGACGCGCGCAGGCGCGCTCCTCAGGATGACGCTGAGTGTGGGGCAGTCTTTTTGCTTTGCCTCGGATCGAAGGCCTCTTGCCCCTCCGACCTCATCCCAAGGAGGGCAACAAACCCGTAACGAATAGGCGGCAAATCCTTGATCCCGATTGCCCTCACTCACTACACCCACAGCGTCATCCTGAGGAGGGCCGTCAGGTCCGTCTCGAAGGATCCGGCCGCTTGCTCCTGCGCAAGGTGCCGGATCCTTCGAGGCGCGCGCAGGCGCGCTCCTCAGGATGACGCTTTGGGTGGGGCGGTTCTCCGGTTTTCTTCAATGAAGCTCCTTCGCCCTCACCCGCCGCCAAGTTCACGGATCATCCAGCTGCAGAAGAGCTGCGCGTCCGGCCCCAAGGCCTGGCGGGGGCCGTTGGTGACGAGATAATAGCTGTGCCGGCTCTTGATCTTCTTCGATGTGGAGCGGATCAGGCGGCCGCTGTCGAGATAGGGCTGGGCCAGCGTTTCCAGCACCAGCGCGTGTCCGTGGCCAAGCGCGGCCAGTTCCAGCGCCGACAGGGTCTGGTCCACCTGCAGACCATTGCGCTTCGGGACGGCGAGGCCGAAGCCCCGGAAGAAGCTTTCCCAGGTGTCGACCACGCCCATGATGTCCAGCCGCGGCGCTTCGGCAAGTGCGGCGACGTCCCGTGTGCCCTCTGGCAGGGCCAGATCCGGATGGCAGACCGGAATGATCGGATCGTTGAGCAGGAATTCGACCGCCCCGTCGCTCCAGCTGCCGTCGCCGAAGCGGATGTCGATGTCGAACAGTTCCGGGCTGAGGGTTTCCGCCCAGGAGGCGGAGATCATCTGCAGGTCGACACCCGGATGCGCCTTTTGAAACGCGCCGATCCTTGGGATCATCCAGAGCTGGCCGAAACTGTTGAGGCAGCGGAAGCGGACCGGTTGGCGCTCACGTTCGCCGAAGACGGAGACCGTCGCAATCGACAGGTCCGAAAACGCCTTCTCGACCGTCGGCAGATAGGTCTGGCCGAGCCGTGTCAACGCCAGTTCCCGGTGCACCCGGTCGAACAGCGGATAGCCCAGCAGCTGTTCGAGCTGGCGCACCTGATAGCTGACTGCCGCCGGCGTGATCAAAAGCTCTTCCGCGGCCCGGGTGAAGTTGCCCAGCCGCGCGGCCGCCTCAAAGGCGCGCAACCAGCCGAGCGGCGGCAGATTATAGGCCATTTTTCACCTGCTTGAACGCCAGTCCTCTTTCGTAGGAAACCCTATCCGGCATTTGTCGTCAGCACCTTCCTTCAAATTTTTTCAATGTTATACCAAATGATTTTTCGTTTCAGGAATATCGGAGGCGCGCGCACACTCGAAGGAAATTTGCATCCGGACAGTGTCGCGAAATGGACAAAGCCGATTACATCATCGTGGGCGCCGGCTCGGCCGGGTGCATCCTGGCGGAGCGTCTGAGCGCGGATCGCGAGACCCGTGTCCTCTTGCTCGAGGCGGGCGGTTCAGATGCCTCGCCCTGGGTCTCGCTGCCGCTCGGCTACGGCAAGCTGAACTCAGATCCCGTGCGCACCTGGCGCTTCATGACCGAGCCGGACGAAGGTCTTGGCGGGCGCAGCGTCTACTGGCCGCGCGGCCGTCTGCTTGGCGGCTCAGGTTCGATCAACGCCATGGTCTATTGCCGCGGCCTATCGGGAGATTTCGAGGACTGGGAAGCCTCCGGCGCCGCAGGCTGGGGCTGGGAGACGGTCCGACGCACCTATGAGCGGCTGGAGACGAAAGTCTCTCCTGTCGGGGAAAAGGCGGGCAGCGGACCGATCCATATTCAGAACGTGACCGATCAGGTGCACCGCTTGAACCGGCATTTTCATGCCGCCATCCGGGAAGTCGGCCTGCCCTGGACCGATGATTTCAACGGCGATACGCCCGAAGGCGGCGGCATCTACCAGATCAACACCCGGAACGGCCGGCGCTGTTCCTCCGCCCGTGCCTTCCTGCACCCGGCGCTGACCCGGCCGAACCTTGCCGTGCGCACCAACACACAGGTGCGCCGCATTCTATTCGATGGTTTGCGGGCGACCGGCGTGGAACTCGTCAGCGGAGAGACCCTGCGCGCCGGGCGGGAAGTGATCCTGTCGGCCGGTGCGATCGGCTCGCCGCAGCTCCTGCAACTGTCCGGTATCGGACCCGGGCGTCTCCTGAGCGAACTCGGCATTCCTGTGCTTCACGACAATGACAATGTCGGCGGCAATCTGCAGGACCACCTGGCGGCCAATTTCACCTTCCGGGCCAAGGAACCGACACTGAACGCGGTGCTGCGGCCGCTGCTCGGCCAGGCTATGGCAGCGGCGCAATATGCGCTCACACGCAAGGGGCCCCTGTCCCTGTCGGTCAACCAGTGCGGCGGCTTCCTGCGCTCGACCCAGGCGCTAAGCCGGCCGGACCAGCAGCTCTATTTCAACCCGATCAGCTACCGGCTCCTGCCGCGCGGCAACACCACCCGGCTGACCATCGACCCGTTCAACGGCTTCATCATCTGCGCCCAGCCGACCCGTCCGACCAGCCGCGGCCGGGTCGACATTGCCAGTGACGACGCCACTGCCGCCCCGAAGATCCGGCCAAATTCACTGTCGACCGACGAAGACCGCGCGGCGGTGATCGCGGGCGGGCGGCTGTGCCAGCAGCTGATGGCCAGCAAGGCCCTCAGCGCATTGGTCGAACAGTCGGAAGCGCCACATTTGCCCGATCTCGACGATGACGGTCTCCTGGCCGACTTCCGGGCCCGCGCCTCGACGGTGTTCCACCCGGTCTCGACATGCCGAATGGGCGAAAACCGGACCGCGACGGTGGTCAGCAGCCGGTTGAAGGTTCATGGTGTCGATGGCCTGCGCGTGGTCGATGCCTCCACCTTCCCGAACATAACCTCGGGCAACACCAATGCCCCGACCATGATGCTGGCCCTCAAGGGGGCCGACCTCATCCTAGAAGATCAACAACAGGTTCACTGATGACAGTCCAGGACATCGCACAAGACTATCTTTCCACCGGCAAGCTGGACGCCCTGCCCGACGGCCATTTCATCGGCGGCAAGACAACCCCAGCTTCGAACCGAAAGATGGAGAGCTTCGACCCCGGCCGTGCCGAGGCCTTCGCAGAGTTCTCGCTCGGCGACGAGGCGGAGATGGACCGCGCGATCGACACCGCCGAAAAAGCCGCGGGCCACTGGCGCCAGGTAACGCCCGACGAGCGCTGCCGCATCCTCAACACCGTCGCACGGCTGTTCAGAGACAATGCCGACCGGCTTGCCGTGATCGAGGTGGTCGACAGCGGAAAGACCCTGGCCGAGGCCCAGGGAGACGTTCAGTCCTCTGCCCGCCTGTTTGAGTATTACGCCGGCGCCGCCGACAAGCTCGACGGCCGCTCGGTCAATCTCGGTCCAGCGTACACCGCTTTCACGCTGCGCGAGCCGGTTGGCGTTACCGGGCACATCATTCCCTGGAACTATCCGACCTCGACCTTCGCGCGCGGCGTCGCCCCTGCCCTTGCCGCAGGCTGTTCTGTGGTGGCGAAGCCCGCCGAGACCACGCCGTTCACAGCGCTGGTCATGGCTGAACTTCTCTGCGAAGCCGGTGTCCCCGATGGTCTTGTCAATGTCGTCACCGGGCTTGGCTCGGATGTCGGTGCCAAGATGGCGCGCGATCCGCGCATCAAGCAGCTGACCTTTACCGGTTCGGTCGGCACCGGCGTGAACGTTGCCCAGATGGCGGCGCCGAATGTCACGCGGCTGACGCTGGAGCTCGGCGGCAAGTCGCCGCTGATCGCCTTTGAGGACGCCGACCCGGAAAAGGTCGCCGAGGGCGCCTATTGGGCGATCTTCTCCAATTCCGGCCAGATCTGCTCCGCAGGCTCGCGGCTGATCCTGCACAAGACCCTCAGGGACGACGTGCTCGCGATCCTCACGGAACGCGCCGCGAAGATCCGGCCCGGCCACGGCCTGAGCGGTCCGGATATGGGCGCGATCAACTCCGACCTGCATCTCTCCCGGATCAAGGCCCATGTCGATGCCGCCAAGGCGCGCGGCGCCAATATCCTGACCGGAGGTGACGCCACCACGGATGCTGAGACCGGCAAGGGCTGGTTCTTCCAGCCGACCATCATTGCCGATCTTGCCCCGAACGATCCGGCGGTCCAGGAAGAAATCTTCGGCCCGGTTCTGTCCGTCCAGACCTTCGACACAGAGGACCAGGCGATTGCGCTCGCCAACGGCACCGAGTTCGGCCTGATTGCCAGCGTCTATACACGGGATGTCGGCCGGGCGATGCGCATTGCCGGCGCCATGGATTGCGGCCAGGTGTCCGTCAACGACTATTGGGCCGGCGGGCTGGAACTGCCTTTCGGCGGCAACAAGAAATCCGGCTATGGCCGCGAAAAGGGCTGGGAAGGCCTCGACGCCTATACCAAGGTGAAGTCCGTCACCATCAGCAATGCCAGCTAACAGAGATCCCATGAAACTCGACCACATCGAGACCTTCGTCGTCGGCAATCCGCCTCCCCGCCATGGCGGCCGCTATTTCATTTTCGTCAAGCTGGTGACCGCTTGCGGCATCACCGGCTATGGCGAGATCTACAACGCCACCTTCGGGCCGCATCTGGTGGCCGAGATGGCCAAGGACGTGTTCCGCCGTCAATTCGAAGGCGAAGATCCGCACCACATCGAGAAGCTCTGGCACAAGACCTATGGCGCCGGATACACCCAGCGTCCGGACGTGACGGTGATGGGCGTGCTCTCAGGGCTCGAAATGGCCTGCTGGGACATTATCGGCAAGGCCGCCGGCAAACCGGTCTACGAGCTTCTGGGCGGAAAGGTGCATGAGCGGCTGCGTTCCTACACTTATCTCTACCCCGCCGATGGCGACGTCTATCCGGATCCGGCCAAACCCAATGTCTATAATGACGCTACAATGGCCGCCGAAGCCGCCGCGATCGCCGTCACCAAAGGCTTCACGGCGGTGAAATTCGACCCGGCCGGCGCCTATACGATCTATGACGGCCACCAGCCGAGCCTCGAAGACCTTGAGCGCTCGGAGGCCTTCTGCCGCGAGATCCGGGAAGCGGTCGGCACAAAGGCAGACCTCCTGTTCGGTACCCATGGCCAGTTCACAGTATCGGGTGCCAAGCGCCTGGCCCGCCGGCTGGAAGCCTATGATCCGCTATGGTTCGAGGAGCCAATCCCGCCCGAGAGCCCCGAGGACATGGCCGAGGTCGCCAGATACACCTCGATCCCGGTCGCGACCGGAGAACGGCTCTGCACCAAGTATGAGTTCGCCCGGGTTCTGGAAACCGGCGCCGCAAGCATCCTGCAGATGAATCTCGGCCGGGTCGGCGGCCTCCTGGAGGCCAAGAAGATCGCCAGCATGGCGGAATGTCATTCGGCCCAGATCGCCCCGCATCTTTATTGCGGTCCGCTGGTGGCGCTGGCCAATATCCAGCTGGCCACCTGCAGCCCGAATTTCCTGGTGCTGGAATCGATCCGGACCTTCGACGGCTTTTATGCCGAGCTCCTGAAATCGCCGATCCGGTGGGAAGACGGCTATGTCATTCCCTCAGGCGAACCGGGTCTCGGACACGATCTCAACGAGGAGATCGCCAGGGCACATCCCTATGAGGGCGACGAACTGCATCTCGGCTTTCAGGAGAGCCCTGCCCTGCCGTTGTGACGGAGACAAAGGTGCATCATCAAACGGATGACAGGTTTCGCCTGCTGTCGGCTTACGCGTTCAGGTAATCGGCGCTGATCAATGTCGCCGCGGCGCCCAGGGTCCGGGCTTGAGTTCCCAGAACACCGGCTTCGATGTCCGGCATGTGCACCCCTTGCAGGTCTGTGTTCTCGAGCTGGTCGCGCACTTCCGCAACGAGCCGGCTTTTGACCTCTGCCGGCAAGGCACCGTCGATGACGACGGATTCGAAGTCGAGAACAGACAGGGCCGACACCGTTGCGTGAGCGAGGTTACGGCCCGCGTCCGCGATCCAGTTTCCGACCTGCGGTTCGAAAGCGTCCCAGGTGTCGGCGTTTTCGTAAATTTCGAAAGGCGCACTGCCAGCCTCGGCTAGGCGTCGCTCCAGAACAACCAGGGACGCATGGTCGACGAGCCGGTTGCCCCCTTCCTGATCGGGAACGCGCATCGGACCAAACCCGCCGGCATTGCCACGACTGCCGGTGTAGACGTTGCCGTTCAGGACCACGCCACCGCCGATGAAGGTGCCGACATAAAAATAGATCCAGTTCTGCTTGTCCGCATGCGGCCCGAACAGCAGTTCGGCGCGGCAGGCCGCTGTGCCGTCATTTTCGACCAGGATATTCCAGGGCACGAGGGTCGAAAGTTCCTGCACCAGGTCAAAATCCCGCCAGGCGTCCATCTTCTCCCCGGGCGCACCCAATTCATCCGTCCAGCTCCACAGTTCGGACGGGCAGGAAACCGCCATGCCGGAAATGGACTGCCGGCTTTTTTTGGCGGAGCGTAGCACGCCATTCAGTTCCTTTTGGACAAAGTCCAGTGTGATTTCGGGTGTCGGAAAGGCCAATGAGATGCTCGTCTTCGCAACGAGTTCACCGACAAAATTCACCACGCCCAGTTCCAGGCTCCGGCGCCCGATCTTCAACGCAACATAGTGATGCGCGTCCGGATTGAGGCGGAGCGGCGTTGATGGCTGCCCGATCTTTCCGCGGATCGGCGCGTCGCGTAAAAGAAGCCCTTCTTCCTCCAGCGACCGGAACAACACCGAAATCGCGTTGGCGGACAGTCCGGTGGCCCGCGTGGCTTCTGCTTTTGTGAGCGCCCCCTGCTCCCTGACCAGTTGCAGGATCAGCCGCTCATTGTGGCTTCGAACGGCAACCTGATTGGTGCCTTTCCTGATGTTTGCCTGCGGCTGCGCGTCTGTGCTCTTTCGATCCATTTCTATTGTGTGCCTTCGGCTCTGACGGCAATGCAAGCGTTATTTGCCGACCTTTCTCTCTTTCCAGCACTGGATTTGAGGGTCCGCATTGATCACTATTTAATTCATTAGGAATTAATTATTGACTCCTGTCGGCGTTTGACACTATGCAAACAGGAGACGGTGTCACAGCCACCGAACAAAACACAAAGCCGGGGTGAGCACTTGAAGCGGCGACTGCCTGTGCTCATGCATTTTTCAAACCGCCAACGCGTTGCGCCGTGGTCTGTCGGCCCTGCACGACGCATTCGGGACGACAGCATGACCAAGACCACCATGGAGCAGGACGTCGACCAGGTCTGCACCCTCATCGAGCGCAGCATGCGTGACGGTGAACGCACCATCATCGGCATCGCCGGGCCGCCTGCCTCGGGCAAATCGACCCTGGCGGAGGCGGTGGTGCAGAGCCTGAACAGCGGGTCGCGTTCGTCCGTGGCCAGAGCATCCCTGTTGCCGATGGACGGGTACCACCTGGACAACCGGCTCCTGGAATCGCGTGGCCTGCTTGCCCGCAAGGGCGCACCGGAAACCTTCGATGCTTCAGGTTTCTGCGATGCCGTCGGACGACTTGCCGAGGTAAACCGCGAGACCTATCACCCGAAATTCGACCGCCATCTGGATCTGGCAATTGCCAACGCAATCGCCATTCATCCCGAAACGCCCGTCGTTGTGGTGGAAGGCAACTACCTGCTTCTTGACCGCGCACCCTGGTCTTCCCTGCGCGCCCTTTTCGCGGCAACCGTTTTTGTCTGTCCGTCCATGCAGGCCCTTCGGGAGAGATTGCTGCAGCGATGGATCAAGCACGGGCTGGAACCGGACGCCGCCCTTAGAAAAACCATCGAGAACGATCTGCCAAATGCCGAGCTCGTTGCCCGCGAAAGCCATCTGGCCGATCTGATGCTGACCCAGGATTACACGGAGTTCGGCGTCCGCTACGCCTATTGAATGCACCCTTGGAATGAACCCAAACGCCTGCAGGTGAGCTCTGACCCGGCTCACCTCCCCCAACTGCTGACCAAAGGAAAAAGACATGGACTTCTTCGTGGACACAGCCGACGTCGATGACATCAAAAGCCTGCTTGAGACCGGCCTGCTCGACGGGGTCACGACCAATCCAAGCCTCGTTGCAAAATCCGGACGCGACTTCCTGGAGGTGATTGCCGAGATTTGCCGCCTGACCGATACACCGGTCTCCGCGGAAGTGTCGGCTCTGGATGCCAAGGGCATGATCCTGGAAGGCGAGCGCCTTGCCGGAATCGCCGGAAATGTCGTCGTCAAGCTGCCTTTGACGCTCGAAGGCCTGAAGGCCTGCAAACATTTCAGGCGCTATGGCGTGAAAACCAACGTCACCTTGTGCTTCACCGCCAACCAGGCCCTGTTGGCCGCAAAAGCGGGAGCAACCTATGTCTCGCCCTTTGTCGGCAGGCTCGACGACATCAACCTGGAAGGGAGCCACCTCCTGGGCGACATTCGGACGATCTACAACACCTATGATTTCGACACCAAGATCCTCGCGGCATCCATCCGCAGCCCCAACCATGTCACCCAGGCCGCGCTGGCGCGCGCCGATGTCGTGACGGTTCCGCCGGGCGTCCTTCGAAAACTCGCCGATCACCCCCTGACCAAACAGGGGATCGACCAGTTCGTCGCGGACTGGAAAAGCACCGGGCAATCCATCTTGTAGGATTTTCTTCTCTGGGGAGCGTCGCCTCAGGCCACCTGGCTGACCAGAGTGATTTTGGGGGCCTGCGCCGGCTCGGTCTCCGGTTCGTCCTTGCGAATGGCCGTCGAGGCCATCAAGGCCCGGCGGATGTCGCGGACCGGCATCGGCTTGCCGAACAGGAAGCCCTGGACCTCGTTACAGCCCTGCGAGGCCAGGAAACCGAGATGGCCTTCCGTTTCGACACCTTCGGCGAGAACCGGGATCTGGAGGCTCTCGCCCAGGATGATGGTTGCCCGGACAATGGCCTCGGATTGCTTGTTGCCGCCGAGATCCTTGACGAATTCCCGGTCGATCTTGATCTTGTCGAAGGGAAACGCCTGCAGAGTGGCGAGCGAGGAATAGCCGGTGCCGAAATCGTCCATGGCGATGCGCACGCCCAGCTTCTTCAGCTGGTGGATGATCTGCAGCGCATGCGAGGTGTCAGCGATGATGCCGGTCTCGGTGATTTCCAGTTCCAGGCGTTCCGGCCTGAGCCCGCTTTCCCTCAGCGCATGGGCGACGATGTCGGGGAAGTGGTTGTCGGCGAGCTGCACCGGCGCAACATTGATGGCGACCTTGACCGGGTTGGTCCAGCTGGCGGCCTCGCGGCAGGCGGTGCGGATGATCCAGGCGCCGATCTCCTTGATCTGCCCGGTTTCCTCCGCGATCGGGATGAATTCGAACGGCGGCACCATGCCGCGCGCCGGATGGTTCCAGCGCAGCAACACCTCGGTGCCCGTGACCTCGCGGGTCGTGACGTCGTTCTGAAGCTGGTAATAGAGTTCGAATTCGCCATTCTTCAGCGCATTGCGCAGATCCATGGCAAGGGCGCTACGCTCGCGGGTCTGCTCATCCTTGTCGGCATCGTAGCAGAGCGCCGCGTTGCCCCCGTTCGCCTTGGCGCGGTGCATGGCCCGCGATGCGGCTTCCATCAGCTTCGGGCCGGTTGCCGCGTGATCCGGATAGGTTGCATAGCCAACGCTGCTGGCAACGCGGATTTCCTCACCCTGCCAGGCTAGGGGAAGCGCCACCAGTTTCTGCACCCGCTTGCACAGGTCCAGCATGTAGCCACGATAATAGACAGGCTTGCCAACGACGACGAACTCGTCGCCGCTGATCCTGGCAACATATTCTTCCGGGTCGAGATGTTCCGAAAGACACTTTGCAACATGGCGCAGAACCGCGTCGCCGCCGGCATGGCCAAGCACTTCGTTGATTTCCTTGAACCGGCTCAAATTGCAGTTGAGGACGATCACACGGGCGTTGTCCATGGCAACGCGGTTGATGAACCCATCCAGATGCCGGTCGAGCGCCGCCCGGTTGGGCAGGCCCGTCAGCGGGTCGTGATGGGCGATATGGTTCAGTCGATTGTCGGCAACCTCTGTGTTCACGGTGTCGATGGAATAGGTGATCATGGCGGAGAGCATCAGCACGCTCATGGTGAAGACAACCGCGATCCCCATCAGCTGGTTGGAGATCAGATCTCTCTCACTGCCATCCAGCCGCAACGGCAGGATTTCGACACCGCCCATGGCAACAAAATGCAGGCTGGCGACGGCCAGAATGAAACTGACTGCAGCCCCGTATTTGCAATAACGCGTGACCGGGCGCGCGATCCTGCTGGTCGCGAACATGCCGAAAATACAGGACAAGAGGACTGAGGTGACGACAAAGGACGTGGACAGTGTCAGAATGCCGGACACCTTCAGCGCTTCGATGCCCATGAAATGCATGGCCGCGATCGACGCGCCGAACACGATCCCGCCGACCTCGATCAGGTAAGAACGCTGCGTCATCGAGCTAATCAGCAGACCAGCAGTGGTCCCCGCGATGGCGACAAGTAGCGACAACGCGGTCAACACCAAATCGTAGCCCAGGATGAACGGGCTTTCATAGGCGATCATGGCGACAAAGTGCGTACTCCAGATCGTGCCACCCGCGATCAGACCGGACAAAAGCAGCCACATGTACTTGAGATTGCCCTGGGTACGGCGAACCCTTGCGAACAGACGCATGGTCAGAACCGCGCCGATCGTCAGGATTATCACCGCCAGGGCGAGAAACAGAGGATCATGCTCGAATACGATGCACGACAGGACAGTTAGCATTATCTACTCCAGATAATACAAGGTACCTGCTTCTCCGCCGAAAGTCGTAAAAACACGTAGACGCCCAGACTTATGGATAATGACCGGTAAACACGCCTAATCTACTGAAATATATGAACTAAAACACCTTCACAACAGACAGTTCGCACGGTGAAAGTTTGCTTCGATTTTTACCCGTTTACCATTCCCGCCCTGCGATAACCTTTAGCGGCAGACCCGCCCTGCGTGCACCTCGGACGCAAAAAGGCTCCTGTCCCTATGCACAGGAGCCTCGTGGTTCGGCAGCAACCCGATCAAGCAGCCGACTTTGCCTTGAACTCGATCCGTCGGCGGTGCAGCACGGGTTCGGTATAGCCGTTCGGCTGCTTCGTTCCCTCAAGCACCAGTTCACAGGCGGCCTGGAAGGCGACTGACCCCTCGAAATCGTCGGCCATCGGCCGGTAGAGCGGATCGCCTGCATTCTGGCCGTCGACCACGGCCGCCATGCGCTTCATCGTTTCCAGCACCTGCGCCTCGGTGACGACACCGTGATGCAGCCAGTTGGCAATGTGCTGGGAGGAAATGCGCAAGGTCGCCCGGTCTTCCATCAGCCCGACATCGTTGATGTCCGGAACCTTGGAACAGCCGATGCCCTGCTCAACCCAGCGCACCACGTAACCCAGGATTCCTTGCGCGTTGTTGTCGAGTTCCGCCTGAATGGCTTCCGGCGCCCAGTTCGGACGTTCGGCGACCGGAATGGACAGGATGTCCTCCAGCTTCGCGGCGTTACGGCTTTTCAATTCGCCCTGGCGCTCCGCCACGCTCACCTTGTGGTAATGCAGCGCATGCAGGGTGGCGGCGGTCGGTGACGGCACCCAGGCGGTGTTGGCGCCCGACAGCGGATGGCCGATCTTCTGCTCCAGCATGTCGTGCATCAGATCGGGCATTGCCCACATGCCCTTGCCGATCTGGGCATGGCCCGGCAGGCCGCAGGCGAGACCGATATCGACATTGTTGTTCTCATAGGCGCCGATCCAGGTGGCGGCCTTCATGTCGCCCTTGCGGATCATCGGTCCGGCTTCCATGGAGGTGTGCATCTCGTCGCCGGTGCGGTCGAGGAAGCCGGTGTTGATGAAGAACACGCGATCCCTGGCCTGGCGGATGCACTCCTTGAGGTTCACCGTGGTCCGGCGTTCCTCGTCCATGATGCCCATCTTGAGCGTGTTGCGGGCGAGGCCAAGCGCGTCCTCGACCCGATTGAAGATCTCGCAGGCAAAGGCGACTTCTTCCGGACCGTGCATCTTCGGCTTGACGATATAGACCGAGCCGGCCCGGCTGTTGAGCTCGCGGCCCTTCGGGCCGATGTCATGCAGGGCGATCATGGCCGTGATCATGCCGTCGAGCAGGCCTTCCGGCACTTCGTTGCCGTCGCGGTCGAGCACAGCATCTATGGTCATCAGGTGGCCGACATTGCGCACCAGCAGCAGCGACCGGCCGTGCAACTTCAGCACGCCGCCGTCGGGCGCAGTGTATTGCCGGTCGGCATTCATGCGCCTCGTGACGGTCTCACCGCCCTTTTCGAAAGTTTCTTCCAGATCGCCCTTCATCAGGCCGAGCCAGTTGGAATAGACGACGACCTTGTCCTCGGCATCAACGGCGGCGACGGAATCCTCGCAGTCCATGATGGTCGACATGGCCGATTCCAGAATGACGTCGGCGATATGCGCCTTGTCGGTCTTGCCGATCGGGTGCTGACTGTTGATGTCGATTTCCAGATGCAGGCCGTTCTTGACCAGAAGAACCTTGTAGGGCGCGGCGGTGTCGCCGGAATAGCCGGCGAACTGAGCCGGATCCTTCAGCGCGGTGGTACCGGTTTCCGTGGAGATGAGCAGCTGTTCGCCGTGAATGGCAAAACCGGTGACATCCGACCAGCTTCCGCTCGACAGCGGCGCAGCCTCGTCGAGGATCTTGCGGGCATAGGCGATGACCTCGGCGCCGCGCGCAGGATCGAAGCCCTTGCCCTGCGGCTTGGAGCCCATCGCATCGGTGCCGTAGAGCGCGTCGTAAAGCGATCCCCAACGGGCATTGGCTGCGTTCAGGGCGTAGCGCGCATTCATCACCGGCACGACCAGCTGCGGACCGGCCACCGATCCGATTTCCGGATCGATGTTGGCGGTGCCAACCTCAAAATCCGGTCCTTTCGGCACCAGGTAACCGATTTCTTCCAGGAAGCTCTTGTAGCCGTCCATGTCGGGTGACCCCGGGTGCGCCTTGTGCCAGGCGTCGATTTTTTCCTGGAGCTGATCGCGCTTTTCCAGCAACGCGCGATTCTTCGGCGCCAGATCGTGCACCAGGTCCGACAGGCTCTTCCAGAATTGGTCCTGATCGACACCGGTCTCCGGCAGGGCCCTGTCATTGACGAAGTCATAAAGATCCCTGGCAACTTGCAATCCGTGCGCGTCGATCCGGCCTGTCATGGGGCTGTTCCTTTCACAATCTCTTTTATCAAGCTATTGGCTGGTGTTTTGGGGTCAAGGACGGCAATCGTCAATTGTCCTGTGCCACCCATGACTTTTTCCATTTTGGAAAAGATCAAAATCATTATCTCCAACAGTATATGCCGGTATACAAAAAGAACGCCCTTTCGGCGACCCGCTCGATCCGGTACCGATGGCGTTTCGACCGATCCCACTTCCCGACAGGACCCCATGATTGCGCTGGCAAAACGATTTGGCGACCTGACCTATGGCAACGCCATCCTGATGCTGACCCTTACGACCCTGTTCTGGGGCGGCAACACGGTGGCCGGCCGCCTTGCGGTCGGCGAGGTCTCGCCCATGATGGTGGTTTTCCTGCGATGGGTCATTGTCGCCGCGATCATGCTGCCGCTGCAAGGCAAGAACATTCGCCGGGAATGGCCGCTGATCCGGCCCTATTTCCCTTACATGCTGCTGATGGCAATCTTCGGGTTCGTCGCCTTCAACACTCTGTTTTATATTGCCGCGACCGAGACCACAGCGGTCAATCTCGGCATCATTCAGGGCTCCATGCCGATCCTGGTGCTGATCGGATCCGTAATCGCCTTCGGCGCGAAGGTGCGTTTCCTGCAGGTGCTCGGCATTCTCCTGACCCTCGCCGGGGTTACCCTGATCGCCGCGCAGGGCAAACTGGAGGTGCTGCTCGCGCTCGCCGTCAATCCGGGAGACGGCATCATGCTTATCGCCTGCGTGCTTTATTCCGGTTACACGCTGGCACTCAGGAACCGGCCGCAAATTTCGCCGCTGACCTTCTTCGCTGTGCTGTCCGGCATTTCCGCGCTCGCTGCCGTTCCTGGTCTTTTCTACGAAATTTCTGCGGGCAGTGCCCAATGGCCGGGCCTGAAAGGCTGGCTGGTGGTTCTCTATATCTCCTTTTTCCCGTCCTTCCTGGCGCAGATCACCTTCATGCGCGGGGTCGAGCTGATCGGCCCGGCCCGGGCGGGCGTTTTCATCAACCTGGTGCCAATCTTCGCTGCGATCCTGGCGGTCTCGATCCTCGGGGAAGACTTCCAATGGCACCACGGCACGGCCCTGGTGCTGGTGCTCGGCGGCATCTGGCTTTCGGAGCGCAAAGCGGCCGCTTGAGGCTTCCCTCCGGACAAACCACACTTAAGACGACGAATTCCCTTTTTGTGCATTTGAATTTGCCGCAATCGCGGTGCACCATGGCCCCATGGAAACACCTTTGATAACAGGCGCTTTTGCGCTGTTGCTGATCACGATTTCTTTGCTGCAGCCGCTGGCTCGACGGCTCGGGCTCGCGCCGAGTGTGCTTCTGGCGACCGTCGGCACCATGATCGGCATCCTGGCGATCTATCTGCGCTATTCGGCCGAGACCAACGCCTTCAACGCCATCGCCGATGTTTTCATCAATCCGCCGCTGGATTCGGAGATGATCCTCTACATCTTCCTGCCGATCCTCCTCTTCCAGACGGCCTTGACACTGGATGTGCGCCGGATCCTGGAGGATATCGGGCCGATCCTGGTGATGGCCGTCGTGGCGGTGTTTGTCGCCACCGCCTTTATCGGCTTTGGCCTCTACCCGCTTGCCTTGCTTTTTTCGCTTCCGGATATCGGATTGCTTGCCTGCCTCCTGCTCGGCGCAATCGTGGCCACGACGGATCCCGTGGCGGTCGTCGCCATCTTCCGGGATATCGGCGCGCCCGCACGCCTCGGCCGGATCGTGGAAGGCGAAAGCCTGTTAAACGATGCCGCCGCCATCGTGATTTTCGTCCTCCTGCTGCACATGCTGACCGGCCAAAACTCATTTACCGCCGGCGAGGCCCTGATCGCATTCTGCCGGTCGTTTGCCGGCGGCCTTATCGTCGGAGCGCTGCTCGGACGGATCACCGTCAGCCTGTTGCCCCTGATGCGCGACCTGCCGCTTGCCCAGGTGACCTTGTCGCTCGCCCTGCCCTACGCCACCTATGTGCTGAGCGACCAGTTCGTGGATGTGTCCGCTGTGGTTGCCGTGGTTTGTGCCGGCACCGTGTTCAACTTCTATGGCCTTGCGCGCATTCAACCCTCCAGCTGGCAATTCCTTCATGCCGTCTGGGAGCAGATTTCCTTCTGGGCGGCCTCACTGATCTTCCTGCTGTCGGCCATCCTGATCCCGCGTTTTGTTGAAGGCTTCACACCGATCGACATTCTGCTGTTGCTGGTGGTGATCCTTGCCGCACTTGCCGCCCGAGGCATCGTGATTTTCGGCGTGTTGCCCTTTTTGAGCGTCTTCGGGATGGGACAATCGGTCAACACCAAGTTCAAGACCGTGATCCTGTGGGGTGGCATGCGCGGCGCGGTGACCCTGACCCTGGCCCTGTCCGTGTCGGAACACGCCCTCTTGTCGACGGAGGTGTCCGGCTTCATCACAAAGCTTGCCACGGGCTTCGTGCTGTTCACCCTTCTGGTCTACGGCACAAGCCTGAAGCCCTTGATCCGGCTGCTTCATCTCGACCGGCTGACCCCGCGGGACGAGGCTCTCCGGACCCAGTATCTGGCGCTGTCGCTTTCCGATATCCGCCATGAACTCGAAACGGCCGCCAGCAACTATCATATCGGTCCGGACGTGACCTCCGCCGTCCTCAAGGACTACGAGACCCGGGCTGCGGCCGCCGCCGCAGAGACCAACAAGCTGGAGGAACTCAAGGACTGGGACCGCGTGCGCATGGGCCTGATCGCGCTTGCCGACCGGGAACAGCAGCTGGTTCTGGAGCATTTTCACGAAAAAACCATCTCAGGCCGGTCCGTGTCGCGCTTCCTGACCCTGACAGGGCGGACTGGCGATCTGACGCGCAGCGACGGCCGCTCCGGCTACAACAAGGCCACGCGCCAGCCGCTCAAATTCGGGCTTGGGTTCCGTCTTGCCCAGACCCTGCAGCGTCGCCTGCGCATTGCCCGACCGCTGGCCATCCGCCTCGCCGACCGGTTCGAGTTCCTGCTCGTCTACCGGATCCTGGCCGACGAGCTGATCGTCTTCAACAACCGCCGGATCCGGCCCCTGCTCGGCGATCGTGTTGCCGACATTCTTCAGGACACGCTGACGATCCGGCAGGACGAGACGCATGCGGCGATCGACGCGTTGCGCCTGCAATATCCCGACTATGCCGACGCGCTTGAAGGGCAATTTCTGCGCAAGGCCGGGGTGCGGCTGGAGGAGACGGCCTATGATGAGGCCAAGGAACAGATGCTGATCGGCACGGAACTCCACCGCGACCTCCTGCGCGATGTCGAGCGGACACGCCGAGAATGCCACACACGGCCGAAACTGGATCTCGGCCTGAAAACCCGCGAACTGGTCAGCGCTCATCCACTCTTCGCCGACCTTCCGCGGAAACAGCAAAAGGCGATCCGGCGCATGATGCGGCCGCAATTCGCGACCCCGGGCGAGCAACTGATCCGCAAGGGCGACCGGGGCGACGCCGCCTATTTCATTGCCTCGGGCGCCGTCGAGGTTCGCGCGCCGACCCACAATGTCCGGTTAGGACGCGGCGATGTCTTCGGCGAAATCGCGCTGATGACCGGCGGCCGCCGCAGCGCCGACGTGGTCGCGCTCGGCTATTGCCAGCTGCTCAGCCTGCGCGCCCAGGACTTCAAGGCCCTGATGACCGAACACGAGGACCTGCGCCAGCACGTGGTGTCGCTCGCCAAGAAACGCCAGCTGATGAACACCGACGACCATGACGCGGATATCGAGGATCCGGTGGTTCCCGTTTTCGTGGAGCCGGCAAGCGTTTCCCGGGAAAAAGAAGCGGCGGGAGACGATGGGGAACAGGTGACCGAGACCAGCCTTCAGGAAGTGTTGGCGGCTGAAGAGGATGAACCTGACGCGCCGGTGACCGCGACTGACGTCATCTCGGCCGCGCCACAGGATGACACGGGTTCTGAGGCGGCAGAACCGACCGAGCAGACATCGGCGGAAATGCGGCCGGACGAGACGGAAAGCGCGCCTCTGGAAGAGCCGACAGGCCCAGGTGCCGAGGAGCCCGTTGAAAAGGCATCCAGTGATGACACTCAGGACGAAGCTGAAGTCCGGAATAAAGATCTAAAGAAGGAACCTGAAACGGCCTGAGGCGGGCAATGTGCAGCCACGTCCGATGTTGTCATCCCCGCGAAAACGCACAGCTGTCCGGGATTTTTGTCCCGGTGTCGGTGTTCATGCGAGTTGCAGCTGCAGTTGGGGTTTTGGGGGTCTGAGGCGAGGTGGTCTTGGCTTCGGCTTTTGACGTCCGGAAAGATCGAGGGGGTTGAGGATGGCGACTTTCAAGCGTGCCATGAGATCCTTGAGGCTGCCTTTGTGTGCCCTGGCGCAAGTGTCCTTCATCAGCCTGAGCAGCAGGAAGGCGATAAGGGCGACATAGAGCTGGATCCTGACGGCATTTTCGGAGCGTCCGAGGAAGGTCCTGATCTTGAGGTTCTGCTTGATCCACTTGAAGAACAGTTCGATCTGCCAGCGCTGCTTGTAGAGTTGGGCGATGTCCTCGGCCGAGCGCTCCATGTCGTTGGTGACCAGACGCAGAGGCTCCTTGTTCTCGCGCTCGACCAGGATCTCGCGCAAGGTGGTGTCGAAGAGCGGGTTGTCGGCCCCGCCACGGGGCTTCCTGTGACCGACTTTGAAACAGTTGTCGGCGAGGATGGGGGCTTCGAGTTCGTCCGCGTTCGCGGTGACCTCGCGCCGGGGTGATGGCGCGGGCAAGGGTCGTGTCGCTGACCTTGGGCGAGGTCAGGTCGAAGCAGACTGGATGCTCCGTCTCGGGGTCGTAGTGAACGTAGAGCTTGAGGCCGCGCACCCGGCTGTCGGCCTCCGGCCAGGCGAAGCGGGCATCGCGCAGTGGGATCGGCGAGGCGTCGATCAACTCGATCAGACCCTTGCTTTCCTGGCGCAGCCTGCGGGTCACGTCGGTCATCAGATGGCCGGCCAGATCGCGGAAGACCGCCGCCGGGCGGGTGGCGTTGGCGTCCGACAGGGTCGACTTTCCGGGAACTCTCAGCCCCAGGTGATAGAGCGCCTCCGGCCGGGCCGCCAGGGCCTGCTCGATCTCGCGCAGGCTGGTAAGGCCGGCCAGTTGGGCGAACAGCAGGGCCTTGAGATGGCGCTGGCAGGTCCAGGCCCCGTCTCCCTCGCCAACACCGTGGTTGCCCTTGTGAAAACTCACCACACGGTTGACGACGCGACGGTCGAGTGGTTCCAAAACGCGCTGAAAGGCGGTACGAATAAACGGCACGGCAGACCTCCAAAAATCAAGTTTGGCGACAAGATTTTTGACCTGAAGCGCAGGCAATGTCTGTCGTGCAATTTGACTCACCCTAAAAATCCCGGACAGCTGTGCGCAAAAGCGGGGATGACAACTGGGGAGAACCCATTTTCCAACAGAGCTGCTGGTTGCGGTTCAAACGTCCCTAACCGTCGTCATTGCCGGGCTTGACCCGGCAATCCATGCCGTTGCGCTCAACAGCCAAGGTTGTTCGCCTTGGCACTGAAACGGCATGGATGCCATGGTCGAGCCATGGCATGACGAATAGGTAGAGGTGAATGCCCCCTACCCCGCCTTCTGGATTTCCACCGAATGCGGATACGGGATGGAGATGCCACCGGCGTCGAAGGCCTGTTTGACGGCCTTCAGCATGTGGAATTTCAGCTCCCAATAGTCGCTGGCATCGCACCACAGGCGCACACCGAGATCGACGGAGCTGTCGCCGAGATTGGTCAGCCGCACCCAGGGTTCGGGATCCTTGTGGACCCGCTCATCCGCATTGGCGACGTCCAGGATGATCTGGACGGCCTTGTCGACATCATCGCCATAGTCGATGCCGAAGGTCAGGTCGAGACGCCGGGTGGAATGGGCGGAGAAATTTGTCACCACCGCGCCCCAGGCCTTGCCGTTGGGCAGGATGATCTGGACATTGTCGGGCGTGACCAGCTCTGTGACGAAAATGTTGAGGTCCTTCACGGTTCCCGACGTGCCGCCGATATCGACAAACTGGCCGATCTTGTAGGGCCGGAAGATGATCAGCATGACGCCTGCCGCGGTGTCGCCGAGTGTCCCCTGCAAGGCCAGACCGATGGCCAGGGTACCGGCGCCGAGCACCGCGACGAGGCTGGTCGCCTGGATGCCGAACAGCTGCAGGATCGCGATCACCGTGACCAGCAGGATCAGCCAGCGGATGATCGAGGCCGCAAAACCGCCGATCGTGTCGTCAATGCGTGGATGACTGACGATCCGCCGCTTGGCGAGCGCGGCGAGAAATCCGGCCAGGAACCAGCCGATGACCAGAACGACAAGGGCTTTTGCCGCGTTGATGACCAGCGGCATCCAGACGCTGACCTGGTCCATTGCGCTTTCCATGATTTCTCTCCGTCCGAAACAAACACTTTGAATACGTGAGAGTTCTAACAGTGGATCGGTCGGCTGACCAGCAGATCGCAGTGTCATTTGCCACAAGGCTCCCGGGCTGGCTTTGCCAGTCCCGGGAAAGCCCAAGATCAATTGAGATTTTGCAGCCAGTCCTCGAGAAAAGCCACCATGTCCGGATTGCCGCAGCCCGCAATAAAGCGCGGGTCCAGGACACTGCCCGCTTCCAGAAGCAGGCGCGCGCAGGTGATGTGATCGGCTTCGGGACGTTTCGGGGCAAATTCCGAGCCGTGAACGACCGTGTCGAGCGCGTCGCCGCCAAAACCGTTCTTGCGGGTCAGATCGGGCCCGAGCGACAGAAAATACCGCAGTTCCTCGACCAGGCCATTCCAGCCGGCAACATGAAGCGGCGGCAGGCCCATGCTGTCGGGAACATCCGGGTCCAGCCCGGCTGAAACCAGCGCCTTCATGTGATCCAGCTTGCCCGGAATGAAGGCGAGCCGCGTCAGAAGTCCCCGGTCCTCTTCGCTTAAGCCATTCGTGTCGAGCCGGGCCGCCAGAGGTCTGTTTTCCGCGCAGGCCGCCAAAATCGCCTCATTGCCATTCAGCGGCCGAGCATAGCCATTTGCCGCCAGGAAATCGGCTACCGGCCGGTTGCCATAGATCAGTGCCATGGCGTGAGGTGTGTGTCCGTCCCAGACCGCAGTTGCGTCCGCGCCATGCTGCAAGAGCAACTCAGCGACCTCGATCGGCGCATCGCGCCGCGCGGCCTGGTGGAGCGCGGGGATGGTGTTCATCGGCAAACCGCTTGGGTGATCCGGCTCGGTGATGTTCGGATCGGCACCCGCCTCCAGCAACAACCGGACCTTGGCAATGTCGTCGAAATCGAGTGCCCGCGGCAGTGCATTGGTGCCGTCCGGCCGGGCGCCGTGTTTCAATAGCAGCTCCAGCGCCCGTGTGTGACCGAGTTCGGTGGAATGATAGAGGCTCTCATTGTCGTTCGGATCGGCGCCCTTCTCCAGAAACCAGCGCCCGAGCTCAAAATTGTCGGCGTGGCAGAGGGCGCCATAAAGCGCGGAAAGGGCGTGATCCGCGCCGGGCTCCGGCGGATAGCCGTCGTTTACATCCGCGCCGTGCGCCACCAGCAATTCGGCGATCGCCAGCATGTCCGACTGCCTATCGGGGCGGCGATGAATGTCCTTGGAAAAGGCCAGATGCAGGATTGGGCTGCGGATACCGACCAATGCGGTCGCCGCAGCGGGATCGGCGTCAATCGCCGCGCGCACGGCATCCAGATCGTAGAGCGCAATCTGCAGGCCGAGATTGTCTTGCCGCAGTGCCGGATCGTCCGCGAGCAATTTTTCGGTGATCCAATGCTGGCCGTGATAGAGCGCCATCTTCAACCGTTCCGCTTTCTCGGCGCGGGTCATGGCAGCGCTTTCCAGCGCGAATTTCAGCTTCGGCCAGCTGTCGTGACCTTCCTCGCGGGCAATCACATGCAGAAAGTCGGCATGCCTCAGACCCTTTGCCGGATCGGCATGGGCGGCGACACGCGCAAGCGCATTCGCGTCGCCTGTGGAATATGCCTTCCTGAGGCGGCGGGCGGATTTCTTGTAGGTGTCAAGGGAAGTCGCAGGTCCATCGGACATGGCTTTTCTCCTGGTTCGAGAGCCCGGGCGATCCGCTGGTGTCGGGCGCAGGTGAAAAACCGGCATATGTCGTCAGGTGTCAGGGTGCTTTCGCTTTCCGCGGATCCGGCTGCCGCCCTCGTCGGCCCCGGAATCGTGCCGGAACGGGCAGGACAATGCAAGCCCGTTCCTCAAGCCGGTTAGCTTATCAGCTCTTCACGGGACCGAGATCGCAAGGCGCCTCGCTGTCGTCGGGCACAAAGAAATCCGGAGCCAGCGCCAGGCTCGGATCGACCCGGTACTTGTCGAAATCGGTCACACCGCGGCTTGCCAGGAAGGTGTCGTCGATGACGAACTGGCCGGTGAACTCACGAGACGGCGAAGTGAAGATCTCATGGGCGGCGTCGGCCAGGATCGCCGGTGTGCGGCTCTGCTGCATCATCTTGTCGCCTCCGATGATGTTCTTGATCGCCGCCGTCGCGATGGTCGTGCGCGGCCACAGCGCGTTGACAGCGATGCCCTTGGAGCGCAGCTCTCCGGCCAGGCCCAGCACCACAAGGCTCATGCCGTATTTGGCGATGGAATAGGGCGTGAACGGCGCAAACCATTTTTCCTGCATGTCGAGCGGCGGCGACAGCATCAGGATATGCGGATTGTCGGTCTTCTTCAGATGCTCGATCGCATGTTTGCAGCAGGCCAACGTGCCGCGCGTGTTGATCTGGTGCATCAGGTCGAAGCGCTTCATGTCCGTCTGCTGCAGGGGCGTCAGCTGGATGGCGCTGGCATTGTTGACCAGGATATCGAGCCCGCCGAAATGCGCCGCCGTCTTGTCGATGGCCTCCTTGACCGCTTCGTCGTCGCGCACGTCGAGCACGATCGGCAGCGCCTTGCCGCCAGCCGCTTCAATCTCCTCGGCGGCCGAAAAGATCGTACCTTCGAGCTTGGGGTGCGGCTCCGCGGTCTTCGCAGCAACAGCGACATTGGCGCCGTCCCGGGCGGCCCGGAGCGCGATTTCCTTGCCGATCCCGCGCGACGCGCCGGTGATGAAAAGTGTCTTTCCCTTCAGGGACATGTTTGTCTCCTCCGTCTGTCGCTCTCGGGGCGACGACCTTGCGGTCTCCAATGTTGTCATCCCGGCCAAGCGAAGCGAAGAGCCGGGACCCAGGACTCCCGGGCCGATGTTGTCGGCACAAACCTATGAGGCTTCCTGGGTCCCCGCTTTCGCGGGATGACATTCGTTTACGTTGCTCAGGCCTTCTTCTTCATCATGAAGGCCTGGAAGGCGGCAATGGTTTCCGGGGCGCTGAGACGGCTGGCGAAGATCCTGATTTCCTCTTCCACCCGCTCCGACAGCACCGATGTGTCGCCGCGCAGCAGCTTGCGCGAAAGCGCCATGGCCTGAGGCGGTTTCGACGCGATTTCCCTGGCGCAGGCCAGCGCCGCCGCGTCGACGTCACCTTCCACCACCTCGTTGACCAGGCCACAGGCGGCGGCTTTCTCGGCGGAAAACCCATTACCAAGGCAAAGCAACTCAAACGCGCGGGCATGCCCCATCAGCTGTGGTCCGAGCAGGCTGGAACCGGCTTCCGGCACCAGGCCGAGATCGACAAAGGGCGAGCGGATCAGCGAGCGCGGACTGGCAAAGACCATGTCGCAATGCATCAGCAAGGTCGTACCGACACCGATGGCGATGCCGTCGACCGAGGCGACCAACGGTTTCTCGTTGCGCACCAGCGCGCGCAGGAAGCGCACGACCGGGGTCTCGTCGAGGCCCGCCTTGCCGGCATGCTGCAGAAAGTCGCCGATATCGTTGCCGGCGGTGAAGACCTCCGGCTGGCCGCAGATCAGCTGGCAGCGGATGCCGTCATCGCCGTTGCCTGTCTCCAGCGCCTCGGCAAGTGCGTTGTACATCTCGCCCGTCAGGGCATTCTTCTTCTCCGGCCGGTCCAGACGCAGGATTCGGACGCCGTCTTCAAGGGATGTTTGGATCATTTGTTACTCCAGGGGACGGCTCACGAAGCCAGGGCTTCCGGGTCGAAACCCTGAATGACTGCGGCGGACAATAGGATGTCCGACTTCAGGCCGGCGGTTTCGCCAAGCGTGGTCTCGCAGAAGCTGCGCGCCAGTAGGGTGCGTTCGGCAAGACGGGCCGCCGGCTCGTTCGCGGAGCGCAGCGCACCCTTGGCCAAGAGAGCTCCGCCAAGCGCCAGACCGGCGACGCGCAGATAAGGCGTTGCGCCGGATAGGGCGTCCGCAATCCGTCCGTCAGCCTGTGCCGCCAGCATGTAGTCGGTTGCCTCGGTGAGATCCCGAAGACTGGCTGCGAGCCGCTCCGCTGTCGCGCCGAATTCCGGGCGGTTGGAGGCGGCGACCTCGTCCGCGATGTCCGTCAGCTCCTGAATGAAGCCCCTGATGTGCTCACCGCCGGAGAGCGGCAGTTTGCGCATGACGAGGTCGATGGACTGAATGCCGTTGGTGCCCTCATAGATTGGAGCGATGCGGGCGTCGCGCAGATGCTGGGCGGCACCGGTTTCCTCGATGAAGCCCATGCCGCCATGAATCTGGATGCCGAGCGAGGCCACCTCGACGCCAAAATCGGTCGACAGCGCCTTGGCAATCGGGGTCAGCAGGCTGGCGCGTTCGCTCCAGAAGGTCTTGGCGGCCGCCTCCTCCGCGACATTGGCCATGTCGATGGCATGGGCGCAGGCATAACAGATCGCGCGTGCGACCTGGGTGCGCGCCTTCATGCCGAGCAGCATGCGCTTGATGTCCGGGTGGCGCGCAATCGGGCTCATGCCGTCCTCGCCGGTGTCACCCGGCGCCCGGCCCTGCTTGCGCTCGATGGCGTAAGCCAGCGCATGCTGAAAGGCCCGCTCGGCGACGCCCAGCCCCTGGATGCCGACGGCGAGGCGCGCGTTGTTCATCATGGTGAACATGCAGGCAAGGCCACGGTTCTCCTCACCGATCAGCCAGCCCTTGGCGCCGCCCTCGTCGCCATAGACCATGGTGCAGGTCGGCGAGCCGTGAATGCCCATCTTGTGCTCGACGCCGGCGACCTTGACGTCGTTGCGGTCGCCCAGGGAGCCGTCATCATTGACCAGGAATTTCGGTACCAGGAACAGCGAAATGCCCTTGGTGCCGGGAGGTGCGTCCGGCAGGCGCGCCAGCACCATGTGGATGATGTTGTCAGTCAGATCGTGGTCGCCATAGGTGATGAAGATCTTCTGACCGAAGATGCGGTAAGTGCCGTCCTCATTGCGCTCGGCCTTGGCCTTCAGGGCATTCAGGTCCGAGCCGGCCTGCGGCTCGGTCAGGTTCATGGTGCCCATCCACTCGCCGGTGACGAGCTTTTCCAGATATTTGGCCTTGAGCTCCTCGGAGGCGTGTTTTTCCATGGCCTCGACGGCGCCGATCGTCAGTGTCGGGCCGATCGCAAAAGCCATGGAGCCGGAGTTCCACATTTCCAGCGCGGCGGCCGACAGCATCTGCGGCAGGCCCTGGCCGCCCGACTGCGGATCGGCGGTCAATCCGTTCCAGCCGCCCTCGATCCAGGCATGATAGGCTTCGCGCCAACCCGGAGGGGTCGACACATTGCCGTTTTCCAGCGGCGTGCCATGTGCATCGGCCACCTTGTTGAGCGGGGCGATCTCCTCGGCCGCGAACCGGCCGGCCTCGGTCAGGATGGCGTCGACAAGATCATCGCCCAGTTCCGCATGGCGGGCACTTTTCTGCAGATCGCTCAATCCGCAGACATGTTTGAGCGTGAAGGCGATCTCGTCGACAGGGGCGCGGTACATTCAGGTCCTCCCAAACCTGCCGGCATCGCTTTAGCCGGCATATGACTGTTTTCGCTGTTCAAAGCTTGACGGAAGCGCAGCTTCTCCGCAAAAGGCGCTATCGACAGCGAGTTGACAGGACAATAGACCAGTTGACGTTAACGTCAACCCGTATCGCTGCGGCAGGTCATCGTCTTTTTGGTCAAGGCGCGGAAAACAGTTGGACCGGATCCGCAAGATGCAGCGTTGGACACTCGATCTCGACACGCCCGGCTGGCAGGCCGCTCCGGAAGCGGACGCGGTGTGCGCGGCGATCGTGGCCGGCGATCTCGTTGCCGTACCGACCGAGACCGTTTACGGCCTCGCCGCCGACGCCACCAACGGCGCGGCCTGCGCGAAGATCTTCGAGGCCAAGGGCCGCCCCCAGTTCAATCCGCTGATTTCCCATGTGCCGTCGCTCGAGACCGCCCTTGCCCATGGCGTTTTCAACGACCAGGCACTGGCCCTGGCGGAAGCCTTCTGGCCCGGCCCGTTGACGATGGTGGTGCCGAAACGGAAAACTTCGCCGATCTGCGATCTGGCGACCGCCGGTCTGGACACGGTGGCCCTGCGGGTCCCTGACGGGCCGGTGATGCGGTTTCTGGCGGAAAAATCCGGCCGCCCTCTGGCTGCCCCCAGCGCCAACAGATCCGGGAAGATCAGCCCGACGCGGGCGGAAGACGTGGTCGCCGATCTTGAAAGCGCGCTCAGCTTCGTGATTGACGCCGGCCCCTGCGCGGTCGGCATCGAGTCCACAATCGTCGGCCTGCTTGACGACAGACCGCGGCTGCTCCGCCCGGGCGGCATTGCCCGTGAAGAGATCGAAAGCGTCCTGGGACTGGTTCTTTTGAGCGCCGATCCGGCCATGCGCCCGGACGCCCCGGCCGCCCCGGGCATGCTGTCCTCTCACTATGCGCCGAACGCCCGCATGATCCTCGCTGCCGATGCGGCAACCCCGGAAGACGGTCTGCTCTCGTTTGGCCCTACCCCCCTGCCCGGCGCCGAACACGCGCGCGCGGAATTCAACCTGAGCCCGACCGGCAACCTCCGGGAAGCCGCCGCAAACCTGTTTCACGCGATGCGTTTTCTGGATTCGACCGGCGCAAAGGCCATTCGGGTGCAAATTATCCCCAACTTTGGTCTGGGCGAAGCCATCAACGATCGGTTGCAGAGGGCGGCCGCGCCGCGAGATTGATCAGCGCCGCCGCGGTAGAAACACCGGTAACGACTGCACGTTGTGGAACAACTTTGACGCTTTCTTCAGCAGGATTTCAAAAAGCCTGAAAAATCAGCAAGTCATGACACAATTCTGACTCAGAAGTTGAACCGGGAACGCCTGAAGTTAATCCGGGTATTGTTGAAGTTTCCGCTTTAACGGAGAACTACATCGAAGATTCGAAACCCGATTTTGGTTAAGCAATTCATACAATAGAGACTGACAAATCTGCACCAGTCTCAAACTTATCAACACCATGACCCAAATGAATTACGGTAAAAAGCTCGCATTCCGCTACTGGAATCACGTAAGTTAAAACTCAGATTTGAGATGCAGCGGACCTCCCCTCGGGCATTGCGGTGCTCGCACCTCGTAAAGGGCCGGCGAAAACAGCCGGCCCATTTTTTTGGCAAAATTCCAACCTCAATAACCGAGATACGAATCGCCGAGGCTGTCTCGGTACTTGTCGACCCAGGACGTGTTGATCTTCTTGATCGTGCCGTCTGCATCCAGTTCCTTGAAGCAGCGATTGAAATCTTCCGCATGCCCCGCGTCGCGGAAGGCCATCGTGTAGGGGCTGGAGTCGAAGACTGCCTTGAAAGTGACCGACTGGTTCGGATCAAAGCGCAGATCGCTCTGGCCGCGCAGTTGCTGATTGTATTCGGCAAACAGCATGCCATCGCCGATGATCGCATCCACGCGTCCGCCGAAGAGGGACCGGCTCTGGGTGATCTGGTCGGTGACTTCCCGATAGTCGGCAAAGGAACCGGTGTGGTCGGAAAGCCCCGGAATGATGCTTTCCGCGCCCTTGAAGCCGATCACTTTCTTGCCGGCAAGATCGCCCAGGCCAGCGTAACTGGCACCACTGTCTGACAGGAACGAAACGCCGTTCTGGTAATGGATATAGACATCGCTCGGCGTGCCGTCGATCGGCATGCCCTGTGGCACGGTGGCGACTGCATCGCCTTCACCGGACTTGTAGCTCTCCCAGTGCCGGGTGAAGGGCTGGATTTCAAAGCTCACCGTATGACCGCATTTTTCCATGACGGCGCTGATGATTTCGGCTTCCCGTCCCTTGCCGTTGTCCAGGAACATCGGCGGCAGATTGCCAGCTAGTATCTTGATTTCGTCGGCCTGAGCCGGAGCGACCGCCGCGGACATCATCAGTCCGAGCGCGAAAAGGGACTGTTTTTTCATGGGACACCTCCTGTGGAACAAAGCATTGCGAGCGAAGTAAAGGCCCAACGACTAAACAATTGATTACTTTCGGCCAGCGACCTCGACCCTCAAGCTATTGATAATTTTACTTAATTCCGCACTTAACCCACCTGTTCCACACGGTTTTCCCGGTCATATTAATCCGCTTCGGTAATTGACAGTCCCTGCTGCAACCGTTCTGATGCCCGGCAACGATTTTCATAACAATTGACCTCCCGGAAACGCCTCCTTGTCGACCCTGATCCTTCATCATCCGTCCTATCTCGACCACCTGACGCCGATTGGGCACCCCGAACGCCCGGACCGGATCCGGGCCATTGACCGCATTCTGGAACATGAGAAGTTTCAGTCCGTCGAACGGGACATGGCGCCGATGGGAGCGGTCGAGGACATCGCACGGGCGCATCCGATGAGTTACGTCGACCAGATCCACCGGCTCGCGCCGGACGAAGGCACCGCGCGGGTCGACGCGGACACCACCATGTCGCCGGGTACCTGGGAAGCGGCGCTGCGCGGCGTCGGAGGCGCCTGCCGGGCCGTCGACGAGGTTCTGACCGACAGGGTCAGCAATGCCTTTTCCGCCTCCCGCCCACCCGGTCACCACGCGGAAAAAACCCGGGCAATGGGGTTCTGCTTCTTCAACAATGCCGCGATTGCAGCACGGTATGCCCAGTCGAAATACGGACTGGAACAGGTGGCCATCGTCGATTTTGACGTGCATCACGGCAACGGCACCCAAGACATCTTCTGGGACGACCCGACCGTCATGTATTGCTCCACGCACCAGATGCCGCTTTACCCGGGCTCCGGCGCGGCGTCCGAGACCGGCGATGCCAACACCATCGTCAATGTACCGCTGCCGCCGGGCGAAGACGGTACCGGTTTCAAGGAAGCCTTCGAAGTTGTGATCCTGCCGCGCCTGGAGACGTTCGCTCCCGAACTGGTGATTGTTTCGGCCGGCTTCGACGCCCACGCCCGCGATCCGCTTGGCGGGCTCAACCTGGTCGAGGCGGATTTTGCCTGGGCAACACGAGTGCTGATGGACATCGCTGACAAACACGGCAACGGTCATCTGATCTCCGTTCTGGAAGGCGGCTATGATCTCGAAGGCCTGGCACGCTCGACTGCGGCCCATGTCATGACCCTGATGACGGGCTGAGTTTTTCCCGATGCGAACGGATCGCGCCAGCCAAAAGCACGGGGATGAGCGGTTCGAATTTCAAAAGACACCTTGACCTTCGCCTCCCGGCCCGCAAGTTTGCCTTCAAGACCGATGCCACCTGACCGACGGGACCGCCGCCATGACCGATGCTGCGAACGACATTTCCGGCCTCTCCTTCGAGGACGCCCTCAAGCAGTTGGAGACCATCGTGCGCGAACTGGAACAGGGCAACGTGCCTCTGGAACGCAGCATCGACATGTATGAGCGCGGCGATGCCCTACGCAAACATTGCGACACGCTGCTGAAATCGGCCGAAGCCAAGGTGGAAAAGATCCAGCTTGGCCAGAACGGCGAAGCCAGCGGCACCGAAGCGCTAGATCCGCAGTAATAAGCCCTTCCTCGATCGCTTCAGGCAGCAACAATCGGCGGGCTTCCGAGTGAAACAGCGCGCTTATCGCGCGACTGCCACGGGACAAACTCCCGCCATGGCTCAAGCCAACCCGCAGAACTGATACAGTTTTCGCGTTTCTGATTTCACTACAGCTGAACCGGCTACCCAAACTTCCTCGTGACGAGTTGCCATGAAAGCGACAAATTGATAGTAATATTCATAGTAAGAAGAGGCATTTATGTAATAGTTAGTAGATATAGCGCATTATGCCAGCACTCAGTGAGACAGACCAGTCAAAACTACTTATACGGGTTCTTGAGTGTTCCTCGCGCACCGAGGATTGGCCGCAGCTATTGGCCTTCATCGACAAAGCGCTCGGCTGCAAATCCTTTCTGGCGGAGTTCGATGGCGACGGCAAACCGTTGCCGCATTTCGGCGGTCAGCAATCTGCGCAAGACCTGGGCACACTGTTAGGGCGAATTGAAACAGAAGGCGGGCGCAACGTCCTTGAGTTTCTGCTGTCGGACGCATCGCTGCACTATCCCTATTGCAAGACGTCGCTCACCCGAGGCGTCCGGGAAACGCCGACGCTGAACGGGTCAAATGGAGAACCGGCCGGAGCCAATGGAAACCTTCCCGATCGGCAGACGATATTACGGCAAGCCCCTGGACTGATCTCGCCGGTTTGGCGGGCAGATGGCTCCACGATCCTGTTCGGATGTCTGTTCACGGCCCACACGCCCGACACCATCGACGTCGGCCTCGCCAGCGAGACCTTCCGCGGCATCGTCAAAGCCCTGACCCCCGGATTGAACATTCACTTTCGCATAGAAAAGGAGCGCCAGGACAGTCTGTGTCAACGCATGCTGCTGTCGGAAGTGGACGGCCCTGCGGTGCTTTTGTCCGAAGACCGGACCATTCTGGCCCAGACGCCCGGTGCCGCGGATGCGCTTGCCAGGGCCGACGCCGCGGCACAGGAACGTCGAAAACTGCTGGTCAAGAACAAGAAGCTGGACGCCGCGCTCCTGGAACTTGCCGTCGCAACGAGGCAACAGACCGGTGGCCATCCCCCCGTGACGGAAAGTGTGCCACAGCGGTCATTCTGCATTTCCGACGCAAACGGATTTCTGAAGCGACTTCAGATCAAGGCTGTTGTTCCCGTCGCGGAAAAACCGGCCCGGCCCGCCGAACCCATGTTTATTGTCAGGCTGTCGGAAACGAGTGACGTTCCAGAAGGCGTGGAAAAATGTCTGCAGGATCATTTTGATCTGTCCCAATCCGAAGCGCATCTGGCGCGGCAACTAACGTTGTCCGGCTCCATGAACGCCACGGTCGACGCACTCGGAATCACCCGAAACACGGCCAAAACGCACCTGCGGCGCATCTATGAAAAGACCGGCGTGAACACACAACTTCAGCTAGCAAGGCTGGTGCACAGGCTGGCGCAGCTGTTCTGACTGATTACCGTAATGTCTGAAATATCGTTGCCGCCAACCGCCGAAACGCATGGCAGTGTCCGTGCGCAGCATGGCCTTGAGGCAAAAAATGGGGCCGCGAATTGCGACCCCAAGTTGATCACTGTGCACGTGGCCCCATCGACCACACCCTTCCCTTAAGGGAGATCCGCACCCGGCGCATCACCCAAAAGGGTGATTAATGACGATTTCGTGAAAAGTTGCACATTTTTTGCCGGTCCAACTTTTAATTTAGTCGGACAAATTCGGCCCAACCTTCGTACTCCTGTCAGGGCAGGCCAATTTGGCACATTCCACCCGGCGCGTTTGCGCCCTATATCGGGTTGGTGTATGCCTGCCCGCCAGTTTTCAAATCGTGGAGCAATCTCCAGAGTGACTTCCAAGCCAGATACCCCGCTTCTCGACAAGGTCGTTTCGCCGGCTGATTTGCGTCAGCTTGAGGAAGCGGACCTGCGTCAGCTTGCCGATGAGTTGCGCAGGGAGACCATCGACGCCGTGTCGATCACGGGCGGGCATCTCGGCGCCGGTCTCGGGGTCGTCGAATTGACGGTCGCGCTGCACTATGTCTTCAACACGCCTGAAGACAAGGTCATCTGGGACGTCGGGCACCAGTGTTATCCGCACAAGATCCTGACGGAACGGCGCGACCGCATCCGCACACTGCGCCAGGGCGACGGGCTTTCCGGCTTCACCAAGCGCGCCGAGAGCATCTACGATCCCTTTGGTGCCGCGCATTCGTCCACGTCGATTTCCGCGGGTCTGGGCATGGCGGCCGGCCGGGACCTCAACGGCGGCGACAACAATGTCATCGCGGTGATCGGCGACGGCGCCATGTCCGCGGGCATGGCCTATGAGGCCATGAACAATGCCGGTCATCTCGGCTCCCGGCTGATCGTCATCCTGAACGACAATGACATGTCCATCGCCCCACCGGTGGGCGCGATGTCGGCCTATCTGGCCAAGCTGGTGTCCGGTCCGACTTATCAGACCCTGCGCGACGCCGCCAAGAGCCTGGCCAAGAACCTGCCCAAGCAGATGTTCGAGAAAGCAGCCCGCGCGGAAGAATACGCCCGAGGTTTCTGGACCGGTGGCACCTTGTTCGAGGAACTCGGCTTTTATTACGTAGGCCCGGTGGACGGCCATAACCTGGAACACCTGCTGCCGATCCTGAAGAATGTCCGCGACACGCATCATGGCCCGGTGCTGATCCATGCGGTCACCCAGAAGGGCAAGGGCTATGCGCCGGCGGAAGGGGCCAAGGACAAATATCACGGTGTCGCCAAGTTCGATGTCGTCACCGGAAAACAGGCAAAACCCAAGGCCAATGCGCCAAGCTACACCAATGTCTTCGCCACTTCCCTGATCAAGGAAGCGGAAACGGACGACAAGGTGGTCGCGATCACGGCGGCCATGCCGGACGGAACCGGACTGGACCTGTTCGGCGAAGCGTTTCCGGAACGCACCTATGATGTCGGCATTGCCGAACAGCATGCCGTGACCTTCGCGGCAGGGCTGGCCACGGAAGGCTACAAGCCATTCGCCGCGATCTATTCCACCTTCCTGCAACGTGCCTATGACCAGGTGATCCACGATGTGGCGATCCAGGGCCTGCCGGTGCGTTTCCCGATCGACCGCGCCGGTCTCGTCGGCGCCGACGGGCCGACCCACGCGGGCGCCTTCGATACCGCCTTCCTCACCTGTCTGCCGGGCTTTGTCGTCATGGCGGCCGCCGATGAGGTCGAGCTGCGCCACATGGTGGCGACCGCGGTTGCCTATGACGACGGCCCGATCTCCTTCCGGTATCCGCGCGGCGAAGGCGTCGGTCTGGACATGCCCGAACGCGGCAGCGTTCTGGACATCGGCAAGGGCGTCATCCGGCGGGAAGGCACCAAGGTGGCTTTGCTGAGTTTCGGCGGCAGAATGGCCGAATGCCTCAAGGCGGCCGAGGAACTCGATGCAGCCGGCCTGTCGACGACGGTGGCCGACGCCCGTTTCGCCAAGCCCCTCGACATGGACATGATCCGGCGGCTGGCGCGCGAGCACGAAGTGCTGGTGACCGTGGAAGAAGGCTCCGCCGGCGGCTTCGGCAGCCACGTTCTGACACGGCTTGCCGAGGAAGGCCTGCTCGACAACGGCCTGAAGGTACGTACGCTCGCGCTGCCTGATGTTTATCTCGACCAGGACAAACCCGATGTCATGTATGCCCGGGCGGGTCTTGATTGCGACGGCATCATGAAGACCGTCTTCACCGCCCTCGGCAGCGCTAGTCTGAGCGCGCCGCAACGCGCCTAAGACAAGTTCCAGTACAGTCGGACCGCTCCGCCAGGCTCGCTTGGGGAACGGTTTTATTCTTGATTGACATGGGCTTTGAGACCTGAAAAGGCTGGTTTCAAGTCACTTGCGGCGGCTTGAACCGGCTCAAGTGTTTTCGTGCACGCACAGCCCTCAGGAAGCAGCCATGGTCCAGACGCTCCTCTCCGTGTCCGCCCTCCTGTTGTCCGTCGCCCTGTTTATTTTCGGGCACGGATTGCAGACCACCCTGTTGCCGCTGGCCGCGGACCGGTTTTACTTCACAGACCTTGAAATCGGCGCGATGTCTTCGGCCTATTTCTTCGGCATGGTTCTGGGCTGCCTGGGTGCGCCGCTGATCATCATGCGCGCTGGCCATATCCGCGCCTTCGCCGCGCTGGTCTCCCTGATGTCGGGGGCGGCCATCCTGCATCCGGTCGTGATCGATCCCTATGCCTGGATCCTGATCCGCATCGTTTCCGGCTTCAGCCTCGCCGGGTTTTACATGATCGTCGAAAGCTGGCTCAACGAGAGCGCCACCAACGAGAACCGCGGCACGATCATGTCCTTCTACATCGTGATCCTGTTCGCTTGCCTGATGATGGGCCAGATCTCGATCGCAACGATGAACATTTCCTCGTTCGTTCCGTTCGCGATTGCCTCCGTAACGGTCAGCATAGCGGTGATGCCGGTCTCGCTGACCAACTCGACGCAGCCCGCCCCGATCACGCTTGTGCGGTTCCGGCCCAAACAGCTCTATCAGAATTCACCGGCGGCGTTTGTCGGGGTGCTGTTTGTCGGTGCCACCCAGGGCGCGCTTTTGACCCTGTCGCCGCTTTACGGCTCCCAGATCGGCCTGTCGACAAAACAGTCGGCGTTTTATGCCGCTGCCATTATCGGCGGCGGCATGCTGGCCCAATGGCCGGTTGGGCGCTTGTCTGACCGGACCGACCGGCGCCTCGTTATGGTCGGGCTGGGTCTCGCCACAATCGCCGCCTCGCTCGCAATCGCGATCTTTTCGCCAAACGCGTTTCTGATCGCGATCGGATCGGCGGTGCTGCTCGGCATGTTCACGCAGCCGCTCTACGCGATCTGCGTCGCCCACGCGTTCGACCACGCGCCGTCGGAAGCTTTTGTCGAAACCTCTTCCGGCATGCTGCTGTCCTTCGGCATCGGATCGATTGTCGGTCCGCTGCTGGCTTCCATCATCATGGGGCAGATCGGTCCGTCCGGCCTTTATTTCATGATCATCGGTGCCAACATCCTGATGGTCATCTTCATCCTGACCCGTATTTATGCGCGCCAGGCCCTGACGGCAGACGAGAAGACCGACTTCGAATACGCGTCCACCGCCCAGGTCGGCTCGGTCATTTCCCCCGAGCCGCTCGATGCCGAGGCCGAGGAATATGTCATCCCGCCGGAAGAGTTTCCGGCCTATGAAGACGATATCTATAATTTTGACCAGTCCGAGGAAGGCGCAGAGGCTGACGACCGACAGCACCCGGCCTCTGACGTCGCAACGACCGGCACCGCCGGCGATGCGGCAGACACGACCGGGCCGAAGAAGCGGAGTTGAGGCGGCGACTGCGCCGTTTCGCCGCTCGACTTCCCGCGCGAACCGTCCTATAGCCGCTGCATGACGTCGCGCCTCACCCATCTGCAAGTGCTCCGGCAGGAACGCCGCCCCCTGGTGGCGCTGGCAAGCCTTGCCTTTGTGATGCGCCTCTGTCTGCTGGTGCTGGCGAGCGCCCTGACGCCCCACACCGCGGCGGCTGCCGGGCTGACCAGCCTGTGCCAGCCCTCGGCCCTTGAACAGGGGTTGCCGTCCTCGCACGATCCGCTGTCCTGCAAATGCGGACCGGTCTGCGCACATGGCTGTGCACTCGGTCCCTGCCTGGCACCGAAAACGATTGCTCTGGAACAATCAAAGGCCACTGCAATTGCGCGCCCGGTCTGGACAGACACAGTGCTGCCCCCGTCCGGCCACGAGCGCACAAAAGCCATCAGGGCTCCGCCGTTCTGCTGATCTGAAATTCGGCTTTTCTTCAGAAATCAGGACACAATCAAATGAAAATCTTCAAATCCGTTGCCGTCGCAACGGCTCTCACGCTTGTCTCGCTTTCCGCGCTTGCGAATGACTACACGGCCGGCGATCTGACGATCAGCCAGGCCTGGACCCGGGCGACACCGCCCAAGGCAAAGGCCGGCGGCGGCTTCGTCGCGATCCGCAATTCAGGCACAGAGGACGACCGGCTGGTCGCCGCCAGCTCCGATGTCGCGGCCAAGGTTGAACTTCATGAAATGACCGTCACTGACGGCGTCATGAAAATGCGCCATCTGGAAGACGGCATCTCGGTCCCGGCCGGCGAGACCGTTGCCTTGAAGCCCGGCGGCCTCCACATCATGTTCATGGGCCTTAACCAGTCCTTCGAGGAGGGCAACACCGTGCCGGTGGTGCTGACTTTCGAGAAGGCCGGCGACGTCGCCGTCGAGCTGCCCGTTGCCAAGATGGGCGCCAAGAGCCCTGCCGGCGGCGCGATGGATCACGGCAAGATGAACCACAGTAGCAACTGACCCCTTCAGGAGAGGACAGCAACCATGTCTGGTTTGAAACTCTTCCGGTACGTGGCCTGGGCGGCGGTTGCCGCCCTTGCCGTCGTGTCCGGCTGGCTGGTCTACCAGCAGACCGCGGGCAACGAGAATTCCGGCGCCCTGATCGAACCGCTCGCTGCGATCGGCGGTCCGTTCGAGCTCGTCAGCGGTACCGGAGAAACGGTCACGGACAAGACCTTCGCCGGCAAGCCGCTGGTGATCTTTTTCGGCTTCACCTTCTGCCCGGATGTCTGCCCGACGACCCTGTCGGAACTGCAGGGCTGGATGGAACAGCTCGGTCCGGACGCGGGCAAGCTGAACTATGCCTTTGTGACCGTCGACCCGGAGCGCGACACTCCGGACGTCATGCGCGATTATGTCTGGGCCTTCGACAAGCGCATCGTTCCGCTGACCGGTTCCCGTGAGCAGATCGACGCCATGCTGAAGACCTACCGGGTCTATGCCAAGAAGGTGCCCCTTGACGATGGCGACTATACGATGGACCATTCCGCCGCGGTTTTCCTGATGAATGCGGACAACAAGTTTGTCGGCACCATCGCCTTCAACGAGGACCCGGAAAACGCCATGCGGAAACTGCGCCGGCTGATCGAAAACGCGCCGGCGTCTTCCTGACGGTCCGAAATCGGGAGCAAACCGGCCACCATGGGCAAAACGCTTTACATAGGCCTGACGGCCGGCGCGACGGGTTTTCTCGCGCTGGCGGTGCTGCTGTGGCTCTATGCCGGCGACCAGGTCTATGCCGACCGCCTGATCTCGGCCATCGCCGGCTGTTTCTAAGTTCCCTTGTCCATGTCCAAACAGCGTCTTGACCAGCACCTCGTCGATGCCGGGTTCTTTCCGAGCCGGGCCCGGGCCCGCGACGCCGTGTTGCGCGGGACCGTGAGCGTGGACGGTGTTGTCTGCTCAAAGCCCGCGCAGAAAGTCGGGTCCGCCGCCGCGATCTCCGTGGAGGATCCGGCTTCCCGCTATGTCTCCCGGGCTGCCCTCAAGCTGATCGAAGGCCTGGACCGGTTCGGCGTCGATCCGTCCGGCCGGGTCGCGCTCGATATCGGCGCATCCACCGGCGGGTTCACCCAGGTGCTGCTGGAGCGCGGAGCGGCAAAAGTGCATGCCATCGATGTCGGCCATGACCAGCTGCATGACAGCCTGCGCGGCGACGCCCGGGTCGCGGTCCGCGAAGGCCTCAACGCCCGCGACCTCACCTTGGAAGAACTTGACGGTGACCGTCCGCAGCTCTTGGTTTCCGACGTCAGCTTCATTTCGCTGAAGCTGGCCCTGCCGCCCGCGCTCTCCCTGGCGGGACCGGGTGCGGAAGGCATCTTCCTGGTCAAACCGCAATTCGAGGCCGGCAAAGAGAATATCGGCAAGGGCGGGCTGGTCGATCCGGAGATCGCCGAAACGACGTCTCTCGACCTGCAGGCCTGGCTTGGCACGGTTCCAGGCTGGCGGGCCGGCGATCTCGTCCCTTCACCGGTCAAGGGCGGCGACGGCAATGCGGAATGGCTGCTTTACGGCAAAAAGGCGGACTGAAAGGCACTGTCTCCCGGCGAACTTGTCCCGACACCCCTCGATGTGCTTGCTCTGCACCGCTGTTGACGCTATCGCTCCCCCATGAGTGAGAGAGAGCTGAAAGTCACCGAGCTAGGTCATCGCGGCGACGGCATCGCCCAGACCGAGACCGGACCGGTGTTCGTCGCCGGCGCCCTGCCGGGCGAAACCGTTCGTGCCGAAGTCGTCGACGGACGCGCGAAGAAACCCGTCATCGAAACCAGGTCTCCCGACCGGATCGAGCCGCTCTGCCGGCATATCAAGACCTGCGGCGGCTGCTCCGTACAGCACCTGGCCGAACAGCCTTACCTTGCCTGGAAGCGCGACCTCGTCGTCAAGGCGCTCGGCGACCGGGGCATCGAGACCGAGGTCGGCGACACAATCGCGGCAACGGAAGGCGGACGCCGGCGCGCCGTTCTGACGGCGACGCGGGCCGGCCGCACACCCCTTCTGGGCTATCACGAGAAGGCCAGCCACAAGCTGGTCGATATTTCCGAATGCCCGGTGCTCGACCCGGCCATCGTCTCGGCTTTGCCGGGCCTGAAGAAACTCGCCGCCGCGGTTTTGCCGAAGAAGGGCGAGTTGCGCCTGACCGTACTGGCCACCACGGCCGGGCTTGATGTCGCCATAGACAAGGCCGACAAGACCTATGACCGCAAGATCCCGGCCCTTTCCCAGATGGTGATGGAGCTGGGTTTCTCCCGCCTATCGGTGAATGGCGAGGTGATCCTGGAAGTCCGGCCTCCTCTCCTTGACATGGCCGGTGTCGGCATCGTCGCTGCGCCCGGCGGCTTCACCCAGGCGACTGTCGCCGCCGAGGAAGCCCTGTCGAAACTGGTTCTGGACGGCGCCGGCAAGGCCAGGAACGTTGCCGATCTCTTCTCCGGTGTCGGCACCTTTGCCCTGCGCCTGGCGCGTACTGCCAATGTGCATGCGGTCGAAGGCGACGCGGCTGCGCTCGCAGCCTTCGACAAGGCCTTGCGCAAGCCCCAGGGCCTGAAGAAGGTCACCTTCGAGCGCCGTGACCTCTCCCGCCGCCCGCTGGTGCGCGATGAACTGGAACCGTTCGACACGGTGGTGTTCGACCCGCCACGCGTCGGTGCCCAGGCCCAAGCCGAACAACTCGCCCTTTCCAAGGTGAAGACCATCATCGCCGTTTCGTGCAATCCGGCGACACTTGCCCGCGATCTCCGGATCCTGATCGACGGCGGTTATGTGCTGCAAAGCGTCACACCGGTGGACCAGTTCCACTATTCGCCCCATATTGAGGCAGTGGCAGTGCTGACCAGGGAGTGAGCCATGAGCGCGGTGGATGAGGATTTTGGGCCTTCTTCAGGAGGACGTCCCCTGCCGCCGCTGCTGAGCCTTGCCCGCCGGACCCGTTACGCGCTGCATCAGGGCAGCCGGGTCGCGCTCTATACGCTGCATTCCGAAGTCATGCGCCGCATGAACAGGGACCTTCAAAAGGACCTTCCCGAGACGCCCAAGGTCGTTCCGGAAGGCCCGGTGCCGAGCCAGCGGCGCATGCTCGCCGACATCGTCAAGCTGTTCGCCGCCGATCTGAAGGCTGTCGAGGACGGGCTCTACCCAATGCCGTCCGATGGCACCATGACACCGGGCGAGCTGCTGGCAACCAGCCGGGCGTTTTTCAGGGACGTGCCGGAAGTGACCCGGCGACGGGCCACGGGTGCGCATCAGGAAGTCAACGAGGACGTGGACGGATTTGCATCCGCTCTGCCACGTTATTATCGCCAGAATTTCCATTTCCAGACCGACGGCTGGCTGTCAGAGGACAGCGCCAAACTCTACGATTTCCAGGTGGATGTTCTGTTTTCCGGCGCGACCGCCGCCATGCGCCGGCAGGCGCTGGTGCCCTTCGCCAGGATCCTCAGAAGGAAAGACCAGCGCAAGGTCGCCTATGTGGATCTTGCCTGCGGCACCGGCGGGTTGCTGCGCCCGGCGCTTGCCGCCTTTCCGCGCCTGACCGGCACCGGGCTGGATTTGTCAGAGCCCTATCTCACCGTCGCCCGGGACCGGCTGCGCTCGCGCCGAGTCCGTTTCGTAACGGCGATGGCCGAAAGCCTGCCCTTTGCGGACAATTCCCTGGATGTGGTCTCCTGCGTTTTTCTCTTTCACGAATTGCCGCCCAAGGTTCGGCGCCAGGTGTTCGCAGAAGTTGGCCGCGTTTTGAAACCCGGTGGCTCGTTCCTGTTTGTCGACAGCCTGCAAACCGGCGACGTGCCGGATTATGACGGTCTCCTGTCGGTCTTCCCGCAGCTGTTCCACGAGCCCTACTATACGTCTTATCTGACCGAGGACCTTGCCGGCATGGCCGCTGACACCGGTCTTGAAGAGCGCTGGAAGACCCCGGCCTTCGTCTCACGCGTCGCGGAATATGTCAAAAGCGGCTAGTCACCCGAAACTGAAGTTCGTCTCGTTTTCCGGCAGGCTCTGAACGAACTTCAGTTTCAAAAGGGTGACTAGCAAACATATGTTTCTAGTGTGGTTTTCGAATATGAAATTCGCTACGGCGTTTGCTGCACCAATGAGGCGAATTTCAAATTCACCACACCAGTCTTTCAGTATCACTGAATTTCTATCCTCCCTTCTCTTGAGGCTGAAAGGGTTTGGGCGTATATGCTCAACCATGAGACTGGATCAGTGGCTTTTGCAGACCGGAGAGAACCGCAGCGCCTTCGCGCGCCGCGCCAACCTGTCTCCCGCCTCCGTGACAGCCCTTTGCAACGACCCCAATGTCTGGGTCTCGCGGGACATGGCCCGCAAAATCGCCATCGCCACCAATGGCGAGGTCACTCCCAACGATTTTCTCGGATTAGCCACAACCAAGGAGCATCCCGTGTCCCAGGCCCGTGTCGCAGAAGCAATCCGCGCATTCGAACGCGGTGAGATGGTTGTCGTGACCGACGATGACGATCGTGAGAACGAGGGCGACCTGATCGTCGCCGCCTCCAAGGTCGTGCCCGAACAGATGGCCTTCATGGTGCGTCACACGTCCGGCATCATCTGCGCCCCGATGACGGTCGCGCATGCACGCCGCCTCCGGCTTGACCCGATGGTGGCCGAGAACGACGCGCCGCTGGCGACCGCCTTCACCATCTCCGTCGATTACCGCCAGGGCCTGACCACCGGCATCTCCGCCGAGGAACGCTGCTCCACGGTGCGGGCACTCGCCAATCCGAATGTCGGCGCCGACGATTTCGTGCGGCCCGGTCACATCTTCCCGCTGGTCGCCAAGGAAGGCGGCGTGATGATCCGCTCCGGCCATACGGAAGCCGCCGTCGATCTCTGCCGCCTGGCCGGCCTGGAGCAGGTCGGCGTGATCAGTGAGCTGGTCAATGACGACGGCACCGTCAAGCGTGGCCAGCAGGTGGCTGAATTTGCCGCCGAGCACGACTTGAAAATGGTCTCGGTCTCCGACCTGATCGCCTGGCGCCAGCGCACCGAACGCATGGTCGAGCGCGTCAACGAGCAGCCGGTCGACACCGTTCACGGCCCGGCCTACGCGATGACCTATTCCACGCCCTATGACCCGATGCACCATGTGGCCATCGTCTATGGCGACATTCTCGACGGCCGCAGCGTTCCGGTGCGTCTGCAGCTGGAATCCGTGCTCGACGATGTCTTCGGCGACGCCCAGCCGCTCGACCCGATCATGAAGCATTTCGCTGAGCGCGGCCGGGGCGTGATCGTCTATCTGCGCGAAGGCTCAGTCGGGGTCGCCCGTCAATCCAGGCGCGCAAGATCCGATTTTGAAGCTGCCGACACCGAAGAACACAGCTCCGCACAAGCTAGACAGGAACAATGGCGTGAAGTGGGGCTTGGCGCGCAGATCCTGAAGGACCTGGGTGTCAGCTCGATCCGCCTGCTGGCATCGCGTGAACGCCATTACGTGGGGCTGGAAGGGTTCGATATCAAAATTGACGAAACCGAGATCCTCGACACCTAGAGGATCCTTTGCGAGGTGATCCTTCATGGCGGCTAAGACCGAGGCAGTTTCGAAAGGGGAGACAGCGAAGCCGGATCCCGTGCCTTTCACGGTCGGCTTCAACCGGGGCCAGAGCGAAGGCCTGGTTTATGGCTCTCTTCTGCTGGGCATCGTCTTCACCGTCATTGGCGTTGTCGGCGGTCTGCCTCTTCTCGCCGTCGCCGGGCTGGCCCCTCTCGGCATCGCCTACTGGCATTTTCCGATGATCGAGAGGAGCCGGCCCCAGCTGGGCGCCAACGAGGACGGACTATACGTTGAGCGCATCGGCTTCATCGACTGGGCGGCGATCCGCATGACCGACGTCAAGCGCACTTCGGTGCGCAACATGGAACTTGTCCGTCTCGACGTTTTGCTCACCCGCCCTCTGGAAAACGCGGTCACCAAGGCACAGACCTTCCCGGTCTGGAAAAAATTCATGATGCGCAACTGGAAACGCACCCCGCGCGAGCATGGCCGGGAGCTAATCGCCATCAACCTGCACACGCTCGCTGCCGACCCCGAAGAAATCCTCAGCCGCATCCGGGCGTTCAAGTTAGTTTGAAGGGCCTAACCAGAACGAAGCCCCCTCTGCCGTCATCCCGGCCAAGTAACGCGCGAGCCGGGACCGGGGAGCCACCTTCGTCTGTTTTCAGATCATATCAGCGAAAGCCTGTGGCTCCCCGATTTCGGATCTTCGCTGCGCTCCGTCCGGGATGACGAATGATGGGCTTGGGTTCCGTTGCCTACATCAGGTGTTCCTTGAAGAATTCCACCATGCGCTCCTCGGCAAGTGTGGCCGCCGCCTCGTCGTAGCGCGGGGTGGTATCGTTGTGGAAGCCGTGGTTCACGCCCGGATACATGTGAGCGACATAATCCTTGCCATTGGCCTTGAGGGCTTCCTCATAGGCCGGCCAGCCGGCATTGATGCGCTCGTCCAGTTCGGCATATTGCAGCATCAAGGGCGCCTGGATCTTGGCCACATCGGCGGCATCCGGCTGGCGGCCGTAAAACGGCACACCGGCCGCAAGCTCCGGATAGGCGACTGCGATGGCGTTGACGACGCCGCCGCCATAGCAGAAACCGCAAGCGCCGACCTTGCCGGTGCTGCCCTCGTGGTTGAGCAGAAACTCGAACCCGGCGAAAAAATCGTTCATCAGCTTGGTTCCGTCCACGGTACGCTGCAGTTCGCGCCCCTTGTCATCCGTGCCCGGATAACCGCCAACGGAGGTCAGTCCGTCCGGAGCCAGTGCCATGAAGCCGGCCTTGCCGAGGCGGCGGGCGACATCCTCGATGTAAGGGTTGAGGCCCCGGTTCTCGTGAACCACCAGAACCGCGGGCAGCTTGCCGGCCGCACCGGCCGGCCTCACAAGATAGCCGTTGACCTCGCCATGCCCGTTCGGCGACGGATAGGTGATGCGTTCGTTGACAATGGCCGCATCGTCCGGCGCGACCTGCTGGGCGAGCGCATAATTGGGCGACAGCTGGTCCAGCAGCATCGCCGCGGTGACACCGGCGACCGCAAATTTGGCGGCCCCGTTCAGGAACTCGCGCTTGGTGATCTTGCCATGTGCGTAAAAGTCGTAAAGGTCGAGCAGTTCCTGCGGAAAGTCCTTTGCCGTCATGCGGCGGACCGGTGTCATCTCGTTCATGTCTTCACTCCCTGATAGGCACGGCGATGTGCTGCAATCGAAACTAGGAGCATGTGCGCCGAGGTCCATGGGCAAGGGACCCTGGAATTTGTAACGAGATGTAACGTTGACCGGCTTAGCCGATCTGGCCGCGGTGGCGCAGGAAGTGATCGGCGAGCACACAGGCCATCATAGCCTCGCCCACCGGCACCGCGCGGATGCCGACGCAGGGGTCGTGACGGCCCTTGGTCATGACGTCGACCTCTTCACCCTGCCGGGTGATCGACTTGCGCTCCGTCAGGATGGAGGATGTCGGCTTGACCGCAAAGCGGGCGACCAGCGGATCGCCGTTGGAAATGCCGCCGAGAACGCCGCCGGAATGGTTGGTCAGGAACATCGGCTGGCCGACATCATCGATGCGGATCTCGTCGGCATTGTCCTCGCCCGTCAGGCTGGCCGCGTCGAAACCGTTGCCGATCTCCACCCCCTTGACCGCATTGATCGACATCATGGCCGCGGCTATGTCGGTGTCGAGCTTGCCGTAAATCGGCGCGCCCCAACCGGAGGGCACGCCTTCCGCGATCACCTCGACAACCGCCCCGACGGAGGATCCGGCCTTACGCACACCGTCCAGATACTCAGCCCAGAATTCGGCCGCCTTTGCGTCGGGAGAGAAAAACGGATTGTTGTCGACTTCCGCCCAGTCCCAGTTTTCCCGGGCAATCTTGTGCGGACCGACCTGAACCAGTGCTCCGCGTATGGTAACGCCCTGCAGGACACGCCGCGCCACCGCACCGGCGGCAACGCGCATCGCGGTTTCACGCGCGGAGGACCGGCCGCCGCCGCGATAGTCGCGGATGCCGTATTTGGCATTGTAGGTGAAATCCGCGTGACCCGGCCGGAACCGGTCCTTGATCTCGGAATAGTCCTTGGAGCGCTGATCGGTGTTCTCCACCATCAGCGAAATCGGCGTACCCGTGGTTTTCTGCACGCCGTCATCGTCCACCATGACACCGGACAGGATCTTCACCTGATCCGGCTCGCGGCGCTGGGTGGTGAAGCGGGACTGGCCAGGCTTGCGCTTGTCCATGAAGCCCTGGATATCGGCTTCGCTCAAAGGGATCAGCGGCGGGCAGCCATCGATCACGCAGCCGATAGCCGGTCCGTGACTTTCGCCCCAGGTCGTGACCCGGAATAGATGACCAAAACTGTTATGCGACATGAAAGGCTTCCGCAGCTTGAAAGAGAGCAGTCAGGAGCCGAGCGATACGCCATCGGGCCTGCAAGCTCAAGACCGGAGCAAGCTGTAATCGTTCGTTTTGACGATAATCAGTTGCTGGGTTGATCCGCCAAATTTTACGCCCGGCAGAAGACACGTTTACGATCACCCGACTGTTACCCGGTAACACTATTAAGTAAAATCGGCCCGTTTGACCTCCCTATAGTCCAGTTTCGCCTTAGGGTTTGCCAATCCTTAAGCCCTTGCCTGTATGACGCAGGATAACCATAAGCACTTCAAGAGGCGCGACGTTGCGGATCCGTGGCTGGCTGACAGGGCTGATCGTTTTTTTGCTGGCACCCAGCCTGCTGTTCGCATCGCTTTGGTTCTACAACAAGTTCGACAAGGTCAGCGCCATCGACCGGAGCCTTGACGGCCTGCACCTGATCGAGGCGCTCGGCCCGCTGATGCAGGAAAAGGCCCTCACCGGCAAGATCAGTGCACCGCCAACCACTCTACGTCAGAGACTGATCGCCTTCGGCGGCACGGCGCGGTCCGCCGAACTCACCGCGCATCTGGACACGTTTGTCCGGGAACCCCAGGTCCCACTGGCCCTGCGACAGGCACGGACACTCTCGTCTTCGATCTCTCAGCTGGCAAAGCTCAGCTCGTCCTCGTCCTTCGAGGCCTCCCGGTTGCCGCATTTGGTCACCGATGCGCTGCCCGCCGTCGTCATCGAATCCTCAATCATGGTAAGCAACGCCAAGAGCATCGTGACCCGCTTGGAAATCAATGTCTGGGACAAGATGCTGATCCCGGTCCAGGGTGGCCAGTTCAAGATTGCCGCCGATGGCGCCGCGCGCGAGACCGCGGAGTATTTCAATCTTCTTACCGGCGAGAGCGCCGAGCAATTGCGGCAACAGGCGAAGGCTTATCGACGGGCGAATCTGGCCTATCAGTCAGAGGGCGCCAAGTTGCTGTCCACCACCATCGCCGCCAAGAGCGGCGCAGATATTGTTGCCGAGCCGGTGCTGACGGCCCAGCCGGATCTGGTCAGCACGACTTTCACGCTGTGGCAATCGGCGTTGGACTTTCTTTATGAAGATCTGCAGACCCAGCGGGCAGAGACCCTGTTTGCGGTTGCGCTGGCCGGGCTCGTCGGCGGGCTGGTCATCCTGGCTGCCTTCGCCATCGCAATCGCCCTCAGCCGGGCACTTGCCGACCGGACCCAGCAGGAATTCGAGAGCCTAGGCTTCCATGATCCTCTCACAGGTCTGCCCAACCGGCGCGCGCTGCTGAACACCATCCGCTCCCTGCCGGAGCGCGCGACGGAAGGCTGTGCCGGTGTGATCCTGATCGACCTGCGGCAGTTCAAGAAGGTCAACGACCGTTTCGGCGACCACCGCGGCGACGCGATCCTGCGCGATGTGGCCGAACAATTGTCAGAGCAGGCCGAGCCGGAAGACTTCCTGTGCCGCAGCGGCGGTACAGAGTTCACACTGCTGCGGCCGCACGTGAAAGCCGCCGCCCGTTTTGAGGAATTCGGTCACAAGCTGCTCCAGGAAATCGGCAAGGAACGGATTGTCGACACTCACAAGACGGTTATCGACGCCAATGCCGGACTGTTCATCAGCCGGCCGCAAGAGCCTGTAACGGACAATATTCTCATCGATGCCGCGCTGGCACTGCGCTCCGCCAAGCAGAAAGGTCCGCTCAAGACCGACCGGTTCACGCCGGACATGCGAACCGCCTTCGAGGAAAACGACGAGATCGCCAAACAGCTGCAAAAGGCGCTGAAAGATGGCGAGATGGTCGCCTGGTACCAGCCCCAGGTGAATATTCACACCGGGAAGGTGGTCGGGGCAGAAGCCCTGGCCCGCTGGATTGTGGATGGCAATGTGCGGTACCCGGGATCGTTCCTGCCGGCCGCCGTCGAGGCCGGCTACATGGAGCAGATCGAGGCGACAGTACGCGAAAAAGCCCTGCACTTGGCCGTCAATCTCAGCGGCAAGACCCATCACCCGATCCACCTGGGCCTGAACGTCTCCGCCAGCCTGCTGACCAATCCCAAAGCGGTCGACGCCCTGAACCTGCAGGTCAAGATGCTGGGTCTGGAGCCGTCCGACATCAGCCTGGAGATCCTGGAAGCGGTGATGATCGACGAAATCACGGCTGCTCCAATCAAGGAAAACATCGCCCGCCTGTCGGAACTTGGCTTTTTCATCGAGCTCGACGATTTCGGCACCGGCCATTCCAGCATTTCCAGCTTGCGCGACCTGAAAGTAGACCGGGTCAAGATCGACCGCAGTTTCATCTCAGGTGTCGACACAAATCCGGGCCTGCAGAAATTCACCAGCGCCCTGATCAACCTCGCCAAGAGCCTGGACATCAGTGTTCTGGCCGAGGGCGTGGAGACCGAGGGCGAACGCGACTGGCTAAAGGACAATGGCTGCGACGTCATCCAGGGCTTCCTGATTTCGAAAGCCGTTCCGGAAGATGAGCTGGCCGCGCTCATTCTGAAACAAAACTACGCTCAACCGTCGTCTGGCAGCGCACCTAAGCTGGCCGCTCAGGCGCTTTCCTGACCGATTTTGGCTTCGTCCAGACGCGCTTGCCGCTGCTTGAATTCCGCTGCTGCCACCGACAGTCCGCCATTGGCGCCATCGACAAAGTGGATGTGGCGGCTGTTGCCGATATCCTCGACAAAACAGGTCATCAGGGCACTGTCGGAGACATGCAGGCCATAGACCAGCTCACCTGCCGCATAAGCATCGCTGAGATGGCTTTCGACAGCTGACAGCTGCTCCGGTGTCAGGTCCAGTACCAGTTGCAAACTGTCGCCGACCTTGCGGTGATCTGTATTGAGGCTCAGTTCCTTCATATAGCGCTTCGGGTCGAACGGACCGATGCGCCAGCCGGTGACAAAGGAAATCACAAAGGCAACACACTCGATCAGCGCGCGGACCCAGCCGCCCACATGGTTCTTGGCGGATCCCAGAAGCACCTCGTAGCGCAGCCCGCTCGGTGGAAACCTGAACCGCAGGCGGCTCTTGTCGGCAAGACGCGTACGAGCATCATCCGCGAGCGGATTGTAGCCAAGCCTGGTGGCGATATCCGCCATCACTCCGGGCAGCGTCTTGCCGCCGGCGGGTTTAAGGATCAGCGACACAATATGCCCTTCGCGGGCCGGTAGCGGCTCCCAGCGGCAAGACAGGCCGTCCAAAGGCGGCAGCGCCGTCTTCTCGACGGCAACGGCAAAGGGGGCCACCTCGTCGGGGCTCTTCAGGATCCTGTCGGCGATGGCCAGTCCGTCCCCAATGATCATCGCCAGGTGGTTGCCGGGGCTGAGCTGGTATTTGCGCAGGCGGACATCACCGCCGAGCGCGCGCAGATGGGACACCGGGATGGTAGCCGCCCGCAGTTCCAGTTCCATGACCTGGCGCGCCAGATCGACCACACCGGCAAGGGCTTCCCGGGCGGCGGCAACATCCTGCGCAGGCACGACCAGCATGGCGCCGTCGCCGCCAAAGACAAAGGGGGCATGGTCCCGGCCGATCCGGTTCAAAACGGCGGCGATCACCGAGGCGCCGACCATGTTGACTTCCTTGTAGCGCCCCGCAGCGACCGCGTCGGTCGAGCGGACGATGTCCGCCGCAAGCACGTGCCAGTCATCCGGTACCGGGCGGTATTCGTCGAGCACGCCGACGGTGCTGAAATCGGTAAAGCTGGGCAGCTCGCTGTAAAAGTCTTCCGCCGACATGGGTCTCGTCCTGATGAATGGGCAGTCTACGCGCCGGCCACGGCTGTCGATCAGGTGAGAACGCGGCCTCGCCTGTCAACTCTTCGTGTAGTCCGGACCGCGCGGGTCGGGCTGTTCAAGTAATGCGATTGGTCCCGTCCAGCGCTTCAGACGACGGCGAACTGGCCGTTTCGCCAGACGAACACCTTGTCCTGGGGCACGTCCAGCTTTGGCACGGCGACCCTGTCGCGGCCTTCCAGATGGCCGCGCAGCACACGAAAGACCCCGCCATGGGACACAACGACCGATGGCCGGTTGACGGTCTTCAGCCATCGGCCGATCCGGCCGGCCAGCATCTCGTAGCTTTCGCCGCCAGGCGGGACAAAACCCCATTTGTCGGCGCGGCGCTGCACGATGAGGTCCTGCTCGCCGTCCGCGAGCTCTTCCAGCGTGAAGCCCTCCCAGGCGCCGAAGGTGATTTCCTTGAGCTGGTCCTCGAGCCGGTAGGCTGCTTTGTCGAGCCCCATCGCGGTGCGCAGCAATTCCATGGTCGACCGGGTCCGGCCGAGTGGCGACGAAACGAAGTCGAGCCCTGACGGGTCGAGCCCTTCCCGCTCCAGATAGGCTTTGAGGCGCATGCCGTTGCCGGCAGCCTGAGCCTTGCCGGTGGCGTTCAGGGGAATGTCCTTCTGCCCCTGCATGCGGCCTTCGAAATTCCAGTCGGTCTCGCCATGCCGGACAAAGATCAGCAACTCGGGATCGTGCAATTTCGGCAAGAGGCCGGGATCAGACAGGGTCTGCATTCTGGTCATGGAGGTCCTGGAAAACATGCGCTGCCCGACGCAACGACGCCGGAGAGATACGATAGCAAAACGGCCGGTCAGGGACCGGCCGCGTGTCTTCACTCAGTCCTTGACGACCGAGATGTCAGGCGCATCGACCGCCTTCATGCCGACGATGTTGTAGCCGCAGTCGACATGCTGGATTTCTCCGGTCACGCCGCGGCCGAGGTCGGACAGGAGGAACAGGGCGCTGTCGCCGACTTCCTCGATTGTGACGGTCCGGCGCAGCGGCGAGTTGTACTCGTTCCACTTCAGGATATAGCGGAAATCGCCGATGCCGGAGGCCGCCAGGGTCTTGATCGGGCCGGCGGAGACCGCGTTAACGCGGATGTTCTTCGGGCCGAGATCCATGGCGAGATATTTCACGCTGGTTTCCAGGGCCGCCTTGGCAACACCCATGACATTGTAATGCGGCATCACCTTCTCGGCGCCGTAATAAGTCAGGGTCAGGATCGAGCCGCCGCCTTCCATCAGCTTTTCGGCCCGCTGGGTGACAGCCACAAGCGAATAACAGGAGATATCCATCGTGCGGGCGAAATTGTCGGAGCTGGTTTCAACGAAGCGGCCGGTCAGTTCCGCCTTGTCGGAAAAGGCGACGGCATGAACGAGGAAATCGATCTTTCCCCATTTGTCTTCCAGAGCCTTGAAGACAGCATCGATAGACGCGCCGTCGGTGACGTCGCAATGGCCGGCAACGAAGGCACCCAGCTGCTCGGCCAGAGGCTCGACCCGCTTCTTCAGGGCATCGCCCTGATAAGTCAGCGCCAGTTCGGCTCCCGCGTCGGCCAGTGCTTTGGCAATGCCCCAGGCAATCGACTTGTTGTTTGCCACGCCCATGATCAGGCCGCGTTTGCCATTCATCAGTCCACGCGTTTCCGCCATCTTCATCTCCGAAAGAATTCCACTACCACCCGAACGGGCTGGCATCCTATGGCACAAGGGATTTCGTCCTTCAAGTGACACGGCGACGGAATGAACCGTCGACGCGGCCGGATCGAGCCACTATGTTGACGCCCGATTTTTACCGTCAAACTTCACGAGGACCCCGCTCATGGAGCGCTCTGCCCACGCCGACCGTTTCGCTGAGATGATCGGCGCAGCCAATGTTCTGACCACCCGGGAAGACCAGGCCCCCTACCTGACCGAGTGGCGCGATCTCTACCATGGCGTCACGCCTATGGTGTTGCGTCCCGGCAGCACGCAAGAGGTCAGCGCGGTCATGGCCTATGCCTATGAACACGACCTCAAGATCGTGCCGCAGGGCGGCAACACCGGCCTCGTTGGCGGTCAAATTCCGCAGGAAACCGGGGACGAAATCGTGTTGTCGTTGTCGCGGCTGAACAAGATCCGCAACGTCGATCCGGTCGGTTTCACCCTCGTCGCGGAAGCCGGCGTGGTGCTGGAAACGCTGCACAATGAGGCTGAAAAAGTCGACCGGTTGTTCCCCTTGTCCCTCGGCGCGCAGGGCTCGTGCCAGATCGGCGGCAACATTTCAACCAACGCCGGCGGCACCGCCGTGCTGGCCTATGGCAACACCCGCGACCTGGTTCTCGGGCTCGAGGTTGTGCTGCCGAGCGGAGAGATCTGGAACGGTCTCAGAACCCTTCGCAAGGACAATACCGGTTATGATTTGAAACAATTATTTATCGGCGGCGAGGGCACCCTGGGGATCATTACGGCTGCCGCGCTGAAACTCTTCCCCAAGCCGAAGAAGCTCGAGGCGGCCTTTGTCGGACTGCCGGATCCGCACGCTGCGCTGAAATTGTTCACCATGGCCAAAGCGGGCGCCGGACCGGTTCTGACCGGCTTTGAAATCATGCCGCGGGTCGGCGTCGAGTTCTGTCTGAAACACCTGGAAGGGGCTCGCGACCCGCTGGAAGGCGAGCATGCCTGGTACGTGCTGATGGAACTGTCCAGCGGCTCGGAGGCGTTTCCCGTGCGCGACCTTCTGGAAAGCATCCTCGGTGAGGCTTTCGAAGCGGAACTGGTCGAGGACGCGGCTTTCGCCCAGAACCTGACGCAGGTCAACGATTTCTGGCACATTCGCCACGGCATGTCGGAAGTGCAGAAGCCGGAAGGCGGCTCGATCAAGCACGATGTTTCCGTCCCCGTAGCCTCCATTCCAGAATTTCTGGACAAGGCCATGGCCGCCGTCGAGGCTTTTGTGCCCGGCTGCCGGCCCGTGCCCTTCGGCCATATCGGCGACGGCAACATCCACTTCAACGTCAGCCAGCCCGTCGAGGCGGACAAGGAAGCCTATCTTGCCAAGTGGGACGAGATGAATGCCATCGTGCACGGCATCGTCCAGGAGTTCGGCGGCAGCATCTCCGCAGAACACGGCATCGGCCGGCTCAAGCGGGATCTGCTCTCGAACGTCAAATCCGACATTGAGCTGGACCTGATGAAACGCATCAAGTCGGCCTTCGATCCGAAAGGTCTCCTCAATCCGGACCGGGTCCTCAAGGCATAGAGCGTTTCACGTGTTGAAAAAGCCGCCCTGCCCTCCAGGGCGGCTTTTTTCGTAAGGCCCGTGGAGCAGTCGGACCGGCTCTGCAACATCGTGCACATCTAATCTGTCCAATACTTCGCGCTCACACCGGTGATTGCTTTTGCCACGGCCGGCCGATTTGGACTGCGGCGCCGCTCTGCCGATCAAGTGTCAAAAATGACGGGTTGCCCGAAAAACCCGATGCCTGGGGATAAGGTTAACGCCGAGACGTCCTGGCAACAGCGAAACGGGCTTCGTTACAATCAACCTCAGCCCGTTGATCCGCCTTCAGTTTACGGAAACGGCACTCAGTGCACGCGAATGAAAGCCCGCTGCGACAAGCCCCTCTTGACGGCGGAAATTTTCCCCAACTTCCACTGTCACATTCCGTCTCCTGGGTGGCTCAGAATTGGATTTTGCGGATTGCTCTACTTGGTAGTTGACAACACCCTTTGCCAGCCACTCGTCAGAAATCACAGGACTTTTTCCGATGTGGCAGCCATTGCATCGGTCGATTTCACTAGTTTTGCAGCTGCCTTTTGAAAACTCGCAGAAAAAATCCCCAAAAGTTAAATTTTTCCTAAAACTGTTTGCATGCCCACAGGCAGAGCTGAAACAGGGACAGGAGAACAACTCAGGCAGGACTTGCGGCATGTCCTGACGACGACGGAAGCGAAGATTCTCTATGTAAATTTTACCTTCGCAGTGCCCGTCATCTACAAAAATTACAATATGAAACGTCTATGACCTCATAAAAATAAGCTATTTGAAAACATGGTAAGTAAAAGGTTAATGATGTTTCATAGGCGTTAACAAGCCACCGGTCCAGAGACCCTTAAGGGCCCAGAGACCTAACAAAAGCAAACGGGCGGCGAAGGCGGAATATCGCGGCTCATAGACAGTGCACAGGGGGGGAGCGGTTCCAAACGGTCCCTCCAATGGAGGCCACAATGCAGGTTCAGAACTTAGCCGGTTCGGATCAATGGGATCGTGTGAAAAAGGAACTGAGAAGCGAACTCGGGGACGACGTTTTTTCCAACTGGTTCGGCAGGGTCAATCATGAAGAAACCACAGGCGATGCAGTGCGCCTGTCCGTTCCGACCCGTTTCCTGAAAAACTGGATCCAGAGTCACTACGAGAAACAGCTCGTCGGCCTCTGGAAACGCGAACAGGACGATATCAAGCGTATCGAACTGACCGTTCGCGGTGCATTGCGGCCCCGTCAACTCACCGCCGGTCACGCTCCGAAGGCCATCACAGCACGGCGCATCAGCGGCCGGCCCGGCCCCTTCAGCAGCACGCCGCAATTCGGTGCCGGCGCCTCTGTCATACCGTGTCTTGCCGACACCGGTGAGGAAGCAGCTGCGGATTTCCTCAATGGAGCCGCGCTCAATCCGAAACTGACCTTTGACACCTTTGCCGAAGGCGCGTCGAACAGCCTTGCCTGCGCCGCCGTGCGCCAGATGGCCGCCGGCCATGAAGGCACCCTGGACATGCTCTTCATCCACTCCACCACGGGCATCGGCAAGACCCACCTGCTGCAGGCGGCAGCGTGCGAAGCGCGCAAGACAGGCCGGCAGGTTGCTTATCTTTCGGCCGAATTCTTCATGTATCACCTGGTGCCGGCACTGCGCACACCGGCATTCCCGGTCCTGCGCCAAGCCATGCGCTCCATCGACCTGCTGCTGGTTGACGACCTGCAGTTCCTGCATGGCAAGCAAGGCCAGGAAGAATTCGCCAAAACCCTTGAGATGCTTATGGAAGCCCCGTCGCAGATCATCATGGCGTCGGACCGGTCTCCGGATGAGCTCGACACGCTTGGCGACACGCTGCGGCAGCGGATCCAGAAAGGCGAGATCGTCGGCATCCAGGCCACCGATTACGCCCTTCGCCAGGACATTCTGAAGAAGCGCGTGACCGCGGCCCGCCGCACCCATCCGGGCTTCTCCGTGCCGGAGGACGTCGCCGATTACATCGCCCGCTACGTGATTTCGTCGGCACGCGATCTGGAAGGCGCCCTCAACCGCCTGTTCGCCCACAACCAGCTGACCAAGCAGCCGGTGACCATGGACCTGGCGGAAAAGACCCTGCACGATCTGGTGCGCATCGGCGAACCGCGCTCCATCAAGGTGGAGGAAATCCAGCAGGTGGTCTGCAAGCATTTCAGCGTGACAAAGGCCGATCTGCTGTCGTCCTGCCGGGCGCGCACGCTGGTCCGTCCGCGTCAGATCGCGATGTATATCGCCAAGGTCATGACCGGCCGGTCCCTGCCGGAAATCGGCCGCCGCTTCGGCAACCGCGACCACACCACGGTGCTGCATGCGGTCCGCAAGATCGAGGACATGGTCCGGAACGACAAGGGCCTGGCCCAGGAAGTCGAACTCCTGAAAAGGCTGGTTCACGCCTGACCTCTCCCGGGGAACACCCCTCCCCCGGGCAACCGGCGGCACCGGGCACGCCCGCTGCCGCGATTGCTCTCCCCCTAAGGAGCAATCAAAACCTGCGCGAGAACGCGCGGGCCGCATCGGGCGGTGGCAGCCGCCGGGTGTTTCATCTTAACCTCCCTCTCCTTAAAGCCGCATCTGCGGCTTTCTTTTTGGCGCCTCCTTGGCGCATTGGTAATTTCGACCGCGTTGACAGGGGACTGACACGCGCGTATCTCTGCGCACGGTTCGAGGGAGCCGGCCGCCCGCGGGGTTAGCCCATGGTGAATTCTCTCCCGCAAGTCCTCTTGCGGACCAGATCTACCTTCACGAGACCGTGCAGGCATGATGGCAATGCGGGCCCCATGACAGGCAATTGCCTGACCGCCTGCCTTTCTTGGAAAGGTACTCCCATGACGCTTCCAAGCGTTGCCCAGCTCAAGGCCCAGGCCAAACGGCTCAAGGCCGCCATGGCCGCCAAAGGCCAGGAGCTCTCCCACAGCCAGGCGCTTGAACTTTTGTCCGCGCAATATGGCTTCAAGGACTGGAACACCGCCAGCGCCACTGCCTCCCGGCCCAACCAGATGGTGTTTGCCGTCGGCGACCGGGTCTCTGGCACTTACATGAAACAGCCCTTCAAGGGCGAGGTCCTCGCACTTGCCAGGATCGGTGCTTCCGGCCAGTACCGCGTAACCCTGCAATTCGACGACGCGGTCGACGTGGTCACGTTCGACAGCTTTTCGGCTTATCGCAGCCGGGTGACCTGCCTCATCCACGCAGACGGGATCGCGGTCAAGCGAACCTCTGACGGCGAGCCCTATCTGCGCCTGCAGCGGATCGACTGACGCACTGTTGCCGTTCCGGTCACTCGCCGGGACGGCAACAGACCCAAACTTTGCGTGTCCCCGTTCCTTCTGATGAAAGCCGTGGCATACTCCCGATAGGCCCCCTTCCTCGAAAAGAGGGATCAGGACATGAGCGAACGACTTTTTCCGGTGGCAAGGCACGCGACACGGTTCGCGCTGCTGATCCTTGCCCTTTTTCTGCTCACACTCGGATCCGCGCTCCACGCCCGCGCCTCCGTCATGCCCGGCGGCAACAGCGGCTGGCTGGTGGTGGCGAGCCGATCGGATGCCAATACCGCCGTTTCCATGGCCCGGGGCTATGCCGGCCGGTTTCCCCAGACGACGGTGTTCCAGTCGAACAACGGCTGGTTCGCTATTACCCTCGGCTGGATGCGCCAGCCGGGCGGCACGGCCTATAAGAACCAGCTGATAGCCAATGGCTCCATTCCCGGCGACAGCTATTTCCACAATGGCGAACGGTTTCAATTTGCGGTCTGGTCCGCGACAGGTGTCACCGGCGGCGCCTCGCAGGCGCTTTTTTCCGCAACGGCGCTCCAGGGCGGCTCGAGCGGGAAGACCGGCGGCTACCGCCCCTCCAATGAGGCTTTTGTGACCGGCCTCAACCCGCGCGGCGACAATTACCTGTCGCTGCGCACCGGACCCGGCAGCCGCTATCAGGAAATCGCCCGGATGGGCCCCAACACGCCGCTGACGGTTCTTGGACGTCAGGGATCCTGGATGAATGTCGCCATGCGCGACGGCCGCAGCGGCTGGGCCTACAGCAAATACATCGCGTCGGTCCCGGCGGCAACGGCACCTCCGGCCGTCAATCCACCGATCCTGTCTCCGCCGGTCGAGCCAGCCCCGAGCGTTGCCCGCCGGGCGATCTCGCCACCACGGGCCGGCGTCGTCGGCAATCTCCAAGCCAGCGGCGACGCTTATCTGGCGCTCCGAAATGGCGCCGGTACGTCGCACGCGGAAATCGCCCGCCTGCTGGAAGGTACGGAAGTCTCCATGTTGGCCCAGCGGGGCGCCTGGATCGAGGTGGAACTGGGCAACGGGATGCGGGGCTGGGCCTATGGACGCTACCTGGAGGCTGCGGCCACCCGCACCAACGACCCGGCGGACATTCCGACGATCGGTCCGGAAGATCCGGGGAAAGTCGTGGACATCCAGCCCCCGGACGAGACCCCGAACCTGCCGGATTTGAACTCCCTGCCGCCCGGCAAGCGGGTCGCGCTGGTGATGGGCAACTCAGACTACCGGCACGCGCCGCTGCTGCCCAATCCCAAAAACGATGCCACAAGACTGACACAGACCCTGAAACGCCTCGGTTTCACCGTGATCGTCGGACTGGATCAGGACAAGGTGGCAATGGAAGGCACGGTTCGCTCCTATGTGCGCGCCATTCAGGGGGCCGATGTGGCGTTGTTCTTCTATGCCGGCCACGCCATGCAGATGGGCGGCAAGAACTATCTGATCCCGGTCGACGCCAAGCTTGAAGACGCCACGGCGGTCGATTTCGAAACCATCGAACTTGGTACCATCCTCAACTACATGAACGCGCCGGGGCGCTTGTCGATAGCGCTGCTGGATGCCTGCCGGGACAATCCGCTGGCGCGCAGGTTCCGCGGATTGGGCACCAGCAGGAGCGGTTATGTCGGGCGCGGCCTGGCGGCGCCCGAAGCGGGCGGCGGCAATGTTCTGATCGGGTTCGCGACGGCGCCCGGCGAGGTCGCGCTGGATGGCGACGAGGACAACAGCCCGTTCACCGCCGCACTGCTGAAACACATCGAAACCCCGGGCCTGGAAATCGAGATCATGATGAAACGGGTCAAGGCGGACGTTTACGCCGCCACCGGCGGCACCCAGTCGCCGTGGCACAATTCCGCGCTGAGAAAAGAGTTCTATTTCGTCAACTGACCCGGCAACCGGCTCAGCGCAGCTGCGCCATCACCAGATGGCCCGGGACCGGGTCGCCCGCTTCCAGGCGCACGGTGATCGGGTCCATGGCCAGAAGATCGAAACCGGCGGCGTCCAGCGCCGCGCAGATATAGCCTTCACCTTGGGCAAAGCGGTTGTTCGGACCGACCATATAAGAGCGGCCGTTCAGCACCACGTCCGGCAGGGTCTCGGTTGAAAATGCCAGATAGCCCTTGGTGTTGAGCCGGTCGGCCGCGCCTTCAAGGAAAGGTTCAACCGCACCGAGATATGGGAAGACATCGGTGGCTGCGATCAGGTCCCAGTGCGGGCGCGTGCCGTCCTCCTCCTCGAACTCCTTCAGGAATTCAACGGCTTCGCCGACATATAGATCGTCATAGACCTCCCGGTCGTAGGCGATCTCGACAATGCACTCGGAAAGATCGACCCCGGTCCGGTGCACGCTGCAATCGGCCAGCGACAGGCCGGTGAGCCCCGTGCCGCAGCCAAGATCCAGAAGCCGGCTGAACGGACCGATCTGTAGGCGCTGGATCAGATCCCTGAGCAGCAGCGGCACACAATAGCCGAGCTCGTCGACCAGAATCTCGTCGAAGACATCCGCATGCTGATCGAAGAGGGTCGCGACATAGGCATCCGGCATCTTTTCAGGTGCCTGGTCGGCGCCGATCGCCGCCAGGCGGATGCTGACACCGCCGCTGTCGTCCGGGTCGAGCGCGAGCGCCTCGCGGAAGGCTTTTTCCGCGCCCGTGAAATCGCCCGCCTTCTGCAGCTCCAGCCCTCGGTTATAGGCTTCCGCAAGGGCTTCGTTTTCTGGGTCGTCCTCATGGTCGGACAGGTGCTCGTCATCGGTCATCTTGGTATCCCGGCGCTTTTCCCCTGCCCTACAGCGATGTCGGCCCTATTGCACGATAAATCTGTGCCGGCGAGCCCCTCAGAACAGATCGAGTTGACTGTCGTCGACCGCTTCTTTTTCCGCAGCCTTGCCGGCGTTCCGGATTTTCTTCAGCGGCACTTGCATCTCGTCCTCGGAAATTTCCCGCTGCACGTCCGGATCGTCATTGACAACCTTGTTGACGCGGGTCGAGACAGGCATTGCCACGAGGAAATCGTCTTCCGCGGGCACCAGCAGCTTCTCCGCCTCGCGGCGGTCGACATTGGCGACATCCAGCCAGGTTCCGAACTGGTCCGGTTTCAGGATCACCGGCATGCGGTGATGGATCGCGGACATCATCCGGTTCGATTCGATTGTCAGGATCGCGCCGGTGTCCATGTCTCCGCCATCCGGGTCCGACCACGTCTCCCACAATCCGGCAAAACCCATGATGTCGCCTTCCCGTGGGCGGATCCAGAACGGCTGCTTGCCCTCCGGTGTGCGCCGCCATTCGTAAAAGCCGGAGGCCGGCACAAGACAGCGGTGGTGGCGCATGGCGTTGCGGAAGGACGGTTTCTGCGAGGCGGTTTCCGCGCGCGCGTTGATCAACAGCGTGAAACTCGCCGGATCCTTCACCCAGGGCGGGATCAGGCCCCAGCGGACCAGGTGAAACCGGCGGGTGCCGTCAAGCGTCTGGCGGACGATTGCCAGCGGCTGGGTCGGCGCGATGTTGTAACGCGGCGGGAAGTTCGGCCGGTCGACATAGTCGAAAAAACTGCGCACGGCATCGGGCGGTGTGGTCAGAGCTAGGCGGCCGCACATCGCGCGATTCTCCGTCTGATTTGCGGGATCCCGATGGAGCGCATCGGGTGCCCTCAAGTTAGGCAATTGGAAACAAAAAAGAAGTAGCTTAGGGACGAAGTCAATAACAGGGGGACAGGTATGGAGTGTTTGCATCCAGTATTGGGCGCCGGTGAGCTGGCAGCCGATCGGCTGGAGGAGGCAAACATTAACCCCCAGACCGGACTTGCCACCGATTATCTCAATCATTTCAACGAAGTGATGATGCTTCTGGAAATGCTGCCCGACATGCCAGACTGCGCCGAGGACGTTCTCGAATGGGAACCTCTGGACTATGAAGGTCATTTCGAAAACTCGACCTTCAAGGACAAGGCGCTGGCCATCCAGGCCTATCACGCGGCGCCGAACCACCTTCGGGAACACCTGGAGGCGCAGGTTGCCGACATCAATGCGCTCGTCGGTGACATCCAGAACCAGCTGCGTCAGACCGCCAATCCGGCGGAAGTCGCGGTGGCCATCGCCGACAAGGCAACCCATGAAATCAAGCCGCTGATCGCCATCGCCGGAGCGGTGATCCACGGCCATGTCGAACCTGATGCCACCCAGCACGAAGGCGAAGGCGCCCAGGCCGAGATCGACGCCCTGTTTGCCTAGGGCCTGGTCACTCCGGACCTACGCCCCTATTTTCAGCCGGTTCCAATCCCTTCGTCCGATGTCCGAGGTTTCATGTCCCGTTTCTATCCCGATGCCCCCCGTGCCGGGGTCAGCGTGCTGTGTCACCGGGAGGGCCGCGCGCTGTTGATCAAGCGCGGCAAAGCGCCATACAAGGATCACTGGAGCCTGCCCGGCGGGCTGATCGAACTCGGCGAGACCCTGCAAGAGGCGGCGGCTCGGGAACTCCTTGAGGAAACAGGGGTCACCGCGGCGCTTGGTGCTCCCGTCGAGACCTTCGATTCCATTCAGCGGGACGATAACGGCAAGGTGGCCACACATTTCATCCTGACGGTCTTTTGCGCCGCCTATCTCTCGGGAACGCCCAGCGCGGGCGACGACGCGGCCGAACTCGACTGGCTGCTGCCGGAAGAACTGGCCGGCCGGCCGACAACGCCCGGTACGCCGGAACGTATCCGGCGCTTATTGGATGCTGTCCTGGCACGTAACATCCCGCAAAGACAGTAAAAGCCGACCCTATCCCGCGAACGTCTCACCTAATCTTGGGATCACCTTGCCATAGCGCTTGCAGAGCGTTCTGCACTTGCCCATGATCGCGCCATGAGTCATCGCCGATTGCATCTTGCCGCGTTCCGGACCTTTCTGGTCCTGGCAGCCGTCCTGGTTTGCCCGGTACAGGTTGTAATCGCGCAAGAGGTTTCTCCGGACGCGCCTCCTTACGAACAGCAGTTGATGCGCCTGTCGGAAATCTTCGGCGCACTGCATTTTCTGCGGCCGCTGTGCAAGGAAAACGATGTTCCGAGCTGGCGCGACCAGATGGAGGATTTTCTGGACGCGGAAACGCTCGACGAGAATCGCCGGCGGCGTTTCATTGAGCGGTTCAATCAGGGTTATCGTGGTTTCTCAGTCGCTTACAGGGACTGCACCGATGCGGCCCGTCTCGCAATGGGACAGTACTTGAGCGAAGGCGAGACCATCATCACCGATGTGACCAGCCGATACGGTCGGTAAAATCTGCAGAAATCTTCAAATCGTTACGAGTTGGTTAACCTTTTGCATCAAATTTGTGGGTGGCCGTTAAGTTTGCGTTCACGGTTGCTTATCAGCGCGGTTCGCCGTGCTAGGATCAAATGACAAGATTCGGGGCAGGAACACGCGGGAGTTGTCTCCGTCGCGTTCGGGAAGGACCGGTAAGGAAACGAATGATCAACGACGATTATGCTGATGCGGCAATGGAAGCGGAATTTGCCGAGGATGAAGACATCAGGCGTGCCGCGCTCGGGTTTATTTCCGATGCCTGGGCCGAAGCAATTGCCAATGGCGTCGATGCGGATGCCGTTGCCCATGCCGCAATGTTCACCGCTCTGGCCGACCTTGTCGCCGCCTATGGCGAAGATGCCGTCGCCAAACTTGCGGAAGGCCTGCCGGACCGCATCCTGCAGGGCGACTACACCGTGAACCGGGTGCTGCAGTAACGGGCGGCAAGACCCGCAGACGCAGTACTGAAAAGGCCGGGCTTCCGGCCTTTTTGAGTCTGCCGTCGGACATCCCCTTAGGTGATGAAATCAAGCGCCAGCTTCAGGTAGATCAACGCGCCGAATGCGATGAGCAGAAAGCCGGCAATGTGGTTCGCCCGGTCGAGCCAGCGATCGTCGATCTTGGCCTTGAAATGCGACACCGTCGCGGAGACGATGCCCCACCAGCTGGTGGCACCGCCGGCAACGCCGGCCACCATGACCAGAGCCCCAACATGATCGCCGTGCTGCGGTCTCAAATCGCCCAGAGCGCCGAAGATGGCGAGGAAGGCGAAAATGGCGCCGGGATTGGTGATCGCAATGAAAAATGCGGCCGTGGCATCGCCCAGGAATCCGTGGTCGCGGCCATTGCCGTTATTCGTCAGATGCGGATGCGTGTTCCAGATCTTGATGCCGAAGATGATCAGGAGCGCACCGCCAACGATTTCGATCAGATCGAACTGGCCCTTAATGAAGGTGGTAACGGCGGACACACCGAAAATCGCCAGGGATGCAAAAATCGTGTCGGCGATGACAGCGCCAAGCCCCACATAAACACCCTGGCGAAAGCCGCCGTGAACAGCATGCTGAATGGCCATGATGTTCACCGGTCCGACAGGGGCTGTTGTGAGAATGCCGACGAGATATCCGATCAGCACATATTCCAGAAAAGTCACAATCGGTCCTTTGTGCCGGGTCCGTGAAACAGCATCTTCAACAGACGCCGGGCCGTTTTGTGTGTCTAGCGCGAATGTGTCTCTCGATAGCGAGCCATCGGGTGTCTGACAAGGACGTGATTTCTCCCCGACAGCTGTTTTCACCTTCCCATGAATTGTTTAAGGAATGTCCAGAGTGGGCGTGGGCACAACCCGGGAGATAGTCTTGATGGGACGGACAGCGGTAGCCGCTTTTGCGATAGCATGCCTCCTGCCGGCGGCAGGCGTGGCGAAAACCGTGGAGGTCGAGACGATCCCCGTCGTCCCCGTGCAGGAGACGCCCGCAATTCCGGCGGAGGAAACGGATCTTCCGGAAACGGACGCTACTGAAAACACCGCTCATGAAAGCCCACAGGACCGGCCACAGGTGCTCTATAACACCGATGTCCTGCCAAAACCCGTCGCGCGCATGCATGCCCAGCTCAAGGAAGCCGCCCTGAACGGCGACCTGAAGCGGCTGCGCATTGTGCTGGAAAGCAACGAGATGCCGCCGACGCTTTCCTTTGGCGAGACCGGCGATCCGATAGAGTTCATTAAACAGAACTCGGGCGATGGTGAGGGTTTCGAGATCCTTGCGATCCTGGCCGACATCCTGGACGCTGGCTTCGTGCATGTGGATGCCGGTACACCGCAGGAAATGTATGTCTGGCCTTACTTTGCCCGCTATCCGTTGGACGGGCTGACGCCTGACCAGAAGGTCGAGCTCTTCCGGATCGTCACGGCCGGCGACTTTGCCGAAATGCAGACCTTCGGCGCCTGGAACTTCTACCGCCTCGGCATCGGCCCGGACGGAACGCTGCATTATTTCGTAGCCGGGGACTAAAGCCGTTTCACGCTGCAGGAGGTGGGAACACGCTTGGCGCCGCCCCGGCCCGCATTCGAGTTGAATATTTATCCACCGCACACTTCGCGCTTGCGGACCTGGAAAAAAGCGTGATTATTGAAGGGCGTTTGCCCCCTGTTTCAAAAAAAAATTGGTTTTAGCCATGCCAGCGGACGCTCGGCATGAGAGAGGTTTGGCAATGAAATCGACCGTAAAACTAGTTTCTTCAGCCCTGTTTCTGGCGCTTCTCGCCCTCACCGGCTGCCAATCGAGCAATTCCTCGGGTTCCGGCCTGGAAGACGGTAGTGCTGCGCCCGGAATAGATCTGGTTGAAGGCAGCCCGGACGGATCGCCCGACGAGTGCGACAGCTCCTCGGAAGGCACGTCCACCACGCTCGGTTGCCCCTGATACGGACCACTGTTACCTGCCGCAAAGGACGAACAGTCCCGCCCGCGCGGTGATGCCGAGCTTGGCATAGGCGCGCTTGCGATAGGTGATCACGGTGGAAGCAGCAACGCCGAGATCGGCTGCGATCGCTTCCGCCTTGCGGCCCGACAGGATCCCGAGACAAACCGCCTGTTCCCGTTCGCTTAGCGCGGCCAGCGGTGGCGGCACGTCTGTTTCCTCAACGCGCTCGAAATGCTGAAGCGCCAGCCGGCCCACCAGCCGCGCGAGGTCCGGATCCACCGGCACCGCCCCTTCCCGTGTCTGATAGAGACTGACAAAGAGGCGCAGTCGCTCGCCGGTGGCGAGCGCGGTGGTCTTGGCAAGCATGCCCGGCGCTTCGAAGAAGATCGTGCGGTAATCGGGCGGCATGTCCGCCTCGATCTCCTCCAGCCGGCGCACACTGACAGCATTCGACGTCGCGGCCAGAAGCTCCGTCAGGAGCGGATCTTTCAGGTACCAGCCGTCGAGATAGGCACCGGCGAGTTTTCCGGCCAGCGCCGCATTGCTGAAATGACGGGACAGAAGACACCTTGCCCGCGTCCCCTCGATCGAAAAGACCATGATCTGGTCGATGTCGAGCGTTTCGACAAGTTCGGCAAAGGCCGGTGCGAACGTGTCCGAACCAAGGGTTTCCAGGCAGGCATCCATATGAAAAGCGAGCGTTCCCATAGGTTCCAATAGCATGTCCTCCCTTAAAGGGGACAGACTGCCGGAGCGGCATTGCATAGTCTTGCAGTCACAAGACGGAGGAAACGCAAATGAGGCCAGCCGGACGCGCGGAGACGGACTCGCTCTACTTCACTTACCCGCATTTCGATCCGCCAGCTGAGCGTTCGCAACTTTCGGACCCGGCGGCGGTTGCCATTGTCGGTGCAGGCCCGGTCGGTCTGACCGCAGCGCTGGCTCTGGCAAAAGAAGGCATCCGGTCGGTTCTTCTGGACGCCAAGGCGACCTTCAACGATGGCAGCCGCGCCATTTGTATCGCGCGGCAGAGCTATCACATCCTGGACCGGCTCGGCGCCGTCGGCCCCTTTCTGGAAAAATCCCTCGGCTGGACCACCGGGCGAAGCTTCTATCGCGGCCGGCAGATCCTGGAATTCCAGATGCCGGACAGTCCGCGCGAGAAATACCGGCCGATGTACAATCTCGAGCAGCAATATATCGAGCAGTTCCTGTGGGACGCCGTTGCCCGCGAACCGCTGATCGATGCCAGATGGCAAAGCCGGGTGACGGGTGTTGAGGATGCAGACGCCGGTGTCTTGCTTGCTGTTGAGGACCCGCTCGGTGGCTACCGTCTCAAAGCGGACTGGCTTCTGGCCGCGGACGGTGCCCGCAGCACCGTGCGCGGCCTGCGCGACCTGCGCCTCAAGGGGGAAAATTTCGAAGGCCGCTACGTAATCGCCGACGTGCAGATGGATCATGATTATCCGACGATCCGCCGGGCGCTGTTCGATCCGGATTGCCGGCGCGGCGGCACGATCCTGGTGCATCGCCAGCCGGACAATATCTGGCGGATCGACTATCAGCTGCGCGACGGCGAGGACGAAGCAGAAGCCATTCGCGAGGACACAGTCCGGGCCTCCGTTGCCGCCGTTCTGCAAGAGATCGGTTATTCCGGTGCCTGGGACCTGGAATGGTGGAGCATCTACTCGGCAAACACGCTGGCGCTGGACGATTATCGCGACGGCCGGGTGTTCTTCATCGGCGACAGCGCCCACATCGTGCCGATCTTCGGCGTGCGCGGTCTGAACAACGGCCTCGCGGATGCGCAGAACATCGCCTGGAAACTGGCCCGGGTGCTGCAAGGCAAGGCCGGCGAAGCGCTTCTCGACAGTTACACGCCAGAGCGGCGCGGGGCGACGCTGGACGTCTTTGTGAATGCCTCCAAGTCGGCCCGGTTCATGACCCCGCCGACGGCCGGCTGGCAGCTGATGCGCGACGCCGCGCTGAACCTGGCGCTCAGCCATCCCTTCGCCGGTGCGCTTGCCAACCCACGGCAGATGACACCCTACACTTACGAAGACAGCCCCATCGTCCAGCCAGACGATCCGGCTTTCGAGGGCGGGCCTTGTCCCGGCGCAACACTGCCGGAGGCGCGCGTTGAGGAGTGTTTTCTGTCCGACCTGCTCGGTCCCGGCTTCACGTTGATGAGCTTCGGAGCAGACCTCGCGGACAGTCTTTCTGATCTCGACATCACCTTCGTCAATCTTCAGCCGGCCTCGGAGGCTGCTGAGGTGCTCGCTGCCGAAGCCACCAGCGCCTATCTCGTCCGTCCGGATATGCACATCGCAGCCAGATGGCACGAGGTCGATCCCGATAGCATTCGGCAGGCCTTTATCCAATCGCTTGCAGGAGAAACAGCATGATGACACCGGCCGACCTCGAGACGGTCTACGAGGCCATGGCGGAGCAGCTCGATGCCATCGCACCCACCAAGCGAGAGCTGTTCCTGGCAAAACTTGTCCTGCTGCTGTCGAATGACCTCGCCGATGCCGAGCGCGTTCGTCAGTGCATAGCCGAGGCGGCCGGCAATCTGGACGCGTGAACGAGAGATGGTCCCGGCCAAGCGCAGCGCAAGCGGTGACCGGGAAACCAAAAGCCCCGGATCCGATGTCTCGGTTCCGCTGACAGACTTTGGCTCGCCGATCCCGGGTCTTCGCTACGCGGCGCCCGGGATGACGCCAATTTGCGGGGGGTTGGGATCAGGCGACAGCCGCGACGATGATGATCTCGACCTTGTATTCCGGGGTCGCCAGCTTGGCTTCACCGGTCGCACGCGCCGGCGGATTGGCCGGATCGACCCAGGCGTCCCAGACAGCGTTCATTTCGGCAAAATCAGCCATGTCGGCCATCCAGATCGTCGCCTGCAGGATGCGGCTCTTGTCACTGCCGGAGCGGGCCAAGAGGTCTTCGATCCCGGCCAGGATGGTCCTGGTCTGGTCGGTGACGCTTTCCCCCGGTTTGCCGACCTGGCCGGCGAGATAGACGAGACCGCCATGGATCACGGCCTGGCTCATGCGCGGACCGGAATCCAGCCGTTTGATATCGGACATGCGATTGTTCCTTCTAGGGTTTTGAAAGCGGATCCCGCTCAGAACAAGCGGGCCGGATCGAGGGCCGCCACCACTTCGCCAGTCAGCTCGGACGGACGTTTGAGGCAAAGATCCGCGACGAGCCGCGAGAGGGCGGGGGCCGTTTGTACGCCGTAGCCGCCCTGCCCGGCAAGCCAGAAAAAGCCCTCCGCGTCAGGGGCAAAGCCGACAACGGGGGTCCGGTCGGAGACAAAGCTCCTGAGACCCGCCCAGTTCCGCTCCACCCGGGTCACCGGCATGGTCACGGCCTGTTCGAAGCGGTGAAGTCCTTCCGCCAGAACCATGTCGTCGGCCCAGGCGTCATGCGGTTCGACCGGATCTTCATCAGCGGGCGAGACCATGAACTTGCCGGCATCGGGTTTTGCGTACCAGCTCTCCGAGGCGCTGGCGACCAGCGGCCAACCGGTGATGTCGACGCCCTCCGGTGCCGGCACGATCGCCGCCGATCGGCGCATCGGCACAAGGCCGACCTTCTTCACCCGTGCCAGAGCGGCAACCTGGTCCGCCCAGGCTCCGGCGGCATTGATCAGGACCGGCGCCTCGAACGCGCCCTTGGGCGTTTCCACCCTCCAGATGCCTGAAGAGCGGCTGATGCGCTCAGCCGGTGCGTCCATGACGAATTGCGTGCCATGCCGTTTGGCCAAGCGCGCGAAACCCTGCAGCAGCCGGTCGACATCGATGTCGCGAGCATCGCGCTCGATTGCGGCCGCCGCGATGCCTTCCTTGCGCAGCAGCGGAAAGAGGTCGACGGCCTCATCGGCGGTCAGGGTTTCCATGCCCTCGGCACCGTTCAGGTAGCTCTCGAAGGCGTCCAGTTCGTCTTCCGTTGCGATCAGCATCTCGCCGCGCGGCGACAACAGGCTGTCCTCCGCAATGCCGTCCGGATTCTCCAGAACCGGTTCGGAAACTGCATTCAGGGCGCGCAAGGTCCGGTTGCCATAGTTGCGGATGAAGATCGCGGCAGAGCGTCCGGTCGCGTGGCGACCGAGCGCGTCTTCCATCTCCAGAACGGTGACAGATGCGTCCGGCGCCAGCCGTGCCGCTGCGCCGGCGCCGGCAATGCCGCCGCCGATGACCAGAAAATCCGATGTTTCGATCATGCGTCCTGGAATCCTTTCAGGAAGCTGGTGAGATTCAGGCCAAGTTCCTCGGAGAGGTATCCGCCCTCCTGCACAAAAAGCGTTGGCAGGCCGAGCCCGGCAATCGCCGCGCCGATGCGGTTGAAGCCAGGCGTGGTGATGGCAAGGCCTTTCAGCGGATCCTTTTCATAGGCGTCCAGGCCGAGTGCGACAATCAGAACATCCGTGCCGAAGGCGCGAATGTGTTCAAAGGCCGTCTGAAGGGTTTTCAGGTAATCGTCGTCGCCCGTACCGCGCACCAGCGGCAGGTTGAGATTGCAGCCGCGCCCGGCGCCCTCGCCGCGCTCGTGGCTATGGCCCCAGAAAAAGGGATAGAAACGGACCGGATCAGCATGAAGCGACACCGTCAGGATGTCACCGCGCTCATAGAAAATGCCTTGCGTGCCATTGCCGTGATGAACGTCAATATCCAGGATCGCAGGCCGTTTGCCGGCTTTCAGAAGGCGTTCCGCCGCAATGCCGGAATTGTTCAGGAAGCAGAAGCCGCCGGCGAGATCGCCGAAGGCATGATGCCCCGGTGGGCGCGACAGCACATAGGCCGCCTGTTCGCCAGCCGCCATCAGGTCTGCGCCATGGACCGCGCTCTGGGCGGACCAGTAGGCGGCCTCCCAGGTACCGGCCGCGATCGGGCAGCTGGTATCGGCCTGGTGAAAGCCGGCCTGACCGACCGCCGAGCGCGGATAGCTGGCCGTGCGCCGGTCCGGATGGATATTGGGAATGACCTCGTCCGACGCTCCCTCGATCCGAGACCAGCGCTCATGGATCGTCTGCAGGAACACCAGATATTCCGCCGAATGCAGAGCCGCGATCGGACCGAGGCCATGATCCCTCGGCGCTTCGAAACGGCAGCCTGCGGCTTCCGCGCCCGCTTTCAGCACCTCGATGCGGCGCGGCTGTTCCGGGTTCGCCAGACGTGTTCCATTGGCCATGAAATGCTTTGGATCATGCGCCCACTGGCGCTCGTCGAATATCGCTTTCATGGGCGTTTCCTCAAATTGTCCAGCGCCGGTCCTTGTAGGTCGAACACGGTCTCGTCCTGCCTTGGTTCAAAGCCCAGACGTTCGTAAAATCTGCGCGCGTCCGGATTGTCGTGATAGACGGCGAGTTTCAGAAAGGTGACGGTCCAGCTCTCCGGTGCATGGTCGAGCGCGGCTGCCAGCAGCCGTGGCCCAAGCCCGGCGCCGCGCGCTTCCGCCGCCACCCAGAGATCCGAAACGTAAAGCCCCGCGCCACCGCGCGTCGTCGAAAAGACCGGCGAGGCCACCAGCGCACCGACGGTCTGCTCGCCGCGTGTTGCAAGCAGGGCGAAGAAGGCGGGCGTCTGCGAAAAACCGTGCCGCAGCAAGGTGTCGAGACTTGCGGCATGGGTGTCGCCCATATCCGCCGAAAGCCGCGTCAACGCGTGATGAAGCCGCGCTGCATCGTCACGCTCCGCTTGTTTGATGGTGATCTCCGTCATGGTCAGAAGGCCGTCCTGTCGGCGCCCTTCAGGCCGAGCATCGCCCTCGCCTCGGCCGGCGTTGCGACTTTGCGGCCCAGTTCCTCCGCGATCCGGCGGATCTTCTGCACTTGCTCGGCATTGGATCGGGCAAGCTCGCCCTTGCCGATAAAGAGGTTGTCCTCCAGGCCCACCCGCACGTGTCCGCCCATGCAGGCGGCGATGGTGGCGAACGGGATCTGCTGGCGTCCGGCGGCAAGCACGGAGAACAGGTAGTCGTCTCCAAACAGCTTGTCCGCGATCCGCTTCATGTGCTGAAGGTTTTCAGGATCGGCGCCGATGCCGCCCAGAACGCCAAAGACGAACTGGATGAAGAAGGGCGCCTTGACCAGGCCGCGGTCGGCGAAATGGCGCAGCATGTAGAGATGGCTGACGTCATAACACTCGAATTCGAAGCGGGCGCCGCGTTCCTGGCCCATGCTGACAAGCACCTGGGCAATGTCGCGCGGCGTGTTCTTGAAGACGAGATCGTCCGAATTCTCCAGGAACGGCTTTTCCCAATCGTGCTGCCAGCTGTCATAGCGGCTCGCCAGCGGATAGAGCGCGAAATTCATGGTGCCCATGTTGAGCGAGCACATTTCAGGTTCGGCGGCGAGCGGTCCTTCCAGGCGTTGCTCCAGGCTCATCAACGCGCTGCCGCCGGTGGTGAGATTGAGCACTGCGTCGCAGCCGGCCTTGATCTCCGGCAGGAACGCCATGAAGTCCTTCGCACTGGCAGACGGCTGGCCGGTCTCAGGGTTGCGGGCATGAAGATGCAGGATGGCGGCACCCGCCTCGGCCGCACCGATGGACTGGCCGGCGATTTCGGCGGCCGTGACCGGCAGGTGCGGCGACATGGTGGGTGTGTGAATGGAGCCCGTGATGGCACAGGTGATGATGATCTTGTCTGTCATTTCGGTCAATTAACTGGCTTGGGCGCGTTGCTGCGAGATCCTGTCGAGCAGCTGCCGGAGGGAAATATCGAGCCCGTCGATGATTTCGGCGACATGACCGGACGTCGATATCATTGGTGGTGCGATCAGGAAATGATCGCCGCAATAGCCGCCCCGCGTACGACGGGAATAAATAATCAGGCCGTTGTCGTAGGCAATGTCGACCAGGTGATTGAAGGCATTCAATTCTCTCGGCAGAGGCCGCATGGTGGTGCGGTCGTCGACCAGTTCGAAGGCCAGCAACAGCCCTTCGCCGCGGACATCGCCAATGATCGAGTAGCGCTCCATCAGCTTGGTGAGCTCGCCTTTCAGCAAGGTGCCGGTCGCCGCCGCGTTCGCACAGAGGTTCTCCCGTTCGATCTCTTCCAGCACCGCGAGCCCGGCCGCGCAGGCTAGCGGGTTGCCGGCATAGGTGAAGCCATGCAGGAAGCCACCCGCGTCGAGCACGTTGGCGACAATGTCCCTGTGCGCCACCATGGCGCCGAGCGGCGCGTAGCCCGCCGCGAAGCCCTTCGAGATCACCAGGATGTCGGGATCGACGTCCCAGTGCTCGGCGGCAAAGAACTTGCCGGTACGCCCGCCGCCGGACATGACCTCGTCATGGATCAGGAGCACACCGTAACGGCTGCAGATCTCGCGAATGCGTTTCATGTAGCCCCTGGGCGGCACCAGCGCGCCGGTGGACGCACCGCCGACCGGTTCGACAATGAAGGCAAGGATCGTTTCCGGACCTTCGGCCAGGATCCTCTCCTCCAGCATGTCGGCATAGTGATGCCCGGTGGCCTCGTCCTCCGGGTCGAGCCCGTCGAGATAGGCGCGCGGCGCCGGGATCTTCGGCATCGGCCGCATCATCGGCTCGAACGGCGCGGTCAGCGGCGCGTAGCCGGTCAGCGCCAGCGCCCCAAGCGTGCAGCCGTGATAGGAAGGTTCGCGGGAAATAACCTTGGTCCGCTGCGCTTCACCGATAGCGACCGCGTTCTGGCGGGCCAGCTTGATGGCGCTTTCGACCGCTTCCGAGCCACCGGACACGAAGAACACCTTGTCCAGCCCCTCCGGGGCCAAGCTGGCGGTCTTGGCGGCAAGATGCTCGGCCGGCTCGGTCTCGAAATGCAGCCGGTAGCCGAAGGTCGACTTGTCCATCTGCTTGCGCATGGCCTCCAGCACACGCGGATTGGAATGGCCGATGTTACAGACCATTGCGCCGGAAGAGCCGTCCAGGTAGCGCTTGCCGTCGACATCCCACATGTAGACGCCGCGGGCCTGGTCAAGCACCGGCCGCCGCTGCCGGGTCTGGTAGAAAAGATGAGAGGTTTCAGGACGGCTCATGCTGCAGCTCCCGGAAGCGCGGCGCAGTCACGCGGGCGGAAGCGCACCGAGACGGCGGTGCCTTCCTGGAAGGGTCGCTGGTCAATCATGTTCACCGCCTGGAGCTGGTGGCCGCCGACGCGGACAAAATAGCGGGCTGCCTGACCCTGATAGTCGACGGCCTCAACAACGCCATCCAGCGCGATGCGGTCGTCCAGCGGCGCGGTCTTGTCGGCCAGAAGCAGTTTTTCGGCGCGGATGACCAGCTGGGCCGGACCGGCTTCGCCGACATTGGGCGCGCGTTCCTTGGGCACGGTGACCCGGCCAAAATCGGCCAGTTCCAGCGCCAGGCCACTGCCATTCACCTCCTTGCAGGTTGCCGGCAGGATGTTGGAAATACCCAGGAACCGCGACACGAATTCGCTGGCCGGGGTGTTGTAGACCTCTTCCGGCGAGCCGATCTGTTCCACACGGCCGTTCGACATGACAACGATCCGGTCCGACATGGCGAGCGCCTCGGACTGGTCGTGGGTAACGAAGACGGTTGTGATGCCGATCCGGTGCTGGATGCGTTTCAGTTCCACACGCATGTCCTCGCGCAGGTTGGCATCCAGCGCCGACAGCGGTTCGTCGAGCAAGAGCACGTCCGGCTCGATGACAATCGCCCGGGCCAGCGCGATGCGCTGCTGCTGTCCGCCGGACAATTGTTTCGGATAACGATCGCTGACATGTGGGAGCTGCACGAGCTCCAGGGCGTCTTTCACCTTCTTCTCCGCGTCGGCCTTCGAGATGTCCCGGTATTTGAGCCCGAAAGCGACGTTTTCGGCAATCGTCTTGTGCGGGAAGAGCGCGTAGTTCTGGAACACCAGTCCGAGATTGCGCTTGTGGATGGGCACGTCGTTGATGCGTTGTCCCTTGATCGTGATGTCGCCTTCTGAGGGGTCGATGAGGCCGGCGATCATCCTGAGGGTTGTTGTCTTGCCGCATCCGGAGGGCCCAAGCAGCGTGACGAAGCTGCCGTCGGGAATGTCCATGCTCATCCGGTGAACGGCGGTGAAGCCGCCGAACTTCTTGACGATATTGGTGAGGGTGACTGCGCTCACGCCATTACTCCGGCTGTCGGGATGCGGGGAGGCCCGCCGCCGTGACCGGCGGCGGGCTGATCTTGTGTTTCAGGCTCAGTAGCCCTTCTGGATCCGGCCGAAGGTCTTGGACCAGTCCGCCTCGTGGCCGTTCCAGTAATCCGGATTGGCGAAGGTCAGGCCGTCCAGGGTGCCGGTCGGATCGAAGGCCGGCAGGGTCGGGATCTTCTTGCCGAGATCGACCTTGTTCGGGTCGAGCGCCGGCGGGTAGTTCTGGCCTTCGGCGACAGCGATGGAGGTTTCCGGAGCCAGCATGAAGTTGAGCAGCTCCTCGACCTCGGCCATCGGCGAGCCCTTGATCACGAACAGGCATTCCTGCCAGCCAAAACCGTTGGGCGGATCGATGTAACCGATGTCATGACCCTGCTCCTGCAGCGCGTAGATGCGGCCGGACCAACCCTCGGTGACATAGATTTCCTCCTCGGCGAGCAAGCTCATCAGCTCGGCGCCGGACTGCCAGTATTTCAGCAGCAGGTCGCGGTTGGTGCGCACGGCTTCCCAGACCGCGTCCATGTCGGTGGCGTTGTTCGGATCCTGGCCGGTCTGGAGCGAGGCGTACCAGACGCGGGTGCGCCAGTCGGACCAGCCGCCGATCTTGCCCTTGTAGGCCGCGTCGATCAGCAGCTTGGCGCCCTTCTCCTTGGCTTCCTCATCGGAGATGTATTTCCGGTTATAGGCAATGCCCGTGGTGCCGTAGTCATAGGGCACGCAGGAGAGCTTGCCGTCGGTCACACCCCGGAAGACGTCGGTCAGCTTCGGAATGACATATTTCAGGTTCGGGATGTTGTCCTCGTTCAGCGTCGAGTTCAGCCCGAGATTGACGTAGCGCGCATAGTCGAAGACGCCGGAAAGATGCGCGATGTTGTATTCGCCTTCCTGGCTGGCCTTGACGCGGGAGAGATATTCATCGCCGCCACCGAAAGTGCCGTCGACCACCTTGACCCCGGTCTTTTCCGTGTAGGGATCGAAGGCGTATTTGCGGAAGGCCTCGGAGACGACGCCACCCCAGCCGTCGAAGCGGACCTCTTCGGCCGCCGCCAGGGCCTGGCGGGAGAAAGGCGTCTGCACGCCATAGGCAAGACCGGCGGCGCCGATCAACCCGAGGAATTTGCGGCGGTCGAGATCGCCGTTCAGATAGCGTTCGCGCAAGCGTTCGTAACGTTTGGTGCTGTCCATTTTTCTGTCCACTCTGGTTTTATCGTTCAGGTTTTATTCGTTCGCGCGGTTCTAACCGCCGCGCTGCATGGCCATCCGCCGGGCGATTGCCAGCCCAAGGAGCGGCAATCCGACGGTGAGGAAGATCATCACGGTGCCGAGCGCATTGATCTCCGGTGAGATCGAATTGCGCAGCATGGCGAAGATCTGGGTCGGCACGGTTTCCACCCCGCCCGGCTTCCAGAAGAGCGTGCCGGTGATGTCGTCGAAGCTGATGGTGAAGGCGAAGAGCATGCCGGCGAAGACGGCCGGGGCCAGCAACGGCAGGGTGATCTGGAAAAAGGCCTGAACCGGGCTGGCGCCGAGGCTGAGGGCGGCTTCCTCGTAGTCCCTGCGAATGCCGACCAGCCGCGCCTGCACAACCAGGATGACAAAGGGCAACGTGAAGATGACGTGGCCCATCAGCAGCAGGAAGAAGCTCTTGTTGATGGCGAGGAAATTCAGGAACAGCAGCAGCGCGACCGCGAGCACCACCTCGGGCACCAGGATCGGCGCGATCAGGAGCGTGGAGATGAGGTTGCGGCCGGGCACCTCGTAGCGCACCAGCGCGAGGCTGGCGAGAACGCCGAGGGTCGTGGAGATCACCGCCGTCAGCGCACCGAGCACGATCGAGGTCTGGAAAGCGCGCAGGATCGCCTCGTTTTGGGCGAGTTCGACGAACCAGCGGAAGGAGAAGCCGGTCATCGGGAAGCTGCCGAACTGGCTGGCGTTGAAGCTCAGGAGCACGACCACGGCCACCGGCAGGAACATGAACAGGTAGACGAGCAGCGTGTAGATGCGGATCAGGTTCCAGCCCATCAGCCCAGCCCCTTCATCAGTTGCGCCATGCCGAGATAATGGTTGTAGATCAGCACCAGCGCGCCGAGCACGGCGAGCAGCATCAGCGACAGGGCGGAACCGAGCGGCCAGTTGAGCTGGGTGATGATCGCCTCGAAGACGAGATTTGCGAACATGGCGTCCGTCGGACCGCCGAGGACGAGCGGGGTGATATAGGTGCCCGCGCTCAGGACAAAGCAGAGCAGACCGCCGGCGGCAAGGCCCGGCAGGGACAGCGGCAGGGTCACCTCCCGGAAGGCCTGCCAGCGGGTCGAACCGAGCGAACAGGCGGCGTCTTCCAGCGAGATGTCGATGCCTTCGAGCGCGACATAGACATTCAGCACCATGAAGGGCAGCAGGAAATGCACCAGGCCGAGGATCACGGTCGGTTCGTTATAGAGCATCTGGACCGGCTCATCGACGATGCCAAGGTTCAGGAGCAGCCAGTTGACCGCGCCGGAAACGCCCAGGATGTTGATCCAGGACATGGTGCGGATGATGTAGCTGATCCAGAAGGGCAGCATCAAAAGCAGAAGCAGAAGCGCCTTGTTGCTGCGGGCGCGGGCAATGAAATAGGCCGCCGGGTAACCCATGACCGCGCAGGCAATCGTCGTGATCGCGGCGATCCGGAGCGTGCTCAGGAGGATGTCCCGATAGAAGGGATCGGTGAGCGCCTCGTTCCAGTTGTCGAAATAGAAACCCGCCTGGTCGGCGCCCGTCGCGGTGCGCAGCCAGAAGGAATAGACTACGATGAACATGAGCGGCACGAACAGCAGCAACCCCACCGCCGTCAACGCAGGCGACAGCAGAATCCAGGGTTGTCGTCGCTCCCGTGCCTCGACGCTCATCCGTTCATCCCACCTGATCCCCTGTCAAAATTGCTTGACTTCAGCGTTGCAGGCGGCACTTCATTGATCAAATAGATATTCAAAATTCTGACTATAGATTGAAACTATGACCGAGGAATTGCGCCCCATCCAGGCCGAACGTCTCGCCCGGGAGCTGGACTGGAACCTCTTGAGGACCTTCATCGTGCTGGCCCAGTCGGGCAGCGTGACACGGGCGGCCGACCGGCTGCGGCTGAAACAGCCGACGGTCTCCAGTGCCTTGAAACGGCTGGAAGACCGGCTCGGCCGCAAGCTGATCCACCGCAAGCCGGGTCAGTTCGAGCTGACCGAGGCCGGCACGCTTCTCCTCAAGGAGGCGGTCGAGATCCAGGGGTCCATCCTCAGGCTCGGCACCCTGATGCGCGATGTCACCGACGAGGTCCGCGGCCATGTCGAGATTGCCATGGCCAGTCACGTGGTCAGTCCGCTGTTCGACGACACGTTGCGGGAGTTCCACGAGTGCCATCCGGCGGCGACGCTCTCGATCAATGTCTCGGCCAGCAAGAACGCCCTGGAGGCCGTAACCTCGCGCCGGGCCTCGCTTGCCGTCTGCCTGGTCCGCGACCGCAATCCGAAGCTGGAATATCTGCGTCTCTTCCGCGAGTTCTTCGGCCTGTTCTGCGGCCCGCCTCACGCGCTTTTCGGCAAGAGCGATCTGACCAAGACGGATCTCGCCGGCCAGTCCGCCGTCAGTTTCGTCACCGACCGCCTGGAAGACGCTCTCAGGCCCGTGACGCTGATGCGCGCCGAAGCGGATCTGGAGGACCGGGTCGTCGGAACGTCTGCCAACCTGGAGGAAGTCCGGCGCATGATCATCGCCGGCCTCGGTGTCGGTCCCCTGCCCGTCCACGTGGTCAAGCGGGATATAGCCGAAGGCCTGCTCTGGCAGCTGCCGCCTTATGACGCCCTGCCCCAGATCGACGTGCATGTGGTCTGGAACCCCAAGGCCAAGCTCAACCGGGCCGAAAAGGCGCTCCTGGAGATGCTGCTGGAAAAGATCCGGCAAACGCCGATCGAGGAAAGGACGTATCGGTGAGCCCGCGACAGCGCGATGTCAGCCCTTGCTGAGCTCCGCATACTCGGCATAATCGCGATAAAGCGGCCGGAAGGCGAGCTTCATGCCGGTCCGCTCCGCAAGACCTTGCAATTCCATCTGCAGCTCCGCGCGCGGCGACACATGGAATGACGCCAGCCACGTGAACAACAGCTTGCGGAACCAGCCGGGCAGGCCTTTCTGCTGGCCGAAATCGACCACGTGGATGCGGCCGCCGTCCTTGAGACGAGCCGCGCCGGCGGCGAGCGCCTCGCGCCAGATCGGGATCATCGACAGCGTATAGGAATAGAAAACCCGGTCGAAGGCGGGAACGCCGAGGCCTTCGGTTGCCGCCGGGTTGGCGGCATCGCCTTCGATCAGGGTGATCCGCTCGGAAAGCCCCGCCTTGTCGATGTTCTTCTGCGCCGTTTCCAGCATGTGCCGTGATATGTCGAGGCCGTAAAAGCGAACCTCCGGATAGCGTTTGGCGGCGGCAATCAGATTGCGGCCGGTGCCGCAGCCTAGCTCCAGCACCACGCCCCCTGACGGTGGCCGCAGCTCCTCGATCAACAGATCCCGGCCGAGCAGGTAGTATTTGCGGGTCAGGTCGTAGAAGTGGCGCTGGTGGCGATAGACGGCGTCCATCAGCCGGGCTGTTTCGACAGCTTCGCTCATCGTTGGGTCCGTCCGTGCCGTGTTCGCTTGATCAGCCTTTGAAGACATAGAGGTGGAAGCCGCCATAGATGGATGAGCGGTCCTGCCGGCCGAGCTCCAGGCTTTCTTCTTCCTCGTAGGTCCAGCGGTCCAGGATCTCGTCGGCGACGCGGCCAGGCAGCAGGGTCGGCTCGGCGGCCGTGCGGAAGATGACCCTTGCGCCCGGACGCGCTGTCCGGGTGATCTCGCTCCACAGCGCGTTCAGCTGGTGGTCGGTCATCCAGTCCTGGGCATCGAGCAGCACATAGGCATCGAGCGTGTCGTCGGCGACCGACTGCAGATGCTCGGTGAAGTTCCGGTTGAGCACGCGGACGCGGCCGGCGCGCTCGCGGATGTCTTCAAAATGGTCGCGCTTCAGATAGGGTGGCAGCGGTCCGGATTCACCGGTGGAACCGGCCGAGCCCGGCGCGTAGCCGCGGCCGAAGGCCTGCCAGGCAAAATAATTGTCCTGCATGGAGAAATCGCAGGCGAGTTTTTTCAGCCGCTGACGCAGGACGGCCGACATGTCGCCTTCCGCGCTGGCCGAGACCAGCGCGTCATATTGTGCCGGCGGGATGCCGAGGCCGTAGAGCGACATTTTCTTCGAGGTTGCCCACCGGACCAGGCGCTTGTCGAACAGCGGCGCCAGCGCCGTGTCGAAGAAGCTGCGCTGCTCTTCCAGAGACTTGGTCTTGACCATGTGTTTCGGATCGATGCCGTAGAGCTTTGCCACCAGGTGGCCGACACCGATGCAATAGCCCAGAAGACCGTGATGATAGAGATCGCGGGAGAACAGGGTTATGCGCTTTCGGCCCCAGTTGGCCAGATCACGGCCTTCCCAGTAGGCGTGCGTTTCCGGGTCGAGATTGTCTTTCAGGAAACGCTCATAGGCGGCGACATTGGCCTTCTCATCCGCCTCGCCGAAGAAGCGGTAGAAGGTCTCGTAATTCGGAAAGTGCTTGGCTGCCGCAAGCTTCAGCCGGCCCAGGGCGACATGGGCCCGGTTCAGGTCAACGGCAGTGATTTCGGCCGGATTGGCCGTCAGATAGGACATGACGTTGCAGCCACCGGAGGCAATGGTGATCATCCGGCTTTGCGGCGTCAGGCGCAGGGCCCTCATGTCGACATCCGGATCTTCCCAGATCTGCGGATAGACAAGGCCCTTGAAGGCGAAGGTGAACAGGCGCTCCAGAATGCCCTCGCGGGACGCGGCTTCGGACCGGTGGACCGCGTTCTTGAGCCGTTTCTTTGAAGCCGTGAGCGTGCTCTGCGCCATGTCTTTCTCCCGAGTCACCTGCGCGAATAAACTGCCTTCCGATACGTGAGAGACACGACAGTTTGGTGACGCTTTCGGCGTTTTGCGCGCTTGTCCGGGTAAGAAGGCGATCCGTGAGCCGGAAAACGAAAGCCCCGCCGGAGCGGGCCCGCTCAAGAACTTACACTGACGTCGTCATCCCGGGCGCAGCGAAGCGGAGACCCGGGATCGGGGAGCCGAGGTCTGTCGAAAGACAAGGAGCAATTTAACGGCGCTCGCGGCTCCCCGGTCCCGGCTCGCGCTCCGCTTGGCCGGGATGACTGTGGAGAGGTGGTCCTGATGAAAACAAAAAACCCCCGCTGGAGCGGGGGTTTTTGATCTTGATTGATGGACCGGAAAAATCAGCGGGTGATCACAACGAAGTCCGTGCCGAGGCCGGTGTTGCGCTTGAAGCTGCGGTCGGTGATCGTCAGCGAGGTGCCCGGTGTCAGCATTTTGGAGAGCTCCAGAGCCACCTTTTCCGGCATCTCGACCCGATCGAGCACGTCCATCGGAGCCCCGCCGCGCTCGCCTTCGGCCGAAACGGCGATCCAGTCGACGGCCTTGTCGCCCTGCTTGAAATCCTGCGCCGTGAAGACATGCGTGCCGATTTCACGGTCCAGGTCTTTGATGGTGACCGGAGCGGAATAGATGTCACGGAACTTGCGGCGGACACGCAGCGTGGCGTTTTGCGGCTTTTCATAACCGGCTTCGGCATAGAGGCGAGCTTCAACCGTGTTGGTGATCATGCCGGTGATCGGCAGTTCGGCGCCTTCCTGATAGAGGCTGATTGCCGCACGGGTCTTGCGCCCGGCGACACCGTCGACCGGGCCGGCATCATAACCCAGCTGGTTGAGCAGGCGCTGCAGCACCATGATCTTGTTCGGCGCGGCCTGCGGCGTGATGATCATGCGCAGCGGCCGGTCGAAATGCGGGTTCTCCGGCAGGACCGCCGACACACTGGCCTGGAGCGGTGTTTCCTGGATCGCCCCGCGCAGAGCCGGGTCCGCTGCGATGGTCTCGCTGGAAAGGCTCGCGACCGTTGTTTCCGGCAGATAGGGCTGCGGCAACACGGTGTGGCGGACGGCGACCGGCTTGGCGACGTCGTTCGTCACCACAACATGCATGCCCCGTTCGGTCATGCTGTAAAGCGACTTGGCGAACGGCCGCGGCAGGCGGATGCAGCCATGCGAGGCCGGGTAGCCCGGCAGCTTGCCGACATGCAGCGCGACGCCGGACCAGGTCAGCCGCTGCATGAACGGCATCGGCGCATCGTCATAGAGATTGGAGAAGTGCTTGCGCTTTTTTTCCAGAATGGAAAACACGCCGGTCGGTGTGCTGTGACCGCGCTTGCCGGAGGAAATCGGCGAGGTCTCGATCAGCTCGGTGCCGCGATAAACCTGAATTTGCTGTTCCCCAAGCGACACCAACATATGAAGCGGTGCTTCCTGGGCCGGACTTTCCGAAGTGTCCGGCGCATTGTCGCGCGCAGTGGCACCCGACACCATTGAGACCGAAAGCATGGCGGCGGCAGCCAGGCCTGTGACAGCCCGGGCGCGCCTGTTGCGGCCATTATTCATTCCTGACAACATCCCTGAGCTCCCCAACGCATAACCCATAAAGCTCTACTCAAACTCTAAGCGAGACCTGTGTAGATCGGGTTAGGAAACACGGTTACTCATTGGTTTCCTTCACCCTTTCCCCTGCGTCATCGCACATTAGCCAGCTTTCGGCTGTTATTCACATCACAAATTGTACGGTCCAACCGGGTTTCGTGAGCGTTTCAGCGCTTCAAGCCGTCCTGGAACAGGACCGCTTCGCCGCGTGAGGGCGTTGCCAGTTCGCCTTCCCACATCACGCGCTGACCGCGCACCATGGTGCCGACCGGCCAGCCGGTGACTTCCTTGCCGTCATAGGGCGTCCAGCCGCATTTGGAGGCGATCCACTCGTTGCGGATGGTCTCCTTGCGCTTGAGATCGACAACGGTGAAGTCGGCATCATAGCCAACGGCGATCCGGCCCTTGCGCGCGGTCTGGAACAGGCGCGCCGGTCCGGCGCTGGTCATGTCGACGAAGCGCGCCAGGCTGAGCCGGCCTGCATTGACGTGGTCCAGCATGATCGGCACCAGCGTCTGAACACCGGTCATGCCGGAAGGCGAGGCCGGATAGGGCTTCTGCTTTTCTTCCAGGAGATGCGGCGCGTGGTCGGAGCCGAAAATGTCCAGAATACCCTGGCTCAGGCCCCACCACAGACGCTCGGAATGGCGTGGTGCGCGCACCGGCGGATTCATCTGCACCAAAGTGCCGAGGCGATGGTAGGCCTCGTCCGTCAGCGTCAGGTGATGCGGGGTCACCTCGATGGAGGCAACATCCTTGTGGTCGATCAGGAAGTCGACCTCTTCGGCCGTCGACAGGTGCAGGATATGGATCTTGGCACCGGTCTCGCGGGCGATCGACACCAGCCGCCGGGTGCAGGTGAGCGCCGCGATCTCGTCGCGCCAGACCGGGTGGGAACTCGGATCGCCTTCGACGCGCTCGCCCTGGCGCTCGCGCAGGCGGAACTCGTCCTCGGAATGGAACGCGGCCCGGCGGCGGGTGACGGACAGAATGTCCCGGACACCCTGGTCGTCCTCGACCAGGAGGTCGCCGGTGGACGAGCCCATGAACACCTTGATGCCGGCGGCGGCCGGCAGGCGCTCCAGCTCGGGGATGTCCTTGACGTTGTCGCGGGTGCCACCGACCCAGAAGGCAAAATCGCAGTGCATGCGGTGATGACCGCGCTTGACCTTGTCGGCGAGCGCCGCTTCGGACGTGGTCAGAGGATTGGTGTTCGGCATTTCAAAAACGGCTGTCACACCGCCCATCACCGCGGCGCGAGAACCCGATTCCAGGTCTTCCTTGTGATCAAGCCCCGGTTCGCGGAAATGCACCTGTGTGTCCATGACGCCCGGCAGGACATGCAGCCCCGTGCAGTCGATCATTTCACCGGCCTGGGAGGCATCGAAGGAGCCGATCCCGGCTATGCGGCCATACCGGATTGCGACATCGCGTTGCCCCTCCCCGTCCTGATTGACCACGGTTCCGCCTTTCAGGATCAGGTCATAGGTCGCGCTCATGGGGCTTCTCCACTCGGGTTGAGACAGGGCTCGAGATAAGGGACAGATCAATTCGCCCGCGCTTATACGCGGCCCGGCGGCAAAGGGCCAGATGGTGCGGAACAGATTCCGGTCCTTGCCCCTGTTCCCCAAAGAGCCTATGTGGCGGTTAAGAAAATCTGGCCGATCCACTCAGCTTTCAAGGAGCGCCCCGTGCCGTTACCGACCTTTGCCCATTTGAGCGACCGCGCGCTGATCCGTGTCGGCGGCCCGGAGGCCCAGCACTTTCTGCAGAACCTGGTGACGGCGGATATCGACGGCCTGGAACCGGCTGGCGCCCGCGCCGGGGCGCTGCTGACACCTCAGGGCAAGATCCTGTTCGACTTCCTCGTCTACCGGATGGGCGACGGCTATCTTCTGGACACGCCCGCCGAAACCGCGCCGGAGTTCCTGAAGCGGCTGACCTTCTACCGGCTGCGGGCAAAGGTGGAGCTGGAGCTTCTCGGCGACGACACAGGCGTGATTGCCGTTTGGGCTGGCGGTGCCGATGTTCCGGATACGCTGGTGAGCGTTGAGGACCCGCGTCTGGCCGCGCTCGGCCGGCGCCTGGCCGGGTCTGTCGCAGCACTGTCGCAGGCCCTCGGCGGCGCGGATGCCGGCCTTGATGCCTACCATGCCCACCGGATCCGGCTCGGTGTGCCGGAAGGCCTGAGGGACTTCGACTATTCCGACATCTTTCCACACGATGCCGATCTGGATCAGCTTGGCGGGGTCTCCTTCACCAAGGGCTGTTATGTCGGCCAGGAAGTGGTCTCGCGGGTTCAGCATCGCGGCACGGCGCGCAAGCGTTTCCTGCAAGTTGAGAGCGCATCGGCCCTGCCCGGCAGGGGCAGCGAGATCATCTCCGGCGGCAAATCCGTCGGCGTGCTTGGGTCTTCCGCGACCATCGCCGAGCGCTCCTTTGGACTTGCGCTGGTTCGCCTTGACAAGGTCGCCCAAGCCAAGGACAACGGCAGCCTTCTTGAATGCGGTGACGCGGAGATTCTGGTCAAACTGCCCGATTGGGCGGGTTTTTCCTGGCCGGAGCCGGACACCGCGGAGTGAAAACGCGAATTGAGCCGAGGCCCGATGTCCGCCGCCCGTCCCGATCAGCCGCCCCGCGCCTGGCAGCGCATGTTGTCCGGAAGACGCCTGAACCTTCTCGATCCCTCGCCGCTTGACGTCGAGATCTCGGACATCGCTCACGGGCTTGCCCGTGTGGCCCGCTGGAACGGCCAGACCTTCGGCAATCACGCCTTTTCGGTCGCCGAACACTCTCTTGTGGTGGAAGACATCGCGCTGATGCTGAAACCGGACCTGCCGCCGCACTGGCGGCTGGCGGTATTGCTGCATGATGCCCCGGAATATGTCATCGGCGACATGATCTCGCCGTTCAAGGCGGTGATCGGCGAGGCCTACAAGGGTGTGGAAGCGCGCCTTCAAGGCGCCATTCATCTCCGCTTCGGCCTGCCGGCGCAAATCCCACAGACCGTCAAGAAACTGGCGAAGCGCGCCGACATCATCTGCGCCTATTTCGAGGCTGTCGAACTCGCCGGTTTCGACGATGACGAAGCCGGCAAGATCTTCGGAAAACCGCGTGGCTTTCCGCTCGATGAAGAGGGCAAACTGCGTTACGGCCTGGAGCCGCTGCCGGTGAAGATTGCCCAGGAGAAGTTCATGGAGCGCTTCGAGGTGATCGAGGCGCTGCGCGAAGCTGGGAACAAACCGAAAAGCCGCCCCGCAAACGGGTGACGTTTCGGGCGAATAACCCTAGTTTACTGGCAGATACAATAACCGGTTCTGTCATGCTGCACGTCTGTTCCCTCGCCAAACTGCCCGAAACGGTCGCCGCGACCGGCGCGAAATCCGTGGTCACCTTGATCAACGCGGAAATGCCCGTGCCGACACCGGCCGGTATCGCACCCGAACGGCATCTCAATCTGTCCTTCAACGACATCGTCGTTCCGGTGGAAGGAATGACCCCCGCCAGCGAACAGCATGTCGAGGCGTTCCTGGCGTTCATCCGGGACTGGGACCGGCAGGAGCCGCTGGTGATCCACTGCTGGGCCGGCATCAGCCGCTCGACAGCCGGGGCCTATGTCGCCGCTTGCGCCCTCAATCCGCAATCCGATGAATACAAGTTGGCCGCCCTCTTGCGCGAGCGCTCGCCTTCGGCAACGCCCAATGCCCGGATCGTCGCCATGGCTGACAAGATGCTCGGCCGGGACGGCCGCATGATCGACGCCATTCGCGGCATCGGCCGCGGTGCCAATGCCTTTGAAGGCACCCCCTTCATCATGCCGATCGACGCCTAACCGACGGAGCCTTCATGCCGCACCGGCAAGCCAGTATCGAAATCGGGTTGAATGCGGTCATCGTGTCCGTTGCCGACGGCTTGCCCCAGATTGTGCATGTGAATGACAGCGGCGGCGACGCACTTGACAGTCTGCCCTTCGGCCCGTTCGACCCGATCCGGCACCGCACCTTTGAAATCGGCCTCAGAGACTGGGTGGAAGACCAGACCGCACTCAGGCTCGGTTACGTGGAACAGCTCTATACGTTTGGAGACCGGGGTCGGCACCGCGTGTCGGGAGACGAAGGTCCTCACGTCGTCTCCGTCGGCTATCTGGCGCTGACCCGGCAGACGGCGGATTCGGAGGACATGCTGGCGCGGCACAAATCCGCCTGGCGGTCCTGGTACGACTATTTCCCCTGGGAGGATTGGCGCACCGGCCGTCCGGAGCTTCTCGACAGGGATCTTCTGCCTGCGCTGGACGGCTGGGCCAAGGAACCGCCCCAGGCCGGCGAACCGCCCCGTCCCCTCGGCCGCCAGGAGCGTATCCGGCTGGCCTTCGGAACGGAGGCCACCTCCTGGGACGAAGAACGGGCGCTGGAGCGCTATGAACTTCTTTATGAAGCCGGTCTCGTCGCCGAGGCCCGGACGGATGGGCGCCGGGCGGCTCTGAATCGCGACAGCCTGCCTGCCCTCGGCGTTCCGATGCGGTTCGACCATCGCCGGGTGCTGGCGACGGCAATCTCGCGCCTGCGCGGCAAACTGAAATACCGGCCGGTGATCTTCGAGCTGATGCCGGAGACCTTCACGCTGACGGAGCTGCAGACCTCCGTCGAAGCCATTTCCGGTCGTCATCTGCACAAGCAGAATTTCCGCCGACTGGTTGAAAATGCCGATCTGGTCGAACCGACCGGCGCGACCTCCACCGCCACCGGCGGACGCCCGGCGGCCCTGTTCCGATTCCGTCACCAGCTGATGAGCGAACGGCCGGCGCCGGGCCTCAGGGTCGGCGGCCGCTGACACCATTCCCCTTGTAACTTCTTCGTATAATTAACCATAAGTGCCGTAATTGAAGCCGGTTGCGGCAGGTTTTTCCGCGATTTCCTTTCTTATTAACGCTCTTTCAAGGTTAAGCGCACATCTTCAATTCCGGTGTTGCCGTTTACACGGCGTTCACTCTGATCTTCCCGCGTTCCTGGGAAGATGTGTACCGAGTTGGAGTTGGCTGCGTATGTCTGGCCCTAAGTCCCGCAACAGGAAGCGGTTTTCTTCAAAAGTGACTCAGGAATACGGCCCGGTCCGCGCGCGCATGCGCCGGCTCAAATACGTTCTTGTTGCCTGTCCCCTCGCCTGGCTCGGCCTCGGCGGCACAATTGGCAATCAGGATATTGTCGCCCTCATCAATGCGCGCTCGCACGAGACGCCGCGCTGGATGATGTCGCTTGAGCCCGCCAATTACACCACGAAATTGACACCCAAACTGGCGCTCGGCTCGACGCCCGTGCCCGATCCCACCGTGGCCCCGGTCCTGACACTGACCTCCGCGGACAAGAATTTCGAAGCCCGGCCTGTGACCGGCCTGGAGGACGTCGCCCGCAACTCCCGGCCGACCGAGCTGCCCGACAAGATCGAGACCAACGTCTCAGCAAAAGCCGACCGGCTGATCACCATGGCCCCTGACCGTCAGATGGTCGACCGTGCCGCCGGCAATCTCTACGCCATGTCCAGCCTGATCTCGACGGAGAAAAAACACGAGGACCTGCCTCGCGTTGCCTTCGTCAAGGCTCAGCCGCTCGATGCCAAGGAAACTTCCCGCCTGGCCAAGGCCGGCCAGGACGGCTTGCTGGAAGACGGGCCTCTCGACCTGCAGAAGGTGATGATGGCCCGCAACGCGGCCGCCGCCAGTTTTTCTCTGGTTTCCGCTTATGCGCCCAACAGCGTCAAGGAGACCAAGGAACCGTTCGATGCCCTGTTCGGCGCGGCCAAATACGAGCAGGACATGCCGCCGCCCGAAGACCCGGAAAACCCGCATTGGTGGGCCCAGGTGCCGTTGCCGCTCTCCGTCGGCTCCCAGAAGGAGCAGCGTTGCCTGGCCGAGGCGATCTATTTTGAGGCGCGCGGCGAAAGCGAAGAGGGCCAGGTGGCTGTTGCCCAGGTGGTTCTGAACCGCGTCAAGAACCCGGCCTATCCGGGCTCGATCTGCGGCGTCGTCTACCAGAACAAGCACAAGCGCAACCGCTGCCAGTTCTCCTTTGCCTGTGACGGCATCAAGGACCGGATCTCAAGCCCGGCGGCCTGGAAAACAGCGCAGCGGCTGGCCAGGGAAGTGCTTGACGGCAAGCGCTATTCCAAGATGGTTGACGCTTCGACCCATTACCACGCGACCTATGTCAATCCGCGGTGGGCGAAGGCGATGGCCAAGCGTGGCCAGGTCGGGCTGCACATTTTCTACAAGACCTATGCCGGCGGCTGGAACTGATCCATCTGCCTTCCGCCCGGTTCAATCGTTTGTCCGGAAGACATTGGTGACCACGTAGGTCGCCAGCAGGATCAGGTGAAAGCCGAACAGGGCGGCCACCTGCAGCGGTGAGGTCTGCGAAAATTCCAAGAGTTCACTCAGCACATGGATCGACGAGATGATGATGATCGTCGACACGATCCTGTGTTTCATGCGCCGGTAGGCCTTTTCACCCTGCTGAATATAGTCGTCCCCGTGCACTGATTTCTTGAGCAGGAAGGTGTTGTAGGTGTTGGTCGCGACCATGATCAAGAGGTTGGCGATGAACACCATGTCGAGCAGGTTGAGGATCAGCAGAATGGTCTTCTTGCGGTCCAGAAACTCGAACGTCTGGATCGCGTCGTAAATGTCGATGAAAAATGTGATGAGAAACAGCACCATCGCGACGGCAAGACCGATCAGCATCGGGATCTGCGCATAGCGCGTCAACCGAATGACGATGTCCGATGTCTGCGGCTTGCCCTGGTCGGCTTGCGGCTCGTTCATGTCACTGCTCCGAAATTGCTTTTTCCAGAGCTAACACGCGAGCCGAAATCAAGCCAACCGAAACCAGCCGCAGGAACGTCCAGCAACACGGAAGTCTGCGGCTCACGCCGTTTCAAACACATCCTTGTATTGCTCGCGCAGAATGTTCTTCTGGACCTTACCCATGGTGTTGCGCGGCAGGCTGTCGATCAGGATGAGTTTTCTGGGATGCTTGAACCGGGCCAGTGAGGACCCGGCGACTTCCAGAATCCTGTCCAGATCCGGTGCTGTCGGCGCGTCCGGCACAACGAGCCCCAGCACGGTCTCGCCGAAATCCGCATGCGGCACGCCGATCACGGCACTTTCCCGGACACCCGGCAGGGCGTCCAGAACCAGTTCAATCTCCTTGGGATAGATGTTGTAGCCGCCGGAGATGATCAGGTCCTTGTTGCGGCCGACGATGTGGACATAACCGTCCGCGTCGATCTTGCCGAGATCGCCGGTGATGAAAAAGCCGTCCGCGCGCAGTTCCGCCGCGGTCTTGTCCGGCATCTGCCAATAGCCCTTGAAGACATTCGGTCCACGCACCTCGATCTGACCGACGGTTTCCGCCGGCAGCGTTGCCCCCGTTTCCGGATCGGTGATCTTCAGGTCCACGCCCGGCAGCGGAAAGCCGACCGTCCCGGCCCGGCGCTCGCCGTCGTAAGGGTTGGAGGTGTTCATGTTGGTTTCGGTCATGCCGTAGCGCTCAAGAATCCGGTGGCCGGTGCGGGCCTCGAACTCCTTGTGCGTGTCGGCAAGCAGCGGCGCGCTGCCGGAGATGAAGAGGCGCATGCCCCGGGTCAGCTCGGCGGTGAACCTGTTGTCAGAGAGAAGCCTTGTGTAGAATGTCGGCACGCCCATCATGGCGGTTGCCTTCGGCATCAACTCGATCATGGCATCCTGTTCGAATTTCGGCAGGAACAGCATCGCGCCGCCGGCCATCAGCGACACGTTGGTGGCCACAAACAGCCCGTGCGTGTGGAAGATCGGCAGGGCGTGCAGCAGCACATCCCTGTCGGTAAACCGCCACAGCTCCGCCAGTGTTGCAGAGTTGGAAAGCAGGTTCGCCTGGGTCAGCATCGCGCCCTTGGAACGGCCCGTTGTTCCCGATGTGTAGAGGAAGGCAGCGAGATCGTCTTCCGAGCGATCCACTGTCGGGAACTGCGGCGGCATCTGTTTGGCGCGATCGGTAAGCGATCCGGTTTCATCAGCGTTCAACGTCTCGATCCGCGCACCCAACCGTGCAGCGACAGGCGCCAGGGAGGATTCGCTGGCGGCGTCGCAGACCACGATCCTGGCACCGCTGTTCTCGATGAAATAGCTCAGTTCGTCGACCGTATAGGCTGTGTTGAGCGGCAGAAAGACAATGCCAGCCTGGGCACAGGCGCAATAAAGCGCCAGGGCACTTGCGGATTTCTGCACCTGCGCCGCCAGGCGGTCACCCGGTTTCAGGTCTGCTTCTGTCAGCACATGGGCAATCTGCGCCGACGTCTCCAAGAAGGCGGCGTGGCTGAGGCTTGTCCCGTCCCGGAAAATCAGGAACGGTGTGTCCTTGCCGGCATGTTTGCCGAAAAGTTGGTCGTAAAGGGGGTTGCTCATCGGTCAGGCTCCCACGGCAAGAGCGTCTTCAGGGACGGCCGCGGCAAGCGACCGGATTTCGGGGGAAGCAGCAATGTCCCGGCTGGACGCGAAACGCTCGTGGTTCTGCGTCACTTTTTTCAGGTCATAGAGATAGTTGACCATCACGCCGGCCGATTGCTTCTGCCCCTTCGCGGACAGATCCGCGCCGGCATGGACCTGGTGCACCAGCGCTCCGTTGCCGAGATGGAACCGGGCAACCGGGTCGAGCGGCAGGCCGTCCTTGCGTTTGGCGGTCATAAGGTAACGGGCGGCGAGCCGGCGCATCCGCTCATCATCTTCCGGGTCATAACCAATGCCTTCGGCCTCGAGCCATTTCGTCAGGCCCGGGATCGGCGACAGGGTGACAAAGGTCTTCAGGCCCGGCAATTCGAGCGCGAGATCGGCCGCCACCTGCTTGATCAGGGAATTGCCGAAGGAAATGCCTGCAAGTCCCGCCTGGCAGTTGGAGATCGAATAGAAGACAGCCGTATCGGCAGCCTCCCCTTCGATCACGGACCGGTCTTCCGCCAGAAGGTGCTGGACGGAACCGGGGATCCCCTTCGTCAAGGCGACCTCGACAAAGATCAGTGGCTCGTCCGGCATCACCGGATGCAGGAAGGCAAAGCAGCGACGGTCTTTCGGTTCCAGACGCCGCCTCAGGTCGTCCCAGCTGTCGATCGCGTGCACGGCCTCATAGGCGATGATCTTTTCAAGAAGCTGCGCCGGGCTTTCCCAGTTGATCGGCCGCAGCACCAGAAAGCCGCGATTAAACCAGCTGGCAAACAGGTGCCGGAAATCGAGATCGAGTGCCTGAAGCGCATCGTCCCCCCGGGAGAGGCGCAGCAGATCCTCGCGCATGCGCACCAGAAGCCGTGTCGCGTCGGGGACCTGGTTGAGGCGTCGGATCAGCTCCTGCCGCGGCGGTTCCACCGCTTCCATAAAGGCCCGGTAGCTGGCCTTGGACTGGCCCTTGTCATAGAGCTCGAGCGCGGCGCGCACGTCCGATGCCGACACGGCCAGACCGGTGGCCAGGAACCGGAAGAAGTCCCGTTTCTCCGCGTCCACCATGACCTCGTAGCGGCTCAGGATCTGACGGGCCATGGTGACCCCGGACACCTCGCCGGTCGCCCCGATCAGGTCGGAGACCAGTGTTTCCATGGGCCGGTCATCCGGCTTCTCCGTGCCCCAGGGGCGGTACCTGCGCTCAAAGACGGTGCTGAGAATGTCCGCCAGAAACATCACAGTCTTTCTCCCATGACGAAGTCCGGCAGCCAGGTGGCCAGTTCCGGGAAGAGACAAAGAAGCAGGATTGCCACGAACATGCAGGCAACGAAGGGCAGCGAGCCTTTCAGGATTGTCTGCAGGGAAATGTCCGGCGCTATGCCGTTGATCACATAGAGGTTCAGCCCGACCGGCGGCGAGATCAGCCCGATTTCCATGTTGATGGTCAGCACCACCGCGAACCAGATCGGATCGAAACCGGCCGTGGTGATGATCGGCAGCAGGATCGGCGCGGCCATCAGGATGACGGCAACCGGCGGCAGGAAAAACCCCGCAATCAGCAGGAATACATTCACCGCCGCCATCAGCACCCATCGGTTCACATCGAGCGTGCCGATCCATTCGGCGATTGCCTGGGTGATGAACAGCGACGACAGCATGTAGGAAAACACTCCGGCAGCCGCGATGATGAACAGGATCATCACGCTTTCCTTGGTGCTGTCCCGCAGGACCACCCAGAGCGAGGCGGGGTTCCAGAGCTTGTAGATGACGATGGCGATCAAGAGGCAGAGGAGAGCACCGACCGCCGCCGTCTCGGACGGCGTCGCGATGCCGCCATACATGGCGTAAAGCACGCCCAGGATGATTGCCAGGAACGGCAGCACCCGGGGCAGGATCTCGAATTTTTCCGCCCAGGTATAGCTGCCCGCGCTGAGCACGCTGGCATTGCCGCTCTTCCAGGTCGAATAAAGCGACCAGGCCATGAACAGGCCCATCAGCATGAAGCCCGGAACGACGCCCGCCAGGAACAGCCGCCCGATCGAGGTCTCGGTCGAGATGCCGTAGACGATCATGGTGACCGAGGGCGGGATCAGGATGCCGAGCGTGCCGCCGGCGGCGATCGAGCCGGCGGCGACCCCGTCCGGATAACCGCGCTTGCGCATTTCGGGAATGCCCATCTTGCCGATGGCGGCGCAGGTCGCCGGCGAGGATCCGGACATGGCCGCGAACAATGCACAGGCGCCGAGATTGGAGACGACCAGCCCGCCGGGCACGCGAGTCAGCCAGCGTTCGAGCGCCTCATAAAGATCCGCGCCCGCGCGTGTCGAGGCGATCGAGGCGCCCATGATGATAAACATCGGGATCGACAGAAGCGCGAAATTGTCGAGCTTGCCGAACAGGATTTCCGGCATCAGCTCCAGGGAGCGGGCGCCATCGAACATGATCAGGAAGCCGGCTGAGACAATCAGCAGCCCGATGGCGACCGAGACGCCGGAGAACAGCACCAGGATGGTGGCAACGGCCACCAGAAGACCGAGAAGAAGCGGATCCATTACGCGTCCTCCAGGCCGAAGGGTTTGTCGACACCGATCAGGACAGCAATCAGATCGGCGACTAGCTGCAGCAGGAGCAGGCCGAAGCCGACAGGGATCGACAGATAGGGGATCCAGAGCCGAACGCCCCAGACCGTGTCGGAGGTCCAGCCGCGCGAAAAGGCGAAATGCCAGTATTCGTAGCCGTAATAGAGCATCACCGCGATGATCGCGATTGAGGCCGACAGGGTGACGACGGCCAGGAGCCAGCGGGCGCGCGGCGGCAGCGACAGGGGAAAGAGGTCGACATTCACATGGCCGCGCAGGCGTTGCACGTAAGGCAAGCCGACCAGCGTTGCCGCGATGACCAGATAGATCACTGCCTCGGTCTGCCAGATGGTGGATTCATTCAAGACAAACCGGACGAAAATCATCTGGCAGGTGATCGCAACCGCGATGACGATCATGGCTGCGGCGCACCAGCCCGCCACCGTGGAGATCGCTGCGACGATGCGCAAAAAGGGATTGTTACCGGCATGCGCAACGGCAGCCGAACTGTGGCCCGCCATGGGTCACTCCTTGGAAAACCTGGGAAAGAAAATCGGGGTGGCGCTGCGCCACCCCGGTCTCAGATTGTCACTCGACCGACAGTGCCAGATCGAGCAGTTTCTGACCGTCCGGCGTTTCCTCGACAAACGCCTTGTAGGAGGTTTCCTTGGCCAATGCCCGCCAGGCGTCAAAGTCCGCGGCGCTCATTTCGGCGATCTCGACACCGTTCTCACGGAAGACTTCGGCGGAGGCCGCATCTTCCTTCTTGGCTTCTTCCAGATAGTAGGCCTCGGCCTTGGCGGCTCCAGCCAGCAGGGCCTTCTGCTGCGCCTCGTTCAGGCCTTCGAAGGCGGTCTTGTTCATCAGGAGCGGCTGGTACATGAACCAGAGCGCGTATTCGCCGGCGGGCGTATAGCACGAGACCTGCTCGTAGATACGGTAGCTGACGAAGGACGAAGACGACGTGTTGGCGGCATCCAGCACGCCGGACTGCATTGCGTTGTAGATTTCGGACGACGCCATCGAGGCGATGGAGGCCCCTGCTCCGGCCAGCATCTGCTCGAATGCCTTGCCAGCAGCACGGGTCTGTAGACCTTCCATGTCGTCCGGCGAGGTGATGCACTTGTTCTTGCCGGCAAAACCGCCGGCCAGATAACCGTGCACCAGCACCATGACGTCGTCGCCAGCCATGATTTCCTCAATGGCTTCCATGAACGGGCTCTCGTTCATGCGGGCGGCGTGGTCGTGGTTCTTCACCAGGCCCGGCATCAGCGTCAGATTGTAGGCCGGCTGCTGACCGCCGGCATAGCTGAGCGGCAACACGGTCATGTCCAGCAGACCACGGGTCAGCGGCTTGTATTGCTCTCGCGGCTTCAACAAGGATTTTGAGGGAAAGATCTTGATGTCGAGATCGACATCGGCGGCAGCAACTTCGTCTGCGACGATCTGAGCAACCTTGTGGCGGACATCGCCGGTGGACCATTGGTGCGACAGGCGCAGTTCGGTGGCGCCCGCGGTCATCGTGCCGGCCAGCAGCAGCGCCGCGGCAGCGGAAACGGATTGTTTGATGTTCATTATTTCCTCCCTGGAAAGCCCGGCAAGGGGCCGGAGCCTGATCTTACCCTCAGGTTATGTTTTTCTGTCAAGCATTTTTGTATACAAGAATGAAAATATTGCGCGCAAAATACCCGTGTGCTAAAGCCGAAACATGGAAAGAAAACGCTCCGACCGCATTGCGGATGACCTTGAGGGACTGATTTTCGACGGCACGTTCGCCGACGGCGACAGGCTGGACGAGGTCCAGCTGGCGAGCCGGTTTTCCGTGTCGCGAACGCCGGTTCGCGAAGCGCTTCAACGGCTTGCCCAATCCGGCCTGGTCGAGCAGATCCCGCGCAGAGGCGTGTTCGTGCGCCAGCCCGGACCAGTGGAGCTGATCGAGATGTTCGAAGTGATGGCCGAGCTGGAGGCTGTCAGCGCGCGGCTGGCCGCCTCCCGCATTTCCGACAAGGCGCTGGCCAATCTCCATGCCGCCAACGAGCGCTGCAAGCTTGCGGTCGAGGCGCAGGACACGGATGGCTACTATCGCGAGAACGAACAGTTCCACGCGATCCTTTACCGTCAGTCGGGCAACGGTTTTCTGGAACAGGAATGCCTCAGGCTGCAGCGCCGTTTGCAGCCGTTCCGGCGGGTGCAGCTGCGCGTGCGCGGGCGGATGAAGCAGTCAATGTCCGAGCACGAGGCCATTGTCGCGGCCGTCCAGGCGGGCGACGGTGACAAAGCCGCGGAAGCCATTCGCCAGCATGTGTCCGTTCAAGGCGAAAAATTCCATCATCTGATGGCCAGCCTCAAGCCCGCCGCGGAATAATTGGCGCCGGCAGAAAGCTGCCTGGCTTCACGCCTCGGGTTTGACCGCCACCAGCGCGAACCGGCCCTCTGCGCTCTGGCGCAGGCGGTCCGCGAGACCATGGCCACGCATGCCCCTGCCATAGAGCGGGCGCACCGGCAGCTGGCCGTCAATGTCAAAGCCGGCGGCCTGCAGATCGAGCGCGAGCCGCCCTGCATCGAGACCCTCGCCATAGGGCAGCGCGTTCAAGATGGCCTCATGGCGCACCCTGTCTCCCTGCTTTGCTTGCGCGCCGGCCAGCCGGTCCGCGAGCCAGTTTCTGAAACGCTGGTACAGGGACCTGGGAGCCCGGAAATTGCCGTCAACAACAAGAAGGCGGCCACCGGGCTTGAGCACGCGAAACCATTCGCTGTAGGCGGACTGCGGATTGGTCAGGGTCCAGGCGAGATGACGCGTGATCGCAAAATCAAAGCGGCTGTCGTCGATCTGGATCATGGCCTCCGCATCGCTCAGGACCGGCCGCCAGTCCCGGCCCGCCAGTTTTTCCCGGGCGAGCCCAAGCATGGTCTCCGAGAAATCCAGCCCCGTGACACTGGCCCCCAAGCTGGTCAGAACGCGGCTGATTTCACCTGTGCCGCAGGCGATATCGAGCACCTGCCAGCCTGTCAGGTCCCCTCCCGGCCGCAGCGCGCAGGCGGACCGGACCAGGCGTTGCCATTCGGGCAGGCCGTGGCGGTCCTCGATCCTGTGAGAGGCGGATTGATCAAAAGTGGCGGCCCGTCCGGACCAGTAGTCGCAAATCTCGTCCTTGAGTGAAAAGTTGGACGCGGGCTGAGCCGCTCCGGCAATATTGAGTGTCATGGGTGGTGGTCCAGTGTGGCGTCGACAAAAAAGGACCCGCGCCGGGTCGTTTCCAGGGTTGTCGTCACGCGGTAGGTTTCACCGATGGCGTCAAGTCCGAGCACCTCTTCGGGCCTGCCGTCGGCCAGGATCCGGCCCTGGTTGATCAGGACCAACCGGTCGCAGAATTTGGCGGCAAGGTTGAGATCGTGCAGCGCGGCCATGACGATGGTGCCGCGCGCCTTCATCTGGCTTCGGATCGAACCAAGAATGGACAGCTGATGATGCAGATCAAGCGCGCTGGTCGGCTCGTCGAGCAGCACCATGCGCGGTGCGCGCACCAGGGTCTGGGCGACCGCCACCATCTGGGCCTGACCGCCGGAAAGGTCCGAAATGCCCCGGTCAGCGAGATGGGACAGACGCAGAGACGCGAGCGTCGCCGACACCTGGGTGAGATTGTCTTCCCGGACCCGCCAGCCCGATGTCTGTTTCAGCGCCAGCAGAACGCTTTCGAAAACGGTCAGGAGCGCGTTGCAACCATAGGCCTGGGGCATGTAGGCAATTGCCCGCGCCCGGTCCCGCCGAGAGAGATGAGCGAGTGAACGGTCGCCCAACCTCACCTCGCCAGCGAGCGGTCTGATCAAACCGGCGATGGTCTTGAACAGGGTCGACTTGCCGGCGGCGTTCGGGCCGATCACGCCGACAAAGGAGCCTGGCTCAATCGCCGGAACGGAAATATTCCGCAAGATCGCCTTGCGGCCATAGCCGGCGGTGAGGTCCTGGATATCGAGCGTCATGACAGCTTCTCCCGCCGTGTCGTCAGGATGATCGAAATGAACACCGGCACGCCGATCAGGGCAGTGATGATGCCGATCGGGTAGATGACGCCCGGTGTGATCGATTTGGAGATGATCGAGGTCAGCGACAGAACAAGGGCGCCCACGAGCGCCGACAGCGGCAGGAAGAAGCGCTGGTCCTCGCCGACCAGAAGCCGGGCGATATGCGGGCCGACCAGTCCGACAAACCCGACAGCGCCGACGAAGGAAACGGCCGTCGCGGCAAGCAGGGAAATGGAAATCAGCATCTCGATGCGCAGCCGGGCGACGTCGACACCCATGCTTTCAGCTGTTGCCTCACCCATGCGCAGGGCCGTCATCGACCAGGTGCGCATCAGGCCGAAGGGGATGGCAAGGCAGAGGAGCGCCGCGCCCAGACCGATCTTCTCCCAGCTGGCGCGGCTGAGCGAGCCCATCATCCAGAAGACGATCCGGGCGAGCTGGTCCTCGCTCGCCATATATTGCATCAGCGACAGAAGCGCGGAGAAGGTGAAGAAGATCGCGATGCCGAACAGGATCATCGTTTCCGAGCCGACACCCTTCAGCCGCGTCGCAAGCAGAATGATTGCGCAGGTGCCGAGCGCGAACAGAAAGGAATTCAGGGTTACCAGCAGACCGCCTACGGCCGGGATGATCGAAATGCCGAGAACGATCGCCAGCGCGGCGCCGAAACTGGCGGCCGCCGAGACGCCAAGCGTAAACGGTTCGGCCAGCGGGTTGTTGAGAATGGTCTGCATTTGCGCCCCGGCGGTGGCCAGCATGGCACCGACGAGAACGGCCGTCAGCGCGACCGGGATGCGGTAGTCCCAGACAATGACTTTCAACCGGGCGCCATGGACAAACGGGTCGGCCAGGACTTGCGCCACGGTCTGCAGCGAATAGCCGCCCGGTCCCGTCGCGCAATCGACGACAAAGCTCAGCAGCAGCAGACAACTTGCGCAAACAAGCAGGGTCAGGCGGCGCAGGGTTCGGCTGGCGTAACCGGACTGGAGCGTGCCCGCGGTCAACTCACTCATAGATAAACCAATCGGAAACAGGAAAGACCGCGCGGCCCGGATGCCGGACCGCGCTTTTTCCAGCGGGTCAGCTACCCTTGTTCAGGCTCGCCCAGAAGACACCGGAATAGTCGATCGGCAGGAAGCGCTCATGCAGCTCCACCATGGTCGCCTCCGGCTCGAGATCCTCAAACAGCTCCGGGTGCAGCCATTTGGCAAAGGCCTGCATGGCAACGAAATGGTACGGGCTGTTGTAGAACTGATGGTAGATGCTGTGGAAGCGGCCGGATTTCACCGCCTGCAGCTCGGGCCAGCCTTCGCGTTCGGCAAGGGCCGCCAGACGCTCCTGGACCGCGTCTTCCGCGGCTTCATAGCCAAACAGAACCGCCGTCGTTTCCGGGTTGGCTTCGGCCCAGTTGGCGCCGGTGCCGATGATCACCGCAGGATCGTCGGCGAAGACCGCTTCCAGACTGACATTGCCGCCAAAACCCGGGAATTTCTGCGAACCCCAGTTGCGGCCGCCGGCCAGCTCGACAAGCCGGCCCAGATTGGCAGACCCGAAGGTGCCGCAGCACTTGTTCGGATTGTAGCCGGCCGCCCGCTCGATAAAGACCACCGGGCGATCTTCCACCGGGATCTTGTCGACCGCCGCATAGATCCGCTTCATCTGCGCGGTGTAGTAATCGGTGAAGGCGTCCGCTTTGTCGCGCTCGTCCAGGATGCGGCCGAGCAGCTGGATGGACGGCACCGTGTTCTGGGTCGGGTCCTGGCGGAAATCGACGAAGACCGTCGCGACGCCCGCCGCCTCCAGCTTGTCGATGATGCCGCTTTCCTGTGCCTTCAGGAGATTGCCCAGGTTCATGAAGACGACTTCGGTGCCTGAGGAAATGACGGCCTCGAGGTTCCACTCGTCGGAATAGGGGCTGCCGAGGCGCTGGATGTCCTTGGCCTCGGGGAATTTTTCCTCGTATTTGCGCCAGGCATCCGGATCGTAAAGGATCATGTCGTCCTTCCAGCCGACGACCCGCTCGAACGGGTTGTCTCGGTCCAGAAGCGCAAGGGAATATATCATCCGGCCTTCGCCGAGCACGATGGCGGACGGGTCTTTCTCAACCTCGACGGTCCGGCCGGCAAGGTCGGTTACGGTAATCGTTTCTGCAAGTGCGGACGGGGCTGACGCGAGACAAGCGCTGGCTGCGATGGCAAGGCAGAAACCCCTGGTCATGGTCATGACGGACATAGGGTTCTCCTGATCTGGCACAGAAGCTGGGTGCTTCTGGGTGACCGAACCCTATTTAACATGAGTATTATAGTCAAGATATAAGCACCGTCTTTGCACAGCCGCGCGGCTGGTGCCTTCGCCTACGATCTGTTTCCCCTGGACCGTCCCGTGGTCTGCCGGTCGAAGGCCGGGCTGTTGCCATGGGCCGCGCGATACCGGTTGGAAAAATGCGACGCGCTGGCAAAACCACAGGCGACCGCGATGTCGATCATGCGCATGGAGGTGCGGCAGACAAGCTGGCGGGCAATGTCGATGCGGATCTTGCTGTAATATTCCTGCGGCGAGCAGTTTAGGTATTTCTGGAAATCACGCTGCAACTGCCGCGGACTGACGTCCAGAAGGTCGGCAATCTGCTGCAAAGACAGCGGATCGCTAACATGCTCGGTCATCAGCGCGATCGACGTCCGCACCCGGTGCGGAACCATGTCGAGATCGTCGCGCATGAGCGTGTGCTGCCGTTCGCTGCCGGTGCGCCGGTCGTGATGCAGGGCGATTTCGGCGACATCGCAGGCGACCGCGCCGCCATGAACCTGGGCAATGAAGCCGATCATCAGATCAAGCGCTGCCGTGCCGCCGGCGCAGGTCAACAGCTTGCCGTCGGTCTGGATGAGACTGTCGACCAGATTGGCATTCGGATAGAGCTCCCTGAAGAGATCGGCGTATTCCCAGTGGATGGTGCAATTGCGATTGTCGAGCATGCCGAGACCGGCCAGGACATAAGCCCCTGTACAGATGCCGGCGACACTGCCGGCCCGTTTGGCAACCTGGCGGATCAACGCCTTCTCGGCTCCGGTCAGGGTGATCTGCTCGACATCGTCGCTGCTGCAGACCGCCAGCAGATCGGGCCGGCGCGCGCCGTCAAACGCCCCGTCGGCGCGCACCATGCCGCCATTGCTGGCAATGGCGTCCCGGCCATCCAGTGTCTGGCAGCTGTAGATATAGGCCTTGCGTTTGAGCACCTTGTTGGCAATGCGCAGCGGCTCGATCGCGGAAGCGAAGGAGAGAAGCGAAAAGTTGTTCAGGAGCAGAAAACAGATCTCGACCGTTTCCTGACCCGACTTTCCTTTTTGCCAGGCAGCATCCTGTGTCGCGCGCTCCGTCCCCGTTCCCAAAAACGCCTCTTTCGTCCATGCCCTGCTTGTGTCGTCAAATTCCCTATTTGCAGGTCCTTCAGGAAGTCTACGCCGTTTGAAGCGGGTCGATGGAACGCAATGTCACACCGAGTGGCCTGTCTGCGACATCGAAGACCGTCGCATGGGTCTTTCATAGCCAGAATTTACAGGGATCCAGAATCGGTGATAGGTCTGCGGTGTCCTAAAAGACTCTCATGATCGGTGTGACCCAACCCGGGGCACCGGAGTGACCAACCAAAGGATCGTTTCATGATTTTCCGTTTCGCCCTCGCGGCCGCCGTCTTTGCCCTGACCGCCTCTCCTGCATTCGCCCATCTTGACCCGGCCGAGCACGGTTCATTTGCCGCCGGCTTTAGCCATCCGCTGTTTGGCACCGACCATGTGCTGGCGATGATCGCTGTTGGCCTCTGGGCTGCCCTTCTCGGCGGGCGGGCGATCTGGGCGCTGCCGACCGCCTTTGTCGGCGCGATGATCGCCGGGTTTGCCCTGTCGCTTGCCGGCATGCCCCTGCCTTATGTCGAGCCGCTCATTCTGGCGTCGGTGGTCGTGCTTGGCACGGTCGTGGCCCTGGCCCTGCGCCTGCCGCTCGGCCTGTCCGCGGCCCTGGTCGCCGCCTTCGGCCTCTGCCATGGCCACGCCCATGGCGGCGAGATCGGCGCGGCTGGCGAATTCGCCTATGCGGGCGGTTTCGTGCTTGCGACCGCGCTGCTGCATGCCGCCGGTCTCCTGATCGGCCATGGTGCCAACATCGCCACGCGCAACGATCCGGAATGGGCTCGCCGCATCATCCGCGCCCTCGGCGTCGTGACAGCGCTTGGCGGTGTGTATCTGGCTGCGGGCTGAATAACAGCCAAGCAACCTCTCCACAAACATTTCCGTCATCCTGAGGAGGACCGCCAGGTCCGTCTCGAAGGATCCGCTGCAAGCTCCAGAGCAAGTAGCCCATCCTTCGAGACAGCGCTAAAGCGCTTCCTCAGGATGACGTTTTTTATGTGGCGGTCGTCGTTGTGGAAATGAAGAGACGGTTCAGCCGATCTCGATATCGAGGCCGAGATCCAGTACAGGCGCCGAGTGGGTGATCCAGCCGGACGAAATAAGATCGACCCCGGCTTCGGCGACCGCCCTGACCGTGTCGAGCTCGATGCCGCCGGACGCTTCCAGCAGAACCTTGCCGCCCGCGATGGCAACGGCCTTTTTCAAGGTTTCCGGCGGCATGTTGTCGAGCATGACCACGTCCGGCCCGGCCGCAAGCGCCTCTTCCAGCTGTTCCAGCGTGTCGACTTCTACCTCGATCTTGACCAGATGGCCGGCGAAGGCCTTGGCCGCATCGATTGCCTGGGTCACGCCGCCGGCGACCGCGATGTGGTTGTCCTTGATCAGGATGGCATCGTCGAGACCGAAGCGATGGTTTGAACCGCCGCCGCATTTGACTGCGTATTTCTCAAAGGCACGCAGGCCCGGCGTCGTCTTGCGTGTGCAGACAATGTCCGCCTTGGTGTGGGCGATCCGGTCGGCAAATGAAGCCGTCGCCGTGGCAATGCCGGAGAGATGCCCCAGATAGTTGAGTGCCACGCGCTCGGCAGCCAAAAGAGCCCGCGCCGGACCCTTGATCCGGGCAACCACATCCTTGGGCGCAAGGCGTGTGCCGTCCTGAAGAACCGCTTCGAAGGAGAGGCCTGTATCGGTCTGGCGAAAAGCGCTTTCGGCCAAGGCCAGGCCAGCCAGCACGCCCGGCTTGCGTGCCGCGATGACCGCGCTCGCCTGCGCGGACGCCGGAAGGGTCGCCTGGCTGGTGACGTCGCCCGCCCGGCCCCAATCCTCCAGAAGCGCGGCCTTGACAGCCTCGTCGACCATCAGGCGCGGCAGTTCCGGCAGATGCATGCGGGTCATGCGTTCATCCTCAAGCGGTTTCGAGAGCCTCGGCGGTGATCGCCTGAACCTCTTTCAAGGTGGTGTAGGAGCGGGTCGCCATCGCGGGATTTTCGTCCGGGAAATCATTGCGGAAATGACCGCCCCGGCTTTCCTGGCGCTTGAGCGCCGCCGCCGCGATGATTTTGCCGGTCACCATCATGTTCTTGATTGACTGGCGCACGCAGACCTTCTCGACCCGGGCAATGTCGGCAAGCGCGGTCTTCAGGCCCGCCTCATCGCGGAGCACGCCGACATTCTTCGCCAATGTCTCGCGCAAAACGGTGATGCCGTCGCGTTCTTCCACATTGCGCTGGCTCGGCAGGCCCGGCTCGTCGTCCATCTCGTTCCAATAGGCGCTGCGGGGCGTCGGCATCAGGCCCTGGATGTCCTCGGCGATGCGGGCGGCAAAAACAACCGCCTCCAGCAGCGAGTTCGATGCCAGCCGGTTGGCGCCATGCGCGCCTGTGGAGGCGACCTCGCCCGCCGCCCAAAGACCGTCCAGCGACGTGCGGCCATTGGCATCGGTCAGGACGCCGCCCATGTGGTAATGCTCGGCCGGCGCGACCGGAAGGAGGTCCTTGGCCGGGTCCAGTCCCGCGGCTTCGGCCGCCGCAAACACCGTTGGAAAATCATCTTTGAAGCGCGCGCCGATCGCAGTGCGGCAATCCAGGAACGCGCCACGGCCTGCCGAGATCTCGTTGTGGATCGCCCGGGCGACGATATCGCGCGGCGCCAGTTCCAGATCCGGATGCACCTTTTCCATGAAACGTTCGCCTGCGCTGTTGACGAGCGTCGCGCCTTCACCGCGCAGGGCCTCGGTCGCCAGGGGCGCCGGGTCCCGGCCAAGGTCAAGGGCGGTCGGGTGGAACTGCACGAATTCGGCATCGGCTATGACCGCACCCGCGCGGGCTGCCATGGCGAGGCCATGGCCGTTGGCCTCGTGCGGATTGGTGGTCAGGTTGAAGAGATGGCCGACACCGCCGGACGCAAGCACCACCGCCTTGGCCGGGAAGGCCAGACGTTCGAGGCCACCGCGTTTGCGTGCCAGTACCCCGGTGACATAACGGCCTTCGCCGAGGAAGCTTTCGCCGAGATAGCCTTCCAGAATGCGAATCGAAGGGGTCCTGCGCACGGCCGCGATCAGCGCGTCCATGATGGCCCGGCCCGCCATGTCACCGCGCACGCGCACCACCCGGCTCTGGGAATGAGCCGCCTCGCGGGAGAATTTCAGCCGGCCTTCCAGGTCCTGGTCGAAGGGAACGCCGTAGGACAGGAGATCGTGCACCCGGTCGCTGCCCTCGCGGGTCATCTGTTCGACGATCTTTTCCTCGCAGATGCCGCAACCGGCGGCCAGCGTGTCGTCGCGATGCTTTTCAACGGAATCGTTTTCGGAAATCGCCGCGGCAATGCCGCCCTGGGCCCAGGCGGAAGACGCCCCCTGCCCGATCGGCGCATTGGTGATCACGGTCACCGGCCGGGGACTGAGCTTCAGCGCGCAGAACAGGCCGGCAAGGCCCCCTCCCAGAATGACGACGTCATCGACATCCTTGCCAAGATAGGCAGGCGCAAAATCCTCAACCGACACGGCCATGGGGAACATCCTGGAACTGAACGGGCTTTGCCCAAAGGGCTTCCGCACCGGACATGATGTTCTGGCGCGGAAGACAATGCATGATGCGGTTTAGACCGAAGCCGGTCAGATTTTCAAGTTGATCATCCGCTCGACCGCGGTGCGGGCCTTGTCGGCGACCGCCGGATCAACAACCACTTCCTCTTTCATCTCCAGAAGACTGTCGAGGATCTTGGTCAGCGTGATCCGCTTCATGTGCGGGCACAGGTTGCATGGACGGATGTAGTTGACGCCCGGCGTCTCGCTGGCGACGTTGTCGGCCATGGAGCACTCGGTGACCATCATCACCTTTTCCGGCTTTCTGGTCTTCACCCAGTCGATCATGTGCGCGGTGGACCCGGCGAAATCGGCTTCGGCGACCACTTCCGGCGGGCATTCCGGATGGGCGATGATCTTCACATCCGGTTCGATCTTGCGGTAGTCGCGCAGTTCTTCCGCCGTGAAACGTTCATGCACCTCGCAGGCGCCGTCCCAGATCAGCACTTCGACATCGGTCTTGTTGCCGACATTGGCGGCCAGATACTTGTCCGGGATCAGGAACACCTTGTCGACGCCGAAGCTTTCGACCACCTGCAGCGCGTTGGAGGACGTGCAGCAGATGTCGCATTCCGCCTTCACATCAGCGGAGGTGTTGACATAGGTGATGATCGGGATGCCCGGATTGCGTTCGCGCAGGGCGCGCACGTCGGCGCCGGTGATGGATTCGGCCAGCGAGCAGCCTGCCCGCATGTCCGGGATCAGCACCGTCTTTTCCGGGCTCAGGATCTTCGAGGTTTCTGCCATGAAATGCACGCCGCACTGCACGATCACCTCGGCATCGGTGCGGGTCGCCTCGATGGCCAGCTGCAGGCTGTCGCCAACAATATCGGCCACACCGTGATAGATGTCCGGCGTCATGTAGTTATGGGCCAGAATGACGGCGTTGCGCTGTTTCTTCAGCTGGTTGATGGCGTGGATGGTCGGCGCCAGCGCCGGCCATTCGATGGCCGGGATGATGTGCTTGACCTTTTCGAAGATCGGCGCGGTCGCCTCGGCAACCTGCGGCGTATAGCGCAGGTCCGGAGGCTGAAGCTTGCCGTAGCGGTCCAAGGCCGTCGGGCCGGTTGCGATCGGTTCGCCAACCGGTGTCTTCGTCTGGGCAATGGTCATGGCGACCTCCATTTTTTGGACAGCCCGGCTTGGCCGCTGCTGCCTGCTTACCCATTATACTCAACTTGAGCATATTAGTAACAAAAGAAAACGGGCGCTCAGGCCCTGCTTTTGCTCTTTCGGAGTTTATATAGGCGCTGCCGGATGGGAAATCCACTCTTTTCCGCCGCCAACAGCCACTTTTCGAAAATCCAATTTTTTTCAAACGCTTACACGACACTCGCCTCCCCGGATCATAGCCGTCTAACTTTGTCCGTAAACGCCTGCGGAAACGACATCCGCATCATTTGAACAGTTTGCCGCAGTCAATATCCTTGATGCCGTGCTCTTTTTTCGCCCGCTTGATCCAGCCCAGCAGTGCACGCTTGAAGGCATCACTCACGTCTCCGAGGTCCTGAACCTTGCCCGTTTTCGTCGGGTTCCCAAACTTGTCCAGAAATTCGGCCTTCTTGCCGTCCGTTCGCCATTTCATGGAGTTGAGAACGACATAGGGCTTTTTATCCAGGCAGATGATCGCCGTTTCAAAATATTCGACAAAACCGGTTCTTTGGGCGTTTGCGGGATCGCTGCCGCCAATATGCTTTTTGGCCTTGTCGTCCCTTTTGCCCTTCTCGTTGATCCGGTAGCTGCCCAAGTAGCAGGGGCACTTCACTGGCTGCTCGAAGAATGGATCATAGAACGGCGTGTCGACACCGTAGCCATTCACATCCTCGCCGCCATGGGGAAGCGTGTTTTCATGTTTGGGCATGGTATTGGCGTCCAGATAGCTTTTTGAGAAACCGTTCTTGGCCGGTATGACGATCTTCTTGTCCTTGCCCTTGAAGTGAAACACCGAGATCAGGCAAAGCTTTTTACAGGCGACAGCCTTGTCGACATAAAACCGCCATTCCATCTCGTTGCCATCGTCAATGCTTGTCGGTTTCTGGGCCCTCTTGCCCTTGAACGAACCACCCTTCTTAAATTTAAAGTCCTTGGCAAACTCGTTCTTGGCAACCTGAAGAAGCAGTTTGGGTTGGAACAGCGGCAACACACTCACAAGAGTGTTGCAAAGGCTCTGAGCCTCCAGCTGCTCCCCTCTCACGAGGTCTCGCGCACCCGGGTCGGACAGATCGACGGGCCGCGCCGCGGTCTCGCACGTCTCCAGCGCTTCAAGTAACAGACCCAATCCAACAACCGGATCCCCCACAGCATAGCTTTCCATCGCGGCCGCGAAGGAAAGCCGCGCTTCGGCCAGCCGCTTGCGCCTGGCCCAGGCGTCTTTCACCGCGATAAATAGGTCCGTGGTGTCACCGACTTCTACCTGTTCGTCCTCGCGTTTCATGATCTCCCCCTTCGAAAAGCATTTTGCCATGCACAGTGGTGCCGTTCAGGTCTCGCCTCTGCCGGTTGAAGACTACACCAGCTGCAATCCCATTCCAGTTATTGATCCACTCATCAAAATTACGCATTTTGCCGAAACCCGCTTTCAGCCTATTCTGATCGTAATTTCACGATGAAAGTTTGCTGATGACCACTGCCTCTGCCGCCGGCCGTTCCGGCCCGAATATTCCGCTGGTGATCGCCTGCGGCTGTCTTGTCGCCCTGATCTCCTTCGGGCCGCGTTCCGCCATGGGTCTGTTCTTCCAGCCCATGACCGAAGCGCGGGACTGGAGCCGGGAAATTTTCGCGTTGGCGCTGGCCATCCAGAACCTGATGTGGGGCATCGCCCAGCCGGTTGCCGGCATGGTCGCCGACCGTTTCGGCACCTGGAAGGCGATGACCTTCGGCGCCCTGCTCTACGGCATCGGTCTGATCCTGATGATCGGCGCAGATAGCGCCGTCGCACTGCATGTTTCCGCCGGTGTGCTGATCGGCATCGGCATCGCGTTTTCGTCGTTCTCGCTGGTCTTGGCCGCTTTCGGGCGGACCGTCACCCCGGCACAGCGTTCGCTCGCCTTCGGCATCGGCACCGCCTCGGGCTCGCTCGGCCAGTTCCTGTTTGCCCCGCTCGGCGCCACCTTGATCGAACATATCGGCTGGCAGGACACGCTGATCGTCTTCACCGGCCTGGTCGCGCTGGTCCCGCTTCTGGCCATCGCGCTCAGGGGCAAGTCGGAAGCTCCGAAGGACAGCAACCCGGCCAACGACCAGAACCTGATGGCCGCCATGTCTGAAGCCTTCGGCACCAGGGGCTTCATCCTGCTGACCATCGGCTTCTTCGTCTGCGGCTTTCACGTTGCCTTCATCACCGTGCACCTGCCGCCCTTCATTGCCGATGTCGGCCTCGATCCGCGCTGGGGCGGCTGGGCGATCGCCCTGATCGGCCTGTGCAACGTGGTCGGTTCTCTTGCCTCCGGCTATATCGGCGGGCGCTATTCGAAACCGATCTTCCTTTCGCTGATCTATATCGGCCGGGCAGCCGCAATCTTCGTTTTCATCATGCTGCCGATCACGCCCGCCTCCGTCCTGATCTTCTCCGGCGTGATGGGCCTTCTGTGGCTGTCGACCGTGCCGCCGACCTCGGGCCTTGTCGCCGTGATGTTCGGCCCGCGCTATATGGCCACCCTGTTCGGCTTCGTCTTCCTGTCGCACCAGATCGGCGCCTTTCTCGGCGTCTGGCTCGGCGGACGGCTCTATGACCAGACCGGCTCCTATGACGCCATCTGGTGGCTCGGCATTGTTCTGGGCATCGCCGCGGCGGTCATCCATTGGCCGATCCAGGAAAAACCGGTGCCGCGCCTGGCGCAGGAAGCGGCGGAGTAAAGCTTACGACTGAAGAACGTCTGCGGCCTTGATAGAACACCCCTGGCCTGGTCTCCCTCCAATGGAGGTCCAGACCAGGGGTGGAGTTTGTCGAAACTCAGATGTTCGTTTCCGCAAATGCAGCGAACACACAGGCGAGCATGTGCAAGTTGATGCGGTCTGCCATCAATGCCTTGATGTAGACGGCAAAGAATTCGGCAGCAGGCTCGTTAAGACGAATGCCGTTCAGCTCCAGAAAGATCAAAGCGGACATGAAGGCAATACGCTTGTTGCCATCCACCATGGCATGAGCTTTGCCGACACCGTAAATCAATTCACTTGCCAGCAAAAAGACGTCTGCTTCACCGCCATAGTGATAGCGGTTGATGGGACGCTCGAGCGCTGCCGCCATGTCGTTCGGGCGCACAAGCGCCACGCGGTGCCGCGGATAAAGCTCCGCGACAACCTCAATCATTTCAGTCACCTGGTCGAAAGTCAGCCACACGGGCTCAGAGACAGACGTCATTCTCCGAGCGATTTCATCGTCGCGGCGAAGCGTGTGTTGTTGTCGATCACCATTTCGCGAATGCTGCGTTGCGCCCCGCGGGAATCATCCTCCGGTGCGCACTTGATCGCCGTATCGGCCGTTGTTTCCTCCGGCCGCTTTTGCTGAGGCTGTCGATCGTCCAACTTCGAATCCATGCTTCCTGTCCGATTGCGCAGTTGCTGCTGACAGGATACCGCAAGTTATTGCGGCACCAAAATCCGCGTTAGATACGCTTATCCCGCAACCTTGGTGAAATCCGCCACCACATGGGTCGCGTCACGGATTTCGGCAAGAAGCTGCAGGCGGTTCTTACGAAGGGCCGGGTCCTCGGCATTGACCAGGATGTCGTCGAAGAACCGGTCGACCGGTGCGCGCAGTTTCGACAAGGCTTCCATAGCGCCTTCGAAATTCTCCGCACCGACCGCGTCAGCGGCTTCTGCCCGGGCCGTGTCGATGGCGGCCGCCAGGTCGATTTCGGCCTGTTCCTGCAGGTGATCGGCATGCGGCTTGCCGGTGACCGGCGCGCCGTCCTTCTTTTCTTCCGCCTTCAGGATGTTGACCGCGCGCTTGTAGCCCGCCAGCAGATTGGCGCCGTCTTCGGAAGATATGAACGCGCCGAGCGCCTCGACCCGCTTGACGACCATGAGCAGATCGTCCTGGCCTTCGAGGGCAAAGACGGCATCGATCAGGTCGTGACGCGCGCCCTCGTCCTTCAGGTGCACCTTCAGGCGGTCGCCAAGGAACGCCAGCAGGTCTGCCACGATGCCGGTGGCATCGACGGCTTCGGCCTTCTGAAGGTCCAGAGCCGACCGCAGTGCATCGCCCAGACGAATCCGCAGTTTGTTTTCGAGCACGATCCGGATCACGCCAAGCGCGGCCCTGCGCAGCGCATAAGGGTCCTTCGAACCGGTCGGCTTTTCGTCGATGGCCCAAAAGCCGGCCAGCAGATCGAGCTTTTCGGCGAGCGCAACGGCAACGGCGACCGGATCGGTCGGCACGCTGTCGCTCGGGCCCTGGGGTTTGTAGTGCTCCTCGATGGCGGTCGCGACGGATGCATCTTCGCCCTGGGCTTGCGCATAGTAGCGGCCCATCAGGCCCTGCAGCTCGGGGAATTCGAACACCATCTGCGAAACAAGATCGGCCTTGGCGAGTTCCGCGGCGCGCTTGGCCTTGGTCTCGTCGGCACCGACGATCGGCGCCAGTTCGGCGGCAAGGGCGATCAGACGCTGAACCCGTTCGCCGACGCTGCCGAGCTTTTCGTGGAACTTGACCTCGTCCAGTTTCGGCAGGTTGTCCGAGAGCTTTGTCTTGAGGTCCGTGTCCCAGAAGAAACGGGCGTCGGACAGACGCGCGCGGATGACCTTCTCGTTGCCTGCGACGATCAGCTTGCCGCCGTCCTCGGCGATGATGTTTGAGATCAGCACGAAGCGGTTGGCAAGGCGCCCGGAGGCCGGGTCCTTCAGAACGAAGCATTTCTGGTTGACCCTGATGGTCAACTGGATGCACTCGTCCGGAATGGTGAGGAAATCCTCGTCGAAGCTGCCGGTCAGCACCACCGGCCATTCGACCAGGCCGGCAACCTCTTCCAGAAGGCCTGGATCCTCGACCAGCTCCAGGCCAAGTGCCAGCGCCTGATCCTTGGCGTCGTTCAGGATGATGTCCTTGCGCCTGTCAGCGTCGAGCACGACCTTGTGCTTTTCAAGGCCCAAGGCGTAGTCGTCGAAGCGGCGCACTTTGAAGGCCTCGTCCGCCAGGAAACGGTGCCCGCGCGTCGCCTTGCCGGAACGGATGCCGTCAAACTCGAACGGCACCACCTCGGGCTCCTCGGTTTCGGGACCGAAGCTGGCGACAATCGAATGCAGCGGGCGTATCCAGCGGGTGCTGGTGGTGCCCCAGCGCATGGATTTCGGCCAGGGAAAGCCGCGCAGGATGCCCGGCATGAAGTCGGCAATGATGTCGATGGCGGTTCGGCCCGGCTTCTCGATCACGGCGACATAGAACTCGCCCTTCTTGGGATCGGACTGGATCTCGGCCTCGTCGATCGAGGCCAGGCCCGCGCCCCGCAGGAAGCCCTCGACAGCCTTTTCCGGCGCGCCCACACGCGGTCCCTTACGCTCTTCACGCGTCGCGGCGGAACCCGCCGGAACGCCGGCGACATGCAGCGCCAGACGCCGGGGTGTCGCGAAGGCTTTCGCGCCTTCATACGGCAAGCCCGCCTCGACCAACGCGTTGGTGACGAGAGATTTCAGATCTTCGGCCGCCTTGCGCTGCATGCGGGCCGGAATCTCTTCGCTGAAAAGCTCAAGCAGAAGATCGGGCATGGATTTTTTGACCTTTGGCCTTGGTGGGACGGGCGTCACCCAAATGGAATGCGCGTCCGTTACCAAGTCGGCGGCCTCTTGTCACCCCCCTATCGCGCCACGGCTTGAGGTGATCCGGCCGGTTTTCAGACACCGGATTGGGGCCGGTTTCACTCTTCTTCAAGAAATACATGTGAAACTCCCGCCACAGAAAAGAGTAATGCGTATTGGGATTGATCGCGTGGTAAAGCGGGAAGTTGCGAACAACCGATATTTGACACGATCTATAGTTGTACTTCTTGCTATAGTACTTGTCAGTTTTGCCGCCCTTCAATTGTTTCCGACTTTTGGAGCCGATCATGACCATCTCCCGTTTGAGCTGCTCACCAGCGTACTGCTGGGCATTGCCGCCCTGGGTCTGACCTACGGCATCTGGGCAACCCGGCGCCTGCGCAAGGAATTGAAGGCCCGGTCCTCTGCGCACAACGAGGCATTGGCCCTGGCGCAGCACGATCCGCTGACCGGTCTTCCCAATCGCCGGCGCCTACTGGAGGCTTTTTCCGATCTCAGCCGCGATGTGAAACCGGACTGTTTCCGCGCTGTGATGATGCTCGACCTGGACGGCTTCAAGCCGATCAACGATGTTTACGGCCATGCCTTTGGCGACAACCTCCTGAGAAGCTTCGCAGACAGGCTGGCGGAAACGCTTGGCAAGGAAGGCATCGTCGCCCGTCTCGGCGGCGACGAATTCGCTTTGGTTTCCCCGATTTTCAAGGAAAAGTCGGAAGCCGCCGGCTTTGCGCGGCGCCTGCTCACGAGGATCAACGACCGGTTTGAGTTCGGCGACCGGCAAATCTCGATCGGCTCCGGCATTGGCATCGCCATGTATCCGCACGATGGCCACGCCATTACCGAACTCCTGCGCCGGGCGGACATCGCGCTTTACCGGGCGAAATCCTCGGGTCGGTCGACCTACCGCTTTTTCGAAGTCGACATGGATGCCTCGATCCTGCACCGAACGCTTCTGGAGCAACGTCTGCGCCGCGCGATCTCCGAACACGAGGTCAAGGCCTATTATCAACCGATCCTGGACATGAACAGCGGCCGGATCGCCGGTTTCGAGGCCCTGGCCAGATGGACCGACAGCGATTTCGGCAGCGTTCCGCCGCTTCAGTTCATCCCGATAGCCGAGGACTGCGGCATCATCTCCGAACTGACGCAGCATCTGCTCGCCGATGCCTGCAAGGTGGCCATGACCTGGCCGGACGATCTCTATCTGTCCTTCAACCTGTCGCCGGTGCAGCTGCAGGATCCGTCGCTGCCGGCACAGGTCGACGCCATCCTGAAGCAGTACGGCCTCGCACCGCGCCGCCTGGTGCTTGAAATCACTGAAACGTCGCTGGTGAAAAACCCGGAAGCGGCCAAGCGCATTCTCACCGAACTCACGGACCTCGGCATCTCGATCGCGCTCGACGATTTCGGTGCCGGCCATTCCAGCCTGAGTTACCTGCGCGACTTCCCGATCCACAAGGTCAAGATCGACCGCTCCTTCACCGAACGCATGCTCACCGACAAACAATGTGCGGCCATTGTCGAAGCCATCCTGGTTCTGTCCAAGGGTCTCGACATCGACGCCGTTGCCGAGGGTGTCGAAGAGAATGACGTCCACGAGGCGCTCAATGCCAATGGCTGCCACTTTGGCCAGGGCTTTCTCTATGCCGCCGCGGTTTCCGCCGATGACGCGTCCATGCTGCTCGAGTCGCAGGTGGATGGGCGTCTGCTGTTTTCCGAAAAGACCGACGCCGCCTGACAGATCCCTCTGCCCGGTTCAGCCTCCCAGGAACAACAGGATGATGGCCGCGTTGGCCAGGTCGACGAAGAAGGCCGACACCAGCGGCAGGATCAGAAATGCCTGGGTGGCTGGGCCATAACGCTTTGTGACCGCCGTCATGTTGGCAATCGCTGTCGGTGTGGCTCCAAGGGCAAATCCGGCGAAGCCCGCCCCTAGTACGGCGGCATTGTAGTCGCGCCCCATCAGCGGAAAGACCGCCAGGATGATGAACAGCGCGGCCACGACAATCTGCAGAAACAGGATCAGCAGCATTGGACCGGCCAGGCCCGCAAGCGTCCAGAGCTGCAGGCTCATCAGCGACATGGTCAGGAAGATGCCGAGCGCCAGGTCCGACAGAACCGCCAGGGATTGCGAGCGTGCCGGCCAGGTCATTTTCTTGAAGATCACCGGCACGGTGTTGGACAGAACGATCCCGCAGAACAGGCAGCAGACGAAGACCGGCAGATCAAGACCGATCCCGGCCACCAGAGCCTCCTGCAGGCCGACACCCAGCGCGATGGCGATGTTGAGCACCAGAAGCGCGCGCATCAGGCCCGTATGGGTAACGCTGGTGTCGGCTTCCCGGTCGCTTTCAATGCCGATCATGGGCGCTTCTTCCGGGGCGTCCGGATCCGGTTTGGCGCCACGCCGTTCGATCAGATAATTGCCGACGGGCCCGCCCAACAAGCTGGCGGCGATCAGGCCGAGCGTTGCTGTCGCCGCACCGATTTCAACGGCGCCGACGACACCGTAGTCGCTGACCAGTTTCGGGCCCCAGGCGATCGCCGTGCCATGACCGCCGACAAGCGAGATGGTGCCGCCGAGCAGGCCGAACCCGGCCGGTAGTCCGAGCGCGGCGGCGACACCGGTACCGACCGCATTCTGCAGCAGCATGTATCCAACGGTGAGGATCAGTAGGATCAAGAGCGGCTTGCCGCCCTTCGCCAGATCGGAGAAGCGGGCGTTGAGGCCGATCGCCGTGAAAAAGCAGTAAAGCAGGTAGTCCCGCGATTGCAGCGAGAAGCCGATTTCCTTGCCGAAGCCGAGATAGACGATCAGGGCCAGTAGCGCGACCAACAAGCCGCCCGAGACCGGTTCGGGAATGTTGTAGTGTCTTAGAAACGGGATCTTCTTGTTCAGCCTGACGCCCAGGAAATAGACCAGGATCGCCAGGTTGAAACTCACGAATTCACTGAAGGAAACTGCGTCACCGGTCATGAAATCCCCTGAAACCGTCCGAAGCAAAGAACAAAAACCATGTGCTATAGAAGCTCCGGACCGGTTTCAGCGCAAGCGAAACTACCAGCCGCCGCCGCCACCGCCGCCACCACCGCCACCGGACGAGCCGCCGCCCGAAGACCCGGAGCTGGAAGAGGATGGCGCGGGCACAGAAGACTGGAAGGAACCGGCCATGGCACTTGCGGTATGACCGACGCTGTCAGAAATGCGGCGGACATCGAAATCGCGACCGGCATACCAGTGCGGATTGTAGCTGGCCGCCGCAGCGGCCCCCGCCGCCGTCGCCAGCCAGCCTTCAAACGCCTTGGCCCAGGGCTTTTCAACGCCCAGCGCCACCGCATAGGGCAGCAGTTCCTCGAAATGGCCGGTGCTCATGTCCGGCGCCTCGCTCATGTTCAAGCGGTCCTTTTCGGCAACCGACAGATAGAGCTTCAGACCCTCGATGATATCGAGCTTCTCGCGCCCGAGCAGCGTTGGTGCGCCCATGAAGGACATGGCGAGCAGGTTGGTTCCAACCAGCACCATCACCACGACCGGAACGGCCGGCAGCGTGTCCAGGCCGCCCGTTGCGAGGCCCGCCAGGAGGGCGGCCCCGAAAAGGGCAATCCCGACGATGGCCAACACGATCACAATGCGGAGGGGGTAGTTGCTGACGGGCAGAAAAATCAGCCCGAAGGCAGAGGGGAACACCGTTGCGAACACTGACAGGAACAGGAACAGGATCATGAATTCCTGCTCGTTCGGAGCTTGCGGCGCGAGAAGGAACAAGGCCACCAGAGTTGCCAGGCTCAACAGGACACCCGTGACCAGAATGAGCCAGTTGCTCCGAAAGAAGACATTGTGGTTCTCGCTGGTGATCGCCCCGGTGAAAATATTGCCCAGTTTCTGGATCGATGTGCCGTTCGCCTTGTTCAATTTCAACGGATGCCCCCGCTTGTCGAGCCACTTTTCCAGCGCGGCCTCGCCCTTGGGCAGGTCCTCGCCCGGCGCCTTGCCATCACGCCCCCGGATGTTCAGGGACAGTGTCATGTCATCGTCCTCCTCGCGGAGGCTCAACCGGTTCTTGACCGCGAGGTTGAGACAGGCCGCCGACAGGGCGATCCAGCCGCCATCGCCAAAACCGCGCTTGTCGATGTATCTGGCCAGCGCCGGCGAAATGTCCGCTGGCGGTGTGAAGCGCGGAAAGATGCCCCCCTTCGCCGGATCCCGGCCAACCCTCAGCCAGGCGATCAGGTAAAAGACAAAGACAATCAACGCACCGGCGCCGCCGATCAGGTCGGCCCGGTAGTCCTGAAGAAAGTTCTGAAAGGCCTGGGAGCTGTCGGGCCGGGCAATCGAGCCAACCGGCATGGTGACGACAATTGTCAGACCCTCATTGTACCAGAGCGTCTGAGTGGTTTTAAACGTCACCTCCGAGCGATCGTCGGACGCTTCTGCGGTGTAATTCTGGTAGGTCTCGCCAAAAGCGCCGGTATAGGCGGTCCATTCGATGGCCCTGACGCTGTCCGGCAACGTCACCCGGGCGGTCACTTCATCGATGGCAAACGACCAGTCATTGCCGGTTACGTTCCAGTAGAGCTCGTCATGCGTGTCGAAAAAGCGGACCTGGCGATCGGTCCGGTATTTCAGCGTGTAGGTGTGAATGCCCTTCGGAACGAAGCGGCTCTCCTCGCCGACATAGATGCGGATGCCCTTGTTGTTGTCGCGGATGAAATGGGGCGCCGGCTCCCCGTCCATCTCCACAGACAGAAGATCGAAGCCGACGCGGTAGAGCCGTCCGTTCGCGGCCTTCGCGGTCAGCGGAAAGTCCCGGTAGATGCCCCGTTCGATCTGGTTCCATTCGACACGGACGGTGATGGTTTCGGTCACGGTCAAACCGCCATCGGCACCGAGTTCGATGTCGGACAGGTAATTGAGAACCCGTTCGTCCGCCTGGGCGGTCAGATTGGCAAGCAGCAGGAAACAGACCGAGACAATGGCCAGGCACATGCGATGAAAAGTCATATCCGCGCCTCTCAGAACTTCACGTCCGGCACGGCCCGGTCGGCGTCGTCCTCGATCTCGAAATACTCAGCCTTTTCAAATTTGAACTGGCTGGCGATCAGATTGGAGGGGAAGCTCTCGACCGCCACATTCAGGTTCCGCACTGCGCCGTTGTAATAGCGACGGGCCATCTGGATGGCGTTTTCGATCTCGTCGAGAGACTCGTGCAGGTCGGAGAAATTCTGGCTGGCTTTCAGGTCCGGATAGGCTTCGGCGACCGCGAACAGCCGGCCCAGCGCCTGCGACAACGCGCCTTCGGCCTGGGCCCTGCCCGCCACGTCTTCCTTGGGCATGGCGCTGACCTGGGCTCTCAGCTCCGTTACGGATTTCAGCGTCTCGTTTTCGTGGGAGGTGTAGCCCTTGACCGTCTCGACCAGGTTGGGGATCAGGTTGGCCCGCCGCTTCAGCTGGACATCAATACCACTCCAGCCCTCCTCCGTCATCTGCCGTTTCTTGACCAGACCGTTGTAAAGCACGATCGCAAAGACGCTGATCGCGATCAGAAGCGCGAGAATAAACCAGGCCATCAGGGGAACCTCCGAAAAAACAGGTTTCGGAAGCTAGCCGCCGGAAGCGGGATTGTCATCCCGCCTGGACCGTCTCAATTGTTTCAGTGCGGTATCAAACGCCATTCTGTGCCCTGAAACACAATTTGGCGCCGACGGGAGAAGAACCCGTGGAGAGTTATTCAGCAGCCTGATTGTGATAACCGACGCCGCCCGCTTCGGTCTCCAGGAAGGCCGCGCCGCAGGCCTTGGCGAGTTCGCGCACCCGCAGAATGTAGCTCTGGCGTTCGGTGACCGAAATCACGCCGCGGGCATCCAGCAGGTTGAAGGCGTGGCTGGCCTTGATACACTGGTCATAGGCCGGCAGCACCACCTGGTGCACATTGGCCCCCTTGTCGTCGCGGGCCTTCGCGCCGGCTTCCAGAAGCGCACGGCATTCGGCCTCCGCGTCCTTGAAGTGGCGGAACAGCATTTCGGTGTCGGAATGCTCGAAATTGTGCCGGGAATATTCCTGCTCGGCCTGCAGGAACACGTCGCCGTAGGTGATCCTGTCGGCACCATCCATGCCGTTGTAATTCAGCTCATAGACGTTATCGACACCCTGGATATACATGGCCAGGCGTTCCAGGCCGTAGGTCAGCTCGCCGGAAACCGGCGAACACTCGAAGCCCGCCACCTGCTGAAAATAGGTAAACTGCGACACTTCCATACCGTCGCACCAGCATTCCCAGCCGAGGCCCCAGGCGCCCAAGGTCGGGCTTTCCCAGTCGTCCTCGACAAAGCGGATGTCGTGCACCTTCGGATCGAGACCGATGGCATAGAGCGAGTTCAGATACAGCTCCTGCAGGTTCGCCGGCGACGGCTTCAGGATCACCTGGAACTGGTAATAGTGCTGCAGCCGGTTCGGATTCTCGCCGTAGCGGCCGTCGGTCGGGCGGCGGGACGGCTGCACATAGGCAGCCTTCCACGGGCGCGGCCCGAGCGAGCGCAGGGTTGTTGCCGGGTGAAACGTGCCCGCGCCGACTTCCATGTCGTAAGGCTGCAGAACCACGCAGCCCTGGTCGGCCCAATAGCGCTGCAGGGTCAGGATCAGGCCTTGAAAGGAGTTTTCCGGACGCATATGCGCCGGCAGGGTTTCAGTCGACATGGGGTGTTCCGCAAAAATGGCTGGTTCCGGCGGCGACAGGTGCCACGATGCGGGGTGAAGGTCAAGGTGGCGGGTGGGAAATCGATCAACCGTACCGGCGGCACTTGCCGTTTCCGGATTGACGATCACCTCCGTTCCGGATAGCAATCTCTTCGGCTCCGGACTGCCCGCCGCTCGCAGACGTTATCGTCCTGGTGAAAGTCCGGCTGAAAAGACTTTCTGTTTCCACGACGCATTTCGCGCTGGTGGCAATGCGAGCCCCTCCTTCAAAATCGAAATGCCCATATTTGGAGACCAGAATGTCGCAAGACAGCTCCCGGGCGAATTCGTTCACGCATGGACCGATCGTCTCGACTCTTTTGAAAACCGCCCTGCCGATCATTCTCGTCATGAGCATGAACGGCCTTCTCACCGTCGCCGATGCGATCTTTCTCGGGATCTATGTCGGCCCGGACGCGCTCAGCGCGGTCACGCTGATGTTCCCCGCCTATATGCTCATGGCCGCCCTGGCGACGCTGGTGTCCAGCGGCATGTCGAGCCTGCTTGCCCGCCATCTGGGCGGTGGCCGGTTTGACGACGCCAAAGCCGTCTTCGCCGGTGCGCATGGTTTGGCGTTGACCGCGGGTGTCGTTCTGATCGGGCTTCTGCTCGCCTTCGGTGGGACCGCAACATTGGCCGCGGCCGATGGATCATATGTGATCGCCTCGATGAGCTACGTCTATCTGGCGATCACCATCGGCTTTTCGCCGCTGATGTTCGTGCTGGCGGTCAATTCCGACGCCCTTCGCAACGAAGGCCACGTCATGATGATGGCCGGCCTCAGCCTGTCCGTGTCCCTCGCCAATCTGGCGCTGAATTACGTGCTGATCGTCCTGCTCGACCTCGGCGTGGCCGGCAGCGCGCTCGGAACCGTGTTGGCCCAGGCACTCGCACTGGTCTTCGTAATCGGCTACCGGCTGCGCGGGCACACCACGCTTGGCCCGAAGGATGTCTTCGCAAAGCCGCTGACATCGGACTGGCGCGACATCCTGGCGCTTGGCGCACCGCAAAGCCTGAGTTTCATCGGCATCGCGCTCGGGGCGGCGGCGACCATCATCGTGCTGCAGCGGTTCGGGGCCGAGGGGTATGAATCCACCGTGGCGGCCTTCGGTGTCACGACGCGGATCATGACCTTTGCCTATCTGCCGCTGCTCGGCCTTTCCATGGCCTTTCAGACGATGGTGGGCAACAACGCGGGCGCGCTGTTGTGGCAGCGTTCCGACGCCACGCTCCGGCTCGGACTCGGCCTTGCCTTGTTCTACTGTGCGGTGGTGGAATCCGTGTTGGTGTTCGGTGCTCCCTGGATCGGCTACGCATTTGTCGACGACAATGCTGTTGTCGGCGAGATCGGGCGCATCCTGCCCGTGATGGTGGCGATGTATTTCGCTGCCGGGCCCTTGATGGTCGTCGCGACCTATTTCCAGGCCCTGGGCGATGCCCCGCGCGCGGCCGTTCTCAGCCTGGTGAAACCCTACGCGTTCTTCCTGCCGCTGCTGTTCGTGCTGCCGCTTGGCTTTGGTGAAGGCGGTATCTGGATGTCCGGCCCGGTGGCCGAAGCCCTGCTTGTCGTGCTGACGGCGGCCGTGCTCTCAGCCACGGCACGTGGCGGCTCGGCCCGTTGGGGGCTGTTCCGGGCGGAAGCTGTTGCTTGATAATAAACGGCGGGCGATGAGGGTTGCCCGCCACCCCTTCAGTTCGGATCAGGCCTGCGGACGGTATTTGCCGGTGTCCGGGTCCAGCACCAGCTTGGGTCCGCGTCCGTTCGGGTCGGCCTTCGCCGCGGCCCGGGAGATCTGGGCCTCGACTTCGGCCATCTTGCGCTTGACGCGGCGCACGATCCAGTAGCCACCGACGGCCAGCGCGGCCACGCCTATCAATTCAGTCATCTCGTTCCCCTTCTCTGCCCGATTATCACCCGGGCAATATGCCTTATTAAAGGCCGTAGCGCGCCCAAAGCGCCCGCTCCTCTACCGAGGAGATCAACTCGCCGCCAAGGCCCTCGACCAGCCGTCCGGCGCCCAGACCAACGCCGACACTGGCCTTGCGGCCGAACAGGCCGCGCGGCGCGGAGATCAGCTTCGGCTCGGCCTTGTCGCCATAGCGCTCCTTGAGGACACCGCGCAGATCGCCGATGGCATCGACGAGGCCCAACTGGATGGCGGTCCGCCCGGTCCAGAACTTGCCGCTGAAGAGATCCGGATCGTCAGCCAGCACGTCGCCGCGCCGGGACTTGACCAGATCGATGAAAGTCTCGTGAATGTCTAGTTGAAGCGACTTCAGATATTCGATGTCCTCCTCCACTTCCGGCTGGAACGGATCCAGGATCACCTTCTTCTCGCCCGCCGTATAGACCCGGCGGTCGACACCGATCTTCTTGATCATTTCGGTGAAGCCGAAGCCGGCCGCGACCACGCCGATGGAGCCGACGATCGAGGACGGGTCGACGAAGATCTCATCGCCTGCCACCGCGATCATGTAACCGCCGCTGGCGGCGACATCCTCGACAAAGACAAGAACGTCCTTTTCCTTCTCCTTGGCGAGATCCCGGATCCGCTTGAAGATCAGCCGTGACTGGACGGGCGAGCCCCCGGGTGAATTGATGATCAGTGCGACGGCCGGGGCCTTTTTAATCGCAAAGGCCTTTTCGAGCGGAATGGCGGCCGTGGCCAGCGACAGACCCGACTTAATTGGTCCGCCTCCGCCAATGGCACCTTGCAGCCGCACGACCGGAATGATGGTCTTGTCGTTCTTGAAGGGTTTGGGAAGATAGCTGCGAAGGGTTGAAAACACGCGAAAAGCCCTGAAAGAGTTCATAATCTCAGCTCGATATATGTATCGCGAGCCGGGATTGAAAGAGGGGAAGCGAATGAGGTAAGGCGCGCAGTTACCTTCCGCGTCATCCTGAGGAAGCGCGTTAGCGCTGTCTCGAAAGATCGGCCATGGCATCAGAAACTTTCTGAGGATCCTTCGAGACGGACCTGGCGGTCCTCCTCTGGATGACGCTGAAAGTGCGGTCAGGGTAGAAAGGCGCCGAAAGACCGCTCAGCTCCCGAAGGCACTGATCCTCTTTTTCGGCTTGGGCTTGGCTTTTGCCTTCTTTTCCTCTTCCAGGGCTTTCAGCAACTGTTCCGTCTTCGGTTCCGGATCAGGCTCGAACGGCCATTTCAGCTGAACGCCGGCCTGACCGTTTTTGCGCCAGACGATTGTTCCGGTGATCGGCAGGTCCAGGCTGGGAATGGAAATCTCGATCACCTCCGGCAGACGGTCGACCGTATCGCCTTCGAGCCGGCAACCGGATTTGCTGGCATCGACGATACGGCATTTCATAGTGATCGGATGGGTCTGGCCGCAGACAATCGCGGTGATCCAGACAGGGCGCCGGATTTCACGGCGCTTTTCACCCGGTTCTTCCCGCTTGATCTGGAAGGAAATCTGGGCTTCCTCATCGCCATAGGCGATCACCGTGCCCCGGATCAGCTTGTCGAAACCGGCAATTCGAAGGCCGACCTCTTCTTTCAAAAGGTCGATCTTGTCGGATGCAATCCAGCAGCCCTTCTCTGTCAGGTCATAGGCCGTTGCCTCGAAACACGACATGTCCGCAAGATCGACGACCAGCGCCGTAATGCTGTTATCCGCGTCCATTGCCATAGAAGAATTGCTCACGTCACGCTTTTCGCCCTACACGCAAGCATGCAACCCGAACTCTGAAATCCGGGTTAACTCAAGGTCACAGAAGGCTGCGGAGCTGTGGAGAATCCGCGCCGAAACGCACGCAGGATCACCGCTCGCGGGTCGCGCTCCCGCCTGTAAGCTTGTCCTGAATACTCAGGAAATCCCGCCAGGACAGGCGTTTCTCCAGCGGACTGCGCAACAGGTAGGCCGGGTGATAGGTGGCAATGGCCGCTATCTCCTTGCCCTTGCCCGGATAGCTCATCCAGCGGCCGCGCATCTTGCGGATGCCGTCCTGAACGCCCAGCAGGGTTTTGGCGGAGGCCGCACCCAGAAACACAAGGACGTCCGGATTGACCAGTTCGATCTGCCTGACGATGAAGGGCTTGCAGATTTCAGTTTCCTGCGGCGTCGGTGTCCGGTTGCCCGGCGGACGCCAGGGCACCACATTGGCGATATAAGCGGACGAGCGATCCAGGCCGATCGCCTCCAGCATACGGTCCAGAAGTTGTCCCGACCGGCCGACAAAGGGCTTGCCATGCAGATCCTCGTCACGGCCAGGGGCTTCGCCGACAAACATCAGCCGGGCTTGCGGGTTGCCGTCGGCAAACACCAGTTTCTTGGCGGTCAGCTTGAGATTGCAGCCGTCGAAGGCCGCAAGGCACGCCTGAAGATCTTCAAGCGATGCCGCTGAGGCGGCCTGGTCGCGCGCCGCGGCAATGACCTGCGCGTCGGGCAGGACAGCGGTCTGCCCGGCGTCGGGGACGCGGGCTTGCGGCGCAGCCGCGGCCGGCATCGGGTGGTTCGGTCCACTCCCCCGGCCGGGGCCGCTCGCGTGCGTATGCGTCGGGCCGGCTGCAGGTGCCTGCGGCCGGGATTGCGCCCGCTGCTCAGCCTGCCTCCTGGTCAGCTCGAACCAGTCGACCGCGTCTTCGCCCAAAAAACAATCCACCCCCGCGCTGGTGTAGAAATCCAGCAGGGCTTCGATCTGGCGCGGGTCGTTGGGAACTTGTTGCAAGGATGGGCCTCCGGCGCGGAGTTTACCCGGACAGCGGCAGAGTACAAGCATGCCAGCTCCGGGAAACCGGATTGGTTCGGGTTTTCCAGCGTCTGTTCACAAGCGAAATTCAACCCCATACTTACGCTTACGTAAACGTAATCTTTCCTCTTGACGCTTCCCGCCTGCTTTGATCTATCTGGGCCAAACTTGGACGAAGGCCGTCCGATTTCGCAATCGGCGATGAAAAATGTCGTGTTTTGCGCTGCAAAATGGGGCAGATAGGCGTTAGGGCTAGAGCAACCAGCGGCCTGCCGGGCGCGGAAAAGCGGTTTTGGCGGCGATGCAACAGCTTCCGGACGCCGATCGCCCGCGATTGCGCGTCCGTTGAACCGGGCAGGCCCTTTTGGGTGGAGGGAGAAAAGATGAGCGAACAAGAAGCGCTTGGCGAACGCGAAAGCATGGATGTGGATGTCGTGATTGTCGGCGCAGGTCCTGCGGGCCTTGCCGCGGCCATCCGGCTGAAACAGATCGCCAATGAAAAAGGCGAAGAGCTGAGCGTCGTGGTGCTGGAAAAAGGCTCCGAAGTCGGCGCCCACATCCTGTCCGGCGCGGTGATCGATCCGATCGCCCTGGACCAGCTGCTGCCGGAATGGCGCGAGGAAAATACGCCGCTTAAAACACCGGTGACGGCAGACCATTTCCTGGTGCTGGGTCCGGCGGGCTCCATGCGGCTGCCGAACATGCTCATGCCCAAGCTGATGAACAATCACGGCAACTTTATTGTCTCGCTCGGAAATGTCTGCCGCTGGCTGGCTGAAAAGGCCGAAGCGCTTGGTGTCGAGATCTATCCGGGATTTGCCGCCGCCGAGCTGCTCTACGATGATGCCGGCAATGTGGTCGGTGTCGCCACCGGCGACATGGGCATCGGCCGCGACGGCAAACCCAACGCAATGTTTACCCGCGGCATGGAACTGCGCGGCAAATACACGCTGATCGGCGAAGGTGCGCGCGGCTCGCTGGCCAAGCAGCTGATCGAGAAATTCGGTCTCGACAAGGACAGCGACGTGCCGAAATTCGGCATCGGCATCAAGGAACTGTGGCAGGTCGATCCGGAAAAACACAAACCGGGCCTGGTACAGCATTCCTTCGGCTGGCCGCTCGACGGCAAGACCGGCGGCGGTTCCTTCCTTTACCACCTGGAAGACAACCAGGTTGCCGTCGGTTTCGTGGTCCACCTCAACTACGAGAACCCGTGGCTGTCGCCCTTCGACGAGTTCCAGCGCTTCAAGACCCATCCAGCGATCCGGGACACTTTTGAAGGCGGCAAGCGCATTTCCTATGGCGCGCGCGCGATCACCGAAGGCGGCTATCAGTCGGTGCCGAAACTGTCCTTCCCGGGCGGCCTGCTGATGGGCTGCTCCGCCGGTCTTGTCAACGTGCCGCGCATCAAGGGCTCCCACAACGCCATGTTCTCCGGCATGCTGGCGGCCGAAGAAGTCATGGCCGCAATCGGCCGCGGCGAAGCGCATAACGAACTGACCGACTACGACACGGCCTGGCGCGCCAGCCCGATCGGCACGGACCTCAAAAAGGTCCGCAATGCCAAGCCGCTCTGGTCGAAATTCGGTACCTGGGCCGGCATCGGCCTTGGTGGATTGGACATGTGGACCAACGAGCTGTTCGGCTTTTCCTTCTTCGGCACGCTGAAGCACGGCAAGCGGGATTCCGAAACGCTCAAGCCGTCCAAGGATTGCAAGAAGATCGAGTATCCGAAGCCGGACGGCGTCGTCTCTTTCGACAAGCTGTCCTCGGTGTTCCTGTCGAACACCAACCATGAGGAAGACCAGCCGATCCACCTCAAGGTCAAGGACGAGGCGCTGCAGAAATCGTCGGAACACGATGTCTTTGCGGGTCCCTCCAACCGCTATTGCCCGGCGGGGGTCTATGAATGGGTGGAAGAAGGCGAGGATGCGCCGCGCTTCCAGATCAACTCGCAGAACTGCGTCCACTGCAAGACCTGCGACATCAAGGACCCGAACGGCAACATCACCTGGACGGTGCCGGAAGGCGCCGGTGGTCCGAACTATCCGAATATGTAGGACGCACGACAAGAGACAATCAAAAAGCCGCGATCCGTCGCGGCTTTTTCAGTTTGTGCGTCAAACAATCCTCTCCTGCGTCATCCCGGACGGAGCGCAGAGCAGATCCGGGACCGGCGTGCCCAGGCCTTTTGATCAGGCACGGAAATAGAAATAGTCAGGCTCCTGGCTCCCCGGTCCCGGCTCGCGCTTTGCTTGGCCGGGATGACGAAACGAAGGGTTCGCCAAACACAGTCCTGTTTGACTGTTTGCAGTGGCTTCAAAAACAAACGGCACCGGAAAGATAACCTTTCCGGTGCCGCAGTCTTGTGGCCGATGGGTCGTATCAGGCTGGCGGTTGTGGGGGTCCAGCCTGTTGCGGTTGTCAACCGCGCGGACCGCGGACGGGCGGGGTCGCACGTTCGCAGCCGCAGCGCGGCCGCCCGCGCCACAAGGTCGTGCCCGCCCGAAAGCAGGCAATTCTATTGGGGTCGTTGGTCCCGATGGAGCCAGCGTGCACTTATGCCAGAACAGGATCTGGATTTTTTGGGCTTTTGATTGTTAAACCGCGTTAACCAAAGCCTCGATGGCGCCGGGATAACCTCACCCAACGGTAAGGTCAAACAAATAGTGGCCCGAATAAGAACTTGTTATGGCTCCAAAAGGCTTTGCTATACCATTTGGTCAAAAATCAGGTCGGCGTCTTTCGGATTGCGTGAAATGACACACTGTCACGATAACTCAAGACATCCGCACAATTTACAGTGCCGAAAAGGGAAACCAATTTTTCTTTTTCGCCAAAGACATAGCTGCATTTCAGGACAGGAAGTCACCCATAAATTTTTTCTATATCACAATAGATAAAGAAAATAATCAGCTCAATTCTTTGAAATCTAAGAACTTCTAGAAGCCGTCACAACCTTGATTCAATCAGCAATTGCTCGGATTTGAAGCACCAAAACAAGCAAAACCCACCTAAGCTCCTGAAATTAAATCACTATTTCTTTATCCACATGCGCAGTGGCGCTCAAGCGGTTGTGATTGCAGACTCAAGTTCGTTAATTTAGTTTTACTTTAACGGGGCAGATTTGAAGTGAACCACCAAGTTCTTGGGGTCCTTTGAGGTCTTCGCGGAGTTCCCGCGGTTTTCCCGACGAGATGAACAGATCGAGCCGTGCAAGCGGCTGGATACCTTGTGGACAGAAGGACAGCTGACCTTTTGCCGGATTGCGGCGGTTTCGGTTGAAGGTCTGATGTTACTTCGAACACTACATTCAAGGCGGCATTGACGCTTCTGAAACCCATCGACCACAAGGTAGGCACCGGGAAGGCCACTTCCCGGTGCATTTTCTTTTCAAGGCAGAGGAATGACCGGTTCAGGCCGCGTCCCTGCGTCCGCCCTGACGCCGGCGCCGCGGGCGCTTGGCCTGCGAGCGGTTGTCGTTGTCGCCGGAAGACGCCTGTTTACCGAACGGCTTCTTGCCGCCCGGACGGCCGCTGCCGCGGTTGTTGCCGCCACGGCCGCCGCCACCGCCGCCGCGCTTTGCACGGCCGGCCGCCGCGGACATCGGCGGGATCTCACCGCTGACCACTTCGATATCGACACCGATCAGCTTCTCGATCTGGCGGAACAGGCCGATTTCCTCGGGCGCGCAGAGCGCGATCGCGTCGCCGTCCGCGCCGGCACGGGCCGTTCGGCCGATACGGTGGACATAGGCTTCCGCCACTTCTGGCAGTTCGAAATTGTAAACATGGCTGACGCCCGGAATGTCGATGCCGCGCGCCGCGACATCCGTTGCCACGAGCACGTTGATGGCGCCTTCACGCAGATCCCGGATGGCCTTGTCGCGCTGGTTCTGGCTCTTGTTGCCATGAATGGACCCGGCCGCGATGCCGGCCTGCGACAGCTTGCGCATCAGCCGTTCCGCGCCGTGCTTGGTGCGGCAGAAGACCAGCGACAGCCCGTCGGGTTCGGCCTTAAGTTTCTTCAGAAGAAAATCGCCTTTCTCCGTCTGGTCCATGAAATGCACGGACTGGGTCACCTTGTCGGCGGTGCGCCCTGCGGGAGAAACTTCGACCCGTTCCGGGTTGCGCAGGTAGGACCTGGCCAGCTCGTTGATCTGTTTCGGCATGGTCGCGGAAAACAGCAAGGTCTGGCGGTCGTCGGCCACCAGGCCGGCAATCCGCCGCAGCGCGTGAATGAAGCCGAGATCCAGCATCTGGTCGGCCTCGTCCAGCACCAGATAGGAGGCCGTGCCGAGATCGACCGCCTTGCGGTCGACAAGGTCAAGCAGACGGCCGGGGGTCGCAACCAGAATGTCGGTGCCCTTGGACAGGCGCTTGATCTGGCCGTTGATGGAAACACCGCCGACCACGGAAGCAACCCGCAGCGGCGTGTGTTTCAGGAAAGAGATCAGGTTCTTCGCGATCTGGTTCACCAGTTCGCGGGTCGGCGCCAGGATCAGCGCGCGCGTGCCCTTGGGGCCGGCCCTTTCCGCATCCTCGAGCAGCCGGTCGATCAGCGGCAGGCCGAAGGCTGCCGTCTTGCCCGTGCCGGTCTGGGCGAGACCCATCAGGTCCCGGCCGTCCAGAATCAACGGAATCGCTTTTTGCTGGATCGGGGTCGGAGCGTCGTAGCCGTTGTCGATAACGGCGGAAAGCAAGCCGTCGGAAAGTCCCAGGCTTTGAAAGTCGGTCAAAATAAAATCCTTGATACAAGCGCAACTCAATACGCTTGGGTAACCGCAAGAAGGGTCTTGCGGTTCGCAGTTGGAGCGCGGCAGCCGGATGCTTCTTGCATTCCGGGCTCTTTGCCGCCAGACCATCGCGTGACATGGGAACTGGTCGGGCCCCTCATTGGGCCCTGATGTTGCAACCTTCATGCGCCGGCCCCCGGATGTGCCCGTGGCACTTTCCTAAAGGCGCGCAGCCTGCTCACGCGGCAGAAGTTGCAGCCCGCTGTATCGTCGCTGCGGTGCAAAATGTCAAGCGATCAATTGCGAAAAGCATTTGAAGGACAACCGGTTTTACCGGAAGGTCAAGGCAACAGCCTGATCAACCGGCCGTCATCGCTGTCGGTCAGGATATAGATGTAGCCGTCCGGTCCCTGACGCACATCGCGGATGCGTTCGCCAAGATCGGTCAGCAGTTTTTCCTCCCCGACAACCCGGTCACCGTCGAGCTCAAGCCTGGCCAGGTGCTGGCCGCGCAGCGCACCGACCAGCAGGTTCCCCTGCCAGTCCGGATACCTGTCGCTGGTGACGAAGGCCATGCCGGAGGGGGCGATGGACGGGTCCCAGTAATGGATCGGCTGTTCCATGCCGACCTTCTCGGTGCCCTCGCCGATCTTGCCGCCCGAATAATGACGGCCATAGGAGATTACCGGCCAGCCATAGTTCTTGCCCGCCTCCGGAATGTTGACTTCGTCGCCGCCTCTTGCGCCATGTTCGACGGTCCAGAGCGCACCGGTCCACGGATTGATCGCGGCCGCCTGCGGATTACGATGACCGGTCGACCAGATCTCCGGCTGAGCGCCTTCCTGATCGAGGAAAGGATTTCCCGGAGCCGGGTCGCCGTCCGGTGTCAGGCGCAGAACGGAGCCGGTATGATCAGACGGGTCCTGCGCGCGCGGACCGTCACCGCGATCGCCAAGCGTCATGAACAGATTGCCGTCCGGCGCAAACGCCAACCGTGAACCGAAATGGCGACCACCATAGGCCTTGTTGTTGCCGCGGAAGATGGTTTCACCACCCACCAGTGCCGTTCCCGGGTTTCGCGTGTCGGCGAGACCGGCCCTGTAAAGCGAGGTCCCGGCGCCTTCCGGTGAGCCCTGCGAAAACGTCATGTAGATCGTTGAATCGGTCTCGAAGTCCGGACTGAGCACGATGTCCAGCAACCCGCCCTGCCCCTGCGCGAAGACCTCGGGCATGTCCTTGACGACATCCTGTCTGCCCTCCGCGTCGAGGCGTTTCAACACACCGTCGCGCTCCGTCACCAGGTACCCGCCATCGGGCAGGAACGCGACGCTCCAGGGATAGGACAGCCCTTCGGCGACTGTTTCCAGCTGGAAGGTCGATTGTGCGGCCGCCGGAGTGGCCGTGAAGACCATTGCCAAGGCAATTGCGGAAAAGGTGCTGGACACAAACGGTTTCTGGGTCATCGGGGCTCCGTCGGCTGGTCGGATATTCCCCCTTCATTTAGGGAGCGCTGCTGCCTCGAAAACCCGCCGACCTTCACATTTCGGTCAGCTCTTTACCGGACTTGCTGCCAGACGCGCGGCGATCGTGCGCCGCTCATAGTCGACATTCCAGTCGATCAAGGTGCGCCAGACCGCCTCCACCTGATCGCCTTCAAGACCCTGTTCCTCGGCGCGCGCCTTCAGCGCCGCCACCATTGTCTCGATCCGGTCATGGTCGAAGGCCTGGTCCGGGTTCTGCTTCAGCTCGGCCATGCGCCGGACATAGGTCTGGCGCAGTGCGAAGATCCGGAGCAGATCCTCGTCCAGGGCGTCGATGGCCGTACGGATGTCCTGCTTGGTGGTGCAGTTGGCGGCCGGTTTCAGCGTGTTCACAGGCTGGGTTCCGTCTTTCAGTGCGAGCCAATCCAACCGGCCCGGCAATCCGTTGAAAACCTCGACATCGTCATCCCGGGCGCAGCACAGCGGAGACCCGGGATCGGGGAGCCGGAGCCTGTCGATAGAGAAGGGCCCAACGATCTAAGCACTCCGGCTCTCCGGTCCCGGCTCACGCTTCGCTTGGCCGGGATGACGCTGGCAGGGCAGATCTTAGATGGCAAGTCAGCGGACCGGTTGTACCGGTCCGCCGCGTTCAGACAAGGGCGCGAATTGTAGCAGCCGCTCAGCCGGCCGAGCGGGTCTGTGCCTCGACGCTGGCAAGCGCCGACATGTTGACCACGCCGCGCGAGGTCACCGACGGTGTCAGGATATGCGCCGGCTTGGCCGCGCCCAACAGGATCGGGCCGACATGGAGCGCCTGGGTCGCCACTTTCAGGAGATTGTGCGCGATGTTGGCGGCGTCGAGATTGGGGAACAGCAGCAAGTTAGCCTCGCCCTTCAGCTTGCTGCCCGGCATGACACGGTCGCGCAGATCTTCGCTGAGCGCCGAGTCGCCATGCATCTCGCCATCGGCCTCCAGTTCCGGGTGCCGCTTCCAGATCAACTCCAGTGCTTCCCGCATCTTGCGCGAGGACGCCGTGTCCCTGGACCCGAAATTGGACAGCGACAGCAGCGCGATCTTCGGCTCGATGCCGAACCGCCGGATCTCGTCGGCCGCCAGGATCGCCATTTCGGCGATTTCCTCGGCGGACGGGTCTTCGGTCACGAACGTGTCGGAGAGGAAAAGAGCGCCCTGCGAATTGATCAAGAGCGACATGGCCGAGAGGTCCTTGGCCGTTTCGCAGATGCCGATCACCTGCTTGATGTCGCGCAAGTGCCGGATGAACCGGCCTTCAAGACCGCAGATGACGGCATCTGCATCGCCCCGGCGCACCGCCAGGGCGGAAATCACCGTCTGGTTGGTACGCACCACGGTCCGGGCGGCATTCGGCGGCATGCCCTTGCGGCCGACACACTCGAAATACTCTTCTGCATACTCGCGGTAGCGGGGGTCGTCCTGGGGGTTGATGAACTCGAAATCGACATCGGGACGGATCTTCAGACCGAAGCGCTCGCAGCGTTGCTGAAGGACGTCGGGACGGCCGACCAGAATCGGCTTGGCAATCTTGTCCTCGATCAGGACCTGGGCGGCCCGCAGCACGCGCTCGTCCTCGCCTTCCGCGTAGATGATGCGTTTGGGGTCCTTCGAGGCGTTCTGGATGATCGGCTTCATGATCAGGCCGGAACGGAAGACGAAGCGGTTCAGGCGGTCCAGATAGGCGTCGAAATCCTCGATCGGCCTCGTGGCCACCCCGGTGTCCATCGCCGCCTGGGCGACGGCCGGGGCGATGCGCAGAATCAGGCGCTGGTCGAAGGGAGACGGGATCAGGTAGTTCGGGCCGAAGGTCTCGGTCTTGCCGCCATAGGCGCGGGCAGCGACATCGGAGGGTTCTTCCTGGGCAAGGCCGGCAATCGCCTCGACTGCGGCCCGCTTCATTTCCTCGTTGATCGTGGTGGCGCCGACATCGAGCGCACCGCGGAAGATATAGGGGAAACACAGGACGTTGTTGACCTGGTTCGGATAGTCGGACCGGCCGGTACACATGACGACGTCGTCGCGGACCGCCTTGGCTTCTTCCGGCATGATCTCCGGGTTCGGGTTGGCCAGCGCCAGGATCAGCGGCCCCTTACCCATCTTCTCCACCATATGCGGTTTCAGGACCCCGCCGGCGGAAAGACCCAGAAACACGTCCGCACCGTCGATGACCGCATCAAGGGTGCGTAGATCGGTCTTCTGGGCGAAGGCGGCTTTCCACTGGTCCATCAAGGCTTCACGGCCCTCATAGACGACGCCTTCAATGTCGGTGACCCAGATGTTTTCGCGTGTTGCGCCGAGCGAGATCAGCATGTTGAGGCAGGCGAGCGCGGCCGCGCCCGCGCCGGACGCGACGATCTTGGCGTCCTCGATCTTCTTGCCGGCGAGATGCAGGCCGTTGCGAACCGCGGCACCGACGATGATGGCAGTGCCATGCTGATCGTCATGGAAGACCGGAATGTTCATCTTCTCGCGCAGCTGCGCCTCGATCATGAAACATTCCGGCGCCTTGATGTCCTCAAGATTGATGCCGCCGAATGTCGGTTCGAGCACGGAGACCGCATTGACGAATTTCTCGACGTCGGTCTCGGCGACCTCGATGTCGAAGACATCGATGCCGGCGAATTTCTTGAAGAGCACCGCCTTGCCCTCCATCACCGGCTTGGAGGCCAGCGGGCCGATATTGCCCAGCCCCAGAACCGCGGTGCCGTTGGAAATCACGGCGACCAGATTGCCGCGCGAGGTGTAATGGGCCGCTTTTGACGGATCGTCGGCGATGGCAAGACAGGGCGCGGCGACACCCGGCGAATAGGCCAACGCCAGGTCGCGCTGGTTGCCGAGCGGCTTGATCGCCTGGATCTCCAGTTTCCCGGGCCGAGGATGCTCGTGATAGAACAGGGCCGCTTCTGTCAGATCGCTGCTGGTGGATTTGCTGTCACTCATGACGGTCCCTGCCTCTTCCCTAAGGTCATATTGTTATGTTGCGAAAGCCCGGGCTGCCCCACTCAAAAGCTTCGCAAATTCCTGAAATCTCTCTGAGCTTTACCCGGCGCGCTGCGAAATGAGAACCCGCAACAACAAAAACAGCACGACGCTGTTCATGATATGCCACAGGAAATGGGTGCCGATTGCAAGCTGATCGCACAGCGGTTCGTCCAGCGTGCGGAAGGTCAGCGACAGGGCAAAGACAACGCCGGTTGCCAGAACCTGCGCGCCCAGAGCCCTGTTGCGCCGGTAAAACAAGCCTCCCACCACGAAGATCGCCAGGAGCGCTGGAACGTAGCCGGCGGAAGAGCCGACCAGCGGAGCGGCGGCTTGGCCAAGAAACGGCGTCGCCGCGAAGAAGGCGATGACAATACCGAGAGCCACCCACCAGCGCAGGACCAAAAAACGTTTCAGGGCAAAAAACAGATAGACGTGGATGAACAGCGCGATCGGAATGACATCGGTCAGCGATGCCCATCTGGTCGCGAAGGTGTGAAACAGGAAGGAACCAATACCGGTGGCAAAGACAATCGCGATCAGCAAAAGCGCCGGCAGGTCGTCCGGCGTCCTGCGGCGCCAGATCAGATAGGCGGCAAAAGCCGCAATCAGAAACGCGGCGTTGGTGACCGCGTTGAGCGGCTCGGACCAGAATTCCGGCCCGACGCGCTCGCAGTAATTGTCCAGCCTGTCGGTCAGCGCCATCGGCGAGCCACCTGAGAAACCCTCTTTATCTTTGCTTACACCGTGGACGTGACAGTTTCGGGAATCAAGCGGCCAAGCCTTGAAATACCTTCTTCGATTTTCTGGTAGTCGTTGCAGGAAAAGCTGAGCCGCAAGGTGTTTGCGCCGGAGCCGTCCGGATGAAAGGCGCGACCGGGCACAAAGGCAACGCGGACCGTTTCGATCGACATTTCCAGAAGTTCGGCCGCATCCAGCCCGGCGGGCAGGGTCATCCAGATGAACATCCCACCGTCCGGCCGGGTCCAGCTCACGCCGGCAGGCATGTGCCGTTCGAGCGCTGCCAGCATGGCGTCGCGGCGGGCCTTGTAAACCGCATTCGTCTTTGCGGTGTGGCTTTCAAAGACGCTTTCGGCAACGCGGGCCATGGCTTCCTGGTTGAGGACCGGCGAGTTGAGGTCACTGGCCTGCTTGATCAGGACTAGCCGGGAAATCACGCCGGCCGCGGCGCAGATCCAGCCAAGACGCAATCCCGGCGACAACGACTTGGAGAAACTGCCGCAGTAAATCGTGCGCGTGTTGTCGATGCCGCCGGACGCCTCGCTGTCCAGAGCCAGGATCGGCGGAAGCGCGTCACCGTCATAGCGCAGGGCCTCGTAGGGCGAATCCTCGATCACCGCGCAACCCAAATCCTCCGCGAGTGCCAGCAGGCGCTTGCGTTCCGCCAGATCCACGGTCAGCCCCGTCGGGTTGGCAAAGTCCGGAGAGAGATAGGCAAACTTGATCCGTCCGCCCTTCTCCGTTGCCGTTGCCGCAAAATCCTCTGCCGCCCGGTTCGCGCCCGGATCGAGGCGGTCGTAATTCGGTTCATAGGCATTGAAGGCCTGCAACGCGCCGAGATAGGTCGGCCATTGCACCAGCGCGGTGTCGCCTTCGGTCAGGAACAGTTTGCCGATGTAATCCAGCCCCTGCTGGGAGCCCGATGTGATCAGGATGTTCTGCGGCCCGCATTCGATGCCACGCGCCCGCATGTGACCGACGATCCAGGTGCGCAGCCGGTTGCTGCCCTCGCTCATGCCGTATTGAAGCGCCCGCCCCGTGTCCGGTCCCGCCAGGATGTCCTGATAGGCCTGCTTGAAGTCCTCGGCCGGGAACAGGGCCTGGTCGGGGATGCCCCCGGCGAAATTGATCACGTCCGGCCGGTCCAGCAGTTTCAGGAGTTCGCGGATTTCCGAGGCACGCATGCGGCTTGCGCGTCGGGCATAAAGGCTGTCCCAGGTGGTCATGATTGGCTCTTCGTCTTTTGGCTAGGTTATTTAAGTCAATAATACTGACCTTTCTATTTTGCAAGTGTCCCAATCTTGTTATTTTTTGTAATTTTATTGCGCCGCACATTCAATCAACCCAGAAGCCGTGTTGATCGCTTCGAAGCTCTGGCAGGTCGGGCTCCAATCGCCTATCTGTTGGGAAGACAGGAGAAGCCCATGTCCCGCCTCGACGACAGCCGCCCGTTTATTCCGCTCAACATCGCGGTTCTGACCGTGTCCGACACCCGCAAGCCGGAAGACGACCGCTCCGGCAACACGCTGGTCGACCGGCTTGAAAAGGCCGGCCACAGGCTTGCGGACCGCAGTATCGTCACGGACGACGTGCCGGCCATTCAGGAGATCGCGAAGGCCTGGATTGGCGACGAGGGCATCGACGTGATCATCTCCACCGGCGGCACCGGCTTTACTGGCCGGGACGTGACACCGGAAGCGATGGAACCCTTGTTTGAAAAACGCATGGACGGCTTTTCGGAGGTGTTCCACCGGATCTCCTACGACAAGATCGGCACGTCGACGATCCAGTCCCGGGCGACCGGCGGGGTCGCCGGGGCAACCTACATCTTCGTGCTTCCCGGCTCGCCCGGCGCCTGCAAGGACGCCTGGGACGGCATCCTCAAATGGCAACTCGACTACCGGCACATGCCGTGCAATTTCGTCGAGATCATGCCCAGGCTCGACGAACACCTGAAACGCGGCAAGCTGCAGGAAGCCTGACCTTGCCGGGCTTCAGGATCCGTGTGGCCGCCCCTCATGACGAACAGGCCGTATCGGCGCTGCTGCTCAAAAGCTACACCGCCTTGCTGCGCCCCGCCTATGACCCGGCGACACTCGAAAAGGCCCTGCCGCTGATCACGAAAGCAAATCCGGACCTGCTGGCGTCCGGAAGCTATTATGTGGCCTGCGGCGAGGACGGTTCGATTGCCGGCGCGGGCGGCTGGACGAAGCACTCCCCAACCGGCCGGAACGAGACCGCGCGCAACGGTAATATCCGGCATTTCGGCACGGATCCGGACGCGGCTCGAAGGGGCATCGGGCGCGCTCTGATGACGCGTTGTCTTGAGGAGGCCGCGGCCGCGGGCCTTGAAGAGCTCAACTGCTATTCAACGCTGAACGGCGAGGCCTTTTACGCCGCCTGCGGATTTCGCACGGTGGAACCGTTCGATGTGAAGCTGCCCGGAGACGTCATTTTCCCGTCAGTCAGGATGGTCAGACCTCTTTAGAGCGTTTCACGGCTAGACTGATGCGTTCTAGCCGTGCAGCTTGACCGCGAGGCTTGCCGGGATGCGCAGCATGCCGACACAGAAACGGGCCAGACCTTGCCGGAAGCGCGCGACCGCGCTGCCCTCTTCCGGCACGCCGGACGACACGGCCGCCGCACGCAGGAACACCATGCGTCCCCGGCCGATCCGCTTGGCAATGTCGAGATCTTCCAACTCGGGCAAAGGCCGGTGTCCACCGAGATTTTGGTAGAACTGACGGGATATCAACAGACCCTGATTGCCATAGGGCATGCCGAAGAGCTGCGAACGCAAGGATGCATAGATCTCGCTGAAGCGCGCCCCCAGACCGAATGTCTCGTAACGCAGCCGGAAACTGGCGGCTGTGCGCATGCCGTTGCGCGCCCGGGCTGCCCGCTCCACAAAGGCCTGCACCTCGTGATGCCAGCCGCTCTCCAGGACGCTCTCCGGCCGCAGGAACAACAGCCAGTCGGTGCGGCTGGCGATCGACGCGCCATAGGCAAGCCGCTCGCTGCGCGCGGCACCGGGGCGCAGCGCCCAACTGCAGCCGGCAGCATCGACGATCTTGTCGGTATTGTCGCTCGATCCCGAATCCACGACGATGACTTCGCGCACGATTCCCTCGGCCGCCGCGCTCACCAGCGCCGAAAGCGCGTGTACCAGGTCCGCTTCTGAGTTCTCTGTCGCAATGATCACACTAATCATGCGCCTGTTTTACAGGAAAATTTCAAAAGTGCGAGTGAACTGGGTATATGCGGCGCGACTTTTGCCGTGCTTCTTAACAAATGCCAATAATCGGCAGGTCACGATTTCTGACTGAGGTCAGCAAGACCTGATTTCCGGCAATTTTCGAACAGCTTCGCGGAAAAGGTCTTTAAATTACATCATTCGACGCCACAGAAGCTGCCCCAACGTTATCCGAATTATCCTTTTTGCACCGGGTGAGGAAGACGGCCCAATTTACTTCAATGCACACAATCGAGCCGCCAGCATGCATTCCCAATCAAAAATAGGTATGCTGACCGCCGGTCACGTCCTGGATCTGGAACGGTTGATGCGTGTGAAAACTGATTGGTCCGCACATTACAGCAAGACCCTGGGCAGGCGGTCGGCACGCCTGGCGGCAACCATGTTCGGGTGCCTTCTCGCAGCATGCCTGTTCGCCGGCAGTACCGCCGCACGTGACCTAGTCATCCTGGCAACGCCGGAAGAGCCCTACAAATTCGTGGAAAACGGCGTCTACAAGGGCATCGACATCGAGGTCATCGATGAGGTCATGCGGCGTCTGGACCTGACCTATTCGGTCGAACTGATCGAGTCCGGCACACGTATCCAGCAGGAGGCCATGTCAGGCCGGGCCGACATGCTGCTGCTGTTTTCAAAGAAGCCGGAACGGATGGCGTTTCTGCTCTACCCTGAAGAAAGCTACATCGACATCAGCTGGAATTTCTTCATCCGCGCGGAGGATGAAGGCAAGATCGCCTTCGAGGCCTACCGCGATCTGGCGGGGCTGCAGATCGGCATCACCCAGGATTTTTCCTATACGCCTGAATTTTTGCAGTCCGGCCTCAGCTTCCAGACCGTGCCGCGCAACACGCTCCAGATCGGCATGCTTCTGGCAAAACGGATCGACGCCGTGCCGATGAACACGATCAGCACGCTCTATGAGGAGAAGAAGGCCGGCAGGCTGGACAAGCTGTCCTTTCTGTCCAAGCCGCTGATCACCAAGCCCTACTACAATGTCTTTGCGAAGGCCTCCAGCTATCCGGACATCGATGGTCTTGTCGCCCGCTACGACCAGACCATCCGGGACATGAAAGCCGACGGAACGCTTGAAGCCATCCTGGTCAAATATCTCGGCAAGCGGCATGGCGGCAAGGTGCGCAGCGGCAGCTGATCCGGATACACGTCGCCCTATCAGCGCCTGGAGACACGCGACTGCCATCTTGCATTGCCATTCCGAAGTGATAATGTTCTTCTTATGTTCTCATCACAACTCGGATACTTCGCGTGACGCTCAGGCCCCCCCTTAACGAGCCCCCCGCCCCCGTCGAGCTCACCCCGGTCGAGCTCGACCATGGCGCTGCCGAAGCGGCAACGGTGCCGGAAGACCGCCGCCGCGGGCGCGCGGCCGCGCTCAACAAGAGCGGCCGTTTCGAACCGCTTGCGCGCGAAAACTTCAACGATGGCTGGGACAGTCTCGACGACCTGCCGCCGCTGAAAACAGAGGTCCAGGAAGAGCGCGCGCGCACGATCATCACCCGCAACGAATCGCCCGACCTGTCCTTCGACCGCTCGATCAATCCTTATCGCGGCTGCGAGCACGGTTGCATCTATTGCTTCGCCCGGCCGAGCCACGCCTTCATGGGCCTTTCACCGGGCCTTGATTTCGAAACGCGTCTCTTCGCCAAACCCAATGCTGCTCAATTGCTTGAGCGGGAACTGTCACGGCCCGGCTATACGCCCCGCGTGATTGCCATTGGCACCAACACCGATCCCTATCAGCCGCTGGAGAGAGGTTACGAGCTGATGCGGGAGATCCTGGAGGTGCTCGACACTTGCTCCCATCCAGTGGCCATCGTCACCAAATCGGCGCTGGTTACCCGTGACATCGACATCCTGTCGCGCATGGCAGAGCGCAATCTTGTCAAGGTGGCCCTTTCCGTGACCACGCTCGACCGGAAGCTCTGCCGCGCGATGGAACCGCGTGCCTCCGCCCCGCACAAGCGGCTCGACGCGATCAAGGCCCTGTCCGAAGCCGGCATCCCGACGTCGGTCATGATGGCACCGGTCATCCCGGCGCTGACCGACAGCGAGATCGAAGCCATTCTGGAGGCAGCGGCGGAGCATGGTGCGAACGAAGCCGCCTTCATCCTGCTGCGCCTGCCGCTGGAAGTCTCCGAACTCTTCCGGGACTGGCTGCTGCGCCACCGGCCGGACCGGTACCGCCATGTCATGAACCTGATCCGCTCCATGCGCGGCGGCAAGGATTATGACGCCAAATGGGGCGAACGCATGCGCGGCCGCGGTCCCTATGCCGACCAGATCGCAAAGCGCTTCTCGCTCGCCGCCAAGCGCTTCGGGCTCAATCTCCGGCGCCGGAAACTCAGCACCGACGCCTTCGTGCAGCCGCAAAAAGGCGGTGTGCAGCTGGATCTCTTCTGACAAAGAGCTTGTGAAATCCGGAGACGGGCGGCACGTTGCCGAAATGGCATTCACCCCGTCCCTATTCGATCTCGCCTTTCCCGACAGTCCCGACCTGAAGCTTGAACGCAAACACGCGAAGGCTTTTGGCGGCCGGCTTTGCGGCGTCGACGAAGCCGGCCGCGGCCCCTGGGCGGGGCCCGTGGTGACGGCTGCCGTGATCCTGGACTACGATCGGGTGCCGGAGGGCTTGAACGATTCCAAGAAGCTCACCGAGGCCAAGCGCGAGGAGATGTTCGCGGCGATCGTCTCGAGCGCCCATGTCTCGGTCGCCAGCGCGTCGCCGGCGACCATCGACCGGGTGAATATCCGCACCGCGACACTTTCCGCCATGGTGCGCGCCGTCAGCCACCTTGCGCTGGTTCCGGATTATGTGCTGGTCGACGGCCGCGACGTGCCGCACGGGCTGAAACAGCCCGGTCAGGCATTGGTCAAGGGCGATGGCCGCTGCCTGTGCGTGGCGGCTGCCTCGATCGTCGCAAAGGTGACCCGTGACCGGATGATGGTTGCCCTGGAAAGGGATTGCACGGGCTACGGATTTGCTCAGCACAAGGGCTACGGCGTGCCGCAGCATCAGGCGGCACTGGACACACTCGGCCCATCGCCGCATCACCGGATGAGCTTCAAGCCGGTGCGTCTGTCGGCAGGCATTGAATAGATAAGGGGCGCCGTGTTGGAGCTATCAATTTTCCGGGTGGGCGAAGCCGATGCCTGCGAACTGCTGGCTCTGCAAAGAGAGGCCTACCAGAGCGAAGCCGAAATCTACCAGGACTGGACAATTGCTCCGCTGACCGAAACCGAGGAGCAGTTCCGGAAGCAAGAGCCTCAGAAACATCGAATTCTATCAACGGCTCGGATATGGACTGATCGGCGAATGCCGTCTCAATGACAAGGTAACGCTCACCGTTCGGGAAAAGAAAAATCGTTGAAACCTGAAGCCGAACCCACCGGAAATACGCTACGCATTCCTGCCTAGGCTGCCGAAACGAATGCTTGGCATCTCCGCAGCAGGCTGTCGTCAAATGCCAAGTTTACCTTTTCCTTTAAGAAATCGGTAAGGCGCACCTTTGAGCATAGCCCCGACCCAAGCCAAAGGGAATTTTCGTACAATGTTCAATCAGCACTATGAGAGAGCCGTCGCCCTTCTTGCGGTGGGCGGTGTCATCCTTTCCGTTGTCCTGGTCCTTGCTTCCAGCCTCTATTTCTGACGAGGGTCAGCGCATTGCCTTCACCCGACAGCTTTCCGCCTTTCCCCAAGTCACGTGTTTGAAGGACATCTGTTCCTTCTCTCCCCTCCGATGACGTTCAATCCGAACTGACCTGTGCAGGGTCAACTCTGCTAAGCGTTCGTTCTTGCTCCGGCTATCAGCAGCATTTCCCAGGACCGTGAGACGTCACCATGTCAGCTTTCAAAATCGAGGCGGCAACGCCTTTGGACGCCCGAAGCCTGGCTGCCCTCTCGATAGAAGTCTGGCTGGACACCTACGCGACTGAAGGCATCTCCGACAGTTTCGCGGCACATGTTCTGGAGACCTATACACCGGAGGCTTTCGCTGGTGCCCTCGCTGACAGAAACAAGTACCTCCTCGTTGCCCGCAACGACGTCGGCCTTATGGGCTATGTCCTGCTCAACCTGAAGGTCGATCCTGTATCGCCCGGCAGCGGGACGGCCGAGTTCGAAACTCTTTACGTCCGCCGGCATCATCAGCGGCTGGGGCTTGGCCGGAGGCTTTTTGACAACGCGCTCAAACTGGCCGCGGCGGCCGGCCAGGAAAAGCTTTTCCTCACGGTCTATGAAAAGAATGACCGGGCCATTGCCTTCTACGAGGCACTCGGCATGCGGCATGAAGGGCGCTGGACCTTCGAGTTCGAAGGTGGAGCGGTGCCCAACCTGATCATGGTCCGGGAAACCGACATGTGATCAGACTGGCAGCCAACAAAAAAAAGCGGCCCCGAAAGGCCGCTTTTCATTTCTTCACCAGAACCCTGAACCTCAGTTCAGACGGTCTTTCACCTGAGCAATGCTCTTGGCGACAATGTCGTCGGCGACCTTGTCCTTGACCTTGGCGGTCAGGATCTGCTCGGCCGCGGCAACGGCGATGTCGGCTGCCTTGGCGCGGACTTCGGCAATCGCCTGGCTTTCGGCCTGGGCAATCTTGTCTTCCGCTGCCTTGGTACGGCGGGCGATCATCTCTTCAAGAGCCTGGTTGGTTTCAACCGTCAGGCGCTCGGCTTCAGACGTTGCTTCAGCAATGATGCCTTCCGCCTCGCCTTCGGCCTCATGGCGCTTGCGCTGATATTCCGACAGCAGTTCCTGGGCTTCTTCACGCATCTTGCGTGCTTCTTCCAGGTCCTTGCGGATACCTTCGGCGCGCTCATCCAGGGAGGCTCCGATTTTGGCCGGAACCTTGATATAGATGATCAGCGCGAAGAAAAGAACGAGACCGATCGTGGCCCAAAATGTAGCGTCCATGATCGTCTCCTCAGTTCATCGCCGATTTCAGCGCCTTGGTCAGATCGGTCTTGGTCGGAGCCTTGCCGATCAGCTGCTCGACGAGCGCTGACGTGGTGTCTCCGGCAATTTCCTCGATCTGGGAAAGGGCCTCGGTCTTGATGCCGGCAATATGAGCTTCCGCCGCCTTGAGCTTTTCGCCGAGTTCGGCTTCCGCCTTCTCGCGGCGAGCATCCTGCTCGGCCTTGAGCTTGGCCCGCGTGTCATGGGCAATGCCATGCGCCTTGTTGCGGGCTTCGGTCAGTGCCTGCTCGTATGCCGCGATCGCCGCGTCGGTTTCTTCCTTCAGGCGGTTGGCCTCGGAAAGATCACCGGCGATGCGGTCCTTGCGGTCTTCCAGGATCCCAGCGAGCCGCGGCATGGCCACGTTCTTCATGATCCAGTAGAAGATGCCGAAGGTGATGGCGAGCCATAGCAGCTGGGACGCAAAGGTGGTCGCGTCGAACGGCGGGAAACCCGCGCCGTGCTCTGCGGCCGCTTCCGCGATTACCGCGTGGCCTTCAGTGGTCGTGCCTGCCATTTCCTGTCTCCTAAATCCGGCTAGGCGGCGCTTTCAGGGCGCCGCCACCGGAGTCGCATCGTTAGTCGCTGCTTATGAGCGATTAAGCGAACAGGAGGATCAGAGCGACCAGCAGGGAGAAGATGCCCAGAGCTTCCGTCACGGCGAAGCCGAAGATCAGACGGCCGAACTGGCCATCAGCTGCGGACGGGTTGCGCAGAGCGCCTGCGAGGTAGTTACCGAAGATGCTGCCGAGGCCGATGCCTGCGCCGCCCATGCCGAGACATGCGATACCGGCACCGATGTATTTTGCTGCTTCTGCTTCCATGACACGTGCTCCTAGATGGTGTTTGCAGATTGCTCACGTACGGCGCATTGAGGCCGTGTGATTTGGATTACCCTCAGTGTGAAGGATGAATGGCGTCGTTCAGATACATGCAGGTCAGGACCGTGAAGACATAGGCCTGCAGGAACGCGACCAGGAATTCCAGCGCCGTCAGGGCGACCGTCATTCCAAGCGGAAGAATGGATCCGAACACCCCGACCGCGCCCATGGCGCTGAGGCTGACGACGAAACCAGAGAAAACCTTCAGCGTGATGTGACCGGCCAGCATGTTCGCAAACAGACGAACGGACAGGCTGATCGGACGCGACAGGAAGGAGATCACCTCAATCAGGGTCACCAGCGGGATCAGTGCGCCAGGCACGCCGCTCGGGACGAACAGTTTGAGGAACTTCATACCGTTTTTCATGAAGCCGTAGATGATCACGGTCATGATCACCAGCATCGCAAGCGCAAAGGTCACGATGATGTGGCTGGTGATGGTGAAGAAATACGGGAACATCCCGAAGAGGTTTGCGACAAGCACGAACATGAAGAGCGAGAACACGAGCGGAAAAAAGCGCATACCTTCCGTTCCCGCTGAGCTTCGCAACGTGCTTGCGACGAATTCGTACATCATTTCCGAGACCGACTGAACACGGGACGGGACAAGGCCACGGCCGCTGGTCGAGAAGATCAGAAATGCAGACGTCGCTGCCACGGTCAAAACCATGAACAGCGAAGAGTTGGTGAAAGAGAAATCCATACCCCCGACTTCAATCGGAAAGATCTTCTGGATTTGGAACTGATGGATCGGATCGTTCGCCACCGGCCAGCCTTCTTCGCTCGTTCATAATCACAGCGCCCGAAGGCGCGACAAAATCTAGTCGGTCCTGTCGTTCTGAACGTCTTTTTCGCGCTGGATCTTGGCGTCCTGGTCCTCGACAACCCCGGCCGAGCGCAGAACATTCAAGACACCGGCTACGAAGCCCAGCAGCAGGAAAACGATCAGCCCGAAGGGCGATGTTCCAAACCACTGGTCGGTCACCCAACCGATCCCGGCCCCCACCAGTACGCCCGCAATGAATTCTGAAGACAGCTTCATTGCCTGCGCATATCCGGATGAGCTGCTTTGCGACTTGCGAGCGGCTTTTTCTTCTACCGCCCGAATGCCATCAAGCTTCCGGTTCAATTGAGCCCGCCGTTCCGACAGACCCGCTTCAGAGGAACCAGCTGCCCGATCTTCTCCATCGCCGTTTTGCGAAGACATCATCTTAAGTCCTCAGCCAGCGCCGACATGTCAGATCCAACAACAGGGAGCCCCCTAAGCCGCGCGCACCATAGTCGGCGCCCCCTGCCGTGTCAAGAAGCCTTAAGGAAACTCTATCTTATTGATATTAAATCACTATTTTTACTCATACAGATTCGGCCAGACCTAAGTTGCATAAGCTTTTCGCGGCAGTGCCGCACAAGATGCGCTTACGGCCGCCAGCTAGGCGGTTTCGCGGAATCGCTCGGCTGTCTCCAAATCCACCGAAACCAGCTGGGAAACGCCGCGTTCGGCCATGGTCACACCAAACAAGCGGTTCATGCGGGCCATGGTGATCGGATTGTGGGTGATGACCACAAAACGTGTCTCCGTGCTGGCCGCCATTTCGTCCAGAAGATCGCAATAGCGCTCGACATTGGCGTCATCGAGCGGTGCATCGACCTCATCGAGCACGCAGATCGGTGCCGGATTCGTCAAGAACACCGCAAAAATCAGAGACATGGCGGTCAAGGCCTGCTCGCCGCCCGACAAAAGCGTCATGGTCTGCGGCTTCTTGCCCGGCGGGCGGGCGATGATTTCGAGGCCCGCATCGAGCGGGTCGTCGCTGTCGACCAGCTGAAGCTCCGCCGTGCCGCCGCCGAAAAGGTGCGTAAACAGACGCTGGAAATGGCCGTTGACCACTTCGAAGGAGGCCAACAGGCGCTCCCGGGCCTCACGGTTGAGATTGGAAATGCCGGTGCGCAGACGCCGAATCGCCTCGATGAGATCGTCGCGCTCGGATGTCAGCGTGGTTTTCTGTTCGTCGATCTCACGCAATTCCTCTTCAGCGCGCAAATTGACGCCACCGAGGCGCTCGCGCTCGGCTTTCAAACGTTCCAGCTTGCGTTCCATCGCCTCCGGGTCCGGCAGGGGCGCGCCCTCCTTCAGTCCGGCAATCTCCGGCAGGGCCGCAACGGACACTTCCAGATCCTCGTCGATGCGCCGTTCCAGGTCGCTCATGCGGGATTTCGCTGCTTCAAGCCGCTCCTCGGCGCGGATCTTCTGCTCGCGGGCGCCAGACATGGCTTCCATCGCCGCCTTGGCTGCCCGGTCGACGTCGGATAGGTCGAGTTCGGCCTGCTGCAGCCGGTCGTCCTTGGCTTTCTTGTCCTCTTCCGCCTTGGCGATGGCGGAGAACAGCTCCCGGCGCTTGATCTCGATGTCCTCGGGCGCCTCGATCAGCTCGCCGCGCTCTTCCTCGGCCTCCTCCTGACGCTCCTTCAGGACGGCAATCTGCTGGGCGGCATTGGCGGCACGGGTTTTCCAGCTGTCATACTCGCGGGCGATCGCCTCAAGGCGGCGGTCGCGCATCTGCTGTTCGCGCGTCAGCCCTTCGGAAACGGCGCGCGCTTCGGCAAGCGCACTTCGGGCGGCGGCGACTTCGCCGCGCAGCTCCTCGATCTGGTCCTGATAGCTGGTGGCGTCGGGCGCTTCTTCCAGCTGAGCCTCGGCTTCGAGTACCTGCTCGCGCGCCATCTCGGCTTCCTCGCCGAGGCGCTGCGCCCGATCCTGGGCGGCTTCCTTCTTGGCTGCGACCTGGGAAATGGCCCGTTCGGCCGCCGCCAGCGCCTCTCGGGCTGCCGAGGCCCGGCGCTGGCCGTCGCGGACCTTGCCCCGGGCGATCTGTTCCAGTTCAACGGCCTGGCGCACGTCGGCCGCGGCGCGTTCCAATGCTTCGACCTGGTCGGCCACGCCCCGGCGCGCGGTGTCGATCTCGTCGCCGAGTTCGGCCAGCCGGTTTTTCTGTGCCAGGCGTTGAGCTGCAGGCGTCGGCGCGTTGGCGGCCACCACGTAACCGTCCCAGCGCCAGAGGTCGCCTTCCTTGGAGACCAGGCATTGGCCGGGTTTCAAGGTGTTGCGCAAACCCGGCCCGGCGGCCTGCTCGACAATGCCGATCTGAAGAAGACGGCGTTTGAGCTCGGCCGGCGCATCGACGACATCGGCGAGGCTGCGCAGGCCGGAGGGCAAAGCCGGATCGCCGTCATGGGGCAGGACGCCCTGCCAGCGGACGGCGGCAGCTTCCTCCAGCGAGGCATCGAGATCCTCGCCGAGCGCGGCGCCGAGCGCAGTCTCAAAGCCTTGCTCGACCGTCAGCTGCTCGACGACGGGCGTGTGATCCTGGTCGGAATGAACATTGAGCACCTGCTCCAGGGTGCGCGCCTCGGTTTCGAGCCCCTGCAGCATCTGCTGCGCTTCGCTGAGCGGCGCACGCGCGGCCTGTTCCCGCTCACGGGCCTCGCGCGTTGCCGTTTCGGCGTCTTCAACGGCCGTTTCCGCCTCGATCAAGGCTTCCTCGGCGAGTTCCAGCGCTTCCCGGTTTTCCGAAACGCCATCATGCTCCGCCATCTGGGCGGTGAGATCGTTCAGGACCTGCTGGGCCTCCTGGGCCTGGGCCACCAGGCGGTCGGCCCGCTGGCGGCTGTCGGCAACGGCCCGTTCCAGCTGGCGCCGTTCCGCGCTTGCCCGGGCCTCGGTGGCGGTCAGGTCGGACAGCTGGGTTTCGAGGCCGCGCACGGTCTCCTCGGCTTCCGCGACCTTCTCCCGCGCTGTTCCGGTCCGCTCCGAGACCATTTCGTTTTCTTCCAGAAGCTCTGCGCGCTCCTCCGACAGGCGCTCCAGCACCTCGTCATTCTCGGAAACCATGCTTTGCTCTCGGCGGATGTCCTCCGCCAGCTGCACCATGCGCCTTTCCAGATCCTGCAGCCGTTCCTTCACCCGACGTTCCTCGGCGTCGAGTTCGTTGCGCGCGATGACCAGCCGCTGCAGGGCAGCGCCAGCCTTGGCGGCGTCGTCGCGCAGTTCCGGCAGCTTGTGGGCGGCGATCGCCTGAATGCGGGCACTTTCAGCTTGCAGCGCGGTCGCCTCGTTGACCTGTTTCTGGGCCTCGGCGAACTGGGCTTCCGCGCTGGCGAGCGCCTCGCGGGCTTCGGTCCAGCGGATATAGAGGATCGAGGCTTCGGCGCCGCGAATTTCGGAAGACAGATTGCGGTAGCGGGTCGCCTGGCGCGACTGGCGTTTCAGATTGTCGAGCTGGCCATCGATCTGCACCAGAACGTCTTCCAGGCGCTCCAGGTTCTGCTCGGCCGCGCGCAGACGGATTTCGGCCTCGTGGCGGCGCGAATGCAGGCCGGAAATGCCGGCGGCCTCCTCCAGAATCTGGCGGCGCGAAGTCGGCTTGGCGGCAATCAGCTCGCCGATCTGCCCCTGGCGCACCATGGCGGGCGAGCGGGCGCCGGTGGAGGCGTCGGCGAACAGCAGCTGGACGTCGCGGGCGCGCACATCCTTTGCGTTGATCTTGTAGTTGGAGCCCTGCTCGCGCTCGATGCGGCGGCTGACTTCCAGAAGGTCGGCATCGTTGAAGGCGGCAGGCGCGGTGCGGTCCGGGTTATCCAGAAACAGCGTCACTTCGGCCGTGTTACGCGCCGGCCGGTTGAGGCTGCCGGAGAAGATCACGTCGTCCATGCCGGACGCGCGCATGTTCTTGTAGGAGTTTTCCCCCATCACCCAGCGCAGGGCCTCGACAAGGTTGGACTTGCCGCAGCCATTCGGCCCGACCACACCGGTCAGGCCGTTGCCGATGATGAATTCCATCGGCTCGACGAAGGATTTGAAGCCGACGATGCGGAGCTTGGAGAACTTCATCGGCGCCCGGTCCCGGAAGAAACGGGCGCCTCTTTCAGGCAGGATGGATCGGCCATCCGCACGGCAGCCGGCGGCGTGGCCGCCAGCTTAACTTGCCGCTTCGATGATCTCGCCCATCTGTTCAATCGACATTGCCCCGGAATGTAACTCGCCATTGATAAAGAAAGTCGGCGTGGATTTCACCCCGAATTTTTGCGACGCGCGGTCACGTTCGGCAACCAGGGCATCCAGAAGGCCCTGGTCCGTCAGGCATTTGTTGAACGATTCCTGCGTGTAACCGATCTGTTTGGAGAGGCTTGTCAGGGCGGGAAGGAATTCGCCGGACAGCGCGCCGCTGCGCAGCTGTTCGAACATGATGTCCACAATCTCGAAATACTTGTCGGCCGGTGCGCAGCGCGCCAGCATGGACATGGCAAAGGCTTCCTGGTTCAGCGGATACTCGCGGAAGATGAAACGAACCTTGCCGGTGTCGACATACTGTTCCTTCAGGGACGGCCAGGTCTTCTTGTGAAAATTGGCGCAATGTCCGCAGGTCATGGAGGCATATTCGACAATGGTGACCGGCGCGTTCTCGTCGCCGAGGATCTTGTCGCCGAGCGGGCCGGGGATCAGCAACTCCTCCAGATCGACGGATTCGGCAAGGGCGATGCCGGTACCGGCAAGACCAAAGGCGGCCGTCGCCAGGGCGGTGGTTTTGAGAAACTGTCTGCGGGTCTGTTTCACGAAGATCGTCCTGTCACAAGTCAAATTCTGCACCGGATGGTGCGTGGTTGCTCGGTCTCCAGTGGACACCGGTGCATCGAAGTGAATGTCGGTTCGTCCTACCTGCCCTCAGCTGAATACAGGATGAACCAGATTAACGCTCTCTGTGCCCTGTCGGGCATCCGGCGTCAACAAAGCTTATCAAATGTGGCGGGAGAGAGGACGGTTCAAGAGCCGGTTTCACGGTGTTGTTATAGCGGACTGACCGGTGTCGTCCAAGGTCAGGTGTTAAGTGTCAGGCGGCCTTGCCGGCATTGCGCGCGATCACCTGGGCGCCGAGTTTCTTCAGTGCCTGGCGCAACCGGTCGTTCTCGACACCTTCGAGATTTTGCTCAAGACGCTGTTCTTCGCTTTGTGTCAGCGGCCTCAGGTCCCTTTTCGGAGCCGGGCGTTTCACCTGGACGGGCTGTTGCAGGATCTTGATACGTCCAATGGCGCGCCAGCCGTAGAACGTGTTGATGCGCTCGATCACCTGGGCGTTGTCATGGGACAGCATCAGCGCGGTCGCACCGTCGGTATGTACCACCAGTGTTGCCGGTTCAGGCGGTGTTTCCGGATCCGTCCGGTCCGGCCGGCGCGGCCAGATCAGGCGTTCGGGCTGCACCCTGGTGCCATAACGCTCGCCGACGATATCCGCCCAGGAGGCGATGATGTCGACCGAGGCAAAACCCCGCTTGCGGCAAACCGGCGTCATCGCCTTGCCGACAAGATCGGAAAGCGGTTTCGCCCCTCTGGGCGCGTGCACAGGGTTTGCCTTTGAAGCGCTGATGGCCTACCTCCTCATCCAGCCGAACTGTTCGGCGGCCTGCCGGCCCGTTTCAGGATCGGGGTGTTGTCTCGCAATAGAATACGACAAAATGACGACGAATACTTGTCTCAACCTGATCACCGCTCTGTTAGCAGCAAAGTTGTCCCCAGGCTATCCAAAGCTTCAAAAACGCTTTGAAGCAGAATTGCTCGGCTGATCACATGGCATCTGCTTCCCCTGCCCGGCTGCTGCTTGACTGGTACGACCGTCACGCAAGACGGCTGCCCTGGCGCGTGGCGCCGGAGGACCGGAAACTCGGTGAAATCCCGGATCCCTACAGGATCTGGCTGTCTGAAATCATGTTGCAGCAGACGACCGTTGCCGCGGTCAAAGACTATTTTGAAAAGTTCTGCCGTCTGTGGCCGACGGTCGAAGATCTCGCCGCCGCGCCGGAAGAAGACGTGATGAAAGCCTGGGCGGGGCTCGGCTATTATTCGCGGGCGCGCAACCTGAAAAAATGCGCCGAAACCGTCGCATCGGATCATGCCGGCCGCTTCCCGGAAGACGAAAAAACGCTGCAGACGCTGCCCGGCATCGGGCCCTATTCCGCCGCCGCAATCGCCACCATCGCCTTTGACCGGCACGCCGCCGTCGTCGACGGCAATGTCGAAAGAGTGCTGACCCGGCTGTTCCGGATCGAGACGCCGCTGCCCGATGCCAAGCCGCAGATCAAAGCCCAGATGGGCGAGCTGACGCCGGAAAAACGGCCCGGCGACTTCGCCCAGGCCGTGATGGATCTGGGGGCGACCATCTGCACGCCCAAACGCCCCGCCTGCGCGCTGTGCCCGTGGCGGGACATCTGTGCGGTCCAGTCGTCGGAGCTTGCCGAGACCCTGCCCCGCAAGGCACCGAAGAAACAGAAGCCGACCCGGTTTGGCGCCGCCTTTGTCGCTGTGGACCCAGCGACAGGCGCGGTGCTGCTGCGCCGCCGGCCTCCCAAAGGGCTTCTCGGCGGCATGACGGAAGTGCCGGGCTCGGATTGGTCGGAAGACTTCGACACCGAGGCCGCCCTCGAGCACGCGCCCTTTCCCGCCGACTGGCGAAAGCGAATGAACGAAGTGAAGCACACCTTCACCCACTTCCATCTGCGGCTTGCTGTCTATCGGGCTGACCTGGCAGCGGAGAGCCTTAATGCTTCCGCGCGGGACTGGTGGTCTACCCCGGACATGCTCTCCGAAGAGGCTCTGCCGACGGTGATGCGAAAGGCTCTGACCGCAGCTCTGGATTGAAATAGCAAATAGTCGTTACCCGGCTCAAAAAACAGTTGCGGAAACCCGCGTTTGAATGTTGAAGAGCACGTTCTCTTTTTGGACCCCAAGATCATGTTCACCTATGCCCATGACGCGCTGTTCTCGAAGCGGGATTGCGACGAAATCATTCGCCTGAGCCAGGCGGAAAGCCGGGACGCCGGCGGTCTCGTCGGCGGCACGCAGCAGCGCGACATCCGCCGCGCCAAGGTGAGCTGGCTGGATGATGAAGGATCAGCCTCATGGGTGATGGAGCGCGTGATGGGCGCCGTTGCAAGAGCCAATCGCGAGGCTTTCGATTTCGACATCACCGATTTCCGGGAGAAATTGCAGGTCGCCGTTTATGACGAGAGCGAGGAAGGCCACTACGACTGGCATTCCGACATCGGCGAAGGCCCGATTGCGCAATGCCGCAAGGCCACCATCGTCACCCAGCTCTCCCCCACCGACGCCTATGAGGGCGGCGCACTGGAGGTCAGTCTCGGCCACAAGGTGATGACCGCTTCGCGCGACCAGGGCAGCGCAACGCTGTTTGCCAGTTTCATGTTGCACCGGGTGGTTCCGGTTTCGAAAGGCACCCGCTTTTCGCTGACCTGCTGGAGCCACGGCCCGCGGTTTCGCTAACGCCTGCCCGGCACACCGGCTCGCTGGCCAAGCGCGCTTAACGCAGAACCGGTGCCATTGGATCAGCAGTCGGGTTGAAAAAAATAGAGAAAGAGTTTTTCCTCATCCGCGGCGCGAGGCGGGCCGTAATCACAGCAACACAGGCGAAAAAACCAATTGACGGCGCTCGGGAAACTCCTTTCCCGAAACCCTTTTTGCTTGCCTGTGTCAACCAGTGGGAGTGACACATGAAACTGCTTCAGAAACTAGTCTTAGCCCTTGTGATTGCCCTGCCGCTCAGCGCGGCCAAGGCCTCCGACAAGGACATTGTCGACACCGCTGTCGGCGCCGGATCCTTCAGCACGCTCGTAGCGGCTGTTCAGGCGGCCGGGCTCGTCGACACGCTGAAGGGTGAAGGGCCATTCACGGTTTTTGCCCCAACAGACGAAGCCTTTGCGAAACTGCCGGAAGGCACAGTCGAGAACCTGCTCAAGCCGGAAAACAAGGACCAGCTCGTTGCCATCCTCACCTACCACGTCGTACCGGGCAAAGTGATGTCGTCCGACATCGCAGGCAAGAAGGCTGAGGTCGCTTCGGTCGAAGGCAGCGAAATCTCCGTTGACGCAACCGACGGCGTCAAGGTCGACGAGGCCAGCGTGGTCACCGCCGATGTAGAAGCCTCGAACGGCGTCATCCACGTGATTGACACTGTCATCATGCCGAACTGACGGCTCCAGGGTGCGTTCTACCCCCGAAACGTACCCGCCGACGGCGCGGTCTCCTTGAGGGACCGCGCCCTTTTTCTGACCCGCCGGAGCTGCTTCCAGAGCCGTTATGATCAAATTGGCGTTCCGCCAACCCAATCCCCGCTTGCATTTATCGGAAACGGATGGAATGGGAATGTGCGCTGAATTGCCGTCGCCAAATCCGAATGGCTACTGGACACGTAAACTAGAACAGTTCTAAAGTGGCAACCTATTTCTCAAGGAGGCCTTGTCATGAAGGGCAATGAAAAAGTTATTGAACGTCTGAACGAAGCCCTGTTCCTGGAGCTGGGCGCGATCAACCAGTACTGGCTGCACTACCGCCTCCTCGCCGACTGGGGCTATGCCCGTCTTGCCAAAAAGGAGCGTGAGGAATCCATCGAGGAAATGCAGCACGCGGACAAGATCGTCGACCGGATCATTTTCCTGGAAGGCCATCCGAACATGCAGAAGGTCGCGCCTCTGCGCATCGGCCAAAACATCAAGGAAGTGCTGGAATCCGACCTTGCCGGCGAATATGACGCCCGCACCTCTTATTCCAAATCCCGCGAAATCTGCCGTGAGGAAGGTGACTACGTTTCCATGGCGCTGTTCGAGCAGCTGTTGACGGACGAGGAAGGCCATATCGACTTCCTGGAGACGCAGCTGGAGCTTCTGGAAAAGATCGGCGTCGAGCGTTACGGCATGCTGAACGCCGCCCCGGCGGACGAAGCCGAATAAGGTTTCCGACAATTCGCATTGAAAAAGCGCGGCTTGTGGCCGCGCTTTTTTGTTTGCGCTACTGAAACGCCGTTTCCGCGAAGCTGCGAAGCTTGCGGGAATGCAGGCGTTCCGCAGTCATGTCGCGCATCTTCTCCATTGCCCGAATGCCGATCTGCAGATGCTGCGCGACCTGGCGCTTGTAGAAATCCGTCGCCATGCCCGGGAGTTTGAGTTCGCCGTGGAGCGGCTTGTCCGAAATGCACAGGAGCGTTCCGTAGGGCACGCGGAAGCGGAAGCCGTTGGCGGCGATCGTCGCCGATTCCATGTCGAGCGCGATCGCGCGTGACTGGGAGAAGCGCTTAACCAGTTCCGGCTGGTCCCAGAGCTCCCAGTTGCGGTTGTCGAGCGAGACTACCGTGCCGGTGCGCATCACCCGCTTGAGTTCGTAACCGTCAATGCCGGTGATCTCGGAGACTGCGTCTTCCAGCGCGACCTGGACTTCGGCGAGCGGCGGGATCGGCACCCAGACCGGCAGGTCCTGGTTGAGCACATTGTCGTCGCGCACATAACCATGGGCGAGCACATAATCGCCGAGGGTCTGGCTGTTCCGGAGACCCGCGCAGTGACCGAGCATCAGCCAGACATGCGGGCGCAGCACCGCGATGTGGTCGGTGATCGTCTTGGCATTGGACGGACCGACGCCGATATTGACCATGGTGATGCCGCTGCCGTCTTTCCGTTTCAGGTGATAGGCCGGCATTTGCGGCAGTTTGCCCAGCTCTTCGACGTCCGACTGGTCCTGGCCGGCCTCGATCACGATGTTGCCGGGCGAGACAAAAGCCTCATAGCCGCTGTCCGGCTGCAGCAGCAGCTCCTTCGACATGCGGCAGAATTCATCGATATAGAACTGGTAGTTCGTGAAAAGCACGTAGTTCTGGAAGTGTTCGGCCCGGGTGGCTGTGTAGTGCTGCAGCCGGTGCAGGGAATAATCGACCCGCGGTGCTGTGAACGAGGCCAGCGGCATCACGCCGTCCGCCGGATCATAGGTGCCGTTGGCGATGCTGTCGTCCATCACCGTCAGGTCAGGCAGATCGAACGTATCGGCCAGCGGCTGGTCGAGATTGGCGGCGGCCGCGCCGCCTTCCACATGGGTGCCGTCATAGAAGGCAAAATGCAGCGGGATCGGCATGTCGCTGTCGCCGATCAGGATCGGCACGTCGTGATTCTTCATCAGAAGCGACAGCTGGGTGATCAGGTAGTTTCGGAAGAGGTCCGGCCGCGTGATCGTCGACGCATGGGTGCCGGGCCTGGAAACGAAGCCGTAGGACAGGCGGCTGTCGAGACGGATGTGGCTGTCGGTTACGATCCGGACCTGGGGGTAAAACGCGCGGAAGCGCCCCTCGAGCGCCTTGCCCTCCAGAAGGTTCTGAAAGTGATCACGCAGAAACGCGGTGTTGGCTTCAAAAATCTCGATCAGCCGGTCGACCGCCTTGGTCGCGTCCGTGAACACTTCCAGCGGATGCGACGGCGCCAGCCGCACGCGGCGCGGAGCCGGTTGAAATGGATTGGTGGTGGAATTGGACATGAACGTCTCCTTATTGTTGTTATGAGCCAACAGTCCCGCCAAGTCTTGATTTGGTCAATAGATCTAGCAGCAGTTTTTGAATTTTTTTTCGCAGGGAGAAAATTTCTGCACCTAGAGCGTTTTCCGGTCAAATGACTCCAATTGGTCGGAAAGCGCTCTTGCGAACACTGATGCAACAACACGGTCTTTTCCCGGACCCGGGGAACCGTTAAAGTCCTCCAGAATTTTGACCAGGAGTTTCCCATGAAAAACGCCATCCTGACCCTCGCGGTCGCCTTCTCCTCCCTGATCGGCGCGGGCCTCACGGCCCAGGCAGACGATCTGCCGGACCTCGGCGGCAAGGAGATCGTGATCGCCTCCGAAAACACCTATCCGCCGCTGCAATTTGTCAACCCGAAGACAGGCGATGCCATCGGCTGGGAATATGACGCCATTGCCGAGATCGCCAAGCGCCTGAATGCCAAGGTCACCTTCGAGAATGTCTCCTGGGACGCCATGATCCCGGCCATTTCCGCCGGCGAATATGACCTTGCCATGAACGGCATCACCATCAAGGCGGACCGGGCGGAACAGGTCGACTTTTCGGATCCCTACATGCGTTCCGAGATGTTCATGCTCGTACGTGCCGACGAGGACCGCTTCACCGATCCGAAGTCCTTCGCCGCGAATGCCGACTTCCTGGCCGGCGCCCAGCCGGGCACCACACCCTTCTATGTCACCGTCTATGAGGTTCTGGACGGCGATGAAGCCAACCCGCGCATCAAGCTGTTCGAAACCTTCGGCGCCGCGGTCCAGGCCCTGAAATCGGGCGATGTCGATCTTGTGCTGACCGACAGCACCGGTGGCCAGGGTTATGTCGCCACCAATCCGGACACGTTCAAGCTGATCGGCGAGCCGATGGGCTCGGAAGATTTCGGCTTCATCTTCGCCAAGGGCTCCGACATGGTCGCGCCGTTCAACGCCGCCATCGCCAGCATGCGCGCGGACGGAACGCTGGATGCACTGAACAAGAAGTGGTTCTTCGACTACAAAGCCGGCCAGTAAGCCCTCTTTCCGGCCACGCTTGGCTGGACATTACGCATCATGGCCGCTATCCGGGCAAAGGTCCGGGTAGCGGCCCTTTTGTTTCACCTTCCTTTTCCTCCAGCCTCAAGTCAGCCCATGTTCACCAGCAAGACCCAGACCGGCGCGCCGAAACAGGATTTTCCCTATTGGTTGGTGCTCGCTGTCGGCATTGCGGTGTTCCTGCTGGTCCAGATCGCGACCAACGACATTTACAGCCAGGTGATGGCGACCGTGTCGCGCGGGGTCTGGGTGACAATCTTCGTCACGCTGGTGGCATTCTTTCTGGCATCGCTGATCGGGTTGCTGCTAGCGCTGGCATCGCTGTCAGGCTCGGTCCTGTTACGGCAGAGCGCCCGCTTCTATATCGAGATCGTGCGCGGCCTGCCGATCCTGGTGTTGCTGCTCTATATCGCCTTCGTCGCCACGCCGCTGATCGTCGCCGGCCTCAACGCGCTGCTTGAGCCGCTTGGCCTCGGCACGGTGCGCACCCGCGACTTTCCGCTGCTCTGGCGCGCGGTGCTTGCCCTCACCATCGGATATTCGGCCTTCATCGCCGAGGTCTTCCGGGCCGGCATCCAGGCGGTCGATACCGGCCAGATCGAGGCGGCCGAGGCGCTCGGCATGAACCGCTGGCTGCGCTTCCGCCTGATCATCTTCCCGCAGGCCCTGAAAACCATCCTGCCGCCGCTCGGCAATGATTTCGTCGCCCTGATCAAGGACAGTTCGCTGGTTTCCGTGCTCGGCGTTACGGACGTCACCCAGCTCGGCAAGGTCTATTCCGCCGGGTCGTTCCGCTATTTCGAGACCTACAACGTTGTCGCGCTGATCTACCTGATGATGACGATCACGCTTTCGCTGGCCCTGCGCAAATTTGAACGGACAAGACAGCTTCCGGACCGCTAAGGTTTCTTCCAGAAAAACAATCCGTCGTCATCCCGGCCAACGGCGGCGCGAGCCGGGACGGGGGAGCCGAGGGCCTTGAATGGACACAGCAGGCTCACGGGCTCTCCGATCCCGGATCTTCGCTTCGCTGCGTCCGGGATGACGACCTCTTTTGGAGTGTTCCCGCATGCGTTCTTTTGAAGAGATCGAAGCCCTCGCCATGGAAAAGAAGGGCGGGACTGAAGCCCTCCAGAACCTTCTGGCCGAGCACAACGCTCCAAAGTCTCCCGAGGAGCTGGAACAACTCGGCGACGACCGCTGGCTGTCCATGTTCACACGCTGCGTCTTTCAGGCCGGTTTCAGCTGGAAGGTGATCGACCAGAAATGGCCGGGCTTTGAGGAGGCATTCGAAGGCTTCGATGTCGCCCGCCTCGCCTTTTTGCCCGATGAAGCCTTCGAAGCCCTGCTGAAGGACACTCGCATCGTGCGCAATGGCGCCAAGATCAAATCCGTCCAGGACAACGCGATCTTTCTGAAAGACCTGGCGGCCGAACACGGCAGCGCGGCGAAGTTCTTTGCGCACTACCCGGTTACCGACCAGATCGGCCTGATGGAGACCTTGAAGAAACGCGGCAACCGGCTCGGCGGCAATACCGGGCAAATCGCCCTGCGCTTCATGGGCAAGGAAAGTTTCGTGCTCTCCGGTGACGTGGTTAATGCCCTGATCCGCGAAAATGTCATTGAGAACGATCGCATGTCGAAAAAAAATCTGACTGCGATTCAGGCCGCCTTTAACGAATGGCGCGCAACTTCCGGTCGTCCCCTGAATGAAATCAGCAGAATTCTGGCCTTTTCGGTCGGAACAGGTCATTAACCTCTCATTCAGCTTTTACGATTGTAAACAAAGCCTTGATTCAAAGGGAATTTTTGTTTTCAGCATTTAACCGCTGATTTACCAAACCCGGTAACCATGACACTCGAAATTGCGTGAGGTATTGCGTCGCAATGAGTGTACTGCGTACCGGGGTGTCCTTCGCGGCACCCCGCCTATCAAATGAGATGGAAGCATCTGCTTCCTGGATGAACACGATCCTGAAGGGCGACTGCGTGGCCGCCCTTGAGAAGCTGCCGTCCCGGTCGATCGACCTGGTCTTTGCGGATCCGCCCTACAATCTCCAGCTGGGCGGTGACCTGCACCGGCCGGACCAGTCGAAGGTGGATGCCTGCGACGATCACTGGGACCAGTTCGAGAGCTTCGAGGCCTATGACGCCTTTACCCGGGCGTGGCTGCTGGCGGTCCGCCGGGTGATGAAGCCTGACGGCTCGCTATATGTGATCGGCTCCTATCACAACATCTTCCGTGTTGGCGCGATCCTGCAGGATCTCGGCTTCTGGATCATGAACGACATCGTCTGGCTGAAGTCGAACCCGATGCCGAACTTTCGCGGCAAACGATTCACCAATGCGCACGAGACCATGATCTGGGCAACGAAATCCAAGGACGCCAAGCCGACCTTCAATTACGACGCCCTGAAGGTTTTCAACGAAGACCTGCAGATGCGCTCTGATTGGCACCTGCCGCTGTGCACGGGCGCCGAGCGGCTGAAGGACAAGCAGGGCCAGAAGGTACATCCGACCCAAAAGCCGGAATCCCTGCTCTACCGGGTGCTGACCGCCTCGTCCAAACCCGGCGACGTCGTGCTCGACCCGTTCTTCGGCACCGGCACCACTGGCGCCGTCGCCAAGAAACTCGGCCGCAACTATGTCGGCGTGGAGCGCGAACAGGACTATATCGACGCCGCGACCGCGCGGATCGATGCCATCGAGACCGGCGATGCCAGCGCTCTGGAAATGCATCAGGGCAAACGCGCCCAGAAACGCATCCCCTTCGGCACGCTGCTGGAAAGCGGGCTTCTGGAACCGGGCACGGAACTGACCTGTTCGAAGGGTAAGCACCTGGCCGTGGTGCGCGCCGACGGTTCGCTCAAATCCGGCGACCACACCGGCTCGATCCACAAGGTCGGCGCCCTGGTCCAGGGCCAAGAGGCCTGCAACGGCTGGACCTTCTGGCACACGATGGACGGCGCCAAGAAAGCGCCGATCGATGAACTCCGCAAGGAAATCAGATCCCGCCTGCAGGCATAAGCAGGCGTTTTCAAGAAGCGACCTTCGCGATCCCCGCGAAATCAGACTTCAGCCCCGTCTCCCAGAAAAGGAGGCGGGGCTTTTTTCTTTGTGGCGTCAAAACCAGCTCCGGAACTGTCTCATTCCTGGGACACATCGCCTTGCCGGTAAACCAAGCCGCTTGTAAATCCCGTGCGCCCCGGCCATCCTGCCGGATCTTTGACGCGTTCTGGGAGGAGCGGATCAAGGGGCTCAAGGCTGTAGTGACACATTAACGATTGGCAGCGCCGCCCGAGAATTGGGTCATTTCAAGGAGCATGGAGGACGGACATGCGGGGCATATTCGACGACATGCGACGCGGAATTGACCCAATTGTCGGACGGCCCCTTCGGGGTTGGGCCAGGATCGTCCCTGAAGGCGTTGGAAATGCTCGAAAGTGCGCTGCACTTCCTTGCGCTTTCCGCCTGTTCAGGAACGATCCTGACTCCAACGATGCCAGTCGTTAATTTGTCACTACAGCCTAGCCTTTCGGCCGAAAACGCTGACATGAAAGAACATGTAGAAACCGTCTTCAGAACCGTGGAATCGCGTTCGGCGCCGGCCGTCTCGCGGATCGCGGCGTCATGGCGCCGATCGATCGAACGCCATGGCCTGCATCCGGGAGAGGAAAGCGCGCCTTCGCGTGTTGACGGCAGTCAGCTGCGCCAGCGCCGCGACAGGACCGGCTCGCTCCTGCAGATCGCGGCACCGAAGCTGGACCAGCTGTTCGGGCTGGTCGGCCAGTCCGGCTGCACCGTTGTCCTGACCGATGCCGAAGGCGTGATCCTCGATCAGCGCTGCACGGCAGCGGACCAGGATGCCTTCGAACACTGGGGCCTGGCCCAGGGAACCGACTGGAGCGAGGCCTCTGTCGGCACCAACGGCGTCGGCACTTGCATCGCGGAAGAGCGGAACGTGATCGTGCACCGCGACGAGCACTTTCTGGCCCGCAACGTTGCCATGAGCTGCATGGATGCGCCGATCTACGCGCCTGACGGTCACATTGCCGGTGCGCTGGACGTCTCGTCCGCCCGCTCCGACCAGACCGAGGCGTTCAACCGGCTGATTGCCGCCATGGTCGCCCAGACGGCAAGGCAGATCGAAGTGGACACGTTCCGCGCGGCCTTTTCCGGCAGCCGCATCGTCTATGCAGAAAAGGATTCGACCGAAGCTGCCATGCTGCTGGCGGTCGATGCCGACGATATCGTCATCGGTGCGACGCGCGGCGCCCGCAAGGCCTTCGGACTTGGCGCTTATGGACCGCTGACCCCGATGCCCGCCTCGGACCTGCTGGGGCGCGAGGACGGCCCGACCGGCTTTGAAAAGGCGGAACGGGCCGCGGTGATGCGCGCGCTCGCCCGGGCCAAGGGCAATGTTTCGGAAGCCGCGCGCGGTCTTGGTGTTGGCCGCGCAACCCTTTACCGGCGCATGAAACGGCTCGGCATCGGCGACAACTGATCAGGCCCTATTCGTGTCTCAGAGCTGAGACACATTGGGTCTGTCATCGCCGTCCCCCCTCTGTGCCCGACACCAAAGCTTCGTCACTCTCTCCTCATCCCCGGTGGAGGACCGGGACACACGAGGAGGAACTCCATGAACCAGATGCCCAAGATCGCGGCCGACACCGCGTCTCCCTTCAAGGCCCGCTATGACAATTTCATCGGCGGCACATTCGTTGCCCCGGTCAATGGCCGCTATTTTTCCAACATCACACCAATCTCCGGCCTGCCGGTCTGTGACGTTGCCCGTTCCGACGCGGCCGATGTCGAGCTCGCGCTCGACGCCGCCCATGCCGCCAAGGACGGCTGGGGCCGGACACCGGCGGCCGAACGGGCCAACATCCTTCTGAAGATCGCCGACCGGATGGAAGCCAATCTCGATCTCCTTGCCATGGCGGAGACCTGGGACAACGGCAAGCCGATCCGTGAAACCACGGCAGCCGACATTCCTCTTTCCGTCGACCACTTCCGCTATTTCGCGGGCGTGCTGCGCGGCCAGGAAGGCTCCATGTCGGAAATCGACGCCGACACGATCGCCTATCACTTCCATGAGCCGCTCGGCGTGGTCGGCCAGATCATCCCGTGGAACTTCTCGATCCTGATGGCCGCCTGGAAACTGGCGCCGGCGCTGGCGGCCGGCAATTGCGTGGTGCTGAAACCGGCCGAGCAGACCCCTGCGGCGATCATGGTTCTGGCAGAACTGATCGCCGACCTTCTGCCGGATGGCGTGCTCAACATCGTCAACGGCTATGGCGCCGAAGTCGGCGCGCCGCTGGCAAAATCCAAGCGCATCGCCAAGATCGCCTTCACCGGCTCGACCCAGACCGGCCGGATGATCATGCAATACGCCACGGAAAACCTGATCCCGGTGACGCTGGAGCTCGGCGGCAAGTCGCCGAACATCTTCTTCTCCGATGTCATGCGCGAAGACGATGCGTTCCTCGACAAGGCCATCGAGGGCTTCGTGCTGTTCGCCTTCAACCAGGGCGAGGTCTGCACCTGCCCGAGCCGCGCCCTGATCCAGGAAGACATCTACGAGGCATTCATCGAGCGGGCAATCGCGCGTGTGAAGGCGATCAAGCAGGGCGACCCGCGCGCGCTTGACACCATGGTCGGCGCCCAGGCGAGCCGCGAGCAGCAGGACAAGATCCTCTCCTACCTCACCATCGGCGTCGAGGAAGGCGCGGAAGTTCTCTGCGGCGGCGCGGAAGCGAAGTTCGATGGCGATCTGGAAGGCGGCTTCTACATCCAGCCGACCATCCTGAAAGGCCACAACAAGATGCGGGTGTTCCAGGAGGAGATCTTCGGCCCGGTCGTCTCCGTCACCACCTTCAAGGACGAAACGGAAGCGCTCGCGATTGCCAATGACACCATGTACGGCCTCGGCGCCGGTGTGTGGTCGCGCGATGCCAACCGCTGCTACCGCTTCGGCCGCGCCATCGAAGCGGGCCGCGTCTGGGTCAACAATTACCACGCCTACCCGGCCCATGCGGCCTTTGGCGGTTACAAGCAGTCGGGCATCGGCCGCGAGACCCACAAGATGATGCTCGACCACTACCAGCAGACCAAGAACATGCTGGTCAGCTACAACCCGAACAAGCTCGGGTTCTTTTAAGAGCCCTGCTACCAGTGACCAGTCTGGCTGCCTCCATGTGCCGAACTTGAAGACAGGCTGGTCCTCGCTGCCGCGTTACCCGATTGACTGGGCAGTGTCTTGGGCGGTCTCGAAAGAGGCCGCCCTTTTTCCAACACACCCATCCGTCGTCATCCCGGACGCAGCGCAGCGAAGATCCTGGATCGGAGAGCCAAGTGCTCCGATCTGTTGGGTATATTTGCACCAAAGTCCTGTGGCTCCCCGGTCCCGGCTCGCGCTGCGCTTGGCCGGGATGACGTTGGAGGGATTGGTGTCAAAGCGTCAGGAAATCTCTTCCAGAAGATCCGCCAGCACCTCGGGCTCCGTCACCATGGCATCGTGGCCCGTCGCGATCTTTGAGACCGGCCAGCCATGGCAAATTGCGCGTTCCAGAGCGACTTTCGCCGGTGCATAGGGCGGATCGGTGCATTGGATGTAGTGGGCCGGGAGGCCATTTCCGACTGGGTGTTTCAGATCCAGCGATGTCGTAAAGGTCCGGAAGGGATGCGGGGTCAGGCGCGGCTGCAGAAACGCGACATCTTCCGGCCGGGTCACGCCGAAGCTTTCCGGCGGGGCCGGTGGCAGACTGAGGCCGCCGCTCGATGTTTCGGCCAAGGCCTTGCGGTCGGCGGCAAGTTCCGGAGGCAGCAGATCAAACCATGTCTCGCCGCTTTCCAGCATGATCGCGTCCAGATAGACAAGCTTGCCAATCCGTTCGGGAACTCTGTCGGCGGCACCGGTGACCGGTATGCCGCCGAAACTGTGGCCGACCAGGATAACGTCTTTCAGATCCTCGCAATGCAGATGGCGGACGATGTCCTCGACAAAGGTCTGGATGGTGATGTCGGCAGCGAGAAGGTGCGCGCGCTCACCAAGTCCGGTCTGGGTCGGTGTCGTGACCCGGTGGCTGCGGGCCCGCAGGATGTCCGCCACACGCGCCCAGCACCAGCCGCCATGCCAGACGCCATGCACGAGCACAAAGGTTTTCGATCCCGGCATTGCCCCTCCCCGTCCGGCCTATTCCGCGGCGACGACGCCGGCCGCCTGCTGGAAATCGCGGCGCTCTTTCAGCTTGTGACCGACTTCGACAATTGCCTCAAGCGCCGGGATCAGTTCGTGGCCGAGATCGGTCAGTTCATATTCGACCGAGGGCGGCGAGGTCGGGCGGACATGGCGCAGCAGCACGCCGCGCTGTTCCAGCTCGGAGAGGCGCGCGGACAGGACCTTGCCGGAAACCGGCGGAATGTCGATCTTCAACTCGTTGAAGCGGCGCGGCCCGGCGCGCAGGCTCCAGATCACATTCGGCGCCCAGGCCCCGGCAATCACCTGCATGCATTCGGTCAGCAGACAGGGCTCCGGCGGCTTCGGACTCTGGTTCTTACGGACTTTCAGCGCCATTTTCCTGTTTCTCTTTTCCGGTTTTGGGCGACAGCCCATGTCGCGTCTAGTCTCATTTGTCGGCCGGGACGACGGCACGTTTGTGCCTGAGTGCCACCCCGGACAAGCGAAGCGCAGATCCGGGGCCTACTCGCAGCGCCCCTTGTTGAAGCCGGTCATATTTGGTCTCGCCAGATTGCCCCTATGCCAGCGCTCTGGAGATGAGTGGGTCCCGGATCTCGCTGCGCTCGTCCGGGGTGACACCGGGTTTGTTGGCAACCTCAGCCTTCAGAAACGAGATACCACCTGTCTCGCTGTGACCGAACACTTCTCGTTTCATTCCCAACAACGCCTGCCTCCCAATCCCCGGTTTCACTCCGGTCATCAGGTTTCTGCGCGGTAACCCGATACTGCAAGTTACCAATGGAAACCTACTTGTCAATGGAAACTCGAATGTGCACCTTCCGGTCATCGACACCAGAGACGGAGCTATCCAATGAAACTGTTCTATAAACCCGGTGCCTGTTCCATGGCCGCGCATCTTCTGCTCAACGAAGCCGGCGCGGAGTACAGCCTTGAGAAAGTCGACACCAGTGCGGGCCTGACGGAGACCGGGGCGCGCTTTGCCGAGACCAATCCGCGCGGATATGTGCCGGCGCTGCAATTCGAGAATGGCGACATCCTGACCGAGAATGTCGCGATCCTGCATTGGCTGGGCGAGCATTATCCGGGCTTTTCGTCCGACAAGGCTGGCCTGCCGATCGACCGGTTCCGTCTGCTTGAGCTGTTGAGCTTTCTCTCCTCCGAGCTGCACAAGGCGTTCAGCCCCTATTTTTCCGGCAAGGACTTTTCCGATGCGGAGAAGGCTGAGCTCCAGGGCAAGCTCGACGCCAAGCTCACCCAGTTCGACGCGTTCCTGCAAAAGGGCGGCGACTATCTCTTTGGCGACACGTTCTCCGTGGCCGACGCCTATGCCTTCGTGATCCTGAACTGGACCAATTTCATCGGCGTGTCCCTGGACGCCTGGCCGAAGACCAAGGCCTATCTGGCGCGGATCGGAGCCCGCCCGGCGGCGCAGAAGACCCTGACCGAAGAGGGGCTGGCCGCATGACGTCACCCTTTGAAGAGTTGCAGTCGGTGATCTCGGACTATTTCGACGCGCTCTATTACTGCGACACGGATCTCCTTGAAAAGGTGTTTCATGCAAAGGCGGTCTACGCGACCGCCGATGAGACGCCCCTGCTCCACCGCACGATGGCGGAATATGTGCCGGTGGTTGCCGCCAGGCAATCGCCCGCCTCCAGGGGCGAAGCGCGCAGGGACGTGATCGACGAGATCCAGTTCGCCGGCAAGAACACCGCCTTTGCGCGGGTGCGTTGCTCGATCGGCCCCAATGACTTCACCGATTTCCTGACCTTTGTCCGCGAGGACGGAGACTGGAAAATCATGGCGAAAGTCTTCCAGATCAAACCTCGCAAGGAAGGAAACTGACATGCCTTACGTCAACATCCAGGTGACACGGGAAGGTGTCACGCCGGAGCAGAAGACCCGGCTCATCAAGGGCGCGACCGATCTGCTGGTCGACGTTCTGGGCAAGAACCCGGCGACCACCTTCGTGGTGATCGAGGAAGTGGCGATGGAAAACTGGGGCGTCGGCGGCCTGCCCGTGGAAGAATACCGGGCAAGGCAGCTGGCGAAGCAGGACTGAGTTTGAAACCGAAGGAGCCGGAGAGATCCGGCTTCCTCCGGAACGAGAAACCCGGCCAGGTTCGTTCCCGGCCCCCCCTTCGACATTGCAGGGCCTGACCCTGCAATTCATGTCTTTCCCTCGAAGCCCCCACAAACGCCGAGAGGGAACGGCATGGATCCCATGGTCAAGCCATGGGATGACGAAAGAAACTGTGCGAAGGCTTTTTTGGTCAAGCGACGCTGCAGTTTGTCAGGGTTGTGCATCCGGACGATCAGTGCTCTGACTTGAAACAACGCTTCGCTCAGAGTTATCCAGCATGACCCGCACACTCTACCAATCCATCCTTGGCGCTGACTTCGACCAGGTCCCCCGGGAAATTCGGGAAATGCATAGCTTTGCCCGGGTAGCGCGGGGCAAGGCGGATGTCTCGCGAGGTGAAACCATGGCGGCGGGTCTGATTTGCAGTCTGGCAAGATTACCGGAGGCCAGCAAGGACGTTGTCGTCGAGACCACGTTCGCGCCGATTGACGGCGGCGAGCGCTGGACGCGGCGGTTTGACGGCCAGCCGTTTCAAACAGACATGATCGCCGGCACGGATGAGGCCTTCCCTTGCATGGTGGAACGGCTTGGCCCCTTCACATTCAAGATGCGCGTCACCGCCTCTGAAGAAGGGATCGATTTGGCGCCGGAGAAAGTGTTTCTCGGCCCCCTCCCCGTGCCGATGGTCCTTGCCCCCACCGCAATCGGACACGAGCGGGTGCGGGACGGGCGCTATCGCTTTTCGGTAGAGGTGACCTTCCCGCTGATCGGGAAGGTCTTCGGGTATGATGGCTGGCTGGAACCGGCCGAGCTCGTTGCGGAAACCTGATCCGCCTACTCAAACCCGACCAGTGCCTTGCGGCGGCGGCCGACGGAGACGGACAGGCGATCATTTGCCTGCAGGTCACCAATGGCGATGCGGCGGCGCGGGTCGTCGACGATGGTGTTGTTGAGCCGGACGCCGCCGCCTTCCACCAGACGCCGGGCCTCTCCGTTGGAACCGGCGAAACCGACGGCAACGACCAGTTCCAGCAGGCCCAGGCCTTCGGCCAGACGCGCCAGGGGCAGGCTGTGGGTCGGCTCCGGGATCTCGCCTTCGCCTGAAAAGAGCGCATCGCCCTGCTGCAGGGCCGCGCGGGCTTCTTCCGGCCCGTGCACGATGGCGGTGACCTGCGTGGCCAGGATCTTCTTGGCCTCGTTCAGTTCCGCGCCTTCCAGCGCCGCCAGACGGTCGATCTCGCTCATCGGCAACTCGGTGAAGAGCCGCAGGAATCTCGCCACATCCGCGTCGGCGGTGTTGCGCCAGAACTGCCAGAAGCCGAAAGGCGACAGGTGTTCGGGATGCAGCCAGACGGCACCGGCAGCAGTCTTGCCCATCTTGGCGCCGCTGGCGGTGGTGAGCAGCGGCACGGTCAGGCCATGCAGCTTTCGGCCGTCGCGGCGGCCGAGTTCAACCCCGTTGACGATGTTGCCCCACTGGTCGGAGCCGCCGACCTGGAGGGAACAATTGTGCCGTTTGGCGAGTTCCAGGAAATCGACGGCCTGCAGCATCATGTAGCAGAACTCCAGCACGGTCAGCGGCATCTGGGCCTCGAGGCGTGACTTGACGCTGTCGAAGGTCATCATGCGGTTGACGGTGAACTGGGAGCCATAATCGCGGAGGAATTCCAGGAAGCGAAATTCATTCAGCCACTCCGCATTGTCGACCAGAAGCGCGCCGTCCTCACCTTCCATGTCCACCAGCCGTTCGACCGAGCGGCGGATGGTGGCGATGTTCGCCGCGATCTGGCGCTCCTCCAGCAGAGGCCGCGCGTCGTTGCGGAAACTCGGATCGCCGATCTGGCTGGTGCCCCCGCCGAGCACCACGATCGGCCGGTGGCCAAGCTTCTGCAGCCAGCGCATGGTCATCAGCGGCATCAGGTGGCCGACATGGAGGCTGGCGGCGGTGGCGTCGAAACCGGCATAGGCGGTGATCGGGCCTTTCGAGAGGGTTTCGTCGAGTGCCTCGATATCCGTGCACTGGTGCACGAGCCCGCGCTCCAGAAGCACGGCGAGCGCTTCGGATCGGAGTTTTGTCGCCGGCTTGCCGGCTTCGATCATGTGTTTTGTCATGGGTCCGCTTCCTGGTTTTCCCCCGCCAGGAAGCTCGGGTTAGAAACCAAAAAGCCGCCTGACGCGGCGGCTTTTTTAGGTGTCTATCGGGTGAACAAGATCCTACGCAGCCGCCGGTATGTCGGTGACGTAATAAAAATATACGAAGGCTGCGCTCATCTTGGTCATGACAGCTTATGTGCGCGACGCCAGGACAAGAGTCAAGCACGTTGTGTTTTCTGGATCATCGCGGACGTGGCCGTGTGACCGGAAAGCCTCACGGCAAAAGCCAACAGAAATGCAGAGCTTCCAATTTCTCCGGTGTCACCCCGGGCGAGCAACGCGAGACCCGGGGCCTACTCACTTCCAAAGCGTGCCTGTTCTGCGGCGGCACAGCCTTAAGATCTCCACCGCTTCAGCAAGTTGAAATGCGAGTGGGCCCCGGATCTGCGCTGCGCTTTTCCGGGGTGACACGGAGGGTGCTGCGCAGCTGCCTACTCCCCTCTCCCCCCTTGCGGGAGAGAAGGGAATAGGAGGCTCATTCGGTGTATTACATAGTCTCTTTGCAAGTGGACCCTGCGGCTTCTTATGACAGCCCCAGCTTGCGCTCGCCGCGCTCCAGGATCAGCGGGACGATCAGGTCTTCCTCATCGTCGAGGTGACGCATCAGGCCGGAAACAAGCGTGTCGCTGACGCCGGCGAAATTGTCCGCTGCGCGGCGAATGGCATCCCGGTCCCTGGTGCCCATCTGCCCGAACAGCTTGTTGGCGCTTTTCACCACGGTCTCGATGCGGTGATGGATCAGCTCGTGATCGCCTTCAAGCAGCTCGAAGCCGGCGACCAGCCGCTTTTCAGCGGCCATGAAGACCGGAAAATAGTGATGGTCCTCGATCTGGTGATGGTGATGAAGTTCGGAGAGGAACTGCTGCAGGCGAGGCGCGAACAATCCACCGAAACGGTTGGCGTCGATCCGGCCCTCCCGGAAATCTGACAGCAGCGTGTCGAGGGTCTGGCCAAGCTGGCGGAAGCCGTTGTGGCGGGCCAGCCAGAACTCTGTGAGCGGTCCGAGATTGCGATGATCCGCCCAGTCGTCTCTCGGATGCCGCTTTAAAAGGAACAGCCATTCCTCCGGCAGGCCGGTGCGTTTGTCGAGATCCGTTCCGTTGTTCATGACTGTCCTGTTCCGCGTCCGATTCAGGCTTTATACGCGTCCGGGCAGGTCCCGGGCGGAAACACTGTGTTCAACAATAGCGAACGCCGGTCAGGGCAGCACCTTGCCGAGGATCCGCCACAGCGCCTCCAGGTCCTCCTTGTCCAGATCCGCAGCAAATTCGGCTTCGACGGCCTCGCGGTAACAAGGCCACATGGATTTCAGCAGCTGTTCGCCTTCCGGCAAAAGGCAGATCACCACGCCGCGGCCGTCCTCTGGGCTCCTGCGCTTGTCGACATAGCCTGCGGTCACCAGCCGGTCGATCAGGCGCGAGACATTGTATTGCGCCAGGAGGATACGTTTTTCGATGTCCACCGGCCGAAGGGCCTTGCCGTCGGCGCGGCGCAACTCCAGCAGAATGTCGTACCAGGCGAGCGGCGGAAATCCGTCCGCCTTCAAACGGCTTTCCACGCACGCAAGCACCTTGCCGCTTGCCCGCTGCAGCCTTGCCCAGGCGTCGATCGGATCGGGGGACGTCTCTGATTTCCTAACCATGTCCCAGACATAGAAACTTTATGCAGTTGCATCAATCTTGATTTTTCATGCATATGCATCTATTTAAATGCAATTGCATGAAAATGGAGAACCCCATGCCAACACCCCTCACCCTGATCAGCCACGCGCTCTGCCCCTATGTGCAGCGTGCCGCCATCGTCCTTGCCGAAAAGGAAGTCCCCTTCGAGCGCCTCATGATCGATCTTGCCGACAAGCCGGACTGGTTCAAGGCGGCCTCGCCACTCGGCAAGGTTCCATTGCTGAAGGTCGGCGATGAATACCTGTTCGAATCCGCGCCGATCGTGGAATTCCTGGATGAGACCAGGCCACCGAAGCTGCATCCGATGGATCCGGTGGAGCGTGCCCGGCACCGGGCCTATGTCGAATTCGCCTCGCAGATCCTGAACGGCATCGGTGCGTTTTACAGCGCGAAGGACGACACCGGCTTTGCCGCTGCCTCGGAGGCACTGAAAACAAGGTTCCGGCACCTCGAGACCGTCATCGACCCGTCCGGTCCTTTCTTTGGAGGCCCGTCCTTTTCTCTGGTGGACGCCGCCTTCGCACCGGTGTTCCGCTATTTCGATGTGTTCGAGAGCTTTGTGGCGCTCGATGTCTTCGACGGGCTCGACAGGGTCACCGCCTGGCGGGATCAGCTCGCCAAACGCGGCTCGGTTCGAAATGCGGTTTCCGCGGATTATCCGGATTTGTTGCGGGCTTTCCTGAGGAAGCGGAACAGCTGGCTGTCCGACCTTCTGGCACAGCATGAGCGCCGGGAACAGCTTGCCACTGCCTGTTAGCGGGCTCCGGCCGGCGCCGGGCAATTCGCGCTCACTCAGGCGAGCGCGGCGCCGGCCGTTGCCAGATCCTGCCTCATTGCCGACCACTTGTCCGGGGTCGTCGTGAGGGTCGCCGGTTCGCGGATCTCGACCTCATAGCCGCGGGCCAGCGCCCCTCGCGCCGTCAGCTGCACACAATGGCAAGTGTCGAGGCCGACCAGGATCAGCCGGCCGACCCGTTTATCGGCAAGCCAGGTTTCGAAGTCCGGATTGCTGAACGTGTCGCCAATGGATTTCACGAATTCCGGTGCGTTTTGAACGTCCAGAGTGCGGTCCAGTTTCAGCCCTTCGCGGCCCGGCGTGCCGACACCGCCGCCGACAAGCTTCATCGCCAGGATCACCGGCCAGTCCTGGAAGATATTGCGGATGAAGGCGATCCGATGCCCGGCGGCGCGGCAGGCTTCGATCTCCCGGGAAATCGCTGCAAGTGCCGCGTCGCGCTTCTCCGGATCGAAGGCATGTTTGCCGGTGCTGCGGGTAAAGTCCTCCTGGACATCAATCACCACCAGCGCCGTTTCCGGCCGCACGGCCCTGTCGATCGCCGCGCCCTTTGTGGGGGTCGAAAGTTTCCTGAGCGACAGGACGACATAGCCCACGAGAGCCAGCGTTCCCAGTCCGATTGCGATCCACAGTCCGGTCATGTCGCGTCTCCTGTCTGCGATTTATTCAAGGGATTTCGGCCGGTCCGGGTCGTCCTCGAACGCGGCAAAATGATCGAGCATGGCGCAGAGCACTTTCTGCGCGGAGCTGAGATCGCCTTCGGAAAAGAGCTCGCAGACCGCGTCGATCTCGTCGTTTTCCTTCGCCCGGATCTCACCAAAAACGCCCTGCCCCCTATCCGTCAGTGCAAACAGCGGCGATCGTTTGTGCGCCGGATTGGGCTTGCGCTCCACAAGGCCATGCTCCTCCAGCGCATTCACCATCAGCTGGACCTGCTGGCGCGCCAGAAACAGCACCCGGCCGATGTCCGGCACGGACAGCGCTCCCGCCTCCTCCAGCACCTCCATCACCGCGCGCATGCCGACGGTGACGCCGGTGCCCTCCAATTTGGCTTCCACCGCACGGGCCAGACGCCGGTGCACCGGCCGGATCAGACGAATGATTTCGTAGAGCTCGACAGACTTCTTCAAGGGCCACCTCTCTTTGACATTTTTTATGTCATAATGACAATACTATTGTCAATTTAGTTTTTCTCCTCCCCACCATCATCATCCCGGCCAAGCGCAGCGCGAGCCGGGACCGGGGAGCCAATGTTTCCGGGTTTGGGCCATTCCTATCGAAACGCCGTGACACCCCGACCCCGGATCTTCGCTGCGCTGCGTCCGGGATGACGATGGAGAGGAATGCGGCTTCAAACAAACAAAAACCCCGGCCGAAGCCGGGGTTTTCCATTCGTAATTCCCTGATGTCGAGCCGCTTATTCCGCAGCCGCCGGCGTGACTTCCGCCGGTTCGGGTTCGCTCCAGCTGAGCACCGGATTGCGAGCCGCGCCGGTTTCATCCAGGCGGCGGCGCGGGGCAAGATACGGCGCGCCGGAGAAGCGGTCCGTCTCGCCGCGCTTGGCGCTCATGACCAGGTCGCGCATGGTGGCGATGAAGAGGTCCAGGGCTGCCCGGCTTTCCGATTCCGTCGGTTCGATCAGCATGGCGCCGTGAACCACCAGCGGGAAATACATGGTCATCGGGTGGTAGCCCTCGTCGATCATCGCCTTGGCGAAGTCGAGCGTGGTCACACCGGTGTCCTTGAGGAAACTGTCGTCGAACAGCACCTCGTGCATGCAGGGCCGCTCGCCGAAGGGCAGGCTCATCAGGTCCTGCAGGCCGACGCGGACATAATTGGCGTTGAGCACGGCATCTTCCGATGCCTGGCGCAAGCCGTCCGAGCCGTGGCTCATCATGTAGGAGAGCGCCCGCACATACATGCCCATCTGGCCGTGGAAGGCGGTCATGCGGCCGAAGGGCTGCTCGCCGTCCTTGGTCGCCGCATTGGTCTCGACCAGTTCCAGGCCGTCTTCCGTCCTGCGGATGAAAGGCAAAGGTGCGTAAGGCGCCAGCCGAGCGGACAGGACCACCGGGCCGGAACCCGGACCGCCGCCGCCATGGGGCGTGGAGAAGGTCTTGTGCAGGTTGATATGCATGGCGTCGACGCCAAGATCACCCGGACGTGCCTTGCCGACAATGGCGTTGAAGTTGGCGCCATCGCAGTAGAAATAGGCGTCCGCCGCATGGATCAGGTCGGCGATCTGCTTGACCTCGCGCTCGAACAGCCCGCAGGTGTTCGGATTGGTCAGCATGATACCGGCAATGTTGCCTTCATGCTCGGCGATGGTGCTTTTCAGCGCTTCCAGATCGACGGTACCGTCGTCCTTGGCATCGATGTTGACCACCTTGTAGCCAAGCAGCGCGGCGGTGGCCGGGTTGGTGCCATGGGCACTTTCCGGAACCAGCACGATCTTCGGATCGCGGCCGGCGGCCGTGTGCGCGGCCTTGATCGCCATCATGCCGCAGAGTTCGCCATGCGCGCCGGCTTTCGGGCTCATGGCAACGGCCGACATGTTGGTGGAGACCATCAGCCAATGCGCCAGGGAGTCGATCAGTTCCAGTGCGCCCGGCACGGAAGAGACCGGCTGCAGCGGGTGAATGTCACCGAAGCCGGCCAGACGGGCCATCTTCTCGTTCAGCCGCGGATTATGTTTCATGGTGCACGAACCAAGCGGGTAAAGCCCGCTGTCGATCGCGTAGTTGTTGCGCGACAGGCGCACGTAGTGGCGCATGGCTTCCGGTTCGGCAAGACCCGGCAGGCCGATGGCCGCCTGGCGCCTAAAACCGCCGAGTTCGAATTCGGCGCTTTCGTCTTCATCGAGGTCGACGCCGGTGGTTTCCAGAGAGCCGAATTCGAAGATCAGCGGCTCTTCCATGTCGAGACCGCGGTTGCCGGTAAAGGTTTTCGGACGGAAACTGTCGCCCGCTTCGCCCGCAGCGGTCGGGCGGCCTTGCGTGTTCATGCTCATGCCAGCACCTCCTTCAGCGCGTCTGCAAAGGCCGCGCGGTCTTCATCGGTGTTCACTTCGGTCGAGGCGACGACCAGCAGATTCGCCAGGTCCTTGTTGCCCGGTTCCAGGCGCGAAACCGGCAGGCCGGCCAGAATGCCACGTTCGGCGAGCTGTTCGACGACGTCCTCAGCCACTTTCGGTAAGGCGATAGTGAACTCGTTGAAATAGGCCGAATTCAGCACTTCGACGCCCGGAATTCCGGCCAGCAGCTTTTTCAGCTTCACCGCGTTGCCGTGGTTGATGCGGGCGAGTTTGGTCAGGCCCGCCTGCCCCAGCAGCGACATGTGGATGGTGAAGGCCAGGCAGCAGAGGCCCGAGTTGGTGCAGATGTTCGAGGTCGCCTTGTCGCGGCGGATATGCTGCTCGCGGGTCGAGAGCGTCAGTACGAAACCGCGCTTGCCTTCCGCGTCGACCGTTTCGCCGCAAAGACGGCCCGGCATCTGGCGGACATATTTCTGGCGCGTGGCGAACAGGCCAACGTAAGGCCCTCCGAAATTGAGACCGTTGCCGATGGACTGGCCTTCGCCGACGACGATGTCGGCCCCTTGGGTTCCCGGAGGCTCGATCAGGCCGAGGGAGACCACTTCCGTGAAGACGGCGATCAGCAGTGCCTTGTGCTGGTGCGCCTTCTCGGCGATCGGCTTCAGGTCGATCATCTGGCCGTAGAAGGACGGCGACTGCACCACCACGCAGGAGGTCTCGTCGTCGATCTGGGAGAGGATGTCCTCGGTACCGGTCGGATCGGCCGGCAGGCTGACGACCCGGTCGCCGGCCATGTTGGACAGGCCCTCGACCACTTCGCGGTATTGCGGGTGCAGGCCACCGGACAGCACCGCCTTGTTGCGCTTGGTGACCCGGTGCGCCATCAGCACGGCTTCGCCGGTGCCGGTGGAGCCGTCATACATGGAAGCGTTGGCGACATCCATGGCGGTCAGGCGCGCGACCTGGGTCTGGAACTCGAACAGGTATTGCAGCGTGCCCTGCGTGATTTCCGGCTGATACGGCGTATAGGAGGTCAGGAACTCCGAGCGCTGGATCAGGTGGTCGACGGTGGCCGGCACATGGTGCTTGTAGGCCCCGGCGCCGACGAAGAACGGTACGGAACCAGCCGAAGTGTTCTTCGCGGCCATGGCAGAGAGCTTGCGCTCCACTTCCAATTCGCTGGCCCGCTTTGGCAGGTCCAGCAGTTCTTTCATACGGACATTTTCCGGAATGTCCGCAAACAGGTCGTCAATCGAGTTGACGCCGATCCGAGCGAGCATGTCGCCGCGGTCGGTCTCATTCAAAGGCAGGTAGCGCATCAGGCAGCTCCCAAGGTGTTGATCCAGGTGTGGACCGGTATTCGGCCAAACTCTCAATTCGTCATCCGGGCGAACACAGTGAGACCCGGGACCGGAGAGCCAAAAGGCTATCGGGTACGGGCTCCCCGGTCCCGGCTCGGCGCTGTCGCACCGTCCGGGATGACGGTGGAGAGAACGGGACACCGTCCAGGGTGTGGACCCGGCCGCGAGATGAGCACGGCCCGATCCTGAAATTACGGCGCGACCAGGCGGAGCGGTTCGGGCTCCACCACGATCTCGCAATTCACCGAATTGGCGATGAAGCAGACTTCATGGGCCTTTTCGTGCAGATCTGCGAGCCAGGTCGGATCCGGTTCTTCCGCCGCGACAAGCGCGATGGACGGCTTCAGCACCACTTTCGTAATGGCCATCTTGCCGCGCGCCACACGGCTGAGTTCGCCCTGTGCGTTGTCGCGGTAGCTGGACACAACGAAATTCGCCCGGCGCGCGAGGTCCAGAAAGGACATCATGTGGCAGGACGAAATCGCGGCGACGAAGGCCTCTTCCGGATCGACGGCGGCTTCAATGGCATAGGGTAAGGGCACCACCGTGGGCGAAGCGCTTGCCGGGATTTCCAGGCCGCCGTCAAAACGCCAGATGTGACCACGGGAATAGGCATTGCCGGCATAGTCGCCGTCGCATGCCCATTCTACCTGTGCGGTGTAGTAGTGCCCTGCCATGAATTACAGTGTCTCCACGTATGCCTTATAGGCGGCCTCATCCATCAGGTCCGACAACTGCCCGGCGTCGCCGACCTTCAACTTCATGAACCAGGCCGCACCTTCCGGGTCTTCGTTGACCTTGGCCGGCTCGTCCGTCAGGGCGTCATTGGCCTCGACGACTTCACCGTCGATCGGGGCATAGACCTCACTGGCGGCCTTGACCGATTCGACCACGGCGGCCTCGTCGCCCTGGGACAGCGCCTTGCCGGCTTCCGGCAGCTCGACATAGACCACATCGCCCAGCTGTTCCTGAGCATAGGCCGTGATGCCGATGGTGGCGACGTCGCCGTCAACGGAAATCCACTCGTGATCCTTGGAATAATAGGTTGTCATGTTGTCAGGTCCATCTTCTGGAAAGTTTTATGCTTTGGGTTTGCGGTAATAGCGGTTGGGCACGAAGGGCATGTTGGCAACGGTTGCCGGCAGGCGCCGGCCGCGCACGACAAGTTCCAGCGCCGTGCCGACAGCGGCATGCTCGGCCGGCACATAGCCCATGGCGATCGGCGCACCGACCGTCGGCGCGAAGCCTCCGGACGTGACCGTGCCGATGACCGGGCCGTCGACAAGCGCGATTTCAGCGCCTTCGCGGGCCGGGGCCTTGCCGTCGAGGCGCAGACCGACGCGCACGCGGCCCGGGCCCTCGGCGAGTTCCCGCTGAATCCGTTCGGCGCCCGGAAAACCGCCTTCCTCGCGGCGGCGTTTCTGCATGCAGAAGGTGATGGCGCCTTCGACCGGCGAGGTCATCTCGTCGATATCGTGGCCGTAAAGGCAGAGCCCGGCCTCCAGACGCAGGCTGTCGCGGGCACCGAGCCCGATCGGCTCGACCCGGTCGTCGGCCAGAAGCGCGCGGGCAATGGCCTCGGCGGCCCCCGCCGGCACGGACATTTCCACGCCGTCCTCACCGGTATAGCCGGCGCGGGCAATGTGGCAGTCGATGCCGTCGAATTCCATGGAAGAGGCGGCCATGAAGGCGAGCTCCGCGGCCTTCGGCGCATGCGCGGCGACAGCCGCCACCGCTTCAGGGCCCTGCACGGCGATCAGGGCACGGTCCTCGACCACTTCCAGGCGGACATTTTCCGGCAGCCTTGCCCGGAAATGCGCATAGTCGACATCCTTGCGCGACGCGTTGACCACCAGCATCAGCCGGCCGTCGTCTTCCTCGGACACCGAGCGGGTGACCATCAGGTCGTCGATAATGCCGCCCTCATCGTTCAGGAGAACGGTGTAGCGCTGCCGGCCGAGGCCGAGTTCGACGAAATTGGAAGGGGTCAGCGCCTCAAGCGCGCGGGCGGTCGTTTCGTGATCGGGGCCGATCAGAAAGGCCTGACCCATATGGGACACGTCGAACAGGCCCGCTTTCGTTCGGGTCTGCTGATGCTCGGCCATGATCCCGGCCTTGTACTGCACCGGCATGGCATACCCGGCGAAGGGCACCATGCGGGCGCCAAGTTCGACATGAAGGTCATGAAGAGGCGTTTGTTTCAGATCTGTCTCTGCAACGGGTTCCGCCATGAACGGTCCTCGAGTTCGGGGTTGCGCAGTCCCGGACAGGCCCGAAAGGACCTTGTCCGTCTGCACCCCCTCTGTCCGAGTACCTGAGAGATTTCCCTTCGGGCGCAACGCGCGCCGCCCGGTTACTCCTTCGGTGAGCAGTCCGCGTGGCTTTGCCAGCAGAGCACTGCTTTCCAGAGCGTTTTAGCTCGTGCGGTCCTTTCGCCTGAGAGTTTCCGGGGCGGTTGCTCCTTCGGCGCCGGGATCTTTTCACCCGGCCTCTCCCGCACAAACGAGGGCGTGTCTCCACACCTATCGGGGGACGACCCCGATTGAGGCGCGATTGTGCGAGGCGGACATGGTCTTGTCAATATGCGACAGCACGTCTAGGCGATTTTACCCAGCTCCAGGTCCGCTCGCTTCTGAATCAGCGCCGTCAGCGGCGGCGGCCTTCATCAAAACCGAACACGATCTTGGCGCCCTGACCGGCCGGAACGATGAATTTGTTCTCGATCAGCGTCCAGGTTTCGCTCGGCGCACCGGCCCCGACCGTCACCGGTATCTTGATCAGATCCGAGGACAACGGCTTGGCGCCGTCTTCGCTTGAAATGATGGCAACGCGCAGCGGCAGAACCACTTCCCCACCTTTCCACGCCGGTCCCGTGGTCACGTCACCGGAAAGCCCGATCTTGACGCGCCTTGAGCCGTCCGGCTCCTGGGTGCACGTGTTCGCCCAGTCCTCGATGGTGGCCTGGTAGAGCAATCCTTGCGGATCATCGTCCTTGCCGCGGACATATTTCATGATGAGGTAGGTGGTCGATTTCAGCTGCATCGGCGGACAGGGAACCGGCGCGGCAAAGGTGTCCGGCGAAATCTCGATCGGTTCCTGACCGCCGGAAATGATCTTGCCGGCCACACCGTCCGCTGCGCCAGCGCAGCCCCCAAGAGCTGTCGCCAAAAGGCCGAGGGTCACAAATGCCTTCAGGGTCTTGCCGGGAACGGCGGGGGTCGCACTGCTCATATTCTGTCCATATTGCTGCATTGTCTTCGGCGGAGCTTCATAGCAGCTGCCGGTTTGCTTGGCGAGACGTGTCGTTCGCAAAGCTTGAACCAGCAGAATGTGGCTGAAATAGTGCGTCGACCGGAGCGCCTCCCCTGTGAACGGCAAAGGTCCAACAGATAGGCCAGGACCAATGCCCTTGGGTATTAATGGTGCGCAGTTCGCCGCGCCTCCCTTGACAGGGAAGACCTGCAAGCCCTTATTGCGCGCAGACAGGAGTGTCGAAAACATCAGATGACCGAAACCAGACACGCAAAACCATCGCTGACCATTCACCTGTGCGCGCCGCGCGGCTTCTGTGCCGGCGTCGACCGGGCGATCCAGATCGTGGAACTCGCCCTGGAGAAGTACGGCAGACCCGTTTATGTGCGCCACGAGATCGTGCACAACAAGTTCGTGGTCGATGGCCTGAAGGCCAAGGGCGCCGTCTTTGTCGAGGAGCTGGAAGAAATTCCGTCGGAACATGCCAGCCGCCCGGTGATCTTCTCCGCTCACGGCGTGCCGAAGTCCGTTCCAGCGGATGCCGAGGCGCGCAAGATGTTCTTTCTGGACGCGACCTGCCCGCTTGTTTCCAAGGTGCACAAGGAAGCCGAGATCCATTTCCGGCGCGACCGCGAAGTGCTCCTGATCGGCCATGCCGGCCATCCCGAGGTCATTGGTACCATGGGCCAGCTGCCCGAGGGCACGGTCACCCTGATCGAGACCGAGGACGACGCCCGCGCCTATGTGCCGAAGTCGGACCGCCCACTCGCCTATATCACCCAGACCACCCTGTCGGTGGACGACACCGCCGGGATCGTTGCCGTGCTGCAGGAGCGTTTCCCGGAGATTGTCGCGCCGCACAAGGAAGACATCTGCTACGCCACCACCAACCGCCAGGAAGCGGTCAAGGAGGTCGCGCCGAAAGTCGACGCGATGATCGTGGTCGGCGCGCCGAATTCGTCCAATTCCCAGCGCCTGCGCGAAGTCGCCGAGCGCGCCGGTTGCCGTACGTCCGTCCTTATCCAGCGCGCAAGCGAGATTTCCTGGCCGGATTTCGAAGGAATCGCCGCTCTGGGCCTGACAGCGGGTGCATCGGCCCCGGAGACTCTGGTAGAGGAAATCATCGGCGCCTTTGCCGGCCGTTTCGACGTCACGGTCGAAACGGTGCGCACCGCCGAGGAAACCATCGCCTTCAACCTGCCGCGGGAGCTTCGCGAAGCGACCGGCCCGGCCACGGCAGCCACCGGATAACAGCATGGCAGTTTACACCGAAGTGACCGATGAAGAACTGGACGCCTTCATCGGCAGCTACGACGTGGGGCGCTTGCTGTCCTTCAAGGGCATCGCCGAAGGCGTCGAGAACAGCAACTTTCTCGTCCATACCGACAAGGCGTCCTTCATCCTGACGCTCTATGAAAAACGGGTAAACCCCGCGGACCTGCCCTATTTCCTCAATCTGCTGCAGCATCTGGCCGCCAAGGGTCTGTCCTGCCCGACGCCGGTCGCCTCGCGCTCTGGCGATTTGCTCGGCACGCTGGCCGGCCGGCCGGCCGCGCTGGTGACCTTTCTGGAAGGCATGTGGGTCAAGCGGCCGCGCACGGACCATTGCGCCGAACTCGGCAAGGCCATGGCGGAACTGCATCTCGACGGTGCCGATTATGACGGCTTCCGCAAGAACGCGCTCGATGTCAATGGCTGGCGGCCCCTGTTCGAACAATGTGGTGCCCGCAGCGACACGGTACATGCTGGCCTCGGCGATGAAATCGAGCGGGAGCTTGCGCATCTGGAAGCGGTCTGGCCGCAGGATCTGCCCAGCGGCGTGATCCACGCCGATCTCTTTCCGGACAACGTGTTTTTCCTCGGCAACGAGCTGTCGGGCCTGATCGACTTCTATTTCGCCTGCAACGACGCCTTCGCCTATGACATCGCCATCTGTCTTAATGCCTGGTGCTTCGAGCAGGACCTGTCGTTCAATGTCACCAAGGCCAAGGCCTTGCTGAAAGGCTACAGCGCCGTGCGGCCGCTTAACACGGCGGAATATGACGCCCTGCCCACCCTCTGCCGCGGCGCAGCCCTGCGGTTCCTGCTGACCCGTCTCTACGACTGGCTGAGCGTGCCTGAAGGCGCGCTGGTTACCCCGAAAGACCCGATGGAATACGTCAAGAAGCTGCGCTTTCACCAAAGTGTCGACACGGCGGAAGCCTATGGACTGGAACGATGAGCGACAGCAACCGCGTGACGATCTATACCGACGGCGCCTGTTCCGGCAACCCGGGACCGGGTGGCTGGGGTGCCATCCTGCGCTTTGGTGAGCATGAAAAAGAACTTAAGGGCGGCGAAACGGAAACCACCAACAACCGGATGGAACTGACCGCCGCCATTGAAGCGCTGAACGCACTCAAGCGCCCCTGCGCCATCGACCTTTACACCGACAGCACTTATGTGCGCAGCGGCATTCGCGAATGGCTGGCCGGCTGGAAGCGAAAGAACTGGCGGACCTCCCAGAACAAACCGGTCAAAAACGCGGATCTGTGGCAAGCTCTTGACGCCGCGAGGGAACGTCATGACGTGACCTGGCACTGGGTCAAGGGACACGCAGGCCATCCCGACAATGAACGCGCGGATGAGCTGGCGCGTGGCGGCATGGCCCCTTATAAGAGCGGCGGATAAGCGACGAATCCTGTCTGATGCGCAGAGGATCTTGAGTGAAAATTTGCTGGTGGTCCGGCCCGGCGTCACCGCGCACGATCACACCCGATCTTGCCGGCAAGGTGCTGATCATGGCCAACCCGACCTCGGGTGGCTACCGCGCCGAATTCCTTGACGAGGTACGCAAGCGCCTGGAGGATCTGGGCTGCAGGACCGAAATCAGGCTGACCCGGCATGCCGGCGAGATCGGCGAGATCTGCTCCGATCCGTCCCTTCAGGTCAAAACCCTTGTGGTCGCCGGCGGCGACGGGTCCATCAACGAAGCCCTGACCGGCTTTCAGGACCATCCGCAACCGCCTGAGCTCGCCGTGATCCCGTTCGGCACCGCCAATGTGCTCGCCCTGGAACTGTCGCTTCCGCGCACGCCCGGGGCCATCGCAGACATGATCTTCCAAGGCAAGACCAAACCGCTTCATTTCGGTCTCGCCAATGGCCGCCCGTTTGTGCTGATGGCCTCCACCGGCTTTGACGCCGAGGTCGTTCACGCCGTGCCCCTGACCTTGAAGCGGCGTCTCGGCAAGCTCGCTTATGTCATCACCGCGCTGAAGGCCGGCCTGACGCGCCAAAGCACGTCGCTGACGATCGATATGGACGGAGTGCAGCTCAAAGGCAAATTCGCCGTCGCCAGCAACGCCCGCCATTATGGCGGCCCCTTCGTGATCAGCCCGGGCGGCGCTACCGACCCGGGGCTGCATATGCTGGTGCTGGAGCGGGACGATCCGTGGTCATCCTTCTGCTACGGCATCGCGCTGCTGCTCGGCCGCATCCACAAGGCAAGGGGGGCTTCGGTCACTCCGTTCAAGACCGCGCGGATTTCAGCGGACGGTCCTGTCGCCGCCCAGGTCGACGGTGACCCGTTCGGTGCCACCCCGCTGGAAATCCGCCAGACGGACAAGACGGTGCCCGTGCTGGTGCCATGAGGGGCGATAAGCGCTTTAAAGGATTAGCGGTCTTAGCTCGATACCACTGTCTCTGTCATTGCAGGGCTTGACCCACTGCTGTCCGGTTAAGCAGGGCTTCTGATCGCATAAAGGCTTTGCCTCTTGTTCCAGTCTCCCCCACAAGGGGGGAGACAGCAGCAAGCGGCATGGCTGCATCATGTCCGACAAGCCGTTCACCGCGGATAGACCAAGCGTTCCAACGTCTTGCCTAATTCACTGTCGTTTAAACCGGACAGCAGTGGGTCGAGCCATGGGGTGACAAAGGTGAGAAGCTTTTCATATTGAACACAGCCACGTCGGACAGGGGCACAGGTGCGACCGTGCCCCTCCAATTCAAGCCGTTTCCGCGGTCTCCGCGGGCATCTTGCGCAGGAGCCGTGTGGCCTCGTTGGCCGAGACGGCTTCGCCGAAGAAGTAGCCCTGCGCGTATTCGCAGCCGAGCTGGTAAAGCTCGAGGGCGTCATTTTCGCTCTCCGCGCCTTCCGCCACCACCGACATGCCGAGATCATGCCCCATGGCCACGATGGTTCGGAGCAGCACCGGCCGTGCCGAGGAGCCGCTGGGTTTGACGAAGGACTGATCGATCTTGATCGTGTCGAACGGGAAGCGCTGCAGATAGGACAGCGAGGAATGGCCTGTGCCGAAGTCGTCGAGCGATAGGCCGGCCCCCAGACCGCGCAGGCGCTCCAGCACCTTGGCGGAATATTCCGGGTTCGACATGACGAGCGACTCGGTCAACTCCAGTTTCAACGTGCCCGGCTCCACGGAGGTGCGCGACAGGACCGCCTTCACGTCGTTGATCAGGTCCTGCTTCAGGAGCTGGCGCGAAGACAGGTTGACCGAGGTGAAGAGCGGCCGCGGCATCGGGAATTCCCGCTGCCAGATGGCCAGCTGCTGGGCACCCTTGTCGAGCATATACATGCCGAGCTCGTTGATCAGGCCGGACTGCTCGGCGACCGGTATGAACTCCGACGGCGAAATCTTGCCGCGCTTCGGGTGGTTCCAGCGGGCCAGCACCTCGAAGCCGGCAACTCCCTGGTCCTCAAGCCGGATGATCGGCTGAAAGAACACCCCGAGGGTTTCCTTCTTGATCGCCTCGCGCAGATCCGCTTCCAGATCGACGATGTTCTTGTCGAGCGGACGCAGGATCGGCCGGAACACTTCCTGGCGGTCGCCGCCGAGCCGCTTGGCGTGGTTGAGGGCGATCTCCGCATTGGTGAGCATGTCCTCGACGCCCTGCTTGCCGCCCTCGAAAAAGGCGATGCCGACGGAACAGGTCAGGAAGATTTCGCGGTCGCCGAAGGTGATCGGCGCGCGCACGGCCTTGCGCAGCGAATCCGCCAGGGCGACGATCCGGTCCGGCTCCTGTTCCGACAGGAGCACGAGACCGTATTGGTCCCCGGACAGGCGCCCAAGCGTGTCCTGCTGGCCAATCAGCCGGCCGAGACGGCGGGCGACGGTCAACAGGATGCTGTCGCCGGCCGAAAGGCCGATGCTGTCATTGACCTGCTTGAACCGGTCGAGGTTCAGAACCAATATGGTAGGCTTGGCGGTCTCTTCCGCCTTGAAGCGCACGACGCTGGTACGCAACCGGTCGACAAAGAGTTCGCGGTTGGGCAGGCCGGTCAGGTTGTCATGCACGGCGTCGTGCAACAGGCGTTCTTCCGCCGTACGTTCCTCGGTGACATCGAGCAGCGTGCCGACACAGCGGATGACCTCGCCGTCCGAGCCGATGATAGGCCGGGCGCGCAGGCGGAACCATCGGAAATGGCCATCTTCCGAGCGCAGCCGGAAAGTCTGCACGACCTTGCCGCGGCGCTGGTCGATGACCGCGTCGAGCGTTGCCCGGAACCGGTCCCGGTCCTGGGGATGCAGGATGTCGAGCCAGTCGCGCGCCGGCCCCTCCAGGGTGCCGCGCTTGAGGTTGAGCATGTCCTCGACCTCGTTGCCCGTATAGATGCGGTCGCGGTCGATGTCCCAGTCCCAGATGATGTCGCCGGCCCCTGTCAGGGCGAGCGCCTTGCGCTCGATGTCGGAAATCAGCCCCTGCGCGATCGCGCCGCCCGCAAATGCATGCTGCATCACGGTGAAGCCGATCAGTAGAACGATCAGAACAAGGCCGCCGCCGAGCGCCGGCTGAACAATGTCGTTGGAAAGGTATCCGGTCACGGTCATGGCCGCACCGATCAGCCAGGCCATCAGCAGGCACCAGGTCGGGATCAGCAGGATCGCGCGGTCATAGTGCTGGAAGGCCAGCACCGCGACGGTGACGAAGCCCAGAAGGCCGATCATCGCGAGCGCCAGGCGGGCAATGCCGGCGGCGATCGACGGATCCCAGACCGCGACGCCCAGAAGGCCCAGAATGAGGATGAGCGTGGTCAGGGCCAGATGGGAATAGTGGATGTTCCAGCGGTTCAGGTTGAGATAGGCATAAAGGAAGATAATCAGGCTGGCCGCCAGCATCACTTCCGCGCAGGCCCTGGCGAGCTGGCTGCCGCCGCCCTCCAGATTGAAGACCATGCCCCAGAAACCGAAATCGATGCACAGATAGGCCAGAACTGACCAGGCGAGCGCCGCGGTCGCAGGGAACATGACGGTTCCCTTGACCACGAAGAGAATGGTCAGGAACAGCGCCAGAAGACCGGAAATGCCAAGAATGATGCCGCGGTAGAGCGTGTAGGCATTGACGGTTTCCTCATAGACATCCGGTTCCCAGACGCGGATCTCCGGCAGGTTCGGCGTGGTCATCTCGGCGACGAATGTGACAATCGAACCGGGGTCGAGCGTCACCAGAAAGACGTCCGCCTCCAGGCTTTTCTGGCGCTCGGGCGCAATGCCCTGGCTGGGCGTGATCGCCGCGATGCGCGAGGAGCCGAGATCCGGCCAGAACAGGTCCGAGCCGACCAGCTTGTAATTGGGAGCGACGATGAGCCTGTCGATCTGGTCGTCGCTGGTGTTGGCAAGCGAGAACACCGCCCAGTTGGTGTTGGTGCCATCGCGCGAGGGCACCTCGATCCGGCGCACGATGCCGTCGGCACCAGGGGCGGTCGACACCTGCAGGCGCGTTCCCGCCTCCCGGTGCAGTTCGATCGAATTGGTGATATCGAGCGCCTCGATATCGATCGGCACGGGGATCGGTTCCAGCGCCTGCGCGGGCAAAGCGGCAAGCAACGCCGCAATCAACGACAAAGCAATGACGAGGTTTCTAAACACGCTGCTGGTAGTATCCGGTCTCAAAATCGACATGGGGCGAAGAACTACCGGTTTGAGACGCATGTCACAAGAATTCTTTCAAGATTCCCTCAACGCTCGGAGCCACTCTCGAGGGCCGTGACGCATGATCTTCCGCCAAACAGGCAAACAGCAGGTGATCCTGCCAGGCACCGTTGATCAGCAGATAGTTGCGTGCGTAGCCTTCGCGTTGAAACCCTGCGTTTTCCAGGAGACGGATGGACGGCATGTTTGTCGGCAAACAGGCCGCTTCAATGCGATGAAGGTTCAAGACGTCGAAACAAAACGGCAAGATCATGGCGACCGCGGAAGACATGTGCCCTTTTCCCGCGTGCCGTTCTCCCATCCAGTAGCCAAGTGTCGCAGTCTGGCTGACGCCGCGGCGGATATTGCTCAAGGTCAACCCGCCCAGGATCTCGTTCGTCCTGGCCCGGAACAGCAGGAAGGACAGGCTGCGGCCTTCCTTGCGGTCGCGCGCGTAACGGCGCAAGCGCCGGCGGAAGCCGGTCTTGGTCAGGTCGTCGGAAGGCCAGAGCGGTTCCCAGGGTTTCAGAAAGACGCGACTTTCCTCGCGCAGCGCCGCCCAGGGCTTGAAATCGTACATGATCGGCGGACGCAGATAATAGCCGCCCGCTTCGATCATCAGTTCGGCGTCAGGTGATGTTCCCGGCCGTAGCAGCGCCATGCCCCCGCTCTCCGCCTTGTTCCTCAGTCCGCCACCAAACGGACGGAAGTCACATGGATGCCGCGCGCAGGACCTGGCTCTGCTGGAGCCTGTCCGCCAGTTCACGCGCGCTCATGATACCATCTACCGGGCCGATTGCCGTCAGTGTCGGCACGCTACCCACAAATGTCTCGTGGGCGACCCGGCGCAGATCGGCCGCGGTCACCGCCTCGATCTTGCTCGAAATCTCGTCCGGATCAAGCACCCGTCCATGCACCAGGATCTGGCGGGCGATCTGGCCGGCGCGCGCCGCCGGGCTCTCCAGGGCCATCATCAGGCCGGCCCGGATCTGGGCGCGTGAGCGTGCGACCTCCTCATCGGTGATGGTCTGCGCCGCCGACACCAGCTCATCGGTGATCATCGGCATAAGAGCGCCGAGATCTTCCTGGCTGGTGGCCGCGTGCAGACCGAACAGGCCGGTGTCGGAGAAAGCCCAGTGGAAACTGTAGATCGCGTAGCACAGACCATGTTTCTCGCGGATTTCCTGGAACAGCCGTGAGGACATGCCACCGCCCAGAACGGAGGCAAGGATCTGGATCGCGTAATAATCCTTGGATTTGTAGGGCTGGCCCTCGAAGCCGATCAGCACCTGGGCTTCCATGAGTTCCTTGGGACGCAAGGTTTCGCCGCCGCGATAACTGGCCTCGGTCTCCGCCGCGGCGGGTTCGCTGTTGAAACCGCCGAATTTCTCGCGCGCCATCGCCACGAGTGCTTCGTGATCGACGGCTCCGGCAGCCGCCAGAACCATGTCCGGCGCCCGGTAGCGTTCGCCGAGATAACTGTTCAGAGCGTCGCGGTTGAAGCCCTGCACCGTTTCCGGCGTTCCCAGGATCGGCCGGCCGATTGCCTGGTCCGGCCAGGCAGTTTCCTGGAACAGGTCGAAGGCCTGGTCTTCCGGGGAATCGTTGGCCGCGCCGATCTCCTGCAGGATCACATGCTGTTCGCGGGTGAGTTCCTGGGCATCGAAGGTCGAATTCTGCAGGATGTCGGCCAGGATATCGACCGCCAGCGGCGCGTCTTCCGCCAGGATGCGGGCGTAATAATTGGTGTGCTCGATGCTGGTGGAGGCATTGAGTTCGCCGCCGACCGCCTCGATCTCTTCCGCGATGCCCCGCGCCGTGCGGGTCTTGGTGCCCTTGAAGGCCATGTGTTCCAGAAGATGGGTGATGCCGTTCTGGTGCACGGTTTCGGCCCGCGAACCGGTGCGCACCCAGACGCCGAGCGCCGCCGTTTTCAGGTAGGGCATCTGGTCGGTCACGACCGTCATGCCATTTTCAAGAACCGTTGTTTTTACATTCATATAGTCACACCCCAGCGGTGACGGCCCGGGCGTGTTCTTCGATGAATCGTTCCACCACACCCTGCTCGGCCGCCAAAACCTGCTGGCGCTCCTCCGCACTCATCATGTCTTTCAGGTTTTCAGGCAAGTCCGGCCGCACACCGGCGGCTTCTTCGACCGCATCCGGGAATTTGGCCGGATGGGCCGTCCCCAGCACCACCATCGGCACCGACCCATCTTCGTGTTGCTTGGCCACATGCACGCCGATCGCCGTATGGGGGTCGAGCAGGTAGCCCGCCTCCGCATAGGTCTCCGCGATGGTCGCGGCCGTCTCCGCCTCGTTGCAGCGGCCCGCGCCGAACACCGCGCGCATCGCGGCCTGCGGCCCGTCCTCGATCGTGAAGCTGCCCGATTGGCCAAGCTGGTTCATCATCCGGCGCACGGCATCGCCGTCGCGGCCGCACACTTCGGCGAGCAGGCGCTCGAAGTTGGAGGACACCTGGATGTCCATGGACGGGGAAATGGTCGGCGTCACGCCGCGCTTTTCATAGCGGCCCGTCTCCAGCGTACGCGCCAGAATATCATTGACGTTGGTGGCAACGATCAGCTTCTCCACCGGCAGGCCCATCTGCATGGCGGCATAACCTGCGAAGATATCGCCGAAATTGCCCGTCGGCACGGTGAAGGAGACCTTGCGGTGCGGCGCGCCAAGGGCGGCACCTGCGACGAAATAATAGACGATCTGCGCCAGGATACGCGCCCAGTTGATCGAGTTGACCCCCGACAGGCGCACCTTGTCGCGAAACGCGAAGTGATTGAACATGCCTTTGACGATGGCCTGGCAATCGTCGAAATTGCCGGTCAGGGCAAGGGCATGCACATTATCCTCTGCCGGCGTCGTCATCTGGCGGCGCTGCACGTTGGACACCCGTCCATCCGGGAACAGGATGAAGATATCCGTGCGCTCGCGGCCCCGGAAGGCTTCGATGGCGGCGCCGCCGGTGTCCCCGGAAGTCGCGCCGACAATGGTGGCGCGCAGGCCGCGTTCGGCGAGCACATGATCCATCATGCGGCCGAGCAGCTGCATGGCCACATCCTTGAAGGCCAGCGTCGGGCCGTGGAACAACTCGAGAATGAAGGTGTTGGCGCCTGTCTGGACCAGCGGTGTCACCGCCGGATGCCGGAAACCGGCATAGGCATCGACAATCATCTCTTTCAGCGTGTCTTCGGCGATCGCACCCGCCACGAACGGCCGGATGATTTCAAAGGCGACATCGGCATAGGGCTTGCCGGCAAAAGAGGCGATGGTGTCCGCGTCGAATTGCGGCCAGGTTTCGGGAAGATAAAGGCCACCGTCGCGCGCCAGCCCCTGAAGCAGAACATCTGAAAATTCCAGTACCGGAGCTTCCCCACGCGTGCTGATATATTTCACCGCGCAACTTCCCTTTGCTTTGTTCGCTGCGGGACGTTTGCCGCCCCCTGCCCGTTGAGCCAGACTTTCAGATTACTTGAAACCCGGCGGATTTGAAACAAACCATGCCATTCATGCGACTTACGCGCCATAACATTCAAGCGCAAGTCGCTTTTGGCTAAAATGATGACTGTGGGGGAATAGATTGCCTGCCGGCGCGGCTTGGCCTTCCCGTCAGGCGTGGCCCGCGTCGGAGAACAGCATGGCCGGGTCGATCCCGAGAGAACCGAGCGCACGTTGCCACTTGGTTTCCGCTTCCCGGTCGAACAGGATGCCGGGATCGGCGGGCGCGGTCAGCCAGCCGTTCGACTGGATTTCGCTTTCCAGCTGACCGGGGCCCCAACCCGCATAGCCCAAGGCAAGGATTGCCTGCGCGGGTCCGGCCCCCTGGGCGAGGGCCCGCAGGATTTCCAGCGTCGCGGTGAGGCAGATGCCATTGTCGATGGTCAGGGTGGACTGGTTCAGCATGAAATCGTCGCTGTGCAGGACGAAGCCGCGCTCGACCTCGACCGGTCCGCCCTTGTGCACATTCATGCCGCGCACGGACGGCGGCAGGCGGATGGCGCTTTCGTCATTGACGATGTCCAGCTGGATCAGAAGTTCTTCCAGGGAGAGGTGGCGCGCCACCTGGTTGACCACCAGCCCCATCGCGCCTTGCTCGGAATGGGAGCACATGTATATCACGGAATGTTCGAACCGGCTGTCTGCCATGCTCGGCATCGCAATCAGAAACTGCCCTTCAAGGGTATCTGTTGCTTCGGTTCCTGCCATGCGTACCTCGTACTCTGTTGGCGCCCTCTGCCTTCCCTCGGAGCATAACTCCATTGCCGGGCTTTGTTAATGTCTGATTCCCCCGGGCGCGGCGCTCCGGCTTCACAACACCGTCACAAGGTTATGAACCCGCACGCCATTGTGAGCGATGACGCTTGCCTGAAACTCGTGTAGCAAGAAGGCATGAAAAAGCTCGTTGCACTTCTGCCCTTGCTCGCCCTGCTCCTGCCCGCCTCCGCCCGGGCGGCCATGACCGACTGGACCGAGGTTCAAGGCGGCGCCGTCCGCCTGATCGCCGCGGGTCCGTCGTCGGAAGGGCACTATCTGGCGGGTTTGGAATTCCTTTTGGAGCCGGGCTGGCACACCTACTGGCGCGCGCCCGGCGAAGCCGGCATCCCACCGCAGATTTCCATCGATAGCAGCAAGAACGTTAAAACGCTGGATGTGCTATATCCGGTACCGGAACGCTATTCAGACGGGTTTTCGAACTCGATCGTCTATCACGACGGCATTGTGCTGCCCCTGCTGATTACGCCCGAGGCACCAGAACAGACCGTCTCGCTTTCGATCGATCTTTTCTTCGGTGTCTGCAGCGACATCTGCGTTCCGGGAGACGCCGCTCTGACCCTGGACCTGAACGCCTCCATGCATGCAGACGATCTGGCGGACCGCCTGATCCGCCGGGACCTGGCCGCTGTTCCGGGCCCAGCCACAAGCGACGACTTCCGCATCCGGGCGGTCGAACTTGGCGAGAGCGGGGACACGCTCCGGATCGAGGCTGAGGTCGGCGATCATTCGAACACCGATCTTTTTGCTGCCGGCCCGGAAGGGTCGTTCATTGGACTTCCCGAACCCGCCAAACGCTCCGGAGGCAAGGCCGTCTGGATGCTGTCCACCAAGGGACTCTCAACCACGGCGGACGACACGACGCTCCGACTCGTTCTCAGCGCCGGCGGCAAGGCCATCGAGCATCTGGAGCCAATTGCGCCGGAATGGGTCAAGTAGCCGATCCGGCCCAAGTTGGACAGGCAGACGGTTTCACCCAAACGCACCCTCGACGTACGCGTGCAAACGCCCTATCTGTGCAGCGGGCTGCTTTCTTCCGCAGCCGCTCAGATAAGGGACAGTTGCTATGACACTCAAGGTTGGAGACCGGCTTCCGGAGGCCACATTCAATATCATGACCTCGGACGGCCCCGGCGAGATGACCACCGCCGACCTGACCTCCGGCAAGACGGTGGTGCTGTTCGGTGTGCCGGGCGCCTTTACCCCGACCTGTCACATGAACCACCTGCCCGGCTTCGTGGAACATGCAGAGACCCTGAAAAACAAGGGCGTAGACACCATCGCCGTGGTCTCGGTCAACGACGTCTTCGTCATGGATGCCTGGAAAAAGGCGTCCAACGCCGGTGACAGCGTCACCTTCCTGTCCGATACCGCCGCCGGCTTTGTCGAGGCCGCCGGTCTCGGTCTCGGTCCGGCGCCGATCTTCGGTCACCTGCGCTCACAGCGCTTCGCGCTGATCGCAAAAGACGGCGAAGTGACCTTCCTGGCCATCGAGGAAACTCCGGGCGAAGCCACCAAGACCGGCGCCGCCGCGATCCTGGAAGCGCTTGGCTGAGCCAATCGCGATAATTTCGAGAATGTTTAAGGGGCCGTCATGGCCCCTTTTTCTTGGGGCGATCGAGTGTTTCCGATCATGCAGTGAGGGCGCTGCGATTTGTGTTTCGTTGCCAAAGTTTTAGGAATGACAGCACCCTCGGTGTCTTCCCGGCCAAGCGTAGCGCGAGCCGGGACCCACTCTCAGATCCGCGTGCCAAAGCGTTGGGAGGATACAAAAGAGCGCTTCCTCTCATGCTCTCTGCAAACGAGTAGGCCCCGGGTCTCACTTCGTTCGCCCGGGGTGACACCGATATTTGTGGCGTGTCTGCCACATGCGATTGCGCTACTCTCCAAAGGGAGTAGGGGCATGCAATCAAAGCTTACCCGTCGACCTTCCTGCGCGGCCACAGGATGCTGGCGGCATAGGTCAGGAAGACGCCGATCAGGGTGGCGGCGAGGCCGAACCAGGTGAGCGCATAGCCAAGATGATCGTTTTTGAAGCGGACAATGGTTTCGCCGGCCTGTGGCAATCCGGACGGTGGCGTGAAATCAGCATCGAGATCTATGCTGTAGGGAGCCAGGGTCTTTTCGGATACGCCCAGGACGTCAGCCATTGCATCGGTATCGCGCGCAAACCAGATCCTGTCGTTCGGATCGGGTTCCGGCGTGGTCCAGTTCGGCTTTTCGCTCAGCCGCAGCAGGCCCGTCAACCGCCTGCCGCCTTCCGGCGGTGTCACCAGGCTGTCGCGCTCGGCCTGGTTCAGGCCCTGGGGAACGAAACCCCTGTTGATGAGCACCACCCAGCCTTCGTCGGTTTCAAACGGCGCATAAACCATCATCCCCGGACCGCCAAGGCGGCCTGCAGGCTTTTCAAGGGCGATGTAATAGAAAACGGCGCCGTCCAGAAAATGGCCGTTCAGGACGACATGCCGGTAGTCTGCGTCTTCAGAGAGCGACGCCCAGTCCGCCGGCCCCGGAGCCTCCACCGGATCAGCCGTAACACCGGCGGCCACCTGTTCGATCAGGTGTTCCTTCCAGGCCAGCCGGTCCAGCTGCCAGAAGCCGAGATAGAGCAGAATGGCAAGCGCAGCGCCGGCCGCAATCGTCGGGATCAGAAGTTTGCGCAAGGGCGCCATGGCAGAGATTTCTTGGTTCGCTGGAGGTCAGAAGATCAGTGGTCGTTGGTGCCGTCGTCCAGACGGCCCTCCTCCGCCTTGTGGCGGAACTGCAGGGCGATCATCAGGCCCTTGAGCGGCCGCAGGACCGCACCGGCAAGGATCACGGTCAACGGCAGCCACAGCACCATGTGAAGCCAGATCGGCGGCTGGAACGACAATTCGACAAACAACACCAGTCCGACGATGACAAAGCCGACCAGCATGATCACGAACACGGCCGGACCGTCGCCGCTGTCGGCGAAGGAATAATCCAGGCCGCAAGACAGGCAGGATTTCTTGACGCTCAGGAAGCCGTCAAACAGACGTCCCTGGCCGCAGCGCGGGCATTTGCCGGCAAGCCCTGCCGTTACCGGATTGACGGGCGGAAAATGTGCCTTGTCTTCCATGATTGCCTCACGATCGCGAAACGAAAACGCCCGATCCGTCAGACGGACCGGGCGCTGTCTCAGTCAGTGGCGGATGCCTAGTGAGCGGCCGGTGTGCCTGCGCCCCAGATGTAGATGGAGACGAACAGGAACAGCCAGACGACGTCAACGAAGTGCCAGTACCAGGCAGCGGCCTCGAAGCCGAAATGCTTCTCGACGGTGAACTGCCCCATCATCGCACGGACCAGGCAGACCGCCAGGAAGATGGTGCCGACAATCACGTGGAAACCGTGGAAGCCGGTCGCCATGAAGAAGGTCGCGCCGTAGATGTTGCCGCTGAAGCCGAACGCCGCATGGCCGTATTCGTAGGCCTGGCAGATGGTGAACAGTACACCGAGGATCACCGTCAGGGTGAGACCCCATTTGAGGCCGTCCCGGTCATTGTGCAGCAGCGCATGGTGCGCCCAGGTCACGGTGGTGCCGGAGCACAGCAGGATCAGGGTGTTGAGCAGCGGCAGGTGCCACGGGTCAAAGGTTTCGATGCCTGCCGGCGGCCAGTGTCCGCCAGTTGCCTCGACGCGGGCGTACTGGATGGCTTCGCCGGCGAACAGCGAAGCATCGAAATAGGCCCAGAACCAGGCGACGAAGAACATCACTTCGGAGGCGATGAACAGCAGCATGCCGTAACGCAGGTGCAGGGACACGACCCGTGTGTGATGACCCGCTTGGGATTCGCGAACGGTGTCGCGCCACCAGCCGAACATCACGTAAAGAACGATCAGCAGGCCGACCGCAAAGAGGCCCCAGCCCGTCAGGTTCATGCCCAGGAGCACGAATTCCGTGCCCTGCGCGTATTTCATGAAGCCGATTGCGCCAAGGGCCATGATGAACGCGCCCATGGACGCGATGAACGGCCACGGGCTCGGATCCACCAGGTGGTAGTCGTGGTTATTGGTATGTGCCTCAGCCATTGGCAAGCTCCCCAAAGACAGTCATATCATGCACGTTGCCGCGCAAATCGCTCACAGGTTCGTTTCAGCTTCGGCCGCACCGGCCTTGGCTGCAACGGGACGTTCCGGTTGTTCTACCGGGAAGAAGGTGTAGGACAAAGTGATTTCCTTCACTGATTTCAGCTCCGGATCCTTGTCCATTTCCGGGTCGACAAAAAAGACGACCGGCATTTCGACGGTTTCGCCACTGGCCAGTTCCTGCTCGGTGAAGCAGAAACAGTCCAGCTTGTTGAAATAGGCACCGGCGGTCGGCGGCGAGACGTTGAACGTCGATGTGCCCACCGTGGTCTCGCTGCCCTTGTTGGTGGCCAGATAGGCCAGTTGCGCGGTCTCGCCCATTTTAAGGGTCACGGACCGCTGTTTGGGCGCGAATTTCCAGGGCAGGTCATGGTTGACGTTGCCGTCGAAGCGGATGGTGACCATACGGTCGATCACGATGTCGCTCGCAGCATCGGCCACCTGAGTGGTGCCGCCGAAACCGGTGACCCGGCAGAAAAGATCATAAAGCGGCACCGCGGCATAGGCCGCGCCGACCATCAAGGCGAACACGCTGACGCATGTCACCGCAAGCTTGCGGTTGCGCCTGGCCAGATCCTTGCCTGTGTTGGTGTCGCTCACGCCGCCGTCCCTCACAGTGCCCTGTCCATCACGCCCGGTCCGAGCTTGATGATGGTGACGACGTAAAACAGGATGACGAGCGCCGCCAGCACGAGCGCGATTGCGACGGATCTCGAGCGGCGCTTTTTCTTCTGTTCATCCGTGAGCGTAATGCCCTTGTTCTCTTCCGCCATCACGCCAGCACTCCCGCGACCAGGCTCTCACCGAGCAGAAGGGCGAACAGCATGAACAGATAGAAGATGGAAAACTTGAACAGGCGCCAGCAGGCAGCCTTGGCGGCGTCGCCTTCGCGCTTGCGCCAGATGTCAAAGGACAGCGCCACGAAGATCGCGCTCAGCACAGCGGACGCGGCGCCATAGACCGGGCTGGCAAAACCGAGCAGGTACGGCGCAATGGCGACCGGTGCGAGCAGAACCGCATAGGCCAGAATGTGGTGACGGGTGCTGGTCTCGCCAGCGACCACCGGCAGCATCGGTACCTTGGCGGCGGTATAGTCGCCGTTCTTCACCAGCGCCAGCGCCCAGAAATGCGGCGGCGTCCACATGAAGATGATTCCGAACAGCACAAAGCTTTCCAGGCTGACGGAGCCGGTCACCGCTGCCCAGCCGATCATCGGCGGGAAGGCGCCCGCGGCACCGCCGATGACGATGTTCTGCGGCGTCGAACGCTTCAGCCACATCGTATAGACGATCACGTAGAAGAAGATGGTGAAGGCCAGGAACGCACCGGCGAACCAGTTCACCAGCAGACCCAGCGTGACCACAGAGCCGATGGACAGCGTGATGCCGAAGGCAAGCGCCTCGTCACGAGTGATCTTTCCGGCCGGGATCGGCCGCTTGCGGGTGCGCAACATGACTTCGTCAATGTCGGCGTCATACCACATGTTGAGCGCGCCGGACGCACCGGCGCCGATGGCAATGCACAGGATCGCGACCGCGCCGAGCACGGGATGCACCGAGCCAGGAGCCAGCATCAGGCCGACAAAGGCGGTGAAGATCACCAGGGACATGACGCGGGGTTTCAGGAGCGCCACATAGTCGCTCACCGATCCCATTCCACCGTCCCAGACGGCGCTGTCCTGGCCTATCGTATCCTGGCGCTCAACGAGCGACATGGGCGCGTCCTTTGAATTCTTGTTGCTTGCCCGCCTCACCACACGAGGGGTACCGGTCCGGGCAGATCTTACTTAAAGGCGGCACCGCGCCGTGTCCGGCGCGGTGCTGATCGTGAGCGGAGGCCTTGCCTCCCGCCGCAGCTTACTTGATGCGCGGCAGCGTTTCGAACTGGTGGAACGGCGGCGGAGAAGACAGGGTCCACTCCAGGGTCGTCGCGCCTTCGCCCCACGGGTTGTTGCCAACCGCGCGTTTCTTGGAAAAGGCCTCGAAGATGCCGAACAGGAACACCAGCACCGCAAAGGCGGAGATGTACGAGCCGATCGAGGACACCATGTTCCAGCCGGCCAGCGCATCCGGGTAGTCGACATAGCGGCGCGGCATGCCGTTCAGACCCAGGAAGTGCTGCGGGAAGAACACGAGGTTCACGCCGACGAAGGTGATCCAGAAATGGGCCTTGCCGATGGTCTCGTTGTACATGTAGCCGAACATTTTCGGGAACCAGTAGTACCAGGCCGCGAAGATCGCGAACACGGCGCCCAGCGACAGCACGTAGTGGAAGTGAGCCACCACGTAATAGGTGTCGTGGAAGGACCGGTCGAGGCCGGCATTGGCGAGCTGCACACCCGTCACACCGCCAACGGTGAACAGGAAGATGAAGCCGATCGCCCACACCATCGGGGTTTTGAAGTCGATGGAGCCGCCCCACATGGTCGCGATCCAGGAGAAGATCTTAACCCCGGTCGGGACCGCGATCACCATGGTGGCCGCCACGAAGTAGGCCTGGGTCTCGGAGGACATGCCGACGGTGTACATGTGGTGCGCCCACACGATGAAGCCGACGACGCCGATGGCGACCATGGCGTAGGCCATGCCGAGGTAACCGAAGATCGGCTTGCGGGAGAAGGTGGAAATGATGTGGCTGATGATGCCGAAGCCCGGCAGGATCAGGATGTACACTTCCGGGTGACCGAAGAACCAGAACAGGTGCTGGAACAGGATCGGGTCACCGCCGCCGGACGGCGTGAAGAAAGTGGTGCCGAAGTTGCGGTCCGTCAGCAGCATGGTGATGGCGCCCGCCAGAACCGGCAGCGACAGCAGCAGCAGGAACGCGGTGATCAGCACGGACCAGGCAAACAGCGGCATCTTGTGCAGGGTCATGCCCGGCGCGCGCATGTTGAAGATGGTCGTGATGAAGTTGATCGCACCGAGGATAGAGGACGCACCCGCGATGTGCAGGGACAGGATCGCAAGATCCATCGCCGGACCGGGCTGACCGGAGGTAGACAGTGGCGGGTAGATCGTCCAGCCGCCACCGACACCGTTGGCGCCCGGAGGTCCTTCAACAAAGAGTGACAGCAGCAGCAGCGCGAAGGCCGGCGGCAGCAACCAGAAGGAAATATTGTTCATGCGCGGGAACGCCATGTCCGGCGCACCGATCATAATCGGCACGAAGAAGTTGGCGAACCCTCCGATCATGGCCGGCATGACCATGAAGAAGATCATGATCAGACCATGCGCGGTCGTGAACACGTTGAACAGGTGCGGATCGCCGAAGTATTGCATACCCGGCTCCATAAGTTCCATCCGCATGCCGACGCTGAGCGCGCCGCCGATGATCCCGGCGATGATCGCGAAGATCAGATACAAAAGGCCAATATCTTTGTGGTTGGTCGAATAGACCCACCGGCGCCATCCATAGGGATGGTCATGTGCCGCATGTGCTTCGGTCGCAGCCATTTGGGGCTCCCTCTTTCAATCTCTTTCAGCGGCGCTGCGTGTCATCGCGCGCAATCACCAATCAGGCTCGCCGCCGCGTTATTTCGCGGCGACGGAAATCTGCTCAAGCTTGCCTGTCGCGGCAACCTTCTTTTTCGCATCCGCGAGGGCCGCATAGAGCTGCTCGTTGGCGGTGTCCAGGTCGTCCTGAGCCGCGGTCACCCACGCCTGGAACTGATCCCTGGAGACGACGCGTACCGCGATCGGCATGAACGCATGATCCTTGCCGCACAGTTCGGAGCACTGGCCGTAATAGACGCCTTCTTCGCGTGCATGGAACCAGGTCTCGTTCAGACGGCCCGGGATGGCATCGATCTTAACGCCAAAGGACGGCATGGCGAAGGCGTGGATCACGTCCGCGGCGGTCACCTGGAGACGCACGGTGGTGTCGACCGGGATCACGAGGTCGTAGTCGACGGCCAGAAGACGGGGTACCTCGTTGAGGCTGACACCGCGGGCCGTGGCAACCGCTTCGCGCTCATCATTGGCAACCATGATGGAATCGAAGGACAGGTCGCCCATGCCTTCGTCCGTGTATTCATAGCCCCAGTACCACTGGTACCCGGTCGCCTTGATGGTCATGTCGTATTCGGGAATGTCCAGCTGCTTGTAGAGCAGGCGGAAGGATGGGATCGCGATCACGACCAGGATCAGGATCGGCACAATGGTCCAGACCACTTCGATCAGGGTGTTGTGCGAGGTCCGGGACGGAACCGGGTTCGCCTTGGAGCTGAAGCGCACCATGCAGATAACCAGCAGAGCCAGCACGAACAGCGTGATGACGGTGATGATCACCAGTGTGAAGCCGTTGAACCAGGTGATGTCGTCCATCACATCGGTAACCGAGCTCTGAAACCCGAGCTGCCATTCCTTCATGCCGGATTCAGCTGCCAGGGCCGCCGTGGACGCTCCTGCCATAGTCGCCGCCATTCCGGCCATAGTCATGAGACGCTTGAAGACTGCCTTCACGTCCGCGCTCCCTTCCCTCAGCCGCCTTACCAGCGGCAAATGCATTAATTCCGGACTCAGATCCGGTCCAATCCGGTGCGGCAGTAGCGGGCTTGGCACGGCTGCGCAAGCCAAATCTGCTGCGTCCTGACGTTGGACCGGGTCACGAGAATGCCGGACTATAACCACAAACTCACATAAAGGGCGATGGGGACCATCGGACAGAGCGGCGATGTGCCGCATCATCCCACCGACACCTTCGTGCCGCACAAAAACCACAAGAAACGCCGTGCTGCAATGGAATTTCCAACTTTTCACAGGCGCCGTGGAGCCGCAATCATTTGACCAGGGTCAAGGACATGCGGATTTTCGACAAGAATTGCGATTATTCGTGGCGATCTTATCCGGGCCGACTGGAATCATCCGCAATCATGCGGCAATGTCGGGCCGGATCCCAAACCTTGATTCGCTTAACAGGGCCATTCCACCTGCTGGCCGGCCCCGGCGGACCGGACAACGATTGACTGGAGGATTTCTTGTCAACCCAATTGCTGCAGTCCATTTCAGCCCGTCTGACCGGACGCACCGGAACCTTTCTTTCCAAAACTGTTGCGGTTAGCTGCATTTTGCTCGGCAGTCTTGCGCAGGGCACTTTGCCGGCCCAGTCTCAGGGAGAAGTTCGTTCCGCCCATGGTGACTGGCAAATGCGCTGCGATACGCCGCCGGGCGCAAGCAGCGAACAATGCGCACTGATTCAAAACGTCACGGCCGCCGACCGCGAGAATGTGGGCCTGTCCGTCATAGTTCTGAAGACCGCGGACAAACAGGCCCGGATCCTGCGTGTCCTCGCGCCTCTCGGTGTGCTGCTGCCGTCCGGGCTCGGGCTGCGCGTGGACAATGCCGATATCGGGCGCGCCGGCTTCGTCCGCTGCCTTCCCAACGGCTGCATCGCGGAGGTGATCCTGGAAGATGACCTGCTCACCAAATTGCAATCGGGCGGCCAGGCCACGTTCATCATTTTCCAGACCCCGGAAGAAGGCATCGGCATTCCGATTTCCCTGAACGGTTTTTCGGCTGGCTTCGACGCCCTGCCCTGAAACCTCTCCAGGCATAGGCAACAGCTCAAAAGGCGCCCTTCGCGGCGCCTTTTTTGCTCGACACTGCCTCCCGGCCGCCTATTCCGCCGCCGCGTCGTGCTCGTCCTTTGTCGGATTCCGGCGCGGCGTCACCTTGTGCAGCTTGTCGGCGCCCGCATACATGCCCTGGGTCAACTGTTCCGCAAGGCGCTCCTCGTCCCGGTAGCGGACGTCTTCCTCGATCTGGTCGATCCGGTCGAGTGGCGTACCCAGCGCTTCCAGAGCCGCCCGGCCGAAGACCACGCTCGATTCGAAGGTTTCACGGATCTGGAAATCGACGCCGCGCTTGGTGAGATCCAGCACATGGGCGCGGTCGGTCGCCCGACAGAAGATCAGGGCGTCCGGGAACCCCTCCCGGATCAGATCGATTGCCTTGCCCATGACCTTGTCGTTTTCGATACACATGGCCACCAGTGTTGCCTTGCCCGCGCCGGCCGCCGCCAGCACGTCGGCGCGGGTGGCGTCTCCGTAATAGACCTTGTAGCCCTGCTTGCGCGCATATTCGATCCGGTCCGGCCGGTTGTCGATGGCCGTGATCTCCAGCCCCTCGGAAGTGAGGATCTGCGCAACCACCATGCCAAAGCGGCCGAAACCGATGACAAGAACGGTCGGTGTCGCCTCCTCGAATGTCTCGATAGACGGATTTTCAATGCCTCGCGCCTTGGCACGCTCGGCCAGCCAGTCCAGACCGAGGCAAGCTACCGGGGTCAGCAGCATCGACAGAATGACAATGGCATTGAGCAGGTTGGCCGTGGAGTAGTTCAACAAGCTGTTGCCGATTGCGGCGGTGAACAGAACGAACGCGAATTCGCCGCCCTGCGGCAGCGTTACCGCAACGCGCATGGCATCGGAATTGGAAGAGCCCGTTGCCCGGGACAAGGTCCACAGGAAGATACCCTTGACACCCATGACGATCAGGACGCCCGTTGCCACGAACAGCCAGTTCGCCATCACCAGCGCGATATTGAGCGACATGCCAACGGCGACGAAGAACAGGCCCATCAGCAGCGACCGGAACGGTTCGATGTCCGCCTCGAGCGTGTGCCGGAAACTCGATTCGGCCAGCAGCACGCCGGCCAGGAACGCGCCCAGTGCCATCGACAGGCCGACCGAATGCATTATCCCGGCGCTGCCGAGCGCAACCAGCAGGGCCGCCGTCAGCATCACCTCGCGCGCGCGGCTGGCCGCCAGGAACAGGAACACGGGCGAGATCAGGTAGCGACCTGTCAGAACAACCGCCGCCACGGCCGCGAGGACGATCATGATCTCGCTGGCGATCTGCGAGAACGTCGAAGGGCCTTCCCCCGGGGCCAAGATGGCGACCATTGCCAGGAGCGGGACGATGGCGATGTCCTGCAACAGAAGGATTCCGAAGGCACGCTGGCCGTAGGCCGAGGACAATTGGCCGCGTTCCTGGAGAATCTGCAGGGCAAAGGCGGTGGACGACAGGGCGAGGCCAAATCCGGCAATCAGGCTTGTCGAGAATGGATAGCCGGCCAGACGGCCGATTCCGTAAAGGGTTATACCGGTCAAAATGACCTGCGCCGTGCCGAGCCCGAAAATGTCGCGCTTCATGCGCCAGAGTTTGTGCGGGTCGAGCTCAAGTCCGATCACGAACAGAAGCAGCACCACGCCGAGCTCGGCGACATGCAGAACATCCTCACCGGAGCCCAGCAGCGCCAGACCGTGTGGGCCGATAGCCGCCCCGGCTGCGAGATACCCGACCACGGAGCCAAGCCCCAGACGTTTCGCGATCGGCACGGCAACGACCGTCGCCGCCAGAAACACGATCGATTCGGCGAAAAACGGAGGGGCTCCTTCTGTGGCCATTGTCTCTCCCTTGCTGTCCGGCCAGGCTGTCTCCCGTTGGGGAGCGGTGCAGTCCACCTGATTCCAGCGTAGCAAAGAATACGCCTGATCCCTGCCTCAATTCCAGCATTGCCCGCATAAAAGTGCTTTGTTTTCAGTCAAAAGGCCTTTGATAGATCAAATGTGAACAAATCCGATGGCCGAACGGGGCCGTTTGTGCCGGTCGGGTCAAAAAGTCCGGTGAGAATTGACAGGATCAGACAAGTCCGTGCAGCGACAGAAACGATCGGAAGGCAACTACGTCCGTGTAGACGTGGCCGGTCAGCCCCGCCTCTTCCGCCCCCCTGACATTTTCCGCCTTGTCGTCGACAAAAGCGGTTTCTTCCGGCGCATAGCCATAATGCGCGCAGATGCTGCGGTAGATGGCCGGATCCGGTTTGCGCAGCTTGAATTCCGCCGAGACATGCGCCTTCTCGCCAAAAATCTCGATCGTCTCCGGAGCACAGACGGGGAGAGCCGCCTTCAGCATCATGCCGTTATTGGTCAGAAGGGCGACATCCGCCGTGGCTTTGAGCTGCCGGACAAGGTCCAGGACATCCGGACGGGCACGCATCATCTTGCGGCGGATGTCACACCAGGTGTCGAAATCGATCGGATAATCCAGGAGCTCCGCGAACTGGGCGAGATAGCCTTCCGCCGTATCCGGTGTGCCGGCCTCGGCCGCATCTTCATGCGGCCCGCCCCACACGGCGGCATCGATCTCCGCCGCCGGGCGGCCTGTCAGCTCTTCAAGCAGCTTCAACCGGACCGGATGCTTATAATCATAGAGCACCTGATCCATGTCGAAGATGACAAACCGGATGGAGGGCATTGCCAGACTTCCGTCCTCAGCGCACTCAGACCGCCGTTCCGCCAATCGTCATGGCATTGATGCGCATGGACGGCTGGCCGACGCCGACCGGCACGCCCTGGCCCTGCTTGCCGCAGGTGCCCATGCCGGGATCGAGCTGCATGTCGTTGCCGATCATCGATACGCGCGTCAAAGCGTCCGGGCCGTTGCCGATCAGCATCGCACCTTTCAGCGGCGCACCCACCTTGCCGTTTTCGACCCTGTAGGCCTCGGTGCAGGAGAACACGAACTTGCCTGAGGTGATGTCAACCTGGCCGCCACCGAAGGAAACGGCATAGATGCCGTCCTTGACGGAGCGGATGATCTCTTCCGGCTCCTTGTCGCCGGCCATCATCACCGTGTTGGTCATGCGCGGCATCGGGATGTGCGCATAGGACTGGCGCCGGCCGTTGCCGGTCGGTTCCATGCCCATCAGACGGGCGTTCTGGCGGTCCTGCATGTAGCCTTTCAGGATACCGTCCTCGATCAGCACCGTCTTGCTGGCAGGCGTGCCTTCGTCGTCAACGGTGAGTGATCCCCGCCGGTCCGGGATGGTGCCATCATCGACAATGGTCACGCCCGGGGCCGCCACGCGCTCCCCCATCAGGCCGGCAAAGGCGGAAGTTTTCTTGCGGTTGAAATCGCCCTCCAGGCCGTGGCCAACCGCTTCATGGAGCAGAATGCCCGGCCAGCCGGGGCCGAGCACTACATCGAACGTGCCCGCCGGTGCCGGAACGGCTTCCAGATTGACCAGCGCCTGACGAAGCGCCTCGTCGACCCCGCCCTGCCAGTTCTCCGTGGTGATGAACCGCTCGAAGCCCTCGCGTCCTCCACAGCCGAAGGAGCCGCTTTCCTGGCGGTCGCCACTCCCGGCGACCACGGAGATGCTCAAACGCACCATCGGACGGACATCGCGTACCAGATGCCCGTCGGCGCGCAGGATTTCCACCACCTGCCAGGAGCCAGCCAGCGACGCGGACACCTGGCGGACCCTCGGATCCTTGGCACGCGCATAGGCATCGATTTCCTGCAGCAGCTTGACCTTGTCCTCGAAGCTGGGGCCGCCGAGCGGATTGGCATCGGAATAGAGCGAGAGATTGGTGCGCGCGGGCGGCGCGGCATAACTACCGGAATAGCCCTTCTTGACGGCGCTGACGGCTTCCGCCGCGCGCTGAAGCGCGCCTTCGGAGATATCGCCGGCATGGGCATAGCCGGCGGCTTCGCCGGCAACGGCCCGCAGGCCGAAGCCCTGGGCGGTGTCATAGTTGGCGCCCTTCAGGCGGCCATTGTCGAAAACCAGTCCTTCGGTCTGCCGGTACTCGACAAACAGCTCGCCGTCATCCGCGCCGGAAAGCGCCTCCCCGGTGATCCGTTTGGCGGTCTCCAGCCCGAGGCCGGAGGATTCAATGAGATCGGTGGTGGAAAGGGTCATGTGCAAGTCCTGAATTTGCCCTGAAAGCCGGGCCGTTGCGATTCACCCGGCTCGATGGGGTGGCTTCGCCTTTGACCTCAACATAGGTGTTTTGGCGCACAAATCACCCCAAAAGCTCCGAAATCCACTTGCCGATTTTTAATCTTGAATATTGAAATCATATTTATCAATGATCATGAAAACGTGTCTGCTCGTCATGCATCCGATAGCCGGTCAGCCGGAACTCTTGGTTTGCCGGACGGGTCCACGGAGTCCAAACGTTTGCAGGATCTGGCAATCCGCCGCAAGGACCGTGCGATGGAACTGGTCTGCAACTGGGCAACCTTGCCCGAATGGGCCAAGGTCATGTCGCTCTGCCACACCTGAACGGACGCGACTTGCGTTCACCGCCTATCTTCCGGATGACGCGGAATTCATTGGTTCGAGCCCGGCTAAGGCTTGCTCAGACCCGTCCGTTTGCCGTACAAGACTGGCGTAGAACAAGATCAAACAAGGCCCCAGTTCCGCCAATGATGAACCGCTACGAAAATCCGCGCATTCCAAGCGAAGCGCGCATCCGCTATCTGGATGGCGACTACCAGGTGGAAACGCCGGGCACTTTCGTGCGTTGCGCGGTGACCGGAACAGCCATCCCGCTCGACGAACTCAAATACTGGTCGGTCGAGCGCCAGGAAGCCTATGTCGACGCCCAGGCGTCGATGACGCGCTATCTCGAAGGCAAGTAGGTCCCGCAAGGTTCAGCCGGACAGTTTGCGCCGCCGCAGCGTTTCCTTGATGAGGCCGGCGAGCCGGTCCTCATTGTCAATCTCCATGCGCACCTCCAGCACTTCCGTGCTGGATGCAATCCAGTGAAACAATTCACCGCTTGAGGTTTCCAGCCGGGCCATGTCCTTGGACGTGGTCACGAGCGTCAATCCCGCTTCTTCGGCTTCGGTGAGCAACGCCTGGATATCGGCCTGGGTATAGGCATGGTGATCCGGGAAGATCCTGGTTTTCCGAACCTCGTACCCTTCCGCTTTCAGCGTCGCAAAGAATTTCTGCGGCCTGCCGATCCCGGCAAAGGCGAACAGCTTGCGGCCGACAAGATCCTCATTCGGCTGCGGCTTCATATGGGCATGCAGGATCGGCAGCCCCTTGCGTCCCGCAAGATGCACCGCGGGCTCCGCGGCATCGCCTTCCCCAACCAGGATCAGACAGTCGGCTTTCAGCATCTGTTTGACCGCCGGTGCCCGGAGCGGGCCGGCGGGCAGGCACCTGCCGTTGCCGAAGCCCGTGGCGCAGTCGACCAGCACGAGACTGAGATCCTTGGCCAGCGCCGGGTTCTGAAACCCGTCATCCATGAGGATCACATCGACCTCCTGCTGTTCCGCAAGCCGGGCGCCGGCTGGCCTGTCCGCGGCAATCACCGTCGGCCCGTGCCGGGAAAGAAGTAGGGCCTCGTCGCCGACTTCATCGGCATTGTGCGTGTCGGCCTCCACCAGCAGCGGTCCCCTGGCAAAGCCACCGTAGCCGCGCAGCAGAAACCCGGGCCGCGCCCCCTCTTCGCGAAGACGATGCGCCAGTTCAATCGCGAACGGCGTCTTGCCGGTGCCGCCAACCACAAAATTGCCGACACAAATCACCGGCAGGCGGCTCTTTGTCTTTGGCCGTTTCAACATCCGCCGGCCCGCGATCAGGCCGTAGATCCAGCCGACGGGACGCAGCAGCAGTCCCGCGATGGTGAAACCGGGCGTCCACCAGAAGTCAGGCGCCGTCTTCACGCGTGACCTCCGGCGCCTGCGTGCCGCGGTGCCCGGCAAGATAGGGGGCCAGATAATCCAGGCTCTTGTCGAGCGCCCCCCGCCCCGCTTCTACCAGCGTGCGTGCCCTAGATGCCTGTCGCTGGGCTTTCGCCGGTTCGGACAGGAGCCGGCCAATACGTTCGCCGAGTTCCTCCGGCGTTTCCGCCTTCCCGGCGGCGTTGCCGATCCAGAAGTCCTTGTAGACGGCACGCGCGTTCGATACGCGCGGACCCGTGACCAGCGCGGAGCCGGACAAGGCGGCTTCAACAGGATTGTGCCCGCCAGCATCGGTGAAGGAGCCGCCGAGAAACGTCACCGGAGCCAGGCTATAAAAAAGTCCCATCTCGCCAAGCGTATCACCAAGATAGACATCGGTAGACGCTGAGATTGGCTCACCCAGGCTGCGCCGCGCAAGTCTCATTTGCCGGTCCGTCACCAATCCTGCGACCTCGTCGGTGCGTGTGGGGTGGCGTGGCACCAGCATCAGGAGCAGATCCGGGAAATCCCGCCGCAGTTTTTCCTGGACGGCCAGCGCAATGTCGTCCTCGCCGGAATGCGTCAGCGCGGCCAGCCAGACCGGCCGCTCCCCGATCTCGGCCTTGAGCCGGGTGAGCTCGTCACGATCCACGGCCGGATCGGTTGCATCGAATTTCAGATTGCCGGGGATCGCAACCCTCTTGCAGCCCAGGCGCTTGAACCGCTTTGCATCCGCGTCAGACTGGGCGAGCACGAGGTCGAGGCACTGGAAAATGTATCTGGCGATCTTCGGCAACCTGGACCAGCTCCGGTGCGACCTGTCGGAGAGCCGCCCGTTGAGCAGCACGAAGGGTGTGACCCGCCGGCGCATTTCGTCGAACAGGCACGGCCAGATCTCGGATTCCACGACCATCACAAGGTCCGGCGACCAGTGGGCCAGGAACCGTGCGACGGGGCCCGGCGCATCGTAAGGCACGAACTGGTGCAGCGCGCCCTTCGGCAAGCGTTGCTGGGCGAGTTCCGCGGCCGTCACCGTGACAGTTGTCAACAGCACCTTGTGACCGGCCTCCGCCAGCCTGTCGACCAGAGGCAGCACCGACATGGTTTCGCCGACACTGGCGGCATGGATCCAGACCAGGCTGCCTTCGGGTCGTGGCGTTTGCGGATATCCGAAGCGTTCGCCCTTTCGCGCCGGTATCTCCTTGCCGGACCGGCTGCGCAGGGAAAACAACAGATTGAACAAGGGGGTCAGGGCGCGTGCGCAGCCCCGATAGGCGCTGATCAGAAAAGGGCGCCGCTCAGCCATCCGACCTGCCGACCAGTTCATAGGCCCGCCGGGTCGCCACGTTCAACCCCTCTTCAACCTGCAGCCGGTAGGTTTCAAGCGCGTCTTCTTCCGTGTCCCCGGGAACCCAGATCAAGTCGCCGACGGCAATGCTGCCGCGGCCGAACGGCAGGTTGACGCTGGCCTTGTCCCAGCTGTTGAGCTCGATGCTGCGGCTGGTGGCAACCGCTACCGGCAGGATCGGGCGTCCGGAATGCTTGGCAAGCTGGACGATGCCGACGCCGGACTGGCGCGACGGTCCCTTGGGCACATCCGCGGTCATAGCAATGGAATAGCCGTCCTTCAGCGCACGGAGCGCCTCAATAAAGCCTTTCATGCCGCCGCGCTTCTTGATCTGGCGGGCGTTGCGTCCACCCGACGCGCGGATCAGGCCGAGGCCGAACTTGCTTGCCGCGATCGCATTGACCTCGCCGTCGGCGGATCTGGAAATCATCACCTTGGCCGGCCAGTGTTTCGGCTTGGCGAACGGCACCATGAAGTGCTGACCGTGCCACATGGCCACGATCACAGGCAGGTCCTGCTCGGTTTGCTCGTGCACACCCTCCGGCTCGACAACGAACCGGTTGGTGTAATAGACCAGTTTCAGATATCCGGCGAGCAGGGAGCCGATCGTGGCGAGGACCCAGGGCTGCCGGCCAAGGCGTTTGATCATTTTTGTTTTTGCCTGAAAATTCCGACCGTTTAACTTGCCGTTTCCGGATCAAGCAGGCGGTGCATGTGGACTATGAAATAGCGCATATGCGCGTTGTCGACCGTCGCCTGCGCCTTGGCTTTCCAGGCGGTGTAGGCTGTGGCGTAATTCGGGTAGATACCGACAATATCAAGGTCATCCAGATCGCGGAATGTCAGCCCGTCCGGCGATTCCAGCTCTCCGCCAAAGACGAGATGCAACAGCTGTTTCGGGGCGTCTGTGTCACTCATATTTTCCTCGCTTCTCGTCACTGCAAGCCTGAGCCCTGGACGGTTTCTGGCCCGGATCTCACGTCCACAAGCTGTCCATTTCCAAACTCGTGGAGCAAGCAACCCGCATTCTCAGGGACGCAGGTTGCCCCAGTTGTCAGCCGATCACGCCCTTCAGCGCCTCGCGCACCTTTTCGATCAGGGCGCCGGGCGCTGCGATCAAAGCCGGATGGCCTGTCTTGGCGCGGTTATAGGTCAGCAGCCGGCCTGACAGGTCGGTCAGCTTCCCGCCCGCTTCCTGCACCAAAAGATCGGCTGCCGCAAGGTCCCAATCGCTGGGGCCTCCCCGTGCGGCACCGACATCCACACGCCCGGCTGCAACGGTGACCAGCCTGTAGGCCAGAGACCTGAGAATATCGGTCGCCACGAAACCCGAGGCCAGAACATCCTCATTGGCAACGATCGAATGCGGCCCGGTCAGCGTGGCGCCGGCGACAAACTGCTGCCCGGAAACGCTCAGCTTCTTGCCGTTCAGAAAGGCCCCACCGCCCGAACGGGCCAGGAACATTTCCGCACGCACGGGACAGAACACGGCACCGGCAACAGGCCGGCCCGCCTCGACGACTGCCAAAGAGACCGTCCACTCGTCGCCACCGGCCAGAAAGGCCCGCGTTCCATCGATCGGGTCGACAATAAAGACCCTGTCATGATCCAGGCGCGAGCGATCGTCCGCGGTTTCCTCCGACAACCAGCCGTAGCCCGGCCGGGCCGTGCGCAGCGTTTCCGCTAGCATCCTGTCAACGGCCAGGTCCGCCTCCGACACCGGCGAGACACCCTGTTTGCCCTTGAACCAGCTTTCCGGATTCTGGCCGAAGAACGACAGCGCCAGGTCGCCGGCCTGGCGCGCCGCCGCTTCCAGGAGCGCCAGATCGTCTTCCGGTCCGGTGTCTGTAAAGTTGCCGTCAGCTACCGGCAAGAGCCATTCCCTCAATCATCAGGGACGGGGTCGCCGACGAGTAGCGGTTGTCCAGATCGTTGCCCGGAACAAGCCGCTGGAACATGTCGATCAGATTGCCGGCAATGGTGATCTCGCTGACGGGCTCGACAATCTGGCCGTTCTCGAACCAGAACCCGGAAGCGCCCCGGGAATAATCACCGGTGATGCCGTTGACGCCATGGCCGATCAGGTCGGTCACCAGCAGGCCCTCGCCCGCATCCGCCATCAGCTCCTCAAGGGATTTGTCGCCCGGCATCAGGGTGATGTTGGTCGCGCCGGGTGAGGTTCCGCTGCCGCTGCGATGGGCGCGTCCGTTCGGCGACAGGCCGAGTTCGCGGGCCGAGGCCCCGTCCAGGAACCAGTGCCTGAGAACACCGTCCTCGATCACGTTGAGCACATCGGCGCGCGTGCCTTCGCCGTCAAAGGGGCGGGTGGCGGCGCCGCGGCGCTTGAACGGATCGTCGACCACCTGAATGCCGGGCGCGAACACCGCCTCGTTCATCTTCTCTTTCAGAAAACTGGTCTTGCGCGCAATCGACGCGCCGTTGATGGCGCCGGCCAGGTGGCCGAGGATGCTGCGGGCGGCACGGGATTCATAAATGACATTGGTCGTGCGGGTGGAGAGTTTCTGAGGATTGAGGCGCCGGACCGCGCGTTCACCCGCCCTACGGCCGATCTCGGCCGGTGCTTCCAGATCCTCAAAGAAGGTCCGGCTGTCGAAATCATAATCCCGTTCCATGGCGGTGCCGTCTCCGGCCACCGCCGTCATGGACATGCCATAGCGTGAAGACAGGTACGAGCCTTCGAAGCCATGGCTCGTTGCCAGGACCACGCCGGCCAGACGCCAGGAGGCCCCGGCCCCGCCCGATTTGCTGACGCCGTCGACAGCCAGCCCGGCGGCCTCCGTCTCGAGCGCGATCTCGGTCAGCTGCTCAGCGGTCATTTCAGTGGTGTCCAGCAGTTCCAGCACCGGGAAGTCCTTCACCAGAAGCTCCGGATCTGCAAGACCGGCGTAAGGATCTTCCGGCGCGACCTTGGCCATGGCAACGGCGCGTTCGGCCAGACTGGCCGGATCGTCAAGCCGGTTGGCGGAAACAGCCGCCGTGCGCTTGCCGACAAACACCCGCAAGGTGACGTCGTCGCCTTCGGCACGTTCCGTTTCCTCGACCTTGCCTTCGCGGACATCGACGCCAAGCGAGACGCCGGTCACCGCGATGGCGTCGCAAGCATCGGCGCCTGCCTTGCGCGCAGCCTCGACAAGGCGTGCCGCGCGGGATTGCAATTCACTTTGATCGATCAGGTCCGACATGTTCTCAAGCTCATCCGCCATCTGGTCCGGCTGTTGTTTACGCCCCGTGCGTCCGCACCGCAACCGCCGGGGCCATTTGCCAACAATCCATTGCGTCTTCGCACCGCAATGGGACGATGCGCGCAACGGGATTTACAGCAAATGGGTTTGCGGCCATGTCCCGGCAAGAGGTTGCATTGCCACAGCCGTCAGCGGGATTTTTGCAGTCACCGCCGAGGCATAGCAAAAAGGGCCGCAGTCCGTCGCTGCACCTTTTACGTGTAAATCCAAGTTCCTGGCCACACAGCTGAACAAGCCGTTACTACCTTGATTACATTCCGGTAACCCTCTTTAAAATCAGACTTTTTTAACTCTGTCTCTTAAGCGGTTCACGACTCTTCTTCGCTACATTCAATCCCATCGAGAGACCAAAAAGGTCCGACCAAAAGGTCCGGTGGAGAGTCATTTGAGACGTCAAACAGAACAACAGGAAACTTCGGCAACCGGGACAGGCATTGCCACAATGCCCCAGCCCGGTTGCCTTCCGGTCCGCTTCGAGCAACGCCTTGAAAGCCGTCCCGGAACACCGTCCCTTCCTGCAGAAATCTTTCTCGACCGCGACCGGGCGGTCATCAAGCGCCGGGTCGCCGGTGTCCCGGTCACCGTCGTCGTGCCCGCACAGGGGTTCGACGGTGTCATGGTGCGTATCGTGCCTGGTGCCGCGGCCGGTGAAATCGTCGCTGCTTTGATCCTGAAACATCCGGACAGCGCCCTGTCGATCACCCTGGCCGAGACGAACCATTCCGACGACCTCGCCGTGTTGTGGAGCCGTTGGGCCCAGGTGTTCAACCTGCCGATGCTGGTCTGCGACCTCGGCGGCAAGGTCAAGCCGATCGAGGCCTTCAGCGCCGTGCCGACAGCAAAACCGACGCCGCGCCGCAAGCTGCGGCTTCTGACCGGCCGCCGCCCGCGGTTCCTGAACCGCCGCCAGCCGGGCCGCACAGCTGAGGCGACAAAGGTCCATGCCAACGAACGGGAAATCATCGCCCGCTCGTGATACCTCAGCTTGAAGCAGAACGCAGGAAAAAAGGCCCCGTCTTTCGGGGCCTTGATCGTTTTCAATCCTCAAATTCGTCATCCCGGACGCAGCGAAGCGGAGATCCGGGACCGGCGCGCCGATTTCCTAAGTTAGATCCTGCAATATTCGAAGACTTGAGCCTCTCCGGTCCCGGCTCGCGCTGCGCTTGGCCGGGAAAACACCGATGGGTGTTATTTCTCCCTAACAGCGCATGACACGCCGGACATGCCCGCCCGCCTACAGCCAGCCGATGAACGCATCCGCCACGAAACCCGCGAACAGGATCCAGCCATAGGTGCCATTGGAGCGGAACAGTTTCAGGCACTGGTCGCCATCGTCGATATCAAGCACGACGATCTGCCAGCCGAGATGAACCACACCGGCGAGAATGCCGAAAAAGGCGGCCGGGCCTGCATCCGCGAAACTCGCTGCCAGCATGAACAGCACCGTAGCTGCGCTATAAAGCAGGATCAGTGCGATCTTGGTGTGTTCGCCAAAGAGGCGCGCGGTCGATTTGACACCGACCAGCGCATCGTCTTCCTTGTCCTGGTGGGCGTAGATCGTGTCGTAGCCGATGGTCCAGCAGATACCGCCGAGATAAAGCAGGATCGGCGTCCAGCCGAGATCGCCGAACACCGCCGACCAGCCCATCAGCGCGCCCCACGAAAAGGCGAGGCCCAGAAACAGCTGCGGCCAGTTGGTGACGCGCTTCATGAAGGGATAGATGGCGACTGGCAGCAGCGAGGCGATGCCGAGCCAGATCGAGAATGTGTTGAACTGCAGCAGCACCGCCAGACCGATCAGCGCCTGGATCACCAGGAAAGCCTTGGCCTGGAATTTGGTCACCTGTCCCGCTGGGATCGGCCGCGAACGGGTCCGCTCCACCTTGGCATCGATGTCGACATCGACAATGTCGTTATAGGTGCAGCCGGCGCCGCGCATTGCCACCGCGCCGACGAAAAACAGCACCAGGTGCCACGGGTTTGGCCAGCCATGACCAGCGGCAATCGCGGCCAGGGCCGCGGACCACCAGCACGGCCAGAGCAACAACCACCAGCCGATCGGCCGTTCCCAGCGCGCAAGGCGCGCAAAGGGACGCAAGACAGGCGGCAGGCGCGTGTCGACCCAGTGACGCTTGACGGCGTCGGCGACAGGTCCGGTGTCCTTGGTGGTAAACATGGTTCAGCTGCCTATGCGAGTCTGTTGAGAGCGGGCCTACCGCCGGTCCGGGCGATGTCCCCGGCACTTCTACCGATATTTGAGATGAAATTCACCCTGCAACAGGTCATAGTGCCGCTGTCGTGGGCCTGTAGCCGAAAAGGCCAGGGAACCCACCCCCGGGCCATCCGGAAATCGGAGACCGTCTTGACACTTTCAGCCAGACACGCCGCCGCAGTTCTGCTTTCGCTTGCCGTTGGCCTAGCCGCCGTTCCCTCCATGGCCTTCGCCCAGAAACCGCCGCCACCGCCAGGGCATGGCGACGGCAAGCCGCCCCCTCGCCCGGGTGACGGAAATCCACCGCCCCGGCGTGGTGACGGACCGCCGCCGCGCCCCGGCGGTGGCGGAGACGTTCATGAGAGTGCCCCGGCCTCTTCCGGCGCGCGGACGATTGTCGGAGAAGTCTGGGTCGACAACTGGTTTCGGCTTTATGTCAACGGCGTACCACTTGTGGAGGACAGCGTTGCCTACAAGAGCGAGCGTTCGTTCAATGCCGAACGGTTCCGGTTCAACGCCGACCTGCCGATGACACTGGCCTTCGAATTCCGCGATTTCATGGAAAACGAAACGGGTCTTGAATATATCGGCACCCGGCGCCAGCAGATGGGCGACGGCGGAGCGATCGCACAGTTCAAGGATGCTGCGAGCGGAAAGGTGCTTGCCGTCACGAGCCGGGACTGGCGCTGCCTGACGGTCCAGGCCGCTCCGGCAAATGCGTCCTGTGCCGATGAGCGCAAACCCGATGTCTCGAAGGCCAATTGCGCGCCTGTCCGGGCAACGGTCGCAAGCGATTGGATGGCTCCTGGCTTCGACGACAGCGCCTGGCCGAAGGCAAGCCTTCATTCGGCCCGCGACGTCGGCCCCAAGGGCGGGTATGACCGGATCGACTGGGACCGGTCGGCAAAACTTATCTGGGGACCGGACCTGAAAAAGGACAATATTCTCTATTGCCGCCTCACCGTTGGAGGCTGATCCGAGCATTACCGGCCGCTTTCACGCGGCCGGGATTTGCAGCGCCCGGGCACCCGTGATAGACCGCGCCAACGCCATCCTGCCGTTCGGCAGGCTCCGGCCTTGCGCGTCAATCTCCTCAAAATGAGGCAGCCTTTTCATGAAACTCCTCCTGATCGGATCCGGCGGCCGCGAACATGCGCTGGCCTGGGCCCTGGCGAAATCTCCCAGACTGACCAAGCTCTATGCGGCGCCCGGCAACGCCGGCATCGCGGATGTCGCCGAACTGACGGATCTGAACGTCACAGACCACGCGGCCGTCATCGACTTCTGCCGCGCGCAAGACATCGATCTGGTTGTCGTGGGTCCGGAAGCCCCTCTGGTTGCCGGGCTCGTAGATGACCTGGCGGGCGCCGGCATCAAGGCCTTCGGGCCTTCTAAAGCCGCTGCCCAGCTGGAAGGCTCCAAGGCTTTTACCAAGGGTGTTTGCGACGAGGCCGAGATCCCGACCGCGGGCTATGGCCGGTTCGACAATGCCGAAGCGGCTCTTGCCTATATAGGCGACAAGGGCGCGCCGATCGTGGTCAAGGCCGACGGGCTGGCCGCAGGCAAGGGCGTGGTTGTCGCCATGACGCTGGAAGTGGCCGAAAAAGCCGTCACGGACTGTTTTGAAGGCTCCTTCGGCGCGGCCGGCGCGGAGGTCGTGATCGAGGAATTCCTGGAAGGCGAGGAAGCCAGCTTCTTTGTCCTGTCCGACGGCACCAACGCGCTGCCGCTGGCCACCGCCCAGGATCACAAGCGTGCCTTTGATGGCGACGAAGGCCCGAATACCGGCGGCATGGGCGCCTATTCGCCCGCTCCCGTCATGACCGACGAAATTGTCGCCGATGTCATGCGCCGGATCATCGAACCGACCATCGCGACTCTGGCCAAACGGGGCACGCCGTTCAAGGGCGTGCTGTTCGCCGGTCTGATGATCACCAAGGACGGACCGAAGCTGATCGAATACAACACCCGTTTCGGCGATCCGGAATGCCAGGTGATGATGATGCGCCTGACCAGCGATCTGCTGGATCTGCTGGAAGCCAGCATCGACGGGACACTGAACTCAGTTGAAGCCCATTGGCGCGATGAGGTCGCGCTCACCGTTGTCATGGCCGCCAACGGCTATCCGGGCAGCTACGACAAGGGCACCGAAATCCGTGGACTGCAGAACATCGATGCCGACGGGCTGACCGTGTTTCATGCCGGCACCAGGCGCGACGGCGACCGGATCCTCGCCAATGGCGGCCGCGTCCTAAATGTGACCGCGCTTGGCAAAAGCGTGCGCGAGGCCAAGGAGCGCGCCTATGGCGCCGTCGAGGCCATCGACTGGCCGGAAGGCTTTTGCCGCAGCGATATCGGCTGGCGCGCCGTCGCCCGCGAAAGCTGACGCCTCTCAATAAGAGCTTGGCAAGCGCTTAAAATCACAGGTAGTCTTTCCCCGGCGCAGGCTGGGGAGACTGACTTGCACAACAATTTGCCGGACCTGTTTCCGGGTTTCGACAGCATCACGGTTGAAGCCAATGAGGAGCGGCTGTTCTGCCGGGTTGGCGGATCGGGCCCCCCGCTTCTCTTGCTGCACGGCTATCCTCAGTCCCATGTGTGCTGGCACAAGATTGCCTCCCGGCTCGCAGAACATTTCACTGTCATCGCCGCCGATCTGCCCGGCTATGGCAGATCTTCGATACCGCCGCTCTCCGAGGACCACATGGCCTATTCCAAGCGGGCCATGGCGGCGACCTTTGTCGAGATGATGCGGGTCCTGGGGCACACCTGTTTTTTCATGGCCGGCCACGACCGCGGCGGCCGTGTGGCCTACCGGATGGCGCTTGATCACCCGGACCGGATCCAGCGGTTGGCGGTGCTCGATATCCTGCCGACCTGCGACTATTGGGACCGAATGGACCGGGCCTTCGGCCTGAAAATCTATCACTGGATGTTCCTGGCCCAGCCCGCGCCCTTTCCGGAAAAACTGATCGCCGCCTCGCCGATACGGTTCCTCACCCACACCTTGAGAAGCTGGACCGCCGCCAAGAGCCTGAGCTGCTTTTCCGAAGGCGCCATGACGCATAACCGCGCCTGGTTCTGCGATCCGGATCGGATATCCGCCACATGTGAAGATTACCGTGCCGGTGCCGGGATCGATTACGATCACGACCGCCAGTCCCTCGAGGACGGGCAGAGAATTAAACGCCCGCTGCTGGCCCTTTGGGGTGACAAGGGCATTGCCATGAGCGTGAAAGATCCCTTGGAGGTCTGGCGCGGCTGGAGTCCAATGGTCGAAGGTTTGGCTTTGCCAAGCGGTCACTTCCTGCCCGAAGAAGCGCCTGCTGAAACATTTGATGCTCTGTTCGGCTTTTTCGCCGTGTGAGAAAGCAGCCAATCGTCTTTTCAAGACGTGATTTCCGCCACTGCAGCCAAGCAATAGCCGACGGTGTTTTGTACGATTTCGTCGGGTCGGCAGAGTTCTATTCTTAATAAGCTTTAAGAAATCTATTCAATACAATTTAACCATTCGAGACTATTGAGAAAAATGGCAGTGATGGTTTGCAAAAATCTCCAAGCCTCAGGGGCATAAAAAACAGCAAACTGGTCCTGCCGGATCAGGCACAGCGAAAGCTGGCCGGGGGAACAGGTGCAACGCGTGGGAAAGCAAGAGTCATGGCATCGACAAGACTTGCGTGGGGGCAGGCCGCGCAAACGCCGCTTCAGCGCCGGTCTTGAGAAAATGCTCGACAAATGGTCTGCGGATGAAACCAGGTTCGAGAAACCGTTGCGGGCGGTTTTTCTGGCCTTTCTCGGCCTGACCGTTGTCGTTCTCACCTTTCAGAACATCGTTTCGGAATACCGGAGCCTGCGCGAGCCGCAGGAGGCGACCGTCAAAACAGCCGAACGGTTGCTGATGCACCAGCGCAAGCTCGGTTCACAGACCCTCGACCAGGCCGTCGCAACCGTGAGCAAGGACACGGATCTTCAAAACGCCATCCTGACCAGAGACCGGCAGGAAATCAAACGTGTCGCGGACCGCGTGTTTGCCAGCAAGACCGTCGGCCTCGACATGAGCGAACTGACGATTTTCTCTGCTGACCAGCAAATTGTCTACAAGGCCGACGGCGCAGACGCGGCCGCTACGCAGTCCGAGGATTTCCAGTCCGAGCTGAATGCCAGCCTGTTCCGCCAGACCAACGACATCGAATTTGGACCGGATAACAAGCTGGTCGTCGGCGTGCTGCGTCCGTGGATCGTTGACGGGACGCTGATCGGCTATCTCAAGCTTTCGATCAATATTGAATCTTCCCTGGCCCTCGCCAGTTCCGCCGTCGACGCGCAGATCGTCAAACTGTGCGAGATCGCAACGGCCGACGCACCGGGCGGCAGCACGATCCGCTATCGTGTTCTCGGCGACCTCACGCCTTCCGGCCTGGATTTGGACAAGGCCCTTGAAAACAGTGGCAGCGTCAACGACGTCGACCGCTTCCTGATCCAGGACAGCAAAGTGTTCATGGCCCGGGATCTGCCGATCCCGGTGATCAGTTCCAAACATGTCGTCCGTCTGGTTCTTGTGAAAGACATCACCGGCAACGTCCTCGCCTTCCTGGAAGGAACGGCACTGTCCCTGATGGCCGGCATCGGTCTGGCGCTGCTGGCCTGGACGGTGGTCTTTCGCCTGCTGTCACGTCTCCAGACCTCGGTCCAGAAGACCCGTCTGCGTCTGGAAGGCGAAATTCGCGACAGGACCCTCCGTCTCGAGGAGAGCGCCCTGCAACTGAACGAGGCGCAGCATATCGCCAAAGTCGGCAGCTGGGAGCGGACCATCGCCACCAATGAAATCCAGGCGACGGAAGAGTTCTACCAGATCATGGGCCTGCCGCGGGACCTGCCCGCCGATCAGATCCAGAAGCACATCTTTGCCCGCATTCCCAGCCATGAACATCATAGCGCCCTCGGCATCGTCCGGAAGGCGATCGAGATGTGCGGTGATTTCGACGTTGAGCACGGACTTGTTCTGGAAGACGGCAGTCACAGGCATCTGCACATCAGAGGCTACGTGCTGGCGGGGCCCGACGGCAAGGCGGCGAAGGTGGTCGGCATCGTGCACGACATCACCGCCCGGCGTGAGGCGGAGCGGCGCAACCATCTGCTGGCCAGCATTCTGGAAAGCTCGCTCAACGAGATCTACATTCTCAACGCCGAGACCTTCCACATCGAATATGCCAACGAGTGCGCCCTCCGCAATCTCGGCTACAGCCTCGAGGAGCTGAAATCCCACCGCATCTGGGACATCGATCCGGTCTACGATCTGGAGACGGTGCGCCGTCATGTCTCGCCGCTGCTGGACGGCGTTCAGGTCAGCCTGTCGGTGGAAAGCGTTCACCGGCGTAAGAACGGCAGCGAATATCCCGTCGATCTGCGGGTTCAGCTGATCAAGGAACAGGACCGCGACCTTATCGTGGCCATCGCGAACGACGTGTCGGAACGGGTTCAGCGCGAAAACGAGACCCGTGAGGCGAAGGTGCGCGCGGAGCGCCTGGCCTATTTCGACCCGCTGACAAAGTTGTCCAACCGCGCCGGCTGCCAGCGCGACGCCAAGATCCGCTTTGACGATGGCGACAAACCGGCGTTCCTGGTGCATGTCGACATGGACGGTTTCAAGCGGGTCAACGACACGCTTGGTCATCGGGCCGGCGATCAATGCCTGGAAGAAACCGGCCGGCGGCTGCGGGAAGTCTGCCGCGGCCTCGGGACCGCCTATCGCTGGGGTGGCGACGAATTCGTGATCCTCGCGGAAAGCAACACGTCGGATCCCAACGAATTGTGCGAGCGCGCAAGACGGCTCATGCGCCAGCCGATGGAAAATAACGGCAACCGCTATTGGCCAACGGTCAGCATGGGGCTGGCGCTGTGCCCGGATGACGGCGACGATTTCGACACGCTGCTGGTCAATGCCGACCTTGCGCTCTACCAGTCCAAGGAAAACGGCAAGGACCGCTACACTTTCTTCAAGCCGGACATGCGCGCAGACAGCGAGACCGAAGCGCGCCTCGAACGCGAACTTCAGGACGCGATCCAGAACGACGAGTTTTTCCTGGTGTTCCAGCCCCAGGTCAACCTGCGCACCCAGGCCGTGACCGGTGTCGAGGCGCTCGTCCGCTGGCAGCATCCCGAGCGCGGCACCGTGTCGCCCGGGGAGTTCCTTCCTGTGATCGAGAAATCGGGACTGGCACCGTTGCTGGGCGAGATTGTCATCGACAAGGCTCTGTCGGCCGCACGGGATTGGTTGGAGGCCGGCCTTGATTTCGGACGCATTTCGGTGAACGTGTCGCCGTCCCACCTGGCCTCCGGAAAGCTGCTTGACCACTTCAATACCTCAATGGACACACATGGCATCGCGCCGGAACGGGTCACGGCTGAGGTTCTGGAATCGGTCTTTTTGAACGACACCCGGTCAGGTCATCTGACAACCCTCAAGAAGTTGTACGATCTGGGCGTTCACATCGAACTGGATGATTTCGGCACCGGTTACGCGTCCCTGTCCCATGTGACGGACCTGCCCATCAACGGCCTGAAGATCGACCGCTCCTTCACCAGGCAGATGCTTCAGGATCCGAAGAAGGAAATCGTGGTCAACCAGCTCATTCACCTGGCCCGGTCCCTGAATATCGGGATCGTCTGCGAGGGTGTGGAAACGGAAGCCCAATATGACCGGCTCCGGATGATGGGCGACTTCTCGATCCAGGGCTACCTGATCGCCCGGCCGATGCCGTTCAAGGAGACAACCGGCTGGATGTCCGAAGCGGCCGACGATCTCTATTTCGTCATTTGAATGTCGCCCCCTCCGACAGCCCAATGACGCTTTCCTGACTTTTTTGCGCCGGGACGCTTGGAAAAACGAAACGCCTCCCCATCTAAAGTGAACAACGTTCACTAAGAGGATGGCCGTTCATGTCCACGTCAACTCACGCCCCGCGTATCGGCCTTGCACTTGGCGGTGGCGGCGCCCGCGGCCTTGCCCATATCCCCGTTCTGGAAGCCTTTGACGATCTGGGCCTCAAGCCTGCCCGGATCGCGGGCACCTCGATCGGCGCCATCATGGGCGCGGTCTATGGCAACGGCCGCAGCGGCGAGGAGATCCGGGAGATCGCGCGGGACCTGTTTGCCGACCGAAACGGCGTTTTCTCGCGTCTGTGGCAGCTGCGGCCGAAGCGGTTCGCCGACATGTTCCGCTCGACCCCCGTGCAGTTCGATCCGCAGCGTGTGCTTGAGGTCTTCATCGGGGATTATTTGCCGAAGCGGTTCGAGGACCTGCAGATCCCCCTGCGCATGCATGCCACCGACTTTTACGGCTGTGAGGAAGTCACCTTCGACAGCGGACCGATTCTGCCCGCACTGGCCGCGTCGATTGCGATGCCTGCGGTTTTCAAGCCGGTTCTGCACAACGGCCGCTACCTGATCGATGGCGGCGTGGTCAATCCACTGCCCTTTGACGGCCTGCGCGCGGATTGCGATATCGTTGTCGCCGTCGATGTGGTCGGTGCGCCCGTGCCCCGGGACGACAAGGACGATATCAGCATGCTGGACTCGCTGTTCGGCTCGTCGCAGATCCTGATGCAGACCATCACCAAGCAAAAACTCAAGATGGATCAAGCGGATATCCTTGTCCGTCCGCCGCACGATCCGATCCGCGTGCTAGATTTCATGAAAGCGGAACGCATTTTGAACAACGCGGAATCCCTGCGCGCTGTGACAAGGGAACATCTGACACAGCTAGTAAAAGAACCGATGAAAGTTACTTGAAAGCAACATTCGCACAATTGACCAGATAAATCGATTCTATTGAAGCGAATTTGGGCTTTAATAAAACATTAAGAAAACTCCCAAATAATTTTCTTAAGTTATTAGGAGAAAAACAATGCAGCCCACGGGATCGACAGATTTGGAAGCATGTCCGGTATCGGACGATTTGTTGAAACGGCTGCTCGACACGACCTTGAGCGCGGTTGCCGATCTTGGCGGTCAATTGCCGGAACCCCAGCGGGCGGCGCTGGCGGTTTATTGTTACCGCCGGGCGCATTTCCGCAAGCTGGGCCTGACGCTGGCTGCGCTTTGCAGCCGGCAAAGCCTGGCGATCGAAGCCGGTCACGCCGGCGAATTGATATTCCGGCAGGCGACAGCCGGGTCGGCGCATGAACTCGACAAGGATATCCGCCACAGGAGCACCAAGGCACCCGTCAGTCTTCACGTGGTTTGAACCCTCCAATCCGGGGCAGGTCCTTCCTCCCACCCGCCCCCACCTCAGGCAACCGCCTTCGCAGCCACAGCGCGAGCCGGTTGCCTTTTCTTTTGGCATTTCCGGTCCGGATAGAGCCAAGTTTCAGGCATTCGACCCGTAACCGGGCGGTTCCTGCTTGCCTCAATGCCCGAGCCCCCTACTCTTAAGCGGACAGACCAGATATCGGGTGGCGCATCATGGCATCATTGCTTCACGCTTTTCTCGGCCTCCTGCGCGGGGGCACGACGCGTTTCGGCCAACTGGCCGCATTCGTTTCGCTGGCCCTGTCCGCTTCAACGCTCCCGGCTCTCGCCGTTTGCCAACTGGTCGCGCAGGCGCCCTTCGGATCGGGCGAGCCTGGAGAAGCCAGGATCTGGCAGGTTGCGCTTCAGGCGGGCGACGTCCAGATCCGCTATATCGGCCATTCCACGTTCGAACTGGAGACACCGAAGGGCGTGCGGATCGCGACGGACTACAATGACATTCATCGACCGCTGCAGCCGCCGACCGTTGCCACCATGAACGGTGCCCACAGCACCCATTATTCGATGAGCCCCGATCCCAATATCGAACATCTGCTTTATGGCTGGAATCCCGGGGGCGGTCCGATGGACCACGATCTGACGGTCGGAGATGTCCGTATCCGCAACATCCAGACCAACATTCGCGGCTGGGACGGCGAAAGCCGGCGGCTTGGCAATTCCATCTTCATCTTCGAGGTCGCTGACCTGTGCATTGCCCATCTGGGCCACCTGCATCACAGGCTCACCCAGGAGGACCTGACCCGGCTCGGCCAGATCGACGTGGTGTTCGCTGCGATTGACAACACGTCAACCCTCAGGCTCGACAGTCTGATGGATGTGTTGGCAAGCGTCGGCCCGGCCATGGTGATCCCGATGCATTTCCATTTCGCCGGCGCCCTTCCGGCTTTCACGGCGCGCGCGCAGGAAGCCGGTTATGACATTGTTCAGGCGAAAACTTCGTCCGTGGTCGTCAGCCGCTCAAGTCTGCCGGTCAAACCGACGGTCTACATCATGATGCCGGGTGGCGCTTAGGCGTCCGCGCCTCAGCCCTCTAAGCGCAGGAAAAGCACCTGACTGTCGCCGGCTTCGCGCTGATCGAGCGTTTCGAAGCCCTGCGGCACCTCCACGTCGGCGGACGCCCGTTCCTCCAGCACGCAGATGGAGTTCTGTTTCAGCCACCCTCCGGCAGCAGCCGAGGCCAGGGCCTTTTCGCCCATGCCCTTGTCATAGGGCGGGTCGGCGAACACCAGATCGAAGGGCGCGATCGTGCCGGCGCTGCCGAGGCGGGTGGCATCGCGGCGGAAGATCTTGGCGGCCCCATTGAGGCCGAGCGTTTCCATGTTGCGTCGGATAACGCCACGGGCCTCCGTCCCCTCTTCGATGAAGGTGCAATGGCCCGCGCCCCGGCTGATCGCCTCGAAACCGAGCGCGCCGGTGCCGGCAAAGAGATCCAGCACGCGCATCCCGTCCAGATCCACATCCAGGCCATGCGCCAGGATGTTGAAGACGGTCTCGCGCAACCGGTCGCTGGTCGGCCTTGTGCCCTGGGTTTTGGGCGCGGCGAGTGCCGTGCCCTTGAACCGCCCGGCAACGATCCTCACGAGCGGTCTCCGCGCCGCGGGCCGCGTCCCCCTTTTGGCGGGCCGCGCCGGTCATCCTTGTCCCGGTCCGTGCGGCTCTGCTGCTGCTTGTCTTCCACCAGGCCGTCCTCGCCCCAGATGCGGCGTTGCGGCGGCGAGCGGCGTTCTTCGCCAAAATCCTTACGCGGCTTCGGTTCGGACGTCAGGCGGAAGCGCGAACGCGGCGAGACCTTCTCCTGGCGCGGACCGCTGTTCTTGCGCGGGCCCTGGCCCGGGCCCTTGTCAGCCCTCTTGCCAGGCCCCTTGCCGCGCTCCTGCTTGCGCTCGGCCCGATCCGCCTTGGCAGCCTTGCGCCGGTCAGTTTCGCCCTGCCCCTCACGTGCCGTCAGCCATTTGCCTTGCGGACCATCCCGCTTGTCACCGGGACGGCCGCCACGCTTTGCACCAGCAGGTTTCTTTTCCGTTTCCTGTTTGGGCGTATGGAAGATCGGCGCGTCGAAATCCGCACCAGCCTCTTCGGCGAGCGCTTCGCCCAACTGGTCACGCAAAACGCGGCCGCGGATTTCACGCACGCTCTTTTCCGGAAGGTCCATCAGCTGGAATGGGCCGTAGGACAGGCGGATCAGCCTGTTCACCGTAAGACCCAGATGCTCCAGAACCCGCTTGACCTCGCGGTTCTTGCCTTCGCGCAGACCAACCGTCATCCAGACATTGTCGCCCTGTTCCTTGTCGAGCGTCGCTTCGATGGCGCCGTAAAGCACGCCGTCAATCGCAACGCCGTCCTTCAGTCCGTCGAGATCCGCCTGGGTGACCTTGCCAAAGGCGCGCACGCGGTAACGGCGCAGCCAGCCGGTCGCCGGCAGTTCCAGCACACGGGCCAGACCGCCGTCATTGGTCAGGAGCAGCAGGCCTTCGGTGTTGATGTCGAGACGGCCGACGGTCAGGACACGCGGCAGGTCGTCCGGCAGGCGGTCGAACACGGTCGGCCGGCCTTCCGGATCCTTGTTGGTGGTCACCAGGCCGCGCGGCTTGTGGTAGAGCCACAGGCGCGTGCGCTCACGCATCGGCAGAGGTTCGCCGTCAACGAGAACCTTGTCCGAAGCCGTCACGGTGACGGCAGGCGTGGTCAGCGGTTTGCCATTCAGCTGCACCCGGCCGTTTTCGATCCAGGTCTCGGCGTCCCGGCGCGAGCACAGGCCGGCGCGCGCCATCACCTTGGCGATACGCTCGCCGCGATCACTGCCCTCACCGGCTTGGCGGACCGCCGCCGGTTTCGGGCCGGCCGCAGGTTTCGGACCGGCCGCAGGTTTCGGACCGGCCTTTTTGAAGCCGGGTTTCCGGTCGCCCGCCTTATAGGCGCCACCGGGAGCGGAGCGGCGTTTGCCGTCTGCACGCTTGTCGCGGCCCTGGCCTCTATCGCGGCCCGGGCGCTCGGAAGATTTTCTTGTCGTCATGCGCGCGTCATAGCAGAGCTTGAGCCATTCGGGAATCGCTTGTTTTCACCATTTTCCGCATGGGACGTGTGCCGGCACCGCATGGCGCGGCAAGACCGGGGCTGACGACGCCGTGAAATCCAACTAAGAAGACAGGAACCGGCTTCTGAAATCCCGCCTCAAGACCAACATGACCGCACCCGACCGAGACACCCGTCAGACTTCCTTCATGGACCTCGCGCTGGAAGAAGCGGAGCAGGCGGCGGACCGCGGCGAAGTTCCGGTTGGCGCGGTTCTGGTGAAGGACGGCGTGGTGCTGGCAAAGGACGGCAACCGCACGCTGGAACTCAACGATCCGACCGCCCATGCGGAGATCCAGGTCATTCGCACGGCCTGTCTCGCCTTGAATTCGCAGCGGCTGCCCGATTGCGATCTCTATGTCACGCTGGAGCCCTGCCCGATGTGCGCGGGCGCGATTTCCTTTGCCCGCATCCGCCGGCTGTATTACGGCGCCGGCGACGAAAAGGGCGGCGCGGTCGATCACGGCACGCGCTTCTTCCGCCAGCCGACCTGTCATCATGCCCCGGACGTCTATTCTGGCATCGGCGAATCACGGGCCGGAAAATTGCTGAAATCGTTTTTTCAATCTCGCCGGTAGAAGCGTCCTGCGTTGCTCAACGGCAACAGCTCCATCCGAAAGTGCCTCTAAGTCAGATTTCTGGTCCTTCGTTAAAAGAAACTGTCACTTCAAGGCACAATATGGAGTTCAGGGATTCGCCGTTCTTTCGGAGAGAAACATGACTCGTTTTGCTGTTCTTGGGGCTATCGTCGGCCTGATGGCCGCCAATCCGGCTTTTGCCGCGGACCTACCAGTGGCGCCTGAACCCGTCGACTATGTCCGGGTCTGCGATGCCTATGGTTCCCGCTTCTATTACATTCCCGGCACCGAAACCTGCCTGCGGGTCGGCGGCCGGGTGCGGACCGAGTTCCGCGTCCGCAATTTCGGCGAGGCCGAAAACGCCTGGGGCGACCGTGATACGGACGGTTACGAGTGGCGCTCCCGCGGCTACCTCTATCTCGATGCCCGCACGGCGACCGAATTCGGCACGCTGCGCGCGTTCATCGAGATGTACATGACCCAGACCAACGACACGACGTCGTCGACCCTGGACAAGGCCTACATCCAGTGGGGCGGGCTGCTCGCCGGCCGCAACGGTTCCAATTTCGATTTCTTCACCGGATATTCCTGGAACGCCCAGATCGAGAGTTATTCCGACCGGAAGACCAATCAGCTTGCCTACACGGCCGCCTTCGGCAACGGCTTCAACGCAACGGTTGCCGTTGAAGATCGCTCGAGCCGCGAGACCAATATCGGCCTGAACGGCGGCACGCTCGCCTATGGCGGCACCCGCTTGCCGGACTTTGTCGGCGCTCTGGGGTTGAGCCAGGGCTGGGGCTCCGCCCAAGTCATGGGCGCCCTGCACCAGGTCTATCCAAACGCGACCTATAACGGCATCACCGGCAGCAGCGAAGACGAACTCGGCTGGGCCGTCGGCGGCGGTGTAGAGATCGAATTCGGCGGCCTGCCCAAAGGCGGCAGCGTGGCTCTGCAGGCCGTCTATACCGATGGGGCCAGCGACTACGGCTCGACTGGCTGGACCAGCCGCATCACCGATGCGGTCTGGGACGGCAACAGCACGGAAACCACCAAGACGCTGAACATCTTCGGCGGCGTCAGCATTGGCGTGACCGACACGGTCGTCGTCAATGTCGAAGGCGGCTACCACAATGTGGACGCGGCGCTGAGTGCCTATGACTTCACCCAGTGGAGCGCTACGGCAAACGCGGTCTGGTCACCGGTTGCCGGTTTTGAAATGGGTCCGGAAGTCCAATACCGGGACATCGACTACGGCAGCGGTTCCGGCCTCAGCGATACCTACGAGCTCTACGGCACATTCCGCCTGCAGCGCACGTTCTAAGCGCCCCTGCCTTGAACCAAGAAAGCCCCGGTCATTGGCCGGGGCTTTTTGCTGCAACACGCTCGTTGCGTTTTAGCTGGATCGTCCCTGCCAAACGGACAGGACTTTCTGCCAGAGACCGTTTTTCCAGAGATCCGAGTGATCGACGCCGTCCAGAATGACAAGTTCCTTCGGATTGGGCGCGAAGCCGAACAGGCGCCTGCCATGGTCCACCGGTATGACATGGTCGGCCGTGCCGTGCAGGATCAGGACCGGTGCCTTCACCTTGGTGATCCGCTCCCGTGTCGGCATCGGGTCCTTCATCAACAGCCCCACCGGCAGCCACGGATAGCGCTCCGAGGCCATGTCGACGAGCGCGGTATAGGGTGCTTCAAGCACAAGCAGGTCCGCGTCCGGCCGCTCGGCGGCAACCGCCGTCGCGACGCCGGTGCCGAGGCTTTCGCCGTGCAGGATGATCGGCGTTCCGGTCTCGGCCGCCCGGTCGTAATGTTCCAGGGCATCTGAGATGAGGGCGGCTTCCGACGGGTTGCCGCCGCTGCCGGCATAGCCCCGGTAGCTTGGCGCATAAAGGCCGAAGCCACTGTCCAGGATCTCCTTGAACCGCTTCCAGCGCGCGGAGAGATTGCTGGAATTGCCGTGCAGATAGAGCACGGTCGGCGCGCCTTCCAGTTTTGGCGCCGCCCGCCACACGGTCACCTCGGTCCCGTCGGCCATCGCGACCGTTTCCACGGTGACGCCTTCAAGGCCCTTTTCCTGCGGCGTCGCCAGTTCCCCGGTCGGGACAAACACAAACCCGCGCTGGGTGAAATACATGAAAGCCGCGGCCATGACATAGGCGACGGCCACGACGATGACGACGGTTCTGAGGAACTTCAGACCCTTGTTGCCAGCACGAGCCGTCCCGGCCGTGTCCTGCGTTTCCTGTTCCGTATCGGCCTCGGCCATCCACCTGTCTCCTTTGCGGCCCCTCGCAGATACGCTTCAAACGCGCCTTCCGATCAGACGCTCTATTTACGGCCGAACAGTTTCTCGATATCGCTGAGCTTCAGTTCAACCCAGGTCGGCCGGCCGTGATTGCATTGGCCAGACAGAGGCGTTGCCTCCATGTCGCGCAGGAGTGCATCCATTTCCTCCGGCCGCATGCGCCGTCCGGCACGCACCGAACCATGACAGGCCATGGTGGCGGCAACATGGTCGAGCTTTTCCTTCAAGCCGTCAGCCGTGTCCCATTCGGCCAGTTCGTCGGCAAGGTTCTTGACCAGGCCCTGAATGTCCATGTCACCGAGAAGGGCCGGGGTCTCGCGGACCGCGATCGCTCCGGGCCCGAAGGCTTCCAGAGACAGTCCCACCTTTTCCAGGTCCTCAGAGCGCTCGGCAAGGCGCGCGGCGTCTTCCTCCGGCAGCTCGACGATTTCCGGGATCAGGAGGATCTGCCGCGCGACCTCCTTCTTCGCCAGCGCTTCCTTCAGCCGTTCATAAACAAGGCGCTCATGGGCTGCGTGCTGGTCGACAATGACAACGCCGTCGCCGGTTTGGGCGATGATATAGGTCTCGTGCACCTGTGCCCGCGCCGCGCCGAGCGGCAACTGGGTCTTTTCGATTTCGACCGGCACGTCATGGGCCCGGGCGTCGGCTGACGGTGCTGAAAAATCCGCAAAACCGTTCTGGCGCTGAAGATCGGGTTGGCGGGCTTCGGCAAAGCCTGCCGCCGGTGCGCCCGCCGTTTCCAGCGGCCGGAAAGCCTCCGAGCTCCAGCGCGCGGCCGTTGCGGTCTGCTGATAGCCGCCTCCATAGCCACCATGTCCCGGTTGTCCTGCCGGCGAAGCGGCGTGAGAACCGGCATAGGCCCCACCCGGCTGGCCGCGCAGCGCATCCAGCGCCACGGCGGCATTGGAGGTCGACGAACGATGCCCCGCCTGGACCAGGGCATGCTTGATCGCGCCGACCAAGAGCCCGCGCACCAGCTGGGCATCGCGGAAGCGCACATCCGCCTTGGCCGGGTGCACGTTGACATCCACCTGGGCCGGGTCGAGATCGATGAACAGCACCACCACCGGGTGCCGGTCGCGGGCAAGCACGTCGGCATAGGCACCGCGCAGGCCGGAAAGAAGAAGCTTGTCCTTTACCGGACGGCCATTGACGAAGAAGAACTGATGCTGGGCATTGCCGCGGTGATGTGTCGGCAGACCGGCAAATCCCGAGAGGTGCACGCCTTCGCGGGCGGCGTCGATCTCCATGGCGTTGTCGACGAAGTCCTTGCCGAGGATCTGCGAGATCCGGGCGAGATGCGGATCATCGCCGCGCGCGGCGAGCCAGCTTTGCGGCTGCCGGTCGGCACCGGACAGCGAAAAGCCGATCTCCGGATAGGCGAGCGCGATGCGCTTGACAATCTCGGTGATGGCGGCGGCCTCGGCCCGGTCGGATTTCAGGAATTTCAGCCGCGCGGGCGTCGCGAAGAAGAGATCCCGGACCTCCACAAGGGTGCCCCTGGTCCGCGCCGCCGGGACGAGCGGCTGTTCCTTGCCGCCCTCGACCGCGATCGCCCAGGCATGGTCTTCCCCGGCATGGCGTGTCTGGATCGCCAGCCTGGCGACCGAGCCGATCGACGGCAGCGCCTCGCCGCGAAAGCCGAGCGTCCGGATGTCGAAAAGATCGTCGTCGGAAATCTTCGAGGTGCAGTGGCGGCGGATCGCGAGCTTGAGATCGTCCTGGCGCATGCCGGCGCCGTCGTCGGCGACGCGCATCAGGGTCTTGCCGCCGGCGGCGGTAACGATCTCGATCTGGCGCGCGCCGGCATCGACCGCGTTTTCGACCAGTTCCTTGATGACACTGGCCGGCCGCTCGATCACTTCTCCGGCGGCGATCTGGTTGATCACCTGCTCGCCAAGTTGCCTGACTGCCATAAAACTCTCTCTGTCGTCCGCGGCTTTCGCAGCGCGTCCTGTTCCTATATGGTCCGCGCCGAGTTTGTTGCGATTCTTTGGCGCAGCTTATCAGACCCACCGTGATCCGAGTGACCCGACATGACCGTTTCTGCACCGCTTCTTGTTGACGGGCTCAATGCCCTTGCGCCTTCCTACAAGGGCATCCTGTGCGATGTCTGGGGCGTGCTTCACAATGGTGTAGCGGCTTTTGAAGGCGCGCACAAAGCGCTCAGGACCTATCGCGAGGAAACCGGTGGCAAGGTGGTCCTGATCACCAATGCGCCGCGTCCGGCCAAGCAGGTCGGCGAAATGCTCGCCGGTCTCGGCGTGCCGGACGGCACCTATGACGACATCGTCACTTCCGGCGACGTCACCCGCGGCGTGCTGGAAGCGGAAGGCAAGAAGACGCTGCTGCATATCGGCCCCAACCGGGACCAGCCGCTCTACTGGAACCTGGAGGCAACCTTCACCCAGAACGACGACGAAGCCGAGGGGATCAGCTGCACCGGGCTCGCCGACGACGAGGTGGAAACGCCGGACGACTATCGCGAGCGCCTGGAAAAACTCGTGGCGCGCGGTCTCAAGATGATCTGCGCCAACCCGGATATCGTCGTGGAACGCGGCGACCGGCTGATCTGGTGTGCCGGCGCCCTGGCACGCCTCTATGAAGATCTCGGCGGCGAGGTCGTCATTCTCGGCAAACCGCACGCGCCGATCTACACCGCCGCGATGGAGCGCCTGTCGCAGCTGGCCGGCACGGAAGTAGCCAAGGAAGACGTTCTGGCCATCGGCGATGGCCTGCCGACCGATATCCGCGGCGCGGTTTCCCAGGACATCGATGTTCTGTTCATCACCGCCGGCATCCACGCCTCCGACTTCGGCCCGAGCGATGCCCCGGACGAACACCTGATCCGCCGCCGCCTCACCGAAGAAGGCCTGCGCGCCCGCGCCGCCCTGCCGCGTCTGTGGTGGTGAGAGCGGAGCAATCGCTTCGCGCCAATCACGTCAATAGGCTGAAATCCGGCTGTTTTCAGTAGGGTGTCACCCCCGGACAAGCAACGCGCGGATCCGGGGCCCACTCGCAGTTCAGCAACCTGAAGCGCCGAACAGTTCGCACAATGTTGCGACACGACAACTTCTCTGGAAATGAGCAGGCCCCGGGTCTTGCTTCGCGCGCCCGGGGCGACACCGGTGTGTCTGGCGCGTTCCTGCCAAAAGACCTACTCAGAGCTCTCCGCCCCATGCCCGGCCAGATAGGTCCGGACGTAATCGTCAACATCGAGCGCGGCATGCCCCGGCCCCATGCGCATTTCGCCCATGAAGCCGATCATGGCGAGCGGGGCGATCAGTTCCAGCGCGAAGCGGCCCGGATCCCCCGGACGGAGCCGGCCGGCCTCCTGGTGCGTGCGCAGGAGCGCGCCAACGGCCTTGAGGTTTTCCATCAGCACGGGGGTGATGCCATGCAGTTCCGGGTGGTGCGGCAGCTGCGAAAACAGCGTCAGGGCCAGGCCGCCATGCTCCCGGTAAGTCGCCAGATATGCCCGGACAACATTGCCGAGATCCGCCAGAACATCGTCGCTCGCCGGCACCTGGCCGAAGGGGGCGTTGGCCAGCGCGTCGATGATCGCGGCTTCCATCAGGGCCGCCTTCGAGCCGAAACGGCGGAACAGGGTCACCTCGTTGATACCGGCCCGGTCCGCGATCTGGCGGGTGGTGGTACCGCCGAAACCGCGTTCGCAGAAAAGCGTGATCGCAGCAGCGTAAATATCGGCACTGTCAATGGTTTTGGGCACAGGCATCTCTTGGGCGCATTCTGCGCCGCGGGCAAAGTTTGTGGGACAATGCCAACCAGCTAACGCCAGGGAGAGACAAAATGCAAGCGAACACTTGCAATCGCTTGCCGTCACGCTCATTTGCAAGTATACGCTTGCATTAATACCTTGCAGGGCCATTCGTGGCAACACTTGGCGCGTTGCCCATACGAAACCCTCACGGAGACCTTGTACAAAGGTGCGGACCGATGAACCCGCCCTTGCCGAGCGAACCCAGGAGACAAGTCCGTGTCACTGTTGCGCAAAGCCCTGATCCTTCCACCAGTCGTCCTGGGCGCGGCCCTGCTTTATTACGCCGTCAGCGGGCGCGAGGCGCCGAAGCGGGCGGAGATCGCGGAGACGGCAACCGTCGTGCGGGTGGTCACCGTGGAGCCGAGCGATTTCGTACCTCGCGTGATCGGCTACGGCACGGTTGACCCGGCCCGCACACTGGATGCCATCGCCCAGGTGTCGGGGCGGGTTCTCTTTCTCAATCCGAGTTTCAGGCGCGGCGATTTCATCGCCGAAGGCGACGTCCTGATCAAATTGTCACCGGAAGACTACGAGCTTGAGATCGCCGAGGCCGAGACGGATATCGCCAGCGCAAATGTCGATCTTGAGGAACTTGCCGTCACGCTGGAAACCCAGAAGAAATCCCTCGAGATCGCCAAATCTGTTCTGGATCTGGAAGAGCGGGAGCTCGCCCGGCTCAAGACCCTTCTGGAGCGCAAGGTCATCTCCGACCAGCAGGTCGAGAACCAGGAAGCCGTGGTGCTGCAACAGCGCTCCAATGTGCAGGACCTGGAAAACGACATCGCGCTCAAACCGGTCAAGCAGAAAGCCCTGGAACAAGCCAGGCGCAAGAACGAGGTCCGCCTGGAAACGGCCCGGCTGAACTTGGCACGCACCACCATCGAGGCACCTTTCAACGCCCGGGTTGCAAAGGTCTCCGTCGAGATCGACCAGTATGTCGCCGCCGGCACCTCCATTGGCGAACTGGACGGCATTGAGGCCGCCGATATCGACGTCCAGATCAGCCCGGCCAACATGGCCGGTTTCGCCAATCTCGCCTTTCCGGGTCAGCTGGACACGGAGGAAGGTGTGTTCAGGGCTCGCCGCTCCCTGGACAGGCTGTCGGCAAAGGTTCATGTGGGCTCGGTCGGCGACGCGGCAACCTGGGACGCACGGGTCAAGCGGGTCAGCGACACGGTCGATCCAGACACGCGCTCCATCGGCCTGATCGTCACGGTCGACAAGCCCTATGACACGGTTCGCCCCGGCATCCGCCCGCCTTTGGTCAAAGGCATGTTCACGGAAGTGGAATTGTCCGCCCCCGCCGTCAAAGACCGGACCATCCTGCCGCGCAACGCGATCCAGAACGGCAAGGTCATGACGGTGTCGGACGACGACCGCCTCGCGCTTGTCGACGTAAAAGTCGGCTACCATTTCGACGACATCGTCGTCCTGGAAAGCCCCCTTCCTGCGGGCACAAGGGTGATCGTCAGCGATGTCTCGCCGGTCATTGAGGGCATGCTGCTCAAACCGGTGGAGGACGAGGCTGTCCAGGAGCGCATTGCCGCCGCCACTGGCACCAACAGCGGCGAGGCCCGGCCATGATCCGTTATTTCGCCTCGCACCCGACCGCAGCCAATCTCCTGATGGCCGGGCTGATCATTCTCGGCCTGCTCAACCTGTCGGGGCTCCTGATGGAGACCTTTCCGCAGATTCCGATCAAGAAGATCACCGTCAACGTTGCCTATCCCGGCGCGACCTCCGCGGATGTGGAGCGAACCGTCTGCCGCCGGATCGAGGACGCGCTCGACGGCATCGAGAATATCGACGAACTGAAATGCGACAGCCGCGAGAACCTGGCTCTGGCAACCGTCAAGATCGTCGAGGGCAAGGACATCGACCAGCTGATGCTCGATGTCGATCGCGAGATCAACGCGATTTCCGACTTCCCCGATGGGGTCGAGGATCCGGTCATCGAGGAAGCGGGCCAGCTCAGCGACGCGACCTCCGTGGTCATCACCGGAATTGACGACAAGCCGCAGCTGAAGAATTACGCCGAGGCGGTCAAGGAGCGCATGCTGCAGTTCGGCGGCATCCCCCAGGTGGAAGTGTCCGGTTTTTCGGACCGGCAGTTCCGGATCGAGGTGCGCGATGCCGCGGCCCGCGAACTTGGCCTGACCCTGTCGGAAATCGCCGACACGCTGACCCGGCAGAACATCAACGCCCCCTCCGGCGAGATCACCACCGTGGGCGGTTCCATCCTGCTGCGCTTTGCCGACGAGCGGCTGGCAGCCGATGCCTATGCCTCGGTGATCGTCGCCTCCTCCGCGCAAGGCGGGCAGATCACGCTCGGCGACATCGCCACCATCACCGATCTTTTCGAGGATGAAGAAGTCGAAACCCGGCTCAACGGCCGGCTGGCCGCCGTGCTCGACATTTCCATGACCCGCAGCGACGACCTCATCCAGGTGGTCGAACGGGTCAAGGCCTTTGTGGCGGAAGAACAGGCGCGCGCAGCGCCCGGCATCGACCTGACCATCATCAATGACGGCTCGATCGCGCTCAAGGACCGGCTGTGGATGCTGGTTAACAATTCCGGCCAGGGCCTTCTGCTGGTTGTCGCCGCCATGTGGATCTTTTTCGGTGGCCGCCAGGCCTTCTGGATTGGCATGGGCCTGCCGGTTTCCTTCCTGGGCGCCCTGGCGATCATGTCCCTCTTCGGGCTGACCATCAACATGCTGTCCATGGTGGCCCTGCTGATCGTGGTCGGCATCATGATGGACGATGCCATTGTGATCTCGGAAAACATTGCCACCAAAAGGCATCAGGGTCTGAATGCGCTCGAAGCCGCCGTTCAGGGCACCTTGCAGGTGGCCCCAGGCGTGTTCGCGTCCTTCCTGACGACGGCGGCGATTTTCGGCGCACTCGCCTTCATCAGCGGCGATCTCGGCGATCTCCTCAGGGTCATCCCGATCGTCATGCTGCTTGTGCTGGTGATCTCGCTGATCGAGGCCTTCCTGATCCTGCCAAACCACCTGTCGCACGCGGCCAAGGACGAGCCAAATCTCATCACCCGCAAGGCCGAAGCCGCGGTTTCCTTCGCGCGCGAACATATTGTCGGCCCCTGCGCCACCTGGTCGGTGCGCAACCGCTATTTCACCGTCGGGATCTGCATCATGCTGTTCCTGTCGACACTGGCGCTGATCGCCGGCGGCCTGGTGAAGTTCCAGGCCTTCCCGAATGTGGAAGGCGACCAGATCGAGGCGCGCATCGAATTGCCGGCCAGCGCGACGCTCCAGGACACACGCACCGTCGTTGCCGAAACCATCGCCGCATTGGAACGCATGGACGCGGCTCTCGCGCCGCGCAATCCGGACGGTGCCTCCCTGCTCAAGAACGTGCTGGTGCGCTTCAACGAAAACAGCGATGCCGGCACCAACGGCGCTCATCTGGCGACGCTCAACATCGATCTCCTCGAAGGCGCGGCGCGCGATGTCGGCAACCAGGAGATCCTGACCGTGTGGCGCCGGGAGCTGCCGGAAACCCTGGATGTGCGCCGGGTCATCATCACCGAATCCAGCGTCGGGCCCGCGGGCCGCGCCATCGAGCTGCGCCTGGCGCATCCGGATCCGGCCGTGCTCGACACGGCCTCGGAAGAGCTGCAGACCTGGCTCAACGGCTATCAGGGTGTCTACAACATCTCGGATGATCTCAGCCTCGGCAAGCCGGAACTTGCCCTGTCGCTGAAGGACGGCGCCGGTGCCGTCGGGCTGGATGCCAAGGAAATCGCCGATCAGCTGAAGGGGGCCTATAACGGCATCACCGCCGACGAGGTCCAGGTCGGCTCGGAAAGCTTCGAGGTCGACGTGCGCCTTGCCGGATCGGACCGTAACAGCCTGGGCGACCTGGAACTCTTCACCATTGAGACGCCGTCCGGACACAGGGTGCCGCTCGGCACCGTCGCCAACATCCTGTCCGACCGCAGCTATACACGCATCAACCGCATCGACAGGGTGCCGACGGTTACGATCACCGGCGACGTTCTCCTGGGTGTCGCCAATGCCAACGAGGTTGTCAGCGACACGGAAAAGAATTTCCTGCCCGGGCTGCTGGAGCGTTATCCCGGCCTGACCGCCTCGACCGAAGGCCAGAACGCCGAAGGCGCCAAGACCCAGGCCTCGATGGCCGCAGCCCTCGGCACCGGGCTGATCTTCGTCTTCATTCTCCTGAGCTTCCAGTTTCGCAGCTACACGGAACCGGTCGTGGTGATGGTGCTGATCCCGCTCGCCATGATCGGCGCGGTCTGGGGGCATTTGCTGATGGGGATCGACTTCGCCCTGCCGAGCATGCTGGGGTTCATCTCGCTGGCCGGGGTTGTGGTCAACGATTCCATCCTCTTGGTCGAGTTCATCAAGGACGAGCACGCCCCGGACATGGAAAACGTCGCCGACATTGCCCCGCTCGGCGCCAAGGCCCGCTTCCGCGCGATCCTCCTGACCTCGGTGACAACGATTGCCGGCATGCTGCCGCTGCTGTTCGAGACCAGCCCGCAGGCCCAGGTTCTGATCCCACTGGTGACGTCGATCTCCTTCGGCCTGATCGGCACCACTTTGATGATCGTCTTCGTCGTGCCGGCCTTCTACACAATCCTCGACGATTTCGGCCTGACCTCACTGGCCAGGGAACGGCGCGCGCACCGGGAAGCGGTGGCCGCGGAGTAACCCACCTTCCTCTCGTGCTTCGTCATTGCAGGGCTTGACCCTGCAATCCATGCCGTTGCGTTGCCCCGCGAAAAGCCCAGCGATTGGCGAGGGAACGGCATGGATCCCATGGTCAAGCCATGGGATGACGAAGGAAGAGTTGCCAAGGCTCAAGAAAAAGGGCCCTCCAAATGAGAGCCCTTCAAAACCTTGCTTGTCCGCCTGGATCAGTCGAACAGCTTGTCGATATCTGCCTGGGCGTCGCCGAGCATGGCGTCGATGTCGTCCTGGGAGACCCCTTCGCCAGAATGCTGCGGGCCGTGCAGGATCAGTTCGCGTTGCCGGCGCTCCTCATCGGTTTCCACAATGGCCGCTTCAAGGTCTGCCGGAATGCGCAGATGCTCGATGAAGGAACTCACACGCTCGTCGATGTAGCGGAGTGTCGCGACAACCTTGGAAATGCGCTGGCCGGTGATGTCCTGGAAGGTACAGGCCTCGAAGATGCCGATCATCTTGTTGCTGACCAGCTCCTGATACGCTTCCGCATCGCTGGTATCGGCGCCCATGATCTCTTCGGCCGCTTCCATGATGGAATTGGTGGCTTCTTCAGTCGCCTCGACAATGGCGTCGAGCTCGCGACCGGCATCCGGGATCTTGTTGCCCGTCATGTCGTTGGCGCGCAGTTGGGAGATTTCCTCCTTCATGCGCGTGATTTCCTTGGCGATCAGCGTCAGTTCTTCGGTCACGGCCGGCTGAACGGTCGACAGGAAATCATGCATGGAACCGGACATGACCTCGGCGAGATGCATCACATCGGTGAGCGAAACCTCGCCTTGCCGGCTCTTGTTTTCTTGCAGAAAGTCGATGACGCGGGCAATGTTTTCCTGTTTCATATTTGCCACCAGGTCGAGCCTTTCCATGCGAGGCGTCCTCCCAAAACGACCCCTTCTCAGGGCGCCGCTATTACTACGCGGATGCGCCAAACCAGACCCGGCCTGCCTGCCCAGCAAGACCGTGCCGATCGTTCACACCCGTCTGGCACTGGCGGAGACGCGCCCCAACGCGGACCCCGCCAAGTGCAAGAAATCAGTCGGAGAAGACCGCCTCGATCTTGCCTTTCAACGTCTGGGCGTTGAACGGCTTCACGATATAGTTGTTCACGCCGGCCTTTTTGGCGGCGATGACGTTTTCTGTCTTGGATTCAGCCGTCACCATGATGAACGGCGTCTTGCTGAGGCTGCCGTCGGCACGGACCTGCTTGAGCAGCTCGTAACCGGTCATCGGCTCCATATTCCAATCGGAAATCACCAGGCCGTAACGGCGCTGCTTCATTTTTTCCAATGCTTCGGTGCCGTCCGCAGCGTCATCGATGTCTTCGAAACCAAGTTGCTTGAGCAGGTTCCGAATGATGCGAATCATCGTTTTGTAGTCATCGACCACGAGGACCGGCATCTGAAGATCAAGGGCCATTGTCTACTCCATACTGTCAAAGTGCGCGGCCCCTGGCCGTGGGCCGTTGGATCGCGTTATGACTTCGAAGGAGAGTGACACATATTCTTGTGTCCTCACCTCCCCACACTCAACGCAATCTACCGACTGCCCCTGAAAAGACCGTTAATAACAGACGCTTTTTTTCTTCGCCCAAAGCACAATTGCCAGAAATCCTTGGGACGCCTAGCGTCCGGCTTGCTAAAAAAACGACAAGTCAGGGCGGAAATCTCGATGCTGGAACTGCAAAAACTGTGTTTTGAAGATCTCACGGTGGGGATGAGTGAAGAACTTGTAAAACATGTCAGTTCTTCAGATGTGGTCGGTTTTGCGGAAGTATCCGGCGACCGGAACCCCATTCACCTGTCAGAACATTTTGCAGCCAGGACCCCGTTCAAGACCCGAATCGCCCATGGTCTTTACACCGCCAGCCTGATTTCGGCGGTTCTGGGCACCAGACTGCCTGGTCCGGGCGCGATTTATCTCTCCCAGACCCTGAACTTCAAGGCACCGGTGCGAATCGGTGACGACGTCAAGGTGACCGTGACCGTGGAAGAACTCATGGAACGCGGAAACCGGGCGCGCCTGTCCTGTATTTGCAGCGTCGACGGCACCGTCGTCCTTGAAGGCGAGGCGCTCGTCAAAGTGCCGAGCAAAGACGAAGACCGCTCCGGCCTGTGACCGGAATTCCCCGGCCGGACATCTTCGGTTTGGCCGATCTTGACCTTTCTACTTCTTGACGGCAGGTTCCTCGCCAGCGTTGGCGGGGCCCTTTGAGCTGCTGCGGACGTTCCCTCTCCCGGACATCAGGGCCCTGCCTGGCTGTCCCGGCCGACACGTTGCGCGAAGGTTTGCTGCATGAGCTCCTCTGACACCTCCAGGTTCCTGGTTGCCGAAAGCCTGGACAGCTTTCCGGCGGAGCTGAAGGGCGGTATCGTTGCCATCGGAAATTTCGACGGCCTGCATCGGGGCCACAGGGCCGTGCTCGACGCCGCCATGGGGCTTGGCCACGGCACGCACCATCCGGTTTATGCGATGAGCTTCGAACCGCATCCGCGCACCGTCTTCAATCCATCCAAGCCTGTCTTCCGCCTGACGCCGCGGGCCCAGAAGCTCGACATGCTGCGCGTCTGCGGTCTTGGCGGCGCCTTGATCCTGCCCTTCACCAGGGACTTCGCCGGGATCGAGGCCAACGCTTTTGTCCAGGACATCCTGATCGACACGCTCGGCATTTCCCACGCGGTCACGGGTTACGATTTCCATTTCGGCCGCGCCCGCCAGGGCACACCGGACTATTTGCGCGATGCCGGTGCCAAACACGGCTTCGGCGTCACCATCGTCCAGCGCGAGGAGGACGAGGGCGCGGAGGTCATCTCCTCCACCCGCATTCGCGACAGTCTCGCTGAGGGCGACATCGCCCAAGCGAATGCCCTGCTCGGGTATCGCTGGTATTTCGAAGCCGAGGTGAGGCACGGCGACAAACGCGGCCGGGATCTCGGCTACCCGACCGCTAACCTCGCGCTTGCCCAGGACTGCCCGCTGAAACAGGGCATCTATGCGGTCAAGGTGCGGATCGGAGACGACTGGCATGACGGCGTCGCAAGTTATGGCCGCCGGCCGACCTTCGACAATGGCGCCATCCTGTTCGAGGTGCATCTGTTCGATTTTTCAGGCGATCTCTATGGCAAAACCCTGCGCGTCCATGTCGTCTCCTATCTGCGCGGTGAAGAAAAGTTCGACAGTGTCGAGGCCTTGATCCGGCAGATGGACCAGGACAGTGCCGAGGCGAGAGCCGCGCTCGGCTCCTTGCAGCCCCTCTCCGACATCGACCTGAAGCTCCTGGATTCTTCGGCGTGAGCAAGGCTTCAGTCTCCGGCGTCATGGAGCAGAACCCACTGCTGGCGATCTTCCTGATGAGTTCGGCCATGCTGATCGTGCCGGTGATGGATATCATCGCCAAGTATCTGTCGGCCGAACTGCCGCCGCTTGAAGTCACCTTCGGCCGGTTCTTCTTTCAATTCCTGATCTGCCTGGCTTTGGCCATCGTCACCGGGCGGGTCACGCGTCTGCGCGGCAAGCAGCCGGTGATCAACTATCTGCGCGGCATCTTCCTGGCCGCTGCGTCCTTGTGTTTTTTCACCGCCGTGAAATTCATGTCCGTCGCCACCGCGATCTCGATCTTCTTTGTCGAGCCGATGGTGCTGACCATCCTGGCGGCGCTGATTTTGAAGGAGCAGGTCGGCATCCGCCGCATCGGCGCCATACTGGTCGGCCTGTTGGGTGCCGTCATCATCCTCAGGCCGAACCTTGCCGAGATCGGCCTGATCAGCCTGCTGCCGGTCGCCACCGCTTTCCTGTTTTCCTTCTACCTGCTGCTCAACCGGCTTTATCCGGTCACCGACGGCCTGTTGACGATCCAGTTCAGCGCCGGCCTGTCCGGCTCGCTGATGCTGGGCGCCGCGCTGCTGATCGGCAATCTGGCCGGCTATGAGGGCATCGCCTTCGTGATGCCGTCCGTGAACCAGGCCGGGCTGCTCACGCTGATCGGCCTGATTTCCTTTGCCGCCCACGGCCTGGTGGTCGCGGCCTTCCAGCGCGGCAGTGCCAGCCTGCTGGCGCCGCTGCAATATATCGAGATCGTCAGCGCGACCCTGTTCGGCTATCTGGTGTTTTCGGACTTCCCGGACGGTCCGACCTGGATTGGCATCGCGCTCATTATCGGCAGCGGGCTCTATATCGCCCACCGCGAACGCAAGCTGAAAAAGAAGATTCAGGCCGTCGTCGCGGAGGTGTGAAGCGTCGGCGCCTGCCCCATCCGCCTCATGCCGAGCCAGAGAATGATCAACGGCAGGAGCGGTGCCAGCGGCACGTTCAGCCAGACCGCGAACGCGCTGGTCGAGGCCGAAAGGACAATCACCAGCGCAAGCAACGCCTTTTCGTAAGGCAGAAAGCCGGATTTCAAACCCTCCCGGATCAGGAAGGCACAGGGCACCACCAGCAGCGTGAGGTCATAGGAAAGAGCAAAAGGCGTCACCAGCAGCGTGCCGCCGATCAGCACCGGAGCGCGCACCGCCATTGCCTCGGATTTGCGCCAGGCGTGCCAGACACAGGCCAGCGCACCGAGGCCAATTGCGGCTTGAACGACCATGGCGGCAAGATGCGGCATGCCGAGCAGGCGCAGCCCGCCATAGACGGAGACCATCTTGCCCCATTCAACTCCGCCAAGCTCCATCATCGCGGAGGCGACCGGGGCCTGCAGCCAGAAGGCGTGCCAGACGCCGATGCCCAGCACCGCGACGCTGACGCCGGCAAGAACAAGCGTCGTCACCGAGGCACTCAGGAAGGCGCGCCAGTTCCAGCTGGCGATCAGCGCCACGGGCGCCAGAATGCCGAGCTGCGGCTTGATGGTCAAAAGCCCAAGGGCAATGCCGGCCAGGATCATCTTCTGCCGCTCGACACCGACCAGAAAAAAACCGTAGAGCGCGGCGGTCAGGGCGGCGTTCTGACCGTGAAAGGCATTGTTGGCGCATGCCGGAATGACGATCAGACAGGCCGCCAGCAGCCATCTTCCGGTGATCAGCCGGCAGGCAAAGCCCAGCAGGCCGGTGGTTAATCCGACGAAGCTGGCAAAGGCCGCCTTATAGGGCAGCAGCGCAAACCCGCTTTGCAGTATCTGAAAGGTCGGCGGATAGAAGAATCCGAACACCGTATCAGACCCAGTGTAGGCGGCCTGGATCGCCGAGAAGTCTTTCGGGCTGTAGGCTAGTTCGGGTGTGCCGCTCAGAACCTGGCTGCCGGCCAGCCAGAAGCTCAGGTAGTCCATCAGCAGCATGCCGTTGGGCGCGCCATAGGTGTTGGGCACGGCCAGCATCCAGACCAGCCCGGCGGTAAGGCCGAGCCCCGCGCACAGGCAGGCAAAGCCGATCCGGTCCCAGGTGAAATAGTCTCCCGAGCGGACAAACCGGTGCCAGAGCCCGGCCGTCCGGCTGTCTTCTGCCGCCGCATCCGCGTCAATCTTGGTTGAAGTGGCCATGGCGCCCGTGTCGTCCTGTCTGGAACCCTTACCCGGCAGCCATCAATGCCCGACAGACATTCATATTCGGTTACCCCTCCGCATTTTTCCTGAACAGCCAGGCAGACGGAAAGGACAAACCGCAGATGAATTTCCAGAACATCTTTATTCATCGACGAAGTGCTGCTATGTCCCTTGCCATGCAACATCAGGCTCTCATAGTCGTCGCGCTGCCGATGACCGCGATACCGCGAATTACTAGCCCGGCCCTCGGCTGACGCGACTTGCGCGGCGCCAGGGACCGGGATCTTCCTGCTTTCCGGTTGCAGCCTTGAGATGAAGGCCGGCAATCCCCTCCCATTGAACGACGGGCCCAACGCCCGAACGGATCGACCTGACGATGACCGACACCGATAAACGCGACTATTCCGAAACCCTCAACCTGCCGCAGACCGAGTTTCCGATGCGCGCCGGCCTGCCCAAGAAGGAGCCGGAAATCCTGGCCCGCTGGGAAAAGCTCGACGTCTACAAAAAACTGCGCGAGCAGGGCAAGGACCGCAGCAAATTCGTGCTGCATGACGGCCCTCCCTACGCCAACGGCAACATCCATATCGGCCATGCTCTCAACAAGACGCTGAAGGACATCGTCACCCGCTCCATGCAGATGCTCGGTTTCGAGAGCAATTACGTGCCGGGCTGGGACTGTCACGGCCTGCCGATCGAGTGGAAGATCGAGGAGCAGTACCGCGCCAAGGGCAAGAACAAGGACGAAGTGCCGATCAACGAATTCCGCAAGGAATGCCGCGACTTCGCCGCGCACTGGATCGACGTCCAGCGCCAGGAATTCAAGCGGCTCGGCATCGAGGGCGACTGGGACAACCCGTATCTGACCATGCGCTTCGAAAGCGAGGCGGTGATCGCCAAGGAACTGATGAAGTTCGCCATGTCCGGCCAGCTCTACCGGGGTTCCAAGCCGGTGATGTGGTCGGTGGTCGAAAAGACTGCCCTTGCGGAAGCCGAGATCGAATATCACGACCACAAATCCGACATGATCTGGGTGAAGTTCCCGGTGACAAGCGCCGGTGGCAGCGATGAAACCGCCGTGGACGAACTTCTGGCATCGTCCGTGGTCATCTGGACGACCACGCCCTGGACCATTCCTGGCAACCGCGCCGTCTGTTTCTCCTCGAAGATCGCCTATTCCATCTTCGAGGTCACCCAGGACGGCCTGCCGGACGACAACTGGGTGCAGAAGGGCGACAGGGTGATCCTGGCGGACGCGCTGGCCGACGACGTTTTCAAGAACGCCCGCATCACCGACTTCAAACGCTTGCGCGCGGTGACGGCGGACGAGCTGGAAACCATGACCCTCGCCCATCCGCTCGCCGAGCTTGACCTTGGCGGTTACGATTTCGACGTGCCGATGCTCGATGGCGACCATGTCACCGACGATGCCGGTACCGGCTTCGTGCACACGGCGCCCGGCCATGGCGCGGACGACTTTGAAATCTGGATGGCCAAGCGCACTGACCTGGAAGCCCGCGGCATCAACACGGCGATTCCGTTCACGGTCGCCGATGACGGGTTCTACACCAAGGACGCCCCTGGCTTCGACGGCTGCGAGGTCATCACCCACAAGGGTGAGAAGGGCAAGGCCAACAAGGCGGTGATCGAAAAGCTGAAGGAGGCCGGCAACCTGATCGGCCTCGGCCGGCTGACCCACTCCTATCCGCATTCCTGGCGCTCCAAGAAGCCGGTGATCTTCCGCAACACGCCGCAATGGTTCGTCTATATGGACAAGACCCTTGACGGCGAAGGCGATACCCTGCGCGCTCGCGCCCTCAAGGGCATCGACGACACCCGCTTCGTGCCGGGCAGCGGCCAGAACCGCCTGCGCTCGATGATCGAGAACCGCCCCGACTGGGTTCTGTCGCGCCAGCGTGCCTGGGGTGTGCCGATCACCGTGTTCATCCACAAGGAAACGGCCGAGATCCTGAAGGACGAAGCCGTCAACAAGCGTATTTTCGATGCCTTTGTCGGCGAAGGCGCCGATGCCTGGTTCGAGGATGGCGCCAAGGAACGCTTCCTCGGCAACGACTACAAGGCCGATGAATGGGACATGGTCACAGACATCCTCGATGTCTGGTTCGACAGCGGTTCCACCCATGCCTTTGTCATGGAAGAACGCGCGGATCTTTCGCCGAAGCGCAAGGTCGATGGCGGCGATGACTATGTGCTCTACCTGGAAGGCTCGGACCAGCATCGCGGCTGGTTCCATTCCTCGCTGCTGGAGAGCTGCGGCACCCGCGGCCGGCCGCCTTATGACGCGGTGCTGACCCACGGCTTCACCATGGCCGAGGACGGTCGCAAGATGTCCAAGTCGCTCGGCAATCAGGTGTTCCCGCAGGACGTCATCAAGCAATATGGTGCCGATATCCTGCGCCTGTGGGTGGCCTCGACCGACTATTGGGAAGACCAGCGCCTTGGCCAGGAAATCATCAAGACCAATGTCGATGCCTACCGCAAGCTGCGCAACACCCTGCGCTGGATGCTCGGTTCGCTCGCCCATGCCAAGGGTGAGGAAGTCGCGCTGGCCGACATGCCGGAGCTGGAACGGCTGATGCTGCACCGGCTCGCGGAACTCGACGCGCTGGTGCGCGAGGCCTATTGGGAGTTCGACTACAAGAAGATCACCCACCAGCTGTTCACCTTCATGACGGTGGAGCTGTCGGCCTTCTATTTCGACATCCGCAAGGACGCGCTTTATTGCGACGCCGCCTCGTCGACCCGCCGCAAGGCGTCTCTCTATGTGATCGACAAGCTGTTCAACTGCCTGGTCACCTGGATGGCACCGATGCTGCCCTTCACCATGGACGAGACCTGGACCTCCCGCTACGGCGAGGACGCCTGCGTGCATCTGGAGCAGTTCCCAATGGTGCCGTCCGAATGGCGCGACGATGCGCTGGCCGCCAAGTGGGCCAAGATCAAGACCGTCCGCCGCGTGATCACAGGTGCGCTCGAAGTGGAGCGCCGCGAAAAGCGGATCGGCTCCTCGCTCGAAGCTCACCCGGTGGTGCATGTCACCGATCCGGACCTGATGGCGGCGCTTGAAGGCAAGGACATGGCGGATATCGCCATCACCAGCCAGCTGACGCTGTCCGCGGATCCGGCCCCGGACGGCGCCTTCACGCTGGACGACACCAAAGGTGTCGCCGTCGTGCCGGCTCTGGCCGAAGGCACCAAATGCGCCCGGTCCTGGAAGATCCTGCCGGAAGTTGGTTCCGATCCGGACTATCCCGACGTGACCCCGCGCGATGCCGAAGCACTCCGGGAATGGGACGCGGCAAACGCCGCCTGAGGAAAAGGTGCCTGAAGGCTCATGACCGACGCTGGCAAATCCGGCTCTTCACTTGCAAAGCGGCACCTTGTCTGGGGCCGTTTCAGCACTTTTGTGCTTGTGGTGGCTGCTGTCGGCCTGCTGCTCGACCAGGGCAGCAAACTCTGGCTGCTGCACGGCTTCAACCTTGCCGCCAACGGCCCCGTCGACCTGTTGCCAGTGCTTGAAATCGTGCTCGTCTGGAACCGCGGCATTTCCTACGGCCTTTTCCAACAACACAGCGAGCTTGGACGCTGGCTGCTTGCCGGTCTGACCGTTGCCGTCACAATCGGCTTGTGGATCTGGTCAACGCGGGCGCAGTCCAGGCTGGTCGCACTGGCGCTGGCGCTGGTCATCGGCGGGGCGATCGGCAACGGCATCGACCGGCTTTGGCATGGTGCCGTGGTCGATTTCGTCCATTTTCACGCCGGCACGTTCTCCTGGTACGTGTTCAACCTGGCAGATGTGTGGATCGTTGCGGGCGTCGTCGGTCTCCTGTATGACAGTTTTCGAAATGGTCCTAATTCAGCCGCAAAATAACGGTTTAACGCTGGACTGATGAAGTGCGGACGGGCTATCGACCGCTTCTTTCAAAGAGAAATCGAGGGGTCTGCGCAGTGCGGACATTAGTTGTGTTGGTGAGAAATTCTGCGGTGCTGGCAATCCTGGCCGGATTGGCAGCCTGTCAGGCAGCGGACGGGACCAGTCAGGCACCGGATGTTGCTCTTGTGAATTCGGTCATGAAAGGCCTTGGCGCCGTTGATCCGAACGAAAAGCCGATCGACTACAAGCCGCGCGCGCCCTTGGCCATGCCTTCGGAGCCGAACAAGCTGGTTGAACCGGAAACCAATGTTGCAGGCGTCAATTCCGAGAACTGGCCGAAACAGCAGAAGAACCAGCAACTGTCCGAAATCGAGGAGCTTTATGCCAGTTCGGGCAAACGCGGCAGCATGAACTCCGAGCCGCTGACGCCTGAGCAGATGCGCGGCTTCAAGATCACCGGCGTCACCGGTCAAGGCCGTGACCTGAATTCGGAACGCCGTGACAACGAAGTGACCGAGGGGAGTACGCTGACCCGCGCGGAACAGCAGGCAGAGTGGGAACGGCTGCAGAAACTGAAAAGCCAGCAGGCCGGCATCGACCAGAGCGGGCTGGCTACGCGCCGCTATCTGACCGAGCCGCCGACAGACTACAGCACGCCGTCCGCGAACGCGCCGATGCCGGAAGTCGTCAGCAAGAAAAAACGGAAAGCCAGCAACCACGACGAATACAGCGCCAAGCCGCTCGATCCGCGTTGCCTGGAAGGCGAGTCTCAGTATTGTAACTAAGCCAAGGCCAGTGGGTTGGCTCGCCGGACAAAGAGTTTTAAAGGGCCGTCAGAGACATCTGGCGGCCCTTTGTCGTATCCGGTGATCGAGAATTCCGGTCCGCTCTGTTAGACTGAAAGCAGTCTCACACGGAAAGGTATCTATCTTTCCTGGCCGGAAGACCCAAATGAAACGCGTCCTTGCCGCTGTTTTGTTATCTGTCCCACTGTTTTGCGCCCCTCGGACGGTGCAGGCCTATGATTGCGGCGCCCACGCCTATGAAACCAGCCGCCAATACGCACCGGGAAAGGTGCGCCTCTCCTGCCGCTGCAATCCCGGTTACCTGCTTCACGAGAAGATCTGTGCCGTCCTCGACGTGACCCGGGAAGCCCTGGAACACTTGACCGGCGACGCATTCAAGCTCGGTCACGATTTACGCGTCTATGCAGAGGCCAGGTCCAACGCCTGGTCGGCGACGCATGCAGCCGCCTTTCTGATGGCCGTTGCCAAGGCCGAAACCGGAGACTTCGACGGGGCGCAAGGCCTGATGAAACGGCTGGCGCTGGACCTTTCGCCCCCGGAGCCGGTGGTCGACAAGATGATCCATGTCCTCGCAGGATTTTCTGCGAAACAGACGATGAAACCCCATGAACATCTGCCGGATGTCTCCAGGGAAATCGACCTTCTCGCCAACGCCCTTGCAGGGGACGCCGTGCGCACACAACCTGCCTACCAGGCCCGGATGCGGCGCATCGACCAGTTGCTGATCGAGGGCGCATATCTACGAAACGCCAAGGATCTGGACGCCGCGCTGCAAGCGGTCGCGGAAGCCGCCGAATTGAACGAGACTCTTGACGATCTGATCCGGACCGGCAGCTTCGGAGTGGACATGTCCAATCCGGCGGACGTTCTGGCAACGGCCCGTATTCAGGACACCTTGTTGTTGTTGCGCGCACTCGCCAGGCAAAGGGACGAAAAATCGCAGTCTCCGGATGTGCTGAAAGCCCGCTCCGATAAGAGCCGGCGCAAGCGGGCCGCGGTTGCAGCCTGGGATCTTGCCAACGAAGCAGACGGGGCCGTCTCCGAGACGGCCGCAAGAGCACTCAGCCGAGAGGCGATCGAGCAGCTTTTGGGTTTGGACCCGAGCGGTCAAGCGCTCGAACGCAAGATGATGGAGAACGACGCCCTTCTGCTGCTGCCCGAAGAACGGCACGCCTTCTGCTGTGCCCATCTGGACGGTGACAGCAGCACCACGCTGTTGCTCCAATCACTTGAATTCGGCAATGGCAACTGGGACCGCAGCCACCAGTTTCTGCGGGCCGTCCGAAAGGTCTATCCCAAGGACCCGATGGTCGGCGAGGCGCTGGCGCGACTGAATGCGTTCCGGTCGACAGGGGCCGACCTTAAGAAGGACCCGTGACATGCGCTTCCAGCTTGCCCTGATGCTGGTCATTGCACTGAGCCCGGCTTTCGCGGCAAGCGCGCAGCAGAACGTGACCGGCAGCGCGTTCTATCCGGAGCTCGCCGAAGAAACCCAGAGCACTCTTGCCGGCGCGGACACTGCCCTGACCCGGTTCGACAACCTGATGGCAAAACTCGACGCCGCCACACCGCCGTCGCAGGCAACGCCGGTGAGCAACGAGGAGACAAATCCGTCGGGAGATTTCGTCCGGACATTCGACACGGACGACGCTGGCGGCAAGGAAGCGGCCGAAGAGCCCACCGAAGAAGCCGCCGCAGCAGCCCCCGTCCCAGCACCCTCTGCAATCGCGCCGGTGAAGCGACGGGAATTGAGCCTTCTGCGCGAACAGGCGGCGGTCCACCGGGATCGTGCGGCAGCGGCCTTGAACAAGGCTGCGGACGCGGAAAAGAACGGCGACGCGATCATGGCGCGCTACTACCGGAAGGAAGCCCAATCCGCAGCCCAAAGCGCACGCTCCTGGGCGGAAAAAACCTATCGCGGCGCAACTGCCGCCACGGGTCCGCCGCCCTCGCCGGCAGCTTTCGGATCGACCTTGTCGGCCTCGGGCTGTTCGGGCGGCGGTCTGCAGAAGGCCTGCGACTGTTTCAGGAGCACCAACAGCGAGTGCCAGGCCTTCTGGCAGCTCAAGAGCCTGGCCAGAGCCAGCGGCAGTCTGTCCGGTTTTGATACCGGCCTGCCCTCTCCCGTCAATGTGACGTTGCCGCGGCCGGCGCCGGGACAAGAAACCGTCACGCCCCCCGACGCGCACCTGGACGGTCGTCCGCCGGTCTCCCTGCTCGATCTCGCCAGGACCTTGCGCAAGGTGGTTCCCGAAAAAGAGCTGCGGCAGATTTTCGAAGACGATCCCGTAACCGGAGCCCTCGTTCTGAGTTCCACGGGGCGCCGGGTCTTTGCCCGGCCAGGCGTGAAATCCGAACTGGAGAAGATCGGCGGCGTGTCCCTCGACGTCGCGATCGGCGGGCAAGGCACGCTTCTCACATCGATGCGGCCGGCCGGTCCACGTGAAAGCCATCTGGACGATGTTGTCCTGGTCTCCTTGCGAAACCTGACTGCGGCGGCCAAAACCTTCACGGCAACGGGCGCCTGGGTGGATCTGCCGGGTGACCTCAGACATCCCGGGGGGATCGGCCGTGTTTTCGGCGTGGTGATGACAACGAGCGGCGATGTCGTTCTGATCGGCCGGACAGCGCGGCGGCCCTCGGCGGCGTTGGACATCGACAGCATTACGCTGCTGTTTTCAACCGTCTGGCGGCAGGGCCGCACACCATCCGTGTCCCTAGATCCGAGAGGAGAAGCCCTGACGGGACCGATGTATCCACGGCTGGTCAATGTCCCGCCGGACACCGAGGTCGCCCGGATCATGCTGGAGGCGGACTATGCGCTGAAAACCCTGGTTCAAGATGCCGTAGACGATCCGGCGCGGTCACGAATCCTGTTTCCCGAGCTCGGCGTCAGCGCTCCCTATGACACGCTGAAGCGACTGACCTCCGACCGGTTCTGGCTCCAGCCCAATCCATTGCCTGCGGCCTCCATCGAACTGTCTCAAAGCGGAAGGACAGCAGTCTTTGACACCGGTGTTGAAGTCCTGACCGAAAGCACCCTGATCACGGATAATGACCCCTCAAGCACTGCCAATTCCGGGTCTCAGCTAGCGCTGGCAAAGGCCCGCGCGCTCACCATGCGGTATGAGGATCTGGAAGAAGGAACGCTCCAGGCGGGACCTGACGGGGTCTATGAACAGCTCCATGGACTGATTGACCTGACAACGGCCGCGACCTTGCTGCGCCTTGGCGCGTTTCAGTCGACGTCCCTTACGCAGTTGACCGATCTGCCGGTCCGAAAAGTCCCGACCCGGTCTTCCTACCCCAATGTCCACGCCCTTGTTGCCGTACCGGCGCTGAAACACGCATATTTCCAGTACGGTGGCGTCGCGATGCGGCCAAGGTTGTCGCCGGATGCGCACAAGACACGCCTCGACGGTAGTTTGCAGAAGCTGGAGACGGCGGCGGACGCGCTGTCCGCCTCCGGTCAAATTGCGAGCGCCGTTGATATTAAGCTGAAGCTGCCGACCGCGCTTGTTTCCCCTGAATTGGCTGCGGTGCAGAACCTTGCCCGGCGCGATTTTCTGACCGCTGAACAGAAATCCCTGACCAAGGTGCGGCTGGCGCCTTCGTCCCACGCGGCCTGGGAAGAGCTCGCACGGGCCCGGCTGGGCCTGGGCGACCTGGACGGTGCCATGGCTGCTATCGACCGGGCGTTGACGCTCGCGCCAATCGATCCGGACACCAGGGTGCTTGCCATGGACATTGCCTGGAGGCGAGATCCCGAAGCGGCCTACGCCGCCCTGAAGGACATCGACACCGCCCTGCGCGACCTGTCACATCACTATTTCAGCCTGGCCCGCGCCGCCCTGGACGACGGTTCACGCGCGCGCGCCGAGAGCTATGCCGGCTGGGCGGCCGAGCTCTGGAGCGGCAATTTCGATGCGCATCTCCTGAGAGCGCAGCTGCGCGTCAGGGACGGCAATCTCAATCGAACCGACCTCTCCAAGGCCAAACGGGCACTTCTGAGATTGCAGTCTTCCGCGCCCGACGCGGCCCGCAAACCGCTTGCGTTGGTGCTGACGCTTGATGCCCAATCCCGTCTTGCCCGGGTTGAGCGCCTGATCCGCAGCGCGGTCGCGGACCCGAATGATGCGGCGGGTCAGGCGCATTACCAGACCGCCTTCCAGGATCTGCAACAGGCCTTTGAAGCCACGCAGAAGGCGGGGCAACTGGATCCGCAATCTGCCGAACCCGGCGCCCTGCAGGCTCTGGTGCGCGCCTATCACGGCGCTCTGTTCCTGGAAGACGAAGGTGCCGCGAAGAAAGAAATCGAAACAGCGCTGCTGGCGGCGCGCGCTGTCGCTGCGCGGCATCCGGACAGCCCGTTCCCGCCCTTGAGTGAGGCAGCCATCCTTCTGGTACAAGGCGATCCGGAAGAGGCTGAAGACGTTTTAAGACAGGCAGTGAAAGTGTTTCCGGAAAACGCAGCGCTGCGGCGCGCTCATGCCGAACAGGCAATCACCGTCGGCGCATGCGCGCATGCCGGGATCGATATCGATTTCCTGTCCGCCCTCAATCTGCCGAGCCTGCGCGAAGACGTTGCAGATCTCTCGGATCGGCTGCGATCCTGCTCTACCGGCCGACAAACAACAAAGGCGTCCCCGTCTGCGGATGATTGAACACAACAAGGCGGGGGCGCGGGCTGGAACGCCCCTTGGCGGAATAGCTGCCGTCCTTGATCTCGAAAGTGCCGTTGATGACGCAGAGTTCCAATTGCTCGGTGGCGCCATCAATCGTCGCTTCCGCCGACACGGAGGCGAAGGCGTGCTGGTAGATCACGAAACCGACTGACGGGGAAAAGGCGTAGAGATGGCTCACCTTGATATCGATCGACGTCATCTCGAAATTCGAGGCCATGGCCGGGGTAAAAGTGAACGCTGTGGGCTCCAGTTCGACAATGTCGATCTCTCCGAGCCCCTCGACATCGAACACGGAAGAGAGTTTGCCCTCAAGCTCGAACGAGACGCTGCCGACATTGGGAATGTTCATCGTCCGCGTTCCCGCGGCCCAGGCGGCTCCGATAGCAACCGGCTCCTGCGGAAACTTCACAAAACCGCTGGCAAGGCTGTCTTCCGCCGTCGCCTCGACGGTTTCGCGGAAGACGGGATCAGGATGTTCGATCTCGAAATCCGTCAGTTCACCGGCAGGTGACAGGGTGACGGCATAGCTCAGATCGAGGTTGCTCAGCGCCGCCTTGTATTCGGGCGGAAAATCCGGGTCGGTCCGCGCCTGCTCAATCTGCTCGTCATAGCCACTGTCGAACAGGAAAGCCGGTGCGCCGGCGATCATCTTGGCCTTGAGCAGGCGAGAAATGCTCGTCGACACAACGGTATCGCCATTGGCCTTTCGGTCTTCAATGACAAAGTCGCGCATCGTCATGGTGAGTTCCGAAAGCTGTTCCTTCACCACCGGCCCAGGCTCGATCTGAATTTCGAGCATGGCCTGGTGGCTGAACCGGTCGCCCTTTTCCCGACTGTATCTCAGGTCGAACGTATCCGCCTGATCCGGGCCGCGCGCGGTTCCAGTCGGCTTCTTGATGATATGATTGCCGAGATCCTGAACGTAGAAAGACTGATAGCACGCCGCCCCGCCGCCCACCGTGACAGCGGGTTCCGCAAACGCCGGTCCAGGGCCGGTGCAAATGCTTGCCAACATCAGACATCCGGTCCACAGGGCCGTCCGCAACAGCGCGTCAGCCGGAGCCTTCTGTTTACCTACAGAAAAAGGCATCGGACCGCTCCTTTCATGGTGTCGAGATGTCGACGATCCGGCAATCCGCGTCGATCGGAGTGCCTTCGGCATCCAGGATTTCCACTGCTGACGCAGTGTTGAAATATTTCTTCACCGGCCGCCAAGTACCGGGTGAGCCAAGCAGTTTGTGCTCAACCTGAGTGGCGACAGAAGCCGACGCGTTGTCGGGCAGCCGGCAGGACAGATGCAAATGACAGACGTCTCGCGTTTGCGGATCCATCGATTTGAAGAAACCCGGATTGATCGGAGTAATACGCTCACGGATCCGGAAGCTGCGCCGGTCGGCGCCTGCCTCTATCTGGAGCTCCTGCTGGTATTGCGCGTCCTGGCCAAAGGCCCAGAAGACGCATTCGGAAGACGAGGCGCCTAAGGCGGAACCGGCCTGGACGGCGAGGCAGCTTGCGACAAGGGCAGCAAGCCGCCAAACCGGCGATAGCCGTCGGCGGAAGATCGACCTGTTGATGTTACGTGGCACAGGGGTCGGCATGAGACGGTGCTCCTGCTCTTGTCGTTGGTGCGGGCAAGATATCTCCGGGCGTTGAACGCTCTGGCGTCACCATTCTCGGGTTCTGATTGTGACGCCGCATGGGTCTTGTCCGGCAGGCTCAATGATACGCCTTCCGGATCGGTCCGGCAAAACAGCTTCCGGCTGCGGCAGGCGATGCCACCCGTCTGGTGAGAAAAACCGCCTCAATTTCGTTGCATCTGTCGCAAATAACAAAATTGTAACGGGACCTGCGGTCTCTGAAACCTATATTGGATTCTGGTTCAAACATGGCCGCGGCCCTAAGCCGCCAAAGGACAATGCACGTGCCCCCATCACCGTTCTCACGCTCGCATCCCGCCGCCCGCGGTCTGAAACGATCGCTCGGTCTGTTGCTCGTCCCGGTTCTTGTCTTAGGCGGTGGCGGACTGGCCACCTCGGTGTCCGCGTTTGCCAAGGCCGATGATCCGGCAGCAATCCGGATCGCGCCCAATCTGGAAAGCTTCACGCTTGAGAACGGCCTGCAGGTGGTCGTTATCCCGGACCGCAGGGCGCCGGTCGCCACCCACATGATCTGGTACAAGGTTGGCTCCGCCGATGAACCGGAAGGCCAGTCGGGCGTCGCGCATTTCCTGGAACACCTGATGTTCAAGGGCACGACCGACCATCCCGACGGTGCCTTTTCGAAGATGGTGGCCGAGCGCGGCGGCCAGGAGAATGCCTTCACCAGCACGGACTACACCGCCTATTACCAGCGGGTCGCCAAGGAACACCTGCCCCTGATGATGAAGCTGGAAGCCGACCGGATGGAGAACCTGGTCCTGTCGGAAGAGGTCGTCGCGCCCGAGCGCGACGTGGTGCTGGAGGAGCGCCGCATGCGTGTCGACAGCGAACCCGGATCGCGCCTGCGCGAGGCGCTCAACGCCATCACCTTCGTAAACCACCCCTACGGATCGCCGGTGATCGGCTGGCAAAGCGAAATCGAGGCCCTCAACACCGACGCCGCCCTCGCCTTCTATGACAGGTTCTATACGCCCAACAATGCTGTGGTTGTCGTTGCCGGCGATGTTGATGTCGACGAGGTGCGCCGGATCGCAACCGAGACCTATGGCAAGGTGCCGCGGCGGGCGGAACCCGGCGCCCGCATGCGTCCCGCCGAACCGCCGCTTTCCGGCGAACGGCGCATTGCGGTCCGCGACCCGCGCGTGCGCCAGGAATCCCTGTCGCAGACCTGGATCGTGCCCAGCCAATCGACCGGCAAGGGCCGCACGCCCGAAGCACTTGACGTGCTCGCCTATATCCTCGGAGAAGGCCCGTCGAGCCGGCTGCACAAGGCGCTTGTCCTCGACCAGGAAGCCGCCCTTGGCGCCGGCGCCTATTACCAGGGCAGCGCGCTTGATGACGGCCGGTTCGGTGTCTACGCCTCACCCCGGCCGGGCCATACACTCGCGGAGATGGAGCGCCTGATCGCCGCCGAGGTCGCGAAGCTTCTGGAAACAGGCGTCAGCGAGGAAGAAGTCGCCAAGGCCAAGAACAGCATGATTGCGGGCGCGATCTATGCGCAGGACAGCCAGTCCGGCCTTGCGCGCCTGTTCGGCAGCGCCCTGACCACCGGCCTCAGCATCGAAGACGTTCAGTCCTGGCCCGCCCAGGTCAGCGCGGTCACGCCGGAAGACGTTCTGGAAGCGGCCCGAACCTATCTGACCGGCATTCCCGTCACCGGGGAACTTCGCCTGGAAACGCCATCCGTCAATGACGCCGCCCAGACAGCTCCGGCCAACGAGAAGGAAAAGACCTGACATGGCGCCCCGCATCCCGTCACACGGCCTGTTGCCCTTTGTCTGCCTGGCCCTGATCGCGCTTTTTGCCTCGGCTCCGATGGCAATGGCCGTTGAAATCCAGAAGGTCACCAGCCCGGGCGGTATCGAGGCCTGGCTGGTCGAGGACCACACCGTTCCGCTGGTCGCCCTGAATTTCTCGTTTGAAGGCGGCTCCGCCCAGGATCCGGATGGCAAGGAGGGCCTGACTCGGCTGCTCGCGGCAACGCTCGACGAAGGTGCCGGCGATCTGGACTCCGAGGCCTTCCAGGCCCGCCAGGAAGCGCTCGCCATCAGCATCGGCTTCAGCACCGGCAAAGACCGGTTCTACGGCAGCCTGCGCAGCCTGACCCCGACCTTGCGCGACGCCACAGAGTTGCTGGCGCTTGCCGTCAACGCGCCGCGCTTCGACACGGCGCCGATAGACCGGATGAAGGCCCAGCTGGCGACCCAGGCGCGGCGCAATGAAAGCGACCCCGACGCCATTGCCGGCCGGGCACTCGCCAAGGCGATGTTCGGAAATCACCCCTACGCGCGGCCGACGCTCGGCAGCACGGAGACACTTGAAGGCCTGACCGCGGCTGACCTGGCGGAGCAACACAGGAAATTGCTCGCCCGCGACGGTCTGACCATCGGCGTGGTCGGGGCGATCGATGCCGACACGCTGGCAGACATACTGGACGAGGTTTTTGCTTCCCTGCCGGCGAAGGCCGATCTGGTGCCGGTCGCGGAACTGAGCCCGGCCACGGGCAGTGAAATAAGCGATGAACTGGCCGTGCCGCAGACGACGATCCTTCTCGGTCTCCCGGGCCTGAAGCGCGACGACCCGGATTACCAGGCCGCCTATGTCATGAACCATATTCTGGGCGGCGGCACCTTTACCTCCTGGCTCTATCAGGAGGTGCGCGAGAAACGCGGCCTTTCCTACAGCACCGGCACGTCACTGTCGCCCTATGCTCATGCTGCGCTGCTGATCGGCTCCGCGGCGACCAAGGCGGAGCGCGCCGGCGAAACGGTGCAGGTCATGCTCGACCAGCTGCGGCGCATGGCAACCGAAGGACCGACGGAGGAGGAATTGCGCGCGGCCAAACAGTATCTGACCGGGTCCTATGCGCTGCGCTTCGACAGTTCCGGCAAGATTGCCGGTCAGCTGGTCGCCTTGCAGAATGCCGGCCTCGGCATGGACTATTTCGACCGGCGCAACGGCGAAATCGACGCGGTGTCGCTGGACGATGTCCGCCGCGTCGCCCAAAGGCTGCTTGCGGACAAGGCCCCGACCATTGTTACGGTCGGGCCGAAACAAGGCTAGCCGGTGGCTTGAAGCCTCAATTCGGCAATGCTCTGATTTTTGGGCAAAACACTGCGGAAATCATTGTGTCACCCCGGGCGACCAACGGGAGACCCGGGGGCCTACTCGTTTCCAGAGAGATGTCCGTGGAAATTGATTTGGCTTGTTGTCTGCGCAACTCCAGCGCTTCAGCAAGCTGCCCTGCGAGCGGGCCCCGGATCTGCGCTTCGCTTGTCCGGGGTTACACCTGAACACAGGGACACGCAGAGGGAAACGGATTAGGTCTTTGTCGGGCCGACGTAGCAGCGTCTTACTGAGCCGCAGCCGTGCGCCTCGGCCCGGGAGCCGGCGTCCCTTGAAGAACCTCCGCCCGGACCGGCCGCGGCGGTGAGAACAGGTTGCCCTGCGCCAGCTTGACGTCGTAGTCGAGCAGTTCCAGCACCTGAGATTCCGTCTCGACATGATCGGTGATCAGCTGCATGCCGTAACGGTGCAGCAGGTCGCCGAAATCCGACGGATGGATGTGGCCATGGATCGCCTCGCGGCGGCCGATCAGATAATCCGCATTCAGCTTGCCGTATTTGAAGCCGCGACCTGCCAGCGAGTTGAAGTCCATCTTCATGTCCGAGATCTGGTCGACGGAGAACCGGAAGCCGAGGTCGTAAAGCGCGCTCAGGCTTTCCAGCTCCATGGCGCCCATTTCCGCGACATCGCTCTGGCTGAATTCGAAAACCAGCACATCGGCGAAATTCTGGTTGGCCTTCACGAATTCCAGGAAGCCAGGGAAGAAGGTTTCATCCACCAGGGAGAGCGAGGAGATGTTGCAGAACAGGATCGCATTGCGATTGCGCGAGGTCAGCCGGCGCACGACCTGGATTGAGCGGAACAGCAGAAGATTGTCGATGCGAGCGATCTGCCCGGAATGAACCGCTTCCGGCAGGAAATCGGCTGCCTCAATCAGGTTGCCTCCAGCGTCGCGCAGGCGGGTGAAGGCTTCATAATATTTCACCTGGCGCTGCGGCAGCGTCACGATGGGCTGCAGATGCAGTTCCACCCGGTTGGCATTGAGCGCAGACGTGATCAACTCGCGCATGGCCATGTTCGGCTTGGGCTTTTCCAGCGCGGGCATCATCACCGGGTCGTCGGCAAGGGACGTCGTGGCCGCGGCGCGATCGTCGCGGACGGACTGTTCCGGGCGCGGATAGGCGTTTCGATGCATAGGCTGATCGCCCTGCCGCGGCGCATGGACGCCATAGCGGCGATCAAGTTCCGACATGTCGCGGTGCGCCTGGACCGGTGGAGGGGCGAAAGCGGCCGGCTGTTCGTGCGGCGGCTGATGCGCAAAGTGCGCGGCAGGTTCGGCTTGCTGCCGAGGCGGCCAGTCCTGAGACGCCCGGTAGACCGGTTCTTGCGGATGGGGCTGTTGCGGCTCCTGGGTGTAGCGCGGCAGGCTCGGCGTCCGCGGCGGCGGCGCGATCGCCTGCTGGTCCTCAACCCTGGCCTCCAGGTCGGACATGGCTTCCGCCATTTGCTTGACCAAGGTGCCCAGCACCTCGACTTCGGCAAAGAGCGGATCGATTTCGGCGCGGGTGCGGCGCGGCGCGGAGTGCTCCATGCCCGTCAACCGGCCTTCGAGATTGCCGACATCCTCATCCAGATCCGACATGCGCTCCTCGAGCCGGTCCACCGCTTCGTTGACGGCGCCGCGATCGCGTGCCCGGCCAATGAGCAGATGAAACAGGATCATGGTGCACATCAGTGCCAGCGAGAGGGACACGGCCTCGCCAAAAGGACGGCCGAACTGGAAGACCAGCACTGTCGCGGACGACAGGGCGATCACGGCCATGCAAATTGCTACAAATATGGTCCCTGTCCGGCCCATGGCGTTCGAAAGTTCCGACCCGAATCAAAAGTTACTGCTTAATCATGCCTTAAGAACCAGTCGCCTCCGAATCCGCAACCCGCTTTCAGGCGTGAAATCCGTGACTTGTCCCCGGTTATGGCCTTCATTTGCGAAAATGAGGGCTCTTTTCCCGCCCCGCGTCCACACGGCCCAGGCCGGGACAACAGCACGTTTCAACTATTGCCGGCACATTCGCACTTTGCATTCCGAAAATGCTTCCGCTAAAGTTACGCAAGGGAAGCCGTGTCGTGGCAGTGATTTTTTATACGAATTTTCATGGGGGCTGGTATGCAGGCAGCCGGACGGACATCCCGTCGTATGACACGCGGGACGGCAACGAACAAAGCGCCAAGCGATTCCGCGAGGAATCGAGCCGCATCGCTACGTCTTGGACCAGGCGCCGCGGATCGGCATCCACCGCACCCTTCTGGCGACCAGGATCCGTCGACGTCGCCGCCTCACACCGGTCTCTCTCTGGAAATGGTGCAGTCCGCACTCGTCACGGCGCTGCAAAGCCGTGAATTCCAGTCCGCGCCGCAACTGAGAGCCTTTCTCGGATTTGTGGTCCGCGCCACACTGAACAACGAACAGGAAAAGCTGAAGGGTTATACCATAGCCGTGGAAGCCCTTGGCCGGCCGGAAGATTTCAATCCGGTGACCGACCCGATCGTGCGTGTCGAAGCCGCGCGTCTGCGCCGGCGCCTGGAGAAATACTATTCCGGGTCCGGAGCTGGCGATCCCGTGCGCATCGTCATTCCGAAAGGCAGCTACGCGCCGGAATTCCATCCTGCCTGTGGCGAACGCGCGGTGAGCCCCCCCTCGGAAAGCCTGCTGGCCTTCGAGGAAGAAGGCAGCGCATTCGAGGGCCCGTCTGCAAGCGATTTGCAGGCCGACGCCGACCTCGCCGGGGCCATCGCGCGCGGTACGGCTCTCGGGCCACCGGCCTCCGCGCCCCAATCCGGACGTGCCGCATCGGCGACAGGTCCAATCCGGGACACAGACATCAGACTGTCGGCCGGACGGCTTCTCCACCGGCCCGTCCCCCTGTCTCTGGCGCTGCTCTTTGCGGGGCTGTGTTTCCTGGCCGGCTATCTTGCCGCCGCGTCCTGAGAGGCTGGCCCATAAATGAACCTGACATGGTTTCACCCCGTGTCGTCAGCGCGCTTGACCGGGCAATAAGCCCGCAACACGCCCACTTCCTATCGGTGCTTCGCCATTTCCCATGCCATTTCGACTTCATTTATGGGCCAGGCTCTCAGGCTAATTCGGACCTCTCCCCCGTTAATTCTGCAAAATGCGTCGTCTGACAACGCTTTGTTTACCCTGTTCGAAGAATTATCAAATTGACGAATCTTTCGATTTTCGAATGACCCAGACCGCAGAATGGGAGTTACCCAGCAATGGGGAGTAACGAGGGCAAAGAGTTGCCTGCAATTGTACGCGTATTGGACGCATCGGCTTCTGAGGCCTCCCGCACCTCCGCGGTTTGTGCCAAATTGTCAGCCGCCTGCACGGACCCCATTCTTTATACCGACAGTGCCTCCTGCCTGCAGGATCTGGCCGACAAGACCACCGACATTCTCATCATCGACCTGGAAACCATTGGCGGCGACGACGCTCTGGAAGCCTATGCGGTGCGCTGCCCCAGGGCCGTCATCATCGCTGTGTCAGCGCAAGGTTCGGTGTCTCGTGCCGTCAGCGCCATGCGCGCCGGTGCCCATGATTTCCTGACCAAGCCGTTTTCCCTGGACGCCCTGTCGTCCAAGATCATGTTCCAGCTCGAACAGCGACGCCCGGTCCAGACGGTGGCCGCACTTCCGGTGCCGCATCACGCGGAACCGGCACCAGTGGACACCATCCCGGCACGCCCGGTGCGGACAGCCGACACCGCCGGCCACCAGGCCAGGCTGATCGGCGTCTCGGCCAAGATGCGGGACATTCACGACCAGATCGCCCGAATGGCACCGTCCCAGGCTCCGGTCTTCATCACCGGCGAGTCCGGCACCGGCAAGGAGCTGTGCGCCAACGCGGTACACACCCAGTCGGAACGACGCCACAACCGTTTCGTCACGTTGAATTGCGCGGCAATCCCGCGCGACCTCATCGAAAGCGAAATCTTCGGCTATGTTCGCGGCGCTTTCACCGGGGCCACCGACAACCGCGCCGGCGCGGCGGAACAGGCCGATGGCGGCACCCTGTTTCTCGATGAAATCGGCGAGATGGATCTGCTCTTGCAATCGAAGCTGCTGCGGTTCCTGCAGACCGGAACGTTCCAGCGCCTCGGTGACACCAATACCCGCAAGGTCGACGCGCGCATCATCTGCGCCACCAACCGCAACCCGGTGGCCGAAATTTCGGCGGGCCGGTTCCGGGAAGACCTTTATTACCGTCTCCACGTTTTGCCGATCCACCTGCCGCCCCTGCGCGAACGGCGCGACGATATCCTGCCGCTGGCGGAAACCTTCCTGGATCGCTATTCAAACGAGGAACGGCGCTCCTTCAAAGGCTTCGATGCGGATGCCGAGGCACGGATCGTGTCTTACTCCTGGCCCGGCAATGTGCGCCAGCTGGAAAACACCATCCGGCAGATGGTGGTGATGAATGACGGGGTGGCGGTAACTTATGACATGCTGCCCCTGGTGATCCGGGATCAGACCGCCAGGCCCAATGCCATCATCGACCTGTCCCGGGAACGGTCCCGGTCGGCGCCCCCCAGCCGCCCCTTCGGCACCATCGAGCCGCTCTGGGCTCAGGAACGCCGGATCATCGAGGACGCGCTCGACGCCTTTGACGGCAACATTGCCATGGCGGCGGCGGCTCTGGAAATCAGTCCCTCGACGATTTACCGCAAACGCCAGTCGTGGAGCGCGCGTGCACTCTGACACCTGCGCTCTAAATGCAGTACAGAGAGCATTAACCGCGTTCAGGTTTTCTTTTTTCACGGATAAATATTTGGCCTTTGTTTGAGCCGATATTTACTGCGTCGCACACATAGTCTTGTTTCTTGGCGAAAGTCGGTCTATATCGGCAAAATCGCTGAAAACGAAAAGATTTAAAGGCGTGCGGGGAAAAGAATATGGTGGCTGGAAGACGTGTTCCTGGGCAGATGGTTTCTGCTGTTCTGATTGCGGGCGGACTGTTTGCAGGTTTGGCAAGCGCCTATGCTCAATCAGGGGCCAGTCAGCCTTCCCCGGCATTCCAGAATGCACTTGCCGCCTATGACCAGGCCTGGACCGCCTCCGGACTTGCCTTCACCGAAGTGACCTTTACCGACGGCACAGCCACCGGCTACGGGCAGTATACGCCACGGGAGAACGCCGTCTTTACCGACGAAGAAGCCCTGACCGTCTATGCCGAACCGGTCGGCTACGGCTTCAGTGAAAGCGGCGGCGGTTACGCCTACCAGCTGACAGCCAGCTTCCGCCTGCTCAACCTGTCCGGTCAGGTGCTGGCCGAACAGGACAATTTCGCGACCTTCACCGGCAGCGGCCGCACCAAAAAGCGCGAGCTTTCCGCTGCTCTGACCTTCCAGTTCAGCGGTCTTCCGGCAGGCGACTACCAGCTTGAAGCCCAGTTCCAGGACGAAGTCGGCGGCGGCCAGTCCAGCTTCACCTTGCCTTTCTCGGTTACCGGCACCAACTGATTGCTCAGTGTGATTGCGCCTGAGAACTCAGGCTTCGGGCTTTAAGCGGCCGGTCCAAACCGGCTGCAGCCATTTTTCCCGATTAAATTCTCGTCACAAAGCATTGACAAGACGGGCTCGGCTTCATAAATCCATGGCGCTGTTAGCACTCGCCTCAAGGGAGTGCTAACACGCTGCGAAGGGCAGGGTCCTTCGTATCAAGTCAACCTAGAAATCATGTCTCGCGCGCTGCCTATTGCGTGGGGCGCGCTCATGAGAGGAAACAGTCTTATGGCATTTCGTCCACTGCACGACCGTGTCGTTGTTCGCCGCGTAGACTCTGAAGAGAAGACCGCAGGCGGCATCATCATTCCGGACACCGCGAAAGAAAAGCCGCAGGAAGGCGAGATCATCGCTGTCGGCACCGGTGCCCGTAAGGACAATGGCGAGATCGTCGCCCTCGACGTCAAGGCAGGCGACCGCGTCCTGTTCGGCAAGTGGTCCGGCACCGAAGTCAAGATCGACGGTGAAGACCTCCTGATCATGAAGGAATCCGACATCATGGGCGTGATCGCTTAATCCAGCGAACCGCTTCTGATCTCAACATCATTCCAGAATAAGTGAGACGACCACATGTCTGCTAAAGAAGTAAAATTCTCCTCCGACGCCCGCGAGCGCATGCTGCGCGGCGTGGACATCCTGGCAAACGCCGTCAAAGTGACCCTCGGCCCGAAAGGCCGTAACGTCGTTCTCGACAAGGCTTTCGGCGCACCGCGCATCACCAAGGACGGTGTTTCCGTTGCCAAGGAAATCGAACTCGAAGACAAGTTCGAAAACATGGGCGCCCAGATGGTGCGCGAAGTGGCTTCCAAGACCAACGACATCGCTGGCGACGGCACCACCACCGCAACCGTTCTGGCCCAGTCCATCGTCCGCGAAGGCGCCAAGGCTGTTGCCGCCGGCATGAACCCGATGGACCTGAAGCGCGGCGTCGATCTCGCTGCTGCCGAAGCCGTCAAGGCCCTGACCGCTGCGTCCAAGACCATCACCACCTCCGCTGAAGTGGCCCAGGTCGGCACCATCTCCGCAAACGGCGACGAGCAGGTCGGCAAGGACATTGCCGAAGCCATGCAGAAAGTCGGCAACGAAGGCGTGATCACCGTCGAGGAAGCCAAGTCTCTCGAGACCGAGCTGGAAGTCGTCGAAGGCATGCAGTTCGACCGCGGCTACCTGTCCCCGTACTTCGTCACCAACGCCGACAAGATGCTGGCTGACCTCGAAAAGCCGTACATCCTGCTGCACGAGAAGAAACTCTCCAACCTGCAGGCCATGCTGCCGATCCTGGAAGCCGTGGTTCAGTCCTCCCGTCCGCTGCTCATCATCGCAGAAGACGTTGAAGGCGAAGCCCTGGCGACCCTCGTCGTCAACAAGCTGCGCGGCGGCCTGAAAATCGCTGCTGTCAAGGCTCCGGGCTTCGGCGATCGCCGCAAGGCCATGCTGGAAGACATCGCCATCCTGACCGGCGGTACCGTCATTTCCGAAGACCTCGGCATCAAGCTGGAAAACGTCACCCTCGACATGCTCGGCACCGCCGAGAAGGTGTCCATTACCAAGGAAAACACCACCATCGTCGATGGTGCGGGTTCCAAGGACGACATCCAAGGTCGCGTTGGCCAGATCAAGGCCCAGATCGAGGAAACCACTTCCGATTACGACCGTGAGAAGCTCCAGGAGCGTCTCGCCAAGCTCGCAGGCGGCGTTGCCGTGATCCGCGTCGGCGGTGCGACCGAAATCGAAGTGAAAGAGAAAAAAGACCGCGTTGACGACGCTCTGAACGCAACCCGCGCTGCCGTTGAAGAAGGCATCGTCCCGGGTGGCGGCACGGCTTTGCTGCGTGCGAAAAAGGCTGTCGCGGCTCTGGCTTCCGACAATGCCGACATCGCAGCCGGCATCAAGATCGTCCTGCGCGCTCTGGAAGCTCCGATCCGTCAGATCGCTGAAAACGCTGGTGTCGAAGGCTCCATCGTGGTCGGCAAGATCCAGGAAAACGACGACGACACCTTCGGCTTCAACGCTCAGACCGAAGAATTCGTCAACATGATCGAAGCCGGCATCATCGACCCGACCAAGGTTGTGCGCACGGCTCTTCAGGACGCTGCTTCCGTCGCAGGCCTGCTGATCACCACCGAAGCCATGGTTGCCGAGCTGCCGAAGAAAGACTCCGGTCCGGCCATGCCGGGCGGCGACATGGGCGGCATGGGCGGCATGGGCTTCTAAGAAGCCCAAAGCTCACAAACTTACCGGAAAGGGCGGCCCTCGGGCCGCCCTTTTTGCATGGCGCTCCGCCCATCATTCTGGCTTTGTGCGGCCAGCCCGATGCACCGCGTCTTGGGTCGCGGCACGCTTCACCGATCAACTGGTCATCGGCTGAAGGGACCAGAGTGACCGAAAAACCGCTCTAGGACCTGTCGCTGAAATATTGTCCGGCCTTGTACCAGAGATACGCCGCGACCAGGCCTGCGCCACCAAAGGTCGCCATTGTTTCGAGGAGCGTGGCGGAAAGAGGCTCGTCCGCTTCGATATCCGTGCGCAGGCCGAAGATGCCCGACCAGTCATAGGCGGCAATGTCGCTGAAGTCCTGCTGTTCGCTCACCATGAAATAGACAAGGCCCGCAATCATGCCCAGGACCGGCACCAGCGGATATTTTGCGCTGATGGCACGCTTGATGCGCTCTTCATCGTCCTGCATCTGCGCCTGCAGCCCCCGGAACTGCAGGTACATTAGATAGCCGACCAGGAGCATGACCGGAATGACGGCGAGGGAAAGCACGCCCTTGCCCGCACCGGTAAGGAACAGTCCGCCGGTGAGTGTCAGGGTGATCCCGGCCGCAGCGGCGGCCGGCCAGGGACGGTTGGCAACGAAGCTCGCCGCCGCAGGATCCTTGTATTCTTCTATTGCCTGGTGAAACGGCTTCGGACGGCCGGCAGGATTTGCGGCCGGCCGATTTCCAGACTGCCCGCGTTTGCCGAAAGACTGCTTCTGCGCCATGACACCCTCACCACAATCGACCCGTCAGGACATATAAGCATTGCAACTTAAGATAAGTTTAGCGTTACTGCTGGCGAGTTCCTGACGCCCCGAGCTGGGAGCTCGGAGTCCCCGCGGGCCGAGGTTGCCTCGCAAGCAGAACGAAAGCTGCTGGCCGCTTCGGCAAGGCTCACACCCTAGCATCCCGTCATGGCGTGTGGTTTGTTAACCATACCAAGGCACGATAGCGAAACCCGTTAGGATCTCAGACCGAACCGTCGTGCCAGCCAGCCCATGAAGCCAATCCGCACACATTTGGCACCCCTTAGAACCATCTTCGGCATCGACCTGCGCACGCTGGCGCTGTTCCGGGTGTTGCTCGGTGTCTATATCCTGATCGATCTCGCGATGCGCTCCCGCGATCTGGTGAGCCACTATACCGATGCCGGGATCATGCCACGGTCGGTGCAGATTGATCATCTCTACATCACCACCTGGTCGCTGCATCTGGCCAATGGGGCGGCCTGGTTCCAGGCGTTGCTGTTCGTCCTGGCAGGGTTCGCCGCAATCGGTCTCTTGGTCGGCTGGCGCACGCGTGCCATGACAGCGATCTCCTGGCTTTTGATGCTGTCGGTGCAGAACCGCAATACCTTCATCCTGTCCGGCGAGGACAATCTGGCGCTGCTGATGCTGTTCTGGGCGATGTTCCTGCCGCTTGGCGCGCGGTGTTCGGTGGACGCCGCCCTGGACCGGACCAATCGTTTCACCGGCAACGACTATTTCACGATGGCGACAATGGCCCTGCTGCTTCAGGGCATGTCGATGTACTTCTTCAGCGCGCTCCTGAAAACCCATCCGATCTGGTATCAGGACGGCACGGCGGTCCATTACGCCCTGCAGCTCGACTACCTGGTGACCCCGTTCGCGCTCTGGTTCCGGCAGTTCCACGAGCTGATGGCCGGTCTCACCTACTATGTCTACGCGCTGGAACTGGTCGGGCCGTTCCTGATCTTCTCGCCGATCTTCCACCGCACGCTGCGGACGATCTTCATGCTGGCCTTCATGACCATGCATCTGTCGTTCCTGCTGTTTCTCGAAATCGGCTTTTTTCCGTTCATTTCGATCATCATGAACCTGACCTTCATGCCGGGCTGGATGTGGGACAAGCTGGCCGGCTGGCTGCCGCTGCGCTGCCAAGGGCAACTGACGATCTGGTACGACCGGGGCTGCGATTTCTGTGAGAAGTCCTGCCAGCTGCTGCGTGTCTTTCTGTTCCTCGGCGACACGCCCGTGCGGCCGGCCCAGGACGATGCCGAGATCGGCGCGGAGCTGGAACGCCAGAACTCCTGGGTGGTGAGCGAGGGCGAATGCCGCCACTTCAAGACCGGGGCGCTGGCCGCGCTTGCCGGAACCTCGCCTGTGTTCTTTCCGCTCGGCTGGCTGCTTAGGCGCAGCCTGGTTCAGGCGATCGGCGACCGGTGCTATGGCTGGGTCGGGCGCAACCGACCGCTTCTGTCGCGCTTCACGGCGAGATGGCTGCCCTGGCGCCTGGTCCCGCAGCGCTTCGGCCCGGTCACGCAGGTCTTCGCGGGCCTCTTCCTGGTGTTCATCACCGTTCAGAACGTCTCGACCCTGCCAGGAAGCGGCGTGACGCTGCCGGACGGATTTAGAATGGTGCGTCAGGCGCTTGGGCTTTACCAGAACTGGACCATGTTCGCACCCTATCCGGAAATGACCAGTCCCTGGCCGGTGATCGAAGGCGAACTCACCGACGGCACCATCGTCGATGTCTATCATGACAGGCCGGGACTGGCGGACTTTGAGAAACCGGCGGTCGTTTCAAAGGTCTATGCCAATTACCGCTGGCGCAAGTTCCTGTCCCAGCTGGAAGACCAGACCTATGAGGATGTGCCGCAGACCCTGGCGCTCGCCTATGGACGGTATCTGTGCGGGCACTGGCGTGAAGCCCATCCGGACGGGCCGGCCTTGTCCAGCTTCATCCTCTATTTCCAGATCGAGATCTCGCAGCCTCCGGGCGTGCCGAAGGAAGTGGAAACCCAGCAGGTCTGGAGCCATGACTGTTTCGGCTGAAGCCTTTTTCCGCTCCTCTTCCTGAATTGTGCTTTCCGCGCGAGAGGCCTATATGTGGCCCCGCAATACACGCCCGCCAGCGATCCAGGAGACAGGCATGTCAGACGATCACGAAGCCCGTCTGGAAAAACTCGAAATCGATCTTGCCCACGCCACCAACACCATCGACGAACTCAACGCGGTGGTCGTGGACCAGGCGCGCAAGATCGAGCGTATGACCCGGCTTCTGGCCAACATGACCGATCAGGTGGAAGAGCTGATGGACAATGTCCTGCCTGGCCACCACGTCGAAAAGCCGCCACATTACTGAGGCGAAATCCTCCGCATATTTACGGATTTGATCCAGGCCATGGCGTCCCACCTATGAGAGGCTATGCTCACGGCCAATGGGAGAAGTGCGTCATGCGGTTGATGAAAATTCTGGGTCTCGTCCTGCTGCTCGCTGCCGGCATTGGCGGCTGGAACTGGTGGACGGCCCGCCCGCAAAAGGTCGAGGTGGTTGCGCCTTACAACGGCCGGGCAGCCGAAGTCGTCTATGCCACCGCCGTGGTGGAACCGGTCCGCTGGGCCAAGGTCACCAGCATCATCCGCGAGCGGATCATTTCTCTGTGCGGCTGCGAGGGGCAGGAAGTTGCCCAGGGCGATCAATTGGCCGAACTCGACAGCGGCGACGCAAGGGCGACCCTCGCCGAACTGGAAGCCCGGCAGGTATTGGCCCAGTCCGACCGGGAGCGGGCCCAGCAGCTTCTGGAACGCCGGGTGGTCAGCCAGCAGCTTTATGACAAGGCGCAAAGCGAGCTGGTCCGGGTCAATGCCATGATCGCCGCCCAGAAGGAACGGCTGCGCGACTATCGGATTGTCGCGCCGATGGACGGCATGGTGCTGCGCCAGGACGGCGCGGTCGGCGAGGTGGCGGAACCCGGCGAGATCCTGTTCTGGATCGGCCAGCCCAGCCCGCTGCAGCTGGTTGCCGAGGTCAATGAAGAGGACATTCCCAAGGTCGCCGAGGGCCAGACCGCCCTGATCAAGGCCGACGCCTTCCCGGACCGGGAGCTGACGGCCAAGGTCTCGCGGATCACGCCCAAGGGCGATCCGGTCCTGAAGAACTATCGCGTCTATCTGGATCTGCCCGAGGACACGCCGCTCAGGATCGGCATGACGGCGGAAATCAACATCGTCACGGCCGAAAAGACCGACGCCCTGCTGCTGCCGCTGGCCGCCTTTGATGGCTCGAAAGTGCAGATGATCGGTGAAGACAATCAGGTCCGTCTGGAGACGCTTCAGACCGGCATCCGCGGCACCCGTGCCGTTGAGGTTCTGGGTGGTTTAGGCACGGATGCCCGTGTGGTTTTTCCCTTCGACGCAACGCTCACGGAGGGCGATAAAGTGCAGCCGGAGACCGGAGCGCGGCCATGATCCTGCTGCTCCGGATCGCGGCGACCCACGTGCGCAACAGGCTGCGGCAGACGGTTGTCTCAACGCTCGGCGTTGCGCTCGGTGTCGGCTTTTCCGTCGCCATGGCCAGCCTGATGGAGGGTTCGCAGCGCGATTTCATGGCGACCCTGATCGAGGCCATTCCCCATGTCGAGATCCTTGACGAACAACGCGCGCCCAGAGATCAACCCGCCAGCCTCAAATACGATGCCGTCGTCTTTCACGGCCTCCGCCCCAAGGAAGACCTGCGCGGCATCCGCAACCCGACCGAGGCGCTGGCCTCGTTGCGTGACTGGGTGGGCGGCATGCTGGCGCCGCGCCTCAGCGGCCAGGCGGTGCTGCGCTACAGTGGGCAGGACATTGGCCTGACCCTGATCGGGGTGGTGCCGCGCCGGGAGCTGGCCGTCTCAAAGATCGGCGAGGACATGCGGCTCGGGTCCTTCAACGACCTGGACACAACCTCGAACGGACTGGTGATCGGCGACAAGGCAGCAAGCCGGCTGGGCGCGGACCTCGGCGACACGGTGACGCTGACCTCGGCCAATGGCGTCGCCAAGCGGTTCAAGATCGTCGGCCTGTTTCACACCGGCATCACCACCAGCGACGAAGGCCTTGCCTATGCGCCGCTGAAGGCGGTGCAGATCCTTCTGGAAAAACCGGACATCATCAATTCGATTTCCATTCACCTGAACAGGATCAAGGACGCCAACGAGGTTGCGGCGCGAGCCGAACGTCAGCTCGGCTACAAGGCGGTTTCCTGGGAAGAGGCCAATGAGGGCCTGATGGAGGCCTTCTTCGTGCGCAACGTGATCATGTACACGGTGGTCGGCGCGATCCTGGTGGTGGCCGGCTTCGGCATCTACAACATCGTCTCCACCATCGTGCATGAAAAGGCCAAGGACATCGCCATCCTGAAATCGCTCGGCTTTCCGGAAGGCGATATCCAGCGGATCTTCGTGCTGGAGGGCCTGGTGATCGGCGTGCTCGGTGCCATTGCCGGGTCTTGTCTCGGCTTCGCCCTGTCGAGCTATCTCGCCACCGTAAAATTCGAGCTGACGACCGACGTGGAAATGACACGCCTGCCGATCCACTTTTCCGTCTATCACTACGTCATTGCCTGCCTGCTGGCGCTGTTTTCCTCCGCCATTGCCGGCTTGCTGCCGGCGCGCAAGGCCGCCCGGCTCAATCCGGTCGACATCATCCGGGGGGCGACATGAGTGCGGCACCTCAACCGAAAGCGGACACCCCGCTGCTGGAGGTCAGCGGCCTCACCCGCATCCTGCCCGCCGTTGTGCCGGTGACGCTGGTCAAGGATGTGACCTTCACGGTGGGCGAGAGCGAGTTCGTCGCCATCACCGGTCCGTCCGGATCCGGCAAGTCGTCCCTGCTCTACCTGCTCGGTCTGCTCGACCGGCCGACGAAGGGCGAGGTCCGGATCGGCGGGAGCCCGACCCATGATCTGTCCTCCGCCGAGATGGCGCATCTGAGGCTGGAAAAACTCGGTTTCGTGTTCCAGTTCCACTTCCTGCTGCCGGAATTCACCGCGCTCGACAATGTGCTGATCCCGATGCAGCGGCTTGGCAAACTGTCCCGCAAGGCGCAGGAGGAGCACGCCAGGGGGCTGCTTGCGGATCTCGGCCTGGAGGCGTTCCTGCACCGGCGGCCGGAGCAGCTCTCGGGCGGTCAGCGCCAGCGGGTCGCCGTTGCCCGGGCGCTTGCCAATTCGCCGGACCTGATCCTGGCGGACGAGCCGACCGGAAGCCTGGATTCAGCCGCGACCGAGCAGGTCTTCGAAAGCCTTCAGAAGATCGTCGAACGGCAGGGCACCACGGTGATCGCCGTCACCCACGACCTGGAGCTCGCCGCCCGCATGGCGCGGCGCATTCATCTGGTGGACGGCATGGTCGATTTTGACCGGCGCAGCTGAGCCGTGATCACTCCGCCGCGTCACCGGCCAAAGGTTGCACTGCCGCAAGCAGCAGCAGCACAGCGACCGGCACCGCGAGCGCCCAGAAACCGGCGAGCGTCATCAGCAGGCTGGCCAGCAGGCCACCGGTGGCGAAGGCCGCGATGACCAGGGCCTGATGCACGATCCTGGCGCGGCTGTCGGCCCGGGTCTCCGGATGCTGGAAATAATCGGCAATGCCAAGCACCAGTTTCAGGGAGTTGCCTGTCATCATGGTGGTCGGCACGTGCCGGTTCAGAAGCGTCAGCATGATCACGTTCTGCAGCGCCATGGCCACAGTCGACAGGCCGACGGCAATCAGCGTCACGCTTCCCAGCGGTCCTGCCGCTTGCGGATCGCCCAGCCCCGCCACCAGCATGAAGCCCGCCACAAGTGCGGCCTCGAGGGTGAACAACTGCGCGACGCTGACCCTTTTTGCCTGGATCAGGCGGCTGACGGTTGTGTACCAGAACAGGGTGGAGACCAGGAACATCGCCAGCACGAAGACCTTCAATGCCGCGTTGTCGCCCTTGTGAAACACTTCGGTGCACAGAACCACAAGCGTGCCGGTGATAAAGGCTGTGAAGGTGTGGAACAGGCCGAGAATACACACGACGTCGATAAAACAGGCGCAGAAGGCCAGCAGGATCGGCACCAGCGGCCGGCTGTGATGCAAGGCGGATCGGTCCAGCAATGAAGGTCTCCGGTCATGCGGTTCAAGTAGATGTGCCATGCGCCGGGGGACTTGCCAAGCATCCTGTGTCGTGGCATAAGCGCGCCATCATCAAGAGAAGGGCTGGCGCCCTCGCCAACCTGCCGACCGGGCAAGGTGGTTTCCGCAACAGGGATGCGGCCGGATCGATCCTATTGGGGCGCTTCGGCAATCAAGCGGTTTTCTTCAATGCGCCAGTCCTCCTCGGGCAACCGATGGAGGATTAATTGTCTCAGGACCCGTTTGCCGGACGTGCGGCAGATCTGATCGAGAACCGGCTGGACGACCAGCCACATCTTGCCAGCGACGATATCTGGCGCAAGGCAGCGGAAGACTGCGTTTTGTCGCGGATCCGGACCTTGCGCATTCTCGGCGGCCTGCCCCGCCACAAAGCCCCGCTCAGCCATGATGCCAGGCTCGAGCGCCTCAAAGGCCTGCTGCAACTCTGGGCCAATGGCTGCACCTGCGCGGTCGACGAGGATCTCTTCGCCGACATTCTCAACCGGCAGCGGTCGGGTCGGCTTTCCTGAGTTTTTGGCAGGCCAGCACTTCGATCTATAGGAGCAACCACGCATTCGGCGTCATCCTGAGGGGCGCGCCTGCGCGCGTCTCGAAGGACCGGCTGCACGGTTGGAACAAGCGGCCCGTCCTTCGAGACGCCGCTTCGCGGCTCCTCAGGATGACGCTGTTGGGTGTAGCTAGCGCGGGAAACCAGGCCTCAAGACTTCCCTGCAACGGGAGGGTCGCTGAAACAATTCAGTAAAAGCCGTTTCAACAAGACCTTTTCCGCACCCATTGACGTCATCCTGAGGAGGACCGTCAGGTCCGTCTCGAAGGAGCGGCCGCTTGTTCCACCACTTGTGACTCGGCTTTCGAGACGCCGCTCCTAAGCAGGACGCCGCCGGGTGAGGCCAAGCTGCGATGAAAGAGACGACCCAAACACCTCAGTGCTGGGTGGGCACCGGGCGCGGTTTGCCGCTGTCGTCGACGGCGACCATGGTGAAGATCGCCTCGGTGACCTTTTCCCGGTGGCCGTAGCGATGGCGCAGGGCCCAGGCCTCGATCTTGATTTCCATGGACGACGTGCCGACCCGGCCGACGCTGGTATAGACGCATAGGACATCGCCGACATGGACCGGTCGGATGAACTTCATCTTGTCGACCGCGATGGTGACCACCCGCCCCTCGGCGCGCTGACCGGAGGCGATGCCGCCCGCCAGATCCATCTGCGACAGCACCCAGCCGCCGAAAATGTCGCCGGAGGCGTTGGTGTCGGCCGGCATGGCCATTGTGCGCAATGTCAGCTCGCCCGTTGGTTTGTCGTCGCTCACGCCTGATCCCCTCTTTCCGATTCAGACAGGAAGACTACCCGGAGGCGCGGCGAGCACAAGATCTTTCCGCTCAGATCACCATCATCAGAACGGCCATGATCCAGAGCGGCAGCGGCGCCGCGATCCAGATCAGAAGGATGGGCAGACCGCGGCTGAGAAGGTTCGAGGTGGACATTGGATAGCTCCTTCGGAGGGCGATCAGCTGATCGCCTTGATTTCAAGAACGGTCATGACGGCAAGCGCAACCATGCCGGTGACAAAGGCCAGCTTGGCGCTGCCGATCAGTGTGCGGCCGGCGATATCCAGCTTGGGCAGGGGCATGTCGCGGCTGTCCAGATACATGGACATCAGCATCAGCGAGAACACTGTGAACCAGACGGCCACGAGGGCTTCGGCGACAAGGACGACGGTTACCAGCATGATCCGCTCCAGTCAGAGTGTTGCGAGAAGAGTTCGGCGGGCGGGTTTGCCCCGGGCGTGCCGAAGGTGGCAAGCCAGAGGCTCTGGGCAATGCGTTCGGCGACGGCGATGATTTCGTCGGCGAGATCCGGCACGAACAATTCGCGGATCACCGGCCGGAACACGGACAGCCAGGCGGCGTAGTCGGCACTGACGAGTTCCTTCTGTTTCAGATGGGCCGGCACCGGCTTGCCCTTATAGGCGCCGTTCTTCATCAGCACCGACTGCCAGAAGGCTTCCATCTTGGGCAGATGTTCGTCCCAGCGGCCGGCGAGCCGGCGCTCGAAGATCTCGCCGAGACGCGGATGCTCGCGGATGCAGCCGTAGAACGTGTGCACCATGATATGGATCACCTGTTCGTCAATCAGCTCGTAGCGCTGCAGCCGGTCGCCTGTGTCGGGCGCGACCCGGCGCTTGAGCTTGTACCGATGTTCCGAAGTTTCACGGGCTTCCATCGCCGCCTCCAAACATTCATTTAAGATGCATCTTTTAAGTGACACAGGCCCGCGCTAAAATCAACATCTAAGATGAATGTTTTACGGGATGCAGCCATGCGCCTTAGTCAGGCCAGCGATTTTGCCTTGAGGATCCTGATGGCCGCCGGCCAGTCGGACGCACCGCAGACCGTCGAAAAATTGTCGACGCAGCTCGGACTGGCGAAGTCCCATGTCATGAAGATCGTCGCCCATCTGGCCAAGGGCGGTTACCTGGAAACGACCCGCGGGCGCGGTGGCGGCATCCGGCTGGCTAAGGCGCCGGAGCAGATCCGGCTCGGCGACGTGGTCCGCCTGATCGAGCCGGATCTCGGTGTCGTCGCCTGCCTGAAACCGGACACGGAGACGTCTTGCGCCTTCCTGCCCCGCTGCGCCCTGAAAGGCGCCATGGCCCGGGCGGCTGAGGCGTTTCTGGACAGTCTCAACACCCAGACGCTGGCGAGTATTCTTGTGGGGACGCAAAGGGCGGTGATGGTGGGAAGCAACTAAACTCGCCTCACCTCGGTGGTCATCCCCGACTTGATCGGGGATCTATTGGCCTCTCAACCCGGCACCAAATTGCACAGGTGTCTGTGAACTTGCGGCGCCCTTAGCACCAAATCCATAAGAGCTCTGGTGGTGATTGGGTCCCCGATCAAGTCGGGGATGACCACTGAATGTGTCGAATGTCCGAGTGCTTGGAAAAGGTCTGCAAGACTCCGCCCCCTAAAGCGTCGAGGCCTGTTCCAGGAACTCGATCTGTTCAATGCAGTAATAGCCGGAGATGCGGCTGATGGTGCCGGCGCGTTTCCAGTCGTTGAGCACACGGCTGACATTCTCGCGCGCGGCGCCGGCCATGTTGGCAATATCCGCCTGGCTGAGCTTGTAGTGGATCAGCAACCGGCCATCATCGAGCTGCTTGCCAAAGGTTTCCGACAATTGCAGCAGGGTTTGGGCGACCCGGCCCGGCAGTGGCAAGAAGGAGCGCGCGGCGAGCACGTCATTCGCGTGACGCAGGCGCTTGCCGACAATCGACAGCATATGGCGGTAGACCGCCGGGTTTTCATCGGCGAAGCGCTGGAATGCGGCCTTGTCGATGAAAGCGAGCTGGGCTTCCTTCAGCGCACTGACCGTTGCCGAGCGCGGGCGCCCGTCCAGAAGGGCCAGTTCGCCGACGAGATCGCCGGGACCGAGCACGGCCAGAAGCTGCTCATCGCCCTCCACCGACAGAAGCGCCACCTTGAGCGAGCCTTCCAAGACGGCGTAACAGCCGTTTCCAGGGTCGCCGTTTTCGAACAGGATCGTGCCCGCGGCAATTTTCATCGGCCGTGCCAGGCGCGACAAGCCGACCGCCAGCTCGGGGTCCAGCCCCTCCAAAGAAAAGCTGTTTCTCAAAAAGTCTTTAATTTCCGCCACACCGACCCCCTGCCTAGAGCGCTGCATGTGAAAAAGCGGATCAACAGGAAAACTTGTGATCCTCATCACGTGCAATGGAGCAAAATAACCCTATATCAAAGGACATGGAAGCGGGGTTGCCCCTCCCCCCTTCCAGACCTCCACGAAAAACGGTCCTGTTCCCCGCAGGACCGTTTTTTCGTTTCAATTCAGGAACACGTCCTTCTTTTCCAGCGTATGGAAGAATCTGTCGCTGGCAAGCACCTCATACTGACATTCCCTGATGGCAACCTTGCGGCGCGGCTCTTCGCGCCTCAGGCGGTCGTCCGGCTGCCCCGGAATGGCCGCCACGAAACTCCGGTCGCTCATGCCGTCAAAATGGTTGTGCAACAATCGCTGCAGCTCTTCCGGATCCTCGGTTTCCGGCAGGGGATCGGCCTTTGGCAGCATCTTCAAGCCGTAGGATTTCGCCAAATGCGCCAGGCGCATCGGTTTCAGACCGGAGCGCACCGGCGAGATCACCAGCGGGGGCCTGTCGTAATCGGCATGCACAATGGCCTTGAACACCAGCCGCGCCAGAGAGGTTCGGGCCAGCAGGCCTTCGCGCACGGCAACGAAATCCGGCTGCCTTTTCATCAGAACGCTGTAGCGGGCCAACTGTGCCTGGGCCTCTTCCAGAAGCAGCTCGTCGGGCAGCAGGCGGAACAAAGCACGGCGCTGCAATTGCTCACGCGTGAACATGCGGTCGCCATAGGTGTCCTGCATGCGGCCGCTGACCGGCGACACCCGGTCGCCGCTGAAGGCCAGCGTCACGCCGAAGAGCGCGCGGTCGCCAACTTTTTGAACCGTATCCTGAAGAGGACGGAATTCACGCGGCCACAGATCCGTGGTCACCATGGCCCCGAGCGCGCTCAAGCGCCCCTGCTCGACAAGCTCGCGCAGGGCGCGGTCGACCCCGAAGGCCAGACCGTAATCAAGGGCACCAAGTGTAATACGCTTCATATAATTCCGCGGACGGACCGGACAAACTGACTAATCGGTCATAATCCCTGCGGCATTCGGAGAAGCATTGCAAGTCAGTTGTTTAATGAAGGCGATCTCTGCTGCCAGTCATCTGTCCGCGATCGGCTCGAATACCGGACCGATCCGGCCGCCCAGCCTGTAGACCACCAGTGTCTCCAGAGGAACCCCCTTGACGGTCCGCGTCAGCTCGGCAATCGGCTTGACCTGGCCGAAGCTGTCTTGCAATTCGTCCGCCTTGTCGCGGCGCTCGACCGCCACATAAAGCCCCGGCCCGTCGAACAGCGACAGGTCCGGATCGCCGGCCATGATGTAGCGGATGCGCTCTGTCACCTGAACCACCGGAACGGTATCCTTCAAAAGGAAATCGAGCTGGCCGTTGAGGCCGTAGCTGGAGGTCGCGACGAAGCCCGCCCCTTCTCGATGCGCGATTTCTTTAAGCTCGGCGCCGATCTCCGGCCAGCCGCGAAGCTGGAAGGTGGGGTCCTTGCGGGCAAGGGTTCCCGTGATCGGCCAAACCGCATGCAGCTGCACGACAATCGCGACGATCAGGCCGAGCAGCACGCCCGCCTGCGCCAGCCGGGTCCAAGGCATCTTCGCGGCGGAAAGACCGGCCACGAACACGGCCGCCATCATGGCGAAAGCCGGGAACAGCGGCGCGGGCCAATTGGCCTGAACGCGGGCATGCAGCGAATGGTAAAGCAAATAGGCGAGGAACGGCAGCACGGTCAGCAGCAGCAGGGAAGCCGCGTTGTCGTGGTTCCTGAAGCGCCTTGCCAGGATCACAGCGCCCGGCACAGCCAGCACCGCGATCAGCGGATTCATCAGCCCGATCAGCGCGCCCAGAAACTCGAAGATATATTTAAAGGTGAAGCCGCCCGAGCCTGCCCGGCCGAACTGCTTGTAGAAGCTGACCCAGTCATGCAGGTGGTTCCAGTAGAGCACCGGCGCGAAGCAGAGAACGGCGATCAACCCGCCGGCCCAGAGCTGCCAGCTGGTCCACCAGCGGCGCGCCTGCGGCACCCACACCAGCCAGAGCACGATGCCCGCGCCCAGGAACAGGACTGAATATTTGGCCAGCAGTCCGAGCCCGGCCATCAGGCCGACAACCAGCCACCAGTTGGCGTTTCTTGATTCGGAAAGTTCAGCCAGCGCCCAGAGGCTCAGCCCCCAGAACAGCACCGACGGCGCATCGGGTGTTGCCAGGATGCCGCCGATGCCGACCAGAAGAGAGGTGTTCAGAAAAAGCACCGCCCAGCCGGCAACCTTGCGGTCGAAGAGCAGCAAAGCCGTGCGCCACAGCGCCAGCGAGCCGATCACGCCGGAGCCGATCACCATCGCCCTGACGGCAAAGACCGTGTCGCCGAAGAGTGCCTGGCCTGCCGCGATCCACCAGCCGATCATCGGCGGATGGTCGTAATAGCTGGGCGCCGGATAAAGCCCCCAGATCCGGTAATAGGCCTCGTCCTCGACGAAATGCGCATTGGACGCGGCAAAGATCTTCAACGCCGTCAGCAGGCCAACCAGCAGAGCCAGGCCGGCCGGGCGCAGGAAAAACGGAAGCTCGGCTCTAGGCTCTGTCGTCGTCACGCCGGACCTTCAGGACTTGCGCCAGGTCAGCGCCGAGCTCGCGGCATAGTTCCAGACCGCGCCCATGATCGCCCCGGCCGTGCCGGCGAACCACCAGTAGCTGGGATCGGCATAGATCAGGTTGGCGACGCCGACATTGGCGAGCACGCCGACCGAACAGACGGCATAGAAGGTCAACAGGCCGATCACCGCCTGAACGCCGCGCAGGCGCCGGTCGCGATAGGTCAGCTGATTGTTCAGAAAGAAATTCGAGGTCATGGCGACAAAGGACGCCGCCGTCTGGCCCATGTTGAAGTCCAGCCCGCCGAGCAGGAACAGGCGCAGCGCGACCAGGTGCACCACGAGACCGCTGGCGCCGACGAGGCCGAACATCAGGAAGCGCACGGATATGACGTCGCCGAAATATTTCGCCAGCAGCAGCCCGAAATAGTCGAAGGTGACCAGTGTGTCGAGCTTGCTCTCGCCATGCTGGCGCTCGCGGAAGGTGAAGGGCAGTTCCCTGATCCGGAGCGAGCCCTTGGCGCTGGAGACCAGATCGAGAAGAATCTTGAAACCCTGCGGCGACAGTTTCGGCGCCAGCGCCTCGGCCTTTTCCCGGCGCACCATGAAGAAGCCGCTCATCGGGTCTTCCAGGGTGACGTTCAAGAGCTTCTGGGCGAGCGAATTGGCAATGTTGGAGCCCCAGGCGCGAATTTTCGACAGCCCTTCGCCGACAGTACCGCCATCCACCTTGCGGCTGGCGACCACCAGATCGGCATCGCCGGTCCTGAGCTCCGCCAGCATTTTCGGCAGCATGGTCTCGTCGTGCTGCAGGTCGGCGTCCATCACGGCCACGAAGGGGGCGGAAGACGCCAGGATGCCTTCGATACAGGCGCCGGAGAGCCCCCGGCGGCCGATGCGGCGGATGACACGGATGCGCGGATCGATCAGCGCAATCTTGCGGGCGACATCGGTGGTGCCGTCCGGCGAGTTGTCGTCGACAACGATCGCTTCCCAGGCGATGCCGGCGAGCGCGGTGTGCAGCAGGTTGACGAGGATCGGGATGTTGGCGGCTTCGTTGAAGCTCGGCAGGATGACGCTCAGCTCGGCGGCCTGCGCCGCTACGCCCGTTTGAGCCTCCGCTCCGCCTTCGCCGGCATTGTCGTCTGACATGCGCACCGCACTGTCCATCTTCTACCCGTTCTGCCCGTCTTTGCCGGCCTTTTCCCGCCGGCAGGTCCCTGTGTCCCGCGATTGGCGCGGACCATAGTCCCATAGAGATTAAATACAAGGAAAGACAGAGCGGAAATCCGTCGGAACGCCCACCCGTTGCCCCGGCGCAGCTTTCGCCAGACCCTGCCTTGATCAAAGGCCTTTTAACCCGAACTGTGATGCAAACAAGGCGATGTCCCGTTTTCGCGCTTGAAAGCCTGCTTTTACGATCCAGAGCCATCGTCAACCGGGGTGTCACCCCGGACAAGTACAGCGCAGAATCCGGGGCCTACTCGCAGGGCTGCTTGTCGAAACAAGGGCGGTGTTGCCGGAAGCGCAACAGGGTCCGTCAGCACTCTGGAAACGAGTGGGCCCCGGCTCTCCCTGCGGTCGGCCGGGGTGACACTGGGAGGAACCGAGATCAGAAATCAGCGCTTCAGTCAGGACAAGATCGGTGAACGATGTCCGTGCGAGCCGTCAACCTGGTGCATTGCCTTGCCCTAGCGGCCTGTTTCGTCTAGGACATCGGCACCATCACCACGCTGGACGCCTGCGTTTTCAGGGCGCCGAACCACGACCTTAAGATTTTCATGGCCAAGAAACCGAACAAACTGAAGGCCCGCCTGCCGCGCGGCTTTGTTGACCGCTCTGCCGAGGACATCCGCGCCACCGACGAGATGATCGGCAAGATCCGCGGTGTCTACGAGCAATACGGCTTCGATCCGGTCGAAACCCCGGCCTTTGAATATACCGACTGCCTCGGCAAGTTCCTGCCCGACACCGACCGGCCGAATGCCGGGGTGTTTTCCGTGCAGGACGAAGACGAGCAATGGATGAGCCTGCGCTACGACCTGACCGCACCGCTCGCCCGCCATGTGTCTGAAAACATCAACGAGATCCAGCTGCCCTACCGCACCTACCGGGCCGGCTGGGTGTTCCGCAACGAGAAGCCTGGCCCAGGCCGGTTCCGCCAGTTCATGCAGTTCGACGCCGACACGGTCGGCGCCCCCGGCGTCCAGGCGGATGCGGAAATGTGCATGATGATGGCCGATACGATGGAAGCCCTCGGAATTCCGCGTGGCGACTATGTCATCCGCGTCAACAACCGCAAGGTTCTCGACGGTGTTTTGGAAGCGATCGGCCTCGGCGGCGAAGAGCATGAGGGGCGCCGCCTGACGGTGCTGCGCGCGATCGACAAGCTGGACAAGTTCGGTATCGAAGGTGTGAAACTGCTGCTCGGCGCAGGCCGCAAGGACGAGAGCGGCGACTTTACCAAGGGGGCTGAGCTGGACGCTGCGGCGATCGAGCAGATCGTCGGCTTCGTCTCCGGAACCGGATCCCTTGAAAACGAGGGCATGACCGAGCTCAATACCATGGCCGGCATTTTCGAGGCCTGCGGTTATGGCGAGGATCGCATCAAGATCGATCCGTCCGTCGTGCGTGGTCTCGAATATTACACCGGCTGCGTCTTCGAAGCCGAGCTGCTGTTTGATGTCACCAACGAAAAGGGCGACGTCGTCCAGTTCGGGTCCGTCGGCGGCGGCGGGCGTTACGATGGTCTCGTCAAGCGCTTCACCGGCCGCGACGTGCCGGCGACCGGTTTCTCCATCGGCGTTTCCCGCCTGATGACCGCGCTGAAGAACCTCGGCAAGCTCGGCAAGGCCGACGTGGTCGCCCCGGTTCTGGTCACCGTCATGGACGGCGATGTCGCCGCGCTCGGCCGGTATCAGAAGATGGTCCAGGACCTGCGCCAGGCCGGCATCCGCGCCGAGATGTACCAGGGTAACTGGAAGAAATTCGGCAACCAGCTGAAATATGCCGACCGGCGCAATTGTCCGGTCGCCATAATCCAGGGCTCGGACGAGCGCGAGGCCGGCGAGATCCAGGTCAAGGACCTGATCGAGGGCAAGCGCCTGTCGGAAGAGATCACCGACAACATCACCTGGCGCGCAAGCCGCCCGGCCCAGATCACCGTGAAAGAGACCGACCTGGTTGCGACCGTAAAATCCATCCTGGATGGCCAGGCGGACGACCGCCAAAGGGCAAGCGAGGCCTGAGCAAATGGGAGCGGCTGAGATGAACGGACTGGATCCGGCGAAGATCGACGCGGTGCTGGCGCTGTTTGAAGCCGCCGGCCACGCACTCGTCAGTCCGCCGATCCTGCAGCCGGCCGATGTCTTTCTGGACCTCACTGGCGAAGACATCCGCCGCCGCCTGTTCCTGACCAGCGGCACGGACGGTGTCGACCTGTGCCTGCGGCCTGATTTCACCATTCCGGTCTGCCGTCATCACCTGGCGGACGCGAAAGCGAAACTGCCGGCTGCCTATTGCTACAACGGCCCGGTGTTCCGCCAGCGGCAGGACGGGCTTGGCGAGATCCCGCAGCTCGGCGCGGAGAGCCTCGGCCGCTCAGATACGGCCGAAGCCGACGCGGATCTTCTGGCGCTGTCGGTGAAGGCCCTGGAAACCTTCGGTCTGAAAGACAGCCTGATCCGCATCGGTGACGAGACGATCTTTGCCGCCATTCTGGAAGGGCTCGATTTGCCGACCGTCTGGCGCCGGCGCCTGCGCGACCTCTTCGGCGAGACCGACCGGTTGAACGCCGCCATCGGCCGGATGGCCGGCAGCGCGGCCTCCGAGGATGACAGCCGCGATGTCCGTCTCGGTTTCCTGTCGGCCCTTGAAGGCGCCGATCCGGAAGCCGCCCATGCCGTTGTCGAGGACCTTCTGTCGATTGCCGGCATTTCCGCTGTCGGCGGGCGCACGCCGAGCGAAATCGCCGACCGGTTCCTGGAACAGGCGGCTCTGGCCAGCGGTGCGCGCGGCCATGACAAGGCCGCCGAGACGCTGACCGCCTATCTGTCGCTGAAGGCGGACGGTGCCGCCGCCCCCGGCGCCTTGCGCGATTTCGCCAGGGATTTCAGCCTCGGCCTCGACACGCCGCTCGCCGCCTTCGAGCAACGGCTTTCCGCGCTCGCCGCCAAGGGCATTGACCCGTCCCGGCTGAGTTTTGCCGCCGACTTCGGCCGGCGCCTCGATTATTATTCCGGCTTCGTCTTCGAGATCCATGCCGCCAGCACCAAGGTCGAAGGCGCGCTGGTCGGCGGCGGCCGCTATGACAAGCTGGTCACGCTGCTGGGCGCGGAACAGGATGTCCCGGCCATCGGATTTTCCATGTGGCTGGACCGGATTGCAGCGAGTGTAGACGCATGAGCAAACTGATTATCGCCATTCCGTCCAAGGGCCGCCTTCAGGAAAACACCAGTGACTTTTTCGGCCAGGCCGGGCTCAAGGTTCTGCAGCCGGGTGGCGCGCGCAACTACCGCGGCGCCATCAAGGGGCTGCCGAATGTCGAGATCGCGTTCCTGTCGGCTTCGGAAATTGCCCGGGCGCTCTCTGACGGCGATGTCCATTTCGGCATCACCGGTCTCGACCTGGTACATGAGAATATCAGCGACCCGGACTGCACCGTGCACATCGTCACACCGCTCGGCTTTGGCCCGGCGGATGTGGTTGTCGCCGTGCCCAAGGCCTGGATCGACGTTGAGACGATGGCGGACCTCTCCGATGTCGCCTCCGACTTCCGCAACCGGCATGGCCGCCGCCTGCGGGTCGCGACCAAATATGTCAATCTGACCAGGTCCTTCTTTGCCGCAAACGGAATTGCCGATTACCGCATCGTGGAAAGCGCCGGGGCGACCGAAGGCGCGCCCGTGGCCGGCTCGGCGGAGCTCATCGTCGACATCACCACCACCGGCTCGACGCTTCAGGCCAACAACCTGAAAATCCTGGCCGACGGCGTCATGCTGAAAAGCCAGGCCAATCTGGTCGCCTCGCTCAATGCCGACTGGTCGGCAACCGCGCTGACAGCAGCCCGCGCCATCCTGGACCGCGTGGCCGCCGAAGAAGCCGCGCGCAATATCAAACTGGTGAAAGCCGTCGTCGACAACCGCACCCAGGCGCTGCGGTCCGTCAGCAAGGTTGGCGCCCTGCAACGCTTTTCCGACAGCGATGACGCCCATCATGTCAGCGTGCTCTGCCCGAAGGACGCCGTCGCCGACTGTGCCCAGCTCCTGATCGACGAAGGCGCAGACACGGTCACGGTGGAAACGCTGGACTATGTGTTCTCGAAGGAAAACCGCCTGTTCGCACCGCTGAAGGCGAAGGTCGGCGGGTGAAATCCGCAGGAGACGGGCCCGTCCGCGCTCAGGATTGGATCGGGAGAATTGACCTGCCTCAACGGCACAATTTTATATTGAACGTCCCCGCCTATCTTTTCTAAGGTCAAGTCATTACGACTTTTCTGGTGGGGCTGTTTCAATGCAATTCAAATTTCTGCTGGGCGTCCTGTGCTTGGCGCTCGCTCTTTCAGGCTGCCGCGCGTTGACAGCCAATGAAAAAAACTTCGCGTCCAAGATCTATTCTGGTCAGCTCAACGCCAACAAAATTGAAGTCTATTCGCCCGGAAAGTCCTCACAAGACACAAACGACAAGCTCAAGAGCACTCTTGCCGAGGATTACGCATCAGCCAAATCCGTTGAGAGCTACGGTCTCACCAAATCGGAACTGTTGGAAAGGGCGGCGGTTTCGCTGCGCAGCAAACCCGAAGCGTTGGTGATCCACAATCGCATCTACTACAAGACAGGCTCCTACAAAGCCGATTTCGCTGAAGGGTTTCCGACGCGCGTAAACGTCGATGACCTGGACCTGCTTGCCCATGAGATCATGCATGTCTGGCAGTACCAGAACAGGGAAAGGACCGGCTTTTCCTTGCTCGCAATCGCCATGGAAAACATCCGTTACCGGGATCCCTATGCCTACACGATCGTTCCCGGGAAACGGTTTTTGAGCTACCGTTTCGAGCAGCAGGGAAAGATGGCCCAGGACTATGTCCGTCTGTCCTACATTCAGCCGAATTCCGCCAAGTTGAAAAAGCTGCGCAAACTTCTTTCAGAAGAATTCGACCTGAAAATTTTCAACGAGACCCTGATGTCCCAGGCCGGGTAAGTCGGCTCAGGATCCAGTGCGTTTTTCAGGTCTGCGAAACGTGTCCCTGGCCGCTTCCACACCGTTCCGGCAGCAGCAGCCTTCGAGGTGGTCGTTGACCATGCCCATGGACTGCATGAAGGCATAGACGGTGGTCGGGCCGACGAAACTCCAGCCGCGTTTTTTCAGATCCTTGGAAAGGGCCGTGCTTTCCGCCGTCTTGCCGAGGGTGCGCGCGGTAGCGAAGTCGATCCGTGCCGGGCGGTCTTCCGGCTTTGGCTCGAAGGACCAGAAATAGGCCGCGAGCGAACCGAATTCGGCGCGCAGGTCCAGCGCCCGCCTGGCGTTGTTGATGGTCGATTCGATCTTCCGGCGGTGGCGGACAATGCCGGCATCCTGAAGGCAGCGTTCGACATCGGCCTCGGTGAACTCGGCGACCTTGTCGAATTCGAAATTGGCAAAGGCTGCCCGGAAAGCGTCCCGTTTGCGCAGGATGGTCAGCCAGGAGAGGCCCGACTGGAAACCTTCCAGGCAGATCTTCTCGAACAGCCGCCGGTCCTCATCCACCGGCCAGCCCCATTCCGTGTCATGGTAGCGCTGGTAATCGTCCAGGCCCCCGTGCCACCAGCAGCGCTCCTTGCCGTCGCTTCCCATCAGCAACCCGGTGTCCGGATCGCGCTCCACCTTTGCCGCCGGTTGTTCGTCTGCCATGACCACCTCGATATTCACTCTTTGTTCTCGCCTTGGTAGCGAGTCCATCCATCAAGGGCAAGTCCTAAACGCGCCTTGTCCGCAAGGCAGTCTCCCCCCACCCGCATCTCGTCCCCCCAAGCCTATCGATCGTCATCTCGGACGCAGCGTAGCGGAGATCCGGGACCGGGGAGCCCGAGCCTGACGAACGTCAGCCACTGAATACCAAAGACATGTGGCTCCCCGATCCCGGCTCGCGCTGCGCTTGGCCGGGATGATGCTCGAAAGGGTGAAGGGGTCCCAAAAACAAAAAACCCGGCCAACCGGCCGGGTTCTTGAAATGGAACAGAAGTGCGAAGGATCAGGCGAACAGGGCGTCGATGTCGTCCTGGGTCGCGACATCGACATCGCTTTCCAGCGCCGGACCGTTGAGCAGGGCCGCGTCGCCTTCCTTCAGGTCGCGCTGCTCGACTTCGATGTCCTTGAAGGTCTCGATGCCGCCCCAGATGTCCATCATCTGGATAATGCGGTCCTCGACGAAGCGCAGGGTCGAGACAACCTTGGTGATGCGCTGGCCGGTGAGATCCTGGAAGTTACAGGCCTCGAAGATCTGGATGACCTTGTCCTGAATGTCGCCGGCAAGTTCCGCGTCTTCCTTGTCGATGCGCGCCGACAGGGTGTTGGCGGTCTCGTCAATGAATTCGGCGGCAGACAGGATGGTTTCCGTGGCCCCTTCCGTGCCGATGACAACCGCATCGAGCTCATTGGTGACACGGGTCATGTCTTCACCTTCCGCACCGGTGGTCTGGTGCAGGGTGGCGATTTCCTTCTTGGTCTGGGCAATCGCTTCGTAAATGGCGTCCAGTTCGACCTTCAGCTTGGCGGCTTCGGACAGTTCCTTGCGGAACTCCGCCATGAACTTTTCGCTCATGGCTTCCGGGTCAAGAGCGCCCTGCTGTTCGGGGCCCTTCTTGATCAGGGAGCGCAGGCCAGCGATTTCTGCCATGACTTCCTGGTGACGGCGTTCCTCTGCAAAGGCGGGGTCTTCCTTCGCCCCGGCATTCATACGTATCAAGCTCTCCGCTCGAAAGGATCTTTTCACCGCGGCCATGCCTACTCCCGTCCCCAGCCCTGCAGGCTTCCTTCATTCGCAATATGTTCCAGCTATAACAGTCGAAGTTTAAGGAATTGTTTTTTCGATGCTTGGCTCATCCGGCGGCGCGATTTGCGCTTTGGTAACGGTTTCTTGGCTTTCCTCTTCCCGGTCCATTGGCTATCCTCGCCCGGCCAAAATCAGACTCCCGCCAGGCGCCTGCCCAGGCCATGATTTTTAGGGCCAAGATGGTTGCAGACGGTGCTTAGAGCGATATGACTTTTATGCGGTGTTTCCTGGTTTTCCTGTTTCTGTTGACCGCCGCGGTAACCTCGCGGCCGGCCCTTGCCGCGAGTGGCTCCTTTTCCACCGAGGAACTTCTGGAAGGGTTTGAAAAAACCGTGTTCGGGCTCGAATACCGCAGCTGGAGCTGGCGCCCCTATCTGGTCAAGAAGTTCACCCGCCCGGTCCTGTTCTATGTCCACAATCTCGCGTCCCGGGACCGCAAGCACACGGTTCACCGGTTCGTGCGGGAAATGGGCACCCGCATCGGCGGCCTGACCACGGACGTCACCAATGATCCCGCCGCCGCAAATTTCGAGGTCTATGTCGTCGACCGGGCGCAATATGAGCAAGTGGTGAAAAAGGACATCTACAAGAACGACCGCGCTCGCGTGCCCGGCCGGTGTCTCGTTCGTGTCGTTTCGGGGCGCAACGGCATCAAGCGCTCGGCGGCTGTGATTGTCTCGGACGAGGGCGAGTTCCTGTTCAAGCGCTGCCTGGTGGAGGAACTGCTGCAGGGCCTCGGGCCGATGAACGACGATGAAGACCTCGTTCATTCCGTCTTTAACGATTCCTCCCGGCACAGCCGGTTCACCGTGTTCGACCAGATCATTTTGAACATGCTCTACGACCCGCGCATCAAGCCCGGCATGTCGATAAAGCAGACAAAGCCGATCCTGCCGCTGGTCCTGCGCGATGCCCGCAGGCGCGTGCGTTAACCAAGGAATCCTGGAAAGCGCAGAGGATTCAATCCCCGTTGAAATCGTTAACCAAACGACTGGTCCACGACTCTCGTTTTATTAAGCCTGTTCCTCAAGAAAAGAATAACCATAAGAAAAGATTACCTGAATTCTCCATGCGGGATTCACGATTAGCTGAGGACAGCCACTTATCATCCTTGCCAATCCGTTAACCGGCGGCTTGAGGACGGCCTCAATCCGCTGAACGTGGTCGATGACAAGTTTGCGAGTGCTGCCATGTTCTTTTCACGTGCATTTTCTCTCAAGGCGATCGGCATCGCCGGGGCATTGATTGTCTCCACCGGACTGACAGGCGTTCCCACGGCCTCTGCCCAGACCGCGCCGCCGCCTCTCGTGCTCAGTCCCAATCTGACCGAACCCTGGATGCTGCAGCTGCAGCCGCGTGTGCAGCGCCGGTCGACGGCCACGCGCTACCAGTTCCGCCAGGTACCGCAGCAACAGCAGCGCCAGGTGCGCCGCGCCAACTGGTGGTCGCCGCGCCAGCAGCCGGTGCGCCAGCAGCAGCGACGCGTTCAACAGCCGCAGACCCGGCAGATCTCACCGCAATTCCTGCCAACGGTGGTCGACTATGACGGCCCGCACAAGGCCGGCACGATCGTCATCGACACCAATGCCCGCTATCTCTATCTGGTGCAGAGCGACGGCACGGCCCGCCGCTACGGTGTCGGCGTCGGCAAGCCGGGCTTTGAATGGGCCGGCACGCACAAGGTCACGCGCAAGGCCGAATGGCCGGACTGGCGTCCGCCCGCGGAGATGCGCAAGCGCCGCCCTGATCTGCCGACCTTCATGGCCGGCGGACCTGAAAACCCGCTCGGTGCCCGCGCCATGTATCTCGGTTCAACCCTCTACCGGATCCACGGTTCCAACCAGCCCTGGACCATCGGCCACGCGGTCTCCTCCGGCTGCATTCGCATGCGCAACGAGGACGTCACGGATCTTTACGAACGCGTGCGGGTCGGCACCACGGTTCACGTGATCTAGGGTCTTTCGAACGATTAGAAAACGCGCGGCCAGCCCGCGCGTTTTTCCGTTCCGCAGCTCCCTTGCGCACCATGCGTTTTCCTTGCAGGCTTCTCGCTGACGCGGGTCGAATCGCCGGCCGGCACTGCCCATCACCCCAGCTCACCGGATCGCCGGCATGCAAGTTCCCTCCAGTTCATATTCCGCGAAATCGGATGCCGCCTATTTTGTGAAGGCCGCGCTCGTCGGCCTCCTGGTCGGCGCGCTGGCGACCGGGTTTCACACCGGCCTGGAGTTTCTGTTCGCTGAATACGCCGCGCTCAGAACCGCGCTCGGCACCGGCTTTTTGCCCTATGCCGTGTCGATGGCAATCTCCGCTCTTTGCGTGACCGGTGCCTTTTTTCTGGTCCAAAGGGTCGCGCCGGAAGCCGCCGGCAGCGGAATTCAGGAAATCGAGGGCGCGATGGAGGACAAACGTCCCCTGCACCCCGTGCCGGTGCTGGTCGCAAAGTTCTTCGGCGGTTTGCTGGCCCTTGGCTCCGGTCTGGTTCTCGGGCGCGAGGGACCGACCATCCATATGGGCGCGATGACCGCAGAGGCAATCGCACGCTCCCGGCCCCACTCGCCGGATGAGCACAAGGGCCTGCTCGCGGCCGGCGCGGCGGCAGGTCTTGCGGCCGCCTTCAACGCACCGCTGGCGGCGATCCTGTTCATCGTCGAGGAAACACGCCGGCAGTTTCCCTTCGGCTACCGGACCTATATGGCGGTCATCATCGCGTCGATCCTGAGCGCCGCGGTCACCGAGCAGCTCACCCATGTCGGGCCGCCGCTGCTGGTGGAAGTAAGCTATGTGCCGATCTGGAGCTTCTTGCTTCTGGCCATCCTGGGCTTTTTTCTCGGCGGCCTCGGTGTCTTGTTCAATCGCGCCCTGATCATGACCATGGATCTGTTTCTGAAGATCCCCAAGGGAATGCGCTGGCTGCCGGCGCTCGCGGTCGGTGCCGCCACCGGCATTCTCCTGAACGCCTTTCCGGATGCGACCGGCGGCGGCGAGGATCTGGTACACGGCCTGATCGCAAGCAAATACGGCATCCTGGCGCTGCTGTTGATGACGCTGCTCCGCTTTGGCGGCGTGCTGTTCTCCTATGCCTCCGGCGTGCCGGGGGGTATCTTCGCCCCGATGCTGTCGATTGCGACTTGTGCGGGCCTCGCCTTCGGCGTCCTTTTCGTCAGTTACCTGCCGATCGAGGACGAGTTCCGCGCCGCCTGCGCGGTCGCCGCCATGGGCGGGTTTTTCGCCGCTTCCGTGCGCGCGCCGATGGTTGGCGTGGTTCTGGTGATGGAGCTGACCGGCGCCTATGCCCTGATCATGCCGGTGCTGGTCACCTGCACCACCGCCTCGCTCACCGCCCATCATCTGGGCGGCCGGCCAATCTACGAAGAGCTGCTCGAACGCACCCTCCGTCTTGCGGGTGAAAAGGAGGACAGCGAACCGGACGACAAGACCCCGGTTCAGCTGGGCACGCGGGAAAGCTGAGCGGTCCTACTCCGCTGCTTCAGTGGTGCGAAGCACCGACGACAGCCCCTCCGGCTCCGGGCCGCCATAGACCCAGTCGAGCAGTTCGGCCGTGTGCAGAATCGGGATTTCCGTGCCGAGGCCGATCTGGGTCATGCAGCCGATATTGCCGGTCGCAATCAGGTCGGGCCGGGTCTTTTCGATATTGGCCACCTTGCGGTCGCGCAGACGACGGGCGATGTCTGGCTGGAGTATGTTGTAGGTGCCCGCCGATCCGCAGCACAGATGCCCCTCGGGCACGTCTTTCACGATAAATCCGGCGGCTTTCAGCAGGTCCTTAGGCTGGCGCGTGATCTTCTGGCCGTGCTGCATCGAGCAGGCGGAATGATAGGCCACCGTCAGGCCCGGCTTCAGGAGCGGCTCACCGAGCTCGATGCCTGATAGAAACTCGGTGATGTCCTTTGCCAGCGACGACACCCTTGCGGCCTTTTCCGCATAGGCCGGGTCGTCCTTCAGCATGAAGCCGTAATCCTTGATCGTGGTGCCGCAGCCGGAGGCGGTGATCAGGATGGCATCGATGCCCTCGCCTTCGGCTTCCGCCGTCCAGACATCGACATTGCGGCGGGCGTTTTCCAGCGACGCCTCTTCCTTGCCCATGTGATGGACCAGGGCGCCGCAGCAGACCTCGCCCTTCGGCAAGACGATCTCGTAGCCGGACCGGCGCAAAAGCCTAATGGTGGCATCGTTGATGCCCGGATTGAGCACCGGCTGGGCGCAGCCGCTCAACAGCGCCACACGGCCCTTGCGCGCCGGCGCCTCGGCTGTGAAGACGCCGGGACCTTCCAGCTGGCCGCGCACCGGTGCCCTGGCAGGCGCCAGTTCCAGCATCGCGCCCATCTTGGCCAGCGGTCCACCCATCATTTTCAGCACGCCGGCGAGCGGACGACCGAAAAACGCTCCTATGAGCGCCGCCCGGAAGCGTTTCGGGTAAGGCAGCACGAAGGCCAGCAGCGACCGCATCAGACGGTCGGTCAAAGGACGCTTGTAGGTCTTTTCGATGTGGATGCGGGCGTGATCGACCAGGTGCATGTAATGCACACCCGAGGGACAGGTGGTCATGCAGGCGAGGCAGGACAGGCAACGGTCGATATGCTTGACGATCTTCTCGTCCGCCGGCCGATCATTTTCCAGCATGTCCTTGATGAGATAGATACGCCCGCGCGGGCTGTCCAGCTCATCGCCGAGCAGCGTGAAAGTCGGGCAGGTCGCCGTGCAGAAACCGCAATGCACGCATTTGCGCAGGATCTTTTCGGACGCCGCGACGTGGCTGTCTTTCAGTTGTTCCGCGGTAAAATTGGTCTGCATGTCGGCTCGCGTCCCCTCACCCGATGCGGGTTATCTACCCTGAAGTGACGCGGATCGTACGGTCTGCCGAAAAACCGCACAAGGCACCTTTCGGGCATAAGGGTTTTGCGGTCAGGGACAATCTGTCCCACAGGACCAGGACCGGAACAGGATGCAACCACTCCCCGTCCGGCGCACAACCGCGCGCCGGCGGCCTGTCTCCAGGATGGATCGATTTGGACGGCCTTCAGAACATCCAGGTCTGCGGGTTCGGGACGGCCTCATTGCGCCCGGCCAGCTGCATGCCCTTGATACAACGCACGATCATCCAGATGAGCACCAGGAGGATCATCAGGAAGCCGATCAGGATGACGGTCAGAAGGGCACTGACAATGCCGAACAGAAGCCCGATCCAGAAGGTCCGGATCTGGTAGGTGTAATGGCTGTCGACCCAGGCGCTGCTCTGGCCCCGGTTCAGATAAGCGAAGATCACACCAACGATGGCGGTGAACGGCACGATAATATTGGCTAGATAAAGAATATAGATGAGCGTTGCGTTCTTCCCGCCCGGCTCCATGTAACCTGCAACGTCGGATTGCTGTTCCATAATCGAACTCCGCTAAAAATTGCCCCTCGACACGATCTCCTCCAGACTACAGACCGGTGACCATACGTCCAGGGTTTAGAACGCCTTTCGGGTCGAATTGCTCCTTCAGGCGCCGGGACAGCGCCGCCAGCGGCGACGGTTGCGGCTGGAACACGGCCGCCTCCGAGCGCACGGACGGATCCGCGCGCACCAGCGTGGCATGGCCGCCGCCGACCGCTTCAACCGCATTGCGCACCTTTGCCTGGTGGATGTCACCGTCGGTGCAGGACAGCCAGACCAGGCCGCCGCTCCAGTCATAGAGTGCATCCAGCTCGAAAGCGGTTTTCAGGCGCGCCACCAGTTGCGGTCCGGCCGTCGGAGCAACGGAAATCCGCCAGACCGGTGTATTCCGCGCGGCAAAGTCTTCCAGGTTCTTGATACCCGTCCAGAGTTTTTGCGATTCGTCCCTGTCAAGCTGATGGGAGGTCCCGTAGGCGCCGAGCCGATCGGCAAGGCTCTTCATCCGGTAGTCGACCGAGGACTTGAAGCCCTCCAGGCGCAGGACCGTCCTGCTCTTGTCACTATCGCCCCATCCTGGCAGATGCGCCGCGCCCGACACTTCCGCCGACGAGCCCATGGCCTCGCACAGCGCCTGGATGCCGTCCTGGTCGTCCAACCCGTTCAGCACGAATGTCACCGATGTCTCGGGCTTGGGATTGACCTTCAAGGTGACGCTGGTCGCCACTGCGAGCGTGCCGTAAGAGCCGCAGAGCGTTCGCGGCAGATCGTAACCGGTGACGTTCTTTACCACCTTGCCGCCGGACTTGAAGAGTTCGCCGCGTCCCGACACCGCTTCCATCCCGAGCACATGATCGCGTGCGGCACCGGCCTTGATCCGTCTGGGACCCGAGAGATTGACGGCCAGAACGCCACCGATCGTGCCGCGCCCCGGCGCTTTGCCGAACAGCGGGCCATAGTCCATCGGCTCGAAGGAAAGTTCCTGGCCGTTGTCGTCGACCAGTTTCTCAACCTCGGCAATCGGCGTGCCGGCTTTCACCGTCAGCACCAATTCGGCAGGCTCATAACTTTCAATGCCGGCGAGGCCGGAGAGATCCAGCACATGGGCGGCCTGGATCGGCCGGCCCAGAGCCCGTTTCGAGCCCTGCCCCAGGATTTCCAGCGGCTGGGTCTCGGCAGCCGCCCATCTGACGGCCTCTTCGACGTCTTCAGCGCTGCGCGGTTTCAAGGTTGCGTCCATGGTGGCCTCTCAGAACCGCGGAATGTCGGGAAAGGGCAATTGGCCCTTGTGCACATGCATCTTGCCAAGTTCGGCGCAGCGGTGCAGCACCGGGAAGACCTTGCCCGGATTGAGCAGATGCTTGTCGTCAAAGGCGCATTTGACCCGTTGCTGCTGTTTCAGATCGGCCTCGGAGAACATGTCCGTCATCAGGTCACGCTTTTCGATGCCGACGCCGTGTTCGCCGGTCAGAACCCCGCCGACCTCGACACACAGGCGCAGGATGTCCGCGCCGAAGGCCTCGGCGGCGTCCAGCTCCCCCGGTTTGTTGGCATCGTACAGGATCAGCGGGTGCAGGTTGCCGTCTCCTGCGTGAAACACATTGGCGACCCGAAGCCCGTGCTTGTCGGCGAGTTCGCGCATCCGCGCCAGAACCTTCGGCAATTCGCGGCGCGGGATGGTGCCATCCATGCAAAGGTAATCCGGCGAGATCCGGCCAACCGCCGGAAAGGCCGCCTTGCGGCCCGCCCAGAAGGTCATGCGTTCTTCTTCACTTTCGGAAACCCGCAAATGACGGGCCTTGTTGGCCTTGGCAATTTCCTCGACCCGGCCGATCAGGTAATCGACCTCGCCTTCCGGCCCGTCGAGCTCGACGATTAGCAGCGCCTCGACATCGCGCGGATAACCGGCATGGACGAAATCCTCCGCCGCGTGAATGGCGGGCTTGTCCATCATTTCCATGCCGCCCGGGATGATGCCCGCGGCAATGATGTCGGCGACGCAGCGGCCGCCATCCTCGCTGGTCGGAAAGCCGATCAGGAGCGCGCGCGCGGTTTCCGGCTTCTGCAGGATGCGCACGGTGACTTCGGTGACGACGCCCAGCAGGCCCTCGGAGCCGGTCATCAGCGCCAGCAGGTCATAACCCTCGCTGTCGAGATGCTTGCCGCCCAGACGGATGACCTCGCCGTTGATCAGCACCATTTCCAGGCCGAGCACATTGTTGGTGGTCAGGCCGTATTTCAGGCAATGCACACCGCCGGAATTCTCGGCGATGTTGCCGCCGATGGAACAGGCAATCTGGGAGGACGGGTCCGGCGCATAATAAAAGCCCTCGCCCTCGACCGCCCGTGTGATGCCGAGGTTGGTGACCCCGGGCTGAACCACGACGGACCTGTTGTCATAGTCGATGTCGAGCACCTGGTTGAACTTCATCATCGACAGCAACACGCCGTCTTCCAGCGGCAGGGCCCCGCCGGACAGAGACGTTCCCGCCCCGCGCGGGACCACCTTGACGTCATTGTCATGGCAGTATTTCAGGACCCTGGAGACCTGCTCGACCGTTTCCGGCAAAACGACGATCAGCGGCAGCTGGCGATAGGCCGTCAGGGCGTCGGTTTCGTAGGCGCGCATCTCGCGCTCGTCGTGGATCACGCCTTCGCCCGGAACGATCGCCTGCAGCGCGGACAGGATTTCCCGGCGGCGGGCGATCACGGACTGATCGGGAGCGGGCATCGCAATTGCGGTCACAGGGTAATGATCCTTCTACTATTTGTTACGTTGATCCAATCGGCTAGGTCCAACGTAAAGTGGCCATGCAGTGCAGCTCTTTTTCCGAAGTCTGGCAAGGTTCACGACCCGGGAAAAGGTACGGAAAATACTAATTGCCTTTCTGAGAGATTGAAAATGAGCAATCTGACGGACATGGAGATTTTCGCAAGAGTGGTCAGCGCCGGCAGCATGTCGGCGGCGGGCCGCGAGATGAGCCTGTCGCCAGCCGTTGTCTCCAAACGCATCCGCCGGCTTGAGGAAAAACTCGGCACGCGGCTTCTGCAGCGGACCACCCGCCAGATCGCCATGACCGAGGCCGGCCAGGGCTTCTATGAGCGCGTGGTGGCCATCCTGGCCTCCGTGGAAGAGGCCGAAACCTTCGTCTCGCGCGGCTCGGCCAAGGCGCGCGGCAATCTGAAGGTCGCCGTGCCTACTTCCTTCGGGCGCCTGCATATCGCGCCGCATCTGGGCACCTTCCTGACCGAGAACCCGGACCTGTCCGTCAATCTCGACCTCTCCGACGATTTCGTCGACATTGTCGGTGACGGCTACGATCTTGCCATCCGTATCGCGGAACTTTCCGACAGCAGCCTGGTCGCCCGGCGCCTGGCCCCTGTGCACCGGATCCTCTGCGCCAGCCCGGACTATATCGCCAAGCACGGCGCACCCGACAGCATCGACGATCTACTGACAAACCACGTCACCATCGCGGCGACCAACCAGGACCCATGGCGGCTCGCCGGCCCGAACGGCATCGAAACCGTTCGCACCCAGGCGCCGATCAAGACCAATTCCAACGAAGTCGTGCGCGAATGCCTGATGGCCGGCGTTGGCATCGCCCTGCGCTCCACCTGGGATGTCGGCCCGGAGCTGCGCGAGGGCAAATTGCAGATCCTGCTGCCGCAATACCGCGCTTCCAAGGATGTCGGCCTTTACGCCGTCTATCCCAGCCGCCAGTTCCTTCCCGCCAAGGTGCGGGTGTTCATCGACTTTCTTGCAGGCCTTTACGGCTCCTCACCTTATTGGGACGCGGGCCTGGAGGAGTGGCTGCGCCTGCCCAGCAGCGCGCGTGCCAGTTGATACCCGCCATCAGTAAACTACAAAGTTTACCTCATCGACAAGCTCCGGTCTGGGCTGCGACGGTGCGTCGCTTGCATCTCAGCCGGTCATCCTGTTCTGTGGGCTGGGGTTTCAACCACCCGAATTGAGGGAGAGACACATGCAGCGACTGCTGATGATCGCCGGAACCGCGCTTCTGGCCTTGAGCGTTCAGGCGAGCGCCGAGGGCGACGCCGCCAAGGGCGAAAAAGTTTTCCGGAAATGCAAGGCCTGCCACGCCGTTGGACCTGATGCCAAGAACAAGGTCGGCCCCGAGCTGAACGGCATTGTCGGCCGCGAATGGGGTGCGGTCGAGGGTTACAAGTATTCCAACGCCCTGATCGAGATGGGCGACGGCAAGGTCTGGGACGTGGAAACGCTCGACGCTTACCTTACCAAGCCGAAGGACGTGATCCCGAAGGGCAAAATGGCCTTTGCCGGCCTGAAAAAGGAAGACGACCGCGCCGACGTGATCGCCTATCTGGCCCAGTTCAACGCCGAAGGCGCGACCGAATAAGACGGTTCAACCATCAAAAAAGAAGAGGCCGGGATTTTCCCGGCCTTTTTCTTTTGTGGGTGGTGGATGTCGGTGAGGATAGCGGGTCTTTGGATTGGCGGGGTGAAGGGAGTTCCGGGTGTTTGCAAGAAATCTGGGACGAGGAAAAGAGATGGCTTCTTGAGGCGAGGTTGGTGTGGACTGGATCGCCTGCTTTGCGTGCCCATTGCGGTTGTTCGCAGTATTCAGGTCCGAGTTGCAAAGCAGCCGTTCGTTGCACGACGTGTGAAGGTCATTAGAGGGCGGGGCGCGGTCATTTACCGCGGTTGGGACGAATGTCCGAAACGGGGCCGGGAGCTGTCAGTCAACTTTTGAGAGAAATGTGCGAGCAGCTGTCTTAGAAAAATGGATTGCATCGATTGGTCCTCCCAATAATTTCTTTCCGTCCTATCTGCCGGCCAGTTGCTGTTTGCAGTCAAATTCCGTGTCAATTTAGCTCATTGTGTCTCAGGCACGACCGGCCAGTGATCGGGGGACTGAGCGGGTTTCTCGGAAGCATTGGGCGTGATGACGTTCATTGCGTCCACCTTGAACGCCCAAGCGCTGGCCATCACAAGCTGCCCGTCGACAACACGGGCCAAAACGCTATCAGGGGATGCATGCAGCGTCCCGGTGATTTCAACAAACGCGTATGGCTTCTCAGGATAGTTGGTGTTGGACGGTAACTTCAGTTGCACCAAATTGTTGGGAGCTGGCGGTGGAGTGTGGGAGCACATACCGAGTTCCGGCACCAGATAGGGCAGCACTTTCTTTTCCGATAATGAACCAGCGACCAGAAGATACCCTCTCAATTCCACTGTCCGACCGTCCAGGGCGGCGTTGACCGCCCACGCGGCAGTCTTGCGCTTTTCGGCAATGGCCCAACGCTGAGATAGGAGCCAATCAGGGTCGATGCCCGCTTCCTTGAGACCGTTTTCCTTAAGCCGCAAGCGTTCAACCAGACGCGGACGCGCTTCGTCTGCGACCTCATCACTCTCAAGTCGTTTTCGAAGCCGTTCAACCGTGGAAAGATCGCTCAATTCACGCACGGACAACGCTTTGAAGGGGTCTTCGAAGGTCTGAGCTTGCTGATCGACAAGGCTCGACCAGCTCACACTCATCTGCGTTGCCGACGCGGGCGCAATCGACAGGATCAATGCCGTCCAAACACTGATGAGCCGCATCGTTTTTTCTCCAACCCTCATCAGAGCGTGTTTTTGTAGATCACGCCATCTTTCATGATGAGATCGAAATTCTCATGAGGATCGGAGACGAGATCGATGTCTTCCAGCGGATTACCATCAACCAACAGGAGGTCCGCATAGGCCCCTTCCTCGATGACACCAAGCTTCCCCAGAGGATAAGGGGTTAGCGGGCCAGACAGCTTGAGCAGCTCTGCGTTGTCGCAGGTTGCCATTTTCAGGGCCTCGTAGGGTGTAAACCACTTTTTCAGCTTGGCGAGCTGCGCACCCTGACGTTTCGCCAGATCGGCGCTGAACAACGTGTCGGTGCCAAAAGCAATTTTGACACCAAGCTCTTTGGCAGTCTTGTAGACGAAATCGGTTCCATCGGTGACGAACTTGTACTTTGCCTTCTGGAAGTCGTTCAAAGCCGGCGCATCCTCATCATCCAGGAAGGGCTGCATGCTGAGCCAAACGTCTTCGTCGACGAACTTCTGGAGTGTCTCGCGGGTGGACATATGGCCGTGTTCGACGCTTTTGACACCCGCGTCGATGGAATGATTGACGGCTTCATCGTTGATGGCATGGGTGAGTACGTAGGTGCCCCAATTTGCCGCCTGTTCAACCGCCGCTTCCAGCTCGTCTTTGGTGTACTGCATCGTGTGGATCGGGTCATAGCTCGACGTAACGCCGCCACCTGCCATCAGCTTGATCTGCGTAGCACCCTGCATGAGGTTTTCGCGCACACGTTTCAGAACCTCCGGCACGCCATCGGCGATGTAAAACATGTCGGATGTTTCGAAGGAATTGAGTTTGTCAGGGGTCGCCGGAACATCGCGAGTCATCCTGAAGTCCATATGTCCCGAAGTCTGCGAGATCGCCGGACCGGAGGGGAAAACCCTCGGCCCTACAATAATACCAGCATCTGTTGCGCGAGCGATGTCGAACATCGGACCAGCCGTGTCCCGAACGGTTGTAAACCCGCGATAAAGCGTGTCGCGCTGCGCCACCGACGTCAGGAGGTTCCAATAGCCCTCGTTGGTCGTCATGAGTTCAACAATTGTAGCTGTCGCAAACACACCATGCCAGTGCGCGTCGATTAGGCCCGGAATCATGGTGTGACCATCGGCCACGATTTCATGACTGCCCTCGGGAGCTTGCAAGTCGGATCCGATTTTTGCGATCAGGTTGTCAGTGATCAAGACATCGGCTGACACCAGATCCTCATCACATCCGTTGAAGATCTGCGCCCCTCGAATGACGACATTGTCGTATTTAAGGGCCGGGCCATAGGTGTGACCATGAACGATCTTGCCACCGTCGGGTGAAAGCGCAATGGGTTCGTGCGCAAGCCCAATACCAGGTGTGACCGCCATGACTGTGCCAAGCAGGAAGGCTGTTGTCGTCCGCAGCATGGGTCAGTTCTCCAATTCGTTTTTGTAGATCACGCCATCTTTCATGATCAGATCGAAATTTTCGTGCGGGTCGGCGACCAGATCGAGGTTTTCAAGTGGATTGCCGTCCACCAGGATCAGGTCGGCATAGGCCCCTTCCTTGATGACGCCGAGCGGGCCTTCTTGATAGGGATGGCGCGGACCCGCCATTTCCATGAGCTCCGCATTGTCCGAGGTCGCCATTTTCAATGCTTCGTAGGGCGTGAACCAACGCGACAGCTTTGCCAGAAGCTTGCCCTGTTTTTCTGCCATTTCGGGATCCATCAGAGCGTCGGTTCCAAACGCGATTTTAACCCCGATTTCTTTTGCAAGCGGATAAACCTTTTCGGTTCCTGCCGTTGCTTCCAGCCATTTTCTTGTCGACTCCTGGGTCGGAAAAATCATTCGGTCTTCGTCATCGACCAATGGCTGCGTACTCAGCCAAACGCCGTTTTCTTTCATTATCTCAAGAGTTTCGCGGCCAATCAGCATGCCGTGTTCGATGGTCTTGATACCGGCTTCAACGGCCATTTGCACAGCCTCGTCAGTGAAGACATGTGCCGCGACATAGCTGTTGTAGCTATCGGCGACATCGACGGCGGCTTTCATTTCATCAAGAGAGTATTGACGCACGTCCAGTGGATCAAAAATGGAAGCCACGCCACCACCTGCTGCGATCTTGATCTGGCTCGCCCCCATGCGGAACAATTCACGAGCGCGCTTTTGAACTTCGGGTACACCATCGCCGATCACGAAGAAACCAGTCCGCCCCCAATAATCAAGGGTGCTGTCAGCCGGCACTTCGTGGGGCAGGCGGTAGTCGTAGTGTCCGCCGGTCTGACTGAGCGGCGCGCCGGCGACCAGCATGCGTGGTCCCAAGATCACGCCGGCGTCGATCAGCTTTTTGAGGGAAAAGCTGTTTCCACCGATGTCCCGCACAGTTGTAAAGCCTCTCATCAAGGTGCGTTCTGCCGTAGGGACCGCTCTGGCTGCGATCTCGTAAATGTCTCCGGTAATAATCGTGGTCTGGGGCACCTCTGCCATAGTCATGTGCCAATGCACATCGGTCAGGCCGGGAATCATTGTGCGCCCGCCACCGTCGATTACTGTCGCCCCGTTTGTATCGATCGAATCCGTTGTCACGGACTTGATGAGATTGCCTTCGATGAGGACACTGGCATTTTCCAAAAGCGCTTCGTTCTCGCCGTCGAACACTTGCACGTTTGTTATTAGTGTCTGCGAGGGTGTTTCCTGAGCGGCGGCAGGCAAGGCTGCAAAGGCGATAAGTGACGCAAGAAATAGGTTTTTCATAGGTTTCCTCTCAAAAAATTTTGTCTGCCTCAGGGTCAGTTGAAGGCATTGTAAATGAAGTTTGGAACCGTTGGCGTGATCTTGAAGGTCAGGCCAAAATCAGGTCCAAAATTGTCGTTCTTTTCGACATAGTAGTCGAAGGATGCCGAGAATTGAGTTGGTACATTCCCCAATTTGACAACTTTTCGTATCGTCGCATTGACAGGAACCGTCCATTGTTCGGACTGCCAGTCATAATTGATCTTGGGGTTGGTTCCGACGGTCCAGCCATCGCTGAGAAACTTGAGCGCGAAGAGCTCCAGGGTTGACGTGGAATAGTCAGGCCCGTTTCCGGCAACGTTCCACTGGTGCTGGGGGAAAGCTGCCACAGCACCTTCCTTGTTCAGGAAGGCAATCAGGCCTTCCGGGCCAAGCCGCAACTGCTCGCCCGAGAGCGTGGTGAAAGTCGGGATCGTTCCCTGGATACCGCCCACCATGATCAACCCACTGTCGAATGACTGGCCAACTGCCACATCAAAACCGATGTCGCCGAGCGAAATCTCGTGGGTGAAGCCTGTTCCGGTTGCATTCGGAACAGGCTGATTGGTCGCAAAGGAAAATCCTGGCCGGACGTAGAAATTGCGCGTGCCATCATCTGTCAGTGGAAAGGGGAACACAGGTTGAAACAGGAACATGTTTCCAACCTGATTGTCGGCGTCCGGCAGATCCCCACTGTAGAATGTCGTTATGTTCTGCAAGGTCAAGCTCGACAGAGGAGAGTTTGGATTGTTCAGCTGCTGCGCGAGCTCTTCCGTCGAAAGCTCATCTGGATCTTCAGTCGCTTCCTCCAGTTCGGCAACGGTGTCAATTTGCGCGTGATTGTCGACCGCGTTGAATGCCGCCGAGACCCTGTCCTGTGAAACTTCCTGGGCGATCCCAGGATGCACAGTGCAAGCAACGGTAAGCAAACCAACGGTGACAAATTTCGCTATTTTGGCCGGGCGGTTGATTGGCTTACCGTAGTATTCTGATATTCGGTCACCGGAGATCAGCGTCGCCAAACACGTTGGCAATGTCGTGTGTCTTTGAATAGGTGCTGGCACTTTTCTCTCCCAGAGCAGTCCTTCCCGCTCCAATCCGCTCACCTGCTTGAGTTGCCCCAACCCGGACAGGCTACGAAATAGGATGCGGTTCCGGATTGTGATGCCGCTATGAATTGAAGCGGTGGAAAAAGCTATTTCACCGCAACGTTATTTCAAACTTTCAGGTACCGGAACCTTATGTTTGTATGCGGATTTTATCATTTTCAGTCAGGTCCAAATGAAGATGGATGACAAAACTTCGGATTGATCGGAGAAGACCTCTTAATCCGACAAGATCCTGGACGTAGTTTATTTTCCGTTCAAACGGTTGTGTTTTTCATGGGGAGGGGCGCCGGACATTTTGAGAAGTCAGCAAACGTGATTGTAGTTCGACCCATCCAGCTCAGATTTGATTCAAAGGGAATATTCATTCAGACTAGGGAAACTGTGTTTCTACTCTCAAGGTGTTTGCCTGTTCAGTGTCGCAGATGGTCGTTCCCCGAATAAACGTCGGTACTCGACGGAGAACCGACCCAAATCCGTAAATCCCGCGGAAAAAGCTGCATATTTCACAGCTCCGCGTTGCGGGGACAAGTTCACGAGAGTTCTTCTGGCATCGGAGAGCCTCCGCTTCTGGAAATATGCTAAGGGCGGCATGTCACAGACTGAGTGAAATGCTCGATAAAGAGTCGCTTGGCTAACGCCTGCCGCAACGCAGAGATCGGCAAGGGAAACCGGCGCACCTTGCGAAGCATAAAACCGCTCCTCTGCCAGTCGAACAAGCTTCTCCGGTGCTCCCCCCCGGTAATTACGCGTTTCATGCTGAGTTGAGCGGAGGTAGACATCCACAAGAAGTCCGAAGATCGCCTCACCCTGATTGGCAGTTTCGAGACCTCCCACACCCTGTCTTTCGTGATGAATAGTCCTGTCCAGGCAACCTTTTATGTTTACTCGAAAACGGGCTGCTGCTTCAGGTAGGAGTTCCAGGGCCGATTGATTGAGCAATACATCTTCTGGACCAATTCCGCGGAGCGCTGCAACTGCTCCTATCAAGTCGTCTCGACAAACAGCGGCGCCCATAGTTTGGCGGGCGCCACCGACTGCGTGAAATCCGTCTTGTGCACCTTGCGAATAAAGGACAGTGCTCCGGGCGGTTTCACCATTTATCTTGCAGTTTTCCTGCCCGTCCCACCACATGAAGCCGAAGCACTCAGGTTTGGTGACGATTACTCCAACAGATGCGGCGTGATGATGTACCCCAAGTACCGAAACCTTCTCAGATGAGAATACAGCTAGGTTTGTGGGAGGGGGGCCTGATCGAAGCTGTACCACAGACGCTTCCTGGACCGGGAGCATTGGCTCCACTGTGCCCTGATAATCTACAACCTCGTCCATCTGGAGCGCTGAAACCGCATCTTCAGATTTGCCAATGTGGCCTTGTTCAGTCGATCTTTCCATAGGAATAAAGTTAGGTCACAAGTTAAGAACTGGAACCGCACAACAGAATTCGTTTCAATCGTGGAATAGCCCAGCCTGGAATGATGGTCCGTCAAGCCCAGAGGAAACGAGCTGCAACTTCCTTAAAATGAAGGCAACTTCGTACGCGAGGCCAATTCGCACAACGGGCAACGCTGACTTAAATTGGAGCAATACGATGGCAGCTTTCTTTATCAATCTTGTTAGGTTGCTCAAGGCGATAATCAGATCATGGAAAATCCCGGCATTTCGCTCTGGTGTTTTATTGGCAGTACTAGTCCTGTTTTCCGGAAGCATTTTCTACCGGACGGTCGAAAACTGGTCATGGATCGACGCGCTTTATTTCAGTGCAATGACCGCCGCCACCGTTGGAGTTGCAGACCTGTCACCTCAAACTGATCTCGGCAAGATTTTCACAGTTCTCTATCTTTTCGTAGGTGTCGGAGTCTTTATCGCTCTTTTCGCACAGATCACTCGAGCTCTGCTTAAACTGGAAGACGAGAACGGTAAGGATTAGGTCAATTGCGGGTAGTGACCCAGTTTGAAATTTAACATTTGCCGCATGCTGCCATTGGATGTGTAATCCTTTCGTTTCGAATGTCCGGTTTTGAATTCTGGTTGCGTGAGACTGTATGGCTGAAGTGGGAACGCGAAGCAGTCATTACCTCAACGCCTTGCGAATGACCGAAAAAGGCCGAAAGCTACCGCAGAAATAGTCCTAGCGAATGTCGGCTTAGGGAAGCGAAATTCCAGGAATTGACTGTCCGCTCACGGCCCCATTCCGGCCATTTGCTCATAGGCGGCTATGTCCGCTTCACTCGCACAGCAACACATCAGCCCGACCTCAATGCTCCCCGTGCTGCTGCCGGATCCGTTTCACCGTCCACCAGATCACCAGCACGACCACCGGCACCGAGACCCCCGTCATGATGCTGGCGTCCGGCAGGTGCAGGCCGGTGCCCTTGGCGGCTTTCGCCAGATAGGAAATCAGACCGACGACGTAATAGCTGACGGCGGCCACCGACAGCCCCTCGACCGTCTGCTGCAGGCGTAGCTGCAGCTGGGCACGGCGGTTCATGGATTCCAGGAGGGACCGGTTCTGGTCCTCCAGCTCCACGTCGACACGGGTGCGCAGCAAGGTGGTGGCGCGGGCCAGCTTTCGGGAGAGCATCGCCTGGCGATCCTCGATCGCCTGGCAGGTCCGCATGGCCGGAGCGAGCCGGCGGACCAGGAAGGATGCCATCGACAATTCGCCGGGCGCGGCTTCCTCCCGCAGCGCTTCAAGGCGGGCGCGGACGATCTGGTCATAGGCGCGGCTGGCACCGAAGCGGAAGGTGCTGGCGGTCGCGCCGGCTTCCAGCGCCGCGGCCAGCGCGCTCAGCTTGTCGAGCAGCTCCTGGTTCGCTCCCAGCGCGGAGGTGTCCTTCATCTGACCGGTCAGCTCGGCGAGCTCCAGTTCGAACTGCCGGATTTCGGGCTGCAGCCGTGTGGCCTCGAACAGGCCAAGCATCGCCAGCGTGCGGTAGGTCTCGACCTCCAGGAGCCGCTGAACGATCGCGCCGGACTGGACCTCGCTCATGGTGCGGTTACAGACCAGAAAGCGCGTCATGCCGTCGCCGTCCTGGCGAAAATCGGTTGCCACCAGAGCCGCCCCGTCCTCCAGCGTCGAAACCGTCATGCTGCTCTCGTCGAACTGGCTGCGCCACTCAATTGCCTCGTCGCCGCCCCGGACCTCCAGGCGAACGGCCACCAGCAGGTCGCCGGGTGCATGAAACGCGGCACCAAAGGGATGTTTGATCGGCACCTGCCCGAAAATGGTCTGTGCATGGGCCGCACCATCCCAGGTGTAGGTGGTGAATTCCGCGTGCTGTTCCCAGCTGAGCGTGCCGCCGCCAAAGGGGATGGTGTGGTGGCGCGCGCCGGGCGCCGGGCCGTGCCCGCCCCTCGACACGCAGAATTCGGTCAGCCAGGCGTGATCGCGCGCCGCCTCTTCCGCATCGGTCAGAAAGGCATAGTGCAGGATCGTGCGCGGACAGCCGATCGAGCGGAACGGGCGCGCATGGACCTCGCCCAGAACTTTTTCCCGAAGGGGAGATGTCCGAAAGGCCGGAAAGGACGACCCGTTTTCTGACCCCTGATCCAAGATGCCAACCTCGACGAAAGTAGTGTATCCGCCCTCACATTCCCCGAAGGCATCCCGGAAACCAACCGGCATTTTGGGACGCGAAACGATTTGACTGTGCGGCGCGACATTTCCGCAACAAGAATTGGATAAAAAAATTGACCAATTCTGAAATTGACGCTAGGGTCCGCGCAACCTGGAGATGGACACCGCCATGTTTCGCCCCGTCAGTCATCAGAAAACCGCGCTCAGCGCCGTGGAGCAGATCGAGGATCTGATCCTGAAAGGCGTGCTCCAGTCCGGTGACCGGCTGCCCGCCGAGCGCGAACTGGCGGAGCAGATGACCGTGTCGCGGCCGGTCCTGCGCGATGCCCTGAAAATTCTGGAAGAGCGGCACCTGGTCGAAGCGCGCCGGGGCGGCGGCACCTTTGTCGCCGACCTGATCGGTCCGATCTTTTCCGAGCCGGTGGTGCAGCTGATCGCCCGGCACCCGACCGCCAAGAACGACTATTTCGAGTTTCGCAGGGGCATAGAAGGCCAGGCTGCGGCGCTGGCGGCAACACGCGCCGCGCCCACCGATCTTGAACGGCTGGACGACATTGTCGATCAGATGAAGGTGGCCCATGAACTGGGCGAACTGGCCACGGAAAGCCGGCTCGATGTCGCGTTTCACCATGCGGTCGGCGAAGCCGCCCACAATGTGGTGCTGCTGCACACGCTCCGGTCCTGCTACCGGCTCCTGGAAAACGGCGTCTTCTACAATCGCGGCCGGCTCTATCATCACCCGACGGCGCGGGTCGAATTGCTGGCGCAGCACGTTGCCATCGCCGCCGCCATCCGGGCCGGCGACGCCGATGGCGCCAGGAAGGCCTCGGAAGAGCATATCGACTATGTCTGCGGCACCCTTGCCGAGGCGGAAGATCTCGACCAGCGCGAACAGCTTGCCGGGCTCCGGCACTTGAAAACCGACAAAACAAAACCTCGTTCCTGACCTTCGGGAGGATCTCTTATGACCGTTGTTACCGATGTTGCCGACCTGCAGGCCCTCGCCCGGCGCCGGGTGCCGAAAATGTTCTACCAATATGCCGATACCGGTTCCTGGACCCAGAGCACATACCGGGAGAACGAAGCCGCGCTGCAACGGCAGAAGTTGCGCCAGCGCGTCGCGCGCAATATCGACAACCGCTCTCTGAAGACGACCATGGTCGGCCAGGAGGTCTCCATGCCGGTCGCCCTTGCCCCGGTCGGCCTGACCGGCATGCAGCATGCGGACGGCGAAATCCTGGCCGCCCAGGCGGCGGAAGAATTCGGTGTGCCGTTTACCCTCTCCACCATGAGCGTCTGTTCCATCGAGGATGTCGCGGAGAACACCAAAAACCCGTTCTGGTTCCAGCTCTACGTGATGCGCGACCGCGGTTTTTCGGAAAACCTGATGCAGCGGGCGACGAATGCCGGCTGTTCAGCCCTGGTGCTGACGCTCGACCTGCAGGTGCTCGGCCAGCGCCACCAGGACATCAAGAACGGGTTGTCGACCCCGCCCAAGCCGAAGCCCGGCGTGCTCATCGACCTGGCCTTCAAGCCGCGCTGGTGCTGGAACATGCTGCAGACCAAGCGCCACCAGTTCGGCAACATTCACGGCCATGTCTCCGGCGTTGAAGACATGACCTCGCTGGCGGAATGGACCAACAGCCAATTCGACCCGACGCTGGACTGGTCCTCCGTCGAATGGGTCAAGAAGCACTGGAACCGCAAGCTGATCCTGAAAGGCATCAACGATGTCGAGGATGCCAGGATTGCAGCGGACCTCGGCGCCGACGCCATTGTCGTCTCCAACCATGGCGGCCGCCAGCTCGATGGCGCCCTGGCCTCCTATGACGTGCTCGCCGATATCGTCGATGCGGTCGGCGACAAGATCGAAGTGCATTTCGACGGCGGCATCCGCTCCGGCCAGGACATCTTCAAGGCAGTGGCGACCGGCGCGCACAGCACCTATATCGGCCGCGCCTTCATCTATGGCCTCGGCGCGATGGGCAAGGCCGGAGTGACCAAGGTGCTGGAGATCATGCGCAAGGAACTGGACGTCACCATGGGCCTGTGCGGCGAGACCGACATCACGAAAGTCGGCCGGCACAATCTGGTGCTTTGATCCTGGGCAGACAGGATGGGGCAATCCCGAGACGGGAACGGAAACAGGCCGTCATGTGGCTTTGCGAGGAAAACCCGGCCGCCGCGGCAATCTCGGCCAGCGGCTGGCCGGTTGTTTCGATCAGCCGGCGTGCGCGCTGCAGGCGGCGGCTCAGGATGAAATCGTAGGGCGACTGGCCGCAGCAGGCAGCAAAGGCCCGGCTGAGGAAACTCGCCGACACGCCGATCTCGCGGGCAAGTCCCGCCACGGTGAGACTGGTCTCGAGCCGGTCTTCGACGAGATCCGCCACGCGGCGGAATCTCGCCGGGGTCAGCCAGCGGGCTGCCTTCGGATCGCGCCGTTGAGGCTCCGCAAGATCCGTCAGCCGCTCGATCCAGGCTTCGCTTTCGAGCGCATCCGGCGCCATCTCAGCCAGCAGCCACTTCCTGAGCTCAGTAGCAACAGCCAGGGCGCCCGGCACCTGAAGGTTGGTCCGATAGGCCCCGTCGCGAAACCGGACCCCTTCGCCACTGACCTGGAGATATTCCCCGCCACGATCCGAACCCGAGCGGACATCGCAGCCCTTTGGCGTCAGCGCGAGCGAATTCGGCAGGCGGCAGAACGGGGACCGCCGGTCAGAGCCGATGGCGTGGCTGCCGGTCTGGCTGTCGAAAGCAAAGCCGAGCGTGTCCTCCGCGGCGACGAAGCCGATGTCATAGGCTTCCGCCGGCAACAGCACGAGCCGGTGCCCCGCGACGCTCAGGCAGCGCGGCTGATTGGTTGAGACGGTCTGTTTGAGGCCAGGTGTCATGGCCGCACACCCTGCCGGAGAGGCCCAGGCGACGCAAGCGCCTTCCGGTTCAGGATTTTGAAAGACACGGTTTGCTCAAGCCCGCTATCACTGTTCCAACGCCCCTGCCGGATCTCCGGCCTCCCTTGAGCGAACGGAGCCCGACCATGTCTCCCCTCTTCACCCTTGACGATCTCGACAGCGCCCTGCCCATCGTACGCCGCCTGGTTCCCGAAACGCCGGCCTATGCCTGGCCCCTGCTGAAGGAGCGGTTTGGCATCGACATTGCCGTCAAACACGAGAACCACACACCGATCGGCGCGTTCAAGGCGCGCAGCTCGATCGTCTACATCCAGAAGCACATCGAGGATCATGGCGCTCCGGCTGGCGTCGTCACGGCGACACGGGGCAATCACGGTCAGTCGATGGCGCTTGCCGCGCGCACCCTTGGCCTGCCCGCCACCATTGTCGTGCCGGAGGGCAATGCGCAGGGCAAGAACCGGGCAATGCAGGCCTTCGGTGCGGAGCTGGTGATCGACGGGCGGGACTTTGACATTTCCCGGCGCACTGCGGAGAGGCTGGCCGACGAGCGCGGCCTCCTGATGGTGCCGAGCTTTCACAAGAACATCGTGCTCGGCGTCGGCACCTACGCGCTGGAGTTCTTCCGCGCCTTTCCCGATCTCGATGTGGTCTATGTCCCGGTCGGCATGGGGTCCGGCGCCTGCGGCCTGATCACCGTTCGCGATCTGCTCGGGCTCAAGACCGAGATCGTGCCCGTGGTCACCGAAAACGCGCCCGCCTACGGTCTCTCCTTCGAAGCCGGCAAGATCGTCACCACGGAGAGCGCCTGTACATTCGCCGACGGCATGGCCTGCCGGGAGCCGGTTCAGGCCGCGCTCGACATTTTGGCCGCAGGAGCCGAGCGCATCTTGACGGTTTCGGACGCGGACATCGCCGAGGCCATAAGGACCCTCTTCGCCGACACGCATAATCTCGCCGAAGGCGCCGGGGCCGCCGCCCTTGCCGCGCTTGCCAAGGACGCGGGCCAGCTTAACGGCAAAAAGGCCGGCATCATTCTTTCCGGTGGCAATCTGGACGAGACCATGATGCAGACGGTTCTGGCGGGCGGCACGCCGGTGGTGTGAAGCGGTCTGTCTAAAGCAGTTTCACCCACGCGCGCGACAGCGCCGCGCCGGTCTCTTCGGCCGCAGTCGCATGGCGCTCGGCTTCGGCTTCGAAACGCACCGGCCAGTCCGGCGTGTGGGCGGCGATGTCATCCGGGAATTGCTCCGACCAGCTGCGCACTTCGCTCAGGCCGGTTTCGAAATGAAACTGCACCGCATAGGTGGCCCAGCCCATGCGGAAGGCCTGGACCGGTGTCATGGCGCTGGTCGCCAGATGGACCGCGCCCTCGGGCAAGGTGACGGTGTCGGTGTGCCAATGAAACTGCGGCCGGCCGGTTTGCAGTTCCTTCAGCACCGGATCGGCGCGGCCCTCCTTCGTCGGGATAACCTCGCGCCAGCCGAATTCGACCGGAAGATCGAGAAGGTTGCCGCCGCCGAAGGCGCGGGCAACCAGCTGCGAACCGAGGCAGATGCCGAGCACCGGCCGCTCGACCTGATGAAACCGCAGGATCAGATCGCAGACCTTAGGCAGATGCGGATAGGTGTCATCGGCAACAGCGTTCTGCGCGCCGCCAAGCACAACCAGGCCGGCAAAGGTTTCGATTTCCCAAGGCAGAGCCTCGCCCGCATAGGCCTTGACCGTTTTCCAGGAATGGCCTTCAGCCTCCGCCACCCGGCCCAGGACGCCAAGCTCGGTGTGCGGATAGTTTTCAATGACGAGAAAGTGCATGCTGCCCCCGGCACGATCGAACACGGCATCGTCAGATGTCAGCCCTGAGCTTATCCATCTCCCTGTTTGATGAAAACATCAAAAACAATCATTTGTGTTGAAGTGTTTCGCGCCGCACATTGCAGGATACGCCCCCGAAAAATGGTCTTGTCATGAGTGTTGCCTCGCCCGCCCTTCGCCCCGGCTCCACCGGTTTCAGCGCTACGGATTACGGCCTTTACGCCACGACCGTGCTTGCCTGGGGTTTCAGCTGGATTGCCATGAAGGGGCAGGTCGCGACCGTTGCACCGGAAGTTTCCGTGTTCTGGCGCTTCGTGCTCGCCTCCGCCATCATGATGGCCTGGGCACGCTACCGTGGCCATGGTCTCGCCTTTCCGCTCAAGGATCACCTGCGTTTCGCGGGCCTCGGCGCGTTGATCTTCTCGACCAATTTCACCCTGTTCTACTACGGCGCGGCCGTGCTGCCTTCAGGACTGCTGGCGGTGATCTTTTCGACCGCGTCGATCTTCAATCTGTTCCTCGGCCTGGTCCTGTTCGGCCAGCGGCCGAACCTGATGGCCCTGGCGGCGGGGCTGCTCGGTTTTGCCGGCATCGGGCTGATGTTCTGGCCGAAACTGGTCGGGGCGGAATTCAACACCGACGCCGCCTTCGGCCTGGCGCTTTGCGTTGGCGGCACGCTGTCCTTTTGCTTCGGCAACATGCTGTCGGCCGACAGCCAGCGTAAAGGCATCGGCGTTACCCCGGCAACGGCCTGGGGCATGGTCTATGGCATGATCTTCCTGGGACTGTTTTCGGCGCTGCGCGGACAAAGCTTTGCCGTCGAACTGTCCCTGCCCTATCTCGGCAGCCTGGTCTATCTGGCGGTTGTCGCCTCGGTGATCGCGTTTGCGTCCTATCTGACGCTTCTGGGCCGCATCGGCTCGGCGCGCGCGGGCTATGCCACGGTGATGTTCCCGGTGGTGGCGCTGACCCTGTCGACGATCTTCGAGGGCTATCAATGGACCCCGGTGGCCGCGGCTGGCCTCGTCTGCGTGCTCGGCGGCAACCTGATGATGCTGCGCGCCCGCTGACCAGGGCAGACCTTCCGCATTTGCTTACAGCTGGTTCTAATACGCCCTCGCTTCGGGCTATGAAATACCCACGACGGCTTTGGCAACTGACGGGTTTGAATAGTGCAGCAGCGTTGGGGGCACCCAGTGGGCGTGCTACCAATCACCGGCGTCACCCCGGGCAAATACGTGAGACCCGGGGCCTACTCGTTTCCAGAGCGCAACTTTTTTTGGGCGGGGAAGCCACTCATCAAAAAGACGCGAACGCTTCGACAAGAGTCTCTGCGAGTGGGTCCCGGCTCGCGCTGCGCTTGGCCGGGATGACACTGAGTTTATTTCTCCAGACATCAACAACGAATGAGGCCTTTGACCGCCACCATGTCTGCGCTCGCACATAACAGGCGGCCGATCAAATGTGGCTGCCCTGCATTCTCCGGGCTCATTCAGTCCAATGCGGATTTAAACCGAGACCTATTCCGCGGCGACCTGGGCGGCGCCGTTGCCGACATTGCCGATTGCCGCGACCAGATGGTTGCACAGCGTGTCATGCATGGCTTCGCGGGCGTTGTCGGAGCGCAAAAGGGCGATGTCGCAGAAGGGCAGCGACGGAAACCCATCCTTTTCGTCAAGGATACGCATGCCGTCGCGGATCGCGCTTTCCGGAAAGACGGTAACGGCCAATCCGGCCTGGACGGCCCCGACCAGAGCCGCACCGCTGGCGCTGGTGTAGGACACCCGGTAACGGCGCCCAGAGCGGTCCAGGGCCTCCATCGACAACCGCCGCCAGCCACACGAAGCTGGGCCAAGCGCCAGCCGGACCACGTCCTGGGTATGGGCGCAATGCTGGCTGGAAGTCACCCAATAGAGCGGTTCGCGCCGGATGATCTCGCCGCGCACTTCCATGGTATCGCCGGAGGTGGTGATGGCCACGTCGAGCGCGCCTTCGCGGATCGCCCCGGTGAGCTTGGCACTGGAGCTGCACTCCACCTGCACCTCGATCGACGGATTGAGCCGGTTGAACGCGGCCAGAACCTGGGGCAGCAGTCGGTCTGCATAATCGTCCGGCACGCCCAGTTTCACGTGACCGACTTCCTTCTGGCCGTTGAAGGCCGACAAGGTCTCGTCGTTCAGGATGATCATGCGCCGGGCAAACTCGACCAGCCGGAGCCCGTCCTCGGTCAGGCGGGACTGGCGGCCGTCCTTGATGAAGATCGGCTGACCGACCCGCTCTTCCAGGCGGCGCATCTGCATGGAGACGGCCGATTGCGTCTTGTGCACGGCCTCACCGGCCTTGGTGAAGCTGCCAAGCTCCGCGATCGCTAAAAACGTTCGCAACTGATCAATATCTAGTGCGTGATTCATAAAAGACCCTATAAATGAGCCACGGACCAGCCGTTGATTTGATATTCGAATTGATTTACCAAAGATACATCACAATCTCTGACACTTCAATGGTTTTTTACCAGGCGGCAAAATCGACCTCGATTGTAACCGTCTGAATTTATAACAATATTTTGGAAATTCCTGTCTATTCAGCAGCCTGAGGAACAGACAGGTTGTCCAGCGACGACACGATGTGCTCCACCAGTGCATCGGTGACGCGAGAGGAATTGTGCCAGGATCGCATGATGCCGATCTCGCATTCGGGCAATCTCGGAAATCCGTCCGCCTCGGTCAGCACGCGCATGCCTGAGCGGAGCGCGGATTCCGGCAAGACGGAAATGGCAAGACCGGCAAGCACCGCGGCACCGACCGCGGTCGAATTCCAGCTGGAATAGAGCAGGCGATGCTCGCGCATCTGATCGCCGAGCGCGTTGATCGCCGCCTTGCGCCAATCGCAGGTCGCCCGGCCGAGCGCCAAAGGCAAGGGGGATTCGTTTTCAACCGCATGACGGGCGGAGACCACCCAGAGCAGCGGCTCGCGGCGCACAACATCGACATTCTTGCGCCCCTTCTTCTGCACATGGGTAATGATGGCGACGTCCAGCTCGCCCTCCGCAATCATGTCGGCCAGATTGGGGGTCGGCGCGCAGACCACGCTCACTTCCGCTTTCGGGTTGGACCTTGAGAAGCGGGCCAGGATTTCCGGCAGGAACCGGTCGGCATAATCGTCCGGCGTGCCCAGCCGGACCAGGCCGGCCAGCTCCGTATCGTCAAAAGCCGCCAGGGTCTCGTCGTTCAGCTGCACCAGTCTGCGGGCATAGTGCAACAGGCGCTCGCCGTGCTCGGTCAGCCGCGATTGCCGGCCGACCCGGACGAACAGCGGCTTGCCGATACGCTCTTCAAGGCGGCGCATCTGCATCGACACCGCTGATTGGGTCTTGTGCACATTGTCTGCCGCGCGGGTGAAGCTGCCGCTTTCGGCAATGGCCACAAAGGTTCGGAGCTGATCCAGGTCGAGCATGGGCGCCTCAATTATCAGGGTTTCTCATGTTTAGCATGCCATTCATTCAATCAGGAAATGTTTTCAGACTCGAGGCCGAACCATTTTGACATCACAGGAAGTGATTATTTCAATCACAAACATTCGTTGGATTTATAGCAAGCCTCCCTCCATATTGAGCATGTTCCAACGACAAGGACCGCCAACGCTGGCGCGGAACAGGCTGCCGGAAATTTCTCCGGCCGCTCACAGGAGATTTTTGCCATGACACATACTGCAAGCACCCCGGTCTTCGCTCTCCTCGGGCAGATGATTGCCCGTGCATGGCGTGTATTTGAAAACCGGCGCCAATTCGCGGAACTGAAAGACTGGTCCGACGAACAACTGAAAGACATCGGCCTGACCCGGAGCGACGTTCGACGGGCGCTGGCCCAGCCGTTCTATGCCGACCCGACCACTCTGGTGAACGCCGCCAATGTGCAATCCGGCTGGTCTGCTATTCGACCCGCCAATCAACAACACGGCCAGCCGGAGCACCGTCTTGTCGGCGGCGCACCGGTCCAGTCCGGCCAAGTGGCCGCCTGATCCTAAGGACTATCTGCTGGTCCGACCTCCCCTTTAGCAGCCCCTGTCGGCATAGCCTTGCTGACGAAACTGACCCGCCTCCTCCGGCGGGTCTTTTTTTGCGCATGGCTTCAGCTGGCCACCCGCATTCTAGCCGCCATATCTGTTTGGTTTGGGCGTCGGCGACGCATTGCCGGTCGGTGTCACGGCCCCAGCTAGCTTGCAGGCTTGCCTTTTTCCACCTCGATCAACTCGCTCAAGGTCTCCTCGAATGCGCCATTGGCCTTCATTTGCATCACTGCGCGGTCGAAACGCTCAAGCAATTCCGTCTGATCGGGGTACGCATTGGAGACCATCAACGGAAATTCCGGGCTTTCTTCATAGGCCAAGTCCAGGATTTCAAGTTCCTCTTCCAACTCAAGTTGCCGGCGGAAGATTTCCAGAACCGGCCTGGCATGGACGACAATATCCACCCGGCCCAGTTTGAGTTGATTCAGGCAGTTTTCTATCGTCGGAGCCACAGAAAAACGTATCCCGCGTTTTGCGTAGAACTCCTCCGCCCAACCGTTGCCGAGCACGTCGCAATAATGGTGCTGGGTCAGATCACGCAGGGTCGGATCCTTCAAGATATCCTCCTTGAGGGGGCTATCCCGTCTGACGATCGGCTGGAACGGAATTTTCAGAGCCACTTGCGCGCTCTTGCGGGCAAAACCAAGGCGTTTCTCTGTTGCCGTTGCAACCATACCGTCGGCCCGCCCATGAAAAAAGACCTGCTGCGCCCGTTCCCATGGCAGACCGTTATGCACCAGCTCAAAGCCCTCAATTCGATCGAAGATCCGATCCATCAACCGCGGCAGGATGCCATCGACGCTGCTGCCGAAACCATAGGAATAGGGCGACCATTCCGCTGCATAGACAATTGTGAAGCTTTTCTTTTCCGTGTCCGTGGCACCGGCGGACGGAACAATTACCAAGGAGATGAGCATCATCAGCAGGGCCGGAAAAACTGCCGGGCCAGAGCGTGGTTGCAAAGTGCTCATTCGCTGTTTCAGCATCTTGTTCTGCCTCACCAGCTTTCCGGATAGGCCTGACCGGGAAACCAGGGTGCCAGGAACACCGGAAGAAGGATTTCTACTACCTGCATTCGTTTGCGTATGGAAACCGGCGGCTATTATTCACCACGAACGTCCTTCGCAGCCTTTTCGAAGAAGCTGTCGAAGGCCTTGAACTGGCTGGACTGGAAATCGCGGCCGGCAGACATCCAGCTGTTGACCATTTCACCGAATTCGGACGCCTCCGCATCCGGCTCGTCCTCCGGCTCATCTTCCGTCTCCGGCGGCAGCTCTTCTTCTTCCAATTCCGGCTCGTCCGGATGTTCGACAATGCGGGCCGGCTGCAGGAACGCGCCCCAGAAGGACTGCATGGCCTCGGCATAGCCTTGCAGATAATCGACAGGTGTCGGCTGCGGTTTCGGCCGTCCCCGGGCAAAACCGCGTAAATAAGCGTCAAGAAGGTTGCGTGCTTCGCCGTGCACGAAGGGGCGTGCGATCTGCCCCATGGCAAGGGTTGCCGCCACCGGCATCATTTCCTGGATGGCATCGCGTTGCAGGCCGGTCAGGCCGGAGATCTGGGCCGCCAGGGCCTGCTGCACCGCCTCGGGGCCGAAGAACGGAGTCAATGCCGCTTCCGACGGTGTCTGGAACAGACCGGAAAAACCGGCAAAGGCGGGCTGAGCAACTCCGGCCGGAGGAGAGGCCTGGCCGAGAAACTCAGAGAAGCCTGGAACGGTGCTGCCGAAATAGCGAAAGCCGTTCAGCGCGGCCGGCATCAGTTGCTCCATCACCTTGTTCAGGTCTTCATTCGACCAGCCGAAGCGGTTCCGGACATCCTCCGACAGGGAAAAAATGTCGAATGGGGGGGATGACGTCCCGCTGCCAGTCATCGCATTGCTCCGGTCACGCTGTTGCAAGGCCTTGAGATAAAAGACCAACCTTGACCAGAGTGACCTTTTGCGGGCGTCAGGTCAATTCGCCGTCGTCAACTCGGGTCGACATCCCCCGGGTAATCACATCCCCACCGGACCCCATGAAGCACCAATCGCCGGCATAAGCATGCGGCTAGGCGGCCTCAACATCCTCGAAGCAATGCGACTTCCGGCTCAGCCTGCTTACCGAAGTTGACTATTCGATTGTCAATATGGCAATAAAATTGTCATTTATGATGCCTCGTGCAAACACCACCATCCGGTGCCACACCAGCCTTGCAGCTGCTGCGGCGGCACCGGAAACCCTTTGTCATGGGAGTAATCGAATGAACTGGATGACCGCGACCCTGGCCGGAGTGTCGGGATTGCTTGTGCTGGCCATCGCGGTGACAGCAGCAGTAACCCTATGGCCGCGGCCAAACCCGTTCCGTGCTCAAGGACTTTCCGCTGCCCAATACCGCGCGATCGAGATCTCTAACGGCGTTGTTTTTGAACAGACTTTTCCCGCCCGCACGGTTCGCTTTGAAACCAGTGACGGCACCTCGATCGCCGCGCGCGTCTTCGGACCCGATACAGCAACGGATCTGATCGTCCTTGTCCATGGCATTGGTGCCGCGGGCGAGCGCTGGAACAATCCCGCGGGCTTGCTCGCAAGGGCAGCGCAGGCCCAGGTGATCGCGGTGGATCTCAGAGGGCATAACCTTTCGAGTGGCGCGCGCTATGACCTTGACCGGTTCGGTCAGTATGAGGACGACTTGGCCGAGATCGTTTCCGAGCTCGCCAAAACCAGGCCGTATGCGCGCATCTGGCTCGCCGGCCATTCCATGGGCGGCGGCATTGCGCTTCGTTATGCTCTCAAGCCGGATCGGCCGATCCTGTCGGGATATCTGTTGTTCGCGCCCTATTTCGGGCCCGGGCCGACCGAGCCGAAAGCCCCGGATCCCGTGTCCCCGCTTCATATCGACCGCTTCCGGGTGAGCGGGCTGATCCTGTTCAACATGCTGGGCATCGAAGCGTTCAACCACTTGCCAGTTGCCTATCTCAACGCGCCGCCGGACTATTCGGCCTACACCTTCCGGGCGATCGCGTCCGGCTTGCCGATGCCGCCGCAGACCGCCGCAGACGGACTGGCTGCGATGAAAGGAAAGGTGCTTGTGATCGCCGGTGACCGGGACACTGCCATCCACACGCCGGGCTTTAGGCAGGTTGCCGCGCCCTTTCCGCATGTCCAGGTCGAGATCCTGCCCGGACACGGGCACGACAGTCTCCTGAACGATCCGGCAACGCACGACCGCGTCGCGGCGTTTATGAGGCCGCAGACGCCCCTGTCAGAGCAAAGGGAGAGGCAAACCCGAACAACGGATGGCCCCGGGCGAGGAACTTCTCACTGTCGAATAGGGGCCACTGCTGGCCGCTCAGTAGGCGTATTCCTTGAACACCTTGGAAATGTCGCCGCCCCAGGAACCGTTGTAGCGCTGCAAGAGCACATCCGCCGGGCACATGCCGGAGGCGAGGCCTTCCTCGATCGGGGCCAGATGCACGCGCTCGTCGAGGTCGCCGTCGCTGAGGCGGTTGCGGCGCTTGAGACCTTCCTGTGACAAGGCCAGAACTTCCTTGGCGACGCTCAACAGAGTGCCGCCTCGGAATGGGGCCTGCAGCGCGTGTTCCGGCACGTCGCGGCGCAGCGCGGCGCGTTCTTCCTGCGTCCAGTCCTTGATCAGCTCATAGGCCTGATCCATCACACCGCTGTCGTAGAGGAGACCGACCCAAAGCGCCGGCAGGGCGCAGATGCGCCGCCAGGGGCCACCGTCGGCGCCGCGCATCTCGATGTATTTCTTCAGCCGCACATCCGGGAACAGGGTCGACAGGTGATTGTTCCAGTCGCCGATAGACGGGGTCGCGTCGGGCACCCTGCCCTCCAGGGCACCGTTCATGAACTGGCGGAACGTCGTGTCCGTCACATCGTAATAGGTGGTGCCGCGCTTGACGAAATACATCGGCACATCGAGCGCCCAGTCGACATAACGCTCAAAACCGAAACCGTCCTCGAAGGCAAACGGCATGTCACCGGTGCGATCCGCGTCCGTGTCGGTCCAGATCTGCGCCCGGAACGACTTGAAGCCGTTCGGCTTGCCTTCGGTGAACGGCGAATTGGCAAAGATGGCGGTTGCGACCGGCTGCAGCGCCAGGCCGATGCGCATCTTCTTGACCATGTCCGCCTCGGAGGAGAAATCCAGGTTCACCTGGATGGTCGAGGTGCGGTACATCATGTCGAGGCCGAGCGAGCCGACCTTTGGCATGTAGTTGGTCATGATGTCGTAGCGGGATTTCGGCATGCGCGGCATGTCGGCGCGCGACCAGGTCGGGGTCATGCCGATGCCGAGGAAACCGACACCGAGCGGCTCGGCCACCTGGCGCACCTGGGCCAGGTGCTGGTTCGCCTCGCGGCAGGTCTCGTGCAGGTTGTCGAGTGGTGCGCCGGAGAGTTCGAACTGACCGCCCGGCTCGATGGAAATCGCGCCGCCGCCATGATCGTCGGCAAGGCCGATGATCTTGCCTGCGTCCTCGATCCGCTCCCAGCCGGTGAGCTTCTCCATGCCGGTCAGCACGGCCTCGACGCCGTGTTCGCCCTTATAGGGGATCGGCGTCAACTCGTTCAGGCAGAAGCCGAATTTTTCGTGTTCGGTGCCGATGCGGAATTTTTCTTCCGGCTTGCAGCCCTCGGCGAGCGTCGCGGCCAGGTCCTGGACCGTTTCAATCGGGGTGGAATCGACCGTATCGCGGGCCATGGAAACGTCCTAGTTTTGCGCGGCCCGTCAGGTTGCCCCCTGCCTACCGCAATGATCCGGCGCGTTCTTCAAAAGAACACTTGAAAGCTTCGGTGATTTAGGAGTCCTGAAACAAGAATGCAAGCCGGGAAACGGCAGCGGATGGTTCTCACGCGATCCTGAAGACCGATAACGGCTCCGTGCGTCCACGCAGATGAACGGTTCCAAGACTGGTGGCGCTGGTGCCCTCGGGCAGATGCGCCATGGTCTCGCCGCTGACCAGGGCGATCACCTTTGCGTCCGGATCGACGGACTTGCCGTGTTCCTGCAGACGGGCGGCGACGTTCACGGCATCGCCGATGACCGTGTAGTTCATACGCGCGGCGGAGCCGATGTCCCCGACCACCACCTTGCCGGTGTGCACACCGATGCGCACCCGCATATGGCCGTCCGGCATCCGGGCAATCCTGTCCGCCAGGTTCTGGACCGCGCGGATCGCCTGCGCCGCATGCTCAGGCTGGTCGGACGGGGCGCCCCAGAAGGCCATCACGCCGTCGCCGAGGAACTTGTCGATGGTGCCGTCCTGTTCGGCAATCGCATCCGACACGGTTTCGAAATAGCCGTTCAGATAGGCGGCTGTTTCTTCCGCGCTCATGTGCGAGGCCAGATCGGTGAAGCCGGCGAGATCGGTGAAGACGATGGTCATCTCCTTGATCTCGATGTTGCGTGCGCTGGTCATGCCTTCCTCGATCAGCCGGGAAACCAGCTGCCGGGGCACATATTTGGCAAAGGCGTTGAGCGCGCCGATGGAGCCGTTGAAGGCCTGGTTGACATCGTCCAGTTCGGCCAGGCGCGACCGGGGCAAACGCTCGGAGGCGGCAAAGTCGAGTTGGCGCAGACTGGCGGCCGCATGCGCCAGCCGGTTCAAGGGCCGGCCGAGCAGTCGGCCGACGACGAAGGACAGGAACGCCCCGACGACGAGAGCGACCAGCGCCGCGTAAAGCACGATCCGGGTCTGGTCGAGCGCGGCGCCGAATTCCTCCGCCCGGTACAGGGTACCAAGGGTCCAGCCCGTCCCCGGCCCAGCGGTCACATCGGTGAAGATCGCCGTGAACATGCCCTGATCGCCCGGAAAGACACGCCCCTCGATCGAGCCGCCCATGGTATGGGCGTTGGCATTGTCTGCCCAGATGAGATGCAGCGGCGAGGCCTCAAGCCCCGCCAGCGCCGGCAGCGGTTGTTCGGGCGTCGCTCCGAAATCGCTCTCAGGCACGCCGGCGACCACAATGGCCCGGTCGCGACCGGACAGGAGAAACACCTGCTGACGGCCTTCCCAGGCCATCTCGCTGGCGACTTCGGCGAAGACCGGCTGCGGATAAAGGCCGCGCAGAATTTGGCCATTGCCCAGGTCGATTTCCGCGCTCTTCACCGCCGTCGAAAAGCCCGGCCGGTATTCGAAATCGGACCAGGCGACCTCCGGCAGGTCATCGGGCGGATATTCCGTCAGCACGGCGCGGGCAAGTTCGAAGGCTGCCCCCTCGGGAAGCAGGGCCTGGTAAGGCGCCAGATCGGCTTCCGTCAACTGGGCGCCCGACCTGCCGACATCAACCGCGAGAGTCTGCAGTAGCAATTGCTGCTGCTGGAAAAACTTGTCGAGGACCGCCTCATTGCTTTTCAGGACGGCGACGCCCTGTTCGTCCAGAAGACGGCCGGCGATGCTTCGGTCGGAGGTCGCCATATAGGTGATGATGATGCCGCAGATCAGCACGAGCAAAAGGGAAAACACCAGGCCGAGCGCGACGCCGACCGGCAGGCGCAGACGTTTTCCTGCTGTCCGGGAAGAGACATGTCCGCTCGGACCCTGCCGGTCGATGGCCCCTGAACCCGTTGTGTGGCCGGGACCGGCTTTTTCCGGCGGGAGCGTCTCTTCGGACATCACGTCACCTCCAGTCGCCAACCGTTGCCTGAATGATGGTGAGCGCGGCAACCGCCGCTGTGTCGGCCCTCAGGATACGGGGTCCGAGCGGGATCGGCGTGACAAAATCGAGGTTGCGCAACCGGTCCCGTTCGTCTTCGGAAAAGCCGCCTTCCGGACCGATCAGCACCGCAATGGGTTGCGGCCCCGCTTCCTTGATCTGGGCCAGGGTCAACAGCGGGTTGTTGGTGCCTTCGGCCTCATCGCAAAACAAAAGCCTGCGGCCGGGCTGTGCCTCGGTCCAGACATCCAGAACGTCGCTGAGCGGCTGGGGCGCCAGCACTTCAGCGACCGACAGCACACCGCATTGTTCGGCGGCCTCGATGACATTGGCTTCCATACGCTCCAGGTTGACCCGGCTTGCCTGGGTGTGCTGGGTCATGACCGGTTTCAGGCTGCCGGCTCCCATTTCCACCGCCTTTTGCACCATATAGTCGAGCCGGGCATGCTTGAGCGGCGCGAACATGTACATCAGGTCGTTGGCGGCCGTTTGTTCGCGTGTCTTTTCCATCAGCTGCAGCGCGCAGTCGCGGCGGCCGTTGCTGGAGATCTTGGCCAGCCACTCGCCGTCACTGCCGTTGAAGACCAGGACATAGTCGCCGTCCTTGAGGCGCAGCACGTTCAGAAGATAATTCGCCTGGCCGCGATCCGCTTCAATGCGGGCGCCATCGGCGAGGATGTGTCGCAAAAACAATCGTTGCATGTTGAACTCGTATTTGGCCATGACCAGACCCTAAGCCCGATTGTGTGGGTTTCAAGGCGAATGCCACCCCTTCCTCCTGTCATCCAAGCCTATTCGATTCTGCCCGCGCTCACACAGCCGCGTCGACGAAAACAGGCAACACAATCCGTTCCGCCATATAACACTCGTCGCTCTCCCCTTGACCCTCTTCCCTCAACCGGCCAGTTTTCTGCGATCAGAAGGAATCACCCGCGTGAGCGAATCCCAGTCCAACGTCGCCGAGTTCTCTGTTTCCGAAATCTCGTTTTCCATCAAGCGCACGATGGAAGAGACCTTTGGCTATGTGCGGGTTCGCGGTGAGCTGGGGCGGATTTCACGGCCAGGCTCAGGCCACATCTATCTGGACCTGAAAGATGACCGGTCTGTCCTGTCCGGCGTGATCTGGCGCGGTGTGGCCTCGAAGCTGAAGATCCAGCCTGAGCAGGGCCTGGAGGTGATCGCCACCGGCAAGATCACCACCTTCCCGGGCCAGTCGAAATACCAGATGGTGATCGACGCGCTGGAACCGGCCGGCGCCGGCGCGCTGATGGCGCTTCTGGAAGAGCGCAAGAAGAAACTTGCCGCCGAAGGCCTGTTCGCCGAAGAGCGCAAGCGGCGGCTGCAGCCGCTGCCGAAGGTGATCGGCGTGGTCACCTCGCCGACCGGCGCCGTCATCCGCGATATTCTTCATCGGATCTCCGACCGGTTTCCGATCCATGTGCTGGTCTGGCCGGTGCGTGTTCAGGGCGAGACCTCCGGCGCAGAGGTTGCCAACGGCATCCGCGGCTTCAATGCGCTTGAGCCCGGCGGGCCGATCCCCCGTCCCGATCTCCTGATCGTCGCCCGCGGCGGCGGCAGCATTGAGGATCTGTGGGGCTTCAACGAGGAAGCGGTTGTGCGCGCGGCCGCCGCCAGTGACATTCCGCTGATCTCCGCCGTCGGCCACGAGACCGACTGGACCTTGATTGACCTTGCCGCCGACCTGCGCGCGCCGACACCTACGGGTGCCGCCGAAATCGCCGTGCCGGTGAAAGCCGAGCTGATGGCAATGGTCGACGACCGCTCGCGCCGGCTCAATTCCGGACTGGTGCGTTTCGTCACCGGCCGGCGCACGGAACTTCGTGCCGCCAGCGCGGCCCTGCCGGCGCCGCAGGATCTCCTGGCCCTGCCGCGCCAGAAATTCGACAATCTGGCCAACGGCCTTGAACGCGCGCTGATCGTCAGCACACGCGCCCACCGCACCCATTTCCAGAATTTCGCCGGCCGCCTGTCGCCGCTGCTGCTGTCGCGCCTCAGCACCAAGGCGCGGCAGGATCTCGTCCAGGCGAGCGACCGGCAACAGCGCGCTCTCAAAGTGGCGGTAGCGCAGAAGCGGCAGTCCTTTGAAGCGCTGGCCGTGCGGCTGACACCTACAAGGCTCACCCAGCAGGCAGTGCTTGGCCAGGAGCGGCTCACCGGCCTCGGCGATCGGCTCGACCGGGCCTACCTTGCGCGTGTCACCCATGAAAAGGCCCGGCTGGACGGGCTGCAGAAACTCCTGAAGTCACTGTCCTACAAGGATGTGCTGGCGCGCGGCTATGCGGTGGTACGCGACGACAGCGGCCAGCCGGTGCGCTCCGCGGCCGATGTCGCATCCGGTGCGGCGCTCTCCATCGAGCTGGCCGACGGCATGGTCGACGCGGTCGCCATGAGCGACAGCGCCGCGCCCAAACCGGCCAAGGCAAAGCCGAAAAAAACCGGCTCGGGCAAGACATCGCCGGTCGATCAAGGCAGCCTGTTCTAAGCGGCCGCAAGCAACCGCCTCTCCGTTTGAAACGACCATTGTCACTTCATACAGTTTTAACTAATTCCTTTACGCCAATCTTAAGCTGCCTCGCGTAACGTCACGCCATTCTGTCAAGAGATTTTCGACGGGGGCACTGATGACGACGCAGCGAAAACAATTTGGAAAACGCGGGTTACCTCGACAACCCGGCCAGACCTGGGGCGGCCAAACATCGTCCTATGGCGCCACAGCGGCCTACGCTTCGCCTGGCCACAGCGCGCCTTCGAGAGACGAAGACAGTTTTTCCGTTTTGAAAATCTTCGGATTTGTTTTTGGCATGTTGTTCAGTTTCCAGGGCCGTATCGGCCGGATGGAATACTGGACGATCGGCATTGTCCGCTTCATCGTCTTCGTCGTCGCGATCTTCGGTTTCGTCAGCACCTTCCCGCCAACCTCCGGCGAAGTGGAGTCTGCGGAAGTCATGCGGCACCTGGTGAGTTCGCCGGGCGGTCTTACCTATCTGACGCTGTTTCTGGCACTGACCCTTTGCCTGTTTTCGCTTGAGGTCAGGCGCTTGCACGACCGGGACGCCTCCGGTTTTTGGGTCCTGATCCTGTTCATTCCGATCATCGGCGGTTTTTACGGGCTCTGGCTGTTCATCGCCAACGGATTTTTCCCCGGAACCCCGGGGACCAACCGCTTCGACACCGCCGGCAGCCAGGCAAGCGTCTTCGACTGACATCGTCTAACCTGACGACGAGTGCGCAAGACAAAAGCGCCGCTGAAGAGCTTCCTTCAGCGGCACTTAGTGTTTTTCAGGTTCGGGCCTGTGCGGTCTAGCCCATCAGTTCCGGCAGGATCGTGATGATCGACGGGAAGGCGAGCAGGCCGGCGATGGTCAGCACGTCCGCAACAAAGAACGGAACGCAGCCGCGGAAGACTTCCTGCACCGGGATGTCCGGGCGAACGCCCGAGACGACGAAGCAGTTCAATCCTATCGGTGGCGTGATCAGACAGAGCTCCGCCATCTTCACAACCAGAATGCCGAACCATATGGCGCAGGCCTCGCCCGACATGCCGAAGGCGCTGTCGGCCGCCGAAACGCCCTCGCCGCCATTCAGTGCCATCACCGCCGGATAGACCACCGGCAGGGTCAGGATCAGCATGCCGATCGCGTCCATGAACATGCCGAGCACCGCATAGCCAAGGAGAATGCAGATCATCACCACCCAGGGCGAGAATTCCAGCGCGACGATGAAGTCCCTGAAGGCCTCGGGCAGACCGGCAAAGCCCAGAAAGCGCACATAGACCAGCACCCCCCAGATCAGCGTGAAGATCATTACGGTGAGTTTGGCAGTCTCATGCAGCGCCTGGCCGAGCTGCTTCGGTTTCATGCCCTTGACGAAAGCCACCACCAGAACGACAAACGCCCCGAGGGATCCCGCTTCTGTCGGCGTTGCCAGGCCGAAGAAGAACGAACAGAAGATGATACCCACCACGGCAATGATCGGCAGTGTTCCGGGCACGCTTTCAAAACGCTCCGCCCAGGTAAAACCCTTGATCGCCGGTGCGTCGCCTCGCCAGGAGGCAACCGCAACGATGATGCCGACATAGATCAGCGCCGAGAAAACGCCCGGCAGGAAACCGGCGATCAACAGCTTGCCAACCGACTGCTCCACCAGGATGGCATAGATCACCAGGATCGCCGAGGGCGGGATCAGTGAAGCCAACGTCCCGCCGGCAGCCACGACCGCGGCGGACAGACGCTTGGAATAGCCGGCATTCAGCATCTCCGGAATGGCGACGCGGGCGAACACCGCTGCCGTGGCAACCGACGCGCCCGAAACAGCGGCGAAGCCGGCGGTCGAAAACACCGTGCCGACGGCCATGCCGCCCGGCAGCCATCCGAGCCATCGCTTGGCAGCCTCGAAGAGCTGCTTGGTGAAACCGGCGTAGAATGCCAGGAAGCCAATCAGGATGAAGGTCGGCAGCACCGACAGTGCATAGGTGACCGACTTTGAATGCGGGATGGTACCGGCCATTTTCAGGGCGACAAAAAAGCCGCGTTCGAAACCCATCTTCATCGAGAACAGCACGATCAGGCCGACAAGTCCGGTAAAGGCAGCGGCAAAGGCCACCCGGACACCCAGCACGACGAGGACCAGCAGCACGCCGGTCATGATGAGGCCAACTTCAAACGGCGTCATTTGGCCTCTCCTTCGTCCAGATCGTCGCCAAAGGCTTCTTCGATTTCGTGTTTGGCATGTTCCTCGACATCCTCGATCACCGGCACGGCAACCGGTTCACGCGCCGGGTCAGCGACCAGACGGGCATACCCGTAAACCTGCATGAGTAGACGCAGGAACAGCAGACTGAGGGCCACCGGGATCATCAACTTGGAGGGCCAGGTCGGCAGACGGATATCCATGGTGCTGTCGCCGATCGTCCAGGACCTGTCGAAATGGAACCAGGACCCCCAGATCAGCAGCGCGACGGTGAAGGCGATCAGGATGACGCCGATCATTTCGCAGATGTAGAGCGTGCGGCCACTCAGCTTGCCAAGCACGATTTCCATGCGGATATGGCCGCCAACGCGCTGACAATAAGCCACTCCGGCGAAGGCGAAAATCGCCATCGCCTGTTCCGTGATGTCGATGAAACCGGGGATCGGCGTATTGAAAACCAACCGCCCGACCACTTGCACGACAGCCAGCAGCATCAAGGCAAGAATGGAGAAGGCAGCGAAGAGATTGAAGGCGTTTTCGACATGGCCGAGAATGCCGTCGAAGCGGATATAGGTAACCGGTCGTTCCTGAGCGGAACGTCCACCGGGATCAGTCGTCATCATGAGTAAAAGCCCCGAGCAGGGCTTTCCGGCGCGGTCAAGATCGTGCGCCGGAAAGCAAAAGGGTCAGGTCAGATCAGCCGATTATTCGGCGATGGTCTTCTTGACCAGGTCGAGCAGTTCCTGGGCCGGCAGGCCGTTCGCAGACTGCTCTTCAACCCATGCGGCCTGGATCGGACCGGCCTTTTCTGCAAACGCGGCAAGTTCCTCGTCGGAGAATTCGACCTGCGTGATGCCACGCTCTTCCAGTTCCGGCCACCATTTCTCGTAGACCTTGTCATAGGTCTCCAGGTAGTGCGCGAGCGCCGGATCGACAGACTCGTCGAGCGCCGTCTTGAACTCGTCCGGCAGGGCATTGTAGGCGTCGACATTGACGACAACCGGGCAATGCACGGTGCCGGGGTTGAGGTTCTTGGTCCACCAGTCGGCGACTTCCACCACCTTGAAGGACAGATGCGCATGCGGTGCAAAACCGGCCGCGCGGACGGTGCCGCTGTCGATGGCCTGGTAAGTTTCGGACGCCGTTACGGACGTCGGAACGGCGCCGACAGCTTCCATCAGCGTGCCGAGACCGCCCAGCGCGCGCACCCGCATGCCGTCGAAATCTGCGATGGACTGGGGGACATCGCCCTTGCCGGCGAAATTGTACTGCGGCATCGGCGAAGGCATCAGCAGCTTGGCGTTCCAGCGGCCGAGATCTTCTTGGACGGCAGGGTGCGCATAAAGAGCCTTGGAGACCTTCACTTCCGTTTCCAGGTCGGACACGCCGAGGAACGGCAGCTCCAGAACCGTCAGGGTCGGGTTCTTGTCAGCATGATAAGAGGCACAGAACTGGGCCATCTCGAAGGCGCCAAAGGAAATCCCGTCAAGGTTTTCGCGCGACTTGGACAGCGCCCCGCCGTAATGCAGATTGATCACGAACTTGCCGTCGGTCTTGGCCGCGACTTCTTCCGCCAGCTTTTCAACGTGCTCGGTAAAGGCGCGGCGCTTGCCCCAGAGCGAGACATTCCAGGATACGTCCTGGGCAAAGGTTTCGGTGGCAAAGACTGTGGCGAGCGCAAGCGCGGACACCGCGGTTGCGGACTTGAGTGAAAAGAGCATGAAATCCTCCCAAGATATTTTGCTCATTTCCTTGGCGGCTCAGCCTGGACGCTCTGCGTGGCAGGCCCGCACCAAGTCAATGGTGACGTAGCATGACCCGTGCCAAGTGGCGTTGACAACACTTGTTTGAGGGAATTTCTGGCGTTTTGGACCTGGGATGTCCGGTTGCTGCAGCGCAGCTCGGCAAGATCTTGCCGATGACCACTCTCCGTCGGCGAGAATCCGCCGATGCCGGCTCCCCCTCAGCCTTCCGCAGCGTCCGTCAAACCGACCTGCTCGCGGCTGAGACCCAGCCGGGTCATCTTTTCGTTGAGCGTCCGGCGCGGCAGGTTGAGCTCGCGCATGACATCCGCAATGCGGCCGCCATGGCGGCGCAGAGCACCCTCGATCAGATTGCGCTCATAGGCATCCATCAGCTCTTTCAGGCCGCCTCCGGCCGGAGACGCTCCCTGGTCGCGCTGACCGGTGACCAGCGCCTCAAGCGGCTGTGGGCTGACCGGCGCGTTGAGCACGAAACGTTCGGCAGCGTTGCGCAATTCGCGCACGTTTCCGGGCCAGGCATAAGTCTGCAGGAAGGCTTCGTCCCGTGCGCTCGTGACCGGAGGCTCGAGGCCGTATTGAACGGCGAAGCGGTTGAGGAATGTGTCGAACAGCAACAGCGCGTCACGGCCGCGTTCGCGCAGTGGCGGCACCCGCAATTCGATCGTGTTGAGGCGGAACAGCAGATCCTCGCGCAGGCGGCCGGACTGGACCGCCTCGCCCGGTTCGATATTGGCCGCGCTGATCAGGCGGATATCGACCTCCACCGGTTTCGTGCCGCCAATCCTGTCGATCTTTTTTTCCTGCAGTACCCTGAGCAGTTTCGGCTGGAGCGCCATCGGCATGGAGACGATCTCGTCGAGAAACAAAACGCCGCCGCTGGCTGCTTCGATGCGGCCGATGCGCTGGCGGTCCGCACCGGTAAAGGCTCCGGCCTCATGACCGAAGAGTTCCGCCTCGACCATGGCTTCGGGAAGCGCAGCGGCGTTGATCGCCATGAACGGCCCGTCCTTGCGCGGGCTGAAATCATGCAGCGCCTGGGCGATGACTTCCTTGCCGGTGCCGGTTTCCCCGGTGATCAGCACGGCCGCGTCCGTCGCGGCGAAATGCAGGATCTGCCGGCGCAGGGCCTGCATGGCCGGGCTCGAGCCGATCAGCCGGCTTTCCAGCCCCGCGCTGTCGCTGAGCTGCATCTTGAGCGCGCGGTTTTCCAGGACGAGTGTCCGCTTGTCGCAGGCCCGGCGCACCACATCGGCGATCAGGTCCGGATCGAAAGGTTTTTCGACAAAGTCATAGGCACCGGCACGAATGGCTTCCACGGCCATCGGCACGTCGCCATGGCCGGTGATCAGCACCACCGGCAGGTCCGCGTCCAGATCCTTGACCCGGCGCAGCAATGTCATGCCGTCCTCGCCGTCGAGCATCACATCGGAGACCACACAGCCCTCATAGCTTGACGACAGCCGGACCAGCGCCTGATCGACGGTCGCCACTTCCTGGGTTTCGAAACCGGCAAGACGGATCCACTGCCGGAGCGCGGCGCGCATGGACGGGTCGTCGTCGACGATCAGAACGGGTGTCTTCGATGTCTGGTCTGTCATTCGGCAGCTTCGGAGGTCAGATCCGCTTTGGGATCGGTGTCGGCGTGGTCCTGACTGAGCCCCGGCAAGCGGAGTTCAAACGTCGCTCCTTTAGGCGTGTTCGCCCGGACTGACAAGCCGCCGCCGAGATCCTCGGCAAGGCGGATCGAGATGGCAAGTCCCAGCCCCATGCCACCGGAACTGGCCTTGGTGGAGAAGAACGGATCGAATATCCGTTCGCGCAGGTCTTCCGGGATGCCGGGGCCATTATCCGAAATAAGCAGAACCACCAGGCTCCCCTGCCGCTCGGTCCGCAGCCTGACCATGCCCTGTTGTTCGCCTGCCGCCGCGTCGGCACCGTTGCGCAAAACGTTCACCAGGATCTGCTCGATCCTGAGCGGGGCGGTCTCCGCCTCGAGCGGTTCGTCCGGCAGATCAAGATCGAGGGCCACGCCAGTCTCCTCGAAACGCGGCCGCACGATCTTTTCCGCGACCCGAACGCTTTCCCTCAGGTCGATCTTTTCGATCCGGCTCTCGCCCGGACGGGCAAACCGTTTCAGTTCCTGGGTGAGATGAGCCATGCGCATCTGCAAGGAATCGATCTCGTCGAGATTTTCCGACGCCGTCGCCGTGTCGCCCTTTTCCAGGAACTTGCGCGTTCCGGCGACGAACATCCTGAGCGCTGACAGGGGCTGGCTGAGTTCATGCACCACCGCCGCGGACATTTCGCCGACCGCGGCCAGCCGGTTGGAGCGGGCGAGACCACGCTGCGCTTCCAGGAGCTCGCGCTCGACGCGCCGGCGCTCCTGGATTTCCTCGACGAGCCTGGTGTTCAGTTCCTTCAGGTCGGCCGATTCCCGGCGCAACAAGGCGGAAGCCTTGCGCAGCCGGCGGCCGCGCAGAACCAGAACGATGACCGCGTAAACGAGGCAAAGCGTGATCGCCGCCGCCCAGATCGGCAAGACGCTCTTGCGGGTCTCCTCCTCGGGCACCAGGAAATGCAGTGTCCAGCCGAGAAGGCCGACATCCGCCGAATTGTGGCGGAAGGCCTTGCCGTCGATGACCAGCTGCTGCTTGGTCTGCACCGGCCGGTCGCTGACCGGCTTAAGTTCCCGCCCGGCAAATTGGCGTGTCGTCTCGATCGTGCGGCGCACATCCTCCGGCAGCGCGGTCAATGTGCGGTAACGCCAGTCGGGCTGGCTGGACAGGAAAATCACGCCGTTTTCGTCCGAGGCGAACACCGTCTCGCCGCCCTCCGCCCAAGCTTCTTCCAGCGGCCCCATGTCAACCTTGACGACGGCCACGCCGAGCGGATCGCCGGAGACCGGCGTTGGCCGCGCCAGGAACAGGCCCGGTTCGTCGGAGGTTGCGCCAATGGCAAAGAACCGCCCTTCCGCCCCACCGATCGCAGCCTTGAAATAGGGCCGGAAACCGTAGTTCCGCCCGACCAGAGACAGCTCGTCCCGCCAGTTGCTGGCCGCCAGGGTCGTGCCCTCGGCGTTCATCACATAGAGCAGTTCAACGCCGGAGTTTTCCGCCATTTCCTCCAGGAACCGGTTGGCGCTTTCGACGGGCTGACCGAGGCCGAGGGCGGAGGTGGCACGCGGATCCCGCGCGATCATGTAGGGCAGATAGCGGTATTTCTGATACTCGCCCAGGATCGTCTGACGATACAGCGTCAGGCGTTCGGCCGCCTTGCGGTCGATGCTGTCCGCGTCCAGCTCGAGAAAGAGCTGCACCAGCACAAAAGCGGCGGCCACGAGCAGGAACGGCGGCAGGGCCAGATAAAGCCAGCGTTTCGACATGGAACCATATTGCGCATTTTTTCGTTTCCCGCCAGTCGGGCAGGTTTCGGGGCAGGCACGCTTTAGGGCGGGCTGGCTTTCGTGTTTGATACGCGTCAAGGACGACGGCACATTCTGTCTAGTAGTTTTTTTGCAAGGCCGGTTCGATGCCATGATACCGGCCACAGGAGGGTTACATGCCAATCAAAGATATTTTGACTGTGTTGGATCTCGCGGGCGATCAACCCGCCGCCAAATACGCGCTGGAATTCGGCCGCGCGCACGATGCCCATGTCACCGGCCTTGCCGTGTCCTTCGAACCCGTGGTGCCGGCCTTCGCCGCCGCGCCGATGCCGGTCGATTATCTTCAGGCGGCCCACGAACAGGCGATCGCAGCGGCAAACGAAGCCAAGAAGGACTTCGACGAACTCGCCCGCCTTGCCGGCGTCACCAACGAGAGTCGTATTGCGGAAATTCTCACCGGCGGCCCGCTGGAAAACGTACTTGTCCATTGCCGTCCGACCGACATGGTCGTGATCGGCCAGGCCAATCCCGACAAGCCGGAACCGATGCGGGAATTGTTGATCGAGACCATCCTGTTCGAAAGCGGCGTGCCGGTGCTGCTGGTGCCCTATATCGGCAGCAAGGCCTTCCAGCCGAAGAACGTTCTGGTCGGCTGGGACGGCAGCTCCACCGCAACACGGGCTATCCACGCCGCCCTGCCGGTGCTGGAAAAGGCCGACAAGATCACGCTTCTGGTGATCGAAAAGAAGGCGACCACGGCCAATGGCCAGCCCGGCGCCGATGTCGCCAATTACCTGGCGCGGCACAACATGGATGTCACCATCGAGGTGGTCACCAATCCGCAGGCCGGCATTGCCGATACCGTGCTCAACCATGTCTCCGACAACAGCAACGACCTTGTCGTCATGGGCGGCTATGGCCACAGCCGGATGCGCGAATTCCTGTTCGGCGGCGCCACCCGCGAAATCCTGGAAGCCATGACCGTGCCGGTGCTGATGGCGCATTAACCGGTAATTTTGCAATGCAAAAAGCCCGCGGACCTGACACAATCGGGTCCGCGGGTTTTCTGTTTTTATTCTTTTGATGCCGGCGCCGCCTCCGGCCGATGACAAGGGACTGCGCAGGTGACCATTCGAAATCTGGAAGGTTTTTTCGCGCCTCGCTCCATCGCCGTTATCGGCCCGTGCCGGCATCCCGGCGTGTTGACGCACAAGCTGATCGCCTGCCTGCAGGACATCGAGGCCGGACACCCGGTGACGCTGGTTGGCATCGACGAGGATGTGCCCTTTCACGGCAAGAAAGCGGCCCGGCTGGACGACCTTCAGGCCATGCCGGATCTTGCCATTTATCTGGCCAGTGCCGACGCTGCACCTGAGACGATTGCCAGGCTCGGTGCCGGCGGCACCAAGGCCGTCCTGATCCCCTCGCCCGGATTTGAAACCTGGCCGGACACACTGCTGCAGGCCTGCCGGGACGCGGCACAGGCCACCAATCTGCGCCTGATCGGCCCCGGCACCCTTGGCCTGGCTGTGCCCGCCAGCCGGCTCAACGCGCTGCTCAGCGCAGAACTTCCCGAAAAGGGCGAGGTCGCGTTTTTCTCCCGCTCCGGCGCCGTCCTCAACGCGACCCTTTCCTGGGCGAAGGCCCATCGGACCGGCTTTTCCGCCGTGGTCTCGCTCGGCGCGCGCATGGATGTCGATGTCGGCGACCTGATCGACTATTTTGCACAGGACTATCACACGCGCGCCATCGTCCTTCACCTGGAAGGCATCGCCGTGCCGCGCAAGTTCATTTCCGCCGCCAGGGCCGCGGCGCGCAGCAAACCGGTCATCGTGATCCGGTCCGGCAAAAGCCGGGATAGCGGCGGCAGTGGCAGAACCCATGCGGGCCGGCTGGCGCGCACCGATCTTGTTTATGAGACTGTCTTCCGGCGCACCGGTCTGTTGCGGGTGCATGACCTCGACGAGATGTTCGAAGCGTTGGAAACGCTGTCCCATATCCGTGTGCCCCAGTGCCGCAAGCTGGCGGTCCTTGCCAATGGCCGCAGCCTTGCCAGCCTTGCGGTGGATCGGCTGATGGATCTCGGCGCCGACTTTGCCACGCTCGGCACGGAGACCCGCGCCGCGCTCGACGACGTCAGCCGCGCCTATGCCGATCTCGACGCGACCCCGGCGGCCGGGGGTTCGGTGATCCTGAAGGAAAGCGTCACGCCGGAGGACATCACCAACGCCATCACCACCCTCCTGAAAGACCCGGAGGTCGACGGGGCAATCGTTCTTCAGGCCGCCAGCGCGTTTCAGCCGCTGCCGGCGATTGCCAAGGCGGTGATCGATGCAGGTCTTGCCGACCGGCGACGCACCGGGCGGCGCAAGGCGCTCGTGGCCGGGCTTATCGGCGGCGACGGCACTGTCCGGGCAGCCCTGTCGGACGCCAAAATTCCGAATTACGCCAGTCCCGCAGAAGCCGCACGCAGCCTGATGCATCTCGCCCACGATGCCCAGGCGCGCGAGTTCCTGATGGCTGTGCCGCCGAGCCTGCCCAGCAGTTTTTTTCCCGATGCGGCAGGCGCCCGGGCAATCGTCGAAGCCGCCTTGGCGGAAAACAGGACCTGGCTCAGCCCGGCGGAAGTAGTGGCTGTTCTGAAAGCTTATGATCTTCCAGTCATGTCGACGGCAATGGCCGCAAGCCCGGAAGACGCCGCCGAGCTGTCCCGGCCGTTTTTCAACGAGGCAAGGCATTGTGTCGCCAAGCTGATCTCGCCGGATCTTCCGTTCAAGTCGCGCATCGATGGGGTCCGGCTCGGACTGCAGGACCCCGAGGCTGTCAGGCAGGCGGCGGAAGAGCTGATCGCCAAGACAAGGCGCGATTACCCTGAGGCCCGGATTGCCGGAATCTCGGTGCATCCGATGCTGGAGGACCGGCACGGGCTGGAACTCTATATGGGTGTGGCCGAAACGCCGGAATTCGGACCCGTACTGGTCTTCGGCCATGGCGGCACCTCGATCGAGGAAAGCGTCGACATTGCCCTGGAACTGCCGCCGCTCGATATGAACCTCGCCGAAGCCCTGATCGGCCGCACGCGCATCGCGCGCCTGCTCAACGGCGGTCCGGCCCGGCCCGCGCTGGACAGGACGGCTCTCGCGGAAGCGCTGGTCAAACTCTCCCAGATCACCATCGATCTTCCGGAAATCCAGGAGCTGGACATCAATCCGATCGTGTCGCTGCCCAGCGGCCTGATCGCGCTCGACGCGCGCATGACCCTGTGCCGGCCGGAAAAACGGCCCGGCCGGACCGGAAGCTCAAGGCTGGCGATCGCACCCTATCCGCAGGAATGGGAACAGAAACTGGCGCTGAAGGGCGGCCGCGACGTGTTCGTGCGCCCGGTGCGCCCGGAAGACGAGGACCTGTTCAAGAGCTTCTTCGAGGCCGTGACCCCGGAAGATCTCCGCCTGAGGTTCTTCGCACCGGTGCGCGATTTCAGCCACCGGTTCCTGTCGCGCCTGACCCAGCTCGACTATGCCCGCGCCATAGCCTTCGCTGCCATCGATCCGGAGACCGGCAGCCTGCTTGGCGTTGTCCGCCTGCACGCGGACCCCGATCACCAGACCGGTGAATACGCGGTCATGGTGCGTTCCGACCTCAAGGGGCTCGGCCTCGGCTGGGCCCTGATGGAACTGATCATCCGCTACGCCAAAGCCGATGGTATAGAAGAGATCAAGGGCGAGGTGCTGAAGGAAAACACCTCGATGATCTCCATGTGCCAGGCCCTCGGCTTCAAGGTCGGCACCTCGCCGGACGACCCGGGCATTGCGTTGGTCACCTTGCGGGTGACGGATTTGCCTGAGGAGGTGTGAGACTTTTTTCACGCCTCCTCCGTCATTCCGGACAAGTGAGACGCCAGTCGAACGCTGATCCGGAATCCAGATGTCAGCCGCGCGTCAGCGCGCCCGTATTAATAGTCGAGTGTTCGCTCCGCTCACGCTGATGCGCTGGATTCCGGATCAGCGCGCAGCTTACGCTGCACTTGTCCGGAATGACGGTCGAGGGGTTCCGCAGCTCCAGCCGTATTTAGCGTAATTAGCCTATTTCGCCTCCGCCGCCGCACGGATCTGGCTCAAGCTTGCCGCCGGCGTGATCGCTTCCGGGTCGAGTTTCAGATGCAGAAGGGCTGGCGTGCCGGCCTCGCGGGCGCGCTCAAAGGCGGGGCCGAATTCTTCCGTCGTCTCGACCGTCTCGCCGTAAGCGCCATAGCTTCTAGCAAGCGCGGCAAAGTTCGGATTGACCAGCTGGGTTGCCGACGGACGGCCCGGATAGGTGCGCTCCTGGTGCATGCGGATAGTGCCGTACATGCCGTTGTCGATCACCAGAAGAATCAGATTGGCGCCGTCCTGGCAGGCGGTACCGAATTCCTGCATGGTCATCTGCAGGCAGCCGTCACCAGCAAAACAGACGACCTCGCGCTCGGGAAAGGTGAGCTTCGCGGCCACCGCCGCCGGCAGGCCGTAGCCCATGGAGCCGGAAGTCGGGGCCGCCTGGGTGGCGTAGCGGCGGAAACGATGGAAACGGTGCAGCCAGGTGGCATAGTTGCCCGCGCCATTGGTGCAGATCGCATCCTCGCCGAGATTGGCTTCCAGCCAGTCCATCACACCGGCCATCTGCAGCCGGCCCGGAATTTCCGGCCGCGCACCGGACCAGTCAAGATAGTCCTGATGCGCCTTTGCGGCTTCGCCCGCCCCCTTCAGCTCGGCGGGCGGCTGCAGGCCTTCGGCCGCCTTGCAGAAGGCGGTCGGGCTGGCGTGAATGGCAAGTGACGGCCGGTAGACCCTGCCAAGTTCCTCCGCGTCCGGGTGAATATGGATGAGCTGCTGGCTAGGGCTTGGAATGTCGAGCAGCGAATAGGACTGGCTCGGCATTTCCGAGAGGCGCCCGCCGACCAGCAGGATCAGGTCCGACGCCTTGATGCGCGTGAGCAGTTTCGGATTGATGCCAATGCCGACGTCGCCGGCATAGTTGTCATGCAGATTGTCGAACAGCATCTGCCGGCGGAAGGAACACGCGACCGGCAGGTCGAAACGCTCGGCGAAGCGGGTAAAGCCGGCGACCGCCTCTTCAGACCAGCGGCTGCCGCCGAGGATCGCGATCGGCCGTTCGGCTGCCCAGAGACGCTTCTGCAGATCCGCCATCTGGGTCAGCCCAGGATGGGTTTCGACCTGTTGCCAGGCCGGGGGCTGCGGCGCGTCGGCGGTCTCGACCAGCATGTCTTCCGGCAGGGCGAGAACCACCGGACCGGGGCGGCCGGAAGTGGCCACATGATAGGCGCGGGAAATGAATTCCGGCACACGGTCGGCATGGTCGATCTCGGCAACCCATTTGGCAATGCCGCCGAACATCTGACGGTAGTCGATTTCCTGAAAGGCCTCGCGCTCACGCATACCGCGTTCGATTTGGCCGATGAACAGGATCATCGGTGTGGAATCCTGGGCGGCGATGTGAACGCCGGCGGACGCATTGGTTGCGCCCGGGCCACGGGTGACCATGCAGATGCCCGGTTTGCCCGTCAGCTTGCCGTGGGCGTCGGCCATCATCGCGGCGCCGCCTTCCTGGCGGCAGACGGTGACCGGGATGTCCGCGTCATAAAGCGCATCGAGCACAGCAAGGTAGCTTTCGCCGGGCACGCAAAAAACGCGCTCCGCGCCATGACGCTCCAGCGCCTCCACCAGTAATGCGCCACCGGTCTTTTCAGCCATGATCCGTTTCCTGCTCAAAAATGCCTGATCATTCTATAGCGTATGAAAGAGCGGCCTGTCAGAGGCCAAAATCAGATTAATTGGCAATGAGATCATTCCAAAATGGAAGGATAGGCAAGTTTTGGTGATTGTGGCCGGTCCTTCGAGACGCGAGCAAGCTCGCTCCTCAAGATGACGCTCGTGGGTGTCGATGCGTTTGTTGATTCAGATAATCCAAGCGCCTGCCACACTCCAAAGCGTCATCCCGAGGGCCCGGCCCCGCCGGGCGTCTCGAAGGATCCGGCCACGCATTCCAATTCGTCCGCCGCCCCCAAAAAGAAAGGGCGCCGGTTGCCCGACGCCCGCTCTCTGGCTGTTGCACTGTTTTGTGATGCCTCAGATCGGCTGGACCGTGACCACCTGGAAGGTGTGCAGGTCACCGTCCTCGTCCTTGATAGAGACATATTCACCCGGGTTGAAGGCATGGGTGCCGAAGCGGTAGCCGGCTTCGTCGTCGTCGTCGCCGTCAATGTCATAGTGGAACGCCCAGGAGCCGCCGGGACGGTGGATCAGGTGTCCGATCTCTTCTTCCTCATCGCCCCAGAAGCGGCGTACGCGGCAATGCGCACGTTCCTTTTTCCAGATCGCGGCATCGATATGGCCGGTCTGATCCAACGGAGCGGTGAATTCATAACCATGGCGCGCCGAGCCCTGGGGATATTCTTTTGTTCTGGCCAGGTTCAGCCTGATCTTCTTCAAACCCGGATGGTCGCTCATGGAGCCCTCCTTTACTGACAATCCTGATTATTTGTGCCACATCGACAGGGCCTCACATTGAGAAGGATCAAACAGACCGCTCGTCATTTGGGGCATGGTGACAAGGCTTCTATTCAAGGACGGAACATGGATCAGGCACAATCCCAAAATGAAGCTCTTGTCTTTTTGGGCGGCCTGCCCTCAGACGATCCGGACCGGCCGGACGTCAAACGGATCGACACCCATGCCAATATCGTCTTTCTGATCGGCGGCCGCGCCTACAAGGTCAAGAGAGCGGTCCGCTATCCGTTCCTCGACTATTCCACGCTGCAATTGCGCGAAGAGGCCTGCAAGTCGGAAATCACCTGCAACAAACCCAACGCACCACAGATCTATCGCCGGGCCTTCGCCATCACCCGGGAGCCGAATGGCACGCTCGCCCTGGACGGTTCGGGCGATCCGGTCGAATGGGTGGTGGAGATGAACCGCTTCGAGCGCCGCAACGAGCTGGACGTGATGGCTAAAACGGGCCCTTTCGACGACGCCCTCGCCGACCGCCTCGCCGACATGATGGTGGCCGCCCATAAGGCGGCGCCCGTGCGTGATGGCGCTGGCTTCCACGCTGAGCTGGCGACCTATGTGGAGCAGAACGAAGCCGCCTTTCACGAACATCCCGAGCTTTTCCCCGCCCAAGACGTTCGGCACCTCACCGAGACGTCGCGCACGGTGCTGGCCAGCCTGCACGAGCTGATCCTGCGCCGGGGCGACCAGGATCTGGTGCGCCGTTGTCACGGCGACGCGCATCTGCGCAACATCGTGCTGATCGACGGGGCGCCTACCCTGTTTGACGCGGTCGAGTTTTCCGACGCCATTGCCACCGGTGATGTGCTTTACGACCTTGCCTTCCTGTTGATGGATTTGTGGGAGCGCGGTCAGCCGCGGGCCGCCAACCGGGTGTTCAATCGCTATCTGGACAAGAGCCTGCTGGACACCCATCCTGAAGGCCTCGCCGCCCTGCCCTTTTATCTGATGATGCGCGCGGCGATCCGCTCCAAGATCGCGGCAAGCGCGGCCCTCGCCCAAACGGACCCGGCACAAAGGCAGCAGCAGCAGGACCAGGCCCAGGCCTATTTCCGCTACGCCCTGGCCTTTCTGGACCCGTCGCAGCCAAAGCTCGTCGCTATCGGCGGATTGTCGGGAACCGGCAAGACCACGCTCGCCTATGACATTGCACCCGATATCGGCCGCGCGCCGGGCGCGCGTGTCCTGCGCACCGATGTGATGCGCAAGCGTCTCCTGGGCATTGCCGAAACCGAAAAGGCACCGCCGGAAGCCTACACCAAGGAGGCGTCGGACAAGGTTTACCAAGCTCTGGACGAGGCCATCCAGGGCGTGCTCGCTGCCGGGCATTCGGCCATTTTCGACGCAGTGTTTGCGTCCGAAGACGAACGCAAACGCATTCGGGACATCGCCCTCCGGGTCGAAGCAGGTTTTTCCGGCCTGTGGCTGACGGCACCCGCCGATATTCTGAAAAGCCGCGTCAGCAGCCGCGAGGGAGACGCGTCAGACGCCACGACGGCCGTGGTCGAAACGCAGCTCGGCTACGACATCGGGGAGATGACCTGGGCCGGGATCAATGCCGCCACGGACAAGGACCGCACCGCGGCCCTCGCCCGGGAAGCGCTGACCCTATAGGCCGGCCGCGCGGAACGCGGCGGCGGCGCCGACCGCGCAGAAGACGGCGACATATTCCTTGCGCAGCTTGATCTGGGCGGCAACGGCCACAACCAGGCACAGAGCCACCGCCAGTCCGCCCTTCAGGACGATCGGCAGGATGGTGGAGACAATGATCGCACCCGGCAGGGATTCCAGGCCACGGCGCACCCGCGGCGTGATCGGCAGGCGCCCCATCACCCAGTAGCCTCCGGCCCGGAGTGAATAGGTGACCGCGACCATGCCGAGAACGGCGGTGACAAACATCATGTCGGCGGAGAAAAGTCCCTCAGTCATCGAGATAGGCTCCCGCGAACGCGCCTGCTATGGCACCGGTGAAGATGCTCCAGTAACCGCCGAAGAGATACCAGGTGAGACAGGCGACGCCGCCGGCAACGGCCCAGCTGTAGGTCTGCCTCTTGCCCTTCCAGAGCGGCACCAGGAGCGCTGCGAAGAAGGCGGGAAGGACCACGTCCAGACCAAAGGCTTTCGGATCTGATATGAGACTGCCGGCGAAATAGCCCGGCACCACCGACAGCGACCAGATCGACCAGCAGAACAGGCCACCACCGAGATAAACACCCCAGTCGCGGGTTCCCTTGTCATATTCGGAGATCGCCAGCAGCCAGTTGAGGTCGGTCAGGAAGAACAGCGCCGGATAGGTCTGCCACGCGGGCACCTGACCGAGCCAGGGGCGCAAGCTTGCACCGATCAGCAGCATGCGCATGTTGACGGCCGCTGTAACCCCGATCATCGCAACCACCAGTCCCCAGGTCAGCGGGCTGCCATAGACTTCCATGGCAACGAACTGGCTGGCGCCGGCAAAGACCAGCGAGTTGATCATGATCGTTTCCAGGAAGCTCAGGCCCTTTTGCGCGGCAACCGTGCCGAACACGAGGCCAAGCGCGATGATGCCCGGGGATGCCGGAAAACACAGCGTCGCGCCCCGCACACAGCCGTCAAGGCTGATGGTGACATTCTTCTTCAGCATTTCATTCCAAGGGTTTGGGCAGCGGCGCCCGGGCCGCATCAGGAGAAGTCAGTATCCCTGATTAATCTTCTAGGTACCAATAAAACCTTTTGATGCACCCATCAACGCCGCGGCTGAAACGCAAAGCCTTGTCAGAACAGCACGCCGTAGATCATGCGCAGGCCGGTGAAGCCCAGGAACAGGGCGAAGACCAGCTTGAGCTTGGACGGATCGATCGTGTGGGCGATCTTGGCACCGAGCGGTGCTGTCAGGGTCGAGGCGGGGATGATCAGGAAGAAGCCGACAAGATTGACATAGCCGAGCGACAGCGGCGGCAGTCCCTCCGCGCCAAGCCCGAACCAGATCGAGCTCAAGGTGCCCGGAACGGCGATGATCAGGCCGATGGCCGCCGCCGTGCCGACCGCCTTGCGGATCGGGTAGTTGAACAGGGTCAGGGTCGGCACCCCCAGCGTGCCGCCACCGATGCCCATCATCACGGAAATGCCGCCGATCAGGAAGCCAAGCACCTCCTTGACCGGCGAGCCCGGCAGACTGTCCGCCAGATGGGCGCCGTCCTTGCGGAACATCATGTTGGCGGAGACCGCCAGAGCAACAAAGCCGAACACCAGTGTCAGCGCGCCGCCGGAAATGTTGCCGGCCAGCGTCGCGCCGGCGATCACGCCAAGGGCAATCGCCCACCACCAGCGTTTCAGGAGGTCCATGTCGACGCTGCCGCGCTTGTAATGCGAACGCGCCGACGAGGTGCCCGTCGCCAGGATCGTTGCCAGCGAGGTGCCGACCGCGACATGCATCAGGACGGCCGGATCGATCTTCAGCGCGGTGAACATGTAATAGAGCACTGGAACGATAACGATGCCGCCGCCAACGCCAAGCAACCCGGCGACAATACCCGCCACCACACCTGTCGCCAGCAGAGCCACGGCCAGAAGGCCGAGGGAGAATAGGCTGAGATCTTCCACGTCTGTCTCCTTGTCGCCGTGCCGGCCAATGAAGCGCCTCTTCTGCGCTTAGACCACACAACGGCAAAAGACCAGCATCCAGGAGGGACAATCTGTTTTCACATAAGCCTAGGAGCCTTGAAGTCGGCTGCAATTCCAGACAGAGTTTTTCCGGGATTTAGGCGTGGGAAAACGAATGTCGGGTCATTGGCTAGCAATTTACGCCTTCGGGCAGTTCCGTACACGGGCGGATCATCCGGATGTCGATATCTTCCATTCAGAAGAGCCCAGGGTCTGGGCGGCGATGGAACGGGCCGAAGGTTTCATTGCCCGGTCTGGCTATGAGGACGAACCGGGACCGGAGAGCTGGGGCGAGCAGGTCTATCCGAAATACTGGCGGGACAATGGCGACGGCTGGGCGCCTTCCATCATCTCGCTCTGGCAGGACCTGGAATGCGCGCTGGCCGCCGTCTACAAGGGGCCGCATGCGGAGATCCTGCGCGAAGGCCCGAAATTCATGCAGGAAGACACCGACTATCCGGCCTACGTGCTGTGGTGGGTGCCCGAGAACCATCAGCCGGACTGGGAGGAGGCGGTTGAGCGGTTCGAACTGCTGGGCGACACCGGACCGACAGCGGACGCCTTCACCTTCAAGGCTGCTTTCGATCCCGCCGGCCGGCCGGTGACCGCCAGGGGCGACGTTGCCCGCCAGATCGCCGAACGCAATCGATTGCGCGCGGAAGCGCCCAAGGCGGTTCAGTAGCGACTGTTCAATAATCGAAGACTAATCGTCAAATTCCGGCGGAATTGTAAAACCATCTAGTTGCGCCAATCTTTAGCCCAACAGCGCACGGACCTCTCCGTGCCGGTCCATTTGGGAAGGGATTGAACCATGAACCAGATACTGCGTCCGTCCGAAGCACGCGGCGATGCCGATTTCGGCTGGCTGAAGAGCAAGCACACTTTTTCCTTCGGGTCCTATTTCGATCCGAACCATATCGGCTTCGGGGCCCTGCGCGTCATCAACGAGGACCGGGTCGCCCCGTCAGCCGGTTTTCCGACGCACCCGCACCAGAACATGGAGATCATCTCCTATGTCGTCTCGGGCGGCCTGGAACATAAGGATTCGCTCGGCACCGGCTCGGTGATCCGCCCCGGCGAATTGCAGCGCATGAGCGCCGGTACCGGTGTTCGCCACAGCGAGTACAACGCTTCAGACAAGGACCCGGTACATTTCCTGCAGATCTGGATCGTGCCGGAAGAGGACGGCCTGCAGCCAAGCTATGAGCAAAAGGCGTTTCCGGAACAAGAACGGCAGAATGCGCTCCGTTTGATCGGCTCGCGCGATGGCCGCGACGGCTCTGTCACCATCCACCGGGATGTCGACCTCTACGCCTCGCTTCTCGGCGCGGACCGGACGCTCGCCTATGACATCAAGCCCGGCCGCAAGGTCTGGCTGCAGCTGGTCAAGGGCGTGCTATCGGTCAACGACCAGCAGCTTTCCGCCGGTGACGGCCTCGGCCTGCTCGACGCCGGCGCGATCTCGCTGACCGCCCAGGAGACCGCGGAATTCCTGCTGTTCGACCTGGAAGCGTAAAATCTTGGCGGCGCGGTCACCCTGCCGCGCCACAAAACAAACCTCATCCTGAGGAGGACCGCCAGGTCCGTCTCGAAGGACCGGCTACCTGTTCCGGAACAAGCTGCCGCTCCTTCGAGACAGCGCTTTCGCGCTTCCTCAGGATGACGCGGAATTTGCAGCAAAGAGCCATGCAGACCACCGGCCAAGTGAGGAGCCTCCATGACCGAATCCGCCGCCCCCTTCATCACCCCGGAACAGGACGGCACCAAGGGGCGCTATGTCGCAATTGTCAGCGGCATCGCTGAGCCCGCCGAACTGACCTTTTCGATCGTCAACGAGCACCTGATCAACGCCGATCACACCGGCGTGCCGGACTCGATGCGTGGCATGGGCGTCGGCAAGCTTCTGGTCGAGCGGCTGGTAGCCGATGCGCGCAGCAAACAGGTCAAGATCATTCCGCTCTGCCCCTATGTGAAGGCGCAATACCAGAAACACCCCGAATGGTCGGATGTGTTCCAGGGATAGGACCGGACATTCGTGTGTCCCGGCGGTCAGCTCGCTGGCTCTTCCGGCGCGGTGACGGATTCGCAGCCGCGGGCGGCATAAAGGGCATCGGTGAGCAGTTCACCGGCCTGATCAAATGCGGCCGCGGTCACATCCGGACCGGCTTTGCCGAGGCCTGCCGCCGCGACCTTGATCGCGGCAAGATTTTCGTTCAGCTCTTTCAGCTGCCGGGCAACTTCCCAATGGTCCTGAAGATCCGGATCGGCGAGCTGCGCCGACAAGGCTTCGAGGCGCCCGTCGAGCGCGTCCAGACGCGTCTTGAAGTCCGCCGGCGATACGTCGAGACGGGCAAGGGCCGCGTCGGTCACCGTTCCGGCGATGCGGTCACCGGCCGTTTCCACGCGACCCAACACGATCAGCGCGAGCACACAGGCGGCAATCACCAGGAGCGCCGTGGCATTGACCAGCGCCAGCAGCAGCTGGCCGGGCAACCGAAGCAGGCGGCCGCCGAGACCGGGGGTATCGTGATAAGACATCGCGCGCTCCTTTGAAGACCAGACCGTTATTCAGACTGAGTCCGGCGCAACGCACAATTCCGGTGCGTCCGGAAACGCCGCACATCAACTTGTTTTTTGGGAGAATGGTACAGACGAGTGGATTCGAACCACCGACCTTCGGAGCCACAATCCGACGCTCTAACCAACTGAGCTACGTCTGCTAAGGTCGTCAAAGTGGCGCGGACAGGAGCTGCCCGGACCGCCATTTGCAAGGGCGTCTTCTAACGCCATTTGCTCTTATCGGCAAGCGCGAATTTTCGTAAAAATTCGGCCTGTTGAAAAGCAAATGCCCGGGGAAAGATCCCCGGGCATATTATCCGATTGCCGCAGCAAAGAGCGCGGCTCAAGCCAGATCAGTTGACCTTCAGGTCCTTGAAGGACTTTTCGAAAGCCTCTTTGACCGGAGCGGAAACGTCGGTGCCGAGCTTGGTGGCCAGCTCCTGCATTTCCTTGCTCTGGGCGCTGAAAGCGTCGAACTGGCTGCGGGCAAAGCTGGACTGCAGTTCAATGGCTTCGGCCACGCTCTTCACGGACATGATGTCCTTGATGAAGGTGAAGGTTGCGTCGGCATTGGCCTTGGCTGCGTCAACGGCCTTGTGGTTGAGCTCGACAACGCCCTGACGGGACGTTTCGAAAGTGTCTTCCATCAGGTCGGTCGCGTCTTCTGCAGCGGTCTTGACCTTTGCATAAGCTTCGCGAGCGTTCTCGACGCCTTTTTCCGTGACTTCACGGAATACGGCCGGAACTTCCATGTTCGGCATGGCGAATGCTTCGAAGTCCGGGAACGCAACGCCAGCCGGAGCGGCTTTGGCTTTGGTGGTCCGGGCTTTCGGTGCTGCCTTCGGTGCAGTGGTGGTTGTGTCTGTCATGATCTCATCTCCTTGAGTCCGGATGCGATCATTGGTGAATTTGTGTCCGCCGAGCTTGCAGCCGGCGGTCCCTGTCGTCATCCGCATCCCCTACATAATGCAGGCCGTGCTGCATTGCAACATTTTTTTGCACTGCACAATAAATTTTCCGAAGGGGAACACTGATGTTTCGCCGGGAACTCTTTGCTAGAAAGAGCCAGCAAAGCTCTGCAAGCTGAACGACATAGACGTCGATCGAGCCCAGGATCTGGCGGATTGCAACTGAAAAGAAAATACAACCAAAACCGGCATTTTGCAATGCGGCAATTCGTGAAACGGCGCAGAGCCCCGGCCCTGCGCCTGCCTCAAACAGCTTGTTATTTCTTCTGGGCGGCCTTGGTGGCGTCCTGAACGGCCTTGGTGGCGGTATTGGAGAATTCACGCGCCTGCTCGCCAAGATTTTCCATCTGGCTGCGCAGATAGTCCTGCTGCAGCTTCATCATGTCCTCGACATTGTTGGCCTTGACCAGCTCCTGGGCGAACTTGAAGGCGGCGTTGACATGCTCTTCGGCATAGGACAGCGCCTTCTTGTTGACATCCGCCGCGCCGGCCTGAACCGCCGTGGCGCTATCTTCCACGTTGCTGACGGCCTTGTGGGTCGCGCCCATGAAGTCGTCAAAGGCCTTGCGGGCCTGGTCAACGCTTTTCTCGGCGAAATCGCGCATCTGTTCGGGGACTTCAAAACCAGTCTTGTCTGTGCTCATGTCGGCGCTCCTCAGGTCGACGAAGGGGTCAGGCTAGGTTCCTGAAATCCTTCCATGCCAAAAATTCGTAACACGCAGATGGCATTACGGCAAACTTACCCTCCAGGATTAACCACGCCTTCACGTAACCCCTTTAGCAACCTTGCTTTACGTGGACGACGCGGGCGTTTGCTTGTATTAACGGAGTGTTTACCAATACAGGCAAATCCGGCGCCGCGCACCTGATCAACTAAGGCGCAAAGCCGTTTGGAGCAGAGCCATGGACGAACAGACCCAATCATTCCTGGAACTGACCGCCAAGGATGATCTGGTTCAGCTGGTGGCCGACAAAAGGGCCGCCTGGCTCTGGTCGTCCGATGGCGCGCGCATCCTGTGGGCGAACGCCGCAGGTGCGGCCTTCTTCTCGGCCCATAGCGTTTCCGACCTCGCCAGCCTGTCCTCGCTCGAGCGTTCACCTGCGCGCCCTCATATTGCCCGCATCGCCGAATCTGGCGCGACCGACAAATTCAGCATCGACCGGCTGCGCTTTTACCGCGGTCTCAGGGTCATGCTGCTGACCTGCCAGTGCAAACGGCTCGTTCTGGAGACGGGCGAAGCGGCCGCGCTGATCGTATGCGGTGACAAGGGTCTCGCCGCGACCCGGGATCCACTGAGCGGCTTTGCGCAGATGCTGTCCGCCGAGGACAGCAGCGTGTTCGTCACGACCGGCGGCGAGACGGACGAGCGGTTCGGCGCATTGGCCGGTTCGCCGGAAGACCTGGATGTGCCCGCCGGCCAGAATGCGCTTTTTGGCCCGATCGAGATTGAGGACAACTATCACGAAGGTGTCGTCCTCAAGGTGTCCGACCGGCAAAAGCTGGTGCTTCTGGAGAACGTCCCTCTGACCGATGACGGCGCTGACGCCGCAGAAGAAGCCGAAGCGAGCGCCACGCCGGTTGCGGCCGCCGCTGCCCTCGCCGCTGGCGCAGCCGCCGGATCGGTCCTTGCCGAAGATCCGTTGCCGGAAGCTGAGGACGATGACGGTCCTGCGGAGCCGGAGGACGGCGCAAAGGAAGACACGGCCTCGTGGGTTCGCGCGGACGAGGATGAGGTTGATCTGATCGCGGACGACGGCGAAGGCTTCGAGCCTGTTGCCGAGACTGCGGGTGACGTTTCGCCCACCACGACCGGAACCCAGCCGGAAGACGTTCTCGAAGAAACAGAAGCAGCCGCATCCCCGGTGGACACCGGCAGCGAGCAGGCTGCAGATACCGAGTTGCTTGTGGAAGACACCCAGCCGGAGATAGAGGACGAGGCTGAGGACGAGGACGAGGCTGAACCGGAGACAGAGGGCCAGGCCGACGCGGCAGCGCCCGTGGAAACCGAGAAGGCTGTTTCGGAGGACGGCTTTGTTTTCCAGCCGAAACGCCGGCCGGTACGCTTTGCCTGGAAGATGGATATCGACCAGCGCTTTACTTTTCTCTCCGACGAATTCGCCGATGTTCTCGGCCCGGAGACCACCGACATTGTCGGCCTGACCTGGGCGAGTGTGTCGGAGCGGTTCGATCTCGATCCGCGCGGCCAGATCGCCCGAGCGCTGGACCGGCGCGACACCTGGAGCGGCAAGACCATCGACTGGCCGGTCAGCGGCGCGACCTTACGCGTGCCGGTAGACATGGCCGCCCTGCCCGCTTTCGACCGCAACCGCAAATTCGAGGGCTATCGCGGCTTCGGCGTCTGCCGTACGGCGGATGCCGTTCCGGACAGGGATGCATCATTGCCGGCCGCCGGCCTGATGGCTGCCGGCGCAGCTGGCGCGCTCGTGGCAGATGAGCCCGAAGACATCGAGGATAATGCCGCCGCAGCGGTTCCGGACGATGCCGAACCGGCCACGGCAGATGAAGCGGATGTTCAGGCCGAGACCGACACCGCCGCAGAAAAAACATCCAACCTGGATACGGCCACCGAGGAAGACAGCCGGCAGGCTGACGCCGCTCCCGAGGAGACCACTGAACCGCAAGCCGAGGCAGCGCCAACGGACACGCCTGCCGCTCCGGCAACGCTGGACGACCTGAAACCCGCCCAGCCGGACAGTCTGGCCGGCAAGACCTTCCTGGGCGCCAGCGCGGCCGCACTGGTCGGCTCGCTCGCCCGTTTCACCGGCAAGTCCGCGCCGAAGGCACAGGAAACGCCGAAGCCGCCTATGGCGCCTGTCGCCGCTGACAATTCGCCTGCAGTCGAAGAGACAGCCAAAGCGGACAGCGTCGCCACAACGGTTCCGGAAACCACGTCGGACGCGACCGCTGACGGTGCTGACGAGGACCTGCCGGGTGCTGCCCTGGATTCCAAACTGGCCGCCCTTCAGACCGGCCAGGCACTCGAGACGGACGCGGGCGACAATCCGGCCGAAAGCGACGAGGTCGCGTCAGCTGAGACCACAGAGGCTGATACCGCAGTTGAGGCCAGCACGGTCGGCATTGATATTGAGCCCGGCGAGGAGCCCGAACCGGACGAGGTTCTCGCGCTGGCGGACGGCATCTCCTCCGAGGCGGCAGAGGCGGCAGAAACCGAAGACACCGTCGAAGCTGAAGACCTGGAAAGCACCGACACCGCCGATGAGGCGGATGACATGGACTTCGATGAGGGCCTTGTTGACGCCTCCGAGGCACAGCCGGACAGCGATGAGAGCGAACCAGAGCCGGTTCCGGCGAGTGAACCCGTCGGTATTTCCGGGCCAGCGCCCCTGAAGCCCGCCGAAATCGAAAGCGCGGTGAAGTCGCTGGCAAAAACCTACAAGGCCAACGAAAAGAAATCCCGCGACCTGTTCGAGGATGTCGGCAAGGCAGAGACGTCCGCCAAGGCAGCTTCCGAAGACGCCGAGAAACCCCGGGCGGACAACACACCGGTCGGTGAAGCTGACTTCGCTGAAACGGAACGGCTCGAAGACGCGGATGCCGGTGAAGCGCCCGATGCGGCAGACGACGTCGCGCATACGCCTGAACCTTCGCTGGAAGACGCTCATTTCGACATTGTCGATGAAGACGCCCGTGCCATCGAGGCAACGGCGTCCGACCTCGACGACAAGATGACGGACGCCGAGGAAACCGCTTCCGCCGACACCGGCGACAGCACTGTCGATACGGACGAACGCGAATTCTTTGAGGAAACCGCCGCCTTCGAAACCGAAGATCAGGCGGCGGCGGACGCCGAGGAGGCGGACACGCCGCGCACCGGCGAGGTTATTCCCCTTGCCACAGCCCGTCCCCGCGTTGTCCCGGTCGACACATCCGGGCTCTCCCGGCCCGAGCGGCAGGCTTTCCGCAAGATTGCCGAGGCGCTTGGCGCGCGGCTGGAGGGGGACCTGGCGGACTGGGACGCTCCGGATCCTGAATCCGAACCGGAAGACGACCTGCCGCCGGACCTGCCGGAAGCCGGACCGATCGACCCGAGCCTGCTTGACCGGCTGCCGATCGGCATCGCCATCGTGCATGACCGGGAAGTGCTTTACGCCAACAAGGCCCTGCTCGCCATGATCGGCTACAAGTCGATCGCAAAGCTGTCCCAGGTCGGCGGTCTGGAAGCGCTCTTCATCGACGACGCAGAGGAACTGCCCGATGCCGCCGGCATGGACGGTGAAGTCGACGAAGCCATGAAGCTTCGCCTTGCCGATGGCGGCGTGCTCAATGTCGACGCCCACATGCATTCCGTTCCCTGGAACGGCAGCCGCGGATTGATGATCTCGATCACGGAACGCCCGGTGAAACCGGCCTCGGCGGCCGCCGTTCCGACTTCGCCGAATTTCTTCGCGGAAGTGCGGGCCGAACTGGACAGCGCGCGCAGCCAGATCGCGGAAATGGACACGATCCTGGAAACCGCGACGGACGGTGTCCTGGTGCTCGACCAGCACGGCACGATCCTGAAGGTCAATGGGTCCGCCGAGGCGCTGTTCAGTGCCAACCGCTCGGATATGATCGGCGCGCCCTTCACCGAGTTCCTGGCACCGGAAAGCCACCGCGCGGCGGCCGACTATCTGGACGGCCTGTCGCGCAACGGCGTTGCCAGCATCCTGAACGATGGCCGCGAAGTGCTCGGCCGGGTGCCGGCCGGCGGCCTGATCCCGCTGTTCATGACCATGGGCCGGATCAGCGGCAGCCAGGACGAGGCCAAATATTGCGCGGTGTTGCGCGATATCACCCAGTGGAAGACGGCCGAGGAAGAGCTGACCCAGGCCAAGCGCCAGGCCGAGAATGCCAGCTCGGCAAAGTCGGATTTCCTGGCCAAGATCAGCCATGAGATCCGCACGCCCTTGAACGCCATCATCGGCTTTTCCGAAGTGATGATGGAAGAACGCTTCGGCGCGATCGGCAATGACCGCTACAAGGATTACCTGAAGGACATCCGCACGTCCGGCTCGCATATCATGAGCCTGGTCAACGACCTTCTGGACCTGTCCAAGATCGAGGCCGGCAAGCTCGACCTGAAATTCTCGGCCGTGTCGACCAACGATGTCATCAACGAATGTGTGGCGCTGATGCAGCCGCAGGCCAACCGGGAGCGGGTGATCATTCGTGCCAGCCTGCCGGACTCCGTGCCCAATGTGGTGGCCGACCCGCGCTCGCTGCGCCAGATCGTGCTCAATCTCCTCAGCAACGCCATCAAGTACAACCGCTCCGGTGGCCAGGTGATCCTGTCGACGGCGCTGGAAAGCAACGGCGAGGTCGCGCTGCGAGTGCGCGACACCGGCACCGGCATGACCGCAAAACAGCTGACGGCCGCGCTGGAACCCTTCCGGCAGCTGCACACGTCGAGCCGCGGCGGCGGCACCGGTCTCGGCCTGCCGCTCACCAAGGCGCTGGTAGAGGCCAACCGGGCCAGCTTCCATATCGATTCCACGCCGGACCAGGGCACGCTGGTGGAAATCATGTTCCCGACCCAGCGCGTCCTGTCGGAATAATGACCAGCGCGCCGGTCCCGGTTGACAACAGCATCTGGATCCTGGAAGGCGGCAATGTCTCCTTCTACGGCTTCGCCTATTCGACCCGCTGCGTCATCGTCCGCCTGCCCGGAGGAGGCTTGTGGGTGTGGTCGCCGATTGCGCTCACGCCCGAGGTCCGGCAGCGGGTCGAGGCGCTTGGGGTGCCGGAGCATCTGGTCAGCCCCAACAAGATCCATCACCTGTTTCTTCAGGACTGGAAGGAAGCCTGGCCCGCGGCAAAGCTCTGGGGACCGCAGAGCACCATCGACAAACGCGACGACCTTGCCTTCGAACCCGCGCTCGACGAGGCCGCTCCACCCGATTGGGGCGGCGTGATCGATCTGGTTCGTTTTGCCGGGTCTCCGGCCATGGACGAAGTGGTGTTTTGTCACCTTCCGTCGAAAACAGCCATTCTGGCCGATCTCAGCGAGCATTTCTCGCAAGGGTTCCTGGCGCGCCACTGGAAACCCTGGCAGCGCTGGATCGCCGGTCTGTGGGGCATTGTCGAAGGCAAGGGCTACGCGCCGCTGGAGTGGCGCCTCAGTTTCTTCGATCGCCGCAAGGCCCGCGCCTGCAAGGCGAGGATTCTCGCCTGGTCCCCGGACAAGGTCATCATGGCCCATGGCGAATGGCAAAGGTCCGGCGGCAGAGCCTTCCTGGAACGCGCCCTTTCCTGGGTGTGACATTTTGCGCGCAATCCGATCACGCGTTCGTGATCACCCGGGACGAGCCAGCGGCCAACCACGCTGCGCGAAAAGTCGAACGTTAAACTCCTGTTTTTCTTCCGGTTTTTCAAAAAATAGTGGAGTATCAGCCTCCAGTTAGTTTTGAATCATTCTAAACTATTGATTTCATTTGATTTATTGACTTCAAGCCGCTGCAACGACATATTCCCGGTCAAGCTCCGAGGCACTTCGCCCGGGCAACAACAACCAGACGACTGGGAGAATTTCATGCGTGCCACGCTCCGCGCCTTCGCAGGTGCCCTTGCAGTGACATCGGCGTCCTTCGCCGCCCCCGCTTTTGCCGATGGCGAAGTGAACATCTATTCCTACCGCCAGCCCTTCCTGATCGAGCCGCTTCTGAATGCCTTCACGGCGGAGACCGGCATCAAGACGAATGTCGTCTTCGCCTCCAAGGGTCTCGGCGAACGGATCGCGGCCGAGGGCGAAAACTCGCCGGCTGACATTCTCCTGACCGTCGATATCGGCCGCCTGGACGGCGCCAAGCAGCTCGGCATCACCCAACCGGTGACTTCCGACGTCGTCAACGGAAACATCCCGGCGCAGTACCGCGATCCGGAAGGCCACTGGATCGGCCTGACCAACCGTGCCCGCGTCATCTATGCGTCCAAGGACCGCGTCGACCAGGACAGCATCACCTATGAGGAACTGGGCGACCCGAAATGGAAGGGCCGCCTGTGCACCCGCTCCGGCCAGCACGTCTACACAATCGGCCTGATCGCCTCGATGGTTGCTCACCACGGCGCTGAAGAGACCGAGGAATGGCTCGCCGGTGTGCGCGACAACCTCGCCCGCAAGCCGGCCGGCAACGACCGGGCCCAGGTCAAGGCCATCTATGCCGGGGAATGCGACATCTCGCTCGGCAACACCTATTACATGGGCAAGATGCAGACCAACGACAAAGAACCGGAACAGAAGGAATGGGCCGACAGCGTGCGTATCCTGTTCCCGAATGCGGAAGACCGGGGCAGCCATGTCAACCTGGCCGGCGTCGTCCTGACCAAGCATGCGCCGCACAAGGACAATGCGGTCAAACTGATCGAATTCCTGTCGTCTCCAGAGGCTCAGAAGATCTATGCGGACACCAATTTTGAGTATCCGGTGACCCCGGGCGTCGAAGTCTCCGAGCGCGTCAAAAGCTGGGGTGAGCTGACCCCGGATACCCTGCCGCTCGACGAGATCGCCAAGAACCGCAAGACCGCCAGCGAACTGGTCGACAAGGTCGGTTTCGACGACGGCCCGGCGTCCTGACAAATGGCCGTTGAGCGAGAGTTCCGAAGGACACTGAAAGCGCCGCCTTTTGCGGCGCTTTTTCATGCGTGATCCGATCTGCACCGTCGAATGGGCACTGATCCTCCTTATGGCTTCGCCATATACCCCCGCCCCTAGCCCCTCCCCACAAGGGGGAGGGGAACCTGCCGCGCCAGCCGATAGGTTTGCAGCTCATCCGCTATTGAGCGTTTTGGAGTTCTGAAGACGCGCGGCCGCATTTGATCCCCCTCCCCCTTGTGGGGGGGGCTAGGGGTGGGGGTCTTGCGAGAATTATCGTAGTGAGTTTGAACCAGAGGCACGCCCCGCCTCTTTGAAATCCGACCTCCCCTCAGGCTCGCTTTGCATTTCCCGGCATTTGCCGGTAGAGCTTCCTGCGAACCGTTCTCAAAGAAAAGTCCGCCCTTGCTGCGCACGCCCACCCAATCCATTGTTGACCGTTTCTGGCAGGTTGCGGCCATCGGTATTGCCGCGCTGGTGCTGCTGCCGCTCGGGGCGATCCTTTGGATTGCGCTGACACCGGCCTCCGACGTCTGGGAGCACATGCTGGCAACCGTATTGCCGGGCGCCGTGCAGACCACGTTGCTGCTGATGCTCGGTGTCGGCCTGACGACCGGGATCACCGGGGTCGCCACCGCCTGGCTGGTCACCATGTGCAATTTTCCCGGCCGGCGCCTGCTGGACTGGGCGTTGCTCGTGCCCCTTGCCGTGCCGACCTATATCGTCGCCTTCGCCTATGTCGAGGTGCTCGACTACACAGGTCCGGTGCAAAGCCTCATCCGCGACCTCTTCGGTTTCAGGACCTCGCGGGACTACTGGTTTCCGGAGATCCGCTCGCTTGGCGGCGCCATCTTCGTCATGGGCGCGGTGCTCTATCCTTATGTCTACCTGACCACCCGGGCGAGCTTCCTGATCCAGTCGGCCTCGACGCTGGACGTCTCGCGCACGCTCGGTGCCTCACCCTATGGCCTGTTCTTCCGCGTCGCGCTGCCGCTGGCCCGCCCGGCGATTGCCATCGGCATCTCCCTCGCGCTGATGGAATGTCTCAACGATATCGGCGCCGTCACGTTTTTCGGCGTCAAGACGCTGACCTTCTCCGTCTATGACACCTGGCTGAACCGGTCGAGCCTTGGTGGTGCCGCACAGCTGGCGCTGGCCATGCTCCTGATGGTGTTCCTGCTGTTGTGGTTGGAACGGTTTGGGCGGCGTAAGCAGCGCTTTGACAGCGGCAGCGCCAAGCACCGCCCGCCAACGCGCTTCGATCTGCCGCCATTCCAGGCAGGGCTTGCTTTGATCCTGTGTCTCGCGCCGATCCTTGTCGGCTTTGTCGTGCCGGGTCTTTTGCTGGCGGACCGGGCCAGCCGCCGGCTTGAGGATGCGCTCTCCGACGGCTTCCTGACCACCATCTGGAACAGTTTCAGCCTCGCCGCCATCGCCGCGCTGCTGACGGTGCTGATTTCGGTGTCGCTGGCCTATGCGCTGCGGCTCAATGCCAAGGGCCCGCTCAAGGGCGCGGTCCGGCTGGCCTCGATCGGCTATGCCATTCCCGGCACCGTCCTGGCGATCGGTATCCTGATCCCGCTCGCCACCTTCGACAATTTCCTCGACGCCCGTATGGAAGCCTGGTTCGGCATCGACACCGGTCTCCTGCTGCTCGGCAGCGGCACCGGCCTTGTTTATGCCTATGTGGTCCGCTTCCTGGCGGTGTCCTACGGCCAGGTGGAAGGCGGTTTCGGCCGGATCAGCCCGCATCTGGACATGGCGGCGCGCACGCTTGGCCGCAATTCCGGCCAGACGCTGACCCAGATCCATTTGCCGATCCTGAAACCCGTTCTCCTCAGCGCGGCCCTGCTCTCCTTTGTCGACTGCATGAAGGAACTGCCGGCCACCATCCTGCTGCGGCCGTTCAATTTCGAGACCCTGGCGACAACCGTATTCGAGGCCGCATCCCGGGAAGCCTTCGAGGAAGCGGCGCTGCCGTCGCTCGCCATCGTCCTGGTCGGCCTGATCCCGGTGATTTACCTCGCCCGCACCAGCGCCTCCTCGTTCCGCACGAGATTGTCAAAGCGCCAGGCGGGCCCCGCGGTCTGACACGCAGCGCACCGGCCGGCGCTTTCGTCGCAGCTTGACAGCACGGGTCCAAATCGCCCCAATGACGGCCTTCTCTCTTCATTGCCAGGACGGACTTCATGGAAAAGAAACACCAGATCAATCTTTGGTACGCCTTCATCGCCATGATGATGGTGCTGATGTTCCAGAGCTGGTGGACCACCTACAAGACCGTCGAGCAGATCCCCTACAGCCAGTTCGAGCAGTATCTGAAAGACAAGAAGATCGACGAGATCGCGATCAAGGAGAACGTGATCGAGGGCAAGTTCAAGGAGCCCCTGAAAGACGGAAAACAGTATTTCGTCACAACCCGGGTCGAAGTGCCGCTCGCGGACGAGCTCAGCAAATACGATGTCAAATACACCGGCGTTATCCAGAGCACCCTCATTCGCGACATCCTCTCCTGGGTACTGCCGGTTCTGCTGCTGTTCGGCCTGTGGATGTTCTTCATCCGCAAATTCGCGGAAAAACAGGGAATCGGCGGCATGATGACCGTCGGTAAATCGAAGGCGAAGGTGTTTGTCGAGAAGGACGTCAATGTCCGCTTCGGCGATGTCGCCGGCGTGGATGAAGCCAAACTGGAACTGAAGGAAGTGGTCGACTTCCTTCAGGACCCGACCGCCTATGGCCGTCTCGGCGCCCATGTACCCAAGGGCATTCTCCTGGTCGGCCCTCCGGGCACAGGCAAGACGCTTTTGGCCCGGGCCGTTGCCGGAGAGGCCGGCGTGCCGTTCTTCTCCATTTCCGGCTCTGAGTTTGTCGAGATGTTTGTCGGCGTCGGCGCCGCGCGTGTGCGCGATCTCTTCGAACAGGCCCGCAAGGCGGCTCCCGCCATCATCTTCATCGATGAGCTCGACGCGCTTGGCCGGGCGCGCTCCAGTGGCGCGATGGGCACCAATGACGAGAAGGAACAGACGCTCAATCAGCTACTGACCGAGCTCGACGGGTTCGACCCGTCCAGCGGCATCATCCTGCTCGCCGCCACCAACCGGCCTGAGATCCTCGACCCGGCCCTGCTCCGTGCCGGACGCTTCGACCGTCAGGTGCTGGTCGACCGGCCCGACAAGCCGGGCCGGCGGGCGATCCTCGATGTCCATGTGAAGAAGATCAAGCTTGCCGCGGGCACCGACCTCGACCAGATCGCCCAATTGACCGCAGGCTTTTCCGGCGCCGACCTGGCGACCCTGGTCAATGAGGCGGCCCTGCTGGCAACCCGCCGCAAGGCAGATGCCGTCACGTTGAAAGACTTCAACGAAGCCGTGGAGCGGGTGATTGCCGGCCTCGAAAAGCGTAGCCGGATCCTCTCCGACAAAGAGCGCAATACCGTTGCCTTCCACGAGATGGGCCATGCGCTCGTCGCAGCCAACCTGGAGGGATGCGACCCGGTGCACAAGATTTCCATTATTCCGCGCGGTGTCGGCGCGCTCGGCTACACGATGCAGCGTCCGACGGAAGACCGGTTTTTGCTGTCGGCCCGGGACCTGGAAAACAGAATGGCCGTCTTGATGGGCGGCCGTGCCGCTGAACAAGTCGTCTTCGGCGAGATCTCGACCGGAGCGTCGGACGATTTGCAGAAGGTGACCGAAGTCGCCCGCGACATCGTCATGCGCTACGGCATGGAGGCCAATCTCGGCAACAGGGTCTATTCCGCTCAAAGGCAGAACTTTCTCGGCCAGCCGGCCGGCGACATGGTCGAGGTTTCCGACGAGACCCAGCGGGAGATCGATCTGGCGATCAAGACCCGGGTCGAGGTCGCGTTTTCCCGGGCCAAGGAGCTTCTGGAAGCCCACCGCGAGGAGCTCGACAAGGGTGCCGAGCTGCTGTTGTCGAAGGAAACGTTGACCGATCAGGACTTTCCGCCAATCCGGCCGGTGTCGGAACGCCAGGAAAGCGCCGCCGCAGAATAGGGTCAAGCCGCGCTTGCGGCGCTGACCCGTTTTCTGGCGGACGCGCCAGCCTGCCGGCTGGCTCCCGAACGATCCCGGAATGCCTTTGCCCAGGCATCGAAATGGTCCGCCGGCATCGGCCTGGCGAACAGGAAGCCCTGCGCGATCGCGCAACCGTTTTCCATCAGAAAGGCCTGCTGCTCGAGCGTTTCCACACCCTCGGCAACCACCTTGTAGTCAAGGCTCTTTGCCATGGCCAGAATCGTCTGGACAATCGAACGGCTGTGTTGATCGCTGGCAACACCGCTGATGAAACTGCGATCGATCTTGAAGGTCTCGAACGGCAGGCGCTGCAGCAGCGCCAGGCTGGAATAACCGGTTCCGAAATCGTCGATCGCGAAGGTGATCCCGGCCTCCAGCAAAGGCCTTGCGGCCTCTGACACCCGCTCCGGCCCGGCCATGGCGACGGTTTCCGTCACCTCGAGCTGCAACAGACCGGCCGGAAAACCGGTCATATCGAGAATGTCCAGCACCCGTTTGGTAAAGCCCGGTTTTTCGAGCTGGCGGATGGAGACGTTGACCGCGAGCGGCATACTGAGGCCCGTGTCGAGCCAGGCCCGGCCCTGGCGGCAGGCGAGTTCCAGCACACGATCGCCCAATCGGGTAATCAGGTCGCTTTCTTCCGCGACATCAATGAAGCTGCCCGGCGACAGCAGGCCACGCTCCGGATGATCCCAGCGCACCAGAACTTCCGCCCCGACCACCTTCATGACACGGCAGTCGATCTTGGGCTGGAAATGGATGGTGAACTCGTCGCGCAGCATCGCCCGTTTCAGTTCGGCTTCAAGCCGGATCCGTTCATGGGAGCGGGAGTCGCGTTCGATCTCGTTGTAGAAACAGGCGCGGTTGCCGCCGGTCCGCTTGGCGGCATACATGGCAATGTCCGCGTTTTTCAGGATCTCCGTATAATCGTTGCCATCGTCCGGATAGGTCGACACACCGATGCTGGCGCCAACCGCCATGGTCAGGCCGTTGATTTCCAGCGGCTGTTCGACACACTGCACAAGCTGGTCGGCCAGCGTGAAGACGTTGTTCATAGGCTTGTCGGCGGGCATGACCACCGCGAATTCATCGCCGCCGAGCCGGGCAACCAGGGGCCTAACCGCGCGACAACTTGCCGTCCCGCTGTCTGCGGGAGATCCAGGTAGGACGGACGTATCGAGCAAGCGTTGCAACCGTGCCGCGATTTCCTTCAAGAGCGCATCGCCGTGGTCGTGGCCATAGCTGTCATTGACTCGCTTGAAGCGGTCCAGGTCGATGAACAGAACCGACAGCCTGTTGGGCGTGCCGTCGCTTGCGTGGGTGTGCGTGTTGAAATGCTGCCGGAACCCTTCCCGGTTGGGCAGACGCGTCACCGGATCCACATAGGCCAATTCGTGAATGCGGGCCATGTTGTTGCGGATCGTGCCGACCATGTCGCGATAGGCCCGTGCCAGAACGCCAATTTCATCCTTGCGCCCCACCGGAAAGGGGGCGTCGAAGTTGCCGGCACTGACTGTGTGGGCGGTCTGGGTCAGCGCCTTGATCGGGCGCACGAAATTCTCTGCGAAATGGACCGTCACCGGCACGCAGAAAACCAGCAGCACAAGGGTGATGACGATGTTGCGGCCCCAGATGGAAAGCAGCATGCCGTTGACCGGGACCCGCGTCACCGAGACAAGGGCAACGCCCAGTACCGTATCGGAGGCCATGTCGCGTACAGGCAGCGCAATCTCCACGCGTTCGCGCGTCTGGCGCAGCTGGTCCTCGCCGGTTTCGAGCGCCGCTGCGACGAGCGGATGCATCTCCATGTCGTCGAAATAGCTGGTGGCCGGATCGCTGTCGATGGTGACCGCCCGGGCCGGATCGTGCACCTGGCCAGCTCGACAACGCCGCTCGAGGCAATGCTCTCCAGCTCCTGCTCCAGGATCAGATAGTGGTGGTTGGTCAGATGCGGCACGGCAAGCCGGCTGACGGTCGCGCCGATCGCCTGGGCATCGGAGACCACCCGATGTTCCTCGTCGCGCAGGTCGAGATAGCTGGCCACCATGATCATGACCACGGAGAGCACCAGGAACAGGCCTGCGACCAACAGCACAAAGCGCGAGCGCAGGCTGGGAAGCCAGGTCGACAGGACATTGATCAGTTTGGCGACGGCCTTCGGCGATCCAGGCACAACAGACTCCTTGAGAATACTGAGTGACACTACACGACAAGTCTTGAAGGCTTGTTGACCCTGCGGCCGCTAACACACTGAAATTCGTAAACTTTATGCCGAAGCTTTGCCGGTGAAAGGACTGCGGTTGGTTTTGAACGCGAACCCGATTATTCCGGTCCGATTTTGAGACTTTGGCGCGGTCTCAAACGTTAACAAAAGGGGGATCACCCCTGTCAGAACTACAAAGGGTATCGTTTCGGGACATTTCTCCCTCGACCCTGGCCTGCCAAAAAGAAAGGGCGCCTGCTTTCGGTGCAGGCGCCCTCTTCAAATCCGTTTCCGGCATCAGGTTCAGGACAGGATCGTCGCCTGCGTCTTTTCCTTGACCTCGTCCAGCGTGACGTCCGGTGCCAGTTCGACCACTTTCAGGCCGCCCTCGGCGACATCGAAGACACCGAAATTGGTGATGATGCGATCAACGCATTGCACGCCGGTCAAAGGCAGCGAGCATTCTTTCAGAAGCTTCGGATCGCCCGCCTTGGACGTGTGATCCATGATCACCACGACGCGCTTGACGCCCGCCACCAGGTCCATGGCGCCGCCCATGCCCTTGACCATCTTGCCCGGGATCATCCAGTTGGCGAGATCGCCGTTTTCGGACACTTCCATCGCGCCGAGGATCGACAGGTCGATGTGACCGCCGCGGATCATGCCGAAGCTGTCAGCGGAAGAAAAATAGCTCGTCTGCGGCAATTCGGTGATGGTCTGCTTGCCGGCATTGATCAGGTCGGCGTCGACTTCGTCCTCGGTCGGGAACGGGCCCATGCCGAGCATGCCGTTTTCCGACTGCAGGGTCACATGCACGCCGTCGGGAATGTAGTTGGAAACCAGCGTCGGAATACCGATGCCGAGATTGACATAGAAACCGTCTTCGAGTTCCTGCGCTGCGCGCTGTGCCATGTCATCACGAGTCCAGGCCATGATGTTTTCTCCCTCAGGCTGCGCGCGTGGTGCGCTTTTCGATGCGTTTTTCGTGGTCGCCGAGAATGATCCGGTCGACAAAGATCCCGGCGGTGTGGATGTTGTCCGGATCGAGCTCGCCGATCTCGACAATTTCCTCCACCTCAACCACACAGACCTTGCCGGCGGTTGCCATCATCGGATTGAAGTTCCGAGCGGTCTTGCGGTAGATCAGGTTGCCTTCCTTGTCGGCTTTCCAGGCCTTGACCAGGGACACATCGGCCACGAGGCCGGTTTCCATGATGTAGGTCTCGCCGTTGAAGTCCTTGTGTTCCTTGCCTTCGGCAATCAGCGTGCCCACACCGGTCTTGGTGTAGAAGCCGGGAATGCCGGCGCCGCCGGCGCGGATGCGCTCGGCCAAGGTGCCCTGCGGGTTGAATTCCAGCTCCAGTTCACCGTTCAGATACTGCTTTTCGAACGTGGCGTTCTCGCCCACATAGGACGACACCATTTTCTTGATCTGACGGGTCTGCAGCAGAAGGCCGAGACCAAAGTCATCGACACCGGCATTGTTGGAAATGGCGGTGATGTCCTTGGCTCCGGAATCCCGGAGCGCCACGATCAGATTTTCCGGGATGCCGCACAGGCCGAACCCGCCGGCCATCACCGTCATGCCGTCAAAGGTCAACCCGTCCAGGGCGGCCTTTGCGTCCGGATAAATTTTGTTCATGTTTCACTCCCAGTTAAGACCGCAAGATGCGTGAGGCGCACATTCGCCGCTCGGCCCAGCGGGGTCAAGTTCTCTTTGCCGCAATGCAGCGAAAAACATGACCGGCCCGTCACTTAATCGATTTATCGGCAATATTCCGCCAATCCTGTGCCGGCTCCGGTCAAGCCATCCCGGATTTCTGACAAGTTGTTTATGGTTTGTAAATTCTTAAGACGAAGAATTGGCGATGCGTCACTTAAGGTTTCACGAAACCGACAGGACGTTCAATTTGGTCCGTAACCCGAAAGAAACAGCGCGCCGTGTCTCCGTTCCTGTCGACTCTCTTCAAGATCGCAGTGTTTTCCCTGTTTGTCGGCGCGGGCCTGTCCTTCGTCAATATTTCGGCGGAAGACATTTTGGGATCGGTCGGCCTGTCGCCGCTGCAGCTCTGGATCTACATGCTGGAATTCAGGGACTGGGCCATCCCCAACATGATCCTGGGTGCCTTCATCGTGGTGCCGGTCTGGCTGGTCATCTACCTGTTCCGGCCGCCGCGCGCGGGCTGACCGGGAGCGGTTGCCTGTCAAACCTACGGAGCGCTCTTTTCTCCCAGATTGCGCAAGATGTCGCTTATGCGCCTTTTGGCGTTGAATGCCATGACAGCAGCCCGGCCCTTGATCGTGAGCGGCACAAGCAAACGCCGTGTCGGCTGCTCCACCGCCCCGAACCTGCTTTTGTAGGCCTGCAGCCCCGTGCCGAAGTTGTAAATCCGGATGCCATTGTCCCGCGCCCAGTAAACCGACTGAACGAGCATCACCATTCCAGGCGAGAATCGTTGCCAGCGCTCGGATCCGATCGAAGTCAGGATGCCGTTTACAAATCTGTCTTTCGCCAGCATCACGACCGCCGCGACGAGCTCCTCGTCCGTCTTGAGTGCCAGAATTCGAATTGGATTGCCCGAACCAGAATGCCCCGCCAGAGACCGGTAGAAACCTTCGCGGTTGTCCTGCTTTAGGGAATTCGCCCGTCCAAGTGTCCTGAACCGCTCTTCACGCATTGCCATCATGGCATCAAGAATGTCCAAACGCGCTGCCGGGCTGGTGACCTCAACCAGTCGGACACCTTCCTTCTCAAGCTTGCGAAAGCTCGCCCCCGCCTTTTTGTAGACGCCTTTTTTTTTCGATCCTTGTCCCACAGCCGCCAGAGCATCCGCGTCGAAAAAGAGCGTTGCGCTCTCATCCATAGCTTCGGGCAGGTGGAACAGAGGATTGGGCGTTGTGCCGATCGTCCCGTGAACCTTCTTGACGTCGACAACATCGGCCCCCTTGATGCCCCACATCATGTCGGAACACATTGCCAGAACCATCGCCTCACCATCACCTGCCTGCGACCGGCTCAGAACCGGCGCATTCTGGTCGGACACTCCAAGATCCGGGCAAGAAGCGAACCGAACCGAGCCCTTGCTATAATGGATCAAAGGCAACAGAACGCACGGTTCCGCGGCACCGGGCCGATGGGCGGCAAGGACCCCGAAGGTTTCACAAGTACCGGGTGCCAAGCCCCGGAAAAAGCAGTCCAGAAATTCAGGGGTCTGAAAAGGTGAAGACACCGCTCCGCCCGGGAGCATATCCCATAGGGCGGTCAATTGAGCAAAATCTGGGCGTTCATGCCAGAGGACATCTGTTCCGCCACACCTGGTGGCGTTCAGTCCGGCCCCACATTCTGGCAAAACCGACGTTTCCATCGGTCCGTCACCCATTTCGGCCCACCGCGATCTGCAGCAATTCCCGTGCGGTTCGATGTGCGTCCCGAGCCCGGACGAACAGGTGCCCACGTCCGTTCAGGGGCAGCAGCAATCGCCGGGTCCGTTCCTCCTCGCCGCCAAATCGTTGTTTGTATTCCTGCTGGCCGGTGCCAAAGCTGAACCGCCGGCAGCCGTTGGCCGCCGCCCATTCGATCGCTTTTGCAAACAGAACCATGCCCGGCGAATAGCCGTGCCATTTCGGATCACCGATCGACACCAGAACGGCCGTCGCCTCTGCCCCGAAGGCAAGCAACATCATGGCCGCTACCGTTTCGTTCCCCCGTTTCAGCGACAAGGCCGTGAGAGGGCTGTCCTCCGTTTCCTGGGCGGCAAGGCACTTGTAGAAGGCCGTGCGGTCTTTGCGTTTAAGACTGTCCTCGCGCCCAAGCTGTTCAAAACGCTCCGCGCGTTGCGCGGCGAGGCTCTCGAAGACAGCGAGCCGGTCTGCCGGCGACCTGGCCACAACCAGCGTCACACCTGCCTCTGCCAGTCTGCGGTATTTCGATCTGGTCTTCTTGTAGATGGATTTCCGGCCCCAACCCGCGGAACCGGAATTGCCCTGAAGATCCAGACACAGCGTGCTGCTTTCCGGCTGCCCTGCCTCAATGGCGAACAGGGGATTGGCGGCATTGCCGACATGTTTGTGCAGCTTGCGGATATCGACGAGGTCGACTTCCTGAAGAGCAGCAAAAACCGACTGGAGCGCTTTTTCAAGCATGCCTGGCCTTGCAAGCACTTCGGGACTGACGACGGGGGCGTTCTGATCGGACACACCGAAATCGGGAACCTCCGCAACCCGAATCGGGCCACGCCTGTATCTGGCCAGGGGCAAGATCATCAAGGGTGTGTCCGGCCTGGCCGGGTCGCAAAAGCTGACGACCGCCATGTCGCTTTGACCCGGTTCACATTGGGTCTTCCGAAAGGCATGCAAAAATTCCGGTGTCTGAAACGGCGTCGAAATCGCGCCGCCCGGCAGAGCCGCCCAGAGGCGACGCAAGTCCGGCAACGCCAGCGTCTCCATCCAATGACAGGTCAAGGGAAATGCAGGATCGCTTTGCAATGTCAATTGTTGCCCGGGTCCAAGCCAAGACATCTTGAAAAAACCTCATAAGAATTTCGAGGGCGGCACGCCAAGCGTGCATCGGACCCGTTCTAATAAAGGCATAGTCTAGTTAAAAAAATCGGTACCCGGCACCGGTTTTAAGACTGGCCGCGCAACTTGGAGGAAAACACACGAGGCCTCCCCGACCAGCCGTTTTTGAGATCAGCCCTCCGCCCCAAAGGCAGCCCGTTCATCCCGCTCCCGCTGCGCTTGCTGGCGTTTGGTCACTATCGAGGCGGCGATCACGCCAACGGTTACGAACGCGACCAGAATGGTGCAAACAGCGTTGATTTCAGGCGTCACCCCGAGACGCACCTGCGAATAGATTTTCATCGGCAGCGTGGTCGCGCCTGGACCTGTGGTGAAGCTGGCGATCACCAGATCGTCGAGAGACAGGGTGAAGGCCAGCATCCAGCCGGCGATGACACCTGGCAGGATGATCGGCAACGTGATCAGGAAGAAGGTCCGGGCCGGCGGGCAGCCGAGATCCTCCGCGGCCTCCTCGATGGACTTGTCGAAGCCGACGAGACGGGATTGCACGACCACTGCGACATAGCAGCTGGCAAAGGTGGTATGCGCCAGCATCACCGTCCAGAAACCTCTGGCGGTGTCCATGGCAACGAACAGCAAGAGCAGCGACAGACCGAGGATCACTTCCGGCATCACCAGTGGCGCGAAGATCATACCTGAGAAGAGCGACCGTCCGGCGAACCTTCCCGAGCGCACCAGGACCAGTGCCGCCATCGTGCCGATGACCGTCGCCAGGGTCGCGGAGGTGAACGCCACTCGAAGCGTGACCCAGGCCGCGTCCACGAGCTGGTCGTTCTGGAGCAGCGAGGCGTACCATTTGGTGGAAAAACCGCCCCAGACGGTGACCAGCCGGCTTTCGTTGAAGGAATAAATCACCAGCAGCACGATCGGCAGGTAGAGAAACGCAAATCCCGCTACCAGCGAGGTGATGTTGAACCAGGTCGGGCCGCGCGTCATCAGTTGTTCTCCGACATCTTCTGCTGCTGGTTCTGGAAGAGCACGATCGGGATCACCAGGATCAGGAGCAGGATCACCGCCACCGCCGACGACACAGGCCAGTCCCTGTTGTTGAAGAACTCGCTCCAAAGCGTCTTGCCGATCATCAACGTGTCCGAACCGCCGAGCAGGTCCGGAATGACAAACTCACCCACCGCCGGAATGAAGACCAGGAAACAGCCCGCGATGACACCGGGCAGCGACAGCGGCACAGTGATCTTCCAGAAGGCCTTCCAGGGCGGACAGCCGAGGTCTTCAGCCGCTTCCAGAAGGCTGCCGTCAAGCCGTTCCAGGCTGGCATAAAGCGGCAGCACCAGGAACGGCAGGTAGGAATAGACGATGCCGATATAGACGGCGATATTGGTGTTCAGGATCGTCAGCGGCTCGCTGATGAGACCGAGCGAGAGCAGCAGCTGGTTGAGAAGGCCTTCGTTCTTCAGGATACCGATCCAGGCATAGACGCGGATCAGGAAGCTGGTCCAGAAGGGCAGGATCACCAGCATCAACAGGGTCGGGCGCAGCGATTGCGGGCTGCGGGCCATGCCATAGGCAATCGGATAACCGATCAGCAGCGTCAGCAGCGTGGAGATCCCGGCAATGATCACCGAAGACAGATAAGACTTCCAGTAAAGAGCGTCCTCGGTCAGCCAGAGATAATTCTCGACCGAAAACTCTGTAACGCCATCCCAGATGGCCTGCCAGCCCTCGCCGAGATCGAAGGTCGGCGTGTAGGGCGGGATGGCGATCGCCACCTGCGACAGGGAGATCTTGAAGACGATCAGGAACGGCGCCAGGAAAAAGATCAGCAGCCACAGATAGGGAACCCCGATCAGCAGCCAGCCGCCGAGCGTTCGTCTTGCAGGCGCCGGAATATGCTCCTCGTCCATTGCCCCCTCCTCAGCCTGCCAGAATGACGCCGGCGGACCGGTCGAAGGTAAAGACCACCTGGTCATCCCACGTGATCGGATCCTCGACGATCCGAGAGATGTTGGCGAAGGTCGCCCGGAAGACGTTTTCCGCGGCGGTTTTCGAATGAATGATCGAGACGCCGCCAAGATAGGCGATGTCCCAGACAGATCCGCCGATCCGGTTCACCGCATCCGGACCGCTTTGTCCGTGCGTGACCCTGATCTTTTCCGGCCGGATGGCAAACCAGACAGTGTCTCCCACGGCGGCCTCGGTCACCTGGTCGCTGTCGATGAGGAAGCCGTCGTGAGCCGCTGTCAACCGCGTCCCGGCATCGGACTTTTCCGTCACCTTGGCCTCGATGAGGTTCACATCACCGATGAAGTCGGCGACGAATTTCGAATTCGGGCTCTCGTAGATCTCGGCCGGGGTCGCCACCTGGACAAGTTCACCCTTGTCCATGACCGCGATGCGGTCGGCGACCGTCATCGCCTCTTCCTGGTCGTGGGTCACGATGAGGAACGTGACTTTCAGATCTTCCTGAATCGCCATCAGCTCGAACTGGGTTTCCTCGCGCAGCTTTCGATCAAGCGCGCCGAGCGGCTCATCCAGCAGCAGAACCTTGGGCTGTTTGGCGAGCGAGCGGGCGAGCGCAACGCGCTGGCGCTGGCCGCCGGAAAGCTGATGCGGCTTGCGCTTGGCGAATTGCTCCAATTTGGTCAGACGCAGCATTTCAGCGACCCGGGCCTCGATGTCGGCTGCGGCCATCTTGTCCTGTTTCAGGCCGAAGGCGATGTTCTTCTCCACACTCATATGCGGAAACAACGCATAGGACTGGAACATCATGTTGGAAGGCCGCTTGAACGGCGGAATGCCGGCAAGGTCCTGGCCGTCCAGGAAAATCTGGCCGGAGGTCGGCGTCTCGAAGCCGGCCAGCATGCGCATCAAGGTGGTCTTGCCGCACCCGGACCCGCCGAGCAGCGCGAAGAACTCGCGCTTGTAGATTTTCAGGGAGAGATTCTTGACCGCGGTGAAGTCACCGAATTTCTTGGTGACATTGCGGAACTCAATGAAAGGCGCCTGGTCGGGATCCTCCCAGGGCATGAATTCCTTGCGTACCGGACCGATCGATTTTTTCGCCAAAACAATCCCCCACCCCTAAGAGATTTGATCCCAAGAAGAAGCGCCGGAGCCCGCTTGGGACTCCGGCGCCTTCAGGCTTACTGACCGCTCTTCACGCCGGTCCAGGTACGCGTCACAACGCGCTGGACCTTCGGCGGATACGGGGTGGTCGTGTAGAGGTTGCTGACCGTTTCCTCATCCGGATAGATCGCCGTGTCGCCGATCACATCCTCGTTCAGCTTTTCCTGAGACGCCTTGTTGCCGTTGGCGTAGTAGACAAAGTTAGAGGCCTTGGCGGCAACGTCCGGACGCATGATGTAGTTGAGGAATTCATGCGCTTCTTCCATGTGCGGCGCGTCGGCCGGGATCGCCATCTGGTCGAACCACATCTGGGCGCCTTCCTTCGGAATGGAATATTCCACGGTCACGCCATTGTCGGCTTCCGCGGCACGGTCACGGGCCTGCAGCACGTCGCCGGACCAGCCGATGGCCACGCAGATGTCGCCGTTGGCAAGCGCGTTGATGTACTCGGAAGAATGGAACTTCTGGATGCTCGGGCGGATCGACTTGAGCAGTTCTCCGGCCTTTTCGATTTCCGCCGGGTCCTTGCTGTCCGGATCGAAGCCTGAATATTTCAGCGCCGCCGGGATCATCTCGGCCGGTGCGTCAAGCATGTGAACACCGCACTCCTTGAGTTTCTCGATGTTTTCCGGCTTGAAGATCAGGTCCCAGCTGTTCACCGGCGCGTCCTCACCGAGTGCCGCCTTGACCTTCTCGACATTGTAGCCGATGCCGGTGGTGCCCCACATGTAGTTGATCGAATGGGCATTGCCCGGATCGTATTTCTCGACCCGTGCCTCGATGTCCTTCCACATATTGGAGAGGTTCGAAAGCTTGGACTTGTCCAGCGGCGCGAACACGCCAGCCTGGATCTGGCGGGCGAGGAAGGTACCTGTCGGCACGACGACATCATAGCCGGTGCCACCGGCCAGAAGTTTGGTCTCCAGCACTTCGTTGCTGTCAAAGACGTCATAGACGACCTTGATTCCCGTTTCCTTGGTGAAGTCTTCCAGGATGGATTCGTCGATGTAATCGGACCAGTTATAGACATTCACGACCCGGTCCTGGGCAAGCGCCGCGCCGCTCATCAGACTGAGAACGGCAACACCGGTCAACATGGATTTCAACGTCATTTGAGAACTCCCCTCAGAGTTTGTTTGGCAAGCCTTTTTCAGGCCTAGTCCCTGATTGCTAACGGACATTCGCGCTGTTTACGTCTTGTCTGTCCCGCAGATTGGCCATGGTGCCGGATTTTGTCCAGCATCGATTTTGGGCGGCTCCAGATCACAAATAGGTCTGGCGTTCCAGGGACGAAATCTCGCGCCCAAATTCGTTCAGTTCCTCCCGTTTGATCTCCGTCAGCACCTTGTGCATTTCCTTGCCGACGGCCTGTTTCATCAGTTTCGAGGCCTCGAAGGCGTCGATCGCCTCGTCCATCCAGGGCGTCAGCCGCTTCTTGCGTTTTTCATAGGCATTGCCCGTCACCGGTGCCGGTGGGTCCTTCTTCAGTTTCAGACCTTCCATCATGCCGGCGAGCACGCCCGTCAGCACCAGATAGGGATTGGCGTCGGCACCGGCGATGCGGTGTTCCACCCGTGCCGCCTCCGGGCTGGAGGCCGGCACGCGGAGCGCCACGGACCGGTTGTCATAGCCCCAGCAGATCGAGGCCGGTGCATAAGATCCAGGCTGCATGCGGCGGAAGCCGTTAAAGGTCGAGATGAACAGAAGCAGCGCTTCCGGCATGGTCTTCAGGAGACCGTTTATGGCATGACCGAGCCGCTCGGGGCCCTTCTCCGGATCCGCGAAAAGATTGCCGTTTTCGTCTTCCATGGAGACATGCACGTGCATGCCGTTGCCGGGCCATTCCACAAAGGGCTTGGCCATGAATGAGGCCTTCAGTTTGTGCTTGCGGGCGACGCCCGCCACGAGGCGGCGCAGCAGCACGACGTCGTCTGCAGCCAGAAGCGGGTTGTTGCGGTGGTGCAGGTTCAGTTCGAACTGGCCGGGCGCCGCTTCAGAGACCGCGGCATCCGCCGGAATGCCCTGGGCCTCACAGGCGCGGCGCAGATCGTCGACCACGTGCAGAAGCGCCTCCAGATCGGACAGTGCGTACATGTTCTGGCGCGCCGGCCCCAGATGGGTGGAAAACAGCGGCTTGGGTTGCTCGGTCCAATCGCCGTCGCTCTCCTCGAACAGATAGAATTCAAGCTCGAAGGCGCAGGTGGCGGTGACGCCGAACTCGTCCTTCAGACGCGCTACCATGTTTTCCAGCACATGACGCGGATCGGCCAGGAACGGCGTGCCGTCGCGGTCGTACATGGACAGGAGCACCTGGGCGGTCTTGCGGTCGGCCCATGGCACCAGCTTCAGACTTTCCGGGATAGGCCAGCAGACGCCATCCTTGTCGCCGGTTTCCAGATGCATGCCGGTCGCCTCGACCTCACGCCCCCAGACATCCAGCCCGTACAGCGAATAGGGAAAGGCGACGCCGCCCTCGAACACTTTCGGCAGCGCCTTGCCCGGCAGCCATTTGCCGCGCAACACACCATTGGTGTCGGGCAGGATCACTTCCAGCGTGTCGAGATCGGGATGGGCGGCCATGAAGGCGTCGAAATCCCCTTCCCAACCGGATTCGGCAGGATGTTCCAGGATCTGATGGGGTAGTTCGTTCATTTTGGTTTTGGTCTCGCCCCTGCGTCTGCCGTCCTGCTCCAATCGCTATTACATTTGGAGCATCAGCTTTCGTTTGCGTCCTTTCCAAAAATGTGATCACTTTCGGGAAACACTGTCAAGCGGGATAACGAAAATCGATCTCCCGACGCAGAAGGAGGACCTCCTTGCCTCTTCGGCGCTCAGCACTGGATTCCGGCCCGGCCAAGGCCGCCGCGTCCGCCCCATCGCGTGGCGCGACACGGGGACAGGTCGACAGCGCCGTGCGCTCCGGACTTTTGACCGGCCGATTCATTCCGGGAAAAGCCGTGACCATAAGGGGACTTGCGGCCGAACTCGGCGTCAGCCCGATGCCCGTGCGCGAGGTGCTGCAACGGCTGGCCGCGGAAAACGCGCTGGAGGTGAAACCGAACGGCCGGGTCCAGATTCCGGACATGACCCCGGCCCGGTTCGACGAAGTGATGAAAGCAAGGCTTTTGCTGGAACCGGAACTCGCCGCGCTGGCACTGCCGCACCTCAAACCGGCCGACACGGCGGATCTCAGGGCGATTGATGACGAAATCGACGCCCGTCTGACCGATGGCGACGCGGAAGCTTATATGCGCCTCAATCATGCCTTTCATTTCCGCATTTACCGGGCATCGGGGTCCCAGGTTCTGCTGCCCTTGATCGACAGTCTGTGGCTGCAATTCGCCCCCTTCATGCGCACCGTTTACGGCCGTGTCGGCACCGCAAGCCTGGTCGACCAGCACAAGGAAGCCATACGGGCGATCGAGCAGTCCGACATCCCCGCCCTGCGCAAGGCCATCGCCGCCGACATCACCGACGGCATGGGGCTTTTGGGGAAGGAAATCCTCGCCGACGCATGAGGCTGTTGATCCAATCCGCAAGCCGTGTCATTTTGTGATCACAAATGATCAACCCGTCTCGCAAGATGCCCGCCTTACGGCTTGACGCCGGGCGTCCTGCCAACCCATTGGAGCCCCTCGTGACTTCCGAAACGCCTGCAAGTGACAGCACAAACCCGGTCGACAGCCTGCGCGGTGTGCCGAGTGAGGAGGTCGCGAAGGACTGGCTCAACGCCCGCAACATCCAGGACATCGAATGTATCGTTCCGGATATTGCCGGAGTTGCGCGCGGCAAGATGATGCCGACCGGCAAGTTCTTTTCCGGCCCCGTCATGACGATGCCCGCGTCTATTTTCGCCCAGACAATCTCGGGCGACTACCCGGAAGACGACGACCGGTTCCAGCACAACCCGATCGACGGCGATCTTTATTTCAGGCCCGATTACAGCACACTGACCACGGTTCCATGGGAAAGCGATCCGACAGCGCAGCTCATTCATGATGCCTATACACGCGATGGAGAGCCGCTCGAAACCGCCCCGCGCAACGTGCTGAAGCGGATCCTGAAACTCTACGAGGACAAGGGTTGGCAACCTGTCGTCGCACCGGAAATCGAGTTTTATCTGGTGCGCCCGAACACGGACCCGGATTACCCGCTGGAGCCGCCGCGGGGCCGCTCCGGCCGTCCCGAGGTCGGCCGGCAGTCCTATTCGATTTCTGCGCTCAACGAGTTCGACGATCTGATCGACGACATCTACGACCTGTCGGAACAGCAGGGCCTCGAGATCGACACCATGATCCACGAGGAAGGCGCGGCGCAGATGGAAATCAACCTGCGCCACGGCAACCCGCTGGTGCTCGCCGACCAGGTGTTCATGTTCAAGCGCACCATCCGCGAGGCCGCGCTCCGGCATGAGATGTATGCCACCTTCATGTCCAAGCCGATGTCGAACCAGCCGGGCTCGGCCATGCATATCCACCAGTCGGTGGTCGACAAGGACACGGGCAAGAACATCTTCTCAGGCGAGAATGGCGAGGAAACGCCCGAATTCCTGGCCTTCATCGCCGGTCACCAGAGGTTCCTGCCCCATGTCACCGCGGTCATGGCGCCGTTTGTGAATTCCTACCGGCGCTTTTCCAAGGCATCGACCTCGCCGGTGAATGTCTATTGGGGCTATGACAACCGCACCGTCGGCCTGCGCGTGCCTTATTCCAACGCCCAGGCCCGGCGTCTGGAAAACCGCATTCCGGGTTCCGACGCCAACCCCTATCTTGCCATCGCCTCCAGCCTGGCCTGCGGCTATCTCGGCATGGTCCGGGGCCTGAAGCCCGACGGGCCCAAGGCGGACGATTGTTCGGAGCGCGCCAGATCCCTGCCGCGCGGCCTGCCCGAGGCACTCGGCAAGTTCGAGCGGTCCGACGAGATGGTCGAGGTGTTCGGCGAACGGTTCGTCGCCACCTACCGCGCGATCAAATACGAGGAATTCGAAACCTTCATGTCCGTGATCAGCCCTTGGGAGCGGGAATATCTCCTGCTCAATGTCTGATCTGTCGAGCGTACTTTCCCTGGAGCATTTGCCATGACGGCCCATTCCAACATCTATCCAACCAAGGCGCTGCAAGAGCTGGACGCCGCCCATCACTGGCATCCGTTCTCGGACATGAAGAGCCTCAATGACGAGGGCAGCCGGGTGATCACCAGCGCCGACGGCGTCTGGCTGACCGATTCCGACGGCAACAGGATTCTCGACGGCATGGCCGGCCTCTGGTGTGTCCAGGTGGGCCATGGCCGCAGGGAAATCGCCGACGCCGTCTACAAGCAGATGAACGAGCTGTCCTATTACAACACGTTCTTCAAGACGACCCATCCGCCCGCGATCGCCCTGTCGGAAAAGCTGGCCAAGCTGGCTCCGGCACACATGAACCGGGTGTTCTACTGCTCGTCCGGGTCCGAAGCCAACGACACCGTGTTCCGCATGGTGCGCACCTATTGGGACAAGCTCGGCAAGCCGGACAAGAAGGTGATCATCGGCCGCTGGAACGGCTATCACGGCTCGACGCTTGCCGGCACCAGCCTTGGCGGCATGAAGGCCATGCACAAGCAGGGCGACCTGCCGGTCCCGGGCGTGCACCACATCGACCAGCCCTACTGGTTCGGCGAAGGCCAGGACATGAGCCCGGACGATTTCGGCATCGCCATGGCCCGGAAGCTGGAAGAAGCCATCGACCAGCTCGGTGAAGACAAGGTTGCTGCCTTCATTGCCGAGCCGATCCAGGGCGCCGGTGGCGTGATCATCCCGCCGGAAACCTACTGGCCGGAAATCCGCCGTATCCTGAAGGAACGCGACATCCTGTTCGTTTCCGACGAAGTCATCTGCGGCTTCGGCCGGCTCGGTGAATGGTTCGGTGCCGACTATTACGGCATGGAGCCGGATCTGATGCCGATCGCAAAAGGCCTGACCTCCGGCTATCTGCCGATGGGCGGCGTGCTGGTTTCCGACCGGGTTGCCGAAGGCCTGATGCTGGCGGGCGAGGACTTCAATCACGGCTATACCTATTCCGGCCATCCGGCCTGCGCCGCGGCCGCGCTTGCCAATCTGGAGATCATCGAGCGCGAAGGCCTGGTCGACCGCGTCAAGAACGACATCGGCCCCTACCTTAAGGAACGCTGGCTGAAACTCGGTGAGCACGAACTTGTGGGCGAAGCGCGCATGACCGGTCTCGTCGGAGCGCTGGAACTGGTCCCGGACAAGGCCAATCCGCGCAAGGCCTTCAAGGAAGTCGGCGTGCCGGGTCTGCTCTGCCGCGACATTTCCTTTGAGCACGGCATGGTCATGCGCGCGGTGCGCGACAGCATGATCATCTCGCCGCCGCTTGTGCTCTCGCACGAGGAAGCGGACCACATGGTGGCAACGGCTGAAAAGACGCTCAACGACACCCACCGCGTCCTGAAACGGGACGGCTGGTTGGGCTGAAACAGACAGCGGACCGGCTCCAGCCTGGCGGAATGCGTCAAGATGTAGCCGGTCCGGCCTCCCCTTTGTCGGCAAACGCCTCTTGCCAGATGCCCCCTCCAAGGGCGTAAATCAAAGTCGCTGCTCGCCCGGCTTCCATCCGGAGCCGGAACGGCTGCGATTTGATCGGTTTCTTGCGAGGCAGGATGTTCAGACGGGTTTTCGGGCTGGGAAAACGGGACTTTTCGTCGCTCACCGAACAGGAGATCCTGGCGCTCGCGATTTCTTCCGAAGAAGACGACGCCCGCATCTACAAGGCCTATGCCGACGGCCTGCGAGACCAGTTTCCGCAATCCGCCAAAGTCTTCGACGATATGGCGGAAGAGGAGAACCAGCACCGGCAGCAGCTGATCGACCGGCACCGAGCCCGCTTCGGCGACACCATTCCGCTGATCCGCCGCGAACATGTCCGCGGCTATTACGAGCGCAAGCCGGACTGGCTCGTGCGCCCGCTCGGGCTGGACAAGGTCCGGACCATGGCCGAGGACATGGAAGCGCAGGCCTACCGCTTTTATATCGAGGCCGCCAAACGCACTTCGGACGCCAGCACCCGCAAGTTGCTCGGCGATCTGGCGCTGGCCGAAAAGGGACATGAAGGCCTGGCGCAGCGCCTCGGTCTCAAGCACACGCCGGAAGATGTCCAGGACGAGGAGCGGCAGACCGAGCGCCGCCAGTTCATTCTGACCTATGTGCAGCCCGGACTTGCCGGGCTGATGGACGGGTCGGTGTCCACCCTCGCGCCGATCTTCGCGGCCGCCTTTGCCACCCAGGATACCTGGCAGACCTTTCTGGTCGGCCTGTCGGCTTCGGTCGGCGCGGGCATTTCCATGGGCTTCACGGAAGCCGCCCATGACGACGGCGTCCTGTCCGGGCGCGGCTCGCCGGTCAAACGCGGTTTTGCCTCCGGCATCATGACGGCGCTTGGCGGCCTCGGCCATGCGCTGCCCTATCTGATCCCGCATTTCTGGACGGCGACGACGGTGGCCGCCGTGATCGTCTTCGTCGAATTGTGGGCGATTGCCTGGATCCAGAACCGGTTCATGGAAACCCCGTTCCTGCGCGCCGCCTTCCAGGTGGTTCTCGGCGGATCTCTCGTCTTCGCCGCCGGGGTCCTGATCGGCAACGCCTCCTGAGCGCGCCATCCGCCGTATCGGCAGTTTTCACAGTGAATTCAATTTTCTTCGCCGCGCCTGTCGGCTAAGCTCCCCGCCGCACGTTCCTTGGGCAACGATCCCATGGAACCGGAGGATGATGATGCTTTTTTCCGTTTTGATATATGCCAGCGAAGATTTCATCGACGCGCTTTCGCCGGAAGAACACGCGGCGCTGCTCAAGAAGCACGGCGCCTTCCACGAACACACCAAGGCCAACCGGAATTTCGCGGCGGCGACCAAGCTGATGTCCACGGGCACATCCGTCACCATCAGCCGTGACAGCGACGACTTTGTCGTCACCGACGGCCCTTTCGCTGAGACCAAGGAACAGTTCATGGGTTTCTACCTGCTCGACTGCGCCACACTGGAAGAAGCGATCGAGGCGGTGAAGATCCTGCCGCTCGATCATGGCCGCATCGAAATCCGGCCGGTGGAATTCTTCGAAGGAGCCGACTTCAAGAATGCCGAGCGCCTGGTTATCAACGCATCTTAGGGCCGCTCGCCCGCGCGCCCTGGCGGCCCTGAATCGCGTCTTCGGCGACATCGACCTTGCCGAGGACGCCTTCCAGGAAGCCTCTCTCAAGGCGTTGAGATCCTGGTCGCCGGACCAGCTGCCAGCCGATACGGTCGCCTGGCTGATCGTGGCCGGGCGCAATGCCGGCATCGACACCTTGCGCAAGCGGCGGCGCGAAACCCTGACCGCGCCGGAAGACCTGGAGCCCACATTCGACGGGTCCCATCCCGAAGACGGCCTGAGCGAAGACATCGATCATGCCGTCTACCGCGACGACATCCTGCGGCTTCTTTTCACCTGCTGTCATCCCGTCCTGCGCAAGGACCAGCAGATCGCCCTGTCGCTGAAGGTGGTTGCCGGCCTGTCGGTCGAGGAAGTTGCCCGGGCCTTTCTGGTGCAGCCGAAAACCATGGAACAGCGCATCACCCGGGCGAAGAAGAAGCTTCAGGCGGCACGGCTGGACTATGAGGTACCGGACGCGACCGGGCGGGCGCAGCGGCTGTCGGCCGTCGCCAATGCCATCTACCTCGTCTTCAACGAAGGATATTCCGCCTCGCAAGGGTCCGAGTTGATCCGCGAGACCCTGTGCGAGGAAGCCGTCCGGCTGGCGCGCCTGCTGGTGCGCCTCTTCCCGGAAGAACCGGAATTGCGCGGGCTTCTGGCGCTCTGCCTGATCCAGCATTCGCGGCGGCAAGCGCGACTGGACGGTGACGGGCAACTCGTCACGCTTGAGCACCAGGACCGGACACTGTGGGATCGCAGGCTGATCGCGGAAGGCAATATTCTGCTCCAGACCGCCTTGCTGCGCACGCGCCCCGGGCCGCTTCAGATCGAAGCGGCCATTGCCGCAACCCATACACGCGCCGCCAGCTATGACGATACCGACTGGGCCGAAATCGACCGGCTTTACCGGGCCCTGGAGCATGTCCGGCCGTCTCCGGTCGTCGCCCTTAACCGGGCTGTGGTCCAGGCAAAGCTGGAAGGACCGGAAGCGGCCCTGATGCGCCTGGAGCCGTTGGCGGCGCCGCTGGAGCGTTATCCGGGATATCACACCGTCCGGGCATCCTTTCTGGCGGAAATCGGCCGGTTCGAGGACGCGCAGGACGCTTACCGTCTAGCTCTCGCGCTCGCGGGGACGGAGGTCGAACGCGCGTACATCCGCCGGAAACTTGCCGGCGCGGCGCCGGAGCCCCCCCCTGTCTGACGGCAAAAACCAGGGCGTCAGAGATAACATTTCAAAAAAAGTTATGGCGCCTGTCGGTTCTGCCGAGGCCCCGACGTCCTTTGATCACCTGGGCCGACCCAGGCGGTTGATTTCAAGGATAGGACGACAGAGATGAGCAATCCGATGCAAACCCATGGTGCCTTCAGCTGGATGGAGCTGCACAGCGGTGACAGCGGCAAGGCCAAGGATTTCTATTCCAGTCTGCTTGGCTGGCGCACGGAAGAGATGGAAATGCCGGACATGACCTATTCGGTAATTGCCAATGGCGAGGACAAGATCGGCGGCTTCCCGCCCATGGCGGCCGATACGCCGCGCTGGCTGCCCTATGTCACCGTCGACGATGTCGATGCAAGGGTGGAAAAGGCAAAGTCCCTCGGTGCGACCATCGCGATGGAGCCCTTCAGCGTGCCGACCGTCGGCCGCATGGCGACGATTGTCGATCCGGTCGGTGGTGTGATCGCCCTCATCACCTACGAGGCGCCTTCGGAGTGACAAGGCCGGGCGGGTCAGTATTGACGGCCCGCCCTCCCCGATAGAAACGGAGAGTTTCCATGGACCTGATAACTTCGCTGCCGGTCACTCTGGTGTTCATCGCCGTTTTCGCCCTGTTGCAGATCCCGATGACCGTCGCGGTCGGGCTGCTCCGGGCGCAGACCGACATTCACTTCATGGATGGCGGCAACACTACCCTGCTTCGGCGCATGCGCGCCCATGGCAATTACACCGAAACCGTGCCGATGAGCCTGCTCGCCATGGCCGCCGCCGAACTTTCCGGCGCGCCGACGCCCCTGCTTTGGGCCGTTGGTGGCTCGCTTCTGATGGGACGGCTGCTGCACTACGGAACGCTGGTCACATCCGGTTTCGGTATTGGCCGGGCAATCGGCATGATCCTGACCTTCGCACCGCTGCTGATCTGCCCGATCTATGTGCTGCTTGCCCTGTTCGGATGAAAGGAGACCGGCCAGACGCTTCCGCGCCGGCCGGTCTCATCGAACGCGATGTGCCGCGGCGCGGGCAGTCAGAACTTGTACCAGAGAAACAGGCTGCCATGGCCGCTGGTGGCCTCGCCCCGGTCCTTGACGATCGGACTGTCCGCCATGCTGCCGAGCAGCACGGAGCCGCCGACCATGCCACCGACGCCCCAATGCTCGTTGACGGCGAACCTCGAGGAGACATCGAGTGTGACATCCCGGAACCCCGCATCGGAGTCGTAGCGGTTGAGCCCGCTCGCGGCGGACCCTGCGGACGTTACGGAATAATAGGCATTGGCATAGGCACCATCGACGAAGGTCGTCGAAAGATCGACGCCGAAGGCGAGTCGTTCGGTTGCGTTGATCTCATAGCCGACACTGAAGGTCGCTGTGGTGCCGCTGTCGCCCATGACGTCATGGGCGATTTCCAGATTGGCGCCGAGGGAATCGCGCTGCAGCAGCAAACCGGCATAACCGCCGCCAACAACGCCGCCGACCCAAAGCTCCGCGTCGACGTCAGGCAGCTTGTCCACCACCTTGTCCTTCACGTCCTTGCGCCCCGTGCCATAGCCGATCAAGGGACCGGCATAGAAACTCTCGAAAGGCAGAACGTTGGCGGTGGCGGTCAGACCATTGAATTTGACGAAATAGGGCCCCTTTTGCACTGAGGCGATGATGCCCGGCGCGAACCCGTACTCCTTGGATCCGAGATATTCCGGGCCAAAAAACGCGCCCCCGCCAACGACTACGTCCCAATCGTTGGTCTCCTGTGCCGAGGTTTCCCCTGCGACAAGGGCGACGCTTGCAACGACTCCCGCACGAACATAACACTTAGACATCATATGATCACTCTCAGCAATGCGACCCCAGCAATGTTGTCAGTGTCTATATGCACAGATTTCCGCAGTCAATGAAAATGTTGACACTGTCTATTTATGGGAGGATCCCGGGCTGAGCGAACCGAAATATCATCACGGCAATCTGAAGGAAGCGCTGATCCAGGCGGGGCTCGACATCCTTAAGGAGGACGGGCTGGAAAGCCTGTCTCTCAGGGCCTGCGCGGCGCGTGCAGGCGTGTCTCATGGCGCGCCAAAGAACCACTTCGCCAATCTGGCCGTGCTGCAGGCCGCAATCGCCACGGAGGGGTTCCGCCAGTTCGCAGCGACCATGCGTGCCCATATGGCCGACGCGCCGAACGACGCCCGCTCCCAGATCCTGGCAAGTGCGAGAGGCTATACCGCTTTTGTCGAGGACAACCCGGCGCTGTTCCGTCTGATGTTTTCGATGGAGCGCGACATTGACATCTATCCGGACCTCCTGCCGGTCAGCCGCGAGGCCTATGGCGTGTTGCGTGAGGTTTCCGAGGGCCTGGCGGCCGACAACTGCGAAAACCCGGTGCACAGAACATCCGTCGAGACGATGCTGTGGACCTTCATTCACGGCTACGCCAATCTCAAGGCCAATCGGCAGTTCTACACCGCCAACGCGGAAACCGGCCGGGACCCGGAGCTTGAGGAGATCTTTCCGCGGTTTCTTTACGTGGAACGGGAGGCGGACACGGACGGTTCGCCGTAACGGGGTGACGCCGTCCACCGCCTGAGAAAGATCCCGCTCGCCAAATAGACACGGCAAATACCTGTAGTTTTACTTAGATCAAAGTGACAATTGCGATTTTCATCATCTTTAAAAATCTCGCCTTAACTCGTTAGCTTTTAAAATTACCGTAGAAGCAATGCCGGAATCACTTGGCTTCACAGCAACGACTGGGCGGAAAATTGGATGATCAGGCAGGTATTTCTCATTCTAAGCCTTGCGCTCGGTGTTGCCACACCAGCCTTTTCGGCAGATGGCGAAACGACGATCCTGGTTATCCAAGCCGGTCAAACGTTGGAAAGCCGGGAAATCTCCGTCGCAGAGATCGAGAAAGCCGGCCTCCAGGAGGTACAGGCCTTCAACCCTTATGAGAAGCGCATCGAGACCTATAGCGGCGTCTGGATGCAGGACTTTGTGGCCGCCTTCGGAACGGCGGAAACGTCTTCACTGACAACGCGGGCAATCGACGATTACGAAATCACCTTCAGCAAGGAGGAATGGCAGGGTCTGCGCATTCTCATCGCCACCCGCGTCGACGGCGAATATATCGATTTCGACCGCAAGGGACCGATGCGCATCATTTTTCCGGATTACGACGAGAAACACAAAGACTACCAGACCAACCTGCCCAAGTGGACCTGGATGATCACCGAAATTGCGATGGAGTAACCCTTGGTCACGAGGTCTTTCGCATTTGTATCAGGGCTGCTTGTGGTGGCGGTCGTCCTCGCGGGAGCCTATCTGGCCTATTCCTTCGATCAGGTCCCCGCCCGGATAGCGGAAGCCAGCAAAACCATGCGCATGACCGATTCCATGCGCCTTACGCTCAAGGTCGCCCTGTTGTCGCAACGCGGATCGGAGACCTATCTGCTCGCAGTCCAGACACACGACAAAAAGCTGCTCGACGATGCCAAGAACCTGACCAAAGCGTCGATCGGTTTTGTTTTCAGCGACTATATCGACAAGGATGACCTTGTTGAACGGGCTGTTCCCCTGTTGCGGCAGAACCTGTCCCTGATGCAGACCGGCGGACTGGACCCGACCCCGGACGTTCTGGACACGCTCAAGACGAACACAAGGGAAATCTACCGGATCGCCGAACAAATCGAGAAAGACATCTGGGTGAATTTCCAGACCGAATTCGTCGAGTTCCAGAACAACGAAACCCGGCTGCGCATTCAGTACCAGTTCATGATCATCGCAGCCGTTGTTGTGTCACTTGTGCTGCTGGCCGTCTTTGTCAGGCAGCGCAGTCTGAACCGCGAATTGCGCACGATCGATGCCGGTCTCCGCGAAAGCGAGCACTTGTTGAGGGAAGCCCAGTCCCTGGCGCGTCTCGGCAACTGGGATCTGGATCTGCGCACGGGACAGGCCCGCTGGTCGGACGAAGAATTCCGGCTGCTCGGCTATCAGCCCGGACAGGTGAACCCCTCCGCCGAAGCCTTCATGGCCGCGGTGCATCCCGACGACCGGGCGGATGTCGCGGAAGAGATGGAGCGCTCCATGGATCCGGAGCAGGAAGCGCCTTACAGCATCGTGCACCGGGTCAGGACGGCGTCCGGCGATCGCTTTCTGCAACAGCATGGCCAGGTCGAGTTTTCAGCGGACAAACAGCCGTTGCGCATGGTCGGCACGACGGCCGATATCACCGAGCTGCGCAGCAGTCAGCTGGAGCTGGAACGCTATCGCGACCAGCTTGAGGAGCTGGTTGAGGAACGGACCCGGGATCTGGAAAAGGAAATCAGCGACCGCCGCAGGATTCAGGAAGACCTGCACAGAAGCGAAACCCGCCTCCGGCAGATCCTGGACAGTTCCTCCGCCGGGATCTCGATCCTGCGCATGCATCCCATCCGGCGCATTTACGCCAACCAGCGGTTTCTTGAATTCTTTCATGCCGAGTCGTTCGAACAACTCGACGAATTCGGCTTCGAGAACACGTTCGTCGAGCCTGGAGACCTGGAAACCGCCGGTGCCTGTGTCGAACGCGGCGAAGGCTTTCAGCGCTTTGTCATGGAGCGGCGCCGGGTGGACAACACCACCTGGTGGGGGCTGCATGACGCCATACCGATCGAGTTCGAGGACGCGCCGGCGACCATCGTCTGGCACTACGACATCACCGATCAGAAGCTGGCGGAAAAGGAGCTGGTGCAGACCGAGAAACTGGCTTCACTGGGCGGTCTGGTCGCGGGCCTCGCCCACGAGGTCAACACGCCGATCGGTGTCGGCCTGACGGCAGCGACCTTCATGGAGGAAAAGGTTGCCGATGTGACCGGAGAGGTCGAAAAGGAAAGCCTGACACGCCGTGGTCTCGAGGAGTTTCTCGATCTGGCGGGGCAGTCTTCCAGGATCATCGTCGCCAATCTGCATCGCGCCTCCGAACTCGTCAGCAGCTTCAAGCAGGTTGCCGTCGATCAATCCAGTGACGAGTTGCGCACCTTCAAACTGGTCGATTACATCGACGAGATCCTGCTCAGCCTCCTGCCTCAGACCAAGAAAACGCCGCACACGATCACCGTGACCGGTGACAGGGACGTTGTGCTGACCAGTTTTCCCGGCGCGCTCTCCCAGATCATCACCAACCTTGTGATGAATTCGCTGAATCATGCCTTTGACGAAGGCGAAGCCGGCGAGATCCGGATCGATGCCTCCCGCTCTGGCCAGAACGCTCATATCCACTACAGCGACAGCGGCCGGGGTGTTTCGCCCGAGGTTCTGAACCGGATTTTCGATCCCTTCTTTACAACCAAGCGCGGCAGCGGCGGCAGTGGCCTTGGCATGCATATCGTCTACAATCTGGCAACGAAGAAGCTGGGCGGCGGCGTTGTCTGTGAAAGCACGCCGGGACAGGGGATTTCGGTCCATCTCACCGTTCCCCTCAGCCAGCCCAAGCCCCAGGACGGCTCATGAGCAAGCAGAACGAAAAGATTCTCTATTCGGAAGACCCGGGCTTCGAGCCGTATGCCGGCAGGCCCTGGAAGATCATGCTCGTTGACGACGAGCAGTCCATTCACGATGTCACCCGTCTTGCGCTCTCCGGATTTTCATTTGATGACCGCCCCCTGGAATTCGTTTCGGTCTATTCCGGCGAGGAAGCCCGACGAGCCATTCTCGACCATCCCGACACGGCGCTGATCCTTCTGGATGTGGTGATGGAGAGCGAAACGGCGGGGCTGGACGTTGCCCAGTTTATCCGCGAGGAAGCCGGTAATTCCTCGGTCCGTATCGTGCTGCGCACCGGCCAGCCCGGACAAGCACCTGAACGCGACGTGATCGCACGCTATGACATCAACGACTACAAGGAAAAGACAGAACTGACTTCGCGCAAGCTGTCGACGCTGATGTACGCGTCGCTGCGCTCTTACCGGGACATCGTCGAGCTGGAGAAAAACAAGCGCGGCCTGGAGGCGGTGATCGAGGCCTCTGCAAGCATGTTCGAGCTGCAAACGAAGGAAAACCTGGCACAAGTCGTTCTGGATCAACTCGGCAACCTGCTCCAGAAGCAATGTGATCTGTCCATCGGCGCGACGAGTGCCTTTGCCGCCCAGGGCTGGGGCCAATCCGTCACAATCATTGCAGCAACGGGCCGTTACGCGCCGCATGTCGGCCGCGACCTGATCAGCATCCAGGACCCGCCGACCTTGCGGGACGTCACCTCGGCCCTCACCTGCAGCCAGAGCGAGATCACTTCGGATCACTACACCGCCGTCATCAGGTGCCGGGACGGGATCAAGCGGCTGGTGCATCTGCAAGGACTGCTGGGTGAGCCGACCGACCTGAACAGGTCACTGCTCAACCTCTTCGAGCGCAATGTCGCCATCGCCTGCGAAAACATGGACCTCGTCCACGAGATCGAACAGACCCAGGTCGAAATGGTAGACATACTCGGCGAGACGATTGAAACCCGTTCTCTGGAAACCGGACATCACGTGCAGCGGGTCGCCGAGATCAGCAAGCTACTTGCGCTGGAATACGGTTTGCCCGAAGAGGAAGCGGAAGTCATCCGGCTGGCCTCGCCGCTCCACGACATCGGCAAGATCGGCATCCCCGACGCAATCCTGAACAAGCCGGCCAAGCTGACCCGCGACGAGTGGGAGATCATGAAGACCCACACGACGCTAGGCTACGACATGCTGAAATCGTCAAGCCGGAAAGTGCTTCAGGCCGGCGCGATCATCGCGCGCGACCATCACGAGAAATGGGCGGGTGGCGGGTATCCGGCCGACAAATGCGGCGAGGACATCCATCTCTACGGCCGCATCACGGCCGTAGCCGATGTCTTCGACGCACTCGGCAGCGAGCGCTGCTACAAAAATGCCTGGCCGCTCGAGCAGATCCTGGAACTGATGAGGACCGAACGCGGTCGCCATTTCCAGCCCGAACTGGTCGATATTCTGCTCGCCAATATCGACGCGGTGGTCGACATCTGCCGGCAGAACAGGGACTGAGCGTGCCGGCTACTCCGCAGCGACGGAGATGTCGCGCTGGGAGCGGCGTGCCCAGGGGCGGGTGCCTTCCGGAATCTCGTCGACCGTGCCAACCGGCTGCAGGTATTTGGTGACTTCCGGCCATTCACCGGCCTTCAGCGCCTTCAGCACTTCCGGCTTGGAAATGTCGAAGGAAGAGACGCCGCAGCGCCGTGCCAGAGGCACCTGGTCGAGAATGTATTTGCCGACGGCCCGGATATCGCCCTTGTAGCCGATCTGTTCACGCAGGACGCGGGCGGCGGAAAAGCCGCGGCCATCCGCAAAGCTCGGAAAGTCCACGGCAACCAAGGCCAGGCCGTCCAGATAGGGCACCAGCAATTCGACATCGTCGCCGGCCTCGACAAGGACCGCCGTCCTGCCGTCCTGGTCCAGCCAAGTGGCCGCCTCGGCCAGGAACAGTGTCTGCGGCACCAGCGCATCGCCTCGAACGGCCGTACCCGTTTCGGCGTCCACGCTGATCCAGCTTTCCTCGACGAACTCGCCGTCCTTGTAAATCGTTGCCATTCTTCGTGTCCTCAAACGTATCTGTCGGTGGCGGTCAGATACCGCTGCCGTCAATTTCCTTGCCATGGGTCGGCCAGTGAATGCCGCATTCGGTCTTGTCCTGACCGCGCCAGCGACCGGCGCGCGGGTCTTCGCCCGGCGCCACCTTACTGGTACAGGGCATGCAACCGATGGACGGGTAGCCCTGCGCGACCAGTGGATGCGGCGGCAGCTCGTGGGCCCTCGCATAATCCAGAACCTCGGTAGCTGTCCAGTCAGCCAGCGGGTTGACCTTCACCCGGCCCTCGTCGATCTCGAATTTCTCCAGACTGGCGCGGGTCGAACTCTGGTGGCGCTTGCGGCCAGAGATCCAGGCCTCGAAACCGTTAAGCGCCCGTTCCAGCGGCACGACCTTGCGGATGTGGCAGCAGGCATCGGTGTCGCTCATCCAGAGCATGCCGGCCGGATCCTGTTCGGCAAGGTCGTCCTTCGCCGGCTTGAAGGTACGCACGTCGGTCAGGCCGAGTTTTTCGATAAGCTCATCGCGGTAGAGAAGCGTTGCCGGAAACAGTTTCACCGTGTCGATGAAAAGAACCGGCGTCGTCGGATCGATCTGGGAAACCATGTGCAACAGCACCGCCGAGTCGGCCCCGAAACTGGAGACCATGGCAATGCCATCGGCAAACTGGTGCCGGATGGCTGCGCGCAGGATCTCGTCCGCGGTTGCATCCTCGAACTGGGCATTGAGAGCGGCGACTTCCGCCTGCAATCCCAGCTCCGGGTCAACGCCTAGGCTGAATGTCTCATGCAGCGCCATAAAGGGCCTCCTTGAAGGGTACCTCCCCGATCCGCCGATAGGCTTCCAGGAAAGTCTCTTCTTTGCCGACACGCAGGCCGAGATAGGTATCGACCAGCTTCTCGATTGCATCGACCACTTCCTCTGAAGAGAAGCCGCGGCCGATGATTTCACCGATGGACGCGTTTTCATTGGCGGAACCGCCAAGCGTCACCTGATAGAATTCCTCGCCCTTCTTCTCCAGGCCGAGAATGCCGATGTGACCCACATGGTGGTGGCCGCAGGCGTTGATGCAGCCGGAGATCTTGATCTTCAATTCGCCGATCTCCGCCTGACGTTCCGCCGTGCCGAAGCGCTCAGAAATGCGCTGCGCCACCGGAATGGAGCGGGCGGTTGCCAGGGCGCAATAATCCATGCCCGGGCAGGCGATGATGTCGGTAATGAGACCGGCATTGCCTTCGGCGATCTCGGCGGCGACCAGCCGGTCGAACAGCGCGGGCAGATCGTCCAGCTTCACATGCGGCAGAATGACGTTCTGCTCGTGGCTGATACGCAGTTCGTCATGGCCGAATTTCTCGGCCAGGTCCGCGATCACGTCCATCTGGTGGTCGGATGCATCGCCCGGAATACCGCCGATCGGTTTCATCGACAGGGTCACCGACGTATAGCCCGGCACCCGGTGCGGGTTGAGATTGTGCGCGACGAACTGGGCGAAAGCGGCATCGCTCGCCTTACGCGCCTCTACCGCGCCGGAGGTGGCGGCACCGACTTCCAGCGGCGGCGGCGCAAAGTAGGCTTCGATGCGGCGCACCTCCTCGTCCGGCAGACGCAGGACGCCGTAGCGGATCTTCTCGAATTCGGCCTCGATATCCGCCTTCAGTTCGTCAAGACCGGTCTCGTGGACCAGGATCTTGATGCGGGCCTTGTACTTGTTGTCGCGGCGGCCATAGCGGTTATAGACGCGCAGGATCGCTTCCGAATAGGCCAGGAGGTCTTCTTCCGGCAGGAAGTCACGCACCTTGCGGCCGATCATCGGCGTGCGGCCGAGACCACCGCCGACAAAGACTTCAAAGCCGATCTCGCCATTCTCGTTCCGCGTCAGCTGCAGGCCGATGTCATGGACCTGGACGGCGGCGCGGTCATTCGGGGCGCCGGTGATGGCGATCTTGAATTTGCGCGGCAGGAACGAAAATTCCGGGTGCAGCGACGACCACTGGCGCAGGATCTCGGCATAGGGACGCGGGTCGGCGATCTCGTCGGCGGCAGCGCCGGCGAAATGGTCCGCGGTCACGTTGCGGATGCAGTTGCCCGACGTCTGGATGGCGTGCATTTCGACTTCCGCCAGCTCTTCCAGGATCTTGGGCGTGTCTTCCAGCTTCGGCCAGTTGAACTGGATGTTCTGGCGCGTGGTGAAGTGACCATAGCCCTTGTCATAGGTGCGGGCGATATGGGCGAGCTTGCGCATCTGGCGGCCGTTGAGCGTGCCATAGGGGATGGCAACGCGCAGCATGTAGGCGTGGAGCTGCAGATAGAGCCCGTTCATCAGGCGCAGCGGCTTGAACTCGTCCTCGGAGAGTTCGCCTGCGAGCCGCCGGCGGACCTGGTCCTTGAACTGCTCGGTGCGCTGGTTGACGAAACTGGCGTCGAATTCATCGTAACGGTACATGTTCTGCTCCTTGCCGGGCGCTGCCATACGCATTTCTGCGTTTTGGGCGCTGCCCTGACCTTGCTTGTTCTGATCAGGCCGAGACGGCCTGGGCCTGCTTGCCGAATTGCGGATGGGTGGTCGGGCCCTTGGCGCGGATTTTTTCGCGCAGGCGCACCGGAACGATGACGCCATCCTCGACGGTGACATCCATCTCGTAGACGCCGACCACTTGCTGGTTCTTCTCGGCTTCAGCGCCTTCGGCAAGCCCTTCGGCGACGGCGTCCTTGCCGTCAAAGGTACTGGCCAGCGTGATCCGCTCGACCCAGGCGCCGCCTTCCGCGAGCCAGACAACATCGCCGTTCAAAAGGCGGTTGGCGGTGATGACTTTCATTGCGTCCACTCTCTTTAACTTCAGGCAGCCACGACCCGGGCCGCATCCAGCGGCGCCAGAGGTTCGGCCTTGTCCAGTGCGGCATGGCCGACGGCCTCGCCGATCACGATCAGAACCGGTCCATCGATCTCTTCGCGGTTCGACAGCACCGCGAGTTCGTTGAGGGTTCCGGCAAATTGACGTTCGTCCGGATGGGCGGCGTTTTCGATCACCGCCACCGGGGTCTCGGCCTTGAGGCCGGCGCCGATCATCTTTTCGGCAACGGCGGCGGCAACGGTCCGGCCCATATAGACGGCAACGGTCGCGCCTTTCAGTGCCAGACCGGCCCAGTCGGGCAGGGTTTCGGACTTGGCGTTGTGACCCGTTGCAAACACAAGGTTGGAGGCGACACCGCGAAGGGTCAGCGGGATCTGGGCAGAAGCGGCCGCGGCGAAGGCTGCTGTGACGCCGGGGACGATTTCGAAACCAACCCCGCCTTGGCGGAGTGCCTCCATTTCTTCCGCGGCCCGGCCGAAGATCATCGGATCCCCAGCCTTGAGGCGCACGACCTTCAGGCCCTTGCGGCCCAGCTCGACCAGCAGGTCAGAGATCTCCGACTGCGGCACGGAATGCGCGCCCTTGCGCTTGCCGACGGAGATCCGGTCCGCATCGCGCCGGCCCATGGCAACCACGCTTGCCGGCACCAGGGCGTCGTGGACGATGACATCGGCTTCCTGCAAAAGGCGCTGCGCGCGCAGGGTCAAGAGGTCTTCCGCGCCAGGACCGGCCCCGACCAGCCAGACAAAGCCCGGCTCGTCCGCCATGGAATTCAGCAGCCGCTGTGCCTCGGCGCGCGCGACATCGGCCTTGCCGGCGTAAAGATTGCTGGCGACGGCGCCGGAAAAGAACCGGGCCCAGAAATTGCGGCGCAGGGCACCGTCGCGAATGACCTTGGTGGCCGCATCACGAAAGCTCTCGGCCAGACGGGCCAGCTCGCCGGTGGCGCGCGGCAGCATCGCCTCGATGCGCGCGCGGATGTGGCGGGAGAGCACCGGCCCGACGCCGGTGGAGGTGATCGCAACCGCGATCGGCGCGCGGTTGACCAGCGCGCCTGTGTAGAAATCGCAGAGCTCGGGTTTGTCGACCGCGTTGACCGGCACACCGAAGATGCGGGCGGCATCGACAACGGCCTTGTCGAGATCCCAGTCTTCCTGCGCGGAGAAGACCAGGGCCGCGCCGTTCAGATGCGCCGGCTTGAACGCCTCGGCAACATGCTCTGCCTCGAACAGTTCGATCGCTTCCGCCAGATCCGCTTCGACGGTTTCCGCGACAACGACGATTTTCGCATTTGTTTCGCCGAGGAGACGCACCTTGGCGGCAGCCTCGCCGCCATGGCCGACCACCAGCACACGCTCGCCGGCCACCTTCATGAAGGCCGGAAACACGTCGAGCCGGTCCTGAGCCCGTTTCAGTGTTTTATGCGTGTCGCCACGGCGGGTTGCCATCTCAAGGGTCTCCAATCCCAGTTTGATGGACTTAATGTAATGAGATGCCGAGGAGAGCGCCGGGCACCGGTTTTCAAAGCTGATCGCCCGAGCGGAATAGTTTTTTCCAAAACAGACGGTTTGACCAATTCCAGTTCACGGCCGCTGCGCGAGGCAGGCGCCCCGCGTTTTGCCCGATTGGCGGCCAAGATGGAAAGAGCAATGCAAGGATTGCGGGTGACGAACGGCATGCGAACGGGTATGGCTTGCGCGGGGGCAGCAACTCAAAAAAGCAAGAGACATGGCATTTTTTAGAAAACAACTCATTCTCGCCGCGTCGATCGCGGCTCTCGTTCCGGCCGGCGGCGCCCTCGCGCAGGAAACCGCCCAGGAAAACGCACAGGAAGCGCTGTGGCAGACACGGTGCGGAGGCCCTGCGCGCGCGGCGGAAACGCTGATCTGCGAGGCCAGCCAGATCCTGCGCATCAAGGAAAACGGACAACTGCTGTTCAAGGTGGATGTCATCTATCCCGCCAACAAGGGCACGCCGGTTTTCCAGATGCAGGCGCCGCTCGGCTTCTACCTGCCCGGCAAGGTCAAGCTTGCCGTTGACGGCACGCCGCTCACCGAGCTTGAGGTCGGCACCTGCGACCAGCGCGGCTGCTACATCTCCGCCGATGCGACGCCCGAGATGATCGATGCCATGAAGGCCGGCACCAAGCTGCAGATCGATTTCGCTCCAGCCGCCGACCGCCGCCAATCGGTCGATGTGCCGCTGACCGGGTTTACCAAGGCCATGGACGCCATCCAGTAAGCCTGGGCTCAGCGCGCTTTTGACGCCGAGCTTTCTTGATGCCGCAACGGAATTCGCTTAGCCTTTCCAAATGACTGGCGGCTGGTCCGCCGCGGCATCAGGGGGGTACGATGCGTCTTGTTCAATTGCTGGCTGCGGCCGGTGTGGCACTGCTCATAAGTCTGGCATCGGCACAGGCTGCGATCGTCGAGAATTTCCGCCTTGGCGGCTGGAACGGCAGCGCCTTCACCGACGACCAGAGCGGCCGGTTTTCAACCTGCGTCGCCTCGGCCAGCTACAAGAGCGGCATCACCCTCTATGTCCAGGTCGACACCACCTACAGCTGGGCCATCGGCTTTTCCGCGCCGCACTGGAACATGGATGTCGGTTCGGACATTCCCCTGCAATACCGCATCGACCGGGGCGCCTGGCAAAGCGGCGTCGCCAAGGCGACCTCAAAGGACCTGGCGCGCATGCAGATGCCCCAGGGCGGCTATATCATCACCCGCTTCCGGCGCGGGCGCACACTCTATGTCTATGACGGCGCCTATAACTACCAGTTCCGCCTGACCGGCACCGCCAAATTGATGGCAAGGCTGGCCAAATGCGTTGAACGCAACATCGCTCGCTACGGTGCCGCGCCCGGCATGGGCGACGTTGCCGCCGCGCCCGTGCAGGGCGGTCTCGGCACCAACCCTCCGGCCAAGGCCACCACCACCCCGTCCACGTCCGCCAATGATCCGCAGCTTGCCGTCGAGGCCACCCAGGCCCTCTTCAACCTGATGGGCAGCGCCGGAATTTCCGGCCTGAAGCTGATCCCGGACGGCCAGCGCGCGGAGGATCTGAACGGCCTGCACGCGGTCGCCGCCAATGACTCGCGCACGCTGGTTGCCCATATCTTCCCGGCGGGCAGCTACACATCGGAAGAAGAGCTGATGTCGCTGGCGGTCGCCGACAGCCAGAAATCCTGCACCGAAGGCAGTTTTTCCTCCGGCACGGAACGGATCACCGAAGGCGGCAAGCAGCTCTATACCAGCTACGCCAATTGCGAGACCGGCGATCACCAGCTGATCGAGCGCATCGCCATTCTGAAGCGGAACGCCGGCGGTGTCTTCGTCTATGGCGTCGCGGACACTTATGTCGGCGAAGGCGGCGGCGCACCGGTCAGCCCGCCGGAACTGACTGATCCGGATTTTTATGCCGCTGCGGCAGGCGCGGCGCAGTAAGGCTGAGAGCTGCGCCACCTCGCAACTGTCATCCCCGCGACAGCGGATCCAGTAGCCTTCATCGGCCGCGGTTCTGCTCGGCGACCGGAAGCTCAACTCGTGTCGTTCAGTTACCGACTCCTTCACTCGTCATCCCATGGCTTGACCCACTGGTGTCCGGTTTAGACTTTCACACTTTCCTTAAGCAGTTGGGATCTTTTGACAATCAACAAATTCGTGCCTTTCGGACATGAAGCAGATATGCCGCTTTCTGCCGTCTCCCCCCTTGCGGGGGAGATGTCCGGAAACCGGACAGAGGGGGGTGAAGCGGGCACCGCGAATTCGGAAATGCCGAATGATATCGGGAGGTTGACACCCCCTCTGTCTCCTGACGGAGACATCTCCCCCGCAAGGGGGGAGACTGGAACAAGCCGCAAGGCCCGAGTAAGAACTGCGAACACTGCTTAAACCTGACACCAGTGGGCTTGACCATGGGATTCATGCCGTTTCCTTGCCGTCTGAGAGCAAGTTCCTTTGGGGCGCTGCCACGGCATGGATTGCAGGGGCAAGCCCTGCAATGACGAACCTGAGGAGGGATGAACGGTGAAAAACAAAAAAAGCCGGCGTTTCCGCCGGCTTTCTCACTTTTAAACGAACTGCGCTTACCGCATTGCCTGCATCACCGAGACGAAGTTCGCCACAGCGGCGCCGCCCATGTTGAAGATGCCGCCGATCTCGGCGTTCTTCACCTGGATGTCGCCGGCCGTGCCGGTGAGCTGCATGGCGGTGAGCACATGCATGGAAACGCCGGTGGCGCCGATCGGGTGACCCTTGGCTTTCAAACCGCCGGACGGGTTGACCGGCAGCTTGCCGCCCATCTCGGTCCAGCCTTCGAGCACGGCGCGGGCGCCCTCGCCTTCCCTGGTCAGGCCCATCGCCTCGTATTCGATCAGCTCGGCAATGGTGAAGCAGTCATGGGTCTCGACAAAGGAGAGATCCTCCAGCGCCAGGTTGGCGTCGCCGAGCGCCTCGCCCCAGGCCCTGGAGCAGCCCTCGAATTTGAGAATGTCGCGTTTCGACATGGGCAGGAAATCCTGCACATGGGCCAGGCCACGGAAGGCGACCGCCTTTTTCATGCCGAGCGCGGTGGCCGGATCGGTCAGGACCAGGGCGGCGGCACCGTCGGAAACCAGCGAGCAGTCGGTGCGTTTCAAAGGACCGGCGACAAACGGGTTCTTTTCGCTTTCCGCGCGGCAGAACTCGAAGCCGAGATCCTTGCGCATCTGGGCGTAAGGGTTACCGACGCCGTTCTTGTGGTTCTTGGCGGCGATCTTTGCCAGCGCGTCGGATTGGTCGCCGTGTTTCTGGAAATAGGCATCGGCGATCTTGCCGAAGACACCGGCGAAGCCGGCCGGCGTGTCGCCCTCCTCCTTCAGATAGGAGGCCTTCAGCAGGTTCCTGCCGATCTCCGGTCCCGGAGTGGTGGTCATCTGCTCGACGCCGACGACCAGCACGAAGCGGGCATCGCCGGAAGCGATGGCGCGCACGCCCTGGTGCACGGCGGCGGACCCGGTGGCGCAGGCGTTTTCAACCCGGGTCGCCGGTTTGAAGCGCAAGCCGGGATCGGCCTGAAGCACGAGGGACGCGGTAAAGTCCTGGGCAGAGAAGCCGGCATTGAAATGGCCGAGCAGGATCTCGTCGACATCTTCCGGCGCGATGCCGGCATCGTGAATGGCATCGACCGCGACCTTGACGATCATGCTTTCAACGGTTTCTTCCGAATGCTTGCCGAAGGGCATATGCGCCCATCCAACCATGGCTGCCGTCATGACATTTCCTCCAAGTTTACCCGGCAAGGTGGCGGTCTGGATCGGTTTGTCCAGGCCTGCGACATTTCACGAGGGATTGCCTTGCCGACGTTTCTGCGTGACGAGACAGTTCCAGCTTCCATGCTGCTTTGCAAGAGGAAATTGACCTTAACGTCATAACTTTATTTTTCCGACTTTTAATACAATAACTTATCTAAATCAACCAAACCTTGCTTTGTGCCGGCTCGAAGCCCGATTGTTCCACTGCCGCGCATGCTCCCTGCCATTGTTCACAGGCGTTAAAGGTGTGTTCACATATCTGTCACGCGCACGGTGTACAAAGACCTCGTTCCGGACAAAATCGTGTTTCGACACTTTTCAGTTGCTCCACCGGTCCTGCTTCTTGCAGGGCCGGTTTTTGCTTTGCGGACCCGCCTGGTCTTTGCAGTCGCGCATTCAGATTTCGTTGACGCCATCCACCGATCACATGACTTTTTCACGAAAGGTCTCTTGACCAAAGAGGCCGCGGGATATAGCCATTCAAAGCGCTTTGAAACCCATCACACCGCCATAGAAGCGGACGGAGACCGGCAATGTTCGAAGAAGCCGAAGCGGGCCTGGAGGCTGATGTGCCAGCAAACCTGATCAAAGACCCGGACTGGTGGAAGGGCGCGGTGATCTATCAGATCTATCCGCGTTCCTTCAACGACAGCAATAACGACGGCATCGGCGACCTGAACGGGGTCACCGAGCGCATGGACTACATCGCATCGCTCGGCGTCGACGCGATCTGGCTGTCGCCGTTCTTCACGTCGCCCATGGACGATTTCGGCTATGATGTCTCCGATTACGAGGATGTCGATCCGATGTTCGGCTCGCTGGCCGATTTCGACCGCATGCTGGCAGCCGCCCATGGCCGCGGACTGAAGGTGATCATCGACCTGGTGATCTCGCACACGTCCGACCAGCATCCCTGGTTCGTGGAAAGCCGCTCCTCAAAAGACAACGCCAAGGCCGACTGGTTCGTCTGGGCCGACGCCAAGCCGGACGGCACAGTGCCGAACAACTGGCTGTCGATCTTCGGCGGCGCTGCCTGGGAATGGGACAGCCGCCGCTGCCAGTATTACATGCATAATTTCCTGGCCAGCCAGCCGGACCTCAACTTCCACAACGAGGAAGTCCAGGACGCCGTGCTCGGCGCCGCGAAGTTCTGGCTCGACCGGGGCGTCGACGGGTTCCGTCTCGACACGGTGAATTTCTATGTTCACGACAAGCAGCTTCGGGACAACCCGCCGCTCAGTGCCGACGAAGCGCCCTCGACCGTCGATCCGACCAATCCTTATGGCTATCAGGATCATGTCTATGACAAGACCCAGCCGGAAAACTTGGTCTTTCTGGAAAAACTGCGTGATCTGCTCGACAAATATCCCGGCACCACCTCCGTCGGTGAAATCGGCCATGACGGCCTCGCCGTTGAGCTGACCCGGTCCTATACGGAAACCGGCAAGCGCATTCACATGGCCTACAGCTTCGATCTGCTGACGCCGCAGCATTCGGCCCGCTATATCCGCCGCATCGTCGAGGAGATGAATGCCGGCATCGGCTCGGGCTGGGCCAGCTGGGCGCTGTCCAACCACGACGTCAAACGCGTCGGCAGCCGCTGGGGCGACGGCAAGGATCTGCAGAAATTCGCGCCGCTCGAGACCGCGCTTTGTGCGTCGCTGCGCGGCACACCCTGCCTCTACCAGGGCGAGGAACTGGGCCTGACCCAGGCCGATGTGCCTTTTGAAAAACTGCAAGACCCCTATGGCATCCGCTTCTGGCCGGAATACAAGGGCCGCGACGGTTGCCGCACGCCGATGCCCTGGACCAAGGACGCGGCAAACGGCGGTTTCTCAGACGCCGAACCTTGGTTGCCGGTGGCGGAGGACCATCTGGCGATGGCCGCTTTCGAGCAGGACAAGGACGACACCTCAATCTTGAACCGCAACCGCGCCTTCTACGCCTGGCGGCAGCAGCATGAACCTTTGAAAAAGGGTGATATGGCTTTTCTCGACAGCGACGGCGAGACACTGGTCTTCACCCGCAGCCACAATGGCGAGACGATCCTGTGCGCGTTCAATCTCGGCGCGGAACCGGCCACGATCACTGTCCCGGATCTTGACCTGTCGGACCTGAAGGCACCCGGGTTCACCGGGGCTGTCGAAGGCTCCACGATCACGCTTCTGGGCCTCGATGCGGTCTTTGCCCGTGTAAAATCCTGACCGCGGCGCTTCAAAACACGCGCCGGCGCGGCTAATACGAGTTGGTATCTGCTGCGCCGGTCCGTTCCGGCCTCACCTTCTGACCGGACATTCCATGACCGACCGCCTGCCCCTTTCCGCTTTCATCATTGCCAAGGACGAGGCCGACCGGATTGCCCGGCCGATCGAAAGCGTCATCGGCTGGGTGGACGAAGTGATCGTCATCGACAGCGGTTCTTCCGACGACACGGTCGCGGTTGCCAAAGATCTTGGCGCTCGCGTTGTCAAAAACGACTGGCCCGGTTACGGCCCGCAAAAGCGCTTCGGCGAGGACCAGTGCCGCAACGACTGGCTGCTCAATCTGGATGCCGACGAAGAGGTGACACCGGAGCTGGCGGCGGAAATCCAGGCCCGCTTCGCGGACGGCAGCTACACCGATGCCGACGGCTGGCGCATCATGATCCGGGACATGTACGCCCACGAAACCGCGCCGGCCTCCTGGGCCTATGGCTATCACCAGATCCGGCTCTACGACCGGCGCAAGGGACGGTTTTCAGAGTCCATAGTTCATGACACGGTGCGCCCGGAACCCGGAGCCCGGATCGACAATCTGGACGGCATCATGGCGCACCGCTCGATCCGTTCGCTTGAATTCCAGGTCGGCAAATACAACCGCTATTCGGACATGCAGGTCGCCGACATGCGCGCCCGTGGCCGCAAGCTGCCGAGATCCCGTCTTCTGACCGAATTTCCAGTCAGCTTCTTCAAGGCCTATTTCGTGCGCAAATACCGCAAATACGGCTGGTGGGGCTTCATTCTCTCGATGAACTACGCCCACGCCCGTTTCCTGCGTGTGGCAAAAGCCTACGAGGCGGAGCTGGCGGAGAAATCGGGCAAGGACTGAATCCAACGGATCCCCCACCCCTCCCCCTTGTAGGAAGGGTTATGGTTGGGGTCGACGGTGCAGCCGTCGTTTCCAAATTGCCTTTCGCCTCACGCCGTATCTATCATCACCTCTTCCGGCACCTCGTGCCGTTCAACGCGGATCGGCTGGCGGACGCCGGAGGTCTGGTGGAAATGCTCCAGGCGGCGGATGGTGGTCGGGGTCAGCATGTGTCCGCGTGAGAGCACCAGTTCGTGGCTGCTTTCGGTGAGCGCGTCATCGACCAGGACGTCCCCCGGCCGCAAAGAGCGGATGTAGCACTGGGCAATATGTTTCTTGCGGGCTTCCGGCAGATCGTCCATCAGAACGGTCTTGGCAAGCTCGAGCAGTTTCGGATCGTATTTGCGCCAATTGATGGTCAGGGCTTCGAAGGAGGCAGCATCCGGCCCGTTTTCCGGGCTGGCGTACCAAAGATCCGTCAAAAGCTTCAGGATCCGCGAGACCAGCGGAATGTCCTGGCCAACCGGTCCGTCTTTCGGAAAACCGGAGCCATCGTAACCGCGCGCCGACAGGAACAGGTAATCGGACACCTTTTCCAGCTGGGGGATATTCTTCAAGAGCTCACGGGACTGGGCTGGCGCGCGGTCGAGCACGTCGCGCTCCTGTTCGGTCAGGCTGCGGGCTGCCCGGTAGCGGGCCAGGATCTGTTTCGGCAGCAGCGCCTCACCAAGCGGCGACAGCATGGCCGCCATCTCCAGCTCCCAGGTCTTTTTCATGCCCAGCTGCCGAGCGAGTTTCAGGGCCTGCTTGCGCACGGTCGCGGTACGCCGGAAGGCTTCCGGATGAAACAGCGCCAGCATGTCGATCAGCAGTTTGACGGAGCCGGCCAGCGTACGCTCCAGCAAGGCCCGTTCCTTGGCAAGTTGCCGATGATGGGCAAGCGCGGTTTCCATGGCGGAAACCAGATCCTTCGACTGGCAGGGCTTTTCCAGATACAGGAAAGCATGGCCTTCATTGAGCGTCTTCTTGATAGCCTCGGCGGACTTTTCCCGTGTCAACATCACCCGGGTTGCCTGCGGCACGATCGTTTCCGCCGCGCGCAGGAAAGCCGTGCCGCCACGGCCTGGCAGATTGAAACAGGAAAATACAACCGCGGTGTTGTGGTTTTGCTTCAGGAAGACCAGAGCCGGATCGGACTCGGAAAAGCAGACAACCTTCATATGTCCGCCAAACAGGCGCTGGAAACCTGTCTGAACGTCCTTGTCCGGATCGGCGATAACAATCAGGTCCGTGGTTTTCTCCATTCACGGCTCCTTTCCGAAGATCAGCTTCCGCGAACTTTCGCCGGTGCTCAACTTCAACGTGATCTTCCCACAAGACCGATAACAAATACTTGCGGAATTCGTTGGAATTTTGTTTCCGCTGTTTGCCAGATTCAGCTGTGGTCTTTTGACGCCCGGCTGAACTATAAGGCCGCATGCGCGATGTCCTGATCATTGGAGCCGGTCCGGCCGGTCTGTTTGCCGCGGAGCGATTGTCCGCAAAGGGGTTTTCGGTGACCGTTGCGGACCGCATGCCGTCGCCGGCGCGCAAGTTCCTGATGGCCGGCCGCGGCGGTCTCAACCTCACCCACGGTGAAAACCTGGACCGGTTTCTGAAAAGGTACCGGGAAGCCGAACCGTTTCTGGCTCCACTGATCCGGGATTTCCCGCCGCAGGCGCTGCGCGACTGGTGCCGCGGTCTCGGCGAGGAAACGTTTGTCGGCAGCAGCGGCCGGGTGTTCCCGACCTCCATGAAAGCCTCGCCTCTTCTGAGAGCCTGGCTGCGGCGCCTGGACCAAAATGGCGTCGAGCTATTGCCCCGGCGGACATGGACCGGCTTCGGCGCGGATGGCACCGTCCAGTTGCAGGGTGCCGATGGCGAGACATCTGTCTTTCCTGCCCGTGCCGTGCTTCTGGCCCTTGGCGGCGCCAGCTGGCCGAGGCTTGGTTCCAATGCAACCTGGGTGCCGTTGCTTGAAAACGAAGGCATTCACGTGCACCGGTTCCAGCCCGCCAATTGCGGTTTCCAGATTGCCTGGAGCGCATTTCTGAAAGACCGATTTGCGGGTTCGCCGCTCAAACGGATCGCACTCCACCATCAGGGCCAGCAAGTTGCCGGCGAAGCTGTGCTGTCGGCCCAGGGGATCGAGGGTGGCGCGGTCTATGCCCTGTCGGCGGAGCTGCGCGAGGCCCTCAACAGGGACGGCAGCGCCACGCTGACAATCGACCTGCGCCCGGACATGAGCGAAGACGATCTCGCGCGCAAACTTGCGCGGCCGCGCGGCAAACAATCCGCGGCGACCTTTCTGAAAAAGGTGCTCAAGCTGAAGCCGGAAGAACAGGCGCTCCTGCGCGAGGCCGGCGCCCTGCCCGCCGAACCGCTTGACCTGGCCCGGCGGATCAAGGCCGTTCCGCTGACCTGCCTTGCCCCCTACGCGATCGACCGGGCGATTTCCTCAGCGGGCGGCATCGCACTTTCGGAACTGATAGACGGGCTGATGCTGGCAAAACGCCCAGGCCTGTTTGCCGCCGGGGAAATGCTGGACTGGGAAGCGCCCACCGGCGGTTATCTGCTGCAGGCCTGTTTTGCCACGGGCGCGCGGGCGGCCGAAGGCATTGCTGCCCATCTGGCTCAATCTGGAGACAAATGATGACAGTGCTTTACGTGGATGCGGACGCCTGTCCCGTGAAAGACGAGGCCATCCGGGTCGGAGAGCGGCACAAGGTGATGATCAAGTTCGTCTCCAACAGCTGGATGCGCCTGCCCGAGGGCGACCTGATCGAACGGGTGATCGTGCCCGAAGGCCCGGACGAGGCCGACAACTGGATCGCGGAACGGGCCCAGCCCGGCGATGTGGTGGTGACCGCCGACGTGCCCCTGGCATCGCGCTGCGTCAAAGCCGGCGCCCTGGTGATCGGCCCGACCGGCAAACCCTTCAGCGAGGAGGCCATCGGCATGCGCCTCGCCATGCGCGATCTGAAAACACATTTGCGGGAAATCGGCGAGATCCGCGAAGGCGGTCCGTCCTTCGGCAAACAGGACCGGTCGCGGTTTCTCAACCAGCTGGAAACGATCATGCGCGCCGCCAAGCGGATCACGGACCAGGGTTAGGGCAGCTCCAGATACCGTGAATACATTTGGTGCTTGCACCAGCGGCTGCGCCGTTCACCCCTACCCTTAATCCCTCCACACAAGGGGGAGGGAGGCGCAAGCGGCGGACGCCTGAAAAGGAAACGAAGTTATCGAATGCCATTTCGCTCCGTCTGTAGTGAGCTGGCACAGCCTGATCCCCCTCCCCCTTGTGGGTGTACAGACCGGGGAGGGGTTAGGGGTGGGGGCCACGGCACCAGCCGTACGAAAGTCAACGGTTAGCCAGAAGACGCGGCCGCGCTCACCCGGCCTTGCAGGCCGACCTCTCCCTGAGTGCGATGGAACTGGCGGCAGATGAGGTGCAGCGCGGCCAGCACAAACAAAAACTCCCTGCAAGGCGGGGAGGAGCACCTTGCAGGGAGTGTGGCCGGATACCCTATTGAGGGGATTGCGCCCCGGCTCTGAGCGCGTTTGCCGATTAGCGGCAGAACGTATATTGGCCGGAATAGGCCAGGAAATACCCAGTGTTCGGGTTGAAGGACCGGTACTTGCGGCTGCAGTAGTCGTACCAGGCCGGGGTCCACGGCGCCGGGCGGTAGACCACCACCGGGGCCGGAGCCGGATAGTATGCAGGCGGCGGGGCGTAGTAGCGCGGCTGCGACAGGGCGGAGCCGAGGATCGCACCGGCGGCAAGGCCACCTGCAATGCCGACGCCGACCTGCCAGCCTTGCGCGGCGTTTGCGGATTGGGTCTGCGTGGTCAGGGCGGCACCGGCAACAAGAGCCAGCGCGACGGTGGTGGTAGCGACTTTCTTCAACATGACGGTGTCCCTTCTCATCTACGAGGCGTGTCCTGACCGCCTCCTTTCATGACACCAACATAGGGAGAGTGTGGCGATGCCGCTGTGACCCGGGTCACAGGCATGCGGGTTTGCAGAAACGCTGTCATTCCGGCCGGAAAGGCGCGTTCAGCAGACAGATCCAGAGGAAGAAAGGCGGACAAAAGGGAGGCAACTTCCGGTTCCAAAGCGCCGGAACCTGGGCGTTTTGAGCTAGAATACAAGTTTCACTTGCCGGAAGACGCAGAGGCACCTACATTACGCACCATCGGTACGCGTTGTGCCGTACGGGACTGAAGAAAGACCCGGTAAGACTGACTTCGGCGGTGGCTCCATCAAGCTCCGCTCTGAATTTCCGAGCTTTCCGTTTCTTATTGACTTCTCGTTTATCCGCGCCTTGCCGGAAACGGGACGGCGCATTCTATCTACGGAAAGGCTTCTCCATGCGTGAGAATGGCACCATCAAATTCTTCAACCACGACCGCGGCTTCGGCTTCATCACGCCGGAAAACGGCTCCAAGGACGTGTTTGTTCACATCACCGCTTTCGAGCAGGCCGGTATCGGTACGCCCGTTGAAGGCGCGAAGATCTCCTTCGTTGCCGAAGACGACCGCCGCGGCCGCGGCAAGCAGGCTGCTCAGCTCGAGCTGCTCTAAGTCTCCGATCGCTGCCGCCGTCCTCAGGATGGCAGGCGCGGAAGACTTGAAGGAAAACGGGGCCTCACGGCCCCGTTTTTTGTTGGGATAATACTGTCCCTCAGACGTCATCCCGGACATGCGCAGCGCCGATCCGGGACCGGGGTGCCGAGGCTTGTCTGGAAGCGTCCGGCACCAGAAGACGTCTGAAGCTCCCCGGTCCCGGCTCGCACTGCGTTTGGCCGGGATGACGACGGAGAGGATTGTTTGGAGCCGGGCTTGACGCCGTCGCCTTCACAGCAACCGCAAAAACAAAAACCTCATCCTGCGGAGAACCGAAGGCCGGTCTCGAAGGATGAGGTCTGCATTTTTATTCGGTGCGCGGAAACCCGCTCAAATCATGCAGTCGAGCAGCTCGTTTTCGCCGATGACGCCGACAATGGCGCCATCCTTTTGAACGACAACCGGTTCCGGACTGGACTTCTTCAGCCTGGCGACTTCCCGGATCGGCGTGTTGGCGTCGCAGCTCATGCCATTGGCGAACGACCCCGACAGGCTGCCCGGAGGCACCATGATGTCGCGCGCGCGAAGCACGTTCAGCGGGTTCATGTGGCTGACAAAGTCAGCGACATAGTCCGTTGCCGGTGTCTTGACGATCTCCTGCGACGTGCCGAGCTGGATCACCCTTCCGCCTTCCATGATCGCGATCCGCGAGCCGATCTTGGCCGCTTCATCCAGGTCGTGGCTGACGAAGATGATGGTCCGGTTGAGCTCTTTCTGCAGGTCGAGCAACTCGTCCTGCAGCTTGTCCCGGATCAGCGGATCGAGCGCGGAGAACGGCTCGTCCATCAGAAGGATCGGCGCGTCCGTGGCGAAAGCCCGGGCCAGGCCGACACGCTGCTGCATGCCACCGGAGAGTTCGTGCACGTATTTTTCGCCCCAGCCGGTGAGGCCAACCAGCTTGAGCTGGGTTTCCACCTTGGCGGCCCGTTCCTTGGCCGGCATGCCGGCCAGCTCCAGGCCGAAGCCGACATTCTCGGCCACCGTGCGCCAGGGCAGAAGACCGAATTGCTGGAACACCATGCCGATGCGGTGGCGGCGCAATTCGCGCAGCTCGTTGTCCGAACAGGTTTCCGGATTGACATAGCGGCTGCCGTCATGGACCTGCACCTCGCCCCGGATAACCGGGTTGAGGCCGTTGACCGCGCGCAGCAAAGTCGACTTGCCGGAGCCGGACAGGCCCATCAGCACGATGACCTCACCCTCGTAGATATCGAAGGAAGCGCCGGCGACACCCAGGATCTGGCCCGTTTCGGCCTGGATCTCCTGACGGGTCTTTCCCGCGTCGATCAGGGGCAAGGCCGTTTCCGGCTTTTCGCCGAAGACGATGTCGACATCCTTGAAGGAAACGACGGGGCTGGAGTTGGCACCGCTCATTTCTTGCCTCCTGCCGGTACACGGAAGAACCGGTCGAGCACGATCGCGATCAGAACGATGCAGACGCCGGCTTCAAAACCGAGCGCGACATTGGCGGTGTTGAGCGCGCGCAGCACCGGCACGCCGAGACCGTCCGCGGCAACCAGCGCCGCAATCACCACCATCGACAGGGACAACATGATCGTCTGGGTCAGTCCGGCCATGATCTGAGGAAGCGCATAGGGCAATTCGATTTTCCACAGCAGCTGGGACTTCGTTGCGCCGAAGGCCTGGCCCGCTTCCAGCAGGGCCTGCGGTGTCGACGAGACACCGAGCTGCGTCAGGCGGATCGGGGCCGGAATGGCGAAGATCACCGTCGCGATCAGGCCGGGCACCATGCCGAGGCCGAACAGGATCAGCGCCGGGATCAGGTAGACGAAGGTCGGCAGCGTCTGCATCAGGTCGAGGATCGGACGCAGGAAGGCATAAAAGCGCGGATTATGCGCCGCCACAACGCCGACCGGCACGCCGATGACCATACAGACAAGCGTGGCGGCCATGACCAGGGCAAGGGTTTCCGTCGTCTCTTCCCAATAGCCCTGATTGATGATGAGCAGCAGTGAGATCGCCACCAGCGCCGCAAAGGTGAAGGTGCGGTGAACGAAATAGGCCAGTCCGGTGAACAGGGCGACCATCACAAGGGGATGCGGTGCCTGCAGCAGCCACAAGATCCCGTCGATGATGCTCAGCAGGAAGGCGGAAATGCCGTCGAACAACCAGTATGCGTTGTCGGTCAGCCAATCGACGCCGGCTTTCGCCCATTTGCCGATCGGGATCTTGTGTTCAGTCAGCCACTCCAACGTCAGCCCCTTTGTGAAAACGTGTTGCCTCTAAAAAACGGACGCCGTCGCAAGCAACGGCGTCCGTTCCGTAGGAGATCTTAAAGGCCAAGAGCGCCTTTTACGGCCGCAAAACTGTCGCCACCGTCAAAGGTTTTCACCCCGACGAGCCAGTTTTCGAACGTTGCCGGATGCTCTTTCAGCCAGGCGGCGGCAGCCTTGTTCGGGTCTTCGCCGTCGATCAGGATCGCACCCATGATCTCGTTTTCCATCGGCAGGGAGAATTCCAGGTTCTCCAGCAGTTTGCCGACATTCGGGCATTCCTTGGTGTAGCCCGCACGCACGTTGGTGTAGACGGTCGCACCGCCGAAGTTCGGGCCGAAGATGTCGTCGCCGCCTTCAAGATATTTCATCTTGAAGTTGGCGTTCATCGGATGCGGTTCCCAGCCGAGGAAGACGACGTCGTTCTCGCGGCGGTTGGCGCGTGCCACCTGTGCCAGCATGCCCTGCTCGGAGGACTCGACCACTTCGAAGCCTTCCAGGCCAAAGAGGTTCTCGTCGATCATGCCGATGATCAGGCGGTTGCCGTCATTGCCTGGCTCGATGCCGTAGATCTTGCCGTCCAGGTCGTCCTTGAACTTGGCAATGTCCTGGAAGCTCTTCAGGCCTTTTTCGTAGGTGTAGTCCGGCACGGCCAGGGTGTATTTGGCACCTTCCAGATTGGCCCGGACGGTTTCGACGGAGCCGTCTTCGCGATAATTCTTGATATCGCCTTCCATGGTCGGCATCCAGTTGCCGAGGAAGATGTCGATGTCCTTGTTCTTCAGCGACGCATAGGTCACCGGCACGGACAGAAGCTTGACGTCCGGCTCATAGCCGAGCGCTTCCAGGACAACAGAAGTTGCTGCGGTGGTGGCAGTGATGTCGGTCCAGCCGACGTCGGAGAAGCGGACGGTCTTGCAGCTTTCCGGATCGTTGGCGAGTGCCGTTCCGGTGAGCAAAAGCCCGAGCACAATGCCTCCAGCGAGTTTCGCTGCTACTTTCATGGTAATACCTCCTAAGGAAAGTCGATCTTCTTGATTTTTTTGCAGGGCGTGGATGTGACGTTTTAAAGCCTTCCATTTGCGCTTCCCACAGCCTGCCCAATCCCGATCCAAACATCCACCGCAAAAATTTGCAAGTTTTCATTGATTGATTGATCAATTAAAAATAAGACCAAGGGAGGAATGGAGGTCGAGATGCCCAAGGTCGGAATGGAAGCAGAGCGCCGCCGCAGCCTGATTGACGCAACTGTGGATGCAATCCACGAGCGCGGATACTCGGACGTGACCATGGCGCAGATCGCCAAGCGCGCCGGTGTCTCCGGCGGACTGGTGCATCACTATTTCGGCTCGAAGGATCAATTACTTGCGGCAACCATGCGGCACCTCCTGACCGAGCTCGGCCGGGCGATCCGCGATGGGCTGGTCCGGGCTGAGACACCGCGGGAGCGCATCACCGCGATCATCGCGGGCAACTTCGCCGTCGATCAGTTCAAGCCTGCCGTGATTGCCGCCTGGCTGGCCTTCTATGTGCAATCGCGCACCACCGACAGCAACAGCCGCCTGCTTCGAATCTACGCCGCGAGGCTCGCCTCCAACCTGACCCACAACCTCCGGGCCTTCATGCCGCAATCGGAAGCCCGTCGGGTGGCCGAAGGCACGGCCTCAATGATTGACGGCGTCTGGATCCGCCAGGCGCTGTCCGGAACCAAGACCGACCGGGACGCGGCGATCGCCATGGTCGAGGACTATGTTGAAACCCAGATTGCCGCGCATCTCGCGCGTGACGCGAAACGCTGACCGGCGCGGAGATTTTTCATGACCGACCAATTCGATTTCATCATCGTGGGCGCCGGATCCGCCGGCTGCGCGATGGCCTACCGGCTTTCCGAAGACCCGGCCAACAAGGTCCTGCTGCTGGAATTCGGCGGCACCGATATCGGCCCGCTGATCCAGATGCCCGCGGCCCTCTCCTACCCGATGAACATGCCGCTCTATGACTGGGGCTTTCAGAGCGAGCCGGAACCGCATCTCGGTGGCCGGCGCCTGGCGACCCCGCGCGGCAAGGTGATCGGCGGCTCGTCCTCCATTAACGGCATGGTCTATGTGCGCGGCCATGCCTGCGACTTCGACACCTGGGAAGAGATGGGCGCGACCGGCTGGGGCTACCGCCACGTGCTGCCCTATTACAAGCGTATGGAACACAGCCATGGTGGCCAGAGCGGCTGGCGCGGCACCAACGGCCCCCTGCATGTGCAGCGCGGCACCAAGTGGAACCCGCTGTTCCATGCCTTCCGCGATGCCGGTGCGCAGGCGGGTTATGGCGTCACCGAGGACTATAATGGCGAGCGCCAGGAGGGCTTCGGCGACATGGAAATGACGGTCCACCGGGGCCGCCGCTGGTCCGCCGCCAATGCCTATCTGAAACCGGCGCTGAAACGCGGAAACCTGAGCCTGATCAAGGGTGCCCTGGTGCGCAAGGTCCTGATCGAGGACATGCGCGCGACGGGCGTCGAATTCGAGACCGGCGGCGAGATCCGCGTGGCCGGAGCCAACCGCGAGGTTATCCTCGCGGCCTCCTCGATCAACTCACCGAAGATCCTGATGCAGTCCGGCATCGGCCCGGCAGGTGATCTCGGTGCCCTCGGCATCGACGTTGTCGCCGACCGGCCGGGTGTCGGCGCCAACCTTCAGGACCATCTGGAGCTTTACCTGCAGCAGGCCTGCACCCAGCCGATCACGCTCTACAAGCATTGGAACCTTTTCTCCAAGGCCCTGATCGGCGCGCAGTGGCTGTTCTTCAAGCAGGGTCTCGGCGCGTCCAACCAGTTCGAGAGCGCCGCTTTCATCCGCTCCAAGGCCGGGGTCAAATACCCGGACATTCAGTATCACTTCCTGCCCTTCGCCGTGCGCTATGACGGCCAGGCGGCTGCGGAAGGCCACGGCTTCCAGGCCCATGTCGGGCCGATGCGGTCCAAGTCGCGAGGCCGGATCAAACTCACGTCCAGCGATCCGAAAGACAAACCGTCGATCCTGTTCAACTACATGTCCCACGAAGAGGACTGGGTGGATTTCCGGACCTGCATCCGCCTGACCCGGGAAATCTTCGGCCAGGAAGCCTTTGCCGACTATCGCGGCAAGGAGATCCAGCCGGGCGACCATGTCCAGAGTGACGAGGACCTCAACGACTTCATTCGAGAGCATGTTGAGAGCGCCTACCATCCGTGCGGCACCTGCCGCATGGGCGCCAAGGACGACAAGATGGCCGTTGTCGATCCGGACTGCCGGGTGATCGGCGTTGACGGCCTGCGCGTCGCCGACAGCTCGATTTTCCCGCAAATCACCAATGGCAATCTCAACGCGCCGTCGATTATGGTGGGCGAAAAGGCCTCGGACCATATTCTCGGCAAGGACCCGCTGCCGGCCTCCAATCAGGAGCCGTGGATCCACCCGGACTGGGAATCCAGCCAGCGCTGAATTTAGCCGGCGAACCACCGGCTGTAGATATTACCAAGGAGCCCTTCCATGCGCGCCCAACCGCAAGCGTCCCACTATGTCGGCGGATCCTATCTGGAAAGCCAGAGCGGCACCCCGTTCGACAGCCTTTATCCCGCCACCGGTGAGGTGATCGCCCAGATCAAGGCCGCGGACGATGCCGTCATCGATGCCGCCATCGCCTCGGCACAGGCCGGCCAGAAGGTTTGGGCGGCGACCTCTCCGGCCGAGCGCGGCCGGGTGTTGCGCCGCGCTGCCGAAATCCTGCGCGCGAAGAACCATGAGCTCTCCGTTCTGGAAACGCTCGACACCGGCAAACCCTTGCAGGAAACGCTTGTCGCGGACGCAGCCTCCGGCGCGGATTGCCTGGAATATTTCGGCGGACTGGCCGCGACGCTGACCGGCGAGCACATCGATCTCGGCGGCTCCTTCGCCTATACCAAGCGCGAGCCGCTCGGCATCTGCTTCGGCATCGGCGCCTGGAACTACCCGATCCAGATCGCCTGCTGGAAATCGGCCCCGGCGCTCGTCTGCGGCAATTCCATGATCTTCAAGCCGTCAGAGGTGACGCCGCTCAGCGCGTTGAAACTGGCCGAGGCGTTCACCGAAGCCGGTCTGCCGGACGGTGTCTTCAACGTCATCCAGGGCTTTGGCGATGTCGGTGCCAAACTGGTCGCCCACCCGGCGATTGCCAAGGTCTCCCTGACCGGTTCGGTGCCGACCGGCGCCAAGGTCGCGGCCCTTGCCGGCGAGCATCTGAAGAAGACCACGCTGGAACTCGGCGGCAAGTCGCCGCTGATCATCTTCGACGATGCCGATGTCGAAAACGCGGTGTCCGCCGCAATCAACGCCAATTTCTATTCCACCGGCCAGATCTGCTCCAACGGCACCCGTGTCTTTGTCCAGAAGGGCATCAAGGAAGCCTTCCTGGCGCGTCTGGCGGAACGCACCGGCAATGCGGTGCTCGGTGATCCGCTCGACGAGACCACCTCGATCGGCCCGCTGGTCTCCCGGCAGCAATTCGACAAGGTGATGCACTACATGCAGATCGGCGCGCGTGAAGGCGCCCGGCTTGTCTGCGGTGGCGGCGCGGCCACCGTCGAAAGCTTCCCGGACGGCTATTTCGTGCAGCCGACGGTGTTTGCCGACGTCACCGACGACATGACCATCGCCCGCGAGGAGATCTTCGGCCCGGTGCTAAGCGTGCTCGATTTCGCCGATGAGGACGAAGTTGTCGCCCGCGCCAATGACACCGAATTCGGCCTCGCCGCCGGCGTCTTCACCAGGGACATCCAGCGTGCCCACCGGGTGATCGACGGCCTGCAGGCCGGCACCTGCTGGATCAACACCTATAATCTGACCCCGATCGAGATGCCCTTCGGCGGCTACAAGAAATCCGGTATCGGCCGCGAGAACGGTCATGCCGCGATCGAGTATTACAGCCAAACCAAGAGCGTCTACGTGGAAATGGGCGGCGTCGAAGCCGCGTTCTAGTGTGGTGAATTTGAAATTCGCCTCATTGTTGCAGCGACCATCGAAGCGAATTTCAAATTCGAAAACCACACTAGAAACATATGCTTGCTAGTCACCCTTTTGAATCTGAAGCTCGTTCCGAGTGTGCCGGGAAATAAGACGAACTTCAGATTCGGGTGACTAGGGATTGTTGGCGTTAAGTGGCCGATCCTTCGAGACACGCGCAAGCGCGCTCCTCAGGATGACGCTGTGGGTGTGGCTTGGCTTGTAGAGCCTCACCACACAGTTAGCGTCATCCTGAGGAGCCGCGTAGCGGCGTCTCGAAGGATCTGCCGCCTGCCTTTTTCGGTGCGCTTGTGCCCTTTCTGACTTCAATTCTTCTTTTGGATTGAACTTTGGGGTGACACGCCCGAGATAATAGCGCGTGACAGACATTCGGAGCCCGCATGACCAGACCCGCGCTTGATCCCGCGCCGCGCAGCTATCCAGACCATGTGCATCTGATCAACCGATCTTGCCGCGGACCTTCTTGCGCGCCTTCGGAACAGACACTTGACGACATCCACGACTGGCTGCTGCACGATGCCACGCGCATCGACAATGTCATGCTGATGTTCGAGGAATTCATGTGGCGCTGCCAGGCCACAGACCTCAGCGTCGACCGCTGTACATTGCATATCGGCACTTTGCATCCCCGGGTGATCGGCTTTTCCTGGTTCTGGAATTCCGAAGACCAGATCTGCGACGAGATCGCCGCCGATGCGGGAGCGGTCACCGCGGACGCGTTCACGCGCAATCCCCTCTATAACGTCATCATCGAAGGCAAGATGATTATCCTGGACCTGGAAACGGAGGAAGGCAGACAGTCCGCTCCCCTGATGCAGGAACTGGCCGACCAGGGCTACACCGCCTATGTCGCCCTGCCACTCAGCGCCTCGGGCGACACCTTCAATGCCATGACCTTCGCAACAAAGCGGCCGGGCGGCTTTCCGGGCCGCGAGAAAGAGCGGATCCGCGACCTGATCGATCTCCTGGCCCTGCATGTCGAACGCCACGTCCTGCAGCGCATCGCCCGCAATGTCGCTGACACCTATCTGGGGCCCATCGCCGGCCAGCGCGTCCTGAAAGGTGAAATCAAGCGCGGCGACGGCGAGGCCATCGACGCGATCGTCTTCATGTCAGACATGCGCGGTTTCACCCAGCTGGCCGACCGGCTCTCAGGCCCTGAAGTGACCGCTATTCTCAACGCGTATTTCGACCGGATCTCCGACGCCGTGCTCGGTCATGGCGGCGACATCCTGAAATTCATGGGCGACGGCATCCTGGCGGTGTTCGACCAGAAGGCACTCGGCGAAGGCGCCGCCGCCAACGCGGCGGTAAAAGCCGCCCGGGCAGCGCTTGCCGCCATCGAGACGCTCAATCAGTCGCCGCCTGATGCCCTGCCGGACCCGGCGCTGTGGCACCCGCTCAAGATCGGCATCGGGCTGCACCGGGGCGAAGTTTTCTTCGGCAATGTCGGCGGCGAGGAACGGCTTGATTTCACCGTGATCGGCCGCGCCGTCAACGAGACCAGCCGCGTGGAATCCTTGTGCAAGCCGCTCGAACGGGACCTTCTCCTGACCGAACCGGTGCGCAACGCGCTCACCGGCGACCTGCGGATCAATCTCAACGCAATGGGCGAACACGCCCTGCGCGGTGTCGGCAAACCGGTGGCGATCTTCTCGGCCTGAGGGTGGACCGCTAGTCGCATAACCCTGTATCGTCATCCCGGACGAAGCGAAGCGGAGATCCGGGACCGGGCAGCCCCCGGCACTCGCCATGTGGGATTGAAAGTCCGGTGGCCCTCCGATCCCGGAGCGCGTTGCGCTTGGCCGGGATGACGATGGTTGGAAGTGGGGGGTGACGTGTCGTGCCGCAAACGCGGCTGCGAAACCTTCACTTCGTCAGAATCAGCTTGCCCTGTTTGGTGATCGACAGGCGGTAGGTCTCGTCGTTGTGGTGGATCTCGATCTGGCGCTGGCCGTGAAACAGCTCGCGGGTCGTATAGTCCGATTTCTGTGCCCGCACGGGGGCGCCGGCCAGTGCCGGACGGGCCCGCCCGGTGGCGCCCAGAGTAAGACGGTTTTTCTGGCTGTTGGCTGTCAAAGTCATGGCGCGCAATCGGTCCTTGGCCTTTTCCGGAGTGCCCCGACCAGCTGAAATCCTTGCCGGCAGGGACATATGTGAGGGTCGAAATTTAAAGCGGAGTTTCAAACTCAACTTTATACTTGACACTCATACTCAAGTTTTCCTATCAAGGCAATGCCTGATCGAAACGGAACCGGAAATCGCGTCCTCTGGTTTTGAAAAGACAGGACCTTCCGGGCAACCGGAGGTGAAAATGCCAGGCCAGCCAACCGCCCTCTCCTCTCCCTCAGCGGCCAGCCAGCCCGGCCTTTCCCGGCAACAGCAGCCGGCGTATCCCAAAAACTTTCCCATCTTCGTCATGCCATGGCTCGACCATGGCATCCATGCCGTTGCCCTGCCGCACGACAGGACACGCCTTGTGGCACGGTCATGGTTTGGATTGCCGGATCAAGTCCGGCACCGACGAATGGAGAGGTTCGGAATTCCAGAATGGACTGGCGGCAAATCAAAAAGGCGCCAACCGGATGGTGGCGCCTTTGACAAAACGAACAGGACGCTGTTAGGCGTTGGCCGCGATCGGGGTCTTGGCAACGTCGATCTTCAGGAGATCGCGCATGCCGAAGCGGTCTTCGGAGAGATCCGCGATTGACTTGGTGTTCAGCACGTCCATGAAGGCTTCGAGCGCTTCGTGCAGAAGGCCGTTGAAGCCACAGGACAGGATCAGCGGGCAATCCTTGCGGCCACTATCGAAACATTCGGCCAGCAGGAAGCTTTCCTCGGCGGCGCGCACCACTTCGCCCACTGTGATGTCTTCAGCCGGACGGGCCAGCATGACGCCGCCGTTGCGGCCACGGATGGTCTTGATCAGATTGGCGTCGACCAGGACCTTCATGATCTTGAACAGGTGGGTTTCGGACATGTCGAAACTGGCCGCGATGTCTGCGACCTTGCTCGGCTTGTCCGGGTTGACGGCGCAGTACATCAGCGCGCGCACGGCATAGTTTGTCTGTTGTGTCAAACGCATGCACTAGATATGCGATGCGCCCTCCCAAAGGTCAATTCAAAATTTGAGTATTTCAGGCCAGTTTTCGGAAAAACCGGCCCTTCATCTTCTGTCACGCGGGTTTCAGGCCAGGTTCTGGTAGCTGAAATAGTCGAAATCGGCCGGTCTTGCCTGCCCGCTCGTATCCATGGCATGCATGCCGACAAAGGCGCCGGTGAAGTTGCCATGGGCTCCGCGTCCCGCGGCCTCGTCCGACAGGATCGTTGCGTCGAACGCCGGGCCGATGCGCTCCCAGTCCGCCTCTTCCGTCTTGTACCAGAAGCGGAGCGCCAGTCCCTCGACAGTCACCTTCATGGCAACGGGCCCCTTTTTGGGCAACAGGACCGGGGCCTCCAGCGGCGCCTGCAGGTCACCGTCCGGCGTGTTCCCCGGACAGGTCAGCAGCGTCAGCACGCGGCCGAGGTCACGGTCCTCGGTGACGGCCAGATAGAAGAATTGGCAGCGGCCATAATAGGCGATCAGGCCCGCCGTCTGCTGTCTGTTTTCCGGCTGGAAGTCGAGCAGCGTTTCGGCCTCGTAGTCGTAGGCGGTCTGGCGCCGGGCCACGAGCGCCTGCTCGAACCAGCTGCCAACGGATTCGCGGCCGAAGAGCCGGAGATGGCCGGGCCTTTCGGTCAGCGAGAACAGCCGTTCCGGATAAGGCGTTCTGAGCCACTGGAACACGAGCGGCAGGTCAGGTTCGTCGAAATCATGCCGGGCGGGCTCGTCCGGAAAGGGATGCGCGGGCAGGTCGGGCGCCGTCACCAGCTGCTCCGGTGCAAGGCCGCCGGCTTCCAGCCGCAGCCAGCCGTCCGCGCCCCAGACGCATTTCTGGATTGCCGTCTCCCGGCCCATCTGGCAGCGGTTCTGTCCGGGACGCGGGCGTCCCATCAGATGCACCAGATAGGTCTCGCCGTTCTGGGTCTCGACAAGGTCGCCATGTCCGGACCGCTGGATCGGATTGTCCGGATCGAAGCGCGACGTCACCACATGTGTGTCCGGATGAAGCTCGTAGGGCCCGTCAATCTGCTTTGAGCGCGCCAGCGTCACCGCATGGTCGTAACCCGTGCCGCCTTCCGCGGTCAGCAGGTAATACCAGCCGTCCCGCTTGTAGAGATGCGGGCCCTCGACAAGGCCGAGCGGTGTGCCCGCGAAGATGTTGCGGATCGGGCCGGTGAGACGTCCGGCGACCGGATCAAATTCCTGAAGGGCGATTCCGGCGAAGGAATTGTGACCCACCCGGTGGTCCCAGATCATGTTGAGCTGCCACTTGCGGCCGTCGTCATCGTGAAAGAGGGACGGATCGAAACCGGAGGAATTGGTATAGACCGGATCGGACCAGGGGCCCTCGATCGCGGACGCGGTGACGATGTAATTATGCGCGTCCTTGAACGAGCCGTCCTTGCGTTTGACATCCGTATAGACCAGCCAGAACTTGCCGTCCGCATGGGTCAGGCACGGCGCCCAGATACCACAGGAGTCCGGATTGCCGCGCATGTCGAGCTGCGCCGGACGTGTCAGCGGCCGTGTCACCAGCCGCCAGTTTTTCAGGTCTCTCGAATGATGGATCTGGACACCCGGAAACCACTCGAAGGTGGAGGTGGCGATATAATAGTCATCCCCCACCCGGCAGATCGACGGATCCGGATTGAAGCCCGGCAATATGGGGTTCGCGATTTTCTGAGGTGCGTTACTCATTCCAGGCCTCCCAAGAGTTTCCTCACCAATTATTTGTCTTTTTGTCTCGTTATTCCGTGCTTGCCGGGCCGATGCTCTCCGGCAGGTTGTCCTTCAGGAACACGTCGATGCCGATGCGCTCCTGGCCCTCGATGATCGGCGCCTTGTCGCAGAGCGCCTTCAGGACACGGATGGCGCTGCGGATCTCGTGGCCGGGATCCTGTGCAATGATCGCATCGAGCACATCGTTCTGAAGCGCTTCATGGGTGTAAGGCGTCAGTTCGTGGCCGACAAAGACGATGTCGGATGCCTTGCCCGAGGCCGTCAGCGCCGCAATCGTGCCGCGGTTGCCGGCACCGATATTATAGAGCCCGGCAAGATCGGGATGCTCGGCCAGGATCTTTTTGACGAGTTCCCCATTGCGCTGATTGTCGTCCCGCCCCTCCCGGACTTTCAGCAGCGTCAGATGCGGGAAATCGGCTTCGATCACCTCCCGGCAGCCGGCATAGCGGTCGGCATGATCGCGCAGGCCCAGAGACCCGGCGATCAGGGCAATCTTTGCTGGGCTTTTCGGCAGGAACCGGCTGAGCAGACGGCCCGCCGTGCGTCCCGCCGCGAGATTGTCGATGCCGACAAAGTGCTGGCGCGTGGAGGACGGATGATCGGAGACCAGTGTCACCACCGGCACGCCTCGGTCCTGCAACCGGTCGATCGCCGCGCGCACTTCCGGAAAGGCTGGAGCAACCACGGCAACGCCGTCGCAGACGGACCCGTCGAGCACCGCCAGGGTGCCGGCCACTCGGTGGCCGTCGAAGGCGTCGATCGGCTCGACATGAACATGCATGCGGTCGCCGCTCAGGGTCTCGGCATGGGACAGGGCCTCCCTGGTCAGGTCTTCCATGAACGCGTTCGGGCCGTTGGGCAGCAGGAAGTGAAACCGGTAGAGGCGTTTTTTGGCGAGACCGGCGGCAAAAACGTCCGGCTTGTAATTCAGCGTCTCAACCGCCTGGTTGACCTTCTCGATGGTGATCTTGCGCACACCCGGACGCCCGTTCAGCACCCGGTCGACCGTCGCGAGGCTGACCCCGGCCGCCGCCGCAACATCGTGAATGGTAACACGCTTCATTCCGTTCCCCCGATTTGGCGCCAGTATAACGACGAATGAGGAACGATCATCAAAAAATGTTGCGGCGCCCAAACCGCGCCATGCAAAGAGGAAATTCGATCCTACGCAAATTGCCCGGCCGCATGGCCGGACGACCAGGCCCACTGGAAATTGAAGCCGCCGAGATGGCCGGTGACGTCGACCACCTCGCCGATGAAATAGAGCCCCGGCACCTTACTGCTTTCCATGGTCTTGGAGGAAAGCTCCCTGGTATCGACCCCGCCCAGCGTGACCTCCGCCGTGCGGTAGCCTTCCGTGCCGACCGGGGTCAGCTGCCAGCGGTCAAGCTGCTCGGCCGCCCGTCGCAGGACCTTGTCGGACTGGTCGGCAAGGCGGCCCTTCAGCGAGAAGGTGCCGGAGAGTTCTTCCGCCAGCCGGTTGGGCAGCAGCAGGCCGAGCGCGGTTTTCAGCTCCTGTTTCGGCGTTTCCTGGCGGGCCTGGCGCAACACCTCGAAGACATCGGCTTCCGGCACCAGATTGACCGAGATCGGCTGGCCTTCCTGCCAATAGGACGAGATCTGCAGGATCGACGGACCGGACAGCCCCCGGTGGGTGAAGAGCAGGCCTTCGCGAAACGCTGTCTTGCCGAACGAGACCTTGGCATCCACCGAGACACCGGACAGGCGGCCGCACAGTTCCTTGTTGGCATCGGAAAAGGTCAGCGGCACCAGAGCCGCACGTGGGGCGATGACCTCAAGGCCAAACTGTCTGGCAAGCTCATAGCCGAAGCCTGTCGCGCCCATTTTCGGGATCGAGGGCCCGCCGGTCGCGACCACAAGCGAATGGGCACGCAAGGGCCCCTTGGAGGTTGCGACAGAAAACCGGTCGTCGGGTTTCGAGACCGCCCTGATCTCCGTCTCCAGTTGCAGCGTACTGCCGGCCGCCTCCAGCTCGTCGAGCAGCATGCGGATGATGTCCCGGGCACTGTCATCGCAAAAGAGCTGGCCTAGGGTTTTCTCGTGCCAGGGAATGCGGTGCTTTTCGACCAGCGACAGAAAATCGTGCTGGCTGTAGCGTTTCAACGCCGAGACGCAGAAGCGCGGGTTCCGGGACAGAAAATTCGCCGGCGCGCAGTGAATATTGGTGAAGTTGCAGCGCCCGCCACCGGAAATGCGAATCTTTTCGGCGGGCTTTTTGGCATGGTCGATCACCAGCACCTTGCGCCCGCGTTTTGCCGCCTCAATCGCACACATCAGACCGGCGGCGCCGCCGCCAAGCACAAGAACATCCAGATCACGCATGGCGGCGTGTATAGCTGGAAATTCTGGAGGAGGTAAGGGATGAAAGCACTCACTTCCCTCATTCCGGACAAGTGCAGCACAGCTGCGCGCCGATCCGGGATCGAGCGGGTCAGCGTGAGCGCAGCGAACACTTCTGAAACAAGAATTCGGCCGCGCTTGCAGCGCGACATATGTCTGGGTTCCGGATCGGCGTTCGGCTTTGCCTCACTTGTCCGGAATGACGGTGGGGAGGGAGGTGTTCCCTTCCCCAAAACAAAACCGGCGGCCCTTTCGAGCCGCCGGTCCCATAACATCTCTTCTTTCGAAGAGACTTACTTCATTTCGGTGACAACCTCGAAGCCGTCGGCACCGACTTCCCAGAGGGCATAGGTGCCCGGAACGTCGCCCTTGGCGTCGAAGTTCAGATCGCCAGCGGCGCCCTTGTAGTCGATGGCGGTGCCGGCTGCGATCAGCTCTTTCGCCTTCTTCCACTCACCCGGAAGGATGGTTTCGCCTTCGCCGTTGGAGACTTCAGCCACGGCTGCCGCAACACCGGCCTTGTCGCCGCCGGCCTTTTCGATGGCCAGAGCCAGCAGGAAGGCAGCGTCATAGGAGGTGGTCACGAAGATCGCATCCGGATCGCCGCCAACACCCTTGAAGGCTTCGTTGAAGATGTCGAGCGCTTCGGACTTTTCACCGACCGGAGAGGACGACACGAAGGTGGTGAGGTTTTCCGTGCCCAGTTCCTTGATGACCGCGTCGGACTTCATACCGTCGCCGCCGACATACTTTTCGAAGAAGCCGTTTTCCAGCGCCTGACGCAGGATGGTCAGGCCGGTGCCGTCGCCATAGTCGAAGATGACCAGCGTGTCAGCGCCGCCCTTGGCCAGCTCGGCCAGGTTGGAGCGGTAGGACGCCTTGCCTTCTTCATGGGCCGCGAAGGCGGTGATTTCGCCGCCGAGCTCATCGACATATTCGGACTTGAAGGCGTTGGCGAGGCCGGTGCCGTAGTCGTTGTTGAGGTAAGCAACAGCGACCTTGCCGTAGCCCCGGTCCTTCATGGTACGCGCCAGCGCGCGGCCCTGATAGTCATCGGACGGCACGGTGCGGTAGACGGTGCCGTTGTCTTCCAGGTTGGTGATTTCCGGAGACGTGCCGGACGGCGTGATCATGGTGATGCCGGCCGGGATGGTCACGGAACCGGCAGCTGCCAGAACGGCGCCCGAGCAATGCGGACCGACGACGCCGACGACGCCTTCGATGTTGACCGCCTTGGTGGCGGCGTCGGTGCCGTTCTGCGGGTTACAGGCACTGTCGCCAACCACGCCGACCAGCTTTTCGCCGTCGCCGATGCCACCCTGCTCGTTGACCTGCTGGACCGCCAGCTGGGCTGCGTCGATCATGGCAGGCGCCATGGCCGCGATCGGGCCGGACACGCCGCCGAGCAGGCCGATCTTGACGTCAGCATGTGCCGGGACGGATGCCAGCGCGGTTGCCGTCATCAGGCCGGCCGCGAGCGCGAGAATCTTGGTTTTCATAATTAGTACCTCCTCAATTATCCGGTCTTTGCCGGGTCTTTGAATTTTCAAGGCAATGCACTCAGTAAGGCGAGCATGGCCCAGAAGGAACGGGCCTAGCGGTCCGCCCCCGGTTTCGTACTCCGCAGGTCTCCTCTCAGAGGCTCCGGAAGGAGCCCTTCCGGCCGGAAGCGCAGCACAAGCTGCAGCATCAGGCCGATCAAAAACAAGCGAATGTATTTTGCCTGAACCGCATATTCATGCGGAAGGCGATCAGTTGCAATCTCTGAAACGGACCAAATGATCCAAACCACCGCGGCGCCCAATATCGCGCCCCGGTTGTTGCCGGATCCGCCCAGGATCAGCATGATCCAGACCAGGAAGGTGGCCACCATCGGATCGATGGCCTCCGGTGTGATCGAGCGGTTGAAATGCGCGAAAAGCGCGCCGCCGAGCCCCATCAGGGCCGCGCCGAAGATGAAGGCCTCCAGGCGGCGGAACTCGACATCCTTGCCCATTGCCTTGGCCGCGCCCTCATTGTCGCGGATCGCGCGCATCATCCGGCCCCAGGGCGCGTTGAACTGCCGTTCGACCAGAATATAGGCGGCGATCAGGACAACCAGCACGATCGCCAGATAGGCGATCTGCGATTCCATGTAGCCGATGTCACCCGCGGGCCGCGGAATGCTGGCAATGCCGCGCGCGCCGTTGGTCAGCGCCGGCTCCGACTTGATCACCAGGCGGATGATCTCGGCGATGCCGATCGACGCAATGGCGAGATAGTCGGAGCGGAAGCGCAGACAGATCTTTCCGATCGGCCAGGCGACCAGCGCGGCCGCCAGCATCGCCCCGATCCAGCCGACGATGAAATGCAGGTCGAAGCCGCCGATGCGGTCCGGATCCATGGCTGTCGTCAGGATGGCCGAGGTGTAGGCGCCGACGGCGAAAAATCCGGCGATGCCTGCGTTGAAGAGGCCGGCAAAGCCCCACTGAATGTTCAGCCCCAGCGCCAGCAGCGCATAGATGCAGATGAAGATCGCCATGAAGAGGGCGTAGTTGACGAGACCGAGAAGTTCCATCTTTTCCCCCTTTACAGAACCTTGCCCTTGAGCAGCCCGGTCGGGCGCACAAGCAGCATGAACAGCAAAATGACGAACGCCATTGCGGCCTTGTATTCGCTCGGGATCACCAGCACCGACAGTTCCTCGGCGATGCCGACGATCAACCCGCCGAGAACGGCGCCTTCGACCCGGCCGACACCGCCCAGGATGGCGGCGGCAAACATGGGCAGCAGCATGTACCAGCCCATCATCGATTTCAGTTCGGTGTTGAGCCCCAGGAAGAAACCGGACGCAGCACAGAGCCCGCCAGCGATCACCCAGGTCAGCATGACGACCTTCTTGTTGTCGATGCCCGAGAGCAGCGCCAGGTTCGGGTTGTCGGACATGGCGCGCATGGCCTTGCCCCATTTGGAGCGTGTCAGGAACAGCTGCAGGCCGCCGACCAGCACGATCAGCGCGACCACCGTGTAGATCTCACGGTCGCGGATGCGCAGGCCGAAATAGTCTTCAGGCCGGACGATGCCGCGGGAATAGGTCTCCGTGTCGACGCCCCAGACCACCTGGATCACGGAACGCACCATCAGCGCGATGCCGAGCGAGGCCATCACGGTGACGATCTTCGGCCGCTCGCGCAGATGCTCGTAAAACACCTTGTCGATGCCGACGGCCACGGCGGCCGTCGCCAGGATTGCCACCGGCAGGGCCACCAGCGGTGACACGCCAAGACCGGTGACGACGGCAAGCGCGATGAAAGCGCCAAGGGTCGCCAGATCGCCATGGGCAAGGTGGGCATAACGCAGGATGGCAAAGATCAGCGTGATGCCGACCGCGCCGAGCGCATAGATGGAGCCGAGCACGATGCCCGGAATGACGTAGAAATTCAGAAGTTCAAACAGTTCCATACCGGTCAGCCCCCCAGGAACATTTCGGCGACTTCACGGTCGGCAAGCAGCTCGGCGCCCGTGCCTTCGTGGCGGTTCTTGCCGGCGGCGAGCACATAGCCCCGGTCGGCAAAGGCCAGCGCCTGTTTGGCGTGCTGTTCCACCAGCAGGATGGCAACGCCCGTGTCGCGCACGTCCCGGCAGATCTGGAAGATCTGTTCCATGTATTTCGGCGACAGGCCGGCGGTCGGCTCGTCCAGCAGCAGCAGCTTCGGATCGAGCATCAGTGCCCGGCCCATGGCCACCATCTGGCGCTGGCCGCCCGACAGGCTGCCGGCCAGCGTCTTGCGGCGTTCCTTCAGATCCGGAAACAGGGTGTAGACCCGGTCATAGGAAGCGGAAAGATCGCCCTTTTTCAGGAAGCCGCCCATTTCCAGATTCTCGTGGATCGACATTTCCCGGAAGATGTTGTCGACCTGCGGCACATAACAAATGCCCCGCTGAACGATCCGGTTCGGCGTCCACTTGGTGATGTCGTCGCCATCGAACAGCATGCGGCCGCCGCGGATGGTCAGCATGCCGAAGACCGATTTCATGGCCGTCGACTTGCCGGCGCCGTTCGGGCCGACAATGGCGACGATCTCGTCCGGGGCCACATGCATGGAGACATCCTGCAGGATGTCCGCGTCGCCATATCCGCCGGTCAGGTTTTCCATCGACAGAAGCGCACTCATGCCGCGTCTCCCGTGGTTTCGCCGAGATAGGCTTCGAGCACCTGCGGATTGGAACGCACGGTCTGGAAATCGCCCTCGATCAGCACCCTTCCCTCGGCCATGCAGACCACGGGATCGCAGAGCTTCTCGATCATTTCCATGTCGTGTTCGATCAGGATGAACGTATAGCCGCGTTCCTTGTTGAGGATCTCGATCTTGGTTTCGAGCTTGCGCAGCAGTGTGCGGTTGACGCCGGCGGCCGGCTCGTCGAGCAGCACCAGCCTGGCGTCCGTCATCATGGTGCGGCCGAGCTCCAGGAGTTTCTTCTGGCCGCCGGAGAGGTTGCCGGCGCGCTGGTGCGCGACATGGCTCAGCTCGAGAAACTCGAGCGTCTCATAAGCCTTGCGCTCGACCTCCGTTTCGGCCGACTTCACCTTGCTCCAGGAGAACCAGTTGGAAAACAGGCTCTCGCCCGGCTGCGACGGCGGCACCATCATCAGGTTTTCCAGGGCAGTCAATTTGTGGAATTCGTGCGGGATCTGGAAGGTTCTCACAAGCCCCTTGTGAAACAGCTGGTGGCTGGCCAGCGTTGTGACATCTTCTCCCAGAAACCGGATCCTGCCGCTGGTCGGCTGCAACGCCCCGGCGATCAGGTTGAAAAGAGTGGTCTTTCCGGCCCCGTTCGGGCCGATCAATCCGGTAACACTGCCTTCTTCGACACGGAACGAGCAGCCATTCACCGCACGGAATCCGCCAAAGTCCATTACGAGCTCATCAAGCTCCAGCATTCACGCTCCTCGCCGCCCCCACGGTCATTCTTCTTGCCTTTGGCCGCGCCCCTCCCGTTTTCAGGATGTCCTGAACGGGCGCAAAATGGCCCGCACCGGCGCAGCGTCCAGTCCTTCTAACTTCATTGGCAGAGCAATCAACTCATAATCTCCGGGTTCCACCGCAGAAAGGGCAAGATTTTCCAAAATTCTTAAATCACGGGAACGTGCAATCTCATGTGAGGGGAGGTTTTCGGAACTTTCTGGGTCCACCGAGGGAACGTCGACCCCAACAAGCCGAACACCGGAATCGGCGAGCAGCGTCATCGTTTCCGGCGCAAGGGACCGAAAGCCTGCCGGCCAGACCATCGGGTCGGTCGTGTCGGCAAGGCGCAGCAATACCCGTGGCGGGCAGGCTTCAAGATGCGACGCCAGAACGCCGGGCGGACATAACGCCTCGGGCCCACGCACGTCAATCACTCTGGCCGGACCGACAAAATCACCGAGATCCAGCTGGCCAATCGCAAGCCCTGCCCGGTCATAATGCAACGGAGCATCCGCGTGGGCACCGCAATGGCACGACATGGAAAATTCAGCGACATTGACAGGGCAGGTGTCCTAGATTTCCAGGGTCCGGGCTGTCCGGCAGGGCGCATCTCCCGGAAAAACGGCCATCCCCGCGCGGATGGCGGGCGTGATATCAATAATCTGCGGCATAGGCGATCCGAAGCTGAGTGTGACTGGCGCAATCATTGTCACCAGCTCCAGTCTGCCGCAAATCGAACCCACTGTCTTCAAGGCGGGTCAAGCGGTCGCAATGGCCAACCTGCCTGCCAAGATCCTACGTTTCCGAATGGTCGATGTAAAAATCTCATGGTAAAATTACATGAAATTTTTATCTATTATCAATATTCAAACTTCAGAATTTAGCCTCACCTACAGGTCTCATTAAGTTTTCCAGCTGATTTTCTGATTTTAAATTGATCGGCAATTTCACGCTCATTACACTCGACAGTCGTTAATTTGGTACGATCACAGGATCAGCTACAGGGCTGTCTCGCATGGGAGACAGCCAGTTTTCGTCGTGGGGAATGCACTGACAACAATGCCGGATATTGCGGAGACAAATGGCAGCGTGGAGGGCAAGACGGCCTCTGCGGCCGTCGATCTTGCCGACGGTAAAGTGGATCAGGAACTGATCTTTTCCCTGCTCGATCGCCTGGACACTGGTGTCTGGATCTTCGACTTTGATCACAAGCATATTCTGTGGGCCAATCGAAAAGCCCTGGAAATCACTGACGCCAGCTCCCTGGAGGAGCTGAAGTCCCGGGACATGGCCGCCGATATGTCGCACTCCGTCGACCAGCGGCTGCGCCAATACCAGCAGGATTTCAATCGCCACGATGTGAGTTTTTCAGAAATCTGGACGCTCTATCCAAAGGGCAAGGCGCAAGTCCTGCAAGTGGTCATGAGCGGCGTCCGGCTGAAAGACGGCCGCATGGCCCTCATGTGCGAAGGGCGACCTCATCATGAGCAACAGCCGGAGACGCTGCGCAGCGCCGAAGCGCTGATGCACACCACGGTGATGATCTCGCTGTTCGCGCAGGACGGTACACCGCTTTACCGCAACACGGCTTCGCGGGCGGCGTGCCCCGCGCTGGACACGTCCTTTGAGGACCAATTTGTCGATCCTTGCGAGGCCCGCCGTCTCCTCACTCTTGTCGAGCGTGAAAAGACCTCACGGCTGGTGGCCAATATTCATACCAATTCCGGGACGCGCTGGCACGAACTCACCATCCGCGCCAGCCACGACGCGGTCACCGGCCAGCCGGCCTATCTGGTCAGCGAAATCGACGTCACGGAGCTGCACGAAACCAAGGAACGGGCGCAATATCTGGCCAGCCATGACACGCTGACGGGCCTGTCCAACCGCACCTATCTGAAGGAGCGCCTCACCCAGGTGCTGCAGACGGCCGCCGACACCAAGCAGCAGGCGACGCTCTATCTGGTTGATCTCGATGACTTCAAGATGGTCAACGACTCGCTCGGACACGCCGCCGGCGACGTCCTGTTGCAGCTGGTTGCGCGAAAGCTGAAAGAGTTGGCCGGGCCAGGCGATATTGTCGCCAGACTGGGTGGCGACGAGTTTCTGATCTGCCATCTTGAAATTCCCGGACAACACAGTCCGGACTGGTTTGGCCAGGCACTTCTGGCGGGTTTCGCCAATCCGCAAATCATTGACGGCAAGCCCCGGCAGGTGGGTCTCAGCATAGGCTACGCTCACTATCCGGAGGATGGCGCCGGCATCGACCAACTGATGCGCCATGCCGATCTGGCTCTCTATCAAGCCAAATCCGATTCCAAACACAAATGCGTGCGGTTCCGCGAACGCATGCGGCGCCTGCGCGACGAAACGCAAACCATCAAAAAAGACCTGGAACGCGCCATCCGCGAACAGCAGTTTGTTCTGCACTATCAGCCGATCGCCTGCACCCGCACTGATCGCGTTGTGGCCGCTGAGGCACTGATCCGCTGGCAACATCCTGAAAAAGGCCTGATCCGTCCGGACGAATTTGTGGCCATCGCCGAAGAAACAGGTCTGATCAACGAGATCGGCACCTGGGTCAGCCGGAAGGTCGGCGAAATGCAGGCGGAACTGGCTGCCCTCGACCTGGACATTCCGCTGTCGATGAACGTCTCGCCCCGACAGATGTCTGATCCGCAGTTCGTGTCGTGGATGCAGTCCCTGGCTGAACTGACGGGCTGTTGCCCGGGCAGGATCTCGCTGGAAATCACCGAGAGCGTGCTGCTCGGCGACATTCCCAATGCCTTTGAAGTCCTGTCCGTGCTGAAACAGGCCGGCTACCGCATCGTTATCGACGATTTCGGCACCGGCTATTCGAACCTGGCCTATCTGCACAATTATCCGATTGACGGCATCAAGATCGACCGGATGTTCATGGAAGACATCGCCACCGGCGGGGCCATCGTCAAGCTGATCCTGTCGCTGGCTTCGGCGCTCGGCGCCGAGGTTGTAGCGGAAGGCGTCGAGACCCTGGATCAGCGCATCTGGCTGTCGGAAAACGGCTGCAACCGGTTCCAGGGGTTTCTTTATTCCAAGCCGGTTCCGGAAGACCGGTTCCTGTCCATGCTGACGACCCAGCTCAGGATCGCGGCTATGTGACCTTGGCGCGGGTCTTGAATTCAGGCCGGTTCCAGCTTTCCGTCTCCAGAATGTCGCGAAGGATCTCGACCGCGTCGACGATGTCCTGATGCGACAGATAAAGCGGCGTGAAACCGAAACGCATCACGTCCGGTGCCCGGAAGTCGCCGATCACCCCCCGGTCGATCAAAGCCTGCATGACCGCGTAGCCTTCGGCGAACCGGAACGACACCTGGCTGCCGCGGGCCTCCGGATCACGCGGACTGGCCAACTCCAGCTGCGGGCACTTGGCCTCGACCTCGGCAATGAACAGCTCGGAGAGCGACACGGACTTGCGCCGGATGTCGGCCATGTCGACATCCTCGAACACTTCCAGCGCTGCATGGAGGCTGGAGAGCGCCAGGATCGCCGGCGTGCCGACGGTCATCCGGCTGATGCCGGTGACCGGCCGGTAGTCGAGATCGAAGGCGAACGGCGCCTCGTGGCCCATCCAGCCGGTCAGCGGCGAGGTCACCTTGTCCTGATGCTCCGGCGCCACATACAGAAACGCCGGGGCACCCGGACCGCCGTTCAGATATTTGTACCCGCAACCAACGGCAAAGTCGGCCCCGGCACCTGACAGATCGACCGGAATGGCGCCCGCGGAATGGGCCAGGTCCCAGATGGCGATCGCCCCCGCGTCATGCGCCACCTGTGTCAGATCCGCCATGTCGTGGACGCGACCGGTCCGGTAGTCGACCTGCGTCAGCATGACAGCGGCAACCTCTTCGGTGATGGCGTCCCGAACAGCCTCCGGATCGACGACCTTCAGTTGATGGCCCTTGTCGAGCAGCTGCTTCAGGCCGGAAGCGACATAAAGGTCAGTCGGGAAATTGCCGTTGTCCGACAGGATGACCTTGCGCTCCGGACGCAGGGAGAGCGCCGCCGACAGGACCTTGAAGACATTGACCGAGGTGCTGTCGCAGGCGACGACCGTGCCTTTTTCGGCGCCGATCAGGCGGGCAATGCGGTCGCCGGTGCGTGCCGGAAGGTCGATCCAGCTGTGGGTGTTCCAGGCGCGGATGAGGCTGGTGCCCCATTCCTCACGCACCACATCGGCAATCCGGTCAGGCACATTCTTCGGCAGCACGCCAAGCGAATTGCCATCCAGATAGATGACCCCGTCCGGAATCGAAAACGCGTCCTTCTTGGACTTGAGGACATCGGTCAGGTCGGACGGGTGCTGCGAAGTCATTCTTGGCTCGTTTTTAAAGATAGTTGCAAATGAAAGGAAGGCGCACGCTATCAAAGCCCCTCGCCCCAAACAACTGTTTCCGAAACCGCTCCCCTTCTTCGGAACCGGGCTTTGCCATGCAAATTGGCCCCCATGTCGCAAATGGCACAAAATTGCGCGTTTGAACGGAGGTGTGGTGAGCGCTATCTGTTAGCTTGGCACCAAATCGCTGACCGGGGTCAGCGCGGCAATGACATGTGGTCCAGATAAAGATGTTCATCAGCGTCTTCGACATTTTCAAAATCGGCATCGGTCCCTCCAGCTCGCACACGGTCGGGCCCATGGTGGCTGTTCACCGCTATCTCGACCGGCTGCGCGGCCTTGCCGGCGCGGAACAGCGCTCCGCCCGCCTGACCGTCACCCTGCACGGCTCGCTGGCTTTCACCGGCAAAGGCCACGCGACCGACAAGGCCGTCTGCCTCGGCTTGCTGGGCGCAAGGCCCGACACGCTCGACCCGGACCAGGTCGATCCGATGCTGGAAGCCCTGCAGCAGTCTCAGAAACTCAGCATAGACGGCCTGCCGGAATTGACGTTCAACCCGGAAAAAGACGTCATCTTTGACTACGGACCGCCGCTGCCTCTGCACGCCAATGGCATGACGTTTCACCTTCTGGACGCGTCCGGCGGGTTGATCGACACCTTCGTCTATTATTCAATCGGCGGCGGCTTCGTGGTCAGCGAATCCGAATTGCGCAAGACCTCCAACGAGCCGGTCAACGAGCTCGCCAAGCAGGACGTGCCCTTTCCTTTCGCCAACGCCAAGCAGATGCTGGAAATGGGCCGGGAGGCGGAACTCTCGATTGCCGAGATGAAGCTGCAGAACGAATGCGCAGACCAGACCCGGGAAGAGGTCGAGGCCGGCATCGACCGGGTGTGGTCGGCCATGGACAGCTGCATCAACCGGGGCATCAGCCAGAGCGGCATCCTGCCCGGCGGGCTCAAGGTCAAGCGCCGGGCGGCCGACATCTACCAGAAACTGATCCGCGAAGGCCGCTCCAATCCGCCGTTCGAACACAATGTGGTCGACTGGCTCGGCGTTTATGCCATGGCCGTCAACGAGGAAAACGCGGCCGGCGGCCGTGTCGTGACCGCGCCGACCAACGGCGCGGCCGGCGTCATTCCCGCTGTCACCCGTTATTACCTCGACCATTGTCCGGGCGCGGATCAGGCCGGCATCCGCACTTTCCTCCTGACGGCGGCTGCGGTCGGCGGCATCATCAAGGCCAATGCCTCGATCTCCGGCGCCGAAGTTGGCTGCCAGGGCGAAGTCGGCTCGGCCTCGGCCATGGCGGCCGCGGGCCTGTGCGCCGCTCTTGGCGGTACCAACGAGCAGATCGAGAACGCGGCCGAGATCGCCCTGGAACACCATCTCGGCATGACCTGCGATCCGATCGCCGGCCTCGTCCAGGTGCCCTGCATCGAACGCAACGCGCTCGGCGCGGTCAAGGCCGTGACGGCAGCTTCCCTCGCTCTACGCGGTGACGGTTCCCATTTCGTGCCCCTCGACGGCTGCATCGAGACCATGCGCCAGACCGGCATGGACATGATGGAGCAATACAAGGAGACGTCGAAGGGCGGCCTCGCGGTCAACATCGTCGAGTGCTGAGCAGAAGCGCGCAAGACTGCCCTCTCATTCCGAAAAAGCGAGCGGGCAGGACACTCTTTCATGCGCTTGTTGCCTATCCTTCGAGACGGACCTGACGGTCCTCCTCAGGATGACGCAGTGGGGGGCAAGGCTGTCGTACCGCTCAACAACGCGTCGACACCGGGTGCATTCCGTCGGCAAGCCAGCTCTCCAATCTGCAAATTGGAGTGCTCAGCTTCAAAAGCATCCGCACCCAACAGCGTCATCCTCAGAGACTGGCCCATAAATGAAGCTGAAATGGTTTGAAGCGAATTGGTTTTCATCCAGGAGCGAAAGCGCAGGAAATGTGGTTCATTTTCAAGCTTTTCGCGACGCAGAGGAAGACCAATTCGGTCAAATCCGAAGGACATGGAAATGGCTTCACCCCGTATCGTCAGCGCGCTTGACCGGCAATAAGCCCGCTCCGCGCACACTTCCTATCGGTGTTTCGCCATTTCTCATGCCATTTCGACTTCATTTATGGGCCAGACTCTGAGAAGGCGCGTTCGCGCCGTCTCGAAGGATCGGCCGCTTGCAAGCCATCCGCACCCCATCCGTAGAAACCCGACCCTGCTTGTCTGGCTAGCCATAAGACGCAATAGTTTCCGCGTTTCAGTGTGTGTTGCCTGAAAACTCCACCCAAGGATCGGGAGGTCACGGATGGACGTTTTGACCTGGCTGGCCGGCCATGCGCCGCTGGTGTTTCTGTTTGTCGCCGTCGCCCTCGGCTATTTCGCCGGCAAGCTCAAGATCGGAAATTTCGTGCTGGGCGGCATCGCCGGGACGCTGATCGTCGGCGTCATCCTCGGCCAGGCCGGCGTCACCATCGATGCGGCCATCAAGGACATTTTCTTTGCCCTGTTCATCTATGCGGTCGGTTATCAGGGCGGACCACAATTCTTCCGGGCGCTGTCGCTCAAATCCCTCAACCAGCTCCTGTCGGCGGGCGTCATGTGCGTGCTCGGCCTCCTCACTGTGCTCGCCTTCGCCTGGGGCTTTGGGCTGGATCGCGGCACCGCAGCCGGGTTGGCCGCAGGTGGCCTCACCCAGTCGGCGATCATCGGAACCGCCGGGGAAACCATCCAGAAGCTGAGCGTCTCTGCCGACCTCAAGTCGGTCATGCAAACCAATATCGCGGTCGGCTATGCCGTCTGTTACATCTTCGGCTCGATCGGGCCGATCATCATGATCACCTGGTTCTTCCCGACGATCATGCGTTGGGATATCCGGGCCGAAGCGATCAAGCTGGCCGAGAAGATGTCCGGTGGCGCGGCGACCCTGGAGCCCGGCCAATTCGACGCCGCGCAGCGGATTGACACAAGGTTCTATCAACTTGACCCCGGAACAGACTGGATCGGCCAGCCAGCGCAAAAGATGGACGTCTTCTACAAGGATTTCGCCGTGGAAGCGGTGCTTCGCGCCGGGCAGGAAATCGACACCGACAAGGTGACCAGCCTGCAGGAAGGCGATGTCCTGGCGCTCACCGGAATGGTCGACGCCCTGGAGACGACACCCCAGAGCTTTGCCAGGGAAGTCCCCGCGCCCGCGGGCTACCGGCTGGTTCTGGAAAACCGTCATATCGTTCTGACCAGCCCGGAATTCTCCGACCACACGCTGCAGGACATTCACGATCTGACACAGTCCCGGGCGATGCGCGACGTTTTCCTCACCGGTGTCAAACGCATGGGGCGGGACCTGCCGCTGTTGCCCAATCTCGAGCTCCACAAGGGTGACGAATTACAGGTGACCGGCAACCCGCGCGACCTGAACGCGGTCCAGAAAGCCATCGGCTACCCGATCAGCGCGGCCGCGGTCACCGACTTCATCTTTTTCGGCATCGGCATGTCGCTCGGCCTGCTGCTCGGCCTGATCGAATTCAGGATCGGCGGCGTGCCGGTCTCGATCGGCAGCGGCGGCGGCTGCCTGTTGTCGGGCCTTTTGTTCGGTTGGCTGCGCGGCACCCATCCGCGCTATGCCGCCCTGCCGACCGGCGCCGTCAATTTCCTGCGCGATTTCGGCCTGGCGGTCTTTGTCGGTGTGGTCGGCATCAGCGCCGGGCCACAGGTGCTGACCACGCTGCAAGAGCAGGGCGTGAGCCTGTTCCTGTTCGGCATCGGCGTGACGCTGATACCGCAACTGATCGGCTTCTTCTTTTCCTATTATGTGCTGCGCATTCAGAGCCCGATCGAAGCACTCGCCTGTGTTGCCGGCGGACGCAGCGCCAATCCGGGTTTCGCCGCCCTCATGGGCAAGGCCGAAAATGCAACCCCCGTCGTCACTTTCACAGTGACCTATGCCGTCGCCAACGTGCTGCTCACCCTTTGGGGTCCGCTGATCGTCGGCCTCGTGTCCACCAATCCGTCACCGTGACAGAGCTGGAGTGATTTCATGAGCGATCGAGACTATTCCGAATTCGAGGATCTCAGCCCGTTCGAGCTGAAGGACAAGCTCATTGAAATCGCGTCCTCCTCGGCTGACCGGATGATGCTGAATGCCGGTCGCGGCAACCCCAACTTTCTCGCGACCCATCCCCGGCGCGCGTTTCTGCGCCTGGGCGACTTCGCTGTTGAAGAGGCCGAGCGCTCCTATTCCTATCTCGACAGCGGCTTCGGCGGCCTGCCGGAGAAGGACGGCCTGCTGCAGCGCTTCGAAAATTTCCTGCACCGTCATGAGGATGTCGAGGGCACGACCTTCCTGAAAGCCGCCCTGTCCTATGCCAAGGACCAGCTCAGCATTCACCGGCACGAGCTGATCCATGAAATGGTCGCCGGTTTTCTCGGCTGCAACTATCCGGTGCCGCCGCGCATGCTGACCCATGCAGAGACCATTGTCGGCGCCTATCTTGCCGAGGAGATGTTCAACGGCGAACCGCGCCAGGGTCCCTTTTCCGTCTTTGCGACCGAAGGCGGCACCGCGGCGATGACCTATATCTTCCAGACATTGAAGGCCAATGGCCTCGTCAGGAAAGGCGACAAGGTCGCGCTCGGAACGCCGATCTTCTCGCCTTACCTCGAAATCCCGCCGCTGCCCGACTACGACATGCCTGTGGTCGACATCCGCATGGAGGAAGGCACCGACTGGCAATTCTCCGACGCGGAACTGGCCAAGCTGGAGGATCCGGCGATCAAGGTGTTCTGCATCGTCAACCCGAGCAACCCACCTTCGGTGAAACTGTCGCCCGAGGACCTGGACAGGGTCGCCGCCGTCATCAACGACAAGCGTCCGGACCTTTTTGTCGTGACCGACGATGTCTACGGCACCTTTGCCGATAATTTCGTGTCGCTGTTCGCCAAGGCACCGCGGAATACCCTGTGCGTCTATTCCTTCTCGAAATATTTTGGCGCTACGGGCTGGCGGCTCGGGGTGATCGCCCTTCATGAGGACAATGTCTTCGATGAGGCTCTCGCCGCGCTGCCCGAAGAGACCAAAACCATTCTGGACAAGCGCTATTCCTCGCTGACCACCACGCCGCGCGAGATCAGGATGATCGACCGGCTGGTTGCCGACAGCCGCGCGGTGGCGCTCAACCACACCGCAGGTGCGTCGACGCCACAGCAGATCCAGATGATGCTTTTTGCGTTTGCCGGTCTGCTCGACCGGGACGACCGCTACAAGAATGCCGCCAAGAGCCTGATCCGAAAGCGTTTCTGCACCCTGGAACTCAATATGGGCGTCAAACCGCACCGCGAACCCAATGACGTCAACTACTACACGCTGATCAACCTGCAGCACCTGAGCGGCCGTCTCTATGGCGACGCGTTCGCCGACTGGTTCGTCGCCAACAAGAAGGGTTACGACTTCCTGTTCCGCCTGGCGGAGGAAACCGGGGTCGTGCTCTTGCCCGGCAAGGGATTTGAGGTGGTCGATGCCTCGGCCCGCGTCTCGCTGGCCAACCTGACAGAGGCCGACTATGCCAGCATCGGCGCCTTCGCCCGGCAGGTGATCACCGAGTATTACGAGCAATATTCCGGCAAACCGGCCTGAGCCTGACAGAAGTCTCCAAAGTCAGATCTGCTGCAGCCGCGTCTTGTGCGCATGGGCGATGTGCAGCCGTGCTGCGGCTTCCGCCGCCTCTGAATCGCCCCTGGCAATGGCGTTGACGATGGCCGCGTGTTCCTCGACCGCCGTCTCGCGCCGTTCGGGCGTGTCCAGCGTGGTGCCGGCCATCAGGATCAGCGACAGGCGCAGATGATCAATCTGGTCGACCAGGTACCGGTTGTGCGAAGCCAGGCACAGGCGCCGGTGAAACTCCCGGTTGGAGCGCACCAGGCTGTCCTTGTCGGCGATGCGTTTTCGGTCGGCGGTCACCAGGTCCTGCAGGATCTCGATTTCAGGTTTCGAGGCATGTTTGGCGGCCAGGCCCGCGGCGGTGCCTTCCAGCACCTCCCGCATGAAATAGACTTCGTTGATCTGACCGTGATCCAGAGTCGGTATGACCATGCCCCGGTTGGGCTCGTGCACCGCCAGGCCCTGCGCCTCAAGACGTTTCAGCCCTTCCCGGATCGGCGTTCTGGACACGCCGAATTCCTCTGCAAGGTCTGCTTCCCGCAGCCGGTCTCCGGGTTTCAGCACCCGCTCCTCGATCAGACCGATCAGCCGACGATAGATTTCAGATCCATTCATGCATTCTGGTTAGCCGCAAGCGGGGATCCGCGCAAGAGAGCCGGCGCCTTCATGAGACCCGCTGGCAGAAGAGATCCATCGGCTGCCGCCCTCAAAACCACGCCTTGTGGCCGGAAACGGCCCGAGTGTGACGTTGAAAGGCGTTCGGCGTGATCTTCAGCACACCGAGAGAGCCTCACCGCCCCCACTTTCTGACGAGATGCACCAGACCTGGCTGCGCACCTGCCCGCGCACCCGAAACAGACGGAGTATGTCACGATGAAAACCGCGGTTTCGTTCGCCTGCGCCCTGTTCACGCTTGCCGCATTCGCCGCACCGGCCCAGGCGCAAACAGCGTTTCCGGAGCAGGACGCGGATTTCAGCGCCTTTTGCCGCGAAGCCTTTCCGGGCAGCGCCTATCTCAAGCGCAATCAGAGCTGGGGCGCGGGCCATTATTGCGGCCAGGCCGGTGTCCTGCAGGGGATTGACCTGGACCGGGCCTGCGAGCTGACGACGGGATCGTCCGGCTACCGTCTTCTGGGAGACCGGATCATCTGTGCGGCGGGCCCAGGCCCCGTAGCGGCCAATGATACGCTCGTTGAAACGGAGACCTTTGTCGACTATTGCCGGTCCAGGTTTGCGAACGGAAGCTATCAGTTCGTTGCCGAAACCCCGGACAACCCGCATCACTGCCGGCAACCCGGCGCAACGGGCGGATTTACCTTGGCACCGATCGATCTCTCGGCGGTCTGCGGGAGCGAATCCGGCGCGCCTTTCTACAAGGTGAGAAACGGACAGGTCTCCTGCACGACGCCTCGGCCGACAGTGGTCGGCGACCGCCGTGCCAATGCTGCTTCGGAATCCGGCGGCCCGCGTCCGCCGCGCGATCAGGCCTCCCCCCGCCCGACCGACACCGGATCGGAGGAAACAGCTTCAAACAAGACATCAACCGACGGCAAATCAACGAGCGCTGCAAGCAACGCACCCCGGTTCTGGATCGTAGAGGTCGGTAGCCTGAAAGGCGCCACGCTGCGTGTCGACGAGCAGAACGGCAAGGTGACCGGCCGGCTCGAACGGGTACCGGCCGACCTGTTGGACTATTTTCAGAAATGGACAACCCTGGAACTTGGCGACGTCGTCTTCACTGGCCAGCGCTCTGGCGAGTCGGTCACCGGCCGGACTATCCTGGGCATCACCACCCCCCGTCAACAACCTCCCGGCCCGGCGGGCTGCGCAGGCCTGCGGACCAGCCTGCTGGCCTCTCCCGCTAGTTGGCCGGAGCTGACGGCAACGCTGACGAACGGACGGATGGAAGCCCGGTACCGCGGTATCAATGTCTGGTACCAGAACGGCGCTTGCGGGCAGCACGCTTTCATCGATTACCCGCCGCTGGTCAAGGATGGCTGGGTCCGGTTTGAACTCGTACAGGCCCGTTGAAGCATTTCCTGTTTCGGATCGATGTTTGAAGGGGAGCATGGCTGGGCGCGCTCCCCTCAGTTCTTTTTGCATGGGCGCCTGACAGGCATCTTGGTATTTTTCACACTGGGGGCAAGATCGAGTCAGGCGAAAAATCTTCAATATTCTGAAGTTTCCCGCTTACTCAAAGAAACAATTCAACTTTTCCTCACCCAAAGAGTTGTATCCACGCAGTAACATCTGCGACGATAGCGGAACCTCAACGATTTTTATTTTGCATCGCAGCAAAACCGAAAAGATGTATCTTCGCTTTATTGCAATTTTTCTGATCTTATTGAGTTCCTGTCTGACCGGACAGGCCGCCTGCATCGCTGTCGTTCCCGCCGGTGCGGAACACATGTTCCGGCTGGAGGTCATTCGGGGAGCCAGGACGGCCGCGATGGAAAAGGGATACGAGACTTACGTGCGTTCGCCCAACACGGAGCGCAACGAAGACGGGCAGATCCTGATCATCAAGTCGGCGCTGGAAGAAGGCTGCAAGGGCATCATGGTTGCGCCGAATTCCGCCGATCTCCTGTCGAAAGTTCCGGAGGTCGCCTCCCGGAAAATGCCTGTCGTCTTTTTCGACCGGGACATGGGCGGCACACCGCCCTCCAGCACTGTGAAGACGGACAATTTTCAGGCCGGGTATCTTGCGGGACGCGCCATGGTCAAACGGCTAAACGGCAAGGGACGCGTCGCGCTTTTGCGCATGCATATCAAGGTAACCTCGACCACCGAGCGGTAGGCAGGATTCCTGAAGGCGCTGGAAGGCACGGACCTGGAAGTGGTGCATGAGCAATATATAGGCTCGACCGTCGAGGAAGCCCGCGAAAGCACGACCCTGATCTTTCTGTCCAGACCGAATTTCGATGCCATTTTCACGCCGAATGAATCCACGACCGTCGGCACGCTGCTCACGCTCAAGCATATGGGGATCGCGGGCAACTATCTCCATATCGGCTTTGATTTCGCACCGGTCCTGTTGGGCGCTCTCAGGGCCGGCGAGATCTCCGGTCTTGTCGTTCAGCATCCCTACCTGATGGGATATACCAGCGCAAACGCTCTTCCAGGTGATGGAAGGCAAGGAAGTTCCCGCGCTGATCGACATTCCGGCCTATTACGTCGACGCGGACAATCTCGAGACGCCGGACATCCAGGACATTGTCGATGTGGGTTATGAGTGAAGGGGAGCCGTCTCCTCGAGATCAAAGCTGATGAACACCACTTTCAGCGCGCGAACGCTCTCACCACCATACGGACCGTAGACAGGATGGGTCCCTTCGACAGCCGATCATGCGGTTGCGCTGGGTATGAACCGGGTAGATCCCTGACAGCTCCAATCACCCTACCGGCAGATAGAGTTTGCCGCCGACCACCGGACTGGCGCTTCCCGTTGTCTCCGGGAAGGTCGTCGGCAGTCCGGCCTTCAACCGCGCGCCCAGAAATGCCATGGCCTGGGCTTCAAGCGCATCGCCGTCAATCTCGAACGCATCCGCCGACACCACCTCGCCGGCAAGCCGGTCGGACAGGGCCGTCATCAGCACCGGATTGTGCCGGCCGCCGCCGCAGACGAGCCAGAGGGTCGGCCGTGACGGCAGCAGCAGTTCCGCCTTGGCGATGGCTTCGGCGGTGAAGGCGAGCAGGGTCGCAGCGCCGTCCTCCAGGCCGAGGTCGTCAACGAAGTCGCCGGAAAAGCTATAGCGGTCGAGGGATTTCGGGCCGGGCGCGGAGAGAAATGGATGGGACAGCGCCTGGGTCAGCCGGGCTTCATCCACCTGCCCTCTGGCGGAGATTGCACCGCCGGCGTCAAAATCGCCGGCGCCGTGCCGGCGGATCCAGTCGTCAAGGAGCGCGTTGCCGGGGCCGATGTCGAAGGCCAGCAGGCGGTCGCCATCGATATAGGTCAGGTTGGAGACGCCACCGATATTGAGAAAGCAGAGCGGTTCGCGGTCCTCGCCGACCAGCGTCTTGGCAAGCGCCCGGTGATAGACCGGCACCAGCGGTGCCCCCTCGCCGCCTTCCGCCATATCCGCAAGCCTGACATCACCGATCACCGGCAACCCCAGTTCATTGGCCAGCGCCTGCGGATCGCCCAGCTGCACCGTCTCACCTGCTTCCGGGTCGTGCCAGACCGTCTGGCCGTGAAAGACGACGGCATCCGGCGCGAGGCTGCGCGTTTCCAGGAACGTGCGGATCGCCGTCGCGTGGTCTTCTGTCACGGCCGCCGCGATCGCTGGCCAGGCGTCCCGTCCCCTGCCCTTGCCGGCCGCAGCTTCCAGCACCCGGCGCCTGGTGTCCGCGCGGTAACTTGCCGTTTCCGCCGGACCGAAGCGGCTGACCGTCTCGCCGTCGGTCTCGATCTCGGCCAGATCGATGCCGTCGGCGGAAGTGCCGCTGATGGTGCCGACGATCGACCAGGAGGTCACAGGCTCTCCCGGATCGACTTCAGGCTGGCCTCGGCGATGTCGAACATCTTGTTGACCTCTGCCTCCGTGATGATCAGCGGCGGGCAGAAGGCCATGGCGTCGAGCATGTTGCGCGAGATCAGGCCGTTTTCATGAAAGACGGCGTTGGTCTTGGCCCCGAGCGCGCCCGGTGTTGCCGCCAGCGCCTCGTGATGCAGTTCCGCCGCGCCGATCAGGCCGATGCCGCGGGTCTCGATCACCAACGGGTTGTCCGCCAGGCCCGCCAGGCGCTTCTGGAAGACCGGCGCTATTGCCTTCACATGGCCGACCAGATCGCGCTCCTCGATGATCTTCAGGTTTTCCAGCGCGACGGCGGCCGCAACCGGATGGCCGCTGCCGGTATAACCATGGCCGAGCACGCCGATCTTGTGGCTCTCGTCGGCAATCGGCTGGTAGACATCGTCGTTGATCAGCAGCGCGGAGATCGGCTGATAGGAGGACGACAGCGCCTTGGACAGCGTCATGATGTCCGGCTGGAGATTGTAGGTCTCGGTGCCGAACATGTTGCCGGTGCGGCCGAAGCCGCAGATGACCTCGTCGGCAACAAACAGGATGCCGTATTTCTTAAGGATCGGCTGGACTGCTTCCCAATAACCAATCGGCGGCACCACGACACCGCCGGCGCCCATCACAGGCTCGGCGAAGAAGGCGGCGATGGTCTCTGGGCCCTCGGCCAGGATCAGGTCTTCCAGATCCTGGGCGCAGCGTCTCGCGAAATCGGCCTCGCTCTCGCCGTCCTTCTTCATGGTGCGGTAATGCGGACAGGTGGTGTGCAGCACCTGGGGCAGCGGCAGGTCGAAGGAACGGTGGTTGTTGGGCAGGCCGGTCAGGCTGGCGGAGGCCACCGTGACGCCGTGATAGCCGCGCACCCGCGAAATGATCTTCTTGCGCTCCGGCTGGCCAAGCGCGTTGGAGCGATACCAGATCAGCTTGACCGCGGTGTCGTTGGCCTCCGAGCCGGAATTGGTGAAATAGACCTTCGACATCGGCACCGGCGCCATCTCGATCAGTTTCTCGGCAAGTTCGATCGACGGTCCGTGGGTCTTGTAGGTGAAGGTATGGTAATAGGGCAGCTTCTCCATCTGTCGCGTGGCGGCATCCACCAGCCGCTTCTCGCCGAACCCGACTGCAACGCTCCACAGGCCCGCCATGCCTTCGATATAGCGCTTGCCGTTGATGTCCTCGACATAGATGCCCTCACCCTTGTCGATCACCAGCGCGCCCATTTCCTCCTGGCGGCGGGCATCGGCATAGGAATGGAGCTGCACCGCGCTGTCGCGGGCTTCGAGCGAATTCGGCAACTGTGCCATCGAGGGCCTCTTTTGAAAAACATCGGATAAAGATCCCGCGCGCGACTCGGCACGCGGAACCAGCAGCGCACACGCTAATCCTGACAAGGAATGCGGGCAAGCGGCACCTGTTGCGGTTTTTACATCCGGACCGGCAGGCCAACTCGCTTGGGCTGAGAGCCTCCGTTGCAGCAGGCAAAGAATTTGTGTCAGCTCGGGCTCAACGAGAACGAGCCGTATAAAAAATGGCTGACTTCAGCCGCATTTTGCAAAAACCACCTCAAAAAAATGTCTCATTTATTAAAAAATATTTAGCCATGAAGAGTAGATACAAAAATACTTTCGACGGCAGCCTTGTTTCAGACACGATCTTCATCTAAATACGCAGCATCGATATTGTTTGATGAACTTTGTGACTGCGCAGTTTTCTGCGGCCTGAACGATCTTCCCTATCAATCTCGACTATTTGGACCGCTCCGCATGCCGCGTGGCGGGCTACTCTCATGACCGATTGAAAGGTAATCGTTATGACCATTGGCACCGTTAAGTTCTTCAACTCCACCAAAGGCTTCGGCTTCATTCAGCCGGAAGACGGCGCAGCTGACGTGTTCGTTCACATCACCGCTGTCGAGCGCGCCGGCATGCCGCCGCTCGTCGAAGGCCAGAAGGTGAGCTTTGAAGTTGTCCAGGACCGCCGCACCGGCAAGTCCAGCGCAGACAACCTGCAGGCAGCTTAAGGTCTCGTCCTGGTCCCTGACCACGGATGTACTGGCAGGGACAAGACGGACGAGACGAAAGGTCGGGTTTACAGCCCGGCCTTTTTTGTCGTTGGACCTTGTATCAATGCCGTAGGAAGGAATTGAGGCCATGACCTCGATGAAAGACGAAGCCGAACGGATGAAACCGCGGCGAGAAACTGCAGAGACCAAGGCGGAAACAACCCGGCGCGTCGCCCGGGAAATCAATCAGGCCGAAGCGGATGTTCGAGATGCCAAAACCGCACGGTTGAAAGCGGCCCGCCTTGCTCAGGAGGCCGCAGCGACCAGTTCTGTCGGCAAACCGGGCGCCCGCGCACCCAGAAAAACGCGTGCCAAGAGCTAAGTTAGCCTGATCGGGATATGCTCTAGTCGGTTTTGCGACGCGCGCGCAGTGACCTGAACCAATTCACCAGAAAACAAGACTGGAAATCAGGTGACATCAAGTGCCGCCGAAACCTCCCTTTCCAATTCGGAAATACGCTCCTGGACACAAGCGCTGGCCGAGTACAGGCAGCCGCGTCCTCTGCGCAGCATCTTTGAAATCCTGATAACAGTCGCGCCCTTCACACTGCTCTGGGCGTTCGCCGCTTATGCAGCCATGAACGGCCATTGGTGGGGCTTGCTGGCAACCGTGCCCGCAGCCGGATTTCTGGTGAGGCTGTTCATTCTCCAGCACGATTGCGGTCACGGTTCGCTGTTCTCACAGCGCCCGCTCAACGACTGGATCGGGCGCCTGATCGGTGTGTTCACGCTGACACCCTATGACTACTGGCGCCGGACCCATGCCGTTCACCATGCCTCTGCCGGCAATCTGGACCGGCGCGGCGTCGGCGACATCGATACGCTCACTGTCGCGGAATATCGCGCCCGATCACGCTGGCAGCGCCTGCGCTACAAGCTTTACCGTCACCCTCTGGTCATGTTCGGATTTGGGCCCGCCTGGCTGTTTGTCTGTCAGTACAGGTTGCCTGTGGGGCTCATGAATGCGGGCGCACGGCCCTGGGTTTCAACGCTTGCCACCAATCTGGCCATCTGCCTGCCGGTCGCACTCATGATCTGGACGGTCGGCCTGGTGCCGTTTTTGCTGGTACAGATCCCGATCACTCTGATGGCGGCGACGGGCGGCGTCTGGCTGTTTTATGTCCAGCATCAGTTCGAGGACACCCACTGGGCCGAAAACAGCGACTGGAATTTCCAGCACGCGGCCCTGCATGGCAGTTCACACTATGACCTTCCCCGCCCGCTGCGCTGGCTGTCCGGCAATATCGGCATTCATCATGTGCATCATCTGGCGGCCAGGATTCCCTTCTACCGCCTGCCGGAAGTGCTTGAAGATTTCCCGGAGCTGAAAGGCATCAGCCGGATCACGTTCCTTGAAAGCCTGAAATGCGTGAACCTGGTGCTTTGGGATGAGACGATGCTGCGCCTGGTGTCCTTCCGCGAGGAAAGGGCGACGCGCTAGGCTATCCGCAAATCGCAGTTCTTGTGGCGAGACGCTGTGCGCCGGTCAGGCATACCGGCAGAGGACAGCCGGTGCCATAGATCCTAGCCGAACGTCTTGTCGATAAGGCTCTGATTGGAACCGTCCGTGCGGTTGCCGACGGCCTCGATCCGGTCCTGGGTCACCATCCGCTCATAGGCTTCCTTGTCGCCACGAATGCGATATTGCGGCAAACCACCCTCGGATGGCAGCCGGCCCGTGATGTGAAACATGTCACTGGACAACTGGTTTCTACCGAAACCTTCGCGCAGATAGACTGCCTGGCCGATATCAAAGCTATGCCTGGAGTTGTCGCCTGAAGGCGTGGTGCCGTGGCTACGGACAATCTTGCCGGTCATGAGATTTTGGTCCCTTCTATTCCTGTTGAAACGGATCTGAATTTATTACCGTGCTGCAACCCGATGCGATGCGGCCGCCTTGCAAGAAAGCGAACGCTTGTCGGTTTGCCAGCATCGCAGATGCATTGAGCAATCGGCTGATGTGGCGCGTTGACAGTTCTGTTTTCTCGAATAGTCGTCTGGATTTCCTGAAATGCACATCAGGTTGCGGTGAAGCGCCCAAACGATTTTTTCGATGGAACTCACGAATAAAATAATTACGGACCCAAGATATATATTTCTCAAATAATTTCAACTGTAAAAGCATCAAGCAATCCAAATAAAAGGAATTCGATATTCCTATAAATCATGATGATCAACGATCTTTCTTGAAAAATATTCCCCCAAATACAAACGACAGACCGTAAAACCGCCTCTACAAATGTCCAAATGGCCATCCGTTTTGGGGAACGGTCTTACGAACGCGATGAAAAGAACGGAATTGGAGCATTCGCAGGGGGGGGCATGTTGCCCGGTTCAAGTGCACGGCAAAAGCTAGACAGGTTCCAATTCGCTATTGTCCTTCAAACCGCGACTGCGGCGTCATATTTCTCCAAGCCCACCTCGACATCGACTTCCATTCCGAAGAACTGTGTCCCGGCGCGCTGCTCATATGTTCCGCTGACCGGGAGCGCCTGATAAGGCGTTCGCGTAACCGCTACACGGATCAGATTCGGACTGGCGACGATCCGATTGGTCGGATCAAACTCGATCCAGCCTTCATCGGGCAGAAACACCTCGGCCCAGGCATGTGTCGCTCCGCCGCCGACATGCTCCTGGTCGTTGTCCGATGCCAGGTTCAGGTAGCCGGTCACGAATCTGGCGGCAAAACCGTAATAGCGCGCCGCCTCCATGAAGAGCAGGGCAAAATCCCGGCAGCTCCCCGACCCGGCTTCTATGGTTTCCGCGGCCGTTTGCGTTCCGCTGCTGTCCCTGCGCACATAATCGACGGCCCCATTGATCGTGTCGGCGAGAGCGCGCAGAAACGCAAGAACTTCCGTTGCTTCCGAAACGGCCTGACGCTTGAGCCAGCCGGCGAGAACGGCTTCCTCATCCGGATTTTCCAGCCTCATAAAGGGGGCCAGATCGATCTGGTCCTCCTTGGCATACCGGAACGGATACCGGCTTCCAACGCGGTCCGGAGAAACCAGGAAATCGACATGCGAGAAGCGGCGCAACAAGAGTTCGCTTCGGATTTCCAGCATATCGGCGGCCTCGGAAAAATCTGCCCTGACGACGGAATTGCCGAATGTGTCGAAATGCCAGCGCAACCGCGCCTCCGGTCTGATGGTGAGCGCCGAAGAGATCACCCTCATGTCATGACCGTCCCGTGGCCGCAACAAAAGCTCATGCGTACCGAATTTAACGGGCTGGCTATAGCGATATCGTGTAGTGTGCACGATGCGAATGGCGTTTGTCATTGAGACCTTTAATGCCACCGCTTGCAGCAATTGGATGTCCGTCGCTCCGGAAGCGCTTCAGCTTGGACCCAATCCCCTCCTCAAGCAAGGACATTCCCAGTGCTCATTCGTATCGGCTTCGAAATCACGGTGACCTGTCCGGCACCGGTACCCATGTTGCTGGCCCTGTCCGTTCACAACAGCTTTGCGGGCCGGCGGATCGGCGAAGACAGGGTGCGCAATTCCAGCATAGACACCCTTTGCGAATATACGGATCTCTTTGGCAATCGCGTTACCCGCGCCACGGCACCACAAGGAACTTCAACCTTCTGGTCGGACAGCATCGTGGAGGTTGACGGAGTGGCCGACGAAGCCCGACCCGAGGCCCGGCAATTGCCGCTGGAGGCCCTGCCTCACGAGACGCTCACCTATCTCGTCGCCAGCCGCTATTGCGAAAGTGACCTTATGGGGGAGTTTGCGTGGAAACAGTTCGGTCAGACCGAGGCGGGCTGGCCCAGGGTGCAGGCCATTTGCGACTTCGTCCATAACCACGTCACGTTCGACTACAAGTTCGGCCGGCCGGACAAGACCGCAAGCAATGTGCTGTCGGAGAAGACCGGCGTCTGCCGCGACTTTGCCCATCTGGCGATCAGCCTGTGCCGGGCCATGAACATTCCGGCGCGCTACGCCAGCGGCTACCTTGGAGACATCGGTGTTCCAGATGCCGGCTTCGACGACTTTTGCGCGTGGTTCGAAGTCTATCTTGATGACCGCTGGTACACTTTCGATGCGCGTTACAATGTTCCCAGAATCGGCCGGATCCTGATGGTTCGAGGTCACGACGCATCGGACGTCGCCATGCTAACGTCCTTCGGTGCCTATGAACTGACGGATTTCCGCGTCTGGAGCCTGGAATTGGCGGACGACCAGAATGAGGTCGATCTGCTTCAATCGCTGACCTTGCGGCCTCATCCGCAACAACGCGGCCTTGGCGGACAGGTGGTCACGGCGGCCTATCTGACGACAGCCTGAAGTCGGCGCAAACCACACGCGTATCCCTAGCGCGGGCAAGCTCTTTTCGTCGGGTAACTTTGCCCGACCTGAGACATAGGTGACAGAACGTTCCGGACACATGGGTAACACTTTCCGTTTTTCGGGAGGTGTAGATGCCGTGGCAAGAGGTGTCCAAAATGGAGGAACGTCTTCGTTTCGTC